>NZ_BMYF01000001.1 GCF_014652135.1 Mongoliitalea lutea
GCGTTTGGCGTTCATCATTCAACATTTTTCCTCTCTTTCATTACTCAATCCCCCTAGAGGATTACAAATCCTCATTACCTATTGTACAAGATTGCAAATCTTGAACAGCTCGTTCTTGGAGGCTGAGCGGAGTCGAAGCCTGCATTAAGAGTTTCACTGCTGACTGTCCACGGTCCATGGCTTGGCTCAGTAGTTAATAAATGGTTTTACTTGTTGATTTTCTATAATCCAATTTACTACTCTAAAAACATTCGAAATTCGGCGTTTGACGTTCATCATTCGACATTTTTTCTCTCTTTCCTTATTCAATCTCCCTAGAGGATTACAAATCCTCATTATCTATTGTACAAGATTGCAAATCTTGAATAGCTCGTTCTTGGAGGCTGAGCGGAGTCGAAGCCTGCATTAAGAGTTTCACTGCTAACTGTCCACGGTCCATGGCTTGACTCAGTAGTTAATAAATGGTTTTACTTGTTGATTTTCTATAATACAATTTACTACCCTAAAAACATTCGAAATTCGGCGTTTGACGTTCATCATTCGACATTTTTTCTCTCTTTCCTTATTCAATCTCCCTAGAGGATTACAAATCCTCATTATCTATTGTACAAGATTGCAAATCTTGAATAGCTCGTTCTTGGAGGCTGANACTCAGTAGTTAATAAATGGTTTTGCTTGTTGATTTTCTATAATCCTATTTACTACTCTAAAAACATTCGAAATTCGGCGTTTGGCGTTCATCATTCAACATTTTTCCTCTCTTTCATTACTCAATCCCCCTAGAGGATTATAAATCCTCATGATCTCTTGTTCGAGATTTCAAATCTCGAACAGCTCCCTACTTGGTACTTAGTACTTGGTACTTTGTACATAGTACTTGGTACTTTTGTCCTACTCTAATCTCAACTTCTGCGCTAATGCCGAACCAGCCATCAATTGCAAAGCATGATAAATCATCAGCGGAAGCAAAATCAGACCGAACATCACGGGGTCAGGAAACATGACTCTACCCATGACAGCTCCCTGAACCAAGGATTTTTTACTTCCACAGAATACCACAGTGATGGTATCTTCTCGGGAAAACTTCAAAGCATAGGATAAGCCCCACATAGCCAAAGCCATCAATATAAACAATAGTAACATCAATCCTCCCAGTCCTATGATAGTTGCCGCACTGTGGCCGTCAAACATTTTCTCGGCAAATGACTCAGCAAAAGCAGTAAAAATGATCAACAATATAATTCCCTGATCAAAGTTTTTTAAGGCTTGGGAAAATTTATTGACAAAACCAATCAAGTATTGATGCATAAACAAACCAATGATGACAGGGAATAAAACCTGTAAACTCAATTTGATAAAGGTATCCGTCAAGTCAAAAGCTACAGCCGTTTCAGGAAGCATCACATCCATCCAGACAGGCGTAATGAAAATTCCTACCATGCTAGAAATGCTGGCATTGAAAATGGCAGCCGGAAGATTTCCTCCTGCTATGGATACCATCACCACGGATGAAGAAACTGTTGAAGGTAAAGCTGCTAAATAAAAAGTTCCCAGCCAAAAATAATTACTATCATCTCCGAAAATTTGATACAATAGCAAAATAAACACAGGGAAAATCAGGAATGTGGTTGCCTGAATAAGGATATGTAACTTCCAGTTTTTAAGACCTTCCATAAGCTTTTGAGGACTGAGTTTGACCCCATAAAAGAAGAATATCACTGATATACCGACTGCGGTAATTTCCTTCAATGGCAATGGTCCATTACTTGTCCCCCATTGTGGAAAGAACTTTGCTAGTATAATCATTCCTACCAGCAAAAAGAAAAAATTATTGATACCGACTTTGGTAAGTGTATTTCTGATTTTGGACATTCCTTTTCCTTCGATTAGCGTTGATTGGGAACTTGTTGTCTTCGGATGTTATCGCAACACACAGCGGTGGCTATGGCAACATTTAAGGACTCAGCCTTGCCAAAGGCTGGGATTTTAATCTTATTCGTAACAAACTTTTCTACCGCTTTTGAGATCCCCTGAGATTCATTACCCATCAACAGAATGCCTGCTTCAGGAAGACTTGCTTCATATATAGAACTACCATCCAAAAAAGCTCCATAGACAGGCAGTTTTAACGATTGCAAATAGCTTGTCATATCACAATAATGTACCTGCACCCGTGTAAATGATCCCATGCTTGCATTCAGCACTTTAGGGTTGTAGAAGTCAGCGGATTCTTCTGATAAAAGGATTTTTTTGATTCCATACCAATCTGCGATGCGAATAATCGTTCCCAGATTCCCAGGATCACGAACATCGTCCAAAGCAATTGCCCATTCATTCGCATCTATCCCGAAGGCTTGATTAGTCTTGACTTTGGCGACAGCTAAGGCAGCATCATTGCTTTGAAAAGTTCCTGCTGCAACCAATTCCTGATTCTTTACAGGAATCACTTGAGCATTGGATTGTCTCAGTAATCTATCATAGTCGCCTTCAAATTTCTCCGTGACCAGTAAATGGCTGATTTCGTAATCTGAAAGCAACAATTCTGTGACATTTTTGCTACCTTCCACAAAAAAAGACTGCTCCTGTTTGCGGAATTTTTTTTGGTGTAAGGATTTAATAAACTTAAGCGTATTTTTGCTGAGCATTCGGTAATTGCCTCGTTGTGATCAAAGCCAAATATATAAACTTTCTCTTGCTTGTACTTTTATTTTCTTCCTGTTCATTGACACGTGGACTCAAGGAAGGGGAATATTTGCTTACAAAAACGAATGTTAAAGGCATCAATGAAGCAGACAAAGGAGCGCTTAATAACCTCATCAGGCAACAACCGAATACCACGATTCCTTTGTTGGGTACTTCCGCAGGAGTTTCTATTTATAATTTTGGCTTATCCATATTTGATAGTGCCAAGCATGAAATCCGGCGGGATAACTTTCAGCAAGAACGCAGAACTCTTTTGGCCAAAAGAGATACTGTTGTTTGGGACAGGAAGGAACAACGCCGATTTATCAAAATCAACAACAACCTTGCATCTTTGGAGAAAAAGCTCAGCTATGGAAATTTCTTTATGCGGACGGGTAATCCACGCGTTGTCTACGATTCCATGACCACGGCTGAATCAAGCAGGCAAATGCTATATTATCTTCAAAACAATGGTTTTTTTGATGCACAAACTGATTTTATTGTCCGTAAACAGGGGAAAAAAGCTGTTGTAGACTATTTAATTTCAGAAAATGCAGTCTACAAAATTGACTCCTTTTACACACGATCAGACAATGAAGACATTTACAGGTTATTAACGGCTAGAAACCAAAATTCCTTTATCACATCTGGAACCTCCTACGCACAAAGCAATCTGACCAAAGAACGTCAGCGGGTAGAAGATTTATTAAAAGACAATGGTTTTTATACGTTTACCCGCTCTTACATTGAATACAATGTGTATAAGGACACCGTTTCTCATGTGGTCAATATTGAGCAAATCATCCGCAAGCCAATTTATGCAGACAAGCATCAGGTTTTTGTGCTCGACTCCATTTACTTTTCCTTGGATGCTCCTGAAAATGTCTTGTTTAGAAACACTCAGCGTACCAAGTATCGGGATGTGAATTTTGAATTGTATGATGATAAATACTCTGAAAAAATTATCTCCTCCCGTATCTTTCTAAACAAAGGGGATTTGTACAATAAAACCAATGTGATCGAAACACAGCGGCAGTTGGCCAACTTAGACTTATTTCGGTTTGTTAATATTGCATTTGATACTTTAGGGGATGTTTTAAGACCCAGAATTTTCACCCAACCTAACCAAAAGTATCAAATTACCAATCAATTGGGAGCAAGTATCACCGAACAGGTACCGGGACCGTTCTTTTCACATTCCCTGAGAAACAGAAACCTTTTCAGGGGTGCCGAAATATTTGAGTTTTTCTTCCGCGCTGGTTTGGAAGGGGTGGTTTCTGCAACCGGAGAAGGCGGGGTTTTCCGAAGCCGAGAACTGAATACCTCTGCATCCATCATTTTTCCTCAATTTCTATTTCCATTTTCCAGTAATTCCCTTGATAAATATGGTAGATTCAACCCAAGAACACGAACGCTGATTGGTTATAATTATGTGGACCGACCTGAGTACATTCGGGAAAGTGTAAATGGAGTCTTGAGTTATAATTGGAATACACGTAACCTACGGCAGCAATATACCTTCAATGTGCTGGATGCCAACTTTATCCGTTCTAATCTCAGCAATGATTTCCGGGAAATACTGGAAAATTTACAAAATCAGGGAAATAACCTGATCAATTCTTTCCTCCCATCCTATGTGTCGAGTATTTCGGGACAGGTAATCATTAATTTTAATCAATACGGCGCTTTTCAGCGGAACAAAGCCTCTTTATTACGGCTATTTGCAGAAAGCGGCGGTTCCACCTTGAATTTGGTTAATAATAGTTTTGTGGAGGAAAGGAATTTGGCCTATTTCCAATTTTTGAAGTTTCAGGCAGATTTCAGAAGATATATTCCTCTGACAAGAGAACAAACATTTGCTTACCGACTTAATTTGGGTTTGGCTAGGCCATATGGTGTCAGTAATGGAATATTGCCTTACGAAAAATATTTCTTTGCAGGTGGTAGTACAGGTATCCGTGCATGGCAGCCACGACGGTTGGGGCCAGGTTCTTTTACTCCTCCCCTCTTAGAAAATGGCTTGTTTGATTACCGATTTGAGCAACCAGGAGATATCCTATTCGAAGGTATGTTTGAATTACGTTCAAAGATTTATGGGTACTTTGACGGAGCTTTTTTTGTGGATATCGGTAACTCATGGACCTTTTTGGAGGACCCTACCCGACCTGGGGCAAATTTTGAGTTAAATAGATTCTACAGGGAATTGGCCGTAGGTACAGGACTGGGGCTTCGTATGGATTTTGACTTTTTAGTCCTGCGTTTGGATTTGGGTATCAAAGCTATAGACCCAGCAAGAGAAATTGGGCAG
This sequence comes from Mongoliitalea lutea, assembly GCF_014652135.1. Taxonomy (GTDB): domain Bacteria; phylum Bacteroidota; class Bacteroidia; order Cytophagales; family Cyclobacteriaceae; genus Mongoliitalea; species Mongoliitalea lutea. The sequence continues at coordinate 4,991 of NZ_BMYF01000001.1, forward strand.
CGATTTGTCTTGAATGAGTTTTTTACTTCCCGATTGGGAAGAAGCAATGCCGTATTCAACATAGGAATTGGATATCCTTTTTAAATTCTTTGGTAAGAAACTGCATATTCTCTTCTTGACGTGGCAATATTTAATCAAATTGTATAATTTAGAAACTTCAACCAAAAACTTTTTCTAAACAATGACAACAGTAGATCCAAAGATCATCGCAAAAGCCGAATCTTGGCTGAATAGCAACATTGACGAAAACAGTAAGGCACAAATCAGTTCCTTGCTAGCGTCCGAAGACCCGACTGAGTTAGTCGATTCCTTTTACACCGAACTTGAGTTTGGTACGGGAGGTTTGAGAGGCATTATGGGTGTGGGCTCTAACCGCATGAATGTGTACACCGTTGCTATGGCTACCCAAGGCCTTGCGAATTACCTCTTAAAAAGCTTTCCAGGAGAGGATATTGCTGTTGCAATCACCCATGACTGCCGTATCAACAATACGCTTTTTGCGGAAACTACTGCCAATGTTTTCACTGCCAATGGTATTCGAGTGAAGTACTTCCGTGAAATGCGTCCTACTCCCATGCTTTCTTTTGCTATCCGTCATTTTAGCTGCAAAAGTGGTGTAATGGTCACTGCTTCCCACAACCCAAAAGAATACAATGGCTACAAGGCCTATTGGAACGATGGAGGGCAAGTAGTCGCTCCTCATGATAAAAACATCATCGCTGAGGTACAGAAAATTACATCTGTAGACGATGTGAATTGGAATAAAAATGATGCATTGTTAGAATATATAGAGTCTGACTTTGATGCAATTTATTTGAATCTAGTTCAGGGATTAAGTCTATCTTCAGATGCTATACAGGCTAATAAATCTATGCCTATTGTATTCTCTCCGATCCACGGAGCTTCGGGTAAAATGGTGCCTGCTGCTTTAAAGGCATTTGGTTTTGAAAATGTGCATGTGGTCAAAGAACAGGCCGAACCCGATGGTACCTTCCCTACCGTAATCTATCCAAATCCTGAAGAAGCAGAAGCCTTGACCATGGCATTAGCTTTGGGTAAAGAAGTTGGGGCTGAGTTGGTGTTGGCCTGTGACCCAGATGGTGACCGCTATGCAGCTTGCGTACCTGATGGAAAAGGAGGTTATGAGTTATTAAATGGTAACCAAACAGGTTCTTTATTGACATATTATCTGTTGAGCAAGTGGAAAGAGCAAGGAAAATTGGATGGAAATCAGTTCCTGGTCAACACCATTGTAACTACCGAACTTATTGACGAAATCTGTAAAGGCTTTGGAGTTACCTGCTATTCTGTATTGACAGGATTCAAAAATATTGCAGAAGTTATTCGAAACTTAGAGGGAAAAGCAACCTATATTGGTGGTGGTGAAGAAAGCTATGGGTACTTAGTAGGTGATTTTGTACGTGATAAGGATGGCGTTTCTGCCTGTGCGATGGTCGCTGAAATTGTCGCCTATTACAAATCCAAAGGAATGTCTGTAAGAGATGTATTGGCTGAGATTTATACCAAATTTGGTTTCTACAAGGAATCGTTGATTTCCGTGACCAAGAAAGGAAAAGACGGTGCCGAACAAATCCAAGCGTTGATGGCTGGCTTCCGAACCAATAGACCTACGGAGATGGCAGGTATTCCTGTAGTAAAAGTTGTGGATGTCAAGGAAAGTAAAATATTCGATACAGTCAACGGAACCGAAACGGAATTGAAAATGGATAAATCCAATGTAATTCAGTTTTACTTAGAAGATGGAAGCAAAATTTCTGCAAGACCATCCGGTACCGAACCAAAAATCAAGTATTATTTCTCTGTAAATGCTCCTGTGGAAAATAGGGAGGCCTATGAAACAGTAGAAGCATCCTTGGAAGGAAGAATCAACAAGTTGAAAAGCTATTTCAGCTAAAAGCTTACACTACATTATGAAGAAATGGCACCTTATTCAAGGTGTCATTTTTTTTGTTTCCCTTCAACTTTATTAGTTGTTAAGTGTGCTAGTTGCAAAAAAATAGAATATTTTTGCGAGGGGTCTATTGAAACAAATAAAGACCTAATCTATGAAGAGTACGCTTATGAAAAATTATTTACCCCTCCTATTTCTTGGAATCATCCTTTTATTCAACTCTGCTTGCGACCGTGAAGACGATCGGCCGGATTACTTCTACAGCTTTAGCGTAGATGGCGTAGAAAAAAATCACCGTGCGAATCGTGATGCTAATATTGTGTTCATTGATGATAGTCAGAACAATATTCGACTCACTACATGGACTATGGTCACAGGAAATAATACTGAGAGAAATGCAATAGTAATCGCCTTGAGAACAATCGAACGATTGGAGCTAGGATTTACTTATCAAATGCAGGTACCCATAGTAGTCAATAGCGTTACCTCCCCATCTATTGCATTCTTTTACCTAGATGAAAATGGTAAAGCATGGGGTGCATTAAATTTGGAATCATTAAATCCTGGAACACCCGAAAATGCTTCCATTCGTTTAGTAGACTTCTCTGCTGAAGGCACAACGGGTGTATTTGATGGCGTTTTAGTTGATATGGAAGATGATAGGCCATTGAATCAGCGAAGAACCATCCAAATCACCAATGGTAGATTCTTCTTGCCCAACTTTGTTGAAAATATCTAATAGCAGGCTAAATTCTGCCAATGTGAACTAGTGCATCGCCTGCGTTCACTACGGGATTATTGTTTAAGCCTACGATATAACCATTGAAACTTGCCTTGATAGGCACACGAACTTTCCCAAAAGGGTCTGATATTTTAGCCAATATCTGACCCTTTTTTACTTCATTCCCCAATTCAACAGATGAGGTAAAAATCCCTGATACTTTGGCTCTTGTCCAGGAACTGTCTGAAAGTACAATAGTATTTTTACTTTCAAGTCCATTGCTTGCTATCATCCCTAAATGAGCCAATAGGCGCTTACTTCCGTTGACTGCTTCTTCTACTGCATAAGCATCAAGTCTCATGGATTCCCCTCCCTCATATACCATAATCGACTTTCTACGCTTGTAAGCTTCTTTTCGGAAGGATTTATCAATATGTGCTGAATTGAGGATAAAGTGTGTACCAAAGGCCTTAGCCAATTCAAAGCCCATTTTATCCTTATAATCAACTCTGATTTGGGGATAATTTGACAACATTCTTCCACCTGTATGAAAATCTATTCCATAATCAATCAACGGAATGATTTCATTGGTTAAGATATAGGCGATTTGAGATGCCAAACTCCCCTTTTTACTTCCGGGGAAGCTTCTATTTAAGTCCCTTCCATCTGGAAAAGTACGTGAATTACTCAAAAACCCGTAAACATTCACCAAAGGAATGAAAATCACAGTTCCTTTGATAAGTTCCAAGTCAGGCTCTTCCAAAAACTTTTTGACAGCGACAATCCCATTGATTTCGTCCCCATGAACTCCTCCTGAAATCAATACCGTAGGACCGTCCTCTTTGGCACGATGGATGAAAATAGGTAAATCAATCAAGGTATGCGTTGGCAGTCGTGCGATGGCAATATCTATTTGAATGCTTTGGCCGGGCCTGATTTTTACCCCATTGATTACCATTTCTTTCATACAGTCTTTACTTAGGTTTCGGATTTTGGTCAAATTCTTGCTTAATTCGCATGAGTAAATTTTCCAGCATGAATATACAAGAAAACATTTCTCTACAACCCTACAATACCTTTGGAATCGATAAAAAAGCACGTTTTTTTTATGTGGTAAATACTTTGGAAGAATTGAGAAATGGACTTCATTACGCAAAAACACATGCCCTGAATGTACTCATACTTGGAGGTGGTAGTAATATTTTATTGACAGCAGATTGGGACGGCTTGGTATTGTTCAATCAATTAAGGGGCATCGAGATATTACAAGAAGATGAGAATCATGTGTGGGTAGAAGCTGGTGCCGGCGAAAATTGGCATGCATTTGTCATGCACTGCTTGGAAAATAATTGGGGTGGACTGGAGAATTTGTCCCTTATCCCTGGAACCGTCGGTGCCTCGCCCATGCAAAATATCGGTGCCTACGGAGTAGAAATTAAAGACAGCTTCATTTCGTTACAAGCGCTTAATCGCGAATCGTTAACTGTGGAAGTCTTCGATTCGGAAGCTTGTCAGTTTGGATATAGAGAAAGCATTTTTAAAAATACCCATAAGGATAAATACATCATTTTATCGGTTCAGTTTAAATTAACCAAGCAAAATCATCCACTCCATACCTCCTATGGAGCTATTCAAGCTACACTTGAAACAAAAGGTATTAAAACACCTACAATACAGGATATTAGTAATGCAGTAATTGAAATTCGCTCTTCTAAATTGCCAGATCCTAAAGTGATTGGAAATGCGGGAAGCTTTTTTAAAAATCCTACGATATACAGCCATCAATTTCAGCAGTTACAAAAGTCTTATCCTGATATCCCTTCCTTTCCTACTGAGCAAGGGGTGAAAATTCCTGCTGCTTGGTTGATTCAGCAATGTGGTTGGAAAGGGAAAGTATTCGGCCCTATTGGGGTTCACAAGGATCAGCCTTTGGTTTTGGTGAATTTTGGTGGTGGAGAAGGCAAAGCAATCGTTCAACTCAGCAAGGACATCCAAGCATCGGTTTTCGGAAAATTCGGGATTATGCTACACCCAGAGGTAAATTTTATTTAAATCAATGGATCTTCAAAGGCAATGGTTTTTGAATATTTCACCACCTCTACACCAAATTTGCTTAAGAAATCAATGCCCTCATCTGTTGGTAACCCTTTGTATTCAGCGTAGGAATAGAGGTAAATCACCTTAACAATCCCCATACTGTAGATAATTCGGGCACAAGCCAAACAAGGTGCCAGTGTTACATACAATGTAGAGCCATCCACAGAAGCATTATTTTTTACCGCATATAAAATCGCATTCTGCTCAGCATGAATCGCTAAGGTACAACTTCCCTTACTATCCCGTGCGCATCCTGTATCGGGAAATTCAACATCACAGTTATGAGTACCTGCAGGTGGACCATTGTATCCAATAGAAATAATCCGTGTTTCTTTGGTCAAAACTGCCCCTACATGTTTTTTGATGCAGTGTGAACGCTTGGCCAAATTCACTGCCAATTCCATAAAAATATCGTCAAAATGTGGTCTATCCATGCGTACTATCTCCTGAGTAAATCCTTAAAAGGTAATCAATATCACCTTTTATGCCTTCAAAAATACGTAAGTTTGCAGCAAAACAACTAGAATTATGTCAAAAGAAAACTTTACTGACGAAGAATTGATTGTACGGGATTATTTGGCCCGTCAGCGGACCTACCTAGCCAATGACAGAACCTTATTATCCTATATCCGAACTGCCTTGTATTTTTTGGTTTCTGGAACTGCCTTATTTGAAGTGCAGGCTCTAGACCATGTAAGAGAGTTGGGATATGTTTCTTTTGGATTGAGCATAGGGATGTTTATCCTAGGTTTTTTCACCTATTACAGGGTCAAGCGAAAACTGAAAAAACATTATTATCAAAAAATGTGAGCATAGTGAATTATCGATAAAATAGCTCAAATTTGCAGCAGTTTTCATCCTAATTCACACCCACTTGAATTACCTACAAGAAGAAGGTTATGTGCTGATTGGTTTTGGTTTGGTTATCATAGCCTTACTAGGACTTGATCTTTATGTGTTTAACAAAGAAGACCACAAGGTTTCCACTAAGGAAGCCTTCAATTGGTCTGTGGTATGGATCAGCATTGGTCTTTTATTTGGAGTTTATGTCTACCTCGATTTTGGAGGGGAAAAAGCCACTCAATATTATTCCGCTTTTTTGATTGAAAAGGCCTTGTCGGTAGATAACCTTTTTGTATTTATCCTGATATTCCGCTACTTCAAAGTTCCTGATAAATACCATCATAAGGTTTTGTTTTACGGGATTTTAGGTGCAATTGTCATGCGTGCGATTTTCATCTTTGCCGGTGTAAAAATCATCAGCTTAACCTATTTACCCACCTTTTTTCTTGGGTCATTAGAAGTGAATCTGAATGTAGTCATGACGCTCTTTGGGATTTTCTTGCTAATTGCAGGAATTAAATCTTTTAAGGTTGAGGAGGAAGATGAACAAAAGGATTTTTCCAAATCACTAGGCACCCGATTGATTCATCAGTTATTCCGGGTAGACCCCAAGTATCATGGAGGAAATTTCTTTGTAAAAATCAATGGGAAACGCATGGCTACCCAATTATTGGTAGTCGTGGCAGTAGTGGAGTTTACTGATTTGTTATTTGCAGTAGATTCTATTCCCGCTATTTTCGCCATTTCTGATGATCCGATCATTCTATATACTTCAAATATTTTTGCCATTTTGGGCTTAAGGGCCTTATATTTTTTACTGGCCAATACGTTTGAAATGTTCCACTACCTGAAATATGGATTGGCATTCATTCTGAGCTTTATCGGTTTAAAAATGATTCTTTCAGCTATTTATCATGTGCCTTCCCCAATATCATTGGCCGTGGTAGGGATTGTACTCTTTTTGAGCATTGTTTTTTCTTTGAGAAAGTTTAAAGCGGAAAAAGCATAGATAGTAAATGAGCGCATTTATGCCTCAAAATTTCCATTTATTCGATTAAATTAGTAGATTAAACAATCATTCACCAACCAAAAACCTATTTGAGACTTGCTGCTGTAGATATTGGGTCCAATGCCATCCGGCTCCAAATCACCAACGTTACCCAATTTGAAGGACAAATCAACTTTAAAAAGCTTGAATACCTACGTTTTCCCCTACGTCTGGGAATTGATGTATTTCATACCAAAAGAATCAGTGACACCAATCGAAGGAAATTTGTCAAATTGATGAAAGCCTTCAAGTTACTGATTGACCTGTATGAGGTAGATGATTACATGGTCTGTGCTACCTCTGCGATGCGGGAATCAGAAAATGGAAGAGATATCGCTCATGAAGTCAAGGAAGATATCGGGCTCAAAATCCATATTATCGATGGAAATCAAGAGGCTGAAATGATTAATTTGGCTTTAAAAAGTTACCTTGATGAGCAGGCCTATTTACATATTGATGTGGGGGGTGGTAGTACGGAATTAAACATTTACAAAAACAAGCAAAAAGTAGCCGCCAAATCCTTTAAAATAGGCTCTGTTCGAGCCATGGAAGATATTGTACACCCATCTACCTGGAAACACATGAAGGATTTTATTCATGAACATATCCAACCAAAAGATAAAGTTGTATCTATTGGTACAGGTGGAAACATTGCCAAGATTTTTGAACTTTCCAATCCACGGAAGAATAAAGAATTTTTGACCATCAAAAAGATTGAAGAGATTCAGCAATATTTGGCCTCTTTTTCTTACGAAGAGCGTGTAAATAAACTGAACTTAAATCATGACCGAGCGGACGTCATCATCCCTGCTTCTACCATTTATCTGAGCGCAATGAAGGCTGCTGCATCTTCCAAAATGCTGGTTCCTGATGTGGGATTGAAAGATGGTTTAATGCAAGTATTATACGAAAAAAACCTAAAGAAATTGAATGCTCAAAAATCTATAATCAAATAAAAAATCCTGATAAGCGATTGAGTTCTGTCTCGAGAATTTAACAGCTTATCAGGAGAATTTTTAAAAGCATTTTTTAAGGTTTCTATGCCACGGAAACATCTACTAGTTTGACATTTTTAACATCATCGAGTTTGAGGTTAAAAAACTCTTGGTGGATATTGAAGATTGCTTCACCTTCCTTAGGCTGCTTGGGCACATAGGTTCCATCCTCCTGCATAATATATGAGTTAACATTATCCTTCAGGTTGAATGCCAAAATATTCATCAGCTGTTTTTCCAATAAAGGGTCCTCAATTCTAAAGAGTGACTCCAATCGCTTATCAAAGCTACGCACCATCATATCTGCACTTCCAGCATAGGTTCTGGTAGTTCCATTATTATGGAAATGATAGATTCTAGAGTGTTCCAAGAAATCCCCTACGATAGATAAAACCTCAATATTTTCACTGAGGCCTTTTCTTCCGGGTCTTAAACAGCAAATTCCTCGAATGATTAACTTCACAGGAACTCCTGATTGGGAAGCACGATACAGAGCGTAAATAATTTCTGAATCTTCCAATGAATTGACCTTGATGAAAATTCCCGAAGGAAGACCATTCCTAGCATTTTCTGCTTCAGTTTCGATAAATTCAATCAGCTGATTCCGCATATCCCGAGGAGCGGTGATTAGATTTTGATACGTTGTAGGCATGGAATGACCTGTGATAACATTGAAGAATTCAGATACATCATTGGCCAAGGTTTCATTTGTTGTCAATAATCCAATATCTGTATACAAACGGGCTGTATCCTCATTATAATTCCCTGAACCTAGATGTACGTATCTTTTGACATAATTTTCATCTTTTTTGACAATCAATAAAAGTTTGGTATGTGTTTTCAGGTTGGATATTCCATAAATCACAAAGCAACCCGCCTTTTGGAGTTTCTTCGCCTCTCGGATATTGTTTTCCTCATCAAATCTTGCCTTGACCTCGAAAAGTACGGACACATGTTTACCGCTTTCAGCAGCTCGGAGCAAGGCCTTGGTAATTCTAGAATCTTTGGCCAAGCGGTAGATGGTCATTTTGATCGCCATCACATTTGGGTCATCCGCTGCCATTTCGATCAATTCTAAGATTGGATCAATATTGTTGTACGGATGATGCAGCAGGATATCCCGACCTTTTAATACATGAAAGATATCATCTGTACCATCTTCCGGATAGGAAACTGGAGGAACAGGCGAAGGCATTTGTGGCAATTTGTCTTTAAAGCGTCTGTTGCCGATCATTTGCCATAAACCCGTGAAATCCATCATACTAGCTCGCTCCACCTTGAAAATACTATCATCCAAAATATTCCAACGTTCCTTCAAGAGGTTAATCATCCATTTGGAATAGCCTTCTTCAATTTCTATCCTTACTACCCTACCGGTCTTACGCTCATTCAGCTTTCTTTTAACTTCTTCCAAAAAGTTTGCATCCATATCCTCCGATTCCTCTAGAGTAAAATCCCCATTTCTCGTAATCCTGAAAAGGTTAATGGACTCAATATTGACATTGCGGAAAAGTGAAATAATATTTTCTCGAATGACTTCCTCTATTGGAACATAAATCATCATATCTTCCCGCTCCACCTCGAAGAATCGTGGGATATTAGCAGGAATCTGCACAAATGAAAGCTTACGATTTTCTTTTTTGTCCCCAGGAGCTAAGGTTACCACCCCAAATACCAACAACTTGTTCATCAGAATTGGGAAGGTACGATAGCCATCAAACACCATAGGCGTCAACATGGGATATACAGCCTTCATAAAGTAATTACGGATTATTTCCTGCTCTGAAGGCTGTAGATTCCGCACATTACTCAGCATAAAGCCAAATTCTGGAAGGCTTGGTAATAAATTCTTTTGAAAATGTTCTTGTTGGGCTTTATGGAATTTTTGGCATTCCAACATCAGCTTCATCTTGAATGGCTCTTCCCTCAAACCGGAATAGTCCACACGCTCTTTATCATAATCCAAATAGTTGTAAAGTGAACCTACCCGAATCATGAAAAACTCATCCAAGTTGGAAGCCGTAATGGCCAAAAACTTAAGTTTCTCAAAAATAGAACGAGACTCTTTTTTCGACTGATCAAGCACGCGTTCATTGAATTTTAGCCAACTCAAGTCTCTACTGACCAGATCCGAATTTTGGATAATGGTGTTAAATTTATCTCTAGGGGTTATTGTTTTAGTTTCCATGACGTTTTCCATACAATCCTTATCACGAGGAAAATTTTTATAAGTTTAAGCAATAAAAAAATAATAAAAAAAGGGGCTACTGCCCCTTTTTTATAAATCTTATGTATCGATCTTGGCGTACTTCGCATTCCGCTCGATGAAGTCTCTTCTTGGGGCAACTTCATCACCCATCAACATGCTGAACAAGTGGTCAGCCTCTGCTGCTGACTCAATCGTTACCTGTTTTAAGGTTCTCGTGTTCGGATCCATAGTGGTGCTCCATAGCTGCTCAGGATTCATTTCCCCCAAACCTTTATAGCGCTGAATTCCAACAGATTCCTCTTTTCCTTCTCCTGCCATTTCGGTCATTAAACGCTTACGCTCTTCTTCCGTCCAACAGTAACGCTCATCTTTACCCTTTTTAAGCAAATACAAAGGTGGCTGTGCAATATACACATAGCCTTTCTCAATAAGTGTTTTCATGTATCGGAAGAACAACGTCAAGATCAAAGTTCGGATATGCGAACCGTCAATATCAGCATCCGTCATGATGATGATTTTATGGTAGCGGAGATTGGATAAATCCAATTCCTTCTCATCATTGACAGTACCAAACTTTACTCCAAGAGCCGTAAGGATATTTTTGATTTCGTCGTTATCATAAATCTTGTGTTCATGCGCTTTTTCCACATTCAGGATTTTTCCTTTTAATGGTAAAATTGCCTGAAAATCACGGTCTCTACCTTGTTTTGCAGACCCACCCGCAGAGTCACCCTCTACTAGGTACAATTCGCAAACGGTTGGATCAGAATTGGCACAATCGGCCAACTTTCCAGGTAGACCTCCCCCACCAAGTACGTTTTTACGCTGCACCATTTCGCGGGCTTTTCTTGCCGCATGTCTTGCTTGTGCAGCCAAGACTACCTTACCAACAATGATTTTGGATTCTTTTGGATGTTCTTCCAACCAAATCTGTAAAGTCTCTGAAACAGCAGCATTCACAGCAGTTTGCACATCAGAGTTACCAAGCTTGGTTTTCGTCTGTCCTTCGAATTGTGGTTCTGCTACTTTTACAGATATAACCGCAGTCAATCCTTCTCTAAAGTCATCACCAGCAATGTCTATTTTTAACTTATCCAACATGCCTGATTTATCGGCGTAGGATTTCAAAGTCCTCGTCAAGGCCATTCTAAAACCGGAAACGTGTGTTCCACCTTCATGTGTATTGATATTATTCACATAGGAAACCACATTCTCCGAGTAAGAATTATTGTAACTTAAAGCAACTTGGACTGGAACTCCATTCTTTTCCGTATCGATGTAGATTGGAAGTTCGATGATTTTTTCGCGGGTGGAATCTAAGTATTGAACAAATTCCTGTAAACCTCCTTCGGAGAAAAATACATCAGAACGGAAAGAACCATCATCCTCTTTCTCACGCAAATCTTTTAAATGAATATGTATACCGGCATTCAAGAAAGCTAACTCCCTTAGACGGGTAGCAATAGTTTCGTATTTATATTCACCAGTGGTGAAAATACTTAAATCAGGTTTAAACTGAATAATAGTGCCACGCTTATCTGTAGTGCCAATTTCTCTTACAGGATATTGAGGAACACCGATGGAATATTCTTGTTCGAAGATTTTTCCATTACGATGAACTGTAGCTTTTAAAAGTGTTGACAAGGCATTTACACAGGAAACCCCTACTCCATGCAGACCACCGGATACTTTATAGGTGTCTTTATCAAATTTACCCCCAGCGTGTAGGACGGTCATTACCACCTCCAAAGCTGATTTTTTTTCTTTAGGGTGCATATCCGTAGGGATACCCCTTCCATTGTCCTCAACAGTGATGGAATTGTCCTCGTTGACCGTTACATAAATGGTATCGCAATGACCTGCAAGTGCCTCATCAATGGAGTTATCGACAACTTCCCAAATTAAATGATGTAATCCTTTGATTCCAACATCGCCAATATACATGGCGGGTCTTTTTCTTACTGCTTCTAAACCTTCTAAGACTTGGATATTACTAGCTCCATAGTCTTTCTGGTTGCCTTCATTTTGTTCGCTCATATGATTTTAAAATGCTCTTTTAACATGTAAAAAGAGGTTTTCCAATTACTTCAATTAACCCGTAATAATACGCAAAAAAAACCATTTGGCACAGGGTTATTTTAAGTGATTCCAAGTAATCACATTGCTACATTTGCAAGGTTTGGTTGCTGTGTTCTACCATAGAATTTTATTTGGTTTTTTACCCATTTTTAATTGAATGCGATAATTTCAATGATACCTTTTTCGAGCATTACATAACTGAAATTTAGCTGTTTGTATACCTTTGTTTAGCTTTTAGTATTATTTGTTAAACAAAAATTATTCTGATAGCTTTTACTGGCATAGAATCACCAAATAAAATCTTAACAATTAACCAATTAAACAAAATTAACTTATTATGAACAGCATTTTGACCGCAGATTTGGTTGGTCTTGACAAGATCATCAACTCAGACCCAGTTGCCATTACCTTCTTCATAGGGTACATGGCTATGTTTGCTTCCGCAGTATTCTTCTTTGCTGAAAGAAACTCGGTAGATGGAAAGTGGAAGCTTTCCTTGCTTGTTTCCGGTTTGATTACCGGTATCGCAGCAGTTCATTATTACTATATGCGTGATTTCTACTTGGAAACAGGTACTAGTCCAACGGCATTTAGATATGTGGACTGGACATTAACAGTTCCGTTGATGTGTGTGGAGTTCTACTTGCTAACCAAGCCGTTTGGTGCAAAAGGTAGTACCTTGACAAAACTGATCCTAGCCTCTTTATTGATGTTGGTAACTGGTTACATTGGAGAGACTTCCGGAATAGATAATAATATCTTCTGGGGTGTGGTTTCAACTGTAGGTTACTTATACATTGTGTATGAAGTATTTGCAGGTGATGTTGCTAAACTAGCTAAGGATTCCAATAGCCCTGCCTTGGGAAGAGCGATGTTCTTGTTGAAAATCTTCATCACGCTAGGTTGGTCAATCTATCCAATCGGTTACATGGTATTGCCAGGCAACCTATTATCAGGTGTATTTGATGTAAGCAGCATTGACTTGTTCTACAACTTAGCAGATGCTATCAACAAAATCGGATTTGGATTGGTGATCTATTCCGTAGCAGTAGCAGAAACTGCGAAAAACAGAAAAGCAGTAGCTTAATTTATTAAAGGCTGGCAATTGCCGAGTGTTGGATGAAGTGTCGGAAGGCAATCTTAGATACTTTTCTAAACAGCAGCAATTGTCAGCCTTTTCACATGAACAACACCCAACTATGACCAGGTACGATTATATCATTTGTGGTTTTGGCTGTGCGGGTATGAGTTTACTCTATCAGCTCTTACAGAGTCCTTTTAAAAATGCACGTATTGCACTCATAGATGAATCTAACAAAAAAGCGAATGATCGAACTTGGTGTTATTGGGCAAAAGAACCAGTAGCAACTCATCCCAAATCCACTGAATTAATCGCTTGGGATGCAGTTCAAGTGCAGGTGGGAGAACATAAAATTGTTAAACAGTTGGACAGGTTACGATACTTTCATATCCGTTCTTCTGACTTTTACAAAGAAATTTTGTTACTGGCCGAAAAACACGAAAATGTAACTTTTATACAGGCCAAAGTGAATACTATCGAAAACTTGGTTGATCAATCCACTGCTGTACATTTAGAAAATGGGATGGTCATTTATGGTGGAAAAACATTTAATAGCATTCCTTTAAACCAACAATTGGAATCTAATACACTAAAACAAGTATTTTTAGGCTGGAAAATCAAAACAGATCAAACGGCTTTTGACCCATCTGTTCCAACATTAATGCATTTTCCAAATGGGAAGTTTACTGCCAATGAATTCTTTTATATTCTTCCTTTCAATGAAAGCACAGCATTGGTAGAATATACACTGTATACCACACAAGAAACAACACTTGAGAAACTCAAAGAAAAGCTAGTTTCGTATTTGTCAACGACTTTAACCTGTTCGTATGAGATTCTATTTCAAGAACAGGGCGCAATACCCATGAGTACTAAAATCCAAGGAAAAACATCTAGCAAAAATATTATTGATATTGGCTCTATTGCCGGATGCATCAAGCCTTCCACGGGTTATACCTTTTATGATATTCAAAAACACAGTGAAGCATTAGTTCAACAACTTGTGAAAGAAGAGCACGTCTTCAAGGGTTGGATGCGAAAATCCCGGTTTGAGTTTTACGACAATATATTACTGAATATAGCCAAAAAGTGGCCAGAAAGCCTACCTTCTATATTCGCTCAAATGTTTCAGAAAAATCAAGGTCAACAAGTGCTTCGTTTTTTACATGAAGAAACAAGCCTTTGGGAAGATTTACAGATTTTAGCACGGTTTAAATTCGGTATTTTCATCAAATCTCTGCTTCATTATGAAAAAAATTGAAGCTTCATCCAAGACCTTTGCAATTGCATTTGGATTGCTTTATCTCTTTTTTTTTCAGGAAAAAGAATGGATTTCCTATGTATTTTTTACCCTTGTCATGTTAACTGTAGGGATATCCCATGGGGCAATTGATCATCTTTTGGTCAACCCAACTATACGGGGAAAAGAGCTATTATTGTTTGTCGGGAAGTATTTAGGGATTATGGGCGCTTATTTATTGGTTTGGGTTCTATTTCCATTAGTAGGTCTACTCCTATTCATTAGCATGTCAGCTTATCACTTTGGGCAGTCTCATTATTTGAATGAGGTTCAAGATAAGAAATTTCAATTCAGTTATTTTTTAACGGGATTATTCTTTTTGCTGTTGATTCTCTGGGCTGATTTCGAACAGACGAGTGCTATTGTTGGATCGGTACTTATAATTGACGGGTATCAAGATTATTTGTTATACGCGGTGTTACTATCCGGATTTCTAAGCATCATCAGTGGCCTATTTAACTTCGGTAGAAGTTTCTTAAAATCACTGCCAGAGATTATAATCCTAGCGCTATTACTTTCTCACTTACCACTTTTACTGGGATTTGCTATTTACTTTGGCTTTTGGCATTCACTTCCAAGCATGATGGTTGAATATGAGGTGCTCAAAAAACAATGGCCAAGTAACCGTATCAAAAAATTCTTGTTTCAATTACTGCCTTTCACGGTTATTGCACTTGTTGGTATGGCTATTATGATCTTCTTCCTAGCGAATAGAGTCAGTTCGGATACCCTTATTTTTATCTTCTTTGTAATGATTTCTTTGGTATCTGCTCCTCACATTTGGTACATGGATAAGTTTTTGATGGGAAACCCTCAAAATTGACCTGTGCTCAACAATACTAAATTACATGCAGGCCAAACATCTACCCCTGCTGCTTTGGCAAGATTCATGAGTTCTGGATTTTCAGTTCCTGGATTAAATACAATCCGCTGTGGTTTCAAGGAAATTATGTAATCGTACCACTCTTTTTGATTATCAGGACCAACGTATAGTGTCACTGTATGCACATCAGTAATAGAGGGTTTTTCGCGAAGATTGAGTATTTCTTCCCCGAAAACTGTTCCTGATTTAATCCCAACAGGAACAAACGGGATTTTACGCTCATGAAGCATTTCAGCTACTACGTACGCATACCGGGACGGATTGGGTGTTGCACCAATGATAACAGTTTTTTTCATAGCATTAATCTCTACTTCCTAAGCGTCGATCGCGCTCAAAAGTTTCCATGTGGCGCTGTTTCTTGCTTTCATAGATATCATCGATCGTAATCAAAATGCCCGTTTCTTCCACTGCACCAAATTCATCATTCAACGCTGTTCCAAAAGTTTTCATGGATGGAGAAAGGTTCATATAAGTATTGATCAAAGGAGGAATATTTTCTCCCAAAGCCCTTACCCGAGTATTGAGCAATTTGTAACCCTCTTTATATTCTAATCCATCAAAAATCCCTTCAAATAACGTTTTATCTGTTTCATATCCAAGGAGTAGACTTGGATGTGGCTGTACGAGTTTTTCGGTATCCGGAAAATAGTGATTCATAAAATACAGCAATAAATCCCTAGCTTCTCTATTGAAATGTGGATACATGGTTACTTTGCCGAACAAATATTTTACATCCGGATGAAGCATAACCACTGCCCCAAGACCATCCCATAAATTATCCAAGGAAAAAAGACCTTTACGATTATCCAAACTTGGTTGAAATTTAGGCTGCACAAAAGAGCGCCCTAGTTCGATAGTATAGGGTATATATTCCTGAATGAATTTTTCAGAAAATGAAAACAGATGAGCTGTTGATAAATCTAAGTGCCCATCATCAGTAAAACCAGCATTTTTGCAATAAATCAGTCGATAGCCGGCCACAATTTCCTCTTCTTCAGGATTCCAAGTAATCAACTGTTGATAGCAAGTTTCATTGGTATCATTTTCATCCAAATCAATAGGTAAACCTGTCCCACCACCGGCTGCTCGAAAGGTTAATTCGCGTAATCTCCCTATTTCTTGGACCGTATGAGGGGAATTATGATGATCGACCAAATAGATATGGTTGTTACCATTATTGGTATACCTCAGAAACCTAGCCTCTGTCAACTCTCCTTTAATCAAATTCCTATCAATTGCGGGAATAATTGCTTGCATATACTAAACTTTTGGAGCCAAATTATACACAACTTTTTTAATTTCAGCTGCCCAAGATGACTCTGTTTTTGACTTATCAAAATACTCGTAAGAAATCGGTTTTCCTACATGAATAGTAACTTTTTTACCACGTTGAGAAAACATTTCATCTGCTAAGTAAAACATTTCAACATTTGCTTTAACTCCGACTTGCTTACGGAACCTTGCAAGGTTATAAAAAAAATCGGAATTTTTACCTTCAATATATACTGGGACAATATTCTTATTATAACGTTTTGCTTTGCTTACAAAGCTTTTGTGCCAATCCAAATCTTCAATTCCGTGGGCCTGCTTTCTTGAGACCAAACCCGCTGGAAACACTAACACCGCATGATTTCCCGCATAAGTTTCTTCTATTAATCGACTGACATCGCGGCTATTGCTGCCGTGTTTATTTACAGGAATAAAGATAGGCTCAAAGTTTTTAATATTGGTCAAGATATCATTGACCAAAAATCGGATATCTGTTCTGTACTTTCCCAAGGCATACATAAAAGCGATTCCATCCATCCCTCCCAAAGGATGATTGGCCGCAAAAATCACGGGTTCTTCCAAAGGAATGTTTTCAGCACCGGTAAGTTCAACCGCTACCCCAAACTCACCAACTAAAGCATTTACAAAGTCAAAGCCTTGCAAATGCCCGATATTGTACATGACTTGGTTAATATCTTTTTCATGCGCAATTCGCTTGATATAGGACAATACAAAACTTGGAAGCCATTTGTACAGCTTTGGATTCTTATTTTGGATAACCTTGTCGATTTCTATAAAAGGCTTGTTTTTGGAAGCTGAATTCATGAATAGTTTTCAAACATTAGTACCCTTCTCAACCTTGATTTACTTTGCTACCCAAATGTCCTTCATTGATTTGCCATTAATCTGAAGAACAAAACGTGTAGGATTAGGAACTAAAACTAAGCGGACATCCATTTTATCAAATTGCTCTGACTCCAGAGGAACTCCTTGCAGTCCTTTGACTTCGTAAGTTACTTGCCCTTTTGAGTCCGCTTTCATAGGTACATAACTATTCGCCAAATATGCAGAAGGAAGCAAAACCTCATTATCAGACTTCAATTGAGCATAAATTTTATCTAAAGCTTCTTCCAATTCATCACCATAATCATCATTAAAATCATCTTCTAAATCATGTAACTCCTCTTCTATATCATCATAGGCTTCATCTGCGTAGGAAAGTTTACTTAATTCGATTCTTTTTTCGACTATTGCAGTTAAATCTTGGTCAAGTTTTTTGAAATCCATCTTTTTTAAATCACTTTTTTTTACGAAGGTAGAGAATCTGACAAGGCAAACCAAGATTCTTTAAAATTATACTATTCTGTGCAGTATTTTAAGATAATGAGTTTTGGATTACATAATTCATATGTATTTTGGCATCCAAATATCATAGTACAGCCAAATAACCGAAATCCCAACAATGCAGAATTACAAAAATCATACACGTTATTATCCCTTACATCACTTCATTATCACACCTTTAACCCTAGTTTATTTGGGTTGGAGTATATATAGCTTAATAAATGTTTGGGGAACCGAGGATCAAAACCATGCCTTATTTCATACCTTGGGAGCAGTAATTGTTGTTTTATTACCGCTATTATCAAGAATCTATGCTATAAAAAATCAAGATAGAATCATTCGCTTGGAAATGAGGCAACAGTATTTTGAAATGACTGGAAAAAGCTTCCATGAATATGAACGCAAACTTAGAACCAGCCAAATCATTGCTCTTCGATTTGCAGGAAACGAAGAGTTTCTGCAATTACTGGACAAAACCATAAAAGAAGGACTTAGAAGTAAGGAGATAAAGAAAAAAATCCAACACTGGAAGGAGGACACCAAACGTGTATAAGGTAATCGTTTCTATCCTATTGATATTGTCTGTAGCTTCAGTAGCTGTTGGTCAAGATGATATCGAAAAACTGTCAGAGCAATTAGCTCAGGCTCAATTAGACGCATACAATAACAGAGACCTAGAGGCATTTCTTATTCCCTATGCTGACGACGTTAAGGTATTTGAGTTTCCTGACAAGCTACAATACACAGGAAAAAGCAGAATGTCAGAAATTTATGGGCGCATGTTTGTAAGGACTCCTGATTTGCATTGCCATTTAGTCAATAGAATGGTTATGGGAAATACGGTAATTGATCAGGAGCTAGTGACCATTGATAAAAGCCAAGCCCCTATTCGGGCTATAGCTATTTATAAGATAGAAAATAAGAAAATCTCAGAAGTCTACTTTATCTATGATAGAAATTAGATTGGCAACTTCATCTGATATCCCTGAGATTCAAAAAATTGCCCTTGAAACATGGCCTCTTACCTTTGGTGAAATATTAAGTAAAGAGCAAATTACATACATGCTTGACTGGATGTATAGTACTGAAATGCTTGAAAATCAAATGCAATACGAGGGGCATATATTCTTACTTGCTTTTGACAGTGACCTCAAGATATTCATAGGCTTTGCGGGTATTCAGCATGCTGCCAAAGACCAAAAAACAAAAATACATAAACTGTATATCAAAGCTGGCCAACAGGGTAAGGGCGTAGGTAAGAAACTTGTAGAACATATACAAATACTTGCCACTAAAATAAATGATCAGGCGCTTTTCTTAAATGTAAATAAATACAATGAACAAGCAATTAAGTTTTATCAGTATATTGGTTTTATAGAAGTTGCTCAAGAGGTTATAGACATTGGTAGAGGGTTTGTAATGGACGACTACATTATGGAAAAGCCTCTTTAATTAAGAGATACTCGATGAAACATGAAAAAACCAGATCCAAATAATATTCCAGGAATTTTCAATTATTGCAATCGTTGGTGCGAACGTTGTCCCTTTTCAGATCGATGCACACTTTACCAACAGGAACAAGAAGAGTGGCCTGATGAAGATGCTGATATGAATGAAGATTCTTTTTGGGATAAGCTGAAAGGCAACTTAGAAAACTCCATTGAAATGTTACAAGAGTTAGCTGAGGAGCAGGGAATTGATTTAAATGAAGTGACAGCCGAGGAACAGGAAGAAGCCTATCATGAAATGCAGGTCAATGAGCTAATGGTAAATATCAATCCTTTGACAGCTTTAGCTAATTCTTACCTAGACAACTGCTTAGCTTGGGTAAAAAATCAAGAAATCTGGGAATCCTTACATATGCATATTCAGCTTCAAGCATCGGGTAAAATCAATGAATTAGAAGCAATTAGAGACGAAAGCATGGAAGTCATTCGATGGTATATGACTATGATCCCTTCCAAAATTCACGTTGCATTAAGTTCTAAAGAGGAGGCAGATTTTTGGGATCAATACCCCATTCAAGAAAGACATTATAATGGCGTTGCCAAATTAGTTAAAGTTTGCGTGCAGGAATCCAAGGAGGCTTGGGACCAATTATCCGAATTATTCATACAAGTTCCAGTGCAAGTATCTACTGCTCTTCAACTATTGACAGCTATTGAAGAACAAGTATCAGAGCAGTTTCCTGATGCGGACCAATTTATAAGGCCTGGATTTGATTGGTAATTAGCTTATTGAAAGCAATTTATTCAACTATATAACTTACAAAACTGCATCTTTGGATCCAGAAGGAAAATCAACTTAGTCCTGAAAGTATATGCTACTGAGCAAACTTGAAATAAAAGGTTTTAAAAGTTTTGGTGATCGTATGGTCATCCATTTTGATAAAGGGATTACTGGGGTAGTTGGTCCGAATGGCTGTGGCAAGTCAAACGTAGTAGATGCTATACGCTGGGTATTAGGAGAGCAGAAAACCCGTATGCTGCGCTCTGATAAAATGGAAAATGTTATTTTCAATGGTACTAAAAACCGTAAGCCTACGAATATGGCCGAAGTATCATTGACATTTGAAAATACCAAAAATCTTCTTCCAACAGAGTATACACATGTTACGATTACCAGAAGGTACTACAGAAGTGGTGAAAGTGAGTACTTACTCAATGGTGTAACTTGTCGTCTGAAAGATATCACCAATCTTTTTATGGATACTGGTATCAACTCTAATAGTTATGCCATTATTGAATTGAAAATGATTGATGAGTTGTTAAACGATAAAAACAATTCAAGAAGAGATCTTTTCGAAGAGGCAGCCGGTATATCCAAATTCAAAACTCGCAAAAAAGAAACTATGCGGAAGTTGGAAGACACTGATGCGGATTTGGACCGGGTGGAAGATATTTTGTATGAAATTGGAAAAAATCTAAAAAGCTTAGAAAAACAAGCGAAACAAACTGCCAAGTATTTTGAAATCAAAGCAGAATATAAAGAAGCAAGTATTAATCTAGCCAAAAAATCAGTTCAAAAATATCAAGATCAACTGATAGCGTTGCATGGGAAGATAGTAACTGAAAATGACCAAAAAAGAGGGATACACACCCAAATCACAAGTTTAGAAGCACGCCTGGAACAATTAAAGACCGATTTGATCCAAAAAGAAAAGTTACTATCAAGCAGGCAAAAAACACTCAATGAACATGTCAATAAGATCAGACAATTTGAGAGTGATAAAAAAATAAAGAATGAGCGATTACGCTTTTTAGAAGATCGTGCGCAAAAACTCCGAGAACAGATTGATGCAGACCGTAAATCCAATGACAGGGCTGGGTTTAGTATCCGTTCACTCGAACAGGAAAAAGAATCATCAGAAAAACAACTAGCAGAAAAAACCATAGTAATTGATGAATTAAAGCAAGATTACGAGCAACAGAAAAGAGCGCAACATCAAATTCAAGAGGAGCAAAAAGAAAATGTACGATTACACAGCACCAAGAAAGAACGCGTATACCAACTTTCAAAAGAGCAGGAAATCAAACAAATTCAGCTTTCTACCTTGAAGCAGGAGTTAGAAAAAACAGCCGTAGATGATACAACCCAAGAAAGTAGCTTATTGGAGTTTGAAGACAAAATCCAAACCCTTAAGGAAGAATTGGACGAGCGCTTGTCTACGTTGCATGGATTAAAGACTAAGGAAGAAGAACATCTTCAGAAGCTGGAGGAAGGCAACCGCATTCTTGATATGATTCGAGAAGAGGTGACACAAGTTTCCCGAAAGCTTGATGCCAAACAAAATGAGTTTAATCTAACCAAATCTTTGGTAGAAAATCTGGAAGGTTTTCCAGAAGCCATTAAATTTTTAAAGAAAAACTCTGACTGGGCAAAAGATACTCCCCTACTCTCCGATGTATTAACCACGGATGAGCGATACCGTGTCACCGTTGAAAACTATCTGGAGACCTACATGAATTATTATGTAGTCGATACAGAACAACAGGCCTTAACAGCGGTAAACTTGCTGAGTGATGCTGCAAAAGGTAAAGCTAATTTCTTTGTACTGGAACATTTCAAAAATTTTCAATCATCACAAACGAAGCTTTTCTCAAATGCAATCCCCGCCACTGAGATTATCGAGTATGATGAAAAATATGCCAAATTGATTGCCTTTATTCTGGATGATGTATATATCGTACAAGGAGACTATAAAGATTTCCCTGTTGGTCAGGATGCTATATTTCTTTCCGAAAGTGGTAAATATACTAAAAAGAGATTCAGTCTTAGCGGTGGTTCTGTTGGACTCTTTGAAGGGAAAAGAATCGGACGTGCAAAAAACCTGGAAAAACTTGAAAAAGAGATTAAAGAGCTAAATAAGAAATTGAGCAGTATCAGAGCTAACCTCGATAATAAGGTCAGCGATATGATCAAGCTCAAAGAAGTTAGCTATCGTAATCGTATTGAAGCACTGCAAAATGAAATCAATGAGCTAAATCAACAGTATGTCTCAATCCGCACAAAAAAGGAACAGTTGGCTGAACTCTTAAACTCTAATGCCAATAAACGGGAAGATATACTAGAAAGAATTGAAAACCTTGAAATCAGTTTAGCTACACTTACTCCAGACCTTATCGATGAACGGGCGGCTTTGGATGAATTGACATTGGTCTTGGAAGAAATGGAAATTCACTTGTCAGAAGAAACGGCCAAATTATCTGAAAAGTCAACGTTCTTCAATCAAGAAAATATTCTATACCATCAGCAGCTCAATAAAGTAAGCAGTTTAACTCAGGAAATAGAGTTCAAGCAGGCAGCTTTTGAGTCGAGTAAAGACAGAATAGAAAAATCCCAAGGGGAACTCAGTCATATAGATTCGGAAATCAGAGGTCTACTTGAAAACAATGAAATAAAGGATGATGAACTGATAGAATTGTATGCAGAAAAAGAAAGTATTGACCAGGGGGTTATTGAAGCTGAAAAAGAATATTATGCTTGCAGAGGTGACATTGATTTAATAGATAAACAGATACGGGAACTCCAAAAATCCAAAGAAAACTTTGAAACAGTGATTCATCAGCTTGAACAAAGCATGAACGAGGTTAAGCTCAAGCTAGCTAGTATGAAGGAGCGTTTAGAAGTGGAGTTTGAAATAGACTTAGAGAAACTCATGGAAGAAAATCCTCAAGTTGCAGAAGCCTTTGTGGACATTCCAGAACAGGAGCTAAGACAAATGGTAGGTAAAAACAGAGAACGTCTGGAAAAAATTGGTCCTATCAATCCCATGGCAATGGAAGCCTATGATGAAATCAACGAGCGTCACACTTTCATTACTGCCCAAAAAGATGATTTGTTGGTAGCGAAAGCTTCATTAGTAGAAACTATAGAAGAAATCGAAAAAGTAGCTCAGGAAACATTCCTTAATGCATTTTCAGCAATCAAAACAAACTTCATCAAAGTCTTTAGATCCTTATTTACTGAGGAAGATCAATGTGACCTAATTTTGGTTGATCCAGAGCGCCCTTTAGAAAGTACGATTGAAATCATCGCCAAGCCTAAGGGAAAAAGACCGCTGACCATCAATCAATTATCTGGTGGTGAAAAAACCTTAACGGCGACTTCTCTTCTATTTGCCATTTATTTATTAAAGCCTGCTCCATTCTGTATTTTTGATGAGGTAGATGCCCCATTGGATGATGCCAATATTGATAAATTCAATAATATCATTCAAAATTTCTCCAAAGAGTCTCAATTTATTATTGTCACCCATAATAAACGAACGATGGCTAGTACCGATATTATTTATGGAATCACCATGATAGAAGCAGGAGTTTCTAGAGTGGTTCCTGTGGATCTGAGGGAATTAACATAAACTTAGCTGTCAAGTACCTTAACTTTTGAATTTCAATCATTTTTCAGTAGATTTTGTGAACATTTTACAAATGTTCACAAATCATATTTTATGAATGATTTATCTGCTTTAGAATCAGCAAACAAAAAACTAGTCTTAGAGAATAGTTTGTTGAAAGATATTTTAAATAAACCCTCCGAATTGACAAAAGAGGAAATGATTAATTGGTGGACAGTTAGGGCGGGACTGATTTCAGAATATTTAGAACTATCTTCCCTATATTTTTTTGATTGGAATCCACAAACAAAGAGATTGGATCATTTTATTGGCTGGAAGGAATCGAAAGTCATTGATTCCTTGGAATTTCTCAAATCAACCACTCTCGACTTATTTCCAAATGCATTTATTGACTTATTAAAAGATGGCCATCCTTTAAAAATCAATGAGCTTGGACAGGTAAATGAAATTTTGACAGATTTGAAAATTTCGTACGTGATTCAAAAAAGCAATCCTATTGATTGCGTTTCACTGATAGGAATTGGATTAAATACAGAGAGTGAACTACCTGATATAGATCTTATTAAAAGCTTACATAAGGTATATAAACTTTATGCTGAAGCTGCCTCCCATGAAAAACACATCCATGATCAAATACCCAGCATCAATTGCTTAAACGATTTGGCAACACTTAGCAACATTCATTTGATGCCAATTCCTGACTTTTTAACGAAGGTGGTTCATATTGTTGCTAGAGGTTTTAGGTTTCCGGAAACAATTTCTGTATTACTCAAATTTGAAAATGAAATTTTTCAATCGAAAAGAAAATCCCAAACTTCCTACAAAATACAACAACAATTTAGCTCTCAATTTACTGGAGACTTTTTCCTTGAAATTGGAAGAGCTATACCATTTACAATAGAGGAAGAATTGTTTTTAGATACCATAGTAAAAAATATAGGTCACAGACTGATCAAAAAAAAGAGTATAATAGCCCTGCAAAAAAGTCAACATAGACTTCAGAATCTTCTCAAGTCTCAATCAAACTATGTGCTTAGAACAAATCTTGAAGGCATAGTCACCTACTGGAACGATACATTTGAACAAACATTTGGTTGGATTTACAAGGATATTCCTCCAAGCGAACATTATGCTCTTATTTCGATTCAGCCTTATCACCATCAACGGACAATTGAAACAGTAGATAGCTGCATACAAAACCCGGGTAAAATTTTTCAAGTTGAATTAGACAAACCCAAGAGAACAGGGGGTAATCAAAGTACATTATGGGAGTTCGTTTGCCTCGTTAACGAATCAACTGGTGAACCACTTGAAATTCAAAGTATGGGTATTGATATCACTGAGAGGAAAATTGCAGAATCAAATTTAATTAACAGTGAATTGAAATATCGTTTTCTATTTAACAAATCTCCCTTTGGAATCTTGTTAATGGAAGGTCAACTATTTATTGAATGTAATCAAGCTGCATTGGATATGACTTGCAGTACAAGTGAATATATTATTGGTAAAAATCCATTGGATATTTCTCCTGAGTATCAACTTAATGGCCAAAAATCAAGTGATTACCTTGAAGCTATGATCAATTATGAACGAGATAAACAAAACTTTTCATTTGAGTGGGTACATACCAAGCAAAATGGAGACCCTTTGATTGTTAAAGTCTTTATTTCAAATCTTGCTATTGATGAACGGAATTTAATGTTTGTGGTATGGGATGATATTACAGACAAGAAAAAATCAGAGGAAAAACTACGAAAGCTCTCAATGGCTGTTGAACAAAACCCATTGAGCATTATTATCACTAACTTAGAAGGTAATATTGAATATGCAAACACTGCCTCCTACCACATCACAGGGTATAACAACAGCGAACTAATCGGACAAAATCCTAGGATTTTGAAATCAGGTCTTACACCTCCTGATGAGCATGAAAAGTTATGGAATAGCATCACACATGGGAACTTATGGCAGGGTATTTTACATAACATGAGAAAAAATGGAGAAATCTACGTTGAAAAGGCAACAATAGGGCCAATTAAAGATGAAAATGGGGCAATTTCTCATTACGTTGCCATCAAAGAGGATATAACCAATAAGCTTGCTACGGAAAGGAATTTAGCGCTAAGTGAAGAGCGATTTCGGCAAATTGCGGAACAAAGCCAAACAGTTATATGGGAGGTAGATTTAAACGGTTTATATACCTATGTTTCCCCAGTGGCAGAAAAAGTTTTTGGTTATAAGCCAGACGAATTAATTGGGAAAAAATACTTTTTCGACATGCATCCAGAAGAACTTCGACCAACTTTTAAAAAAGATGCTATCCAATTAGTGGAAGCAAGAAGTACGATCAAGGATTTTGAAAACCCCATCATGCGCAAAGATGGAATAATAATTTGGGTATCTACTAATGCTACCCCAATATTGGATTCTAACCAAAACATTGTGGGATACCGAGGATCAGACAGTGATGTAACTGAGAAAAAACTTGCTAAAGAAGAATTAAAAGAGCAAAACGACCGTTTAAATGCTATCATTTCAGCCAATCCTGATTTAATTTTTATCTTGGACAAAAATGAACAAATAACATCGTTTTACGCTAGCAACAATGATGATTTATTATTTGAACCTAGCGACGTTATAGGATTAAGTTTGGAAAATATTTTTGGTAAAGAGGAAAAGGTAATTCACAGCAATCACATGCACACCTGCATAAGCACTCAAAAACTGACCACATATGAGTATGAAATGCTTATAAAGGGAAAAACAGAATACTATGAATCAAGAATGGTGCCTTTATCCAGTAATAGAGTATTGGCTTTTATAAGAAATGTTTCCGAAAAAGTTAAAGTAGAAAAAGAAAGAATTGAATTAAATTCAATTTTGGAGGAACGAGTAATCGAACGGACAAAGGAATTGAATTTTGCAAAAAAGGAGGCGGAAAGAGCAAACTCTGCAAAAAGTGAGTTTTTATCCCGAATGAGCCATGAATTGCGAACCCCCATGAATTCAATACTTGGTTTTGCGCAGCTATTAGAACTGGATCAATTGACTGACAAGCAATCAAAAAATATTGGACAAATTCTCACTAGTGGAAAACATTTACTCAATCTTATCAATGAAATATTAGATATTTCCAAAATTGATGCAGGCAAGATTTCAGTGGTCATGGAACCTGTTCATATTGGATCTATCATTACTGAAATGTTTGATGTAGTTGCTCCTTTAGCAATGAAAAATCATATCGATTTAGAAGTAATCTATTCCAAAGAGTTTGACTCCTACATTTTGGCAGATAAACAACGGTTAAAACAAGTACTATTAAACCTAATCAACAACGCTATTAAATATAACAAGGTTGGAGGAAATGTAATTTTGAACTGTGAATTATACAAAGCATCTGATAACCAAGAGTATGTTAAAATTTTTGTGAAAGATACAGGAATTGGAATATCCAAAGATGATTTTACTCGTATTTTTGATCCTTTCGAACGTGTTATGCATTCCAAAGAAGAAATTGAAGGAACGGGATTAGGATTGGCTGTTGTAAAAAGACTCAGCGAACTGATGAATTGTAAAATATCTTTGGAAAGTGAACTTGGTGTTGGTAGCACTTTTATATTGGAATCTAAAAAAATCAACCTAGAGGAATTACCAACCAAACAACCTTTCCAACATTTACCTTTAAATCATCTCGCAAAATCAACAAGTGAAGGGATTATTCTTTACATTGAGGATAGTTCCTCAAACTTAGAACTGGTTGAAAATATACTATATTTAGCAAGGCCTTCTTATCAGCTAATCACATCTATTAATGCAACTCAAGGCTTGAAGTTAGCACAAGAACACAAACCTAATCTTATTCTCTTAGATCTTAATTTACCTGATATGCATGGAAGTGATGTCATGAAGGAATTACAATCCATGGAAGAAACTAAAAATACACCTGTGTTAATTATTAGTGCGGATGCCATCGAACTTCAAATACAAAATTTAACTTTACTGGGGGCTAAAGCCTATATCACTAAACCAATCGATATCGAAAATTTATTAGTTCAAATTGATCAATTTATCAATTAAAGTTCAAATGGAAGAGGATATAAAGCAATTAAAAATCTTGATAATTGATGATAAACAATCAAATGTGGACCTTTTGGTGGACCTCTTGAATTACCATGGGTATCAGCAAATTAAAACGCTCATTGACTCCAAATTAGCTATGGAGACAATAGACACTTTTAATCCGGATATTCTCTTGTTAGATCTCATGATGCCAAATGTATCAGGGTTTGATATTCTGATGTTACTTCAAAAAAAACAAAGATCTGCTGATCTAAAAGTCCTGGTATTAACAGCAGATATTGCAAATTTCACAAAACAACAAGCTTTAACCTTAGGAGCACATGATTTTTTAACAAAACCGTTTGATTTGGTTGAAGTATCATTGAGAATAAAAAACCTGCTCATAAATTCCCTTCTTTTCAAGCAATTGAAAAAGCAAAACTTAAACTTAGAAACTATAGTAGAAGAGAGAACTGCGCAACTAACAGAAAGAAATAAAGAAATACAAGCAAATCTAGACACCTTAAAGGAAATAGCTTGGGTTCAATCACATGTAGTAAGAGCCCCAGTTGCACGGATACTAGGTCTTATTAATTTTTTGAAAGACAGCGATGTATCGGAAAAGGATAGACTAAATGCTTTGGCAAGCTTGGAAAAATCTGCACTGGAACTCGATGAGGTTGTAAAAAACATTACTGAAAAAACATACTATCCAAGTGTAAAAGATTAAGTTTACAGCAGTATATAACTTTCGATTTAACCCGCTTATCTCATATTTTCTAGTTCTTTATTTTCTTTAGTATATGATCGAACAGCTAGATGGCAGCGTACTTAATTTCAATCAGGATTCTTTAAGAATATTGAATTTTTCCTTGGCTATCATCATGTTTGGAGTCGCACTTGATTTGAAATTTAATGATTTTCGTTACATAGCAAAACAACCAAAATCTTTTATTGCCGGTATTTTATCCCAGTTTCTTTTTTTACCAGCACTTACACTTGTTTTGGCCCATATTTTACATCTACCTGCATCAGTATCATTAGGGATGTTTTTGGTAGCTGCATGTCCCGGTGGAAATGTCTCTAATTTTATAACTCACCTAGCCAAAGGCAATACTGCACTATCTGTTTCTTTAACTGCTTTTTCAACTGTATTTTCAATAGTGCTTACACCTTTAAATTTCACTTTATGGGCCTCATTTTACTCCCCTGCCGACGCCATGTTAAAAAGCATATCTTTATCTTACCTGGAGGTCTTCCAAACAGTCGCTTTAATTCTTGGAATTCCACTATTACTTGGAATGTATGTGAGCAGGAAATATCCTAACTGGGCTTTAAAGGCAACTAAAATTCTTAAACCACTCAGCATCATAATTTTTGCTGGATTTGTAACAGTGGCATTTACAGGCAACTACAAACTCTTCCTTCAATTCATTGGATTAATATTCTTCTGGGTTTTGGCTCATAACTTCACAGCGTTGTTTGCTGGATTTGGTTTAGCTAAGGTTTTTAGTTTATCACAGGAAGACACCAAAACTCTTACCATAGAAACAGGAATTCAAAACTCTGGTTTGGCATTAGTATTAATATTTACGTATTTTGATGGTCTTGGCGGGATGGCAATTATCGCAGCCTGGTGGGGTATTTGGCATATTATATCAGGGATGAGTTTGGCATTTCTCTGGAAAAAGAAAACAAAAATTATTGTTCAAAACAGCAGCAACTAGACATTCATGAAAGATCTGTTTAATTGGATACTTAGATTACTTGTTAAGTTAGCTCTATTTTTGTTTTACAGGAAAATTGTCCTTTTGGGAAAAAATAATATCCCTTCAAAAAAAGCAGTAATCATCGTATGTAATCATCAAAACGCATTGATTGACCCTTTGCTAATTGCTACCCAAACACATTTAAAACCACATTTTCTTACTAGAGCAGCAGCATTTAAAAACCCAATTGCCAACACTTTACTGCGATTTATCCGTATGATTCCCGTCTACCGGGTTCGTGATGGCAAAGAAAATATGGAGAAAAATAATGAAACCTTTGACCTATCTGTATCAATCTTATCTAAGCTGGGGTCTGTATTGATTTTTGCAGAAGGTGGACACAGCCACGAACGAAGTCTCCGAAGTTTAAAAAAGGGATTTACCCGAATTGCTTTCCAAACACTTGAACAACGCCCCAATCTTGATTTGGTAATCCTTCCTATTGGTATCAATTATACCAATCATACACAATCAGGTGGAAAAGTCACTTTAATGGTTGGAAATTCAATCTCCGTTAAACCTTATTTATATCAACATGAGGCATTAATGGCTGCCACTAGTAGAGCATTGGATCCATTAGTCACCCAATTACCTTTGAACAAATATGAGCATACATTGCATCATCTCATCAATCAAAAAATTGATTTAAGTAATCCAGTAGCGGTAAGAAAGGCAATTCCAAGTTTAGATACAGACAATCAACTAACCTTGCCCACTGCTCCCTTACCTAGTAAAATATTTTTCAGATGGATACACTGGCCTTTGCAACTAATTTGGAAAAAAGTGAAACCGAGTATTCAGGACCCTGTTTTTCAAGCAACATTTAAGTTTATAATTGGGCTTGTAGGATATCCTATATTACTTCTACTTGTACCATCCTTTTTTTCACTTATTGGACTTCCGATAGTAGGATATTGCTGGATCTTACTCAGTATGTTGTCAGTTTTAAGTAATCAGAGCCGACAAGAATAAACTAAATCAAAAAAAAGTAGGCCTGTTTCCAAACCTACTTTTCTTTGACGGTAATAAATAGCGGTTTTACTTACAGGTTACCCCTTAGCTCTTGCTCTCTTTCAATAGCTTCAAATAGTGCTTTAAAATTTCCTTTACCAAAAGATTTGGCTCCTTTGCGCTGGATAATTTCAAAAAAGAGCGTTGGTCTGTCCTGCACCGGCTTAGTAAATATCTGAAGAAGGTATCCTTCTTCATCTCTATCTACTAAAATATTCAAATCCTTAAGTGGTTGTAGGTCTTCTTCAATAGCACCTACCCTATCCAGTAGATCATCGTAATAAGAACTCGGAACCTCTAAAAATTCCACTCCTCTTTTCCTTAATTCGGAAACGGTATGGATAATATCATCGGTTGCGATTGCCATATGCTGTACCCCAGGACCATTGTAAAAATCCAAATATTCTTCTATTTGTGACTTCTTCTTACCTTCAGCGGGCTCATTGATTGGAAACTTGATATATCCATTACCATTGGAAACCACTTTTGACATTAAAGCTGAGTATTCTGTTGAAATATCTTTATCATCAAATGTTATTAACAAATTGAAGCCCATTACCTTCTCATAAAAATCAACCCATTGATTCATTTCACCCCATCCAACATTTCCTACACAATGATCAATAAATTTCAATCCGATCGGTACAGCCTGATACTCGCTCTTTCGGGATTTGAAACCTGGTAAAAATACCCCTGAATAGTTTTTACGCTCAACAAAAGTATGGATTGTTTCTCCATAAGTACGAATAGAGGCTACTTTTACCTCACCATACTCATCAGTTAAGGTTTGTGGTTCTGCGTAAGAAACCGCTCCTCTCGAGGTAGTTTCTTTCCAAGATTGCTCTGCATCATCCACCCAAAGAGCCAATACTTTCACACCATCTCCATGTTTTTTAATATGATCAGCTATTGGATGATCCTCTTTCAATGGAGTGGTCAATACTAAACGGATTTTATCCTGTTTTAAAACATAGGATGCTTTGTCACGGATACCAGTTTCAGGTCCGGCATAAGCCACCAATTCATAACCAAATGCATATTGATAGTAAAGTGCAGATTGTTTGGCATTACCTACATACAATTCTACATAATCTGTCCCATTGATTGGGAGAAAATCCTGTTGCATATCCTAAATTTTTGGGTTTATAAATCAAGTGCAAATATACACAAAAAATATCGCTTGGTTAAGGGATTTGCTGTCTACTCCATTGATCATTAGAACTGATCACAAAAAAAAACCATCAAAAAATCACGTTCTTGATGGCCGGAAGTTTCACATGATTCTATTCATTGAATCATTCACCATTTAAACCTTTTTTAAATTTTTGCCAAAAGGTCTTCAGCCAGTTTTTGCTCCGTTTAAAACGCTTTTTCTTTTCTTCCAAATCCTCACCGTAATAATTATACATATATTTATTATTTTGGGAGTAGAGGTAGGTGTTACCATACCCATAATTGTATCCCTCATAATAGTACCCCGAATCTAAAATACCATTGAAAACACCGTAAACATTGTTAACCTGCTTGTTATTAAACAAATCATTGATCATTACCAAATGATCTTTCATAGTATAATTCTGTCTTACAACATATAAATTGATATCAAACAGGCGCATCAAATCAATGGTTTCTGACACCAATCCAAGCGGTGGAGTATCGAATATAACTATATCAAACCGCTCTTCTAAATATAAAATAAATTGCTTTAATTTTTCTGTCTGTAGTAATTCTGCAGGATTTGGAGGGATTATGCCTGAGGGTACAAAGAATAAGTTTTCGTTTGCTGTTGGGATGATAATATCTTCTTCACTAACCTTTCCAATCAAGAATGAAGATAATCCTTTCTTTTCTGAGTGATTAAAATATGAACCAAGTTTGGGCCGCCTCAAATCAGCACCAACCACCACAGTTTTTTTGGAACCTAGGGCCATTACAGAAGCAAGGTTAAGAGAGGTAAAAGTTTTTCCCTCCCCGGAAACTGATGAAGTGACTAGTATCTTCTTACTTTCTTTATCAGATGCCAGATAATTAATCGCCGATCTTAACGATCTAAAAGACTCCGAAACAGCTGACTTGGGATGCTCTAATACGACCATGTTCGTATCCTTTTTACTATACCCAATAATCCCTAATTGTGGAATCATAAAGTGCTTTTTCAATCCTCTCTGATCTTTAATCCTATCATCAAAAACATCTCTGATCACCAAAAACCCAAATGGAATTAAAAAACCGAGAGCAATAGCCATTATGTAATTTTGTTGCTTCTTCGGGAATACTAATGTACCTCTTTTTGCATAATCAAGGATGGCATTATCAGATACATTAGAGGCCCGCGCAATACCGGCTTCCGCACGCTTTTCCAGCAAATATGTATATAAATTTTCACGCAATTGATACTCTCTAAAAATGGCAGAATATCTGGATTCAGCCTCAGGAAGTGCCCTAAACTGATCCTCATAGACCATGATATCTTGTTGGAGTAATTCTCGTTTTTCACGGGTATTTGATATCAAGTTATCGATATTTTCCACCAAAGCATCTTGGACTTTATCCATTTGTACATCAATTTTTGTGATGTCCGGGTGGTTATCATTAACTGAGGCTAACAACTTCCTTCTATCTTGTGACAAAGTAACCAGGGTTTGAATAAGTCCATTGAGCAAAGGATCCGGAATCCCCACTACAGAAGGTGCAATCACCTGGGAATAATCCTTGGTCTTTCCTTCCATATACTTCTTGATGGAAGCAAAATAAGATAGTTGAAAATCAAGCTCTTGAGCCTGCTCATCTAATCGATTCATTCGGTTGAGAATGTCTGAAAATTCAGCCGATACATTAATCATCCTATTCTCAACCTTAAAATTTTGAAGCTCACGTTCTTTTCTTCTCAAAGAGTCTTCTAAGTACCCAAGCTGTTCTTCAATAAATCGTAAGGTATTTTCGGCATTCCTGTTTTTTTCCCTCAACTCATAGTCTAGGTAACTCTCCATCAAGGCATTGATATAGTCTCTACCTTTATCTACCACAGTGGTCGTCGTGCGGATTTCGAGAACTGATGCCATCGCATTGACAAGGGTAATGCCAATAGACCTAGCCATCCTATCTTCCAAAGCTTGAGGATTCCTGAGCACATATACAATTGTTTCCCCAACCCTTCCCGGGTTAAATAAGTAAACTTTAAATTTTGCTCGGGAAGTCTGTATGTCTTCTCCAAAGGTAAAAACCCTATTGAATAGCTCTTCATTTCCCGATGCTCTCGCAGGATTGAAATCAAAAAATCCACCTTCATCTGGCTTCAACTTAAAGGTTTTATCTGTCAAAATATCCAACTGAACAGGAACATCCGTGATTTGTAAATGATCCCAATCTACTTCAATCCGAATGGGGCTACGGTCATATAATTCTATTTCTTTAATATTTGTCTTTGCATAATACTCCACATCAAAATGAAGCTTGGCAAGCGTCTCCTTTGCCAACTGCTTAGAAGACAACATCAAAATGTCATTTTCAAGATTGTATTGTCCAGAAAAAATTCTTGATCTATCTAAAATCTTGGCTTCGGGTGTATTATTCGCCTTGATGACAATAGTACCTGCTACAGAATATTCATCTACCGTGTATCTGTGAAAAATATACGTTCCAATGACGAAAAACAATACAAAGAGCACATACCAAGGCCAGTAACGAATGTATTTCGCAACTACATAGCGTATTTCGAGCGCTTTCTCCTCATTATCTAGTTGGCTAAGATCTAGTTTTTCCATACCTAATTTCCAACAAAAATAGTGACTAACAACAATCCTGTTAACAATGTCGCAACACCTATCTGTACGGCCCCAAGTAGATTGTCAGCTGTTCCAATCTGTCTTATTTTTCTGGGTTCCAGATATAGGATATCATTGTTTTGGATAAAATATAAAGGAGAACCTAATAAGGCTCGATCATTTAAATTAATCTGATGCAATTGGGTACCTCCATCATATTGACGAATTAAAAAGAGCTTTTCCCGCTTTGCTAAAATATTTGTTTCTCCTGATGCCGCCAATGCGTCAAAAATTGTTGCCCTATTTCTGAAAATAACCTTTGTTCCGACAGAGCCAAATTCTCCCAAGGTAGTGTATCTGATGCCTGCTGTTCTAAGTCTAACAAAAACATCTTCTTTGAAGTATGTATTGATAGCTTCTTGAACTATGTTTCGGGCTTGCTCTTCGGACATTCCTCCGATTTTTAATTTTCCCAGCCTTGGCAATTCTACAAAACCATCTTGATCAATAGTGTATCCCGTGAAATAAAAGATATCAGAGCCACCTCCGCCTCCGCCCATCATCATTCCTCCTCCTCCGCGCATGCCCTGTGCTCCTTGCAATACAAACCCCTGCAAAAGCTCTTCATCAGATGAAGCAAAATCAATATCCACTATATCAAAAGGCTGAAGAATATATACATAATCCACCTTCGCATAAGGAATAAATTCATTCAATTCAATTGGCTTATTCCCGGGAAGATTTTGTAAGTAGGTAATCTTTTTGTTGCTGATACAGGAACTTGCAAAAAAGAAAATAAATATAATAAAGGCACTGATTCTTACCATGTGAACATTTCAACAGAAACCAAAGATAGAGAAAGAATCTGACTTGAAGAAAGCACAACCTGCACAATTTATGCTCGGAAAGATTTACAAATTGGACTTTGATAAGTTGATTCTAGATTAAACTTTAAATTTCCCCCCCGTTTATTTAAACGATCTGAAAAAAATTCAATTTGTGGGATATACCTTCACTTCTGCAACAATAAGAGTTCAAACTTACCAGTGGAAAAGATATTTGAAACCGTATAATCCCCATAAAAATCATTCAGGTAAGCTGGCAGATAACTTGGTAAATCAACCTTGCTTTGAATGAGGTAGACTTTTTCAGCTTCTTCTAAACTACGGATTCCAAACCGTTCAAAATGCTTATGCTGCATAGGACTTCTAGAAATCCATCCCAGCATACTGAAAGGTATTGGATTTTGTGAGCTATAAGTA
Organism: Mongoliitalea lutea; assembly: GCF_014652135.1. Lineage (GTDB taxonomy): Bacteria > Bacteroidota > Bacteroidia > Cytophagales > Cyclobacteriaceae > Mongoliitalea > Mongoliitalea lutea. The sequence goes on from NZ_BMYF01000001.1 coordinate 40,494, forward strand.
ACATGATGTAATTCCGCATTCAGCCCATGAATAAATATCAGCTCTCCAGCAGGTACTTGCGCAAGACAAGCATAAACATCCCTATTCCAGCGCTCCCATTTACTTTTGGAAACCCACACATTAACTGAGTGAATCATCACTAAGGTAGCAAGCAAATAACTTACCACATAAAAAAAACCAGTTTGAGCGTTTTTCTTTTTGCTTAGGTGAAATAAAAACAATACACCCAGCATGATAAGCCCAAACAACGTCTGCACTCTCCCTGCTAATAACAAGAAGTAATTGAAAAGAACGTAACTTAAGCCCCATAAAAATCCAAAAATGATCAATTTGGGATATCGAAAACCCAAAAAGGAAATTGCTCCCAATAAACTGATCAAAAAAAAGGATTTGTAATACTCATACTTCATTCGTAAAAAAATCCTTTCTCCAAATGCCCTAGCAAAGTCAGAAGACAAAAAACCTTTATGAAGCTCACTTCTTTTGGCTTTAAGCTCCTGTATTGTTGGAACATCTGATTTTTCAAATAGCCACTCTTTAAAGTAAACCCACTTAAGTTGGGAAGGATCTTCCTTATCAGGATCTGTGAATTGGAAAAAGGGATGATCAATTACGCCTGCACGAGCTTTATTAAATTTTTCAAAGGCTCCATATTTCAAAGAAAACCGAAAGCCGGAATGAACCGAAATCAACAATATCAAAACAAGAAGCAAGCTTCTATGCTGATTAATGATATTCAGAATTTTGCGAAAATCCTCAAAAACAAGCCAATAAATCAGCCAACCGAACAACACAAAAAGAAATGAATCCGCTCGAATCAAAACTGCTGCAATAATTAAAAAGTAATATCCGCCCAATGAATTCTGTTGACCTACATGCTTTAAATTGGAAATTATACCAATAGTCCCTACAAATGCTGCAATGCCAGCAACAGCTGTAAACTGTAAAAAATAAACATGATGGATATGGTAGGCCAAAAATATACAAGACCAAAAAAGCCTGTGACCATTATCTTTGAAATTAGCAAATACCAATTTCATCCATTCATAGCTTGCAAGCATCATAACCGCAAACCAAGCCAATACATACCATTCCACACTGCTGGAAATAGTATATAAACTTGCTAATAATCCAGATAAAATAGGATGGATAAACACTGCATAATATTCGACCTCACCTGTATATGCGCCGTTAACTAACCACATCATCAAAACATCGTCATTGACCTGAAATCTAAATGGAGTGAAATACAACAGCACATGTAATCCAAGGCAAAAAATCAATAATTGATGATGGGTGGACAACTTAACTTTCATCGTATGGAATAAATATAAATCTTCCAAGCAGAGTTTGGATGTTCAAATCTATTCAAAAATTCTAACTCTTGAATGTCAATGGGTACAGATGAAAGAACTATGTCTGCTCCCAAGACTTGTTTGAGATATTCAAAATCCCAGGACAATTCCATAATTGGAGAAAAATCCAGCCATTGATACCGCATATAATCATCAGGATAGGTGCTGTTTTGAAAATAGCATTTATTACCCCATCTCCAAAATTGCCATTCTAAAAATTCATTTCCACGAATTTCCTCTGCAATAACTTTTCCTACCGCATACTTATGCTCTAAAGCATAATTCTGTATATAACCATCCAAACTTCTCATACCATTATAGACACTCACGGCTGGAGGCATATTCACATGTATTAAACGCAAGGATGACCAATCCGGACCCAAAAATGCTTTAATCTCATCATATGATTTTTCGGCAAAATACTCCCGAAAAGAAGGAGTCCTGTACTCGGATAATAAAGAAGCATAGGAAAAGCTATGCCTCCATTCATATTGATAAACCAAACAATTTATACCCACTAATACGACTAATATCAAGCGCTTCCCACTAAACTGCATCTGCAAAATCCAATATCCCAAAACAGAAAATAAAAGAAAGGGTATCCAATGGTTAAATCTAAGCAGATTGAGTGATTGTAAGATTGGAAGGTCAATACTTCCAAGACTCCAGGAAAAATAACGGGATATCAGCCAACAAAATCCAAGAATAAAAATCAACAACAATGTAAATACTCGAGGAATACCATAAAGTTTCTTTTGCATCCCAAAAAAAAGAAGACCGAAAAAAACCATTACAGGATAGATCAAACTATAAACAATCCCACTATAGTCACCATATAAGATTAGCGAAATAGGATTCCAATCTTTCCAAAGGTATTCGTAATAGCTGAATTCCGTCCGATGTGAAATAAATTCATCTTCCACAAAAAACTGATATAGATAATGATATTCCTGAATCAGGTAACAAAGCAACCACAATCCAAGAAACAACACCAAGCTCCATGCCGTCTTTTTGGAAGAAATACTATAAAAAATCGTGTAAGCAAAAAAACCAAACCATACATACCAACCACTCAATAAGGGTGTCGAATAAAAGCCATAAAATAAAAGAAAAATAATTGCTTGAGTATCAATTTTCTGGTCTTTGTAGCTTGTAAATAACCAAGCAAGCAATGGAATTGCAGCCAAACTTATGCCTCTGTGAGGGTAAAATACCAGGCTTGCCCATATCGCAGCAAGTGCTAAGCGGTCGACAATGTTTGCATTGCATAATAACCTTCCTGACCAATAATACATGGACACAAAGGCAATCCAACTTATTAAGAATTTCTGAACTGCAAAAGCCCAAAAAGAATCCATGAAAGCATACAGTAACGCAAAACCATGAATACCGGAAGGAAAAGAAAAGCGAGGTGTCACTAGTAAAAATCCTTCTACCTCAGAGGAAGGATGAGCCAAAAGCTTCCCTTGAGATGCCAAATTACGCAACCATACAAAATTAGAATCTAAATTATCAGAAACAATTACATGCACATCTTTTCCTAAAAACAGATAAGGCAACACCACCAAAAGTGCTAGCAAAAAGCCTCCTAAACCCACAAAAATGACAGAATTTCTTTGTAAACTACTCATTTGTTCTAATCCAAATTTCGAATCGCTCTCCTTCAAATTCATAGATATATTTTTGCTCAAAATACGCATCCCATGGAAAAGTCGAGCCTCCCTCAGGAGAAAATATCAGCAACTTATAATCCTTCCAATCCATAGCTAACATCTCTAATTGAGCTGCATTCCATACTCCAGGAACTTTGGGATGGACTAAGCCAAGTACATAGAGAACACCAGGATTTTGATAAAAGGAAAACAGCTCATCAGTACCAACGTCATACTGCTCCATGTATGCACGAATATCATGCAAAAACTCCATTCTTGCTTTATCCATCAAAATCTCCTGACCATTACCCATGGTGTAAATCCTGTTTTGCAGCAATAAGGAAGGCTGCCTAAAGGGATGTAGCCACAAAGCATAAACCATTAGCCCTAGACTAGCGAAAGGGAAAAACCAAAAAAAACGCTTAAAAACACGTGGTCTTGTGTTTTCCAAAGACAACAGAAAAAGCATCCAAAATGGTAAATAATGAATAGCCATTCGGAAAAAATACACATTACTCCCTGCATGTAGTAGCCATGGAATACCGACTAATAGCAAAGTTAATCCAACAGAAGAAGAAGAAGAAATAGCTGAAGTACTTAACATGCCCAGAATACTTATAAAAATTACAACAAAAAGGATACTTGGTTCCGGAACGATGAACGTGACATAGGCACTCCAACCAATCATAAGGAACCCAAAACTCCACCGAATCCAAGGATTGCCAATAAATTGTGAAGTTGTTCCAATGAGTTTTCCTGCTAAAAAAATCCACATGAACCATAAAAAACCAACTACCAATGTTTTGACAACATAAGAAGTAGGATAATGCACAAGCACCACTCCTCCCATCAATTGTATAAACACCTCATAAAACCTACTTTCACCCAAAAAAAAGTAGCTGATGGTTTCCATCAAACAAAAGGGCAGATATAAAAACAAATTTTTCCAATTGAACAGTTGCTTCGACCTCACCAATAACCCAACCATCAATAGACCCATACCCAAGGCTGCCGTTACTTTGACATATGCCAATAAAGCCAACAGCAATCCAATCACAATGACATCCAGTAAGCTGGACTTTTTGTAGTGGTACCATTTGATAATTATGGGAAGCATACACAGACCTGACATCACCGTCAAATGATTGTAAGAAAGCGATTGTGGGAGAAATGTGTAAGACAGCAATACACTGATTCCAAGCATCACAAGCTGCCAACTTTCAACTTTGCTCTCGAGTATTCGCAATGCTTGCATGGCTGCTATCCAGGAAACTCCAGTAACTAAGAGGCGAAGAAACCTTAACTCAATGATAGAAAACTCTATGGAGGTAAATTGAAAAATCAATTTAAAAAACACATCGTAATTCAATATGCGCTGTACATTTTCTTGGTCAGGAGATGCCATCAATCCATACAACCCTTCATCAGAAAAATCAAATCCCCTAGGTATCGCTACTATCACCAATACCAAGTGAAGGAGAAAAACTGTCCAGATGACAATAGTAAATGTCTTACCGATTTTCACAAATCAAATTTCGCAGATTAATTTAAAACTAATGAAATACCATCAAAAATGAGGAAAATTTCTAACTTTCAACCATGAATACAAGTAGTGCTTTTGTAATTAGCTTAGACTTCGAATTATTATGGGGAGTGTTTGACAAAGTGGGTTCTAAAATTGATAAAACCTATTTTTTAAATACTCGCAATACCATACCCAAAATTCTGGATTTATTTGAAAAATATCAGATCCAAGCTACTTGGGCTACGGTAGGGATGTTATTTGCAGAAAATGAGGAAGAATGGCTTTCCTATCAACCTGAGTACAAGCCTTCTTATAGAAACCCTGCTTTTTCAGCTTATGAATGGACTACAAAAAATGGACTTGACAAAGATTTACACTTTGCATTCCAACTTATTGAAGAAATATTCAAAACTCCCGGACAAGAAATAGGTAGCCATACATTTGCCCATTATTACACGTTAATGCGTGGTCAGACACCCTTGCAGTTCAGAAAAGACCTTCAAGCCGCACAGCGCATTGCCAAGGAAAAGTTAGGTATTTCTTTACAATCCTTGGTGTTTCCTAGAAATCATATGCACCTGCAATACTTGAGTATATGCAAGCAGGAAGGGTTTGATTTTGTCAGAGGCAATCCATTAAATTGGTATTGGCAGGAAACCCAGCACGAATCATTACTGAAAAAAGTATCTAGAACTGTTGATTGCTTCATTCCAATTGGAACGAGTTCCTTGGTTACTCCCGCACAAATTTATCCATATGAAAATGGTCCTTGGATCGTGCCTGCCTCCCGTTTATTACGCCCACACAAAGAATCAAATACCCTTATCAATAAATTGCGCATACAAAGAATCCTCAATGAATTGACCCTTAGTGCCCAATCCAAAAAAATGTACCATTTATGGTGGCATCCTCATAATTTTGGAAAAAATCCCCAAACATCCCTTCAAGAGCTTGAACAGATACTTCAGCATTTTCAACTGTTAAAAAGCAAATATGGCATGGAATCCCATTCCATGAAGTCACTCATTTCATCATCCATGCATGACACCTCGGCAGGACTCATTACCCCACAGATCCATTAAAAAAGCCCTTCTGTAGTATGGGCATAGATCTCTTTTCTAGTTGAAAGAGAATGGCAGTGTCCTAAAAAACCTCCATGTCTCCCAATGCAGTAGTCCAGGCTTGTAACTGAAAGAGTTCCGTAGGAAAATCCTTGGTTAAATTTTTAACTGTCAGACCAGGGCCATTGAATACCCAAAATCTTCCGATACCCAATTGCTGTAATTTCTTGGCATGAAGAGAAGAAGCCGTAAGTAAATGCGCCCTTTCTGTGGAAATTGCATGTTTCAACTGATTTAAAAAAACTTCTTCCCCATTCCCAAAAGATGTAAATCCTAGCTCAACTATTCTTAATTCCCTCAATCCTTTCAATTGCTTGATTCGATAAATGCAAAAAAAATCTTTTCCATTACTAAGGCATACATAAGTAGAAACAGGACAGTGTAAATACCTCCAATAAAGAAAATCCTTAGATAAAACAGTCTGCCAATGATACGTTTGTTCAAATTTAGAAAAGTCAAATCCTTCTAAAGCTTCCCAGTTACTTTCCACCTGCCCAATCCGAGCTCCCAACAACCAAGTTGGCTTAATCCCAACAGCCAGAGAACCAATTTTTCTCCATCCAAGTTTTAAATAGCCAGGTTCAGAATATTGATTAGGAGTATTAAAAATGAAATCAAAACCATCAATTCTCACCTCATCTATTAGCTGCTTGGTAAGCTTTGAAAAAATCCCCTTACCTTGATACGTCGGCAGTACAGCCGTGTCCACTGCTCTCAAAGCTTGATATTTCTTACTTCCGTACATCCATTCCCAACGGAGAAAGGCTCTGACACCGATTATCTTTCCGTTTTCACAGGCCAGTAAAACAGGTGAAACACCGAAAGGGTTTTGTTGATGTTTCCAGAGCCACAAGGTTTCGGACTTGGGCATCAAGGAATCACCTAATGAAGCCTTCAGTACCTGTACTATCTCAGCTAAGTCTTGATCGGTCGCTTTTCTTACTTCAAGCATAGGAATACTTTTCAAGAACTTGGTAATAAATTTCTTCCAATTGCTGAACCATAGTTTCCATGGAAAACTCCTCCTCTACTCTTTTCCGGGCTGCGGCAGAAAATTTCTCCTGCAAATTTCTATCCTGAATCAGCCTAAGAACTAATGGTTTCAATTCCTGCCAGTTTTCCACATTACATAAAAACCCTTCCACTCCATCTTGAATTACTTCCCCAATACCTCCAGCACGGGTAGCTACCACAGGCACGCCACAGGCCATTGCTTCCAACATAGCAATAGGTAATCCCTCAAATTCAGATGAACTCATGTACACATCCATGCAGGACAAATACGGAACCACTTGCTTTTGAACACCTACACAATGAAAATTGGCTGCTTTTCCAGAAACTTGAATCTGATTCAAAATCTTTTCTTTCCAATCTCCATCACCCACTAATAAAAAATGAGTATCAGGTGCATTTTTCAACAATTCTAAAGCAACCTCAACCCACAACCATAAGCGTTTTTGACTCCTGAAAACAGCCACTTTGCCCACCACAAAAGCCTCCTCGGGAATGCCCAATGCCCTGCGCAGCTCCATGGCTTGCTTGGTGGACCTAGCAAACTGATGAATATTGACACCATTTTGAACGGTTCGCACGCGCAATCTCCCATGAGGTCTTAAAGGGCTCAACAAAAGATTCAACTGCATCGAAAGAGCGACTTCATTGGATACCGCGATAGCCACATCCTGCATTTTGAACGTCAGCCTATTTCCCTAGTACGAAAGCTTATTATATCGATCCCAGGTATTATGCTCTGTGTAAACAATGGGTATTGACTGATTTCTCCCAACCAAACGGGCCAAAATACCTGCCCAAGGTAAGTGGGAATGTATCAAATTTATACCATGCGCATGTAAGTACTTTCTAACCTTAGAAATTTGAAAAAACAAGCCCAAATTCCCAGAAGGGATTAAGTGAACACGCACACCGGCACCTTCCAACTCATCAACTATGTTTTCTTCCTGATGATAGAAATAAATGCAATGGAACTCGAATTTATCCTTATGGTGCATTAACACCGTTTCCGGTATTAGCTTCTCTGCCCCTCCTCTGCCTAAAGACTTGATGAGGTGAAGCACTCTTATTTTTTGTGACATGCTTTGGGTGAACTAGCAAGGGATGAACTGCCAAGTTTGAAATCAAATGTAGAAAAATGATGTGGAACAAACAATTATGGTTAGGATAGCAGTATAAATGATCAATTAAAAAATATATAACATACTAGCTACTCTGCATAAGATTAGGATTTTGTCAATTCTATACCTTTGCTAGGTTTTCTTACAAAAATAAACATCGACAACAGATCTCCCCTTGCCAACCCAACAAGCAAAAAATTAACCAATGACTAAATTTTCAAATTCCCAATTTCTATTTACCTTTCCATAATGTTTGGTGCCATATTTTTAATCATAGTCCTATTTGGGGTTTCGCAGCCTATTATGAATGGGTTGCAACAAAAACATCCCTATCTCAAAGCAGGTCTCCTCAACCAAATGTACTGGTATCACATGTTTTTTGGATTGGTGTATTACACTTATGCAGTTTTTAATCCATCCGATTCAAAAAACTATTTTAAAATGGCAAAAAACGGTTATAACAACTGGTTTGATGCCTTTCATGCCGGTACGGAATTTGTTGAATGGTTTGCCTATCCTTTTGTCAATTATCTTTTTTTCAACTATGAAATGATCATGTTTTTCTGCACCTGGATTGGATTCCTTGGTTTTATTTACTTTTACTGTTTTTTTAAAGAAAATCTTCGTTTCAACCCCAAATTTGAAGGTTGGGATGCGATTACCATTTTTATGTTTCTACCGAATATGCATTTTTGGACTTCTTCGTTGGGAAAAGGTGCCATTATTTTTGGAGGATTGGGCTTATTGACTTATGGTTTATCCTTTCCTGCCAAAAGAATCCCTCAATTGCTCATTGGGGGATTTTTAGTGTACATGATTCGCCCACATATTTTCTTTGCGGTGCTGATAGGAATGGCGGTGGGATATGTATTGGGAAGGGAAAAAGTACCTTTGTATCAAAAATACCTCACAGCGATAGCGGGGATTGTGCTATCGGTTCTATTTTATGAAAAAATCATTTTGTACTTGGGCTACGACCCCAATAACCTGCTTGAAAGCTTTGAAGAGGAGTCAGCCTTAAATGCACAACGCTTACAGTCGGCTGGTTCTGGGGTGGATATGAGTAATTATAGTTTACCCATGAAACTATTTACTTTTTGGTTTAGGCCATTATTTGTAGACTCACCCAATGCTTTGGGAATTGTGGTTTCTATTGAAAATGTGCTTTACCTGTACATGTTTAGCAAAATCTTTCACAAGGACTTTATTAAATATATCAAAGATGCCCCTGCCATGGTAAAGATGTCGGGAATTGTATTTTTCTCCATCTCCATCTCAATGACCTATATCATGTCCAATCTAGGTATTATCATCCGCCAAAAATCCCAAATCATGTTTTACATGCTTTTTGTGGTGGCAGCCTTTCTGGATTGGCAAAAAACGCAGCGTATTAAAAAGCGGGGAGAAATTTATAATCGAATCGTGGAAGCCGAACGTCGCAAGCTCCTATCTCTCACAGATAAAGGAGATTGAGCAGATTTCATGCAGAAGAGTTTCTCGCAGATAAAGGAGATTGAACAGATTTTATACGTAAAATTTTCATTGATAGAGGAGATTTGGCAGATTGTAACATGGATGGCAAAAAATATTTCAACTTTATTTCGCGAAGCATATTTCAATTTATTTCCACTTTATTTCGCGAAACATTTTTCAATCTATTTCTACCTTATTTCGCGAAGCATATTTCCTTTTTCAAACTCCCAAAATCTCTCCTCACCAATATCCATTCCCTTTATTTCCGTGTCTTCTGCGAGCGCAATTCCATGTAGAATCCTTCAAATTGCTTTGCAATCTTTTCAATCGTATAATGCTCCAATACTAGTTTTTGTGCTGCATCCAACTTTGGGGTATTATCAGAAAGCAGGCAAGTATGGATGGCTTGGATAAAGGCTTTATCATTTCCTGGTTGGACACAGTAGCCAGTTTGTTTATTTAAAACCTCGGGAATCCCTCCTACCCCATAGGCAATTACAGGAACCCGCAGGGCCATGGCTTCCAAAATCACCGCAGGGAGCCCTTCGATAGATGATGGCATTACCAAAGCTTTTGCATGTTTAAGAATAGTATATGGATTGCTTAGATTAGGTAAAATGTGAATTCTTTGTACTAGATTTAATTGATTAACTTTTTCAATGAGAGCATTTTTTAAAGCCCCATCTCCAACTAACATTAATTTAATTGATTGATTTTCCGATTTTTCAAATATTGATATCATATTCAGAGGATTTTTTTCAGGAACTAAACTACCTAACTGAAGCAGATATGAAGTTATTTTAGAAAATGAATCCAATGTTTGCGATAGTTTTCGAAGCTTTTTTTCATCTATCCCAATTGTAATCACCACACATGGTTTTTTTGAAATTTTAAAGAAACCCAGCAAATCTGATTTCGTTGCATTACTAACAGAAACAATCCCGTCTATTTGACTTAAAAAATACTTGTATAAGAGCTTTTTCGGTGAATTCTTTATAAAATCACTCATCTTATTGGCATTCCTATAAATCAGTGCATACGTTACCTTTCCAAAAAATCTAGCCATGACACACACCCTAAGCGTATGGGAGGCATTAGCCTGAACGATCTCGGGAGAAAAATCTCGAAGTACTTTTGCCAATTGCTTAGGAGCTTCAAATGCCAATTTTGACTCATTCCTACAATTCAATTGAATAAATTTCCCTGTATACAAAAGCTCTCCTGACCCTTGAAACAAAGAAATCACGATAACCTCATGTCCAAGTTTGGTTAACTGCTCGGCTAATTGCACAGCGAATATTTCCGCACCTCTTCGCTGAGGTCTTGTGATGACTTGAACTATCCGCATACCGACTGATAAAAGTTCAAGAATCGTTTAGCTTGGACAGGGAGAGAAAATTTTTCTATAGCTACACTAAAACCTTGTTTTAATCGAGTACATTTTTCTTCTAGTGGCATTACTTCCCATTTTTTCAACTTTTCGAGTAAGGAACTCATGGAATTATAGTCATACGTAAAACATGCGGTTCCATCTTCAATCATTTCAGGGATTCCTCCCACATGAGATGCAAATACTGGAATGTGATAACGCATCGCTTCGGCAATTACGGCTGGGCAGCCTTCAATAGCTGATGGAAGAATCAAATAGGCATTGGAAGGAATTTGTTCCCAAGGATGCTCGATCGCACCTTTAAAAATCAATCGATCTGTAAATTTTTCCCTAGCCAGTTGTTGACATTCAGCTAAGCATGGACCATCCCCAAAAAAGGTACAGGTAATTGTAGGATTGCTATTTAGTAGAAATTCAAAATTTTCAATTAACCATCGTTGGTTTTTTTCAGCTGTAAATCCGGCTATGCAAACTAGTGAAATACCATCATCTGATGTATATGGCTTTGTGAGTGTGGTATGCGATACACCTATAGGGATGACTGTTTGTGGAATTCTTTGGTGAGATCGGTTGAAAATTGTTGATTTTGAATCTTGTTCAAAAACCATACTACTACAGTCAATATATTTTCCTTTTTTGATGGATTGAAAATCTTGGTAGGAAAAATCGGATACATGAACACATGCATTCAATTCTTGCGCTAGGAATTTGTAGAGTAGGCTATGTAAGTACGAGTGGATGTAATAATTGACTACTCCCCCATTATTGAAAATCAATTTGCTGGTAATTATTCCTAATTTTTTGGCTAAAGATGCCACTAATAAGGTATCACCTCCATTAGCCTGAACGATATCCGGTTGAAATTCTTTTATGATCGAATGTAGCCTAAGCCAAGGCCTCCAATGCAATAAATTACGTTTAGCATGTAGATTCAGGGAATTCTGAGTTCCTGTAAATGGTAAATCAAATGTTCCTTGTTGGTATAAGGTGAGCAACTGCACGTGATGACCGTGTTTAAGCAATTCATTGCCTATTTGAGAAGCAAACAGCTCTTGCCCTCTCGCTTGGGGACGTTGGATTAGGAGTAAAATTCTCATTTTCTAAAATAAAAATCTACCCAAGCTGTTTCTTCTTGAAAGTTGAGTGTATGGATTCCTAAAGCTGGGGCATCAGCCTCTACCCTACCAATTTCTTGCTCTTGATAATGGGTAAGGGAAAGATTGGTAATCTCCATTAATCGAATGCGATGACCGTAACGTAATTCAGAATCTTGAGCAGGTCTTATCAATTGATCTCCCCAGTTAAAAATGTTACCAGCAGGCCTAGCTTTTCTCACATCGGATACGATGGGATTCAGTGGGGAAGGTTCCCAATGAGCTTGAGTTAAGGTTGGAGAAAAGTACAGGTGCAACTCGTCGAAAGGAGAAGATAGCTCATGCGATTTTTGATTAACAAAAAGCCAAAATCCTTTTTCATTTTTATAAATAGTAGGATCATAGCCCTCTATTGCTAATAGAATGGATTTTCTTTCCCAGTGAAAAGGAAATTTGATGGCTTCATATAAGTATAGTTTCCCAACCTGTGAAGATTCAGGTACCATAAAAAAAGTATCATTTACTGAAAAAATAAATGGATAAGATACATGCCAGGATTCTTCCAGCACTCGATGACCTAGTCCATTGCCGTCTAATACTACGATTGATCCCTTAGCTGATTTTTTGTCATAGCACTCGGCAAAAATCCATGTTGTTTTTCCTTCTTTCACGGGAAATGGATCAGCTAAGTATGTGTTTGGAAATGGATTTTTTAGAAAACTCTTCGGTGGAATTACGGTGTTTCCAGAAATCTGAATAATTTCAACATTGGCAGATCCTACTTCCCAGTGTGCGGGTAATTTCCATTCATCGAATTTCCTATCAATTGTATTCCATAAGTGCTTTGTTAAAAGAGCAAGCATTTGCCAATTGCTTGGATTCCTTTTGAGCGGAGCAGGAGGTGCAATGGGTGAACTAGCTGGGACAACTAATGGATCTAGTGCGAATCGTTTTAAGACACGAACAGGAAAAAATGAAGAAACCCAAAAAAGTTTTTGGGCATTTCTTTCTACACTTAATGGATCGGTTTGGGTAAGGCTTTCATATAAGATTTCTCCTTGATCTAATGCTTCCGAGAGTCGCATGAGAACCACTCCTGTAGATGCCTGTTTTTCCATAACTTCCCAAAAGGCGGGTGGACCACCGCGATAATATCGGGGATTGCCATGATGAAAAGACCATATACCCAAACGTGGAAGCGCTAAGATAGGACCAGAAAGTATTCTAAAACCAAAACGCAAGATTATATCTAAGTGAAATGATGCTATTTCGTTTAGATTTTCCGAACTGAATGCATCACGATACTTGCTTTGGATGGGTTGGACTGGAATTACAGGAGTAGTTTTTTCTAGTAAGCTATAAATGAATTGTTTCTTAAAAGCATCTTGAGCTGGCTTGAATAAAAAGCGATCTACTTTTCGGTAGAGTTTGTACAAAAAATTAGATGATTTTTTACTGGATAAGGGATGTTGATTCAAGATAATCACTTCTATCCGTGCAAGTCCAGAAAGCTGCAATTCTTGGACACAATTGAGCTGCCAAGCTTGAAGATGTAATTGGTCTACCATAATTCCAATTCGGTACATAGCCATCTTCAAACTACTTTAAGGGATTTTTTCGTACGAAAATCAAAAATTCTATGCAATATTTGCTCATAGGTTTGTGCAATAGTCTCAATAGTAAATCGTTCGAGTGCAATTATTCGAGCCCTTTGTCCCATTGTTTTTGCCAGTTGGGGATCACTTTGTAGCCAAGCTATTTTTTGAGCAAGAACTTGGCTGTTACCTACTGGGTAAATCAGAGCCGATTCTTGATCGTTAACGGCCTCCAAATTCATGGGAATATCCGATGCAATAATGGGCATACCCGCCATCATTGCTTCTACTAAAGCACCTGAAAAACCCTCGTACCAGGAAGGGAATAGAAAACAGTCAGGAGTGAATAGTGAACAGTGATCAGTGAACGGTGGACAGTTGTCAGTTGACTGTTGACCGTTAACCGTAGCCTCTGGACTATATCCTCGAAGTAAGACTTTCATTGGATCGGCTATTTTTCCTGGGAGGAAGACTGAATTGCTTAACCCCAAGCTGTTAATTTTGGTCTCCAGTTGTTTACGAAATGGTCCTTCTCCAAAAATTGTTAGGGTACAGTCAGGATTGCTTGGTAGGATTTGGGCAAAGGCTTCAATGGCATCTTGAAATCCCTTCCGTTCGAGGAGGCGACCGAAGGAAATAAAGTGTTTGATTGGTTCAGTCTTGTGTGGTCTGGACTGGGCAGGAACAGGCCGTCCACGGTAAACAACCGAAATTTTTTCTTTGGCAATTCCTAAGGTCTTGACATGGGAATCAGCCAAGGCTTGGGCATTGGCAATCCAATGGATGGGGATTTCTGCAGTCAATCGATCCAGCCAATACACCAACTTATATTTCAAGCCGTGTTTATCTTTCCAAGCAATTGGAGCGTATGAATCATTCACCAATGTACCGACCAAAGGCACTCTTGTTAGTAGAGAAGCCATTCGGGTAATGATATCTGCACGCCATAAGCAGGAAATCAACAGATCAGGTTTTTCCTGCTTGATCAACCGCACAAGCTTAGTTATCGCCTTTACAAAATGGTATGACTCCGGAATATCTAAAAAAATGAGCCGGATATCGGCTTTTTCGTAGGCTTCTTTTAACTCGTGTTTGGGGTAAAAATAGACTACAGTAACTTCAATATCCTGCGAAAAACGGTAGAGAATCTCCAAATGGCTGCGCTCTGCTCCGGCGTTGACTAGGGCGTCTTGGGTGAGGAGGAGTTTCATATCAAAAAATCCTTTTCAAAGTTAATGGATCAATCGTTTTCCCTCTTTTGTTTATTATTCCATCCCAGATCCCCATCAATCTGTATTTCACCGTTTGGACGGGCGTTTTCCCGAATATCATTGCATGAATGATAAACCGAAGTTGTCGGTTGATGTAGCCCATCAAACGCTTCCAAGAAAACTGATCGCGCAATACAAAAATGTGATTTCTAGATTGATAGTATCCCCTCCAAATCAATGACTTGGACGAAGCTTGACTCCCCAAATGCAACCTATTGACCAATTTCTCCTTTGTGCAAAGGAGAAAAACCTGAAATCCATTCCTTTTGGCTCTTTGGCAATATTCATAATCCTCAGCCATGATAAAATAATCCGGGTCAGGGGTTCCTACTACTTCCATTAGTTTTTTGGGAACAAGAGCATTGTCAACCAATACGAAATCCACAGGAATCAACCCGTCATTGGCCTCTTGCCGTCTTGGTATCCCCTTCTTGAAAATATATCCTTCCAATCCTATGATCGCATTTTCACTAATTGATCGGGAAGCATTCAATAAACTTTCCAAGACCATCGGACTTGGAAAACTATCATCATCCATCAACCAAAAAAAATCAACACCCCATTTTCGATTTGCCTCACGCATCCCAATATCCAAGCCTCCTGACCAACCGATATTCTGGCCCATGGGTAAAAAATCAAACTCACTCTGGTTTGTCAAATATTCGAGTGTACCGTCATTACTCCCATTCTCAACAATTAATACATTGTCAGGCTTTCTGCTTTGTTTCCTGATATGTTCCAGATTCATTTTTAATGTATCCAGTCGATTAAAGGTGACGATAATCAGCGCTACTTTTTCCAACTCAAAATCTGTAATAAATAGACAATTCCTTAGTGGTGAATTTCGAATACCCAAATGGTTTGACCACTTGGTCAATCAATTCACTGCATCCCGGTTTGATTCGGTCGTGAGTTTCAATCATTATCATTGTCACAACCGGTAACCACTCCTCTGCCCGATTTTTAAATAATTCAAATTCCGATCCTTCAATATCTATTTTCAATAAATCAATTTGATCAAGATCATTTTCTCGAATCAATTGAGGGATCGTAATCGTGACTATATCAGACTTCTCACCGTCTTTAGTCAATTTTGTTTCAAAAGCCCAACTTCCTGCCTTTGAGTCATGAATTTTCAGAAAGGTATTTTCATGCCACAACCCGGCCTTGATTGGAAATATGGTCGATCTGCTTTTTACATTTTCCTGTAAAATCTCAAAATTGGAGGCCTCCGGCTCTATTGCATAAATCTTTGAATTCGGAAATTTTGACGCAAACCAAACCGCAGAATAGCCAACATTGGCTCCGGCATCTACAATGACTTCGGGATTGAAATCTGCCGGAAAAAAATGGTATACCTCATCCAAAAAAATCTGCTTAAAGACTCGAATATCAGAACTTCCCTTTCTGATCATCATCTTTCCAAAATCTCTTTGGATGTCTAAGGATTTAAACCAAGAGGAAAGGTTTTGTAATCGATATCCTAATGACCTAAAAACAAGTTCTTTCAGTTTCATAACGTGCCATAATAAATTTATTCCAAACGCCTAATAATTGTTGAAAGCATTGAGGTTATTGAAACACATTGAAGAGAATTCAAACTATCATCCCTTTTAAATAAAATAACCCGAATCCATTAAAATGCCATTTCCCACCTTAAGCCAATGTTTTTTACCTAATTCAACCACTGTGTTTTTCAGCCTTTGATCAATCCCCTCATCCTGTTTGAATCGTCTTCTTGCTTCCAGTATTTCTTTTGCGATAAGGGATGAAGCCGCTTGGGGATTCACTAAAACACCGACTTGATTTTTTTTGATGTATTTCGAAACATCCCAATCGATATCCGAAACTACAGCCCAAGCGCCAGAAGCTAAATATTCGGACAGTTTGGTGGGAAAAGATACCCGATTCACCAAGGAGTCTTTTCGGATCAGAAATCCGGCTTCAGCTTGATCCATTAAGGAGGCTAATTCATCCAAATCGGAGGTCCCGACAAATTCAATTGCCTCGACAGGCAAGTATTTTCCAAGGATCTTAGCTCTAGCATCTCTACTGATTACCCTGAATTTGAGGGAGCTGTCCAACTTGAATAATTCAACCCAAATTTCACTCAATTGAGTAAGGTTTTGCCATGGGGCCCCAGAACCTGAATAGGTAAAATATTTGCGCTCAATTCTATTTTTTGTCGAAAACCGATCCAAATCAACGCAAAGAGGTATAGCAAAAAAATTTGGGCAAGAGACTTTTTCGGAGACATAGCGACTCATCCGGTCCGATACAGTTATCACTAGATTGGGAGTATACAGCATCCCTAAGAGTTTCCATTTTAAAGACACTTCCAGTCTTTTTGAGAAAGTATTTCGATGAAGAAGGGATTCTTCCGGGATACCATTGATGCACCAAATATGAACTCCGCTTTTGCTCCCTGGTAAAAAGTAAGGAGCTGTAAAACCTATGCATACAGTAACTCCATTATTTTCCTGCTTCATAAGCTTCAGCACTTTTGACCTTGTGGAAAAAACCTCGGTAAACTTGGCCGAAATCACCTGATATTCTATCTCAGGATAGGATTCCATGAAGGGTTCCAACACCCGATTATTCTCATTCTGGAACTTAGGATGAGGCAATAGCCAAATAAGTCTTACCCGTTTTCCTGTAGTAGCAAAAAGCTCCAATAGAAAGCCCAAACGGGATCGTTCCAGAGGGCCACGATAAAAAATAGAAATCCTATTTTTATCCTTCATGGATTAATCGATTGACGATGAACTGGGCCGATTTCCCGTCTCCAAAAGGGTTACGATCGACTTGCATAGCCTTATAATCCGCTTCTGAATCCAGTAATTTTTGAGCTTCGGACACGATGTTTTCCAAAGAGGTCCCCACTACTTTCACACAACCTGCGACTACACCTTCCGGCCTTTCTGTCAATTCTCTAAGCAACAAGACCGGCTTTCCAAAACTAGGAGCCTCCTCTTGCAAACCACCCGAATCGGTCAAGAGAAAATAACTTCGCTGAAGCAAAGCCAAAAAATCCGAATAGGTCAAAGGAGAAATCAAGTCCACATTGGGAAATTTATTTTCCAAATAATCGAGTAGCGTCTTTTTCACCTGAGGATTCGGATGAAGGAGAACCAAAAAATCCACCTCAAGATTTGCCGCTGCCAAGTGAAGGATAGCTTTGCAGATTTGCTCCAACCCTTCCCCAAAATTCTCCCTTCGGTGCGTCGTAATCAGAACCATCCTGGAGGTCTGTTTTTCTCCTGAGAAGTACCTTTCCAGTTCCAGTGGAAACAGGTTTTCAGCCTTTATTTTCTCCCGTGAATACTCCAACGCATCCAAAACGGTATTCCCAACCACTTCTATTAAATGTTCTTGCACTTTTTCTTCCAACAAATTCTGACTGGAACTGACAGCAGGACAAAAATGTAGATCAGCCAACTTACTGATCATCTGCCGATTGATCTCTTCTGGAAAAGGCGCTCTTTTATCATAGGTGCGAAGTCCAGCTTCCACATGAGCGATTTTGATTCCATGGTAAAATGCAGCCTGTGCTCCTACAAACGCGGTTTGTGTATCTCCCTGAACCACCACCCAATGAGGTTTTTCTTCAGAATAGAGACAGGATAATTCTCCCAACAAAGCAGCGGATAACTGTGCAATCGACTGCCCCTCCCGCATGACCTCCAAAGTGATGTCAGGAGTGATATTAAACCACTCTTCCAAACCCTTCAACATCTCCTTGTGCTGCCCAGTAGAGATCACCCGCACCTCCTGCCCATATTCCCTTAACTTGTGGATAAGCATTGCCAACTTGATGAACTCTGGTCGTGTACCGTAGATGATGTCAATCCTCATAAGATAAAAGAATCTGATTTATAGATTTTGCGAGAAAGGAAAGGAAAACAGGCAATCAAAAATCGGACATAGGTGGATAGCACTGAAGGCCGAAATCGAATGGCTTTACCTAGAGATTGGCGGGCAACCGCAAATTTTCCACGTCTCAATTGAATCACTCCTAAAGTCTGGTTAAGGTTCCAAAGATCTTTTGGAGCCATTTTCTTTTCATGTATCAAAAGGATTCTTCTTATGGCTTCGTCCATTTTGAGAAGGTTTTTACTTCCTCCTCCATCGGATTCATAATACCCCAAGCTCATCGATTCAAGGATTTTGGGAGATTCACTTGCTTGGGAAAGCCTAAGAAACAATTCCATGTTCTCTGCATAACCCAAGCTGGAATCATACCCACCGATACTCAAAAAAGTCCTTTTGGCTACAGTAAACGTACCGGAAAGCGCTGGAGAATAGGCCTTGGGAGAAGCAGGAAAATCTACACTATTCCCATTATTTCCTTTCATAAGCTGAAAGCCTGATAAAAACAGTTGATACTCCGCGCTATTGATTATCGCCTCCGCAAACTCTTCCAAAGCATGGGGTAAAAGTTCATCATCCGAATCCAAAAAAATCAGCCAATCCCCTGTTGCCATTTCTGCACCCCGATTTCTGGCTGCGGATACGCCTTGGTTTAACTGGTAGCAATAGCTGACAGTAGGATATTTTTCCACCACCTGTCGGGTTTGATCGGTAGAACCATCATCCACCACGATGATTTCAAATGCAGGGCAACTCTGTTGAAGAACCGACTCAATCGCCCTACCCAAGGTAACAGCTCGATTATAGCTTGGAATAATCACAGAAAATCTAGGCTCCAAAGTGTTTTTTTAACTGGCGGAAATGGATAAGGGCTGATTTTCCCTGACTGAAATAAGCCCACATCTGGGATTCCAAAATGGCAAATGATACTTGGTTCTCGGGTTTGGAGGGTTTACCCATCCATCGCAGCCAGTATTTGATGTATAACAAAACCGACTTAAGCGTTTTGAAAAAATAATGAAAGGCGAAACTCACAATCGATCTAAAAGAAGCTGAAAAGTAAAAAGTGTAGGAGCTTAATAAACCGGCACTTCCGGAAATCCCTTTTTTCAATCGGACATAGTATTCCCAAGTCAAGCGAGATGCAGGAAGCTTATGGGTAAATTGCAGCTTGGAAGAATAGCCCACTTGATAACCCATCAACTGCATCAGCCAACACCATTCCACATCATCTCCCGCACTCATTTCCTTGCCTTTTCTCCCACTGAGGACAGGTTTAAATCCTTTTTGAAACAGTTCCAATAAGGGTTTCTTTCGATAAATCGAGCAGGCCCCATAGACATACACCAAGTACTTCCCTCCTAGATCATCTCTTAATTGAGGTCCAACAGCATAGCTTGAGGAATAACGATCAAACCAATCCGGCTTTGGTCCCAAAAATTCGGGAATCCCCAAACTTCCCAATACTCCAATTCTTGAATTTTGGGAAAGCACTTGCGGGCATTGGAGAAGGAAATCCGAAAAGAGGACATTGTCATCATCACAAAATAGCACCCACTCGTAACGGGCAGCCTGAAGCCCTGCCAAGCGAGCATAAAGCAAACCGGGTTTTTCTTCGTGAATAACTCTCCAAACTCCAGAAGGAAAAGAAGAACTTAACTGTGTACGAACCATTTCCCCTGTCCCATCCGAGGAAGCATTGTCCACTACAAGAATTTCGTATTCAGGGGGATGTTCTTGGGCAATCAGCGAAGCCAAACAAGGTCCGATTCGTGTCCTTCCATTGTGCGTACAGACGACAATGCTGATCATCTAGACTCCGAATATTCGATAAATCGCATTGGTCATCTTGGACTTGAGCATTCTCCCAAACCTATTCCATATAAAATTTGGAGCTTCTTTAAAGCGCAGGCCGGGTTTGATTTTCGAAAGCATCTCATAGTTATTTGTCAGCAGCTGGTTCCTGTACGATTCGTAGAGTTCTGCCAAAGCTGTATTTTCCGCCTCTTTAAATTCCTCCGTCAGGAGGCGCTCGGTAAGATGAGATTTTTCTGGGTTGAAGCCACTAAAATGAAAAAATACTAAAGGTATATCGGCTTGATTGACAGCATATCCTTTAGGGATTTTCAAGAGTTTCCGCTCGCTGAAGTTCCACCAAGCCATATTCCAACCAGGATGTTTAACCGATTTGATTTTATCAAAAAACAAGGGTGCCAAATCCATCCATTTTTGGTCTACAAAGATGCCATAGCACTTGTCAATTCGGCAGTGTTCTTTCAAGCGTTCTTTCCACCATTGAATTAGGCGGAAAGATTCCTCTCGCCTTTTCAGCCCGATAAAGCCCAAATTATACATCCCATGCCGTAAGGAAGCCAACTCCCCAGTACTGGGTTTAGCAGTAGTATAAATCAAATTGGGAGTTAGCAGGATTTCTGCTTCGTCCCATTCTTTATCCATGACCTTGGGCGATTGGTAAAAGTATAAATCCGGATCAAGGTAGTAGATCCTATCTACTTCGGGATACTTGGCAAAGAGGTATTCAAAATAAAAGGGCTTTACCGCCGTATTAAACTCAATGATATTGTATCGGGCAAGCATAGAATAAAACTCCGGATAGCCCAAGTCAAAGCAGGGTAAAAACTCAAACTCTTTCCAAGTCGAATAATCGATTTGGGGATCTAATTGATCGACCAAACCGATTACGAACTCGGCTGCTGGTTCAATTTCCTTCAGTGACTTACCCAAAGAGAGGGCAAAAGGCAGGTAATTATTGGAGCAGAGGGTGAAATAAAGGATGGTCATTATTTAATTTTAAAGAAGTTCAAAAATGCACTTCATTCGCTCTAAACCACAAAGTACCCAAATAATGGCCTTGTAATGTTTTACCTATTAGATGATACTTTCTGTCAGCCATGATATCAGATAACTCTCCATTTAATTCTTGCTCGATGGGTAAATGTGATTCTAGCAGAATATACTTTGGCCTGAATTTGCTCCAATCATTTCCTACTAAAACCTCCTTTTCCATTCCCTCGACATCTATCGTCATAAAGTCAATTGACGGGTCATTACCTAAAAACTGACTACATATTTGAGAAAGAGTCCGAACTGAAATAGATTTTTTGGAAGTGATTCGATTATTCAAATCCGAATTTTCAAGATGTTTTTCTAAGAATGAATTTCGCTCATCACTATCCAACATAAAATATTCCATTTCACCTTCCTGACCTGCCATACCTCCAGAAAAAAAGAAATCATTTGGCCTGATTCGTTTATGCAAAATCTCAAATGCCGGATTTGGTTCTACGACAATTCCACGCCAACCTCGGATATAAAAATAATACGAATTGGAACTGAAAATCGGATGATGCCCCCCTACATCGACATACGTACCATGACTTTTTTTCAGCAGCTGCCACAACTGAATATCTTCCCCTGATTTGGAAAAGGAAGTTTTAAAACGACGATAGAAATAAGGTTTGAGTAAATGAAGCATAAGGTTAAATAGTCATTAATAAATTATCCAACCTTTCCAAATCGACTGTAATATTTGCTTCTTGGGGGTTAGGGTGATCGGCTTTTTCAAAACTATAGTAATACTCCAGATTGAGGGCAGCGGCAAGGTGATAGAAACAGGAATTATATCGCTCTACATCGGGATGCAATTCTATCACTTTAGCATCTTGAGGCATAAAAATCAAGTTGGCCAATCCTGCCCCATGAATAGACATCAAAATCTTGGTTTCCCTCATCAGTTCCCGTTGCTCCCGAAAACTCAATTTCTCCATTTGCATGATTTCAAATCCATGCTCTTGGAGCATAGGGATCAATTCCGTCTCATTCTCCACTTTTCGTTTTCCAGCTTCTTTTCTTGATATATAGATCCTTCTAGTTGCTTCCTTGGTTTGAGACAAATCCAATTCTTGAAATTTAAAAATCACATTCTTAAGGTATAAAGGATCAAAGGCACAGGGGGAATCATGACTAGCCACGTAGAGGGAATTCACCTTGACGGTTTGACGGAAATTGAAGGTGATGACTTCCACCTGAAGATCTGCTAAACTTTCCTTGACATAATGAGCTCTATAGATATGCTCAGGGATCAAGAGTGCTGCTTTAATTCCATGAGCTTGCAAGGCAAATAATCGGGGTAGACATTCTAAAATCCAGTGAAAATAATTCCTGGCCCATGAATCGGTAATCCAAATAGCTTCTTGAATATGAGTTTCCGGAAATACCTTGGACTTCAACCATTGTTTCCAAACCTGAACCTGTCCCCTTTTCTGAATAGGAAGGCAAAAATCTTCGAATAGCTTGGTACCGGAGAAAATATAATACTGGGATACGGAGACTTCCCTGAGCTCTTCTAAAAAGGCCTCACTGACTAGACATTCCCGAATGGATTCGAAACGAACCTGTTCTGCTTCTGTATAATTAACGGGGAGAGCCCGACTATAAGAATAAGCCTTGCGAACCTCTTTGATTCTCATCCAATCTCTTGGTTGGTTTGTACTCCTTGATTTTTTGCTTGGGTAAGGATCTCTTCCAATTTTGCTTTCTTTCCTTCTATATCGTTGATCGACCGCCAATTGGATAAACTGACAAAGTGAATCCAGGCATCGTCTAAAATCTCGAAACTCTGATTTTGAATTCCTTCTCCATTGTCAGAAATCTGCTTGACTTCATAGGATGCCAAAGGTCCTGGATATGCCATTTTGGAGTAAAGTTTATTCCATAATCCTCCTCCTGTATCGAGAAAAAAACCATCCAGAAAATGCTTAGAGAAAAAATTCAAGCTCCAAGGAAAAAATCCCTTGACCAAATTCTTCTCAAAAAAGCAAAATCCTGCCCATAGTGACCAATAGGGTACTTCTTCACTTATCTTTTTTTGGTAGGAGTCTTTGGAGTAGGCATGCAAGACCCGACCATAGATTCCATTATTGATCTTAGCCAAACTAGAATAAGGTTTAAGTGGAAAAATATCATGATCCAAAAAACCAAAAACCTTTGCATTCGATTTTCTGACCAACTGATAATAAGCCCAATGCATCGCTGCTGCATGGGATTTGTTTTCCCGATAAGGATTTGAATGCGGTACTCCTGCGTAGCCGACTCCATGCCTAAGGCAAATGTCCCGAATAGACTTTCGAACGTCTAGATCAGAAGAATTGTCTACGATGATATGATCAAACGGATCTTGCAGGTTATTTTTTAGCAAAACGATTTGCCGCTCGATCAGTGAAGCCTCGTTAAATGCAATGGTGAGAATTAGAAATTCAGAATCAGATTCCGGAGAAATTGGAATAAAATCCAATGGATTCTTCAGAATAAACTTCCAATACCTAGATTTTTTAAGGATGGTGGAGAATAGATTCAAATTCGAATGGATCAAATGGCCGACTTACTTAATAAAAGGCTTACGCAAAATGTACTTATAGTAAAGGATTCTTAAAAAGTAGGAAAATGGATTCTTCTGAATATTGTCCAAGACGCGAAAGTATTGCCGATATTTTTTATGGTACAAATACCCATATTTAGCTCCAAAGTATTGAAGCATCCGCTCTCTTCTTTCCTGATCAACCACTCCCATCATCGAATCTTCTCTTACCCTGTAGTCGAATACCACTTGATTTAGGAAATGAAATTTCCATTGAGTCTGGGAAAGACGGAGCCAAAGATCAGCATCTTCCCAACCTGCCAAATCAGGATGTACATGAAAACCACCAACTTCTTCAAAAGCACTTCGTCTGATAAACACGCATGCATCAATATAATTTCCGGCTAGCAGCGCATCAAAGCTGTAAGGAATGGTTTTAAACCTCGGGGTATCGGAAGTAGCTCCAAAAAAATGAGGGAGCCCATAAACAATACCTATTTTTTGATCCATTTCAAACGCATTAATTGAATATTCAAAATAATTTCTACGAATAAGATTATCATCATCCAAAAACAAAATATACTCACCTTTGGATAAGCTAACTCCATTATTTCTAGCAGAAGCCAATCCCATATTTGATTGATGAATAATAGTTACTCTAGGATCAGATATTTTTTTATATAAATCCAAGGTGAGTTCAAAAATTGACCCATCATTAACAACAATAACCTCTAATTCAAAATCATTTATCTTCAGAACACTATCTATAGCTTCTAAAAGATATTTCCTAGAATTATAAGATGGAATTATAACGGAAATCAATTTTTTATAATTTTAAAAAATCTTTTTTTCAAAAGACTAAAATAAAATTTAAGAGATTCGTTACCTGAAAAAATATTCCCGAGTTTTTCATGTGCCTTCAATAATTCATTATTTTTAAAAAAAAGCAAATCAGGATGAACAATAGATAACGGACTACTTAAATTAAATTCCTTAACATAAACTCCCTTTCTAACAACTAGAAAAATATTTTGTTTATACCAGAATTCAATTCTTTCATCATTCCAAACCTGAGGTCTAATTATATCATAAAAATAAAAGTCTTGAATTAAAAATAACTTCTGCCAATATTCAGGCCATTTTTCATTAACATGATGTTGCCCTCCTTGCCCTGGTATTGCAGCAGAAAATAGAATAATATCACTATGGTTAATTAAAGTCTTGACTAACACCTCAGAGGACTTTTCACTTATATGTTCTGCAACCTCCAGACAAAGCGCAAGATCAAATTTCCTATTAAGATTTAATGGAATATTTAAGTCATGAGAAATAAACTCTTCCTCTGAAAGATATTTAGATAACAAACTTTTACTGACATAATCACCGTCAACACCAAGAACCTCATTTACTCCATACTCTTTAAAAACAGAGAGCCACGTCCCAATTCCACACCCAATATCTAAGACAGAATCAGGATTGATAATTTGATTTACAATTGGAATAATTAAGTTTGCCGAACTAGTATTGTGTATATTTTCTGAGTGTATATAGTTCATTCAATTGTTTTATTTATTTCCCAAATCACGGCTGGATTATATGCACCTATATATAAAGGATTAGGAAGATCATTGTAAACAGATAAAGAAATAAATTCAAAAGTTATAGCATTATCAATTTTTTCAAGATCAATTGATCCGTTACTAAACCAAACTGAAATCTTATATACTCCTGAATGAATTCTTAAATCTTCCAATCTTGCTTTAAATTTTCCTTCTTTATTTTTTATTGACAAATAATTAATTGTGTGGAATCTAGGATTTGACCCAAAAACAGGAGAGCCTAACTGATTGTAAACAACAAAACCAAAAATTGGATTTTGAATGGGTTTATTTGAGAAAAATTCAAAATTTATTTCAAATACACCTGATTTTAAAAGCTCTAAATCAAGATCAATTTTCGAAATGAAAGTATCATTACCATTTGCCTGTAATTTTTTATTTACTATATCGCTATCTAAGTACTCGGAAATTACTTTTTCTATCAATCCACTTGAAACAATAGTCCCATTCTTTAGGATTAATCCTTTTTGACAAAGATTTTTTATCGCATCCATCTGATGGGACACAAACAATACCGTTCTTCCCTGATTCTTACTCACATCTTCCATTTTACCCAAGCACTTTTTTTGGAACTCATAATCCCCTACAGCCAACACCTC
Source organism: Mongoliitalea lutea (assembly GCF_014652135.1). Taxonomy (GTDB): domain Bacteria; phylum Bacteroidota; class Bacteroidia; order Cytophagales; family Cyclobacteriaceae; genus Mongoliitalea; species Mongoliitalea lutea. The sequence continues at coordinate 66,567 of NZ_BMYF01000001.1, forward strand.
ATCAATGATTAAAATTTCTGGATCGAGATGCGCAGCCACCGAAAACCCTAAGCGGACTTTCATCCCGGAGGAATAAAACTTCACAGGGGTATCGATAAACTTCTCAACTCCAGAGAAATCAATGATTTCATCCAGTTTGGAATCAATCTCTCTTCGAGTCATGCCCAAGATTGTTCCGTTCATGTAGATATTTTCTCTTCCGCTAAGCTCGGGATGGAAGCCGGTTCCTACTTCTAAGAGAGAAGCAACTCTGCCATGAATTTCAATTTTACCGGAAGTGGGTTCGGTAATTTGGGACAGGATTTTCAGCAAGGTTGATTTGCCTGCCCCATTCTTCCCAATGATTCCCAATACCTCCCCTCCCTTCACTTCAAACGAGATATCTTTTAAGGCCCAAAAAACAGAATCATCCTCCTGACCAAACCGATTCAGTGCCCGTAATTGTTTTAGGTTTTTCCAAGGAGACTGGATGGCCTGAGATATCTGACCGAGTAAGGTATCGGATTGCTTTTCCTTTAATCCCAGGCGATACCTTTTGGATAGCTGATCTACCTTAATAACTGACTTACTCAATTTTATCTTTCATTTTCAAGTCCTTTACTTGATTACCAAATGCCAATCAATAAAGAATGAACCACACCTATGATCAAGAAATTAGCATACAGAGCAAATTCCAAAAAGCTGGATTTTTTCACATTTTGAAGGTTCAATTGTTCCATACTGTACACAAATATCAACAGCGGAAATAAGATAAACCAGCGGTATTCGACTCTGCTGATGGGCAATAAGGCGAAGGCCAATGAAAAACTTCCAAACATCAAAAATACAAGTAGGGAAGGGGATAAAAAATCCCTGTTCCAAAGGCTTTTCCATACTATGGTCAGAAAAAATACATAGACCAAGCCCAACTTCCATAAGGTGGCTTTGTTAATCAATATCAATTGTCGGATCGCATTTTTTAGAGTCAAAGTAGGATTCATCAAGATACCTGCAGCATAGGATTTGGGTAGCGCTACGGAAGGGTTTGCCTCCTTGTAGGCTTCTACTTCTGCCCGAGACAGGCCCTCTTTTCCGAGCATCAATTGGAGGTAGTTCTTCTCTTGCCAATAGCCATCATATATTCCCTCATTTTTATCATGGAAAGCGAGAGTACCCTTTTGTACCAATGATGGTAGGTAAATCAGTCCTGTCAGTCCAATGAAGACCCCAAAAGAGAAGGCTAGGTTTCCCAACTTAAGTTTTTTTTCCATCACTAATGCCCCCAAAACAAATAGGATACCCGGAAGATAGAAAACCAAGAGTTCGCGGGTTCCCAATGCTAGGGCAAAGGCTACACTTGCGATAGTTATTGAAGTTTTAGAATATCCGCGAATCAAAATCAAAAGGTGATAAATACCCAAAGAAATCCAAAACAGAAACAGGCTATCATTGCAGGCCGAGAAAAACGAATTGTAAACAACTGTCAGGTAGGTAATCACCAAGAAAGCAAGCAGCCGGTAGGGACGGGAAAGATTAACCACTTTGAACAGATATACCGTCCAAATCCCTATGATTCCCAACATACTCAGCACATTCACCACCTTCATACTTATAAATGGATTTTGGATGAACACATCTACAGCAAATACTATGGCGTTGAAAACGGGGCTTGTACCAGAGACTATACTATCTACCCATCCGTTTTCCAAAAAGAAATTGAATTTGTTGACAAACTGAATCTCATCTTTGATAGGGTATGGAATGGAGAGGTAATGTTTCCATCGGTGAATTAGCAATCTAACAATGGCAGTTGCCAAGGCTATCCAAGTTGCAGACTTCAGTATTTGTAAAAGTTTCAAAGAATTGATCTTACCTTAATTAGTGAAATATAATTTTGAGAGAAAGAGAGTTCTATTTCGAATGCTTAGTTTAACCAAATTCGAATTCAGAATATCACCTTCCATTATCCATAATCTTGATTTTCGAAGCGATGATCTTAGCAATCAGCTTGGCACCTACCGGTGACCAATGGGTGTCATCGAAATAATATACATCTTTTAATCCAACGCTGCTTTGTTTCAATTGCTCCAAGGTATTGATCCAATGGTACTCATTTTTCAATGTTCCCAGAATTTCAAAAAATCGAGTGCACTCCCAGCGATCCTGTTCTTTCAGGTCTTCATGATAAAAATCCAACTTATCCGGTACAGGAAGCACCATCAGTTGGACACCTTTGGACTCCAATTTTTTAGATAGACGGTTTAAAAGCTCATTCAAGTCCGAGATATCCTTTTCGTCATTATTATTTATCCAATTCGGATTAGAGGCGTGAAAGTACAGCTGCTGATTGGGAATAGAAAAAGGACTTGCGTTCAAGTTGACCATGTAAACCTGATTGCAGCCGAGGGATGGAAAAAGGGTTCTTTTTAGGGTATAATAGGGGAATTTCAACACCCGGTCAGAAGGAAATACAAATGGATCCGTATACCGATCTGCCTTTTCCAATTCGCGCTCAGATAACTCCCTTTGTCCTAAGATGGAATCTTCCTGAATCAAGGGGGCAGCACCATGAGTTCCGGCTTCCACAAATTGAAGAAGTGCAAATCTGAACCGATACAGCTCAAAAAAATCCGAGCTAGCCAGAGCAACCAAAGTTTGGATTTGATTGGTATGATATTTCCGATCAATATGTACCACATCCAAACCAAAATCTGTTGCAAGGTAATTTTGATACCCGGTGTTTCCCTGTTCGGAAAAGGAATCCCCAATTGTTAGCAGATCATACATTTGATCTTTTTCTAAGTCAGTTATCGAAAGAGTGCCATTTTCTTTTTGATATTCTTTAGCAAACTGGCTTCTATATTCCGGATACCAATCGGCGACGTATCCAATTCTCAAGAGATCCCCTTTGTTTGGAGTATAAAACACCCAAGTCAAAACCTGAAGGATGAGTATCGGAAAGATAAATAAGCCGGATTTTAACAGGAATTTGAACATGGCTAAAACTGGAAATAGATAAACTGATTTTCTTGTCCGCCCATCCAAAATATCAGTCCTATCAGAGAATAATAAAACGAATACCGAATAAGAGGCTTCTGGTAGGCTACAAAATTCAAAGGTCTAGTCGCTTCCCCTCTACCCAACCAATCCAATACCAGAAACAAGATTAAGGCTCCTCTCAGATCATAGGGAAAGAAAGCAAACGATTTGGGGAAAAATGGCTGATTGAACACGCCAGTCAGATAGTCTATAGCTTCAGTGATGTTGGATGATCTAAAAAAGACCCAAGCCACTGTCACCAAAAAAAAAGTAAACATGATTTGAAAGACTTCTCCAAAATTAGGAATCAGGTGACGTCCTGAATTGAGAAAGGTCCTGTTTTTCCCGAATATAAACAGAGGAATAAACATGGTCGCATGAATCCCTCCCCAGGCGATAAAGGTCCAATTGGCCCCATGCCAAAATCCGGAGACCAAGAAGACAATAAAGATATTACGGATGGCCTTAGCTTTGGAAACTTGGCTCCCTCCAAGGGGGATATAGACATAATCTCGAAACCAAGTGGAAAGGGAAATATGCCATCTACGCCAAAATTCTGCAATATCCCTGCTGAAATAAGGCGTTCGGAAATTGGTCATCAGGTCAAAACCAAAGAGTTTTGCCGTACCGATGGCAATATCCGAGTAGCCGGAGAAGTCCCCGTAGATCTGAAAGGCGAAAAGGACAGCTCCAATAATCAGTTCAATCCCCGAGGCGGACTGATAGTTATCGAAGATGGGATTGACTACCAAAGCGCAGTTGTCAGCAATCACCACCTTTTTGAAAAATCCCCAAAGGATAAGTTTCATCCCATCCGAGCCTTGCTGGTAATCAAATTCCCTCTTTTTAAAGAACTGAGGAAGTAAATGAGAGGCTCGCTCGATCGGGCCTGCTACCAGCTGAGGAAAGAAAGACACATATGCGAAGAAAGCAACGGGGGCCTGGGTAGGTTTCATCTTACCCCGATACACATCGATGGTATAGCTCAGCGTCTGAAAGGTATAGAAACTGATTCCTACGGGAAGAATTATGTTGAGTGTACCGGAATGAGCCTGAAAACCCAAAAGAGTGAGCAAGTCTGTGGCCGAATCGATAAAGAAGTTGAAGTATTTGAAGAAACCAAGTAAGCCGAGGTTGAAGACAAGGCTAAGGGTAAGGTAAAATTTAGGATTCTTGAACCAACTTATGTAAGTGGTTAGTGGTAAGTTGTGAGTAGGGTTGAGCGATTCTTCATCACTTACCTCTAACTTTTTACTACTTACAATTTTAAGCCCGCACCAATAATCCACTACTGAACTGGCAATAATCAATCCTAAAAACCGCCAATCCCACCAGCCATAAAAGACATAGCTTGCTAGGAGGATGAATGCGTTTTGAAATTTAAGATTTTTCTGAAAGACAAACCAATAAGCCAAGAAGACTAAGGGTAAGAAAATCAGAAATTCGACTGATGTAAAGATCAAGGGTAATTCCTATTTACCTTTAAATGATTTAGTTAAAGAATCACCAAATGCTAAAGCAATAAAGTTGGCTGTTAAAAAATTTTCCTTTTTGACTGAATAAGGAGAAAAATCAATATAAGTTGGGAAGATTTTTCCTACTACATATCCAAGATTTTCAAAGAATTCATAATAGTCCTTCAGCAAAACTTTACTTTCTAGACTAAATTGGCCGTATTCAAATTGAATTAATCGAATCCTTTTTTCTTTTAAAAAAAAACTAAACCCTTGCAAAACTTTGAATTCACTTCCTTCTACATCTATTTTTAAAAAATCAATAAACTCTATGTTTTTAGTGATACAAAACTCATCGCCAGTCATCATTTCGACAATCTCAAGTTCATAATCATCGCTTAATGAAGGATGCTTATAAATTGAACTGAAAAGTGAATTATCTTTAAAATAATTCATTTCGAGTTTTCCTGTTCTATCCGAAAGTGCAAGCTGATTACAACATACGCCACTAATGACCTTTGTATTATTCTCAAGTTCTCGAAATGTAGAAGTAATAGGCTCGAAAGAATAGATATAGGCGTCAGGAATACTTTTTTTAAGGAATATAGTCCAGTCACCTTTATTGGCGCCAACATCAAAAACAATTTTAGGGTTATACTTTTTAACCTGATTAATTAACCAAAATTCACCATTTGTATAATGGTTATTGTTTTTATTTTCTAATATTTCTAAGATGTTATGCGCGAATGAAAAAATGAAACGTCCCATCCATGTAAATCGCTTTGAAGAAAAGTAAGAATATATCTTATTGCTTTTACTTGATTTGACAAACATTACTTCTTCTTGTTTAAGAGTTACTCTGGTTTACCAAAAAAACTGTATTCAAACTTTTTGACTTTATGCTATAACCCTTAGAAGTTAATAAATTAACCAACGGATTTTAAGAGACATTAAATAAATCCAAGTTCTATATTTCAATCAAGAACCAACAAGGCTAAACCTTTTCAAAATCCAAAGATTGAAGAATTCCCATATACTTCCCATAACTGAAAAGCCACTATCTTATTTGTGAAACAAAAAAACCAGAATGAAAAATTTTATGCCTTTTCCAAAAACCATCCATCCAATAAAAAGTACCTAAAAATAGCAGGAAAGCAAGCATAGATAAAATTAAAAAAATCTTCAGATTTTTGTTACGACAACACCTTTATGGAAAGTTTATTAATGCTCCGCCCTTTCAGTCCCAAAACTTAGCATTTATTGAGTAATAAAATTACTCAGTGAATAGTAAGATTCAAAGGGATTCATGAATTTATCTTGAAAATTTGAAATTAACTGCAAAATGATCTTTGCTGATTCAAGTGGTATCACCCAAAAACAACTTGATCTGCGGGTTTGGGATGTTAGCGAAAGAGAGGAGGCAATAGATAGTTTAACCTATTCCACCGACCTTACTTTAGGTGTTTTGACCTTTTTAAGTATATTCTTAGCCTCGATTTCATCCAGGTACTCCAAACCCGACCTTACGGTAGCATAGCCCACTTTCACCCGTTGCTTGATATAATAGGTTTCTCCTGCCTTGGGTATTGAAAAGTACTCGCACAACTACATAAAAGAAGGCCGGAAATAAGGAAAAGAAAGTTAATTTTCATGATATTTTTTTGAAACTGAGAGATGCCGTCGTGCACTTATGCTATGACGGTTTGATTGCACACTTGTAATTACCGATTAACGACTTTAAAAGTAAGTAACAATACCCTTTAGATTTTATAAATCTAGCAGCACTCGTTTTTTGTCTAATGAATCCTATTTCCTAGCTATTGGTTGTCGGGGTTCTCAGGGTTGTCGGGTTGTAAAGTTCTCAGGGTTATCGTGGCTGTCTTTGTTATCGAGGTTCTCCAGCTCAAAGTGCTACCCAACCATGACAACGCCCAGCAGAAAACCATGACAACCAATGCGCACAGCGCTGACAACGCGAAGCAGACAACCCTCCCAGCATCCACTTCATTCTAAAATCAAATCCCCTCTACTACACGCAACCCAACCACGACAACGCGAAGCTGACAACTTTGACAACCATAGCGCGCAGCGCCAACAACGCGAAGCTAATTTAATTGTTAGAGTTCGTTTGACAGAAGAAAATCACTGATGAACACATGCTTTACTCCATCTATAGTATCTGTAAAAAAGTCATCCATTGATACTACATATTTTGGATAGTGATCACTAATTGCAATGAGGGGTGAAAACTCTCTGTCTATCGTTTGTTGACTTTCCAATTTATATGCAACTTGTATGTATATTTTGTGATTTTTTCTTTCTGCAACAAAATCAATTTCCTTATTGTCGAGTTTCCCAATAAAAACCTTAAACCCTCTTCTTTTAAGCTCTAGAAAAACAATATTCTCCAAGACACCGGAGATCATTCTATCTTTAAATCCCATTGTAGCATAGAGTAGAGATATGTCAGCTAAGAAGAATTTTTCTTGGGTTTTTAAGATTTCTTTCCCTTTTAGGTCATATCTGGAAACACGGTAAAGGATGAAGGCACCTTCTAAAGCGGACAAATAATTATAGACAGTGTTGATGTCTATTTTACGTTGTTGGCTTTTAAAATAATCAGCTACGTTTTTACCTGAAAATGTATTTCCCAAGTTATCGAAAGCGTATTGTATCACCCTATTCAGTAGTTCTATATCTCTGATTTTATGCCGTTGAACTGTATCTCTAAGTATTACAGAGTCATAAATATCACTTACAACTTGGTAAGCTGTTTCTTCGTCATATTCCAACGTATGAATAACAGGAAACCCTCCTTTTCTAAGGTAATCTACAAAAAGCGAGTGCTTATTTTTGGACTTTTCTAAATAGGTTTTTTGGAAATCTAAAAATTCACCAAACGAGAGTGTGTATATTGGAATTTCAACATACCTCCCAGCCAATAGTGTAGAGAGTTCAGATGAAAGTAAATGGGAATTTGAACCAGTAAGATAGATATCAACATCAAAATCAACTAAGAATGAATTTACTGCCTTTTCCCAAAGATGTACTTCCTGAATTTCATCGAAAAGTAAGTAATATTTTTTTGTTGATTTGATTTTATTTTTTACCGCTTCGTACAAGCCCTTTGCCGAAGTCAAATGAGAATTCGCAAAACTTTCAAAGTTAAAATATATAATCTCAGATACATTAACACCTGTTTTAATTATTTCGTTTGTCAATAATTTTAATACGGTTGATTTCCCAGATCTTCTTATACCTGTTATGATTTTGATCTGGGGTTTGCCAATGAGTGTTTTTAATTTTTCGATATAAACGGTACGACTTACCATAATTATTTAGGGTTATAACCGTAAATATATTTCATTAAAATTGTTTTTTTATTGTTGTAACCCAAAATACTTTAGAACTTAATTGTTTTATCTACTTGTCTTTGTTAATGTTATAGGATTGTCGGGGATTATAAGGTTTTCTTGGTTGTCGGGTTTGTTGTGGTTCTCCAGCTCAAAGTGCTACCCAACCATGACAACGCGAAGCAGACAACCATGACAACCAAAGCACACAGCGCCGACAACGCGAAGCTGACAATTACGCTACATCAGCAAAGGTTCGCTCCATTTTTCGGAAATAAAACATTCCAAAAACAAATAACACAATGGACACAAGACTTCCTGGCCAAATCCACTCCCAAGGCATAGGCCGATCTAGGAAAGCTGCGCGATAACCTTCGATAACTCCAACCATAGGATTTAGGATATACCAATCAAGGTATGCTTCCGGAATAGCAGAGGTACTGTAGACTACCGGCGCTGCATACAATAAAATCTGAACAACAAATGTAAGGGCATGTTTGACATCCCGGTATTTGACGGCCATTGCAGATAAGACCATGCCTACTCCAAGACTGCACATCAGCAATTGCAGGGTTAGGATAGGCAGTACCATGATCCCCCAACCGGGCATTTGCTTGAAATAAATAAGCATGCCGATGACGACAACAAAGGAAATGATAAAATCCAACAACTTAGACAAAACAGACGATAGAGGTAAAACCATCCGTGGGAAATATACCTTAGTGATCATATTGGCATTTTGGATCAAGGAATTGGCTGATTCAGTCAAGGTACCCGAAAAATAATTCCATGGCCATAAAGCCAAATAACTGAACAGCAGGTATGGCATCCCATCAGAATCTACTTTTGCCAAGCCTCCAAAAACAATCGTAAATACGATGGTCGTAAACAAAGGCTGAATGATCGCCCAAGATACTCCCAATACTGATTGGGCATACCGGGCTTTAATACCCCGAAGCGTCAAAAAATATAAGAGATCCTTATATTTCCAGAGTTCTTTTAAATCCACCATCTTCCATCCTGAAGAAGGCTCGATGAGTTTATAATGAGACAAGAGTGATTAGTTATTAAGTGATTAGTGATTGGTGATTAGTTATTGGGTGATTAGTTATTGGTGATTAGTGATTGGTGATTAGATGATATTAGATAATTATCCAAATACGAGGATACCGCCGATATTTCCTGGATCAGCGTCTAACACTTGTACATTAACCTGCCTATTGAGTTTTTCATAGGTTTTATTTTTCAAATAATCCATGTATTTAAGATCCAAATCCTTGCCAATAAGGATTAACTCAATAGTCCCAGAATCTATTCCCATCGCATAATCACCCACAATATAGGCCCGTTCCACTGGTCCCATGCGACGGACTACTTGACCGAGCAACTCATCCAAACCCAGAAATTTAGATACCATCCGTGAAATTTCCTCATAAAACGGATGCTTCTGATTGGCTTTATACACCTTTGTTTTGCCTTCATCTTCTGCGGTAAGCAAGCCTGCTTCTGTCAATCGATTTAATTCAACCCTTACCGAGTTAGTAGATTCATCAAAATCCTTTGCCAAAGACCGTAAATAGCCTGAATTATTGTTCGAAAACAACTTCAGCAAAAGCTTAATCCGGGTTTTGGAGGTTACTAGACTATCGAGCAATGGAATGAAGAATTAGGAATTATAAATGAAGTATTAAGAATCCGGAACAGCTTTATAGATATTATTTTTAATTACAAAGAATTTGCTGCAAAAAAGGCACGTAAAACTGAGGATTGGTAGAATTAATGGATAAGCAAAAATTACTTCAGATCATTCTTAATTCCACATGCTTAATTTACTACAGCTTCGCCCTCTCAGTCCCAAACTTAGCACTATTGAATTGAGTAATTTTTTTACTCATTAAAACAAAATTATATGTTCGAAAGATGATAACAAATTTTTTTTAATCTTATTTGACTGTTTCAAAAGACTGTTATTTTGGAAAGGAGATCCTTTGCCCTACTCAATTTATTTTGCCTCCAGTTGGGGAACATATTTTTTTCAGGCATCCTGAGTCATATGTTAGGATACGACGAACGATTGCTTCTATAGCTTCATATGAGACTTTTTGGAATAAGCTATGTGCTAAGGTCCATTTTACAAGGGTGTTTTTTTAATCTTTTACTTCAAAACTCAATTGCCTCCCCTCTTGGAGTGCTTTTTTATCCAAACTGAGACCAACAGCCATTCCGATTACCATCCCAATGGGTAGCCCTATCCCCAAAAGTGCAATATTTCCAATGCTTATACCAATCGAAACCCCAAGAGGCAATCCATACACTGTCATTCCTAAAACTAACCATAAATTACGGTAATAATTGATGGGGACAATTTTCATTTTTTTTTCAAGTTGCTTTAGAATGAGATTTTGCTCCTGTTTGATCAGCTTTATCAATTGTATACCCTCAGTTGTTGAAGCATTGATTTTATCTACACTAAGGTTTATAAAACTAATAAGGTGATCAGGTAAATCTCTTGCCTTTAGCTCACTTAGAAGCTCTACAAATTGCATATAAACCTTGGCTGGCTTCTCGTCAGACCAACTTTTAGAAAAATCATTTATGTCTTTGATTTCCATAAATTCCTGTCCATTATTCTACTATTTTTTTCAATTTTTTCGCTGACTTTTTATTGTAACCTTTAATAATTTCGGTCAATTGCCCCTCTTCATTGATGACAAAAAACATTGGCCACATGGTTCTATTCAAGTAAGTTGATGCAAATCCATATTCATCCCATAGGTTTGTCCAAGTGATTTTTTCTTTAGGGTCTTGATATGTATTAAGCCATGTTTCTTTGGTTGGATCTTCCCAAATTGTAATCAGTTCTATTGTATCATTATTCATTTGAGAGAGTTGTTCAAGTAAGTCAATACTGGCAATAGAGAATAAGCATCCCGAGGAAAATAAGCTGATAATTCTTTTGTTAGTATTCCCATTTGTAACTGAAACATGTTTTCCCTCCTTATTTGGTAATGTAAAGTCTTCAACTTTTTGACCTTTCTTTAATGCCCCAAGATTTTTCGCAGACAAATAATTATAAATTCTCTTGTAATAAATAGTCTGTTTATTTTCTTCACTGACTCCTTGAGAAAACATTTTCAAGTCTGAAATTGACATATTTTCTTTATTCATTTCAGCAAAATATAAACTAGGTATAGTGTTAGGGTTTTTCAGCAGGAACTCGATTTGTGATTTCCCTTTTAAATTCTCAATATTTTCGGAAATGGATTGAAATGGCAACAAATCAAGAACTTGGAAAGATTTGTCAGCCCAATCTAAGGTTAAGTTAAGACTATCACTTTCAAACCAAATCAACGGAGTCTGCTTTTCTATTTTACCACGTTTTGAAATTTTCGCAACATACGCAAAAGAAGGCGTTTGCGAAATATTTCCGTTCACCGAAAAAGCCCCATTTTCTGATATTTTTAAGGGCAAAATAAAACCATCTAAGCCTAAATAGATTAACTCTCCCGGATTCAAATTTCTAATTTCTCCACTGAAATTAACATTATTTTGAGCCTTGGCCTGAAATAGTACTGAACACAAGGTAAGTAATAAAAGTACTTTCTTCATTTTGTCTGTGATTTTTTAACTACTAAAAATAGTTTTCCTTTCCTTAATGTCAAAACGCATCTTTTTTGGGAATGTTTCCCTTCAGCATAACGGAAATATTTTTTTAAAGCTACTCATTCATACCAACTATATAAATACCCAAAATTGGGTATTTCTACTCTCTTATTCCCCTTTCTCACCAAAAACTCAATACGCAATCTTTACACTTCAGTCAGTTCATCCTACACCTCAGTCAGGTATTTTTTCCTAGCTCGTTTCTATGCATCACCTTTGGATAAAATCAAAGGCTATGAAAGCTTACCAACTATTATTACTCTTACTATTGCTATTCTCCCAAGGTGCCTGGGCCCAAATGACTGTCCGAGGAACAGTCCACAACCAACAGGGAGAAACCATCCCCGGCGTAAATATCTACATCAAAGGAACCTATACAGGCACTAGCTCGGAATTGGATGGAACTTATGAATTGGTGGTGGAAGGAAATGAGGGTTTTGTTCTGATTTTTCAGGCTTTGGGATTCCGAACACAGGAAATTCCTGTTCAGCAGGGACAAGTAACAATGGAATTATCCATCACACTCAAAGATGCAATCAACGAAATGACAGCGGTCACCATTACAGCAGGGGCCTTGGAAGCTTCGGATGAAAAAAAGGCAGTGGTACTCCGGCCTTTGGATATTGTCACTGTTCCTGCCGCCATGGGGGATATCATTGGAGCATTTCAAACCCTTCCGGGAACTGCCACTGTAGGCAACGATGGACGCTTATTTGTGCGCGGTGGGGATGCCAGCGAAACAGCCATTTTTATCGATGGGCTACAAGTGGGCAATGCTTTTGGTACTACAGCCAGCAATGTGCCTACACGTACCCGCTTCAACCCTAACCTTTTCAAAGGCTCCTTTTTCAGCACTGGTGGATACTCGGCCGAATTTGGGAATGCCCTCTCCTCTGCCCTTTCGCTAAATTCAGTAGATATGCCCCTCAGAAGTCAAGGAGATATCAGCATCATGGGTATCGGTGCTGGATATAATCAGACCTTAGTTGGTACAAAAAACAGCTTAACTGCTGGTGCAAACTATATGAACCTTGGTCCCTATCAAAACATGGTCCGACAAAACTTCGATTGGGAACAAGCACCTGCGAGTTGGGATGCGGAAATTCTCGGTAGGCAAAAATTAGGGAGCAACACCCTGCTCAAAGCATATGCCCGCACCGAACGAGGCACCATGAAAATCTGGCAAGCCCAACCCGGCATACCGCAGGAGCGCGGCATCCTATTAGGCGTAGACAACCGATATTCCTTTGCACAGGTGTCTGCTAAGCATACAGGGAAAAAAGACTGGAGTATGTACGGGGGGATGTCTTTCTCCACCAATAGCGACTTCCTTACAGTTGATCAATTAAGTATCCGCAATACGAACCGGGTTTTTCACGCCAAAGGGGTGGCCATCAAAGATTTTTCTGAGCAATTTTCCCTGAAATCGGGATTGGAGCATTTTAGATTTGACTATAGCGAAGCCTTACCCTTGGAAGGAATGGAGCGAAGTTTCGAAGATCAGCAGTTAGCGCTATTCTCAGAAGCAGACCTTTACCTCAGCAATCGCCTGATTTTCCGAATTGGCTTACGGACTGGGTATAGCGCACTTGCCTCCCAAACATGGATAGATCCAAGGGTATCCTTTGCCTACAAATTTGAACACGAAGGCCAACTCTCCATAGCTGCCGGAAAATACAGCCAAATGCCCGTAGAGGAAATCCGTGTAAACCAGACCAATTTGCAAAACACAGAAGCTTGTCACTACATACTCAATTACTTCCTGAGTAAAAATGGACGTACCATTCGAGCAGAGAGTTTTTACAAAACCTATGATGGCTTGATCACTTACGATGGAGGTCGATTTGCCTATCAGAATATCCAACAAAATGGGTCAGGATTTGCCAGAGGATTTGACCTCTTCTTCCGTGACCGACAAACTTTTGAGAATACAGACTATTGGGTCACTTATAGCTTTGTCGATAGCCAACGGCAATTCTACACATTCCAATCACAGGTGCAACCGGGATTTGCTCCCAAACACACCCTTGCGGTGGTGGTCAAACATTTCATTCCCTCATTAAAATCCCAACTAGGCACATCTTGGAGTATGAATGATGGCTATACCTACACAGACCCCAATTTTCCCGGTGAAATGAATAGCAAAACTCGGGGATTTCAAGACCTGAGTCTGAGCTGGAGTTACCTCCCCAAGCCGCATTTGATCATCCATTTAGCTTGTTCCAATATCCTAGGGAGAGATAATATTTTCGGATACAATTTCAGTCCAACACCAAATGAGGCTGGCCAATTTGACCGACTCCCCATCAGACAAACAGCCCCTAGATTCCTGTTTCTAGGCATATTTATCACCCTTAGTAAAGACAAATCAGCAAATCAATTAAATAACTTATAATCTAAACACCTATGAAAACGTACCTTTCCCTTTCCGCCATCCTCATGATTTTCACATGGAATCTAAGCTTTGTCTTGATTTCGGGATACATACTAATCACTGTGGATGAGGTGCATCTTGGAAATATCAATTGGATGCTCGTCCTCAACAACACCTTCTACCCTATCATCGTAGCGATCATCGTCATCAGTATTTTCATAGCCCGGTCTTGGTTGTACGAATGGAGGCATGCGGCTTTGGAGGCAGAACGCCTTAAAACAGAGAACGTTTCCTCTCAATTCCAATCACTCAAAGATCAGCTCAATCCCCATTTTTTGTTCAATTCCCTTAATGTGCTTTCCAATTTAGTTTATGAAAGTCCTGATAAGTCAGCGGCCTTTATCCAGCAATTGGCGAAAATTTACCGCTATGTGCTGGATGTGCAGGCAGAAGAATTGGTGCTATTGAAAAGGGAATTGGAGTTTGCCAGCAGCTTCTTAAGCCTGCAAAAAATCCGATTGGAAGATAACTTTACCTACCAAATCGATATCCCTTCTATCCCCCAAGCTTACATTCCTCCATTATCCCTGCAATTATTGCTGGAAAATGCCCTGAAACACAATATTGCATCCCAAGAACAGCCGCTGAATATTCATATTTATTTAGAGAATGAGGCTTTGGTAGTTAGCAACAATTTGCAACCAAAAACTTCCATTGAACAGGGTTCAACTAGGATTGGCTTACGCAATATTGACAGGAGGTATCAATTGCTCAGCGATAAAAGACCACAAATCCTTTCAACTGCAACCGAGTTTACCGTTACCTTACCCCTACTTCGAATTTCCATCTTATGAAAATCCTCATTATAGAAGATGAAGCACCAGCTGCGAAGCGATTAGAAAAGCTTATTCTAGAGCAAGTTTCCTCGGCAAGCATTCAAGGACGTTTGGATAGCATCAAAAGTGCATTGGCATATTTTGAAAAACATCCCCACCCAGACTTGATTTTTTGTGACATTCAGTTAGCCGATGGCTTAAGTTTTGAGATTTTCAGGCAGGTTACGGTAGATTGTCCGTTAATATTTACTACGGCATATGATCAATATGCCATACAAGCCTTTAAAGTCAATGCTATCGATTACCTTCTCAAACCTATCGATCCAAATGAATTGGCTCAAGCAATGGATAAGTTCCATAAACTTCAACTAAAACCAAGCATTGATTTTGCTCAAATCCAGCAATTGCTCCTGCAATCTCAAAAAACCTATAAAACAAGATTTATGGTAAAAGTCGGAGAAAAAATCAGTGCCCTTGAGGTAGGTGACATTTTATACTTTTTCAGCGAAGAGCGGATTACTTTTGCGGTAACTTTTAATGGTAAACGCCATATTTTGGATTACACTTTGGAACAATTGGAGGATCAACTCAACCCCAATGACTTTTTTCGACTTAACAGAAAATATTTCACTAGTATCAAAGCTGTGGAAGAGATCATTACTTATTCCAATAGTAGACTGAAAATCAAGCTGAAAGGTAGTTCCGATCAGGATATTCTTATCAGCAGAGAAAAAGTCGTGGACTTTAAAAACTGGTTAGATTCATAAGTAGAAAATTTTAAAGAAAATTAAGAATCTGATTAACGATTTTTAGGATAGCTATTTTCATTTTTTTGAACGAATTGCAGAAATTTATTCTATTAAATCTTAATACGATGATAGCTAAACCAACTTTTACCAAAGACCAAAAAACAAACCAAGTTTACAGCTGTGGCATTCATCAGAGCTATAAACTTGGTTTTGAACAGAGTTTAAAAGCCTTGAGCAGCCTCCAGAAAAGGAGAAGACCACTCCGGGATAAATAATATATTTATTGTAATAGCCTCAATGCTTCTTTACGTACTTCTTCATTTGTATCATTGATAGCGATATTGGAGAGTACCGATGGATTGGTCACTTTTCTAACTGCCTGTCTACGTACATCAGCATTTCTATCTTGCAATGCCACAGTAGCTAAGGTTGACTGATTTGAGAGTTTTTCTACGGCTAATTTTCTAACTTCCTGATCCTTATCTTGTAAGGCTGCTGTTGCAATAACTGACTCGTTGGAAATTTTTCTCAGTGCTTTTCTCCGGATATCTGCATCCCGGTCTTGCAATGCTACCTGTCCCAGTACTGATTCATTAGAAAGCAACTCGACAGCCAATTTCC
This sequence comes from Mongoliitalea lutea, assembly GCF_014652135.1. GTDB lineage: Bacteria > Bacteroidota > Bacteroidia > Cytophagales > Cyclobacteriaceae > Mongoliitalea > Mongoliitalea lutea. The sequence continues at coordinate 82,635 of NZ_BMYF01000001.1, forward strand.
TTACATCATCACTACGGTCATTTAATGCTGCTGAAGCAATCACAGATTCATTGGTAATTCTTCGCAAAGCTAGTTTCCTGACATCTGCATCTTTGTCTTGCATAGCTACCGAGCAAAGTGCGTTTTCATTGTCCAAGCGTTCTACTGCCAATTTGCGCACTTCTTGATTTTTATCATTAAGTGCAACCGCTGCCAATATAGACTCTTTGCTCAGTCTTCTGACAGCTGCCATACGTACATTTGCATCCCGATCATTCAAGGCAACAGTTGCAAGAACAGACTGATTACTCAACTGATCCACTGCCATGAGACGTATTTCAGCGCTTTTATCATCCAAGGCAACTTTGGACAATACAGCCTCATTGGCTTCCACCCCTAACTCTTCATCAGGATTATACGCGTAAATCTTATTTGGCTTAGCATTCATACATGAACCCAAAACCAATAAGCACAAAAGATAAATAGGCAACTTCTTCATAAAACAGTAGAATCTTAAAATGTTGGATTAATTTATAAAACTAACGTCACAAAGTCAAAAAGGGTTTTGTTAAATCTATTTGTCAATCACATCCCCCGTTTAAAAAAAATTGCACTTCCTCCGTTTGAGAAAAGTATATTTGTTTACTTACCAAGATTAAAATCTTATTTACCCATCTATGAAGAAACAACTTTACCCATTACTACTCGCTGGATTTTTTTCCTTTGGCTCATTGCATGCACAAAGCTTGGATGGATTTAAGCAATCCTCTTTAGAAAAGCAGCAACTTATGGAAACTAAATTCCTTCAGACTGTTGACTTTTCGGCTTTTCGCAAGCACTTAGAGAAAATCACTTCAGATCCCCACCCTGCTGGTACAGTGGCCAATGAAAAGGTCAAAGACTATATGGTAGAGACAATGAAAAAAGCTGGTTTAGATGTCAAAGTCTATCCATACGATGTCTACTTACCCATTGGAGCCGGAGAATCCCTGATTGAATTGGTAACTCCAATCCGCATGCCACTCAATCAGCAAGAAAATATTTTAGCAGAAGATCCATATTCAGCTCATAAAGACTTATGGAAAGGTTGGAATGCCTTTACAGGCAATGGTGATATAACCGCCGAGGTAGTCTATGCCAACTATGGGACAAAAGCTGATTTTGAGCGACTCAAGGAATTAGGAATAGACGTGAAAGGGAAAATCGTCTTGGCTAGATACGGAGGAAATTTCCGTGGATTCAAAGCTAAGTTTGCGGAACAGCATGGGGCCGCCGGATTGATTATTTTCACCGACCCTGGAGATTCGGGCTACATGAGAGGCTTGGTCTACCCAGATGGAATTTTTTACAATGAAAGTTCTATTCAAAGAGGTTCACTCCTTACAGTTGATTGGACAGGTGATGCTTTGACTCCCTTTGAACCGGCTTTGCCTTTGGATAGCAAAACCAAAGTAAATCGTCTGAAGCCTGAAGAAGTTGGATTACATACCATTCCAGTCACGCCAATTTCCTATGGTTCTGCCAAAGAAATCATCGGGCGCATGACAGGCAGACCAGTTCCAGCAGGCTGGCAAGGGGGACTGCCTTACACGTACAGATTGGAAGGAGGCCCAGATCTTCAAGTTCGATTGAAAGTACACCAAGATAAAGGCTTTGTCCGTGCCAACAATGTTATTGGAACTGTTAAAGGCAGCGAGTTCCCTGATGAGTGGGTGATTTTGGGATGTCATTACGATGCTTGGAGTTTTGGTTCAACAGATCCCAATTCAGGCACAGCCATGTTACTTTCTTTGAGTGAAACCTTGGGAAAAATGGTAGCGGAAGGTTACAAGCCATCCCGTTCTATCATGATAGCCCATTGGGATGCTGAAGAACATGGAGTCATTGGCTCGACTGAATGGGTTGAGCAATTTAGAGAAGACTTGAAAGCTAAAGCCGTCGCCTATATCAATTTGGATGCAGCTGTATCTGGAAGAAACTTTGGAGCTTCCTCCTCTCCTACCTTGAAAAAAGTAATCATGGATGCAGCCAAAGCAGTTAGCTTCCCTGACTCAGCTAAAACGGTATATGAAGTATGGTCTGGCAGAAGGGATGAACCTACGATTGGTAATCTAGGAGGCGGTTCAGACCATATTGCTTTTTACATGCATGTGGGTGTTCCTTCCATTAGTGGAGGAGCTTCGGGACCAACCTTGTATCATACCAACTATGACAATCTTCATTTCTATGAAAAATTCGCTGACCCTAGTTTTAAAATGGGAGGAACAGTTGAGCAATTGGTAGGAATCATGAGTTTACGCTTGGCAAATGCAGATATCATTCCTTATCAGGTATCACGTTATGCCAAAGATTTGGATGGGCACTTTACATCTTCGGAAAGAGGAGTGAAAAACTTCAATCCAACATTTTTAGGCTTTGAACAATCCCGCGCCGCAATAGCTTCTATGAAAAATGCTGCTGAATCTTTGGATCAGCAGCTTGCAGCAGCATTGATCTCCAATCAATTGGATAACAAGAAAGCCCAACGCATCAATCAAGCCATGCTCGCCTTGGAAAAGGCTTTTATTGATCCAAAAGGCATGTATTTTGGCAGTTGGTATCGTTCTTTATATGCTGCTAATGATCCGTTTAGTGGGTATGCTTCCTGGATTCTGCCTGGTATTCAATATGAGATTGAACTCAAATCATCCGAAAGATTAGAAGAGTGGGATACCCGCTACGCCAATGCGATCAAGGATTTACAACAGCGTATCGAAAAGGTTGCTGCTCTTTTGTAAGTTGATTTATAGGAAAATAAAAGTATTAGATAGTCTCAACTATGAATTGATATTAAAATCCCCACAGGTTACAAGGGCGCAATCTGTGGGGATTTTACTATTGACTCACTTTAAAATGTAGCCTCACTCTATCTGTATTGTTTCCAATTTCTATCGTGTTATCTCCTAATGTGAGGTCTTTTATGAAGATTGACCTACAGGTATTTGACTGTAAAAGAGTACTCTTAATGGAAAAAGCCTGCTCTAAAGAAGTACACGGATTCACTTCTGACCAACTCCCCCCAATTACAATTCTGGCGTTTTGGAATTGACCATTTGGAATAGTGTATGTTTTTGTTTGATTGATTAGAAACTGCTGATTCATCGTAAGTTGCAAAACCCCTGAAAGCCCTTGATTTCCAGGCCTATTTAAAAGAATACCGCCGAATAAAGCTCCACTTGGTCGTGCACAAGAGGTGCTAGTAGCCATCCAAGTTTCTAATATCCCAACGTATTCAGCACTTTGCCTATAAGCTGTAACTTGCTGACCATTACAACTTTCTTGATCTACCGTCAACGTTTGGATGCCGGTAAATTGAATAGTGACAGTATTTTTGGTTTGATCAAGTTTTAAGGGGGGCATAGACAAGTTTGAAGGCACATTAATTGGACGGTTTACAGTTACATCCTGTGGCAAAGAACCTTTCCAATCTACACTGGCATTTTGAAAGTTGCTATTTGGACCTGTATTTGCAGTTCCAGATGCGATGAATTGGACAGAGTCCCTTTTGACTGTTTGAATAGCATTCCATAAAAGCAATGGATTACTTATCTCTTGTATTTGTGGCGTACCGCTTACTGTAGCAAAAGTGCTTGTCTCTCTCATGGCTACAGGAAGCAATTGATTATTGAATGGCAACTTATAAAATGCGAACAGTACATACCAAGTTTCTCTTACTTGCCTGTTGATCCCAGGTTTTACATATGTTCTCGTCCCTGTTGGAATAGCTAAAATATGTCTGTTGTTTGGTGCATCAAAGGTGTGACGTGTGGCTGTTGAATTCCATTGCAATAAACCATTGGCTCCAAAATTAATCCCACTTGGATAACTCCAATCACTTCCAATAATCCGGAGCCATTCAAAGTTTAAATTGTTAAATTGCCCTGCTCGCAATCCTTGATTATTGGTAATCTGGAGTCTACTTGCCACAACAAAACTCCCATTTGAATGCTTTACATTGTTGGTCCAAATTCCATCGATAGAAAATTGCGCCGAACTATGAGTTATATGAAGAAAAAAGCTAAGAATTAAAATAGTGTATTTCATGGATCGATATGGTTAAGTTATACTACTTAATCCACATACTTCCTCTAGGTAAACCTTCTAAGAAAAAAAATCGGTAAATTTAACCGACTTTTTTTCCTTGAAACAACTCATATTTCAATAGTCTACAATCAATCGTCCCATTATAAAACTCAATTCGTTGGGAAGTACGTAATCCTACTCTCTTTGCCAAAACCATATTCCCTGTAAAAATCAAACCCGTGTATCCCGGACATTTTTGTTTCATGAAATCCCCCATAGCTTTATAAATCTCACCCAGATCACCTTCTTCTCCTAGTCGCTCTCCGTACTCAGGATTGAAAAATACGGCTCCTTCTCCAGTTTCTGGCACTACTGTCTCTCTAAAATCACACACCTGAAAGTCAATGAGATCTTCTACCCCAGCAGTTGCTGCATTTTCCCGGGCAAATAAAACCGCCTGCTCTGAAATATCCGAAGCAATGATTTTCAAATTAGGTGCTCTGAATACTTTCCGCTCCATTTTGGCTTTTATCTTCTGGTAAACAGCCTCATCGTAACCTTTGAAGTACATAAAACTATAATGATCCCGATGCAGTCCTGGATATCTTCCAGTCGCCATCATCGCAGCCTCAATAGCTAAGGTTCCAGAACCACACATAGGATTCACAAAAGGAGACATCATATCCCAACCAGAAGCTAAAATCGTCGCTGATGCTAAGGCTTCCAACATAGGGGCATGTCCTGGAATTTTTCTATAGCCATGTTTGGCTAAAGTTTCTCCAGAGGTATTGATATACAAGGTAGCTTGGGTGTCTTTCCAAAACAATTGCAACACAGCACCATCTAAGTCCGAACCTGAATCTGGCCTTCTATTAAACTTCTCCCGAAAACGGTCCACAATCGCATCTTTGACACGTACATTGACAAAAAGAGGATTGGTTACCGTTGGATTATCCACTGTTGAAATGACAGAAAAATAGGTATCAGGTTCCAAATAATCCTCCCAAGGAAGTGCTTTTACCCTTCTATAAATATCATCTGCTTTATGCAAATAGAAAGATTTAATTTCATACAAGACATGACTGGCAGTTCTTAAATGAAGATTCAAGTCAATGCAATCATTTAATGAACCAAAAATCTCCACATAGGTACGTTCTACACGTACAGGTTTGAAGCCCAAGGATATCACTTCTTCTTCCAAATAGGCGGAGAAACGATCTTTACAGGTAATGACTATTTTACCTTTTTCATCATAATTCAACATGGGGCAAAGGTAGTCAAATAAAATGGCTATTCATCCCCTACTTGTTCAATAGGGGTTATAAGAACAGTTTCCACCAACACGGGACTTGCTTTAAAATAACCAGCAAACATTCCCGACCCTCTTATTTGTCGAATATTCGAAACAGGATTTTGCGGAGGAGGTGAAAACAGTCCGCCATCATTAAAAAGTAAGCTTACCAATTGATTCATATAATCAAATGCATCTTGATTCAGACGAAATAATTCTAATCGCACCCGGTCATTGGCACGAAAGGGAACATTCAGTTCAAATCCCTGATTCAGGATATTGGTACCAAAGGTATCATCAAACAATAGATAGTCTGTTCTACTGTTCAGCAAGGTATCATTTCGGATAATCCGAATTCTGTAATTGTTATCCTCTGTAAATGGGATATCTCCAAATAATGTCAGATAGTAGCCCTCGCTTCGGAAAAACCGCTGATCTCTAAATTCAACCCGAATACTATCAAGTGTAGGTGGTGGTAAAATTGTGCCATCCGCTTGATATTCATTCTCTCCGATCCGAACATTTAACTCGTAGCTTTCATTAATCGAGCCCACAAAGTTGTTGACAGGCAGGTACAATCCCAACTGTTCTGAAAACCTAAAATTCAAGCGAGCATTGGTGCGCTTATTTCGGATATACACCTGCGCATCTTTGATAAAATCATTAGGCTCTGCATCGAAAAAGTCTCTCGAACGGGATAGTTGAACAAAATTCATTTGCGAGTTATTTGTCCATACAGCCTCAATGACAGGTATTGGCTCCGTGGTGCGGAGATCTAAAAAGACCTCCTCCTGGCAGGAAAAAAAGCCAATCGAAAGAAATATCCAAATGAATCTATGCATGTTAAAATTCAAAATTATAAGTTAATGCTGGTAAGAAAGTAAAGAGATAAGTCATTACCACTCCTGGCCTTCTAGAGGTGACAGGACCAGTATTAGGATCAAATCGAATATCTTCATTCAAAATTTCAGTAAACTGATACGAGAATGGATTTTTCCTTCCATACAGATTATAAACACTCAAATTCCAGCTTCCTCTCCATTTTTTCCCCTGATCTCTATTTTTCCAGGTAACAGAGGCGTCCATACGATGATAATCTGGGAACCTATCTTCGTTTCTTAATGGTCCATACAAAGGCAAGCGCTGATTATCTACCATGTAAGTTCCAATGGGAAAAGTAACCGCTTGTCCCGTAGTGTATATAAAAGTCAAGGCTGCTGACCATCGTTTGTCAAACTGATGATTCGCCACCAAGGCAATATCATGTGGTCGATCAAAGCGCGGATTGAATGGCAGGTTTTCGCTAATACCTTCAATCACTCTCCATGTTCTGGAATACGTATATGACAACCATCCGGTGGTCTTTCCCACATTTTTCCTCAACAAAAACTCTGCTCCATAAGCGTAGCCTCTTCCGGCAAGAATTTCAGTTTCTACATTATCTGTAAAAATGATGGAAGCCCCTTGTCTTAAATCTATAATATTTTGAAAGTTTTTGTAATAGCCTTCTAAAGACAATTCCCAAGTATTGTTTTGAAGGTTCTTAAAAATTCCTAGAGAAAACTGATCACCAATAATCGGAGGTATGTAAAATCCTGCTGGAATCCACCTGTCCAATGGCAAACCTGCAGAAGAATTACTGGCTACTTGAATGTACTGATTGGTTCGATTATAGGAAGCTTTTAAAGAAGTCATAGGGTCTATCAAATACCTGAAAGCCACCCGAGGCTCTAAGCCTGAGAAAAACTTCATGCTCTCAAAAGCACCAAAACTCAGCGTATCTAATAGTTGGGACTCTGGCGCTGGAATATCATTTTCATAAATATATTTCACACCCCTCCCTACTTGATTGTAGGTATTGGCACGAAGTCCCGCCTCCAAAGAAATCCTATCAGTAAGCTCACGTGCATACGAGACAAAGAAGTTATTTTGAAGGCCATTGCGGGGATTTGTTGCTATTGGTTCAATCACGGAGCCCGGTTCGGGTTTCAAAGAAATAGGTGCAAACCGATACAATTGTGAATGGAAGCCCCATACCAAACTAGAAGCTTGATTAGGCAACCAAGTCCAAGTGGCTTTCAAGCCAGTTTCCTCCAATATATTATCCCAGAGAAAACCCGAATCTGGATCTTCGAAGGATACCAAATACTTGTAATAGCTATGGTAACCATTGACATCCAAAAAGAAATCATCACGAATCGCCCTATTCCATGTGATTGATGTAATCCAATTATCCCATCCAAAACCAAATTGCTCAGATATTCCTAAGAAGTCTCTACCGAAATAGCTCGATACAGACAGTTTATCTTTATCGCTTAGCTTGAAGGTAAATTTTCCGCTCAGATCATAAAAGTATAGTGAGTTGTTCCGGATATTTTCATCACTGGAAAGTTTTAAAAATAAATCTGCATACGTTCTTCTTCCTGAAACGACAAAGGAGGATTTATCTGAAAAAAGTGGACCATCAACTGTTAATCGGGAACTGATAGTCCCAATTCCTCCTTCGCCCTTGATCTTTTGATAATTTCCTTCCTTCAGGCCTATATCAATGACAGATGATATCCTCCCACCCAAATTAGCGGGGATATTTCCTTTGTAGAAATCAACACCCGACAAGGCATCCGGATTAAATACCGAGAAAAACCCAAAGAAATGGGATGGATTATAGATGGGTGCTCCATCCAGTTGCACCAAATTTTGGTCGGCAGAGCCACCACGCACAAACAAGCCCGTTGTTCCTTCACCAGCCGTCTGTACACCGGGAAGTAGCTGTAAGCTTCTTAATAAATCCACCTCCCCAAATAGTGCGGGAATGTTTTTTATCGTTTCTATGGGAACAGAAGATTTTCCCATTTCCAAACCTCGAATGTTTTGATCAGGTGCTCGTTCTCTTACAATAATCTCCTCGAGAGAAAGTTCTTCCGCTCTCAGAAAAAAGCGTACCGAGTTCTCCACATCTTTGGCTGTTATTTGTCTACTCGCAGGCTCAAAACCTACAAATGACACTATTAACGTAGCAGGAAGGGAAATTACCGGAATACTGAACTTTCCATTGATATCAGAAACCACTCCGCTCTGAGGATTGGATTTCCAGTAAATATTAGCACCGGGAAGTGAGGCCTCTGATGGAAGCTCAAATACGTATCCTTCCAAAACTTTGGCATTTTGGGCTCGTAAAACAACAGGGATAGAAAGCAGGAAAAGGAGAATCAGTCGTGACAAAACAAATAGCTCTTATGAAATTCATTTCAATAACGTATATTTTCCGATAACTGTTAAAAATTCTATGATTAAACTTCAATTACTTTTCTTTTGTCCGATAATTAGTAATTTCAGGCCATGATTTGGGCATATCCGGATATTACGTTATACACTTGGCTTGCCATAGGTTTTGGGCTGCTTTACATTGGTTATCTTTACAGGTTTTATAGAATAAACAAAAAGCTGGACGTCAGCAAGCATCGGTTACTGATGAAAATGTTGCTAAGGACCAGTTACTTTGTTTTATTTTTGATAGCTATGGCAGGTCCTTCGATAGGTACATCCATGAAAGAAATCAAAGAAGAGGGCAAAGATATTTTCATCGCGATAGACCTTTCTCAATCTATGAATGCTACGGATATTGGTCCTAGCAGATTGCAGCGGACAAAATTTGAGCTCAAAAACTTGGTAAGAACCTTTTCTGGTGACCGTATTGGTTTAATTATTTTTTCATCGGAAGCATTTATTCAATGCCCGTTGACCTTTGATCAAAATGTGTTGCAGTTACATATTGATGGGCTTAATACAGGTTTAGTACCTAACCAAGGAACAGATTTGAATGCTCCTTTGGCCATGGCTTTGACAAAATTTTCTGAAGATGAAAGTCTAGAAATGAAATCTAAATCTGTCATTCTTATCTCCGATGGAGAAGATTTTGCCGACAATTTTAAGGAAACAACCTCCAAAATGTCCAATGAAGGTATTAAGGTTTTTAGTCTGGGTGTGGGAACTTCCCAAGGGAGTACCATTCCTCGCGGAAACTCTGTAATAATCGACCCCTCTACCAACCAACCTGCCATTACACGATTAGAAAGTAATAACCTCAAGCTGATTGCTAACCAAACAAATGGGGAGTATTTCGAATTAAGTGATGAAGTACAAGAAATACCTGACTTAATCGCCGCCATTGAAAGACAGGAAGGAACCCTGACAGGCTCAAGAATGATAGAAGCTTCTGCAAATAAGTTTTTCTACTTTCTGCTAGCAGCATTGGGGTTGGCTATTGTAGACATGATTTTACCACTAAGAACCATAAAACTGTAAGCTATGCTATTGATACGTTTGTTTTGGCTTATATTACTGATATTTCCAAGTTCTTGGTCAGAAATTGGTAGAAAAAATACAGCCATCCGAGAAGCTAATAAGGCTTATGCAACTGCTGATTATGAGAGTTCTGTGGAAAAACACCTCCGATTGAGTACAGAATTCAACATTAATGAAGCCAATCTCACGTTTAATTTGGCTCTCAGCTATCATTACAATAATCAGCTGGAAGAAGCACAGCGCACCTATTCAAGCCTTTTCAGTGATGCCAATAAAACCATTGCTTCTTTTGCCAGTAATCAGGTAGGCGTTATCCAAACGTCCCAGAAAAAATACCAAGAAGCCTTAGAGTCATTCAAGTTTTCCTTAATCAAGGATCCAAGAAATGAGGAAGCTCGTTACAATTATGAATTATTGAGCAGGTGGCTGCAAGAAAATCCGGATCAGGAAAATCAAGATGATTCCGAGGGTGAAGACCAGGAAAATCAAGACGAGGATCAAAATCAGGAAAATCAAGATCAACAAAAAGATTCCAAAGACAGTAAAGATGGCGAAGGCGATGAAAAAAGTGAAGAAGATAACGCCTCTGAGTCCGAAAAGAAAGATGATAAATCTGGAGATAAGTCACAGGAAGAGCGTGATTCTGACGAAGCTTCCGACATGGAAAGCGATCTAAGTGATCGGGAAAAAGCCATGGAAAAAATGCGCGAGCGTTTGCAGGAAATGAATCTAACTCCCGAGCAGGCTGCTCAGATTTTGGAAGCCATGAATGCGGCCGAATTACGCTTTATCCAACAAAACCGAAAGAAAGCCACACAGCGACCGAATCGAGGTTTGCCGGAGTGGTAATCAATATTCAATAAACATATAATATAAACCCAATGAAAGAAGTATTTATTGTATCCGCTGTAAGAACTCCTTTAGGAAGCTTTGGTGGTAAATTAAGTGGCTTGACAGCTGTAGAACTTGGAAGTTTTGCTATCAAAGGCGCCTTAGAAAAGGCAGGAGTAGATCCGAAAGAAGTACAGGAAGTAATGATGGGCAATGTAATCTCAGCTAACCTTGGTCAGGCTCCGGCACGTCAGGCTGCCATAGGTGCAGGCATAGGCTACAATGTCCCATGTACGACCATTAACAAGGTATGTTCGTCAGGCATGAAAGCTGTAATGTTTGCCGCACAATCCATCATGACCGGTCAAAATGATTTGGTAGTAGCAGGTGGTATGGAGTCTATGTCAAATGTACCTTATTATGTCCCTAAAGCACGATTCGGTTATAAATATGGGAATGCAGAATTTGTAGATGGTCTTGTAAAAGACGGCTTATTTGAAGCATACTATAAGTTCCCAATGGGTAACTGTGCAGACAATACTGCTCGTGAAATGAATATCAGCCGTGAAGAGCAGGATGCTTACGCTATCCAATCCTACACACGTGCAGCTGACGCATGGAAATCCGGCGCATTTAAAGACGAGGTAGTAGCTGTAGAGCTCAAAGGCAGAAAAGGCGAAACCATCATCATCGATGAAGATGAGGAATACAAAAATGTCATGTTTGACAAAATCCCAGGTCTTCGTCCAGTGTTTGAAAAAGATGGAACGGTGACTGCTGCCAATGCTTCTACCATGAATGATGGAGCTTCTGCCTTGATTTTGGCCTCCAAAGAAAAAGTAGAAGAGCTTGGCTTAACTCCGATTGCAAAAATCAGAGGCTTTGCAGATGCGGCTCAAGATCCATTATGGTTTACCACTGCCCCTGCTTTGGCGATTCCAAAAGCAATCAAAAATGCAGGAATTACAGAGGCAGATGTAGATTACTACGAAATCAATGAAGCATTCTCTGCTGTTGCTTTAGCCAACCAAAAAGAATTGAACTTGGATGGTGAGCGTCTGAATGTATATGGTGGAGCCGTGTCTTTAGGACATCCACTTGGTGCTTCCGGTGCTAGAATTATCGCTACATTGAACTCCGTTTTACATCAAAAAGACGGCAAGATTGGAGTGGCAGGGATCTGCAATGGCGGTGGTGGAGCATCGGCAATCGTCATTGAAAAGGTTTAAATAAACTTTAAAACATAAACACTATACCCTTGAAATTCTTTGCTTTATTATTTTTTCTATTGATCGTAAGTCATGTTCATGCTCAAAAGCAGGTAAGAACGTATTACGATGAACAGCAATTGAAATTGAAGGAGGTATACACTACAATCAATGATGTGGCAGAAGGTGACTACCGTCTTTATTATGAAGACGGTGGTCTTGCTGTCACAGGCACACTAATCAAGGGACAAAAAGAGGGACTTTTCGTTGACTTCTATCCAGGCACATCAGATACACTTCGTACCACAACTTTTGTAAACAACCTCAGACAAGGACCTTCCATTTCCTATTTTGAAAATGGCAATATTTCCCAGAAAGTCTATTATGTGTCCAACGAAATCGAAGGCGAGATAGAAACCTTTTATGAAGACGGAACCCTGATGAGAAAGGCAACCTTCAGACAAAACAGACCGGATGGATTTACCTTTGAGTACGATTCTACGGGAGTTTTACTAGAAAAGGCATTCTTTAAAGACGGATTTATCGACGGTAAAAAAGAGGAGTTTTACTCCGATGGAGCACTGTTGTCTTTTGCTACTTATAAAAACGGAATTCTCAACGGAGAATCAAAAAGCTTTTACCCAAATGGCAATTTAAAATCCCGCTTTACCTACAAAAATGGTTATCAGCATGGTCCAATGGAAAGCTTTTTTGAAAATGGGCAATTGTTTAGAAAAGGAAAATATAAAAATGGAGACCCTACAGGTGACTTTGTTACCTATCATCCGAATGGCGCAATAGCAGAAACTGCTAGTTATAAAAAAGGACGCCCAAAAGGTAGTATTCTCGCATACGACGAAAATGGGAATCTTAAAGAAAAAAGTACCTACAACAAATTTGGCCAAATAGCCGAACTTCTTGAATACTATCCTACAGGAGCACTAGCAAGAGATGTATTCTTTCTTAGTGGCTTAGAAGATGGAGTATCGACTATGTATCATCAAAATGGTCAGGTCAAAGAAACATGGCACTATAGGAGGGGGAGACTCAATGGCACGCAACAAGTCTTTGATGAATCCGGTGTGCTATTGATGGAGCGATATTTCAAAGATGGAAGACTCTTGGGGAGCAAAGACATCGAAAATTAAATCAATACTTTTCTTACTTTTGTAAGAACTCATCCAATCATGAATCAAGCAATCAAAGAAACAGCCTTTCAATTTCCCGGTCAAACCGGTTTTTATAAGGGTAAGGTCAGGGATGTTTATCATTTCCCGGAATTACTTGTTGTCATTGCAAGTGATCGAATCTCAGCTTTCGACGTGGTACTGCCCAAGCCAATTCCGTACAAAGGACAGGTATTGAACCAAATCGCAGCTAAATTTTTGGCAGCGACTGCTGATATTGTTCCAAATTGGGTTTTGGATGTTCCACATCCCCAGGTTACCATCGGAAAAAAATGTGAGCCGTTCAAAGTTGAAATGGTCATCAGAGGCTACTTGGCTGGACATGCGGCAAGAGAGTATAAGGCAGGCAAACGCAGTATTTGTGGCGTCAGTCTCCCCGAAGGCCTAAAAGAAAACGACCCACTCCCCTTCCCTATCATCACTCCTACAACCAAAGCCTCCGAAGGACATGATGAAGATATCTCCAAGGAAGATATCCTAGCAAAAGGGATCGTAAGTGCAGATGATTATGCTGTCTTGGAACAATACACCCATGCACTTTTCCAAAAAGGCACTGAAATGGCCAAGCAAAAAGGATTGATCTTGGTAGACACCAAGTATGAGTTTGGGAAATTTGGTGAAGAAATTTTATTGATAGACGAAATCCATACACCTGATTCTTCCCGATACTTCTATGCAGATGGCTATGAAGCTAGACAAGAAAAAGGGGAGCCACAAAAACAATTATCAAAAGAGTTTGTACGACAGTGGCTAATTGCTAATGATTTTCAAGGAAAAGAAGGTCAGCGAATCCCTGAAATTCCACAGGAATTTGTAGAAGAAATTTCTGATAGGTATATTGAGCTCTTCGAGAAAATCACGGGTGATCGCTTTACAAAAAATACCAGCAATCACTTGTCTGAGGATATCGAAAAAGCAGTTAATGAGTATTTAACAAAATTAAACCAACCATAAACATTGTATGAAATACACTGTAGATAAAAAAGAACAGTACGTGGTGTTCACACCCATGGAAGAAAAGTTAGATACGCTTCTTTCACCAAAATTGAAGTCAGAGTTATTGACCGTACATGCGGAAGGTTATGACAAGCTTGTGATTGACATGAGCAATGTGAAGTATGCCGATTCCAGTGGTCTTTCAGCTTTATTGGTAGGAAATCGTGAGTTTAGCAGAAATGGAGGAATCTTCATTGTAATGAATCCTCAGGATCACGTGATGAAGTTGATCAAAATTTCTATGCTTGATAAAGTGTTTACCATCGTAAATACACTGGAAGAAGCTGCTGAGGCAGTATTCATGCACACCATTGATTCAGTTGATAGCGAAGAAGAGGAAGACTGATTTTGGAGTTTGAAGTAACAATTCTGGGAAGCAATTCAGCTATTCCAGCCCATGGCAGGAACCAATCAGCCCAATTGGTTACGATTGGACATAGCAGTTTGCTATTGGATTGTGGAGAAGCTACCCAGATCCAGCTTCGAAAATTTAAGCTCAAGTTTTCCAAAATTGATTTTATTTTCATATCACATCTTCATGGAGATCATTACCTAGGCTTAATGGGTTTGATCTCCAGTTTTCACCTAGCCAAACGCTCAAGACTTTTAACCATCTTTGGTCCAGCTGGCTTGGATGAAATTATAACGGTACAGCTAAAGCACAGCAACTCGAAATTAAATTTCCCTCTAAGATTTGTTCAGACAGATCCAGAAAATCAACAGCTCATTTTGGAAGAGAAAAACTTCCGTGTTTTTAGTTTCCCGTTAAAGCACCGCTTGCCATGTACAGGCTTTAGAATAGAGGAAAAAATTGCTTTCCGCAGCTTGATAAAAGAAAAACTACAAGAACAAAAACTTCCCCTTGCTGCTATCAATTCCTTACGGGAGGGCAGAGATTATACGGATGAAGAGAGCGGAAAAATATTTTTAGTAAAAGAATATACCCACCCTGTAAAAAAAGCCCGATCTTACGCCTACTGCTCGGATACTATCTACGATCCTAGCATTAAACAATACATAGAGAAGGTGAGTTTATTATATCACGAGGCTACCTTTGGAGAAGATGAGGCTGATAGGGCTGCTGTTACGTTTCATAGTACAGCCGCACAAGCAGGGAAAATCGCAAAGTTAGCATCAGTCAACCAATTAATGTTAGGACATTACTCCACCCGATACCTAGACCTTACTCCTTTATTGGAACAGGCCAAAGAACATTTTCCTTCCGTCTTTTTGAGTGAAGAGGGAATTACCTACCCTATTAGCTAAAACACCGCCAAATCACCTATGAGCATCGTAGACAGTAAAACCTATCAGTCCAAAAAGACGAATTTGTTCATCATTTTGGCTGGGATTTTTCTTACAAACGCCATCTTAGCTGAAATCATTGGAGTTAAAATATTCTCAGGAGAAAAAACCATCGGCTTAGAGCCTGCTGGTTGGACCTTCTTCGGTGAATACATCTTGGACTTTAACCTGACAGCGGGTGCAGTTATTTGGCCCATTGTATTTATCACTACAGATATCATCAACGAGTATTACGGTAAGAAAGGAGTTCGGAAAATCAGCTTCATCACGGCCTTCTTTATAGTCTATATGTTTATTGTGATTTCCATGGTGACGGTTTTACCTCCGGCTGCCTTTTGGTTGGATGTCAACACCCCTGACCCTAATGGAAATGCTTTTGATATTAATTATGCTTTCAACGTAATCTTTAGACAAGGATTAGGCATTATCATAGGTTCCTTGATTGCATTCCTTTTAGGACAATTAGTGGACGTCTATGTCTTCCAAAAGCTAAGAAAAATCACAGGTGCCAAAATGATATGGTTACGGGCAACAGGTTCCACCTTGGTATCGCAATTCATTGACTCCTTTGTAGTATTAGGGATTGCTTTCTATATTTTTGGCAATTGGTCTTGGGCACAGGTAGTCTCTGTAGGTATCATCAATTATATCTATAAGTTTGGAGTGGCTATTTTATTGACTCCATTGCTTTATTTAGGACATCATTTGATTGATCAATATTTAGGAAAAGAAGTAGCCCAACAAATGACGCAGGAAGCTTCTTCAGACACTTCATTTTTATAAAATCAGCTTTCCATCCCTAAAACCCTTGGATTAGTCACAAGATTTTGTGGAAAAAAATGAAATCTCTTAACCTTGTTGCATCAACTATGCAACTATGAAAAATAAAAAACTTCCCTTTAAGCAAATCGAATGGTGGACGGTCACCGTTCTTTTTACAATTATTCTTCTAGGCAATATTTTAGACACGAGTGTTTTTCAATTCAAGCACAATGATGTCCGATTAGCAAGATACTTTTCCAATATATTCCTACCATTAACGCTTTACCTTTCGTTTTACTTATTCCATATCCGCTGGTTACCTTCTTACCTACAGTCTCAAAAATCAGGAAAATTCTATTTTCAAAGCTTTTTATTATTACTCCTAGGCTGGATTATGTCAAGTGTTTTTGGCTTTATGACAGATTGGTACAACACACCCTTCAATCCTCAATATTTCGGTACCCTCTCCATTTATATTGGATACATGATTTTCGTTTATGTTTACAATCAGGGGCTCCTGCCACCAAAAATCCGTGATTTTACGATTTATAATAGCATTCGATTGTTGACACTATACATTTTTATCGTGTTGTTTTTGATTCAGAGCTTCCAATTTATTGGTAATGGCATACAAGTTATATTTATTGTTTTCCTTCCTGGGATTGTGGCTGTTGTGTTGTATAACTTTTTCTTTATCTACAGTAATCGCAAAAACGGCAATACAGAACTGGCTTGGCGTATGTACTACTTCCTAATTGGTCTTGTGGTTGTATTGACGATATTTTTCACCATTACAGTAGGCCGACATGAAGAACTTTCAGTGATCATGACTGGAATTGTTGCGTTGTTTGTTATCCTTGTCATTCTTCTTCCCCTATCCAATTTCTTTTTCAACAAATTTGATGGCTATGTCAGGCAGATCAACACTTTAACCTTACAAGTAGATCAAGGAAATGCCAATCTTGATTTTCTCAAATCACAGATTAACCCTCACTTTCTTTTCAATGCTCTGAATACCTTATATGGCACTGCCCTGATGGAACAAAGTGAGAAAACTGCCGAAGGGATTCAAAAATTGGGAGACATGATGCGCTTCATGCTCCATGAAAACAATCAGGATCGCATTTTGATAGAGCGGGAAAAAGAATACCTCATCAATTATGTGGACTTACAGATGCTGAGATTAAAAAATCAGGACCATGTAGAAGTCACCTTTAATAAATCAGAAAATACATGTGAAGGAATAATTGCTCCCATGTTATTGATTCCATTCGTAGAAAACGCCTTCAAACATGGCATTAGCATGCAGCATAAATCATGGGTAAAAATCAGCCTTCGCTGCTTAGCTGGCTCCATTCATTTGGATGTGAATAACAGTATTTACAGAAGCGATGAATCAGACCCTGAGAAGCCAAATTCTGGAATAGGCCTAAGCAATGTCAAGCAACGCTTAAAATTGCTCTATCCTAATCGGCATGACCTCGTCATCCGGGAAAATGAATCCGAATACTTTGTACATTTGAGTATCCAACTTCGTACGATTTAATTTTTGACAAGTACTATGCTCAGAGCTATCGCTATAGATGATGAATCCTTGGCCCTTGAGGTAATCAAATCTCACGCTCAAAAGGTTTCCTATCTCAACCTGCTCCAAACCTTCACCAATCCTTTGGAAGGTTTGGAATATTTAAAATCCAACTCCGTAGATATCTTGTTTTTGGATATCAAGATGCCTGACCTTAATGGATTGGAGCTGAAATCTCTACTATCCAAGGATATCATGGTGATCTTTACTACGGCCTACTCAGAGCATGCTGTTATTGGATTTGAATTGGAAGCACTGGATTATCTGTTGAAGCCTTTTAGTCTAAGCAGGTTTATAAAGGCATGTGATAAAGCATTGGAAACTTATCGGCTAAAGAATCCTATAAAAACATCTTTTGAACATGTCTTTATCAAATCAGGCAATGAAGAGATTCGTGTGAAGTTTGATGAATTGGTTTTCTGTGAGGCTAAAGGTAATTATGTGCATTTTGAACTAATCCATGGTTCATTTATCAGTCGTATGACATTTAAAGAGGCAGAAAGTATCTTACCAACTCAATTCTTGAAATGCCACCGTTCTTTTATAATTAATTCGATTTTAATAGAAAAAGTAGAAAAACAGCTGGTAACCGTTAAAGGCCGAACGATACCAATAGGAAATAACTATTCAGAAGAATTCTATTTACAAATTAAAAGATAAGTAATTAAACTTCTTGCTGATTGCTTTTATCTAGCTAAATTTGAGCGCTAGTTAGGTTATATGGAGCACCCATCAAAGATCAGAAAGTTAATCTGTTTATTCCTTTTTTTTATTCCGATATCAATATTTGCACAGGATTACCACTCAAGGATTGTTCTCAGTACCGAATTCAGTCCTTCATTTCCAGTAGATAAATTCAGGATTTTTAATTCTCCGTCCCTTTCTTCTAGTTATTCAATCAGGTCTCGTGCTGGTATGCGGACATTTGGCAACTTGTTTATTGGAATAAACTCAAGCATTAGAAAATATGAGGAAAGAACAGCAATCAACATCGAGTCTCAACCTCTACAGCAGTATGAACAACGAATTGAGAATATTTTATGGGGTATGGGACCATTTGCAACTCAATATATCAGCTTTAGTGAAAAAATATATTTAATATTATCAGCAGGTATTAATCTTGAACAAGGTAATGGGGAATTTATAAGTGATGCATTGGATTTAACTAATGGCTTGAATCAAAACATTTCAAAACGATCTGTGAGAGATATTCATGTAACTACAGGCTTCGACTTGGGAATTGGTTATCTAATTACACAATCTATTGGAGTAAATTTATCAATCCAAACGATAAGCTATCAAAGACAATCTATTCGAACGGGTCCTCAAAGGTTTGAAGAAATTGCACCTCCAAGTCTTAGTCTATTCATAGATTCATCATCTAATCAAGTGACAAATTTTATGAGTCGCCCAATATTCCACGTAGGTCTATTTTTTGCTTTAGGGACTTGGAGGTATTAAAAAAGCAATTTTAAATCAAGTTGAACTTATTGTGTTTTTTGATGGAAATCAACCAACTCCACAGGAGAAGGACCTACTTTCCAGATATCATCACAATAATCCTTGATACTTCTATCAGATGAAAACTTACCCATTCGTGCAGCATTTAAGATAGACATCTTTGCCCATCGCTGCTTGTCTTTATAAGCTTCAGCTACTCGTTCTTGTTCGGCTACATATGACTCAAAATCAGCAAGTACCAGATACTGATCATGATATAGCAAGGAGTTGATCAAGTCTTTGAATACAGAGCCATTCATGTGAGAGAAATAACCACTATTGATTTGATCAATTGCTAATTTCAATTCAGGATTAGCCATATAATAATCAAATGGATTATAACCTTCACTTTTCTTCTGCTGCACCTCTTCCTCTGTCAGTCCAAATAAGAAGAAGTTCTCTGCTCCTACACAATCCCTTATTTCAACATTGGCTCCATCCAAGGTTCCGATGGTAAGTGCTCCATTCATGGAAAGCTTCATATTCCCTGTACCTGAGGCCTCTTTACCAGCAGTGGAAATTTGTTCTGAAACATCTGCCGCAGGATAAATCCGCTGTGCATTGGTTACGTTGTAATTCGGGTAAAACACCACCTTGATACGATCCTTGACAATTGGATCTTGATTGACTACATCTGCTACGGAAGTAATCAATTTGATCATCAATTTAGCCAAATGATAACCTGGAGCAGCTTTACCAGCAAAAATAAATGTTCTCGGCACTACTTCCGCATCCGGATTTTGTTTGATGCGGTTGTATAATGCGATGACATGTAAAATGTTCAAATGCTGACGTTTGTACTCGTGAATACGCTTCACATGAACATCAAAAATTGACGAAGGATCTACTTTGATTTTTGTACGCTGAAGGATTCGTTTTGCCAAATCTTTCTTCATCTCATGTTTCACAACCATCCACTCCTGCTGGAAGCTAGGGTCATCTGCGTATTGTTCTAAGCCTGTCAGTTCATCCAAATTTTTGATCCAGCCTTCTCCAATTTTAGAACTGATCAAAGAAGAAAGTTTAGGATTACTTAGAACCATCCATCTTCTAGGAGTCACCCCATTCGTTTTATTAGAAAACTTTTCTGGCCATAATTGATACCAATCTTTCAAAACAGTTTTTTTCAATAATTCGGAGTGTAAGGCTGCAACCCCATTGATTGCAAAAGAACCTGCACAAGCCAAATTAGCCATCCGGATTTTTTTCCACGGGCCATCTGAGATAATGGATAGACTGCTGATTAAGTCTTGATCTCCATAAGTACGTATAGTTACCTCATCCAAAAATCTTCTATTGATCTCCTGTATGATTTCTAAATGTCTTGGAAGAACCGATTGGAATAAGTCTTGATCCCATGTTTCCAAAGCTTCTGGAAGAAGTGTATGATTAGTGTATGCAAAACTCTTTTTGGTGATATCCCAAGCCAAGTCCCACTCTACTTCGTAGACATCCACCAACAAGCGCATCATTTCTGCTACACCAATGGCAGGGTGAGTATCATTCAATTGAACAACAAACTTATCATAGAACCTTTCAATTTTCCCTCCCTGACTTAAGTGAATTGCGATCATATCCTGCAGGGAACAGCTAACAAAGAAATACTGCTGTTGCAGTCGGAGGATTTTACCCTCTCGCTGCTCATCGTTAGGATAAAGTACTTTGGAAATGTTCTCACATACTGTTTTATCACTTACAGCGCCAGAATATAATCCTTGATTAA
Source organism: Mongoliitalea lutea (assembly GCF_014652135.1). GTDB lineage: Bacteria > Bacteroidota > Bacteroidia > Cytophagales > Cyclobacteriaceae > Mongoliitalea > Mongoliitalea lutea. The sequence goes on from NZ_BMYF01000001.1 coordinate 103,369, forward strand.
AAGTTTGAAAATCAAATGATTTAGGTGCTTCAGATTTCCATAGGCGTAAGGTATTACAGGTATTGACACGATAGCCCAAAATCGGGGTGTCATAAGCAATCCCTTTAACAATCATTCCCGGTATCCAATTGGCTTTAAACTTACCATTGATATCGGTGTAATGCTGAACATAGCCACCCAATTTCACATCATATCCCAATTCCCGCTTGGCGATTTCCCATGGATTCCCTCTTCTAAGCCAGTTGTCTGTGTCTTCAATCTGCCAACCATCTTTAATATCTTGCTCAAAAATCCCAAACTGATAGCGGATACCGTAACCAATCGCAGGGATTTCCAAGGTTGCCAATGAATCCATATAGCAAGCTGCCAAACGACCTAATCCTCCATTCCCTAGGCCCGGTTCTTGCTCTTTTGCAATTAACCAGTCCAAATTCATTCCAAGGGAATTGGAAGCTTTTTCCATATTTTCATATATCCCCAAATTGATCAGATTATTGGCCAAATGAGGACCCAAGAGGTATTCTGCGGATAAATAGGAAACGATCTTTTGGTCAGCATTTAAATATTTTTTAACGGATGCTACCCAACGCTGCAGTAAGCGATCACGGACAGCAAAAGACATGGCCATGTAATAATCATTTCGGGTAGCAATCTCAGGAAACTTTCCCTGATTATAAAAAAGATGGTTCAAAATAGCCCTTTTTAAAGTTTCAGGACCTAAACCCGTTCTAGTTTCTTCTCTAGTTAAGATACTTTCAGTATCCTTGGTGCTTGATTTCATATCGTTAATTTCTGATAGCTCAATTTGATAAAAGACTACTATTAAGAGCAGAAAGTTACGGAATTCGTAGGCGAATCAAAAAAGCAATTCAAAATCAAACGATTGCGGAAAAAAAATAATTTTAAATTCTGTCCTCAGGATATATCTTGACCCTACTTCTTCTAAAATCTTTTACTCGGTAGTTGATATTCACCCACAAAAATAACCCATGATTGATACGTAAAGTCTCAGGGTTTGGAGTAGCTATACGGATATGGTATCCAGGAGAGACTACTACTGAGTTTTTCTGAAATGAAAACAGCATAAATACCCTGTGCTCAAAAGGATTATCCGCAGGTGCAGGACCCACGGTGAATAAGGATTCATTGAATAAGGTAGTAGCAAAATTGAAATGAGGACTTAATAAATCCTTCCAATTATACCGTAAACTCATGTTGAATCTTGCTCTGTGATTCAACTGAAAACTATCCAACAGCTCCGTACTAGAAAATTGCTGACGATAACGCATATCGTGACGATAGCGAAAAGAAGCAGAAAGATTGGATTTACTCTGCGGACGAAAAACTACTTGTCCCCATGGCCTTCTTTCCTCACGGATTAAGCCACCCTCTGAAAATGGAGTGGTCAAACCTAATCCCGCATAGCCTGCGGTCATGGCCCATTGCTGATTGTTAGTATGATAGGTCATACCTCCTCTTACGATTAAAAAAAGCTCTGGAACATAGTGAGAATCTAACCAAAGAGACCAGTTTTTTGCTAACTGACCAGAAGTCATTAATCCATACCAAACTTCCGTATTGATTACTGTCTCACGTTGTGCAAAGGAAGTTCTGCCCAACAATACTAAAAAACCTATTACGACTAATTTTTTCATACCAAAACTTAAAAGTAATCTTCACACTGGAAAATAACTAATTTTCAATCCCAAAATTATGCGCTAACTGTATAATTTATCTATGCTTCCGCATATAAATATCCATAAAAAAATATGAATTTTGCAGCCATGACAGTAATAGAACATCCAATCAAAATAAAGTTGTTAGCGGCTGGTCAGGAAGCGCTGAAAGTACAAATCACAGACATCCAACAACAGCTTAGCGATCTGCAGGAATCTTCCGAAATAGAAGAAAAAAGCTCTGCGGGTGATAAATATGAGACCCATCAGGAAATGCTTAATCAAAATCGGGATATCCTGCAAAAAAGATTGGCAACATCCAAAATTATGTTGGCTCAGTTAAATGCTGTATCTGTAAAACCAACTGATACTATTCAAGAGGGGAGTATTTTCGAAGTTATGATGGGTAATATTTGGGTGTCTATTCCTTATGGAAAACTCACATTGGATGGAAAAGATTATCAATTAGTATCCCAAGACTCTCCTTTAGTACAGGCCTTATGGGGCAGGAAAAAGGGAGAATCTTCTGATTTTAGAGGAAAATCTATTCTTGTGAAAGCTATTTATTGAGAGTAAAACCGCTTTTTAAGCGGTTTTTTTACAAGCCTTTTTAAATTATTTAATTGACTAAAAGTCAAGCAAGCGTTAAACAAGAGGGCCTCAGCTATATTTTTTTGAGGTTAAAATTTTATGCTATGATATAAGGGAATAAAAAGTAATGATCGTTATTCTACCACTACCGAAACATACTGTTCAAAAATCACAAAATCTATCAATCACTTGACTAACCCTTTCCCAACACTAAATCCGCGGCTTTCTCCCCTATCATGATACAAGCAGCGTTGGTGTTGCCCGTGATGATGGTAGGCATGATGGAAGCGTCGGCAATACGCAGCTTTTGAATACCATGAACACGAAGTTGATCATCCACTACGGCCATTTCGTCTTTACCCATTTTGCAGGTGCCCACGGGATGATAAAGGGTTTCCAAACTACGCTTCATATGCTTTTCCAAGGTTTCGTCGTCAAAACTTGAAGGAAGGTAAATCCCATCTTTTTGAAAGGATTGTAATTCTTTGGTTTCCATGACTTGTTTGGCTACAAGCATACCTTTTTTGAGTGTTTCCAAGTCATCTGGATGTGAAAAGATATTTGGTTGGATTTTGGGTGGATCCAAGGGATTAGACGAATTTAAGCCTACATATCCTTTACTTTTGGGTCTTACCAATATACACATGATTGAAAAGCCTGACTCCTTAGGAAAAGTAGTGACATCATAGAGATCCGTGCTATAATCTTTGTTTACTCCTGTCGGTGCAAAATGAAATTGAATATCCGGTCTGTCTAATGTTTGTTCGGTTTTGATAAAGGCATTTGCAGTCAGAGGACTATTGCCCAAAACTCCTTTTTTGAATAAGATATAATTCGCCAATTCACGGAATTTTACCAAAGGTTTTAGGGTATCGTTGTTTGTTGGGACAGTGGACTTGGCAGAAACACCTGACCATACATGCTCAAGCAAATTTTGTCCTACTCCCTTCAATTCATGTTGACAAACAATCCCAAAAGTGTTTAAATACGCCGCACCTCCAATTCCAGAAAGTAGTAATATCTGAGGACTTTGAAAGGCTCCCGCACTAAGGATGACCTCCTTAGAACAAAATATTTCCCGTAATTTCCCATCTCCATTAATCGCCTGTACACCTTTGGCTACCTTATTTTCTAGGATGATTTTTGTCACATGTATACGCGTCATGACAGTCAAATTACTTCGCTTCATGGCAGGTTTCAAAAAAGCCGTTACGGTACTGTGGCGCTCATTATTTTTAATTGTAAACTGAAGCATGGATGCCCCTTCCTGTTGTCCTGCGTTGTATTCAGGGTTTTCGGGAATACCCGTCTGTACACAAGCTTTGATGAAGTGCTTTCCCAAAGAATGGGGTTGATGACTGTGGGCTACATGCAGAGGACCTTTATTTCCATAAAAGTCTCCTGAAAAATTTTCATTATATTCTGATTTTTTGAAGTAGGGCAATACATCCTGATAACTCCAACCTTCATTCCCTAAGGATGCCCATTCGTCAAAGTCTTTTGGATTGCCTCGTACATAAGCCATGGCATTGGTACTACTACTTCCTCCCAAAACCTTTCCTCTTGGAATATAAATTTTTCTGCCATCTACATGGGCTTGTGGTTCGGTCCAAAATGACCAATCTACAGCCGTACGGTTCAATTGACTGTAGGCGCCAGGAATGTGAATATCTGTTTGGCTATCGGGACCTCCTGCTTCAAGGAGTAAAACTTGGTTGCGTGGATTCTCAGATAAGCGATTGGCTAAGACACAGCCTGCCGAACCTGCTCCTACGATGATGTAATCAAAAATCATTTGGTATTTTGAGTTAATAAGCGATAAAAATTAGGAAAAAAGAGATGTTTGTGCAAGTATTTTTTAATGAGATATCTAAAAAGGAGTTCTATATTGTATTAAGTTTCAAGTACAATAAACCATAAGGTAAGTTCTATATAAAAAAAGTAGGCACTTTTATACCATCAAGAGTAACTTTTCCTAAGTTCGAAACTTTGGAAAAGTTTTTCGTCAGAGTTTTTTAAACCCCAAGTCTCGGATATCCCCAAAAAAGAAACCCAGCAGTTTTCAAAAACTGCCGGGTCTTCCACTCACTAACTGTTCACTATACACTGTCAACTGCTCACTTTTAATACCCTCTATACCCCCTTCTTCTCGTGCATTTCCTTGATTTTTCTACGTAGGATTTTTCCTACGTTTGTCTTAGGAAGTTCATCTGCAAAGTACACTTCACGAGGGACTTTATAATTGGTCAAATTTTCACGGCAGTGCGCAATAACTTCTCCAGAAGTCAAGGACTTATCTTTAGCAACTACATAAGCAACGACTTTCTCTGTAGACTTATCATCCGGCATGCCAATTACTCCGGTTTCTAATACTTTTGGATGTAAGGCAATTGCATTTTCTACCTCATTTGGATAGACATTGAAACCTGACACTAAGATCATTTCTTTCTTTCGATCAACGATTTTCACAAAACCATCTTTATCAATCACTGCAATATCACCCGTTTTAAACCAAGCACCTTCCATGACTTTTTCGGTTTCCTCAGGTCTGTTCCAATAGCCTTTCATTACTTGAGGTCCCTTGATGCATAATTCACCACGCTCTCCAACAGGAAGATCTGCTCCGTTATCATCAATAATTTTTACATCTGTATTGGGAAGTGGAATCCCAATAGTTCCTATTCTTTCCGTACCATCAATTGGATTACAGGTAGCCACAGGTGAGGTTTCAGTTAGTCCATAGCCTTCAGCAAGAGGAGTTCCTGTTACTTTCTCCCACTTTTCAGCTGTGGCCTGCTGCACGGCCATTCCGCCACCTACGGAAATCTTAAGAGAAGAGAAGTCCAGTTTGGTAAAAGCTTCCTGATTCAACAAACCATTGAATAAGGTATTCACACCAGTCATCACCGTAAATTTCTTTTTACTTAACTCTTTGATAAAACTAGGCATATCCCGAGGATTGGTAATCAACACATTATGTGCACCAATTTTCATCATTGCCAAACAATTAACAGTCAAAGCAAAAATGTGATACAAAGGCAAAGCAGTGATGACAATTTCTTCTTTTTCCACCAACTTTGGCTTCATCCAAGCAGAAATTTGCTGCATGTTTGCTACGATGTTTCCATGGGTCAATTCAGCACCCTTAGACACCCCTGTAGTACCTCCTGTATATTGCAAAAAAGCGGTGTCCGCCAAAGTCATTTCCTGACGCTTAAATTTGGATGCATCCGCCTTGCCCATCATAGTTTTCCAACGGATAGCTCGAGGAAGGTTGAAAGCAGGAACCATTTTTTTGACATGCTTCACAACGAAATTTACAATCGTGCCTTTCAGGCCACCTAACATATCACCCAATTCAGTGACAATGAAATGTTTAGCATTTAGCTCATGACGGATTTTCTCAAGATTAGAAGCAAAATTGGCAACTATTACGATGGCTTCGACTCCTGCATCCTGAAATTGATGTTTCATTTCTGGTGCGGTATACAAAGGATTGGTATTAACAACGACCATTCCTGCCCGCAAGGTACCAAAAAGAGCTACAGGGTATTGGAGACAGTTGGGCATCTGAATGGCCACACGGTCCCCCTTTTTCATATTTAAATCATTTTGAAGATAGGAGGCAAACTTTTTGGAAAGCTCATCTACCTCGTTAAAAGTAATTGTTTTGCCCATGCATTCATAAGCAATGGCGTTTCCAAATTTCTTCACACTCTCTTCAAACAAGTTGACGACCGAACTGTATTGGGTGACGTTTACCTCGGTATCTACTGCTGATGGATAAAATTTAAACCACGGGAAATTATGCATAAGTAGTTTTTTGATTTTGGGTTTACAACATTAGAAGGACTAAATATAAAGCATAAAAGTTTTAAAGCCACAAAAAATGTCTCGCAGAAGGTCCGGAATACGCAGAATTTTTTGCTTAAGGTTTCTCTCAGAAAGCGCTGAAACCACTGAATTCAATTTATCATTAATTCTTAGTTGATTAGTAAGTTCCATTTTTTTGAATTGTTCTAATGAAAAAATAGATAATGGGTTTGATCAGAATATATGATTTTATTTATCAGATTCCACCTGTAGAATAATCTCCGAAAGGAGTTCAATCCCGAAGATGGTAGCTCGCAGAAGGCGCTGAATACGCAAAAAATTATAAAAATCTCTATATAACAGGTTTTAATGGTTTGAAAGAACTCCGGATGGAGTTCAATCCCGAAAATGGTAGCTCGCGGAAAACTCGGAATTCGCAGAAAAAAAATATGGGAAATTTCATTTAACAGATTTTAATTGATATTAAAAACTCCAGATGGAGTTCAATCCCGAAGGGTATTAGCCCCGAGTTGCTACTCGGGGTTTAAGAAAGGATATGAAGAATCGATTATTCCAACTCCAGAAGGAGTTGAATTCCTTGGGGAATTTTATTTTCCACAAAAAAGCCAACCCGTTGGATGGATTGGCTTAAAATCTTGAATAGGGTTATTTACTTCAATATCTTCCTTGCAATCAATTCTTTCATAATTTCATTGGTACCTGCATAGATACGCTGTACACGGGCATCGGCAAAAGCACGTGCAACGGAGTATTCCCACATGTATCCATAGCCACCATGCAACTGCACACACTCATCAGAAACCCAACATTGCAATTCAGTCAACAAATACTTGGCCGCAGAGGCCATCGCAGAGTCCAGCTTTCCTTCGTTGTGGAGAGAGACCAATTGATCTACGTAAATTCTTCCTTGTTCCAACTTAGCTGCCATCTCTGCGATTTTGAAACGGGTATTTTGGAAGTCTGAAACCATTTTTCCGAAAGCAGGTCTGTTTTTCACATAATCCACTGTGCTCAAAAAGGCAGATTCAGCCAATGCAATAGCTGCCAAACCCACCACCAATCGCTCTTGAGCCAATTCGGTCATCAAATACTTAAAGCCCTCTCCTACTTTACCCAATAAATTTTCCTTTGGAACCTTAACGTCTTCAAAAAATAATTCGCAGGTATCCTGTGCATGCAATCCAACTTTTTCAAAAGGCACCCCTTTGGAAAAACCAGCCATATCTTTGTCAACAATGAATAAACTGATTCCTTTGGCTCCTAAACTAGGATCGGTTTTTGCCGCTACCACTACTACATCACAGAGGTATCCATTGGTAATAAAAGTCTTGGAACCATTGATCAGGTAATGATCTCCTTTATCCTCGGCTGTGGAACGAATAGCTTGCAAATCGGAGCCTGCACCCGGTTCCGTCATAGCTACAGCAGCAATCAAGTCTCCTGCAATCATTCCCGGAATATACTTGGCTTTAGCAGCATCCGTTCCATAATGCATGAGGTAAGGAAACACAATGTCCGAATGCAAAGGATAGCCAATCGCTGGACCTGAACAACCAGAAAGCCCCAACTCTTCTGTAAAAATAGCATTGTAACGAAAATCAGATAAACCCAACCCTCCAAACTCCTCGGGGGCCTGCATACATAGAAAACCGTTTTCTCCAAGTTTCTTCCAGGACTCACGGGTAACCATTTTATTTTTTTCCCAATCAGCATTGTTGGGAGCAATTTCTTTAGCAATAAAGTCTCTTACGGATTGGCGAAAGAGTTCGTGCTCCTCCGTAAAAATCATTCTTGGGACATTATACATATCTTTTTGGGTTTATATTTCAAAATTTTAGAAAAACTATTCTTAAGTAAACGATAGAAATCTCCCGAAAGTTAAAAAAATAACCCTGTTTAACCAATCAAAATTTGGCATTCTGTATAAATGCCATAAAAAAAGCTATGAACGAATTGTTCATAGCTTTCATTAAATAGTTGCTAAAATTTACCAAGGTTTTCTTGGTAGTTTCTCTGCTCTTTCAGAGGTATTATATACCATTGCCGCAATGATGATGGCAGCTTGGGTCATATCTCCAAATTGCATACGCTCATACACATCCATATTCGTATGGTAGCCTTTCCCATAATCAATTGGGTCTTGGATAAACTGAAAGCCAGGAACACCAACTGCATCAAATGCTACGTGATCCGTGGAACCTGTGCTTCTTCTAGTAATGGTATTTGCGCCCATCTCGTGGAATGGCTCAAACCATTTTTCAAAAATAGGAACCAACATATCGTTACCTTCCAAATAAATACCTCTGATTTTACCAGAACCATTATCTAGGTTGTAATAAGCAGAAATTTTATCCCACTCTCCTTTTTTCTCTTTGGTAGCTCTATCAGCTACATATTTCTGAACATACCCTCTAGAACCATACAAACCCTGCTCCTCTTCGCCCCACAGTGCAATGCGAATGGTTCTTTTTGGTTGAACATCCAAGGCTTTCAATATACGGATAGCTTCCATCATAACGACTACACCGGCAGCATTGTCATTAGCGCCAGTACCAGCATGCCAGCTATCTAAGTGACCACCTAACATGACAATCTCAGGCTTAAGCGTTCTGTCTGTTCCTGGAATTTCTGCAATAACATTGTATCCTGCATAGTCATCATCCAACCATTGCACATCGATTTCAGCTTCTATACTTACTTTTTTACCGTTTTTGATTAAGCGATAAATACGGCCATAGTGCTCTGCAGCAATTTCCATTTCAGGTACAGTTACTTTTTTATCTGTAGAAAATGAACCTGAGCGGGTATGGAATACTGTACCGAAACTACCACGGGTACCTGTCAAACGAAGACCTACTTGCTCTTCTAATAAGAAAGCATTCAATTTCGCATCCAATTCACGTGCAGTTCTCATTTGGGCCATTTGCTCCGGCGTCCATCTCGATGGCATATTGCCTACAGGAATGGTTTTTCTGTTTTCCAACTCTTCATCTGTCCAACGTCTAGCTTCAGCTTCAAATGCTGGATTAACGGTCAAATTTGCAGGGGTCATCACAACTTTCCCTTTCAATTTGCCTCTATACTTATCAAAGTCTGCATCCGAAGAAATTTCTATCAACATCACTTCATCAGAAACCAGACCATTGGTTCCATCTGTCCAAGCTTTTGGATATCCAATGATCTGCGCATAATAAGGCTCTTTCATAGCGATATAGGCTTTCTTCACATCCCATCCCCGTCCAAACTCGCCATAAGTATCAATTTTCACATTGCTCAAACCCCATTCCTTGAATTTTTCCGCAGTCCAGTTTCTAGCATTGCGAAGATTAGTAGACCCAGACAAACGCGGACCAAGGAAGTCTGTTAGATGAAAGGAAAGATCTTGAATTTGGGAATTCCTCATTCCTTCATTTTTGATGCGATGCATCATTTCGAGATTCACCGTCTCTTGGGCAAATACCTGCCCCATGGCTAGAAGCCATACCAAAATCAGGCTTGATATCTTGGTTTTGTAATTCATAAGCTGTTGATTTTTATTTTCAATTCCAAAATTGTCGAAAAATATGGATTGAGAGTTAACCAATGATGTAAAACTCTGGTATGAAAATAAAAAAACCTGGCTATAAAACCAGGTTTTAACTATCAAGCCTAACCGTTGAAAAACTATCCAACGCTAGATATTATAGTCGTAGTAATTGATTAAACGAATATTCATTTAATAATTACTATACAAACGTCATAATACTATCTTTCCATCCAACCCTCTCCAAGAATTGCAATTAGTTTTTGATTGTATTTTTCAGCTTCTGAAGTGTTTTTTAAACGAGTATGGATTTGGAAAAGGATTTCCATTATTTCAGTGTTATCAGGTCTCAATTCTGATGCTTTAGTAAAATACGGCACAGCGTCCTTGTATAGACCATCAGCCTCAGCACTCATGGAAGAAGCTCTTTTTTCCCATTCTTCATCTGACAAATTATTCACTTCTGCTAAAATAGCTCTCGCTCTATCTAAATAGATTGCTCCAGTATAATAGTTCCCTTCAAAAAATTCAGGATCAGCTTGAGTTGTTTTTTTATACTGTTCCAATGCGCCATCAATATTACCAGACTGTTCAAGCAAATATCCATATCTTAATAAAAGTCCAGCATTTTGTGGATCATCTTTTAGCGCAGTTTGAACTGAAATCATTGCCTCTTCCATTTTATCCATCTGAAGTAACAACTGAACCTCAAATTCTGACAAAGTTTTGTCATCTGGGAAATCTTTTTTAGCCATCGTTACATATTTATATGCAGCTTCGGCATCCTTTTCTTCAGATGAAGCTATTTGGATCAAAAAATAATATGTGTTCAATTTGTCATATTCAGGAATCTCTAACAATCTATAAAAGTGCTTTTTGGCAGCCTCTACATTCCCCATCTCAGTATACGCCAAATAGCCAGCATTAAAGTTAGCGGTTGTATCTTTTGGGTCAATATCAGAAACCAAGTTAAAGAACTCATAAGACATAGCAAAATCCTCATCTTCATAAGATCTGATAGCTTTATCGAAAGATGCTAATTTTAATGATACCATGGAATAAGGTCTCAAGTTTTCTGGCATTCCTGGAATTTCTTCTTTCCATACATCCTTTCCAATTTTGCTATTTACATCACCCCCTGCCATTTCCATGGCTTTTGTAAATGAATTGAAGGCAGACCTTCCAATAGCAACTGTTGATGAGGCAAGGTCTTCATCTTGGGTAAACATTTTTGTCTCAATCTGGCCTTTTAAAACCATAGTAGAAGGATCATCTTGGGTTTCTGCATCGGTCAAGGCTGTATTAACCTCTTCCAAGGCAACTTCAAGATTTCCTTTCTTGAAATTGGAGTTAGCGGATCTAACTACTTTCTTTTGGGCAAAGGCAGTGGTAGCGAAAACCACAAGTGCCAATGATAAGATTAACTTTTTCATTTGATTACTGATTTGCTAAATTGTTTGGTTCTGATTAAGTTCAAATTATTCCGTCGGTTGTTGTTCTGTTGGAGCAGAAGCTTCTCCACCTTCTGTTTCCTCCTCTTCTTCTTTTTTGATTTTCTCAACAGAAGAAATGGCATCCCCTTCACTCAGTTTGATCAAGCGCACTCCTTGTGTGGCTCTGCCCATGACTCTTAATTCGGAAACAGGTGTGCGGATGGTGATTCCTGATTTGTTGATAATCATCAAATCGTCGGTATCCACCACTTCTTTGATTGCAACTAACAAACCTGTCTTTTCCGTCACATTCATTGCACGGACACCTTTACCACCGCGATTGGTAATTCTGTATGCATCAATTGGAGAACGTTTGCCATAACCATTTTCTGATACTACTAATAGGTTTGCATCTTCTCTGGAGGCACATACCATGCCAATCACTTCATCATTAACATCTGTTAACGTAATGGCTTTTACCCCGGTAGCAGTCCTACCCATCGGTCTTACCGTGGATTCTGGGAAATGTATCGCTCTACCTGACTTAGCAGCAATGATAATATGAGAGTTTCCATCAGTCATATCGACTGCTAGTAGCTGATCATCCTCTCTGATATTCAAGGCAATGATACCATTGGTACGTGGTCTTGAATATTGTTCAAGTGTCGTTTTTTTGATGATACCTTGCTTGGTTACCATCACCAAGTAATTGTTATTGATATAATCCTCGTCACCTAGATCGGCAACCTGAATGATAGAACGTATCTTATCATCTGATTCAATGTTGATCAAATTTTGGATAGGCCTACCTTTAGAAGTTTTAGAACCTTCTGGAATCGCATAGGTTTTCAACCAGAATAATTTCCCATGATCTGTGAAGATCAAGAGGTAATTGTGGGTAGAAGCTGTAAACAAATATTCCGTCCAATCATCTTCTTTGGTAGTAGCACCTCTACTGCCTACGCCTCCTCTCCCCTGAGACCTGTACTCATTCAATAGTGTTCGCTTGATATAGCCCTGATGAGAAACTGTAATAATCACTTCCTCATTAGGAATCATATCCTCATAGCTGAAATCTTCTGCATTATGTTCAATGATCGTTCTTCTTGGATCATTGTAGCGCGTCTTCATCTCGGTCAACTCTTCCTTGATGATTTCCATCCGCTTCTCTTCACTACCCAAGATAAACTTCAGCTCTTCAATCAAGGCCATGATTTCTTTGTACTCCTCTTGGATTTTGTCACGCTCCATTCCTGTCAAGCGCTGCAAACGCATATCCAAGATAGCACGTGCTTGTATCTCACTTAAGCCAAAACGCTCCATCAAACCATTTCTTGCGGTCTCAGGATCTCTTGAACTTCTGATCAAAGAAATTACCTCATCCAGATTATCCAACGCAATCAAATATCCTTCTAAGATGTGTGCACGTTTCTGCGCTTCTTGCAACTCATACTCAGTCCTTCGAATCACTACTTCATGTCTATGATTGACGTAATGTACAATCATATCTTTTAAGTTCAGTGTCTGTGGACGGCCTTTGACTAAAGCAACGTTATTGACTGAGAAAGAGGTTTGTAACTGTGTTTGCTTGTAAAGATTATTCAATACAACATTGGCAACGGCATCCCGCTTCAATTCATAGACAACACGCATCCCTTGCCTATCGGACTCATCACGTATAGCCGAAATCCCATCAATCTTTTTCTCATTGATAAGTTGAGCGGTCTTTTCGATCATACTAGCCTTATTGACCTGGTATGGGATTTCAGAGATGATGATGGATTCTCTACCATTATCTTTAGTCTCGATATCCGCTTTTCCACGGATTATGATTCTTCCTCTACCGGTTTCGAAAGCTGCTTTTACTCCATTGTATCCATAGATGATGGCACCTGTTGGGAAGTCCGGAGCAATGATATGCTCCATCAATTCACTAATGGTGATTTCATTATTATCTATGTAAGCAATGATTCCATCTACTACTTCCCCTAAATTGTGAGGTGCCATATTGGTAGCCATACCTACGGCAATACCAGAAGCACCATTCAACAATAATGCGGGAATTTTAGCAGGTAGTACAATAGGCTCCTTTAAGGAGTCATCAAAGTTTAGCTGAAAATCAACCGTATTTTTGTTGATATCCACCAACAACTCTTCGGCAATTCTTTTTAGCCTCGCTTCGGTGTAACGCATCGCAGCAGGATTATCACCATCAATGGAACCAAAGTTACCTTGACCATCCACTAGAGGATAGCGCAAGGACCAAGGCTGGGCCATACGAACCATAGTTTCATATACCGCTGAATCTCCGTGTGGGTGATACTTACCAAGTACCTCCCCTACAATTCTAGCTGATTTCTTGTATGGTTTGTTGTGCAAGACTCCAAGTTCCTGCATACCAAACAAAATTCTCCTATGAACGGGTTTAAGACCATCCCTTACATCTGGAAGTGCTCTGGAAACAATAACCGACATTGAATAATCAATGTAGGCTCCACGCATTTCGTCTTCAATGTTGATTGGGATTATATTCTCATTCTCTCCTCGAGCCATAAATTTATGTTATCTCAATAAGCTTGCAAGTTAATAAAAAACCTGATGCTTTAAAAAGAATATTTGGCAAAGGAATAGTGAAAACGGACATGGTTTAATACCATTGACCTACCTTTCTGTTTTGTAATTGGAATATAGAACTGCCTCTATACTCCACACCATCATGTAAGTGCTTCATTACCACGCCGCATCCAGGTTTTTTACATCTTTTGGTTCCTGGAAGGCTTACAGATAATCCAACTTGAATGGGGTAAAGAATTTGTCGAAAGCTTTGAACTTCTAAGGGGTTTTCAGCTTGAAAAAGAAAATTCCTTGTTTCGTAACCCGCTTTTAAAAAAAGTCGTGAATACTCTGAAAAATCACGTTCTATTCTAAACGAAACATTAAAAAATGGATCAGTTCCTATTCCCACAGAAGGATCTATATTTTCCCTAATTGAAATATTCCCAAACTGACCTTCTACCATAAATCTCCACGGATAATTTTGTCGAATTCTTTGATTCTTTTGAGACTGCATATAAAAATTTTGAGATGAATACTTGCGATATCGCCATCTCAAAAATTTCGCTCGTTTTCCTGCATCATAAAGAACAATCCCTAATGTCCCAAAGACTTTATCAAAAGTATAGGACGTATTTTCAAACACAAACTCATATGGAGAGGCTTGGAAAGCCCCCATACTGCCAAACTCTCTTCCATAGCCACCTCCTAAAGTAATTGTATTGAATAGATTAACCCGACCGGCTATATGAAGAGGAATGGCTGTTTGACCCAAACTACGGAAATTCAAAGTATCGTCAGAAGAAATAGATCTCGGAAGATCAATTTGACTGGTTTGAAAAATCGGATATTGAGAAGGATTATCAGATAAAAATGTCATCCTATTATGCTGATGAGCACCACCTGCGGCAAGCTCAACTGAAACCAATGAAATAACTGACCTTGTAACATTACCTATATTACTTTCACTCTTTCTACCTTTTTCTCTTGCACGGGTATCCAAACCAAAAATGTCTTCTTGGGCAGAAACGGCACTTACAATCATCAAAACAATTGCTCCAAGCAACACTATAAACTTTTTCATCCGATCCATAACGTACGAAAGTAACCAATTGTACCATTCAATGGTAGAAAAAACGCTCAATTTTTTACCTAAATCCTAAATGAGAACACCTAATTTCCTTCAAAATACTTCAATAGGAGATACTCAAGAAATGCGAACAAGTTCAATGACCTCCTAAAATAAAAAGGCCTACAGTTACCTGAAGACCTTTTATCAAACAAACCAAATTAAAATTTTATCGCTCTGTGTCTGCATCAGAAGACCCTTGGGTCTTCAAATCAGCAATCATAGAATCAATTTGAGATTTTACAGCAGGATCTGCCATGGCTCTTTTCACTTTGTTGTAAGTGGCTGCACCCAAAACCTCAGGATCCTTGATTAACTCAATCATGTACTCTTTCACTTCCTCTCCAATAGAATCGATGTAAGACTGAATCTCTGAATAAGCTTCTTTTTCTTCCTCAGTCACATTGATTTCAGCCATTTTATCATCTTTTCCCCAAGCACCTTTAATTTCATTGTAACGAGCACCACCACCCAACACTTCATTCTCGCGGATCATTTCTACAAGCTTCTCTTGTTTTTCTTGAGTGAAAGCTGCTACCATGACCTCCATTGTGGCATACTTCTTCATTTCATCCTCTGTCACTTCTTCAGAATCGTCTTGAGCAACCACTTGGAAACTCATGAATCCAGCTAATAAGAAAGCGAAAGCAAATAACTTCTTCATACAATAATTGGTTTAATGTGTAATTCAAACTTTTGCTCAATAAAATTCAAAAAGTACTTTTTTCCAAAAAATCTGGAAAAATATAGCACTTAAAAAATGTTAAATGGTGAATATTTTGGACCAAAGGATAATGATTTCGCCTATAGACTCAACTCATTAAGGCAAGCCTACAAGCAAAATCAGATGGAATATTTCCCAATTTCACAAGTGATAAAATGATAAAAAAACTAAGGTCAATTTAATATTATGAGTTTAAAAAATTACTTACAGAAACATGTTTATCAGTCACTTATAAGCTCTTCAATTCTTGTATAGTCTTTATTGGATTGGATGAATTGAATACAAAACTACCAGCTACCAATACATCCGCACCAGCTTCCATTAGCAAAGGGGCATTAACCAAATTCACCCCCCCGTCAATTTCGATCAAGGTTTGGGCATTTTTACGAAGAATCAAATCCTTCAATCGTCTAACTTTATCATACGTATTTTCTATAAACTTCTGTCCACCAAACCCAGGGTTAACTGACATAATGCACACGAGATCAATATCTTGGATAACCTCCTCAAAAGAACTTATAGGCGTATGAGGATTAACGGCAATTCCAGCTTTGCAACCTAAGGCTTTGATTGCTTGAAGGCTACGGTGTAAATGATTGCAAGCTTCCACGTGTACTGATATAATCGAGGCCCCTGCTTTGGCAAATGCTTCCAGATAGTTATCCGGATTGACAATCATCAAGTGTACGTCTAAAGGCTTTTGTGCATGCTTATGCATGGCCTCAGTCACAGGAATTCCAAAAGAAATATTAGGAACGAAAACACCATCCATGATATCCACGTGGATATAATCACAGGCAGAGGCATTCAACATTTCGATCTCAGATTGGAGATTGGCAAAATCTGAGGCTAATACAGAAGGGGAAATTTGAACAGGCATGTTTGGGATTTTTCTTGCAAAAGAAATAAAATTCGGTCAAGAGGCCTATTTTTTAATGAGTTTTGTGCTATAAACCTTCCCCCCTGCCAAGGCTCGCACAATATACAACCCCGTATTTAACTGAGGAACAGCTACAGCAAATGGTTCAAAGCTATCCCTTCTGCTAAGGAATCCTTCATATACAAGTCTACCTTGTATATCTACTAGCTGAATTTGTAGATCAAGGTGTTGATCAAAGTCTAAAAAGAAAATATCTCCCAACAACGGATTGGGGAAAAGTTTCCGCTGCTTTCGTTCAGTATTACTATTCAGTACCTCTCCCAAATAAGCTTTTCGAAAGTCAGGTATTCCAAAACCAAATTGGTTATCTGGATTGTCAGCTTGCGTGGCACTTTGGAGCATTAAATCAATCAATTCATCCTTGGTGAGTTCCGGTTTGGCTTGCCATATTCCTGCTGCCAAGGCAGCTATCTGAGGCGAAGAAAAAGAAGTGCCATTTGATCTACCCGCAGTTCCATTTGATCGCAACAACCAAACTTGGCTACCCAAAGTAGTGAGATCAGGCTTGATTCTCCCATCTGCTGTAGGACCTTGGGAACTGAAGGAAGACCTACTTAAATCCTGAACCACAGAACCAATGGCCAAAATACCTTTGGCATCGGCGGGCATTGTGATGGAACTAGGACCTCTTCCGCCGTAATTGCCAGCAGATGTCACCACTAAAATACCTTTATCTCCTGCTATTGTAGCGCCTTTGGTAATTATAGACGTTTCTCCATTCAAATCGCTGAAGGTGTAATCCATCGTAGGATCATCAAAATCCCAATAGCCCAAAGAACTGTTAATGATGTCCACTCCCAGGCTATCGGCATATTCTGCTGCTTTGACCCAATTATATTCTTCGATGCGATATTCAGTTGGAACATCCTCTGTGATACATAAAATGTAGTAGGCTTCAGGTGCACCTGCCAGCAAAACATTGGCATCATTGGCAGCAATCAGGGAGAGTACATTGGAACCATGTTGGTTTTTGCGGAAAACATCGCTGCTCCAAGGCTCTACAAAATCCTTAGCTCCGATGATTTTATTATTGGCAATCAAATGATTAAGCGCAGGGATGGTATTGACACCAGGGAATCCTGCATCAAAAACAGCAATCCTTATCCCTTGACCTTTAAAACCTTCCTCATGCATGAACGGAATACCCAACAAACCATTTTGAAATGCAAATTCTGATGGATTTTCTACTCGGGCATTGATTGATGTCTCCGATGCAAGCGCTTCAAATTTTTTATGAGAATGGGAAGGCTGAATTCTTCCTTGTGCTAAGAATCCGGGAGCAACAAAAACCACTTTTTCTACAAAATCCAGTGCTTCTAAAGCAAAAACAGCATCTGTATTTACTATGGCAACTGAAGCATTTAACCAGTTGGAGTGATACAAAAAACTGCTAACCAATGGAGTAATAGCTTCTATATACTTGGCAGATACCGGTAAATCCAAACTATCAAGATTGACTTGCTGTCGAGACCTTCGCTCAAGTGAGGCATCTGTTAAAAATTCCTGTGGTGTGTTTAATGAAAAATCAGTTTGAGGCTTGAACTTATAATGTATAGCGTATCTGTTTTGCGCCTGCACTGATTCTCCCAGCATCAATACAATGACTATCCATACTAACCTATAAATTGCCATAATCAAATAACCTCATGTGCGTTTTTCTTCCTCTATTGATTAACTGCTGACCTAGACAATCATTTCTCGAACAATAAGTAAACACCTCATAATAGTGTTCTACCATTCCTATACCTCGGGCAAAGACTTCATAACGATTATCTCTAAAAGTGATCAAATCATCATCTTCTTCTTGAACGACCAAAACTGCCCGAGGATACATCACTCCCCCTGATTCCACAACACCTGCTCGAACAATTGTAAAATCATCTCTATCCAAGGAATTAAATACATTTCCATCCCAGGTCACCTCCTCTCTCGGAGGAAAAACTAATGGAATGATATTTCTGTTTTCAATTAATCGAATTAACGCATTTCGTCTGACAAATTGAGCATAATTGGTTGTAGTCACCCAATTAGTGCGGTTCGATGACTCTTCTCGTCGTAAGACATAGACCAATTCATTTTGGGCATTGATATATGTGTAGTCCACCACATCTCGGATAAAATAGGATCGTTCTTCCTGATCGTTTTCCCCAAAAACTATCACTTCATCCACTTCGTAAATCCAGAATCTACCCACTTGCAAAGGCTGATAGTCTTTGCCCATATCAACAATGGGATTTTCTGTCTCGCAAGCAAGAAGAAAAACACTAAGGAAAATGAGCAAGAATCTGTGACGCATATAGCCTATTCCGTTACTGTGGCTTAAAAATACATTTTTCGGATGAAATCATGTACCTTCGTACCGATAAATTCAAACATACAAGAAAAATGGCACTGAAAACCTTTGTAAAAATCTCTCAAGTCAATAATCTAACCGATGCACGATACTGTGCTGGCATGTATGTCAATTGGATGGGTTTTAGCTTGGAAGAAAACAATGCAAACTACCTTTCACCTGAGAAATATAAAGAAATCACTGATTGGCTTTCAGGTGTTTCTTACGTAGCTGAATTTGAACATTCTCACCCTGAAAATATCCTTAAAACCCTCCAAGCCTACGAAGGAATCGATGCTATCGAAGTTTCCCAAGAAGTGCATATCCCCATGTTATTGAACACTGGTAAAGCCTTGATTTTTAAAGTAAGTATACAATCTGCAGAAGACATCCGTGAATTGATTGCAAAAGCGCCTGGATTCAAGGAAAATCAAGTGACAGTACTACTTGATTCCAGTATTGAAAAGCTTTCTGAAGAAATGATTTCCCTGATTGCAGACCTTTCTGAGCAAACCCAAGTGTTGCTTGGTTTTGGATTGGATGCTAGTACACTGGAAACCACTTTAGACCAAACTGGCGTATATGGAATTTCTCTTAAGGGAGGAACGGAAATCAGCCCCGGTTTGAAAGACTTTGATGAGCTGGCTGAGATTTTGGAATTATTGGAAGTAGAAGATTAATCTAACCAAACATGAGATTGGACAAGCAAATAATTGCCCATGACTTTATGCAGATACAAGACCATATCTGTCAAGAGTTGGATTTGGGTGATGGTCAGGGAAAATTCAAGGAAGACAAGTGGACAAGACCGGAAGGTGGCGGAGGTCGTACCCGAATTTTCGACAATGGGAAAATCATTGAAAAAGGTGGAGTAGCTTTTTCTGCTGTAGAAGGCCCTACTCCGGATAAAATTTTACAAAAATTACAATTAGAGCAGGCAGATTTCTTTGCCACAGGAGTTTCTATTGTCATCCATCCTGAAAGTCCTATGATACCCATCATCCATATGAATATCCGGTACTTTGAGATGAGTTCTGGCGTTCGTTGGTTTGGTGGTGGGATAGACTTAACTCCCCATTATATTGATATCGAAGATGCTAAATTCTTTCATCAACAAGTGAAGGATACCTGTGACCAATACAACACTTCCTATTACCCAAAATTTAAAAAATGGGCGGATGATTATTTTTATCTCAAACACCGTCAGGAAACCCGAGGAATCGGGGGAATCTTTTTTGATAGATTGGTAAGTGAGGATGAGGATGAGATGAAACAGATTTTTGACTTCGTTAAATCTGTGGGTTATCTATTCCCCAAAATTTACAGACACTTCATGGCTAAAAATTCCCAACTGCCTTACGGAGAGCAAGAACAGAAATGGCAGGCACTTCGCAGAGGTCGCTATGTGGAATTCAATTTGGTGTGGGATGCCGGTACCAAATTTGGACTTGATACCAATGGACGGACGGAAAGTATTCTCATGAGTATGCCTCCTATAGCCAATTGGGAATACATGCATCAACCAGAAGCAGGAAGTAAGGAAGCATTCACCTTAGAACATTTAAAAAAGGATATTGACTGGCTGAGTTACTAAGTAATGATCGAATCAATCAAATCACTGGATGAGTCTTTATTGCTTTTCTTCAATGGATTGCATCATCCTTTTATGGACCCAATCATGTACACGGCTACCCAGACCTGGCCTTGGGTACCCATGTATGCGTTTTTATTGTATTTGATTTGGAAGACTCATGGGATGCAGGGATGGTGGACCTTGATTGGTATTTTCCTGGCAGTATTATTTGCAGATCAGTTTACCTCTTCCTTTATGAAGCCTTTTTTTGGAAGACTGAGACCTTGTCAAAATCCTGATTTAGCAGAAGTCCTGCACACTTACCGGACATGCGGAGGAAAGTTTGGATTTGCTTCTTCCCATGCTGCCAATAGCTTTGCTGTGGCTACTTTATTGTGGCAGTTGATAGGCAAAAAATACCCTGCTGTCAAATGGCTATTTGCTTGGGCGGTTTTCTTCTCCTATACCCGTGTATACCTTGGTGTTCATTACCCAGGTGATATCATTGTAGGTGGAATCGTGGGAGCTTGCTGCGGCTACTTAGCTTACTTGATCAGCCATCAAATCTATCGTTGGACATCTTCGAATAAATCCACCATTGAGTAAAAAGCAAAACCTATCAGGATAATAAGCAATCAAGGAAAATGATTTCAATAAAAATCCTGGTAGGTTTATTTTTTTAACCATAAGTGATATGACTTACTTTTAGTGTTGATATCCCCTGATTATCCGTTGGATATACTTTCCGACAATATCAAATTCCAAGTTCACCTCATCCCCTACTTGTAGCTGATGGAAATTGGTAAACTCATAGGTATAAGGGATGATGGCTACAGTAAATCCTCCATTTTTGGAATTGAAGCAAGTAAGACTGGTCCCATTGATAGTGATGGAGCCTTTTTCTACGGTAACATTTCCCGTAGCAGGGTCAAATGAAAAATCAAATAACCAAGACCCATCTCTTTCCTCAATAGTAACCACTTTTCCTATTTGGTCCACATGTCCTTGGACAATGTGCCCATCAAAACGTCCATTTGCTGGCATGCATCGCTCAATATTCACTTTTTTACCAGCTTCCCAAGATTTCAAATTGGTTTTTTGAAGGGTTTCATCAATCGCAGTTACGCGATAGGTATCCCCTTCTATAGCGACTACGGTCAAGCAAACCCCATTATGAGCGACTGACTGATCAATTTTCAATTCATGTGTAATAGGTGAACTGATGTCAAAATGAATATTGGTGCCTTCAACCGTTTTTGCTTTGACTGTCCCGAGTGTTTCGATGATTCCTGTAAACATTTGTAGAATGTAAGCTTTTGGATTTCAAAAGAGAGCCCTCTTTTGATGATTTTCTCTTCAAAATAAGTGAATAATTACCTTAACTTCGCAAAGTCGAATCATGTTTTGAAGAATTAATCCCCCCAATGATTAAACTGGAAGATACCTACAAGCACAAAGGTCAACGCAAAGCTCTAGTCAAACTACTCCGAGAAAAAGGCATACAATCGGAAGCTGTGCTGGAAGCCATCAATACACTCCCAAGGCATTTCTTTTTCGATTCAGCACTTGCATCCCATGCATACGAAGATAAAGCCTTCCCAATCGGTGAAGGTCAGACTATCTCCCAACCTTACACAGTGGCTTTTCAAACTGAGCTTTTAAATGTCAAACCGGGTGATAAAGTTTTGGAAATCGGTACAGGTTCGGGCTATCAAGGCAGTATTTTACATTTATTGGGTGCGGAAGTACACTCTATCGAATACCAAGCAAAGCTATTCGAGCGTACCAAGAAGTTTTTGGGGAAATTGGGTATTCCTTTAAAATTCTATTTTGGAGATGGTAGTCAGGGAATCCCCCAACAAGCTCCTTTTGATAAAATAATTGTTACGGCAGGAGCACCTATTGTTCCAACCTCTTTATTGAATCAGCTGAAAATAGGTGGAATTTTGGTCATCCCAGTAGGCGATCGAAAAACACAGAAAATGCTTAAGCTGACCAAACAAAGTGCTACTAAAATCATCAAAGAGGAGTTTAATAATTTTGCATTTGTTCCTCTGCTAGGGAAGGAAGGCTGGGTGTAACAAAATTTTATATGGTTTTTGAAAACCAAAAAGACTTTCATTGAGTTAAAATTTTGTATATTTGAGAAAAATTAACTTTTATGGCAAAGAAAAAAGCAGCTTCCTTATCTCAAGTGATTATGACGGAGATGGTTCTCCCTAATGACACCAATACCTTAAACAACCTGATGGGTGGAAAATTGATGCATTGGATGGACATTGTAGCAGCTATTGCCGCACAAAAACACTCCAACAGGATCGTAGTCACTGCTTCTGCCGACAGTATTTCCTTTAAGCATCCGATTGCTCTGGGTAATGTGGTAACATTAAAAGCCTTCGTCACAAGAGCATTCAACTCTTCCATGGAAGTGTATATCGAAGTATTTGCAGAGGATATTCCTGCAAACAAAAAAATCACTACTCACCGCGCATTCTTCACCTTTGTAGCGGTAGACCAAAATGGTCGACCAATTGAAGTGCCTGAAGTAGAGCCTGCTACTCCTGAAGAGGTAGAATTGTACGAAGGTGCTTTGCGCAGACGACAGCTTCGTTTGATTCTTTCCAAAAAAATGGACCCGAATGATGCCTCCGAGTTAAAGGCAATCTTCGATTTGAACGAACCTAAATAAATTAGTTCCAACCCGGCTTTTTGAGTCGGGTTTTCTTTTTTCTTCTTTGGAAAGCCCCCTTTTTTTACGGAATTTAGGCCCATGGAAAATTTGAGTTTACATCACTTAAGTTTGTTTATCACCGAAGAAGTATATGTCATCCCAGGTGATGACATTAAACCCGTGGCACAAGGATCCCTACCAATCCCTCAAACAACAGAGACAGCTAGTGCTACTGTGGAAGAAACCATAGAAGCCATTGAAAGTATTCCAGCTCTCAGCTACGATGGGAAATTTGAAAAGGGTGTAATGGTGATCGTGGATGAAGCAGAGATAAAGGCAGAATTGCAGGAACTCTTATTCAAAATCCTAGGCGCGGTAGGCTGCGGTCTTAAAGACATTGCTCTGGTCAAGAGCAATGCTTTGGAGGGTACTAGCATGGAGTCTATTCAACAACTCAATCCTTCAAAAATCATCCTTTTTGGGAAAGTTGCCCATGACATCATGCATTACAGAGATGAATTATACAAAATTCATGCAGAAGACGGTATGGAATTTCTATTTGCAGACGATCTGAATGCTATCTATACTACCGTAGCGCTTAAAAAATCCCTATGGAACCAATTACAAATCCTTTTTGGCATACAAAAATAACCTATGAGCAATTCAGCAGCTGTATGGCTTAAGCGATTCAGATGGATCAGCATCATCGAAGGCTTGTCTTTCTTGATTCTACTATTTATCGCCATGCCCTTAAAATATGTATTTGACTATCCTTTGGCAGTAACCTATGTAGGTTGGGCTCATGGGATTTTATTTGTGATCTATATTTATGTAGTCTTCCCTACTGCTTACAAAGCAAGTTGGGATTTCAAAAAGACATTTTTGGCTTTGGTAGCTTCTATCCTACCCTTTGGGCCCTTTGTCTTTGACAAATACATCCTAAATAATTCCTGAAAATTGATATCACATTTAATCAACTAAACTTGAACCCATGGCACTGATCAGCAAAAAGAAACTTATCTACCCCATCAGTCCTGGATTAAGAGCTTTTTTAGTGAAATACGGACGGGAAGTAGATTTCCCTATCCACTACAGCGATCTGCTTCGGTATAGTGGTTCGATTCCTTTGTATGATTTCAAGGGAAATGATACACTGTGGGAAACTGTCTTTTTTGCTGAATCTGATCGAGAAGAAATTCATCAAAGTGTAAAAAAGATCTATGCAATTCTCAAGGCTGAGGGAGATATGAGTGTGATGGACCACCTCTATATTGACCGGATAGATTTATGCGTGTATGGCAATACCCAACCCTTTCGAGTTAGAATTGTCAACCGCATCAATGATAACTTTGACTATTTCTACATCAAAAATGCTGATGCATCACGGGTGTACGGCTTGGAATTAGAGCATCTTTTATCACCCAATCGCATCAGTTATTTAGTACACCAAAACACCTTGATAGAAGAACATATTGCTGGTATCCCCGGGGAACAATTTATGCGTCAGCATATCAACGATCCAAACCTGAATCCTATTCGATTGGCCAAAGAATTTGTCAAATTCAATGAACGTTGTTTTGTCAGACTTCTCGGTGATATGCATTCATCCAATTTCGTAATTGATGTGACTCCGGACTTTGAAGAAACACATTATAGGATCCGAGCGATTGATTTTGATCAGCAATCTTATGAAGGCAAAAAATCCATTTATTTACCTCAATATTTTAAGGAGAATAACGCTTTAATCCAATTAGGCATCAAGCATATTACACCTGAATCCATGCGTCAATATCAGCGGGAAGAACGAGCACTAATTGCTACTCGACTAAAAAGTGCCACACAAGAAATTGAGGATGTGTTAAGTACTATGGAAAATGACATAGTCTCCATTCCTGAAAACATAGAAAATCTAAAAAAAGAACTAGCAAAGCACTACGCTAATCCAAATTTTTTGACTTGTAAAAACATGGGGCAAATCGTCAGGGAAAGTTTGGCCCAAGTACTACATCGATAAATTGTAATACTTGGGCCAATAGTCCTTAATAAAATTTCACCTGACACTCAGGATTAACTTTTTGAAAACCATCTACTGCACGTTGACTTAACCGGGTATTGAAAGCAGATAAACGCTTTAAGTTCCGCAACCCAAATATGGGCTTTAGCGACCTAACATTGGTACTTGCTATATTTAATTCTTCCAGTTGTTGGAGTGTTTCCAGTCCTTTGAGAACTTTAATGTTTGTACCTGAAAGGTCTAAATAAATTAAGTTTTGCAAGCGTGCAAGAGGTCTTAGGTCTTGTACTCCAGTATTTGAAAGATCCAAACTCTTTAAGTCTACCAAAGAACCCAAAACCGTCAAGTCGGTAATCGGTGCCTGTGAAATCTTCAACTCAAGCAACAAATTTAATTTACCAACTGCTTCTATATCCTTAAGATAAACATCAAATATGGAAACTTTTCGAAGATTATTAAAAGCTAATAAAGGCTCCAAATTTTCAATAGACACTCTCTCAATCGCAAATTCCGCTGAAGATGTCCAGACATGTAATTGCTCTGAATCAGGCCTAAATGAGTTATCCCCAAAATATTTTTGTATGACACTTTTCCATTCACTATCCAAATAATCCCACCAAGCTTCCAACCACTCTGTACGGTAAATGATGGTAATGGACCCATTCTTAGCTAAAAACTCTGAAACCTGATCTCTGTCAAACTCCGCACCATCAATATTCAAATATTCGAGCTGCGTCATAGAGTTTAAAGAACTAATTTCTTGAACTGGTGCAAGGGCAAAATCAATACGCTTCAATCCATTCAAATTAGCTAATGGGCGTAGGGAGCGAACGCTTGTTTCTTTACCTATAACTGCCTGCAGCATCCGCATTTCTGAAAGAGGCGTAACATCCGCCACAGCCGTATTGCTGAAATCTAAATAATTTAATTTCCTGAATTTTAGTACTGGAGCAAGATTGGTAATTGCACTACCTGCTAACTGTAGACTATCAATTCCAACTGTTGCAGTCAAGTCTTCAATGCTTGGGATAGGCTTTTTTAGGCTTGGGTTATTGTGTACAAGCACCTCTTTCCACGCCTCAGATAATCCATCATACCAAGTTTGTAGGTTTTCAACGTGATGCACCAAGAGCACTCTTCTATTTTGACGGGCAAATTCGTCTGCACTTTCCTCTGAAACCCGAGTAAGATCTGCATATACTCTTCTAAGGCTCGTTTTATTTTGAAGCGGAGTCAATTCAGCAACCTCTGTTTGATTAAAATTGACCATAACCAAACTTTTCATGCCAGCTAAAGGCTGCAGGCTTGAAATATTGGTTTCCGAAACATTTAACTCAATTAAACTTATCAAATTTTCAAGTAAGTCGAAATTGATAATAAAATTTTTACTGATATCTAAATGCGTGAGGGAAGATAGTTCCGCTATATTCTCCATGTTATTGAAACCACTCTCACGTAAATTCAACACCTTTAATTCATCGAATGAGTTTAACACATCAAAACTATTAATGGGCGTATTTACTGCTTCAAGCGTATGGATTTTTTTCAAATTTCCCAATTCACTGATATCGGAGATTTGCGTATTGGAAATATTCAAATAGCTCAATCTATCTGAATATTTTATAAATTGAATATCCCGCGTAGGTGTATTAGCAATATTGAGATATGTTAGAAAAGTTACATTACTAATTGGATTCAGTTCCCTGATTTGGGTGGAACTAATATCGATATATTTTAGGTCTCTCAACGCCTCAATTGGACTTAAATCAACTAAGAATGTGTTTCCAGATAAATTAATTGAATCTATCGCTGAAATTTTATAGAGGTGTTCGAGAGTTACAGAATCTGTATCTGATAGTCCAATTTTAGTGCGGAAATAATTTTCCCATGTGTAAGAAAGATTAGACCACCAAGTCTTTAATTCTTGGTCTCTACTAAGTTTCGTTGTGTAGATACTGGCAATTTTCAGTTCATTTGATTTTTTATCTACGTTTACCTCCAAAAAGCGAGGCTTTGTATTGCTGATTTTCTCTTTATTAAGCCCTGTTGCAGTGAGTGTTCTATCCATAGAAACCAAAAATGATAATTCATCATTATCTCTCAAAAAAGGTTTGATTTCTCTGACCTTAAACTTGAAATTAGCATCTTTAAAGAAGAACTCAATATCCTTTAAATAGGCGGTAATATCTTTATTGGTAATAACTTTTCTGTCAATTAACAAATCATCTTCTACCTGAACTTTACCATCACGGAAAATCTTGGTATAACTTTCACGTATAATGACATCTTTGTCTCGTGCTGGGGTGTCTTGACTGCCTACTGTATTTAAAAAGTACTCCAAGAAGCGGATTTGATCCTCAACTTGGCTACTTAACTCCTTAATTTCCTGTTTGCTGTATCCCTTAATGTCTTGAGCAAAAGAATATTGAGAAGATAGAAGTAAAATCAGTAAATACGTTATGTGAAACTTATTTTTGATCATAAATGTAGCGTAATATTGACTCTTTGTCACCAGGTTTTAATTTCACTAGATTGCTAATCAACCACCCCGTATTAAAACCAGGCCTATTGAATTGATTTAATTCAAAATACCAGTTATTTATTTGAAAGAAATGGAACTTAACATCACGAATATTATCGAACTTCAAGTTTCCTCTTTTCATTTCATATAAAAAAAGAGTTAAGTAATCCGGTTGAAAATCAGTGGTTGTGAATGACTCTGGCAAGTTTGTCTCTTGAAATGCTTTCCTCAAATTCATAAAACCTAATTCATGACTCAAAGGGTGCAAAAAACTTTTGTTGCTTCCTTCGGGCTTTTTGAAAATGTCTTTAAATGGTGGAAAGACTACTTTGTCAATGACCCATTCGTAACCCAATCCTTCAGGTTGCAATTTTAAAAACAAGGTAGCTTTTTCAATTTTGCCACGATAATTAAATGTTGCTTCCACCTCTGAAAACCATCCTTCTCGGTGAAAATTGATATACTGAGGAAGTGTTTCGGAAAGCACTTCTCTCATAAAGGTTGTTTTCAGGTCTGAAGAGATACCAGAGGTTTCATTGTCGAAAAGGATAGAAATAAATTTCCCCCTCAATTCTCTGTTTCTGTAAAACTCATCTTCTGGATAATACCGCTGATTACCATCTACACTTTCTTCGGCATTAAACCTTCTAAAAAATTGATTGACTTGTTTGGTGGAGGCTGCAAACCTCCCATCATCCTTGATGGTACCAGGACTGCCTAGGCCTTGTCCTGATACCAATTCAATAGATGATAGTATTACTAAAACTACTATTACTAATTTTCTCATGCGGAGGTTTCAGTCACTCGAATATCACCCAACATTACATCCCAGAACTCAATGGTTCTACCTGCAATCTGAGTTTGTTTTTTCTCCACGTAGATGGTAATATCTTTCTTTGTAGTATCTCTGTAGTTCATACCACTTTCAATAGAAGTACCTTCGAATCTTTGATAGATAGTGATCACACCTACAAATCTTCCATCAGGCTGTCTTTCCAAATCAGAAATGTATTGGATATCATACCATGTAATGTTTACGCGATCATAGTTCAAGGCCATCAAACGCTCAAAGTATCTTCTTACTTTGTAGTAAGCGATTTCTTTTCTGTTGATAGAAGAAACACCCATTTCTGCACCTGGAGCAAAAAGCTCTTCAGCTCTGTCCATTACACGGTTAGCTTCTGAGAATTGTGTTTCTTTACTACCGATGATGCTGATGTACTTACTTAAATCTTTTACCTTTTCAAGGGCAAGTGAATCGATTGCCTGCTTTCTTGCAGGGCTGATGTTGTCAGACTGAGCTACAGAAACAGATGCCGCAGCTAGAAATACCAACAAAAATAGTGATATGTATTTTTTCATTGTTTAATAGTTTTTCTTTGGTGGAGATTATTTTCTACGACGTAGTTCAAGCTCAGAAACTCTCCCAGAGTTATCCAAACGGATATCACTTACGAAGTTTAAGTTCTTTTTAGTGTCCTTCAAGTAGTGAAGATACTTTTCGATGGTAGTTGGCTCATCGTAATCTTTGATACCGCTTTCCTCGTGGATCACAATCAAAACAGGAGTTTCTTTGTTGGTGAACATGTTCAAAGCCTCATTGATTGTTCTGTTAGCCGCATCTACATTGGATGCGTTAGCGATGCTGCTGAAATAGTTTTCCAACTTACCTACAGCAACTTCTTCCGCGGATGGCTGGGCTGGGGCAGGTGCGGGAGGTGGTGGCGGAGCTTGCTCAGTAGCAGGTGCAGGTGCAGGAGCTACTACTTTCTTTTTACTCTTACATGCTCCCATGGAGAGCAACACGAATAAAGCAAGAAATGCAATCTTACTTACGGGTGACAGAATGGTTCTTTTTTTCATTAGTAGGTTTGGATTAATTATTTTTTTCTTCTCAAATATCATTCCATACAGCCTTTTCAAACTTATTATTAAGACAATTTAAGGTTTTATTAAAGGATGTATTTTGATATTAACGTGCAAATCTAAATGAAATTTTCTGGATTTTTTACAAGCGGTTTCTCAGCTAAATAAGAATATTTTTTTTCATAAAAAAAGCCGCCCAAAACAAGAGCGGCCTTCTTTGGTTTAACTATGAAATTTAGCCGAAAATTTCCTTTAATTTATTTTCTAAACTATTCCCTCTCAGATCTTTAGCTACAATCGTTCCATCAGGACCAATCAAGTAAGTAGCAGGAATCGCATTAATCTGATAAGTAGCAGCAGCAACAGAATTAAAATATTTTAAATCAGAAACATGCGTCCAAGTCAGTTTATCGTCCTCAATTGCCTTCACCCAAGCATCTTTTGTCCTATCTAAAGACACACCAAACACTTCAAATCCTTTCGCATTATACTCATTATACATGCGAACCACATTTGGATTTTCTTCTCTACAAGGTCTGCACCAAGCCGCCCAAAAATCGATCAACACATACTTTCCCCTCAAATCAGATAACTTTACTAATTCTCCATCCGGGTTGGGAAGTTCAATTTCAGGAGCCATCTGACCGATTGCCAAGGCTCGCATATCATCCAATTGGGCCAAGACAGTCTGGATCATTCGGGTATTTGGATATTTTTTATCCAATGATTGGATCAACTCATCCACAAATAAGAATTCATTTCTGATATTGATCATCCCCAAAGCTGCCATAGCTGCAAAACTATTATCCATGGATGCAATCAATTCTTTAACTTTTTGACCATGATTAGACTCCATGGACATGGCAAAATCTTGAATCTCTTTAATTCTGTCGGTATCACGATTATTCATGGCCTCCATGTACGCATTATTCAATTGATTGATCTGATCTTGATAATCTTCCGTCAATCGCTCAATATCCAACATGTGCTTGGAATCTTCCGAACCTTCAAGTTCCAGGGAGCTTTCATCATTAAAGTCGTAGATGATTTTCACATCCTGATCATACAAAGCCAATCGTACAGACTTACGGCCCATCAAATCCACTTCGTAAAAACCTGGCTCTGTTAATGCAAGTGTATATGAAAACTTTCCATCACTACCGACTTCCAAGGCAGTCACCAACTCGGAACTATCATCCACAAACTTGGAAATCTTCACTTGACCGGCATCTGCATTTTTCAATACTGCCTTAACTACTACTTCTCCGTCAAACTCACGGTCATTTGCAGAACCACAAGCTACAATGGACAAAAAAAGCAGCGCAAAGAATGTTTTACTGAGATGTTTCATATATCAATTGTCTAGTAATTCCATTAGAATTTTGGTAGCAACTTTGGGATCTGCTTTGCCCTGTGACTTTTTCATCACTTGGCCCATAAACATTCCCATTAACCCTTTCTTTCCAGATTTGTATTCAGCTACCTTGGCTTCGTTTTCGGCCAACACACTTTCTACGATTGGCTTCAGAGAACCTTCATCCGATTCTTGGATCAAATTCAATTCCTGTGCTATCTCTAACGGAGACTTCTCCGGATTGGCCAATAATACAGGATAAATCTTTTGTGAAGCAACTGAGAAGTTAACCTTTCCTTCATCGATAATCTGAATCAAGGTTGCAAGGGCTACTGGCTTAATTGGAAATTGCTCAATATGCAAGGTCAATTCATTCAGATAAGACTTCACAGGTCCCATCATCCAATTGGACGCAGCTTTGTAATTCCCTGTCAATCCACATAACTCCTCAAAATACAAGGCAATTTCTTTGGAATCGGTTAATACTCCTGCATCATAATCCGGAAGACCAAATTCCTGTGTAAATTTTCTAAATAGCTCCCGTGGTAAAGATGGCATGGCTACTTTCACGGAGTTTAACCACTCTTCAGAAATGATCACAGGGCTCAAATCAGGCTCTGGAAAATAACGGTAGTCATTCAAGTCCTCCTTCGTACGCATACTTGCAGTGGTACCTGTAGTAGCATCGAAGGTTCTGGTTTCAGAGATAATGGTCTCCCCTGCCTCTACTTGCTGAATCTGACGCTCAAATTCATGTTCAATCGCTCTTGCCACATTTCGGAAAGAGTTCATGTTTTTCACTTCTACCTTTTTCCCATACTCTGTCGCACCTTTGAGCATCACAGAAATATTGGCATCACAACGTAAAGAACCCTCTTCCATGTTACCATCACAGATATCCAAGTATTTTACCAACTTCTTGATCTCCACTAGATAGTTGTAGGCCTCATCGGAACTTCTAATATCCGGCTCAGAAACGATCTCAATTAAAGGAACGCCTGCGCGGTTAAAATCCACCAAGGTATCTACTTCCTCAGCTAAGTGCATGGACTTACCAGCATCTTCTTCCATGTGGATTCTGTTCAAACGAATACTTTTTTCTTCCCCATTGGATAAAACCACTGGAACAAACCCTCCTACACATATAGGCCCTTTGTCTTGAGTGATCTGGTACCCCTTTGGAAGATCCGGATAGAAATAGTTTTTACGTGAAAAAATATTGTATTTGGTGATTTCCGAGTTACAGGCCAAGCCCATTTTAATCGCAAATTCTACCGCTTTCATATTCACCTTTGGTAAAGTGCCCGGATGCCCCAACGTGATAGGAGAAATCTGGGTATTGGGTAAATTCCCGAATTCCGTACTATCAGATGCGTACATTTTACTTTTGGTCAGTAACTGTGCGTGAACTTCTAACCCAACTACTAAGGTGTATTTATCTTTAATTTCCTGTGAAATCATTCTTATAAATTTTGTGCATGGAACTCAAAAATGAGTCCAAAATTAAGTAAAACCAAATTATTAAGCTGAAAGGTTGGCAAAATAGCCTTTCGCCTTTTCCAATACCTTCGAAAGACCGCTCATATCTTTCCCACCAGCAGTAGCAAAGAAAGGCTGCCCTCCTCCACCACCTTGGATCTCTTTCGCCAATTCTCTCACAATAGCGCCTGCATTCAATCCTTTACTTTCAATCAATGCTTCATGTAGGGCTACAGCCACTTGAGGTTTCCCGTCAATATCTGCTGCCAGTACAATAAATGGCTGTTCCAACTCATTTTTCAACTCAAAAGCAAGTTTCTTCAAAGCATCAGCATGAGGTAACTTTACTTGCCCTAAAACCACCTGAATATCTCCAGCTTTCAGTACATTGGCTAAAAGCTCCGCTTTAACATTACCAGCTTTTTCAGCATGTAATTGCTCCAACTCCTTTTTCAGCTCATTACGCTCGGCCAATAGAGCCTCAATGGATTTTTTCAAATCACGCGGATTTTTCATAAGCTCCTGCAATTCCTTTACCATAGCAACATGCTCACGGTAATAGGCTTCTGCAGCTTGAGAGGTGATCGCTTCTATTCTTCGGACACCCGCTGAAATCGAGCCTTCAGATACAATCTTGCACAAACCAATCAAGCCTGTACTTTTCACATGTATCCCTCCACAAAGCTCTACAGAGAAATTTGGATCAAAAGTGATTACGCGCACAAAGTCTCCATATTTTTCTCCAAACAATGCAGTAGCACCTTGATTCCTAGCTTCCTCAATAGGTACATTTCTTTGCTCATTCAAGACGATGTTAGCACGGATTTTCTCGTTGACAATCTGCTCCACTTGCGCAAGCTCCTCATCCGTCAATTTTGCAAAATGAGAAAAGTCAAAACGCAAGATTTCATCATTGACCAATGAGCCTTTTTGCTGCACGTGATCGCCAAGTACCTGCTTCAATGCTGCATGGAGTAAGTGCGTAGCCGAGTGGTTATTCATGATCAACCCTCTTCTTTGCACATCAACTTTGGCATCAAAAGTAGCGGATGGATTGGAAGGGATTTTATCCACAAAATGAACAATCAAGTCATTCTCTTTCTTCGTGTCCAATACCTTAATGACCTCTTGACCATAAGTCAAAGTACCTTGATCCCCAACCTGACCTCCACTTTCTGCATAGAAAGGTGTTTTGTCTAAGACAACTTGGTATCGATCACCCTTTTTATCGGTAATCTTTCTATACTTTACGATAGTTGAACTTGCTTCTGTATAGTCATACCCAACAAACTCCACTCCCTCTTCTTCTCCAACAAGTACCCAATCCCCTGTCTCCTGTTCAGCCGCTGCTCTTGAACGGGTTTTCTGAACTTCCATCTCTTGTGTGAATCCAGCCTGATCTACAGACAGCCCATTTTCACGGGCAATTAGGGAGGTCAAGTCCAAGGGAAAACCATAAGTATCGTATAATTCAAAGGCTGTTTTTCCAGGAATAACTGCATCTCCTTTTGCTTGCAAGTCCACCTTAATCTGATCCAACATTTTCAGACCATTATCCAAGGTACGTAGGAATGAAGCTTCTTCTTCTTTGATCACACGGGCAATAAATTCCTGCTGTTGGGCAACTTCAGGGAAAATATCCCCAAAATTAGCTGCCAACAAAGGTAAGAGCTCATGTAAAAAAGGTGTTTGGAAACCTAAGAAGGTGTAGCCATAGCGTACTGCTCTTCTTAAAATTCTTCGGATTACGTAACCAGCTTTATTATTAGATGGCAATTGTCCATCAGCAATGGTGAAAGAAATAGCCCGAATGTGATCCACAATTACGCGCATGGCAATGTCTATTTTCTCATCTTTACCATAGCTTTTGCCTGACTTTTCCTCCAAGTAGCTTATAAAAGGTACAAATACATCCGTATCATAATTGGAGGATTTTCCTTGGATAGCTCTCACCAATCGCTCAAAACCCATACCCGTATCCACATGCTTGGCTGGTAATTCTTTCAAGCTTCCATCAGAAAGCCTATTGAATTGCATAAATACCAAGTTCCAGATTTCAATCACCTGTGGATGGTCATTGTTAACCAAAGCGTAGCCATCTACTAAGGCACGTTCCTCATCCGTACGCAAGTCAATGTGAATCTCCGAACAAGGACCACAAGGACCTGTATCCCCCATCTCCCAGAAGTTATCCTTTTTACTTCCGAAGATGATTCTATTCTCAGGAACGATCGCTTTCCAAAAATCGAATGCTTCGGTGTCCTTCTCCAATTGGTCACCAGCATCTCCTCCAAATACGGAAACGTATAGTCTATCTTTGGGCAATTGGTAAACCTCTGTTAGCAATTCCCAAGCCCATTCGATGGCATCTTTTTTAAAGTAATCTCCAAAAGACCAGTTGCCCAACATCTCAAACATGGTATGATGGTAGGTATCCACGCCTACTTCCTCTAGGTCATTGTGCTTACCGGATACACGCAAACATTTCTGACTGTTGGCTACACGTGTTGCTTTGGGTGTATCATTACCCAAGAAATAATCTTTGAACTGATTCATCCCTGCATTGGTAAACATCAGAGTCGGATCGTTCTTGACAACTATCGGTGAAGAAGGAACAAATTGATGCTGTTTTGATTGAAAAAATTCAATGAAGGTGCTTCTAATTTTTTTGGCTTCCATGTAAGCTTTTGACTATGTTCGGATTATAAGATTTACTTTGTATATTTACGGCCCTTGTTGATGATTCACCCTCAAAAGCCTTAAGGGCTACAAAATTAGAATATTTACCCCGCAAATTGTAATGAGTAGAATAAAATATTACTACGACCCTAAAACCTGCAAATATGAACGCTATACGCGCAGCAAATGGGATATTTTCCTAAACTCCCTCGGTTTTTTGGCTTTAGCGTCTCTTTTATCTGCATTTATTTTGCTGGTATTTACCTATTATTTTGATAGCCCAAAAGAACTCCTGTTAAAACGAGAGAACCAAGAACTCAAGCGATATTTTCAATTAATGGAAGATGATCTAAAAAACATGAACGAAATGTTGGCAGATCTTCAAGAGCGGGATGATAATCTGTACCGGGTAATTTTTGAATCAGAACCAATTCCGACAGAAGTAAGAAATGCGGGAATTGGAGGTACAGATCGCTATCGGGATATCAGAAATAAAGGACTTGACCAAGAAAAATTACTGGTACGTTTGATGGAGAAAATAGATTTACTCAAGAGAAAATTATATGTGCAGTCGTACAGCTTTGAGGAGGTCACGGATTTAGCATTGAAAAAAGAAGAGTACTGGGCATCTATCCCAGCTATTCAACCTATTCTCAATGAAGAATTGGGGAAATTAGCTTCTGGTTTTGGTATGCGATTACACCCGATTTTGAAAGTGATGAAAATGCATACAGGTGTTGACTTTACCGCCCCTATCGGAACCCCGATTTATGCAACTGGAGACGGAGTGGTAAAAGAAGTCAAAACAGAGTTTGGAGGCTATGGGAAATACATAGAAATCGATCATGGATTTGGTTTTGTCAGTCGGTATGCCCATATGAATGATTTTGCTGTTCGCAAAGGTCAAAAAATCAAAAGAGGAGATCAAATTGGAACTGTCGGAAATACAGGTTCATCCACTGCCCCACATGTGCATTATGAAGTAATCAAAGATGGCCGCTATGTAAATCCTGTCAACTACTTCTTCAAAGACCTTACGCCAGAGGAATATGATAAAATCTTGGAATTGGCGAACAAGGAAAATCAATCGTTGAGTTAAAATACTAATGATCAAATAGATTAGTATCTTTCATTTTAAAGTATTACCACCCTCCTTAATCTAGATGGAGGGTGGTAAAAAAACAAATAGACTTTTGAATATTTAAAGTGGGAATCGATAAATCCGTATGCATTCAGAAAAGTCCAAGAATCAATTCATCTATGGCTGTACTATCTTGTATCTAATCGGATACTGGTATTTTTCATTTGATGGAATCACTTTTTCGGATGATGTGGTCTACATGGAATTTGGAAAATTATTTTGGGAAGGAAAGGCCTTCCCCTATCCCACACACTTCGCTGACCGATGGGGTACATATATTTTTTCTGGATTATTAACCCATACTTTTGGATTCAACGAACGAATAGCTGCAACTGCATCTTTGACCAGTTATATCCTCACATACAGTATTTTATTCTCATTATTGAACAAGAGTCAGCAGCGATTAGGATTTAGTTTACTATATGTTGGCCAAGTATATTTTATGTATTTCATCCATAAGGTTTATCCTGACAGTGTACTTCTTTTGTTTATTACAGTTATTTTGTGGTCAGCTATTCGGAGGCATGAGCGACCTAAATTAGCAGGAATTCTTATGGCTGCATCTTTTTTGATAGGTTTTTCAACAAAAGAAACCATAGTTTTCTTGCTCCCCATGCCGCTATTTTTGCTAGCCAAAGATTGGAAAACGAATAATTCAAAGTGCTTTTACCAGGTCTTTTTCGCCTGCTCCATCATTCTTTTGCTAGGTTATTTTGGTTATTATCACATTTATAATGGCAATTGGTTATTTCGATTTTCATCAGTCAATGAAGGACATTACATTTCTGAGTATACTTATCATGACAAAGGGTGGAAAGCAATACTCCAGCGATTGACTTACGTCCCCATTCTAACCTTTATCGAGCGCTCTTTTTGGCCATACATGATTGGTGCCTTTCCAGCACTTTTGCATGGGATCAAAGGAACAGATGACACCCAAAAAATCATCTCTTGGGCAGTCGTTTGTTTATTTACTGGATTTTGGTTCATGAGTTCAACCCTTGAATTTTACAATCCATTATACCTTAATCCAAGACATTTAATTATCCTAATTCCCTTGTTGGCTTGGCTGATCGCATACTCTATACCTTGTGTTTTACTTCAGAGATCTAATTTGATTTTCTTTGCATTTAGCTTTGTTTTTGCTGCTATTTTATCATGGA
Source organism: Mongoliitalea lutea (assembly GCF_014652135.1). Classification (GTDB taxonomy): domain Bacteria; phylum Bacteroidota; class Bacteroidia; order Cytophagales; family Cyclobacteriaceae; genus Mongoliitalea; species Mongoliitalea lutea. Next base: position 140,565 of record NZ_BMYF01000001.1, read on the forward strand.
ATTCTTTTATGCTCCTTTCTTTTTACAGTTCTTTGGCCATCTTTATGCTCCTAATTTTGTACTTACCAAAAGCAAAATGGGGTATTCTCCTATGGCTTTTTTTACCTGGAATGGCTAGCAGCCTGTATCACTATCAAAACAAAAACTATCCTCATTTGAAAGAAGCATACCGCATATTTGCTGAATCATCATCAGCCGATTTAAAACTGGCAAATGACTTTTTGGTATTTAGTAACGAGGTATTGTTAACTAATTCAAGTGCTGGTAACGTCCATTCGTTAAAAAACTGGGAAGCGCTAATGCAACACCCACCTAAGAGTATGGACATATTTATCTATAATTTTTATAAGCATGCCTATCCTTTGGAGCAAGAGGATTGGGATGGACTTCAACATGCATTACAGCAAAGAAATTACAGATCAACGCTCCTATCACAGGATAAATGGGTCGAAATTTGGAGATTTGAAAATCCTTAAATTAAAAAAGCGAATAGTAAATCAAAAAAGATAATCCATGATTTTTGTTGATCTAATTAAATAAAGTATAAGCGAGTGTCCATTCGAAAAAATCAGCTTTTAATCGATGCGCTTTAATGGATAAGCCTGCCGAAATTCCATTGGTCAATCGATACCTTAAACCCAAGCGGGAATAATACCAAGTTATTTCCTCGTTATGGATATTTCTGTGCATATAGGCACCTATTCCAATTGGCACATACAGGTGAGGAGTCAATACCCATTCCCATATCCCCACAATACCAAATGAAGCTCTGTCTTCAAAAGACACTTGTGTTCGGTCCAATCGACGTTCTGCAGCGCCTGAGTAAAACATGTCAGCACCGATACCCATCCTGAACTTATAATCCCATTGCCACACTCGCTGTATACCTATGGCAAGCTTGGGATATTGCCCTTCTCCCGTAGTATAATTTTTCCCTCCTGCACTAATCATAAAATTCCATTGGGGCTGTAACTGAAAGTTTGGAATAGCTTGCGTATAGGTCGCCGTATGATACCTTTCGTTCAATATACTCCTAAGTCCAATGGTAAAAGGAATGATATTTAGTCCTGTATTTGGTTTGCGAAGAGAGCCATTTGAAAAATGTTTCAACCCAATAGATGCATCTATAAAAAGACCTGAATTTATCCTATAAGCACTTGTAAGACCAAAATGGGTATAGATATTTTCATAGGAGCCTATAAATTGATTCAAAGGATTATCCTCCTCATCAAAAGGTGTAAAATTAAATCCTACACCTACTGATGCAAAATATCGAAAACTCATTTGATCCTTGAGAATTTTACGCTTAAATGGTATATCTGCAAATGCATAAATAGCATGAGGCTGGCCCAAAAACTCACTTTGAAAAGTAGCACTATACAAACCTATTCCAAAAGTTGGATTTCGGTAGAGATGATTATATAACGTTGGTTCTGTTCGCTTGAACCCTAATCGTATATCAACCGCCTTATAATCAAATGTACTGCGAACTTCTCTACCCCAATCAGTATTGGCATGAATCAGCGGCCCTCGTTCCATTAATACAGAAAAGTCTTTTCTGTATTTGGGTAAAGAGCGCATCAGAGAATCATTTGGATAATAGCCTTTAACTTCTGACAGGGAGTCACTTTTTTCAGTTGAATTTCCGTATTGAAAGCCATCACAAACAAAAAATAAACAAAACACAATTACTGTCAGCATAATAGCTTATCTATACGATTCCAATTAACTTAAGATTTCACCTTTTCATTAGGGTTCAGTTTTTTTTTGATGAAAATACAAAAAAATCGCGTTCCTTCTCCATTTTTAACAACGTAATCTTTTGTTAAAGTCATTCATTAAAAGTAAAAGATAGATTATTCATTAGTGTAATGTTAGTTTTTTGATCCTTTCCTTATCTTTCTTATATGGTTAAAATTAGGGAACCATATAAGGGATAGAAGATCATTTAAGTTTTTTAATCCAGCTCCTCTCCTATAGCAAACTTTACCTGCAACTCCTGAAAGTATAGGGTGTATCTAGCTTGAGCATGGTCAGATTGTGCAGTTACCAATTGTTGGTTAGCCTGGGCTAGGTCAACAAAATTACTTAGCCCCAATCGAAAACGCTCTGTGATTGCCAAATGAGCTTCTTTAGCAGCTTCTAATTGGATGGTGGTGGCTTCCATGCGCTTGACAGCAGCTTTTAAGCCTTGATAGGCCAATTTGACTTCCTGCGAAATCACCCGCTCGATGGCATGTAGATCAAGTTGCTGATTCTTCAAATTCACCTTTGAGCGTGTCACATGTAAGCGGTTGTCAAAATTTGTGAATATGGGTATAGACAAATTCAACCCAAACGAGCGCTGAGGAAAAATAGTGAAAAACTGATTACTGAAGGTGCGCTCATCCAAACTTGTAAAGAAGGTACTGTAATTGAAAAAGGCATTGAGTTGAGGATAAAATTCAGCTCTGGAAACTGCCAGCATGCGTTGCTGAGCTTCTACTAACTTATGTTGTTGCTGTAAATCTCTCCTGCCAAGCCTAGCCTCTTGATACAAGTCCTCCAAAGGAAGACTTAGCCATTGCTGTTCATAAACCTCCAAATTGATTGGTGCTAATACTGGAATAACCTCCTTGTCCAATTGAAGGATTTCAGCCATTAGCCATCTATCGCGTTCCCACTGCAATTCGGCATCTACGAGTACTGCTTGAAGTCTGGCAACCTCTGATTGCTGGTTGTAGAGATCTGCTATCGTCCGCAAGCCTGCATCCAAAAAACCTTGTATCTGCTCCAACTGTGCTTGCTGAATGGCCAAATTTTCTTTAGAGATTTTCACTAATTCCTCACTGAGTAATGTTTGCAAATACTGTTGAGCAACGGAATTGAATACCTCTTGTCTACCCCTTTCCAATCCCAGTAATCCTGCCTCTTCAAAATTCCTGGTGGCTTTGCTTAATTGATGCTGACGAAATCCGTTAAAGACAGGAGCCGAGGCATTGAGCCCTCCCGTGACAATAGAGTTAATTTCATTGGTGACAATGAGTTCCCCTTCTACCTGTTGAAATTGTTGACCAACTTGTCTAAACGCTGCACTATTGGCTGTCAATCTTGGAAGATAGCCCAATTGGGCATTCAATCGTTCCATCCGGAGGACATCTTGTTGATTTTGGAGTTTTTGAAAATCTATTTGTTTGGTTAGCGCGATGGCTACAGCCTCCTCAAATGTCAACGAAACCTCTTGCTGAGCAATTGCAACTGAACACCATCCGAAAAACAAGATTAAAATCAATATATATCGTCTCATAAGGCTAGTTGCTTTTCAATTCGTCCATCGACCATTTCCACCAATCGGTTGCCATAATCTGCATTTTCCCTCGCATGGGTCGCTTGAATGATGGTGGTACCTTCGTTGTTCAATTCACGGAAAACCTCCATAATTTCTTTGGCTTGGGTAGAATGGAGATTCCCCGTAGGTTCATCCGCTAGCAGTACGCGTGGTTTACCTGCTATGGCCCGTGCTATTCCTACCATCTGTTGCTGTCCTCCAGATAGCTGCTCTGGAAATAAGTCTTTTTTAGCCACCATCTGAAAGCGATCCAATAATTCCGCAATGATGCTTTTGCGCTCGGCAGTTCCCACATTTCTGTAGAGAAGCGGTGTTTCAATATTTTCAAAAACAGTCAGCTCATCGATCAGATGATACGCTTGAAAAATGTGGCCAAACTCCGACTTGTGAAGTGCCGACTTCTGCTTGCTCTTCATCGTTTGGATAAGTTGATTTTCAAAAAGATATTCCCCTTCAAAGTCTTCATCTAAGAGTCCAATAATATTCAGCAGACTAGATTTCCCAGCCCCTGAAGGTCCCATAAGCGTGACAAAATCACCAGAAGAAATGGTAAGGTTGATGCCTTTCAAAATGAAAGACCGTTGAAATCTTCCTTCTATAAATTTGTCTATGTTACTTAGCTGTATCATTCTATTTTAAATTGTCTCCACTCCTACCTTCCATTCCTATGCCATAAAAAAGGCTCCAAAATATCGAATTTGAGGCCTTTTTGATTGATTTTTGGTAATTTGATTCGAACAACTTCGTCCGCCTACGGACAAAAAAAAGTTATGTGAAATAATATTTGAAAATCTCAGATCTTCATCTCTAATTCTAAATTCCCAAACCAGATCCCAAAGGGATCATATGTTTATAGAATCCATCCGTCTTCGGAGATGTGCGACCCCGTAGGGTGTCGTATGGCAACTAGGAACACAAATTACTATAAACATGTGACCTCTTCGAGGTCTGAAATTATAGAGTCTAATTTCACCATGGGTTTAAAAACATGATTAATCGATTGACCGTCGTAACGAGACATGTATCTGCATATTTTTCCGCGCTTTCTGTGCATTCTGCGCGCTTTCTTTCTTCTGTCATTCATCCCTCATCCTTCATCCTTCCCTATCACTCACTCTTCAACACCTTCGCTGGATTAGTTTTAGCAATTCCCATGGAGTGGATCAAGACAACTCCCAATGCCAAAACCAAGACGGCTATCCCAACAATTAAAAAAATATGATATGGCATGGAGATTCGGTAGGCAAAATCCTGTAGCCATTGATTACTGAAGTAGTATGCTGGGACGATGGCTAGACAGGTCGCTGTAGCGATCAAGGCAATATACTGTTTACTGATCAGCATTAGGATACTGCCTATACTTGCCCCCAACACTTTCCGAATGCTTACCTCTTTGGTTCGCTGCTCAATGGTGAAGGAGGAAAGCCCAAATAAGCCAAGAATTGAAATCAAAATTGCAATACCGGAAGCAAAGGTTAAAATGCCCTGAATCTGCTCGTCTGCTTGATAGAAGCCTTTGACCACCTCGTCGATAAATTCAAACTCCCCTGTTTCGTAAGGATACACTTCTTTGACTAGGGCCTGAAGTTGCTGCTTGGCTATGGCTAGGTTTTGATTCGGTTGAATTTTTACAGTTAACAGGTAATAATAATCCGGCTGATAAATCACGACCATGGGAAGAATCTCTTCCCGAAGATTTCTGGCATTGAAGTTATTCAATACCCCTACGATCTTCCTTGGCTCTGCTCCAGTTCGGAGCTGTCTTCCTATGGCCTCCGAAGGATCAGAAATACCAACTTTTTGCAAAAATCTTTCATTGACCAAAATCTCATCTTTTTGGTTACTCGCTTTTCTTCCGGCAAGTAACCTTAGTCCATTGGCCTCAACGAATGCCGAATCCACATTCATCATGTGAACATACAGGGTTTGCTCAACAGTATCTGTCTTAAAATAGGCATCGGAAGTCCAGAGACTATTGGAGGAAACCAGCGCATTGCTCAGACTGGCCGAAGCCACATAGCTTTCTTGCTGCATACGGTAGGCCAATTGCTGCTTGGTTTCGGGAGAACCCATAAATGGCAACTGGGTATACATTACGGCATCTTTTTCAAAGCCTAAAGGCTGGGAACTGATGTATTGCATTTGCGAGCGCAATACCAACACCATGCATATGAATGCAATCGAAGCTGTAAATTGAATCACGGTCAAATTTTTACGTAAAAAGGGTCCAAAGCCTCTGTTAGAGGACGCCTGGACTTCCCCTTTGAGCGCCCGCTGGGGTTGATAGGTTGACAAAACAAAAGATGGATACAAGCCTGACAAAAGGGTGATCACTACCACAATCCCCAACAAAAAGCCAATTGAGCTCCATTGGTAAGGATCAAAAGTGAAGGTTTCTGGTAAATAGGATGAAAAGAACTGATAGGTCAAGTTAGAGAAGAGCAAGCCTACCAAGGAGGAAAGTAATACAAGCAGGAAGGTTTCGCTCAAAAACTGGAAAATCAGTTGCTTTCTATCTGAACCCAGGGATTTACGAATGCCTACTTCCTTGGATCGACGAATGGCAAGAGCAGTCTCCAAATTGATAAAATTGAGGCAGGCAAGTAGCAAAATAATCAGCCCAATGTACACCAATCCATTCAGCAAATCCTTTGAAACTACCGTATCATCATAATTCTCGGTAAAATGCATTTCCTTTAAAGCCCTAGCTTCATAGCGAGAATCATCATTTTCTGTGTCTACATATTTGCCAGCCAACAACTTCAATCCTTCATTTAATTCATCCTTTGAAACCCCTTCTCTCACTTTGACAAAGAGTTGGTTGGAGGAATTGAGGTTAGTCCAGCTGTGGAGGCCGTACCATTCATTTTTATCTGCATGCGCTATGCTGCTGAAAGAGATAAAATCAGTAAAAATAAAATCCGTGGGCTTTTCGAAATCCTTCACCACTCCTGTAACGTAGGCGACAATGGAGTCTCCAGCATCTATCCATAGCATTTCCTTGCCCAGCACATCGATGGCTTGGTAGCCCGGAAAATAGCTAGCCATGCTAGATGCTGTGATCACACATTGATTGGGGGTGGTTAAGGCAGTGGCGGGATTACCAGCCAACCATTCCCTAGGGAAGACTTCAAAAAAACCTGGATCCGCAAAAGCCACCCGATTGGATTTTCCAATAAAGCGCTGCTGCTCCGGTACAATGACGGTGGTTTCGTACAGCGCATACAGTCTGGCTTTGGCTTCGATACTAGAGAGTTCCTCGTCAATAACCTCTCCCAATGGACCTGAAGAACCCGCGGATTCAAACTTTTCGCCTGGTTGCCACTCAGAAACTGAGTGTATTCGATATATCCGATCGCCATTTGGATGAAAGGTATCAAAACTATAGGCATGAAGCACTACCTGAAAAATCAGCAAACAAATCCCAATTCCGAGGGATAATCCCAAGACATGAATCAATGTTCGCACCTTATTGCGAAGGATGGTCCGAAAAGCGATGGTAATGTAGTTTTTGATCATGGCAGCTAAGAAATGAAAATTACACAGTATCAGCTGAATTGCCAAGTTCGTACCAATTAAAAAACGGCTTCTATGGCCCTATTGAAGGCTTTTTGAATTCCCTGAGGAAATCTAGCGAACACTTTTGACCGCTGTCGGACGAAGACGCTTAAGGTCATATATCAAGCTTTAAAAAATTAGCAATTTCAACTCACCCCTTGCATATAGCTTTTGACAAAAATCCATTTCCCAAATATTTGTGTACTTCCATAGCACAGCCAATTATTTTACCTGTTAACTCAGAGTGCTTATATTTTTCGTCAATCATAGTTTTCATTCCATCATTTGAAAATCATAGTTCAAGACTTCTTCAACTTTTTAATATCTTCCTCTATCTCTTTTAAACTTTGTTCTTTCTCAATCGCTTTTTGGGAAATCTTATATTTTTCAAATTCATCCGTTGATTTTTTTAAAGCCATCTCATGGCTGATTTTTCCCGCATGTGTTAATAACTCCCTGCCATTCAACTGCAATATACTATCCAACCGTTGAATCCAATCTTTCATATACATGGGCGTTTGCTGCTGGGCCATGGTTTCAGCAAAAGCCAAATATTGTTCCACCAACAAGCCTAAAAGCTTCATTTCATCTTCATTTAAGTAATTTTTGGCAATGCTTACCTCTGATTTTTTGATAGAAGTTGTGCCTTTCTTGTCGTAAGATTGCATACCCAACAGGGGAAGATTAGCATCAACTCTACGATAGACCAGTTCGGCTGCTGTTTGCTGACTGATGGCCCAAAGGAGTTTATTTTGTACAATTTTGAAAAATTCAATGGTCTTCTCATCCGTTGGATCGTAGTCAATGCTTGTGGTGTAGATGTCTTTGATTTTTTGATAGAAAAAACGCTCCGATAGTCGTATTTCCCGAATGCGTTCCTGCAATTCGTTGAAATAATTCATTGAACTGCCACTCTTAAAACGGTCGTCATTGAGCGTAAAGCCTTTGATGATGTATTCCTTGAGTCGTTGGGTAGCCCAAATGCGGAATTGTGTACCTTGTTGTGATTTGACTCTGTAGCCAACTGAAATGATAACGTCTAAATTAAAGTGGTCAAGTTCTCGCTCCACCTTTCGAGTGCCTTCGGTTTGAACTGTCCGGAATTTCCGGACAGTTGAAATTTTCTCCAATTCACCCTCACTGTAGATATTGCTGATATGCTCGCTGATGGTGCGCTTGTCCTTGCCAAATAATTGCCCCATTTGCGCCTGCGTAAGCCAAACGGTTTCTTCTTGCAAGCGAACATCTATTTTGATGTTACCGTCCTGGTTCTGGTATATGAGGATATCGCTAGTCATACAATGTTCCATTTTAAGGTGTTAGCTAATACTTTTGCTGCACCGGTTAGTTTTTATTTGGTTATTGTCGAAAGGTATTTTACAATTTGTATATTTTTCTTTCATTTTCTTGTTTGAAGTGCTAACGTGATTTTTTCTCCATTTCTTGAAGTTACAGGACCATAAGCAAACTGATTTCTCTCGATTATCCTGTAAGTGGACATATCCGTTCCAATGGTATGGGCAATAGAAGGGACAAATTTCTTCTGAATACTTAAACCCACCAAAGGCAAGTCCTCCAAATCACTGTTTCGTCCTGAGACTGGTTGAGTGTAATTCCCAAGTGGTTTATAGTTCTGGCTCATATCTTGCTGATTAAGTTTTTAAGTAACGTTTTATCCTCAATCACCGAAAAGGCGAAGCATTTCTTGCCCAAATCTTTTAATGAAGCTCCAATACGATACAGCTCCTTATGGTCTATGATTAAAAATCGGTCGTGAAAGTCTTGGCTGTGTTTTATTTCTAATTTCCCATATTGGGCATTGAACTTTTCTATATCCAAAGCTTTGATGGGTGTGCTTTTTGGGGTTATAATGGTAACACCAACGTTATTTGATTTTTCGGATAACATTTCCAAAATGCTTATGTCTATGTAATTATCTATAATAATAAGTGAGGATTGTGCTTTTTTAATCAGGTCAATCACAAAACTATAAGCATCAAATATTTGTCCTTTAAAAAAGATATCTTGTTTAATGGCAGGCTTCCCTTGTTCCAAAGCAGTAAAGATTTTCTCAAAATGTTGGTCGTTCAGTTGCAGTTTGGTTTCTATGCTTTCTACACGTTGCAATAACCCTGTATGATGAGCCAATACTTTTCTCATTTCTACAAAGGCATTCATAATTTGTATGCTGACCATTATGGCTTTTTCACTTCTCAATACAGCTGAGAGCATGGCAACACCTTGCTCTGTAAAAGCATAGGGCAAATATTTTAAGTTTTTTCCTTGTTGAGTTCCTGAAATTTTCAAGGTCACAAATTGTGATTTTGAATTAGAAGTCACAAATTGTGACCTCAAGTCTTCAATCTCATTTTCGGTTAACTGAAATCTAAATTTTTCCGGAAACCGATTAATATTTCTTTTTACCGCTTGATTTAATATTCGCGTTTCAACTTGATACATTTCTGCCAAATCCCGGTCAAACATCACCTGAACACCACGAATGATAAATATTAAATCCTCAACTTTGATTAATTCATATCTAACTAGTTCTGTACCCATAAACTAATAAAATTTTAAAACCGGTCGCAATTTGCGACCAGTTCATTTTTCTTGGTATCCGATAAATGAAATCTGAAATGCGCAGGAAATCTTATACTGTTTCTTTTTACTTGTTCGTTCAGTCTTTTTGGCTACTTCATTAACAAGTATCTTCAATCGATTTTTCTTTTTTCTGTCTTTTGGCCATTGATACTGTATTCTGTCTTTGTGTATTTCAAAATTCATTTACGCAGTCAACATTAGCAAAAAGCTCATTCGCTTGATGTACGATTGCTTAGTTCTCCGAGCCTTGAAGTAAGCCCTTCATCTAACAGGACAAGCTATAAAAAAAAGCCCTACCCTTTCCTTCATTCAACGCTTTTCCAACAATTCTAAAAATAATGAATTTAGTTGTAATGGAGCATTTAGCGTAAAAAGATTTTCATATTTTTCCTATCCTACTCTGAAATCGCCCCATCAACAAACAAAAAAACACACTGATCAGGGTATTAGTTTGCATCAGGGCAAATGGAATTCGCTGGTGATAAAGCCATCCTCGTGCCAAGCTAAAAACAGCCAAAATGAAGAAATTTGAGGCATTTGTCTCCGAAAACAAAAACAAAACGTACACTTTTGACCGCATACGGGCAAAAAAAAAGACCCAATAGTTCGGGTCCCTTTTATCAACTATTAACCTTATTTTAGATTTTAGAGGGTAGATTTTAGATTTGGTTATTTGAGTTTACCTCTTGGCTCTTGGTTCTTGATTCTTGGTTCTTGAGTCTAAACTCTCGCTTCTCTCACCCGAACCCCTACTTGGTTCTTTGTACTTTGTACTTGGTACTATGTTTCGCTTCTCGCTTCTACATAGTTTTCCGTGTATTCTGCGAGATTCTACACTCGAAACTGTTCTCTGATATTCTCCGTCACAACCTTTCCATCAAACAGATTGATAATCCGGTGGGCATAGTTAGCATCGTGTGGGGAGTGTGTTACCATCACAATGGTAGTCCCTTCATTGTTCAGTTCTTCCAACAACCGCATTACTTCTTCACCATTGGCAGAGTCTAGGTTTCCCGTGGGTTCATCGGCAAGGATAACTGCTGGTTTGGCTACGATGGCCCTGGCAATGGCTACTCTTTGTTGCTGCCCACCCGAAAGCTGCTGAGGAAAGTGATCCTTCCTGTGCATGATATTCATGCGGGTAAGCACCTCTTCTACCCTTCTTTTGCGCTCGTCGGCTGGGGTTTTTAAGTATAGCAGTGGCAACTCCACATTTTCGAATACCGTCAGTTCATCGATCAGGTTAAAACTTTGGAAGACAAATCCAATGTTTCCCTTACGAAGTTGTGAGCGTTGCCTTTCGGAGAAGTTGGCTACCTCTTGGTTGATAAAATGATACTGTCCTGCATCCGGATTATCCAAGAGTCCAATGATGTTAAGCAAAGTAGATTTCCCGCATCCTGAAGGCCCCATGATGGCGACAAATTCACCTTTTTTGATTTCGATAGTAATATCGTCCAAGGCAGTGGTTTCTACTTCTTCCGTGGTGTAGAGCTTTTTTAAGTTGGTTGTTTTGATGATATGTTCCATAGTTGGGAGATTTTAGAGTTTAGATTTTAGAGTTTAGATTTTAGTCTTGAGCTATCGAGATAAGATTTTTGAATTTGATTTAATCTCCTTTAAGGGCGTTGATTGGGTTGGACCATGCTGCTTTGAGGGCTTGAGAACTGACGGTGAGAAGTGCAATTAGCAAGGTAATAAGTGCTACGGTCACGAATATTCCGAGACCTAGCTCAATTCTGTAATTGTAATTTTTTAGCCAACTACTCATGGCATACCAGGCTATCGGTATTCCAATGATGAGGGATACCAATACTAACTTGATAAAATCAGAGGTTAGTAAGATTACAAGATTGGCAGAAGAAGCTCCCAGGACTTTGCGAATGCTGATCTCTTTTAAGCGTTGTTCTGCCATAAATGCTGCTAACCCAAATAAACCAAGACAAGAAATAACAATGGCTAATCCTGAAAACCATAAAGTAAGCGCTGAAACTTGTTGCTCGCTTTGAAATTTATTGGCATAATCTTGGTCCACAAAAGTGTAGTCGAAAGGAAAATCAGGACTATATTTTTCAAATATCTGCTCAATACTTGCTAAATTTTCTGCGACGGTATTGGCGGGACTTAATTTGACATGAAAGACATTAAACCATAGATCTGGCCCAAAAATAACCAAGGGCTTCACCTGATGAAATGGAGAGTTCACGACAAAGTCCTCAACTACACCTACCACTTTCCAATCTTTGTCATTATCTTTTATGAGCTGGCCTATTGGATTTTCAAAGTTCATCAACCGCTGTGCTGCTTGATTTAACAACACCGCGTTGGAATCTGTAGCATACTGAAAAATGTCAATATCCCGGCCTTCTACGATAGTTAACCCAATAGTTTTGACAAGCTCAGCATCTGTACTAAAGCGATCGACTGTACTCGTTACCTCTGGGTCTTTGCCTTCCCAAGACATTCCCCAAGTATTGCTCCAGGTCTCTGAGATAGGTGACATGGTACGCGTAATTGATGAGGCGGCTCCTGATGCTAAGAGTTCTGCCCTGAAAGGTTCATACTTTTCTTGAAGTTGATCAGATATCATTAGGTAAATCAATTGATCTCTATCATATCCAGCATTCCTGTTTTGGGCATGGTCAATCTGAAACTTTACAACCAAGGTAGCTGCAATAAGTACGGCTGCAAAAGTAAACTGGGTTACTACCAATATTTTGCGAAGCCCAAAAGCAGATTTTGGTGAACTCAACTTTCCCTTGAGCACTCTTGCCGGTACTAAGGAAGACAAAAACAAAGCTGGATAAGATCCTGCAATAATCCCAATGAGTAAGATGAAAACGACATATGTTAACCAGAAAAAAGGCTCTCCGAAAGGCAAGTAAATAGACGTCCCCATCAAATTATTGAAATGTGGAATCAGTAGACTTACAATCAAAAGTCCTAGCAATGAAGCAATAAATGTCATGACCATAGACTCCCCAATAAATTGAAGAATCAACCTTCCCCTACCTGCTCCTGAAATCTTCCTGATGCCGATTTCCTTTGCTCGCTTTTCACTTCGGGCTGTACTTAAGTTCATAAAATTGATACAGGCAATCAAAATAATCAGGATAGCAACCCAGAAAAAGAGTTTGATCATTTTGATTTTACCTTCCGCCAAAACACCGTTGTCATAGTGATCATACAAATGTGCGATAGTCAGTGGATGCAAGATCAGATCAACCTTTTCGGTAGAAAACTTCCTCGTAATTCCTTTAACATTTGCCGCAGCCGTCTCTAAAGTCGTTTCAGGATGAAGCTCGATGTAGGTAATCACACTGTTATTGCCCCAAAAATCATCCTCGAAACCCATCTGCTTATACAATGCCCATGGAATGGCCGCATCAAACTGAAATTCTGTATTCCATGGGAAGTCTGCTAATACGCCTGTGACGAACAAAGTGACTTGATTCTCCAAAACCACCTCTTTACCGATTGGGTCCTCATCACCAAATAGTCTTTTCACAGCACTTTGAGTAAGGACTAATGATTCAGGCTTGGTGAACACATGCTCTTTATCACCCATCATTAGAGGGAAATCAAACATGGTAAAAAAATCAGGATCTATGACCACGGTTTGTTGGTTGATACCTTTTGTTTGGTACTTCAACAACATTTCATAAGGTATCTGATAACGGGTATAAGCCACTACTTCATCAAGCTCAGCTTCTAACACAGGACCTAAGGGCTTGGGTGTATAACCCCAGCTAGAGATCTCTCCATTGAAATTTGCCTGATTCCAAACTTCGAAGAGCTGATCTTTTTTCTCATGAAACTGATCAAAACTCCGCTCATATTGGATCCAAAGCAATATCAACACAGCCCCTCCTATCCCAAATGAAAGACCAGAGATATTGATAAGGGAGAATTCCTTATTCCTCCAAAGATTTCTCCAAGCTATTTTCACATAATTTGTAAACATAAAAATTCGTTTTGGTTGTGATGACTACTGGTTTTAAATGCTTTTATTTATTGGCCTCAAAGGCTATAATTTATTTTTGTTATTCACTAATTTACATTGAAGGCGTCTACGGGATTGATGAGGGCGGCGCGCATGGATTGGCCACTGACGGTCAAGGCTGCAATGATCGCAGCAATCATACCTGCGAGAACAAAGATGCCCCAGGATATCGATACACTGTAGGCAAAATTGCCTAGCCAAGAATTCATGCCGTACCAAGCAATGGGTATTGCAATCAGAAAACCTAGCAATACTAATTTCAAGAAGTCTTTTCCAAGAAGTAGGACAATGGCACCTACACTTGCTCCCATCACTTTTCTAATGCCGATCTCCTTGGTCCGCTGTTCGGTGGCGTATGCAGAAAGACCAAACAATCCCAAAACAGATATTAAAATGGCTAATCCTGCAAAGTATCCAAATACGGCCCCTACCTTTTCTTCCGCTTCATACTGCTGATTCATGCGATCTTCAACAGAGAAATAGTTAAAAGGAAAATCAGGTTTCATGGCTGTCCACTCTTCCCTAAGGTAAGCTAAAGCTTCTTGCTCCTCCCCTTGCTTTATCCGGAAGGCAACTAAATGAAAGCGGGTATCAGGAATCATAAACACCATAGGACTGATGGGTTGATGCAAAGACTCAAAATGAAAATCTTTCAATACCCCTACCACATAGCCTCTCCTTGGCCCGTAGTGTAATGCCTTACCAACCGCCTCTTCAGCAGAAGACCAGCCTATGGCACGAACAGCTGATTCATTGATTAAAAATGCCTGTGTACTGTCAGAGGATTGCAGAAATTCAAAGTCTCTCCCGGCAATAACTTCAATCCCAAAAGTTTCCATAAATCCATGACTGACATGAATATCGGCCAACCGAATATCCATCGCAGTTAAGTTCCCACCTACCTCTGCACGAGTCTCCATTGCATCCAATAATCTCCCGGAAGGTACCCTCGAACCCAAGGCCATGGATTCTATAGCAGGATGTTGTAAGAACCGTTGGCTGAGACGCTCATAATTCCCAATGAGTTCATCATAGGCAGGTAGGACCACAACTTGCTCTTGTTGAAATCCCAGCTCCTTATTTTTCATGTAGGATAATTGATTGGTAACTACCAAAACTGCCACAATCAGCACGATTGCAATGGTAAATTGACCCACAACTAAAGCAGAGCGGAATTTTTCATGCATAGAGCCTATTTTGTACGTTCCTTTCAAAACCTTGACTGGCTGAAATCCCGAAAGGAATAAGGAAGGATAGCTCCCCGAGATAACCCCAACAAGAACCACTAAGCCAACGAATACCAATAGGTAGCTAGGTTGCTCCAACAAATTTATCGTAAGATTCTTCCCGGTAAATCCACCAAAAGCAGGTAAGGCCACCCATACCATGAGCAAAGCCAACAAAGCCGCAAATAGCGTCATGACGATCGTTTCAGTCATAAACTGACCAACAAGGAGTTGTTTTTCTGCACCTAACACCTTTCGTAACCCCACTTCCAATGCCCGCTTCGACGATCTGGCAGTAGCTAAGTTCATGAAATTCACACAGGCAATCAGTAGGATAAATATCGCAATGGCTGAATAGGTATAAATGTATTCAATAGAACTGTTAGGTTCCAGTTCGGAATCAAGATTGGAATACAGATGTAAGGATTCTATGGGCCAGAAATGAAGGTTGTTCCAGGTGGAAGGAGTCATGCCGTCGGAGCCAACCTGCAAGTGTTTGTTGAGAAATCCCGGAATCTGAGCTTCCAAACCAGCAATATCAACCCCTTCCCTTAAGAGTGCATAGGTACCAAAATTATTGGAACCGAAGTTTTTCATCAGCTCCTCATAGCCTCCATAGTAGGCCATGACCATCTCCATAGAACCAAAGAAATCTGCAATGAAATGAGAGTTTTCAGGAATGTCTTCCATAACCGCTCTGACCTGCATCATGACAGCAAGTGGCCCAGCTTTTACCTCCACCATTCGTCCCATAGGGTCTTTATCGCCGAAGTATTTTTGGGCCATGCTTTGGGAAATGATTATTCCATCAGGAAAGGTTAATGCTTCTTCCGGATTCCCATCCAACACCTTCCAGGAAAAGACCTTGAAAATTTCGGGATCAGCAAAGTAAAACCGCTCCTCTCCAAAGATTTTATCTTCTTCTTTGATGACCAAGGTCGTATTCATTACCCGAACAGCATCTTCTATTTCCTGAGGAAAATCTTCTTTCAGTAAAGGTCCAAATGGAGGTGCCAAGTGTCCCAAATGCAGGTTTACTTCACCACTTTGATTGAAAAATGATCGGGATATTCTATAGATACGCTCGGATTTCTCATGATAGGTATCATAACTCAGTTCATGTTGCACAAACAAAAAGATCAACAAACTCGCCCCCATCCCCACAGACAGCCCAATGATATTGATCAAAACATACAATGGATTCTTCCTCAGATTCCGCACAAATATTTTCAAATAATTCCTAATCATAGCGTCTTTTGTTTTCTAGTCTTTTCTTTACAATTAAATGGCTATAGCCCCACAGCAAGCGATAATCCATCGTTCAACATTCGAAATTCAGCGTTCATCATTCGACATTTATTGGCTGTCCACAGATTTCGCAGATTAGCTCAGATTTTTTTCTTTCCCTCTTTCCTACCTCATTCCTAATCCCTCATTATCTTGTTTCTCGCGTCTCGTCTCTCGCTTCTCGAGTCTCGCATCTCGCATCTCGCTTCTCACTTCAAATACAACACTTCATTCTTCCCAAAGCCTTCATATCCACTGACTATCACCTTTTCTCCAGCCTGTAGTCCTTCGATGACTTCATAGAATTCAGGATTTTTGCGTCCCAATCGGATGGTTCTTTTCTCTGCTTTACCGGTAGATGGATTGAATACAAATACCCAATTTCCTCCAGTATCCTTATAAAAGCCACCCGATGACACTAGCAATGCTTGCTCACTTTCACCCAATTCCAGTCTGATACGGACAGTCTGACCTCGGCGAATCCCTGTGGGAATCTCTCCAGTGAAAATCATATCTACTTCAAATCGTCCTCCAGTGACAGTCGGATAGACTTTTGCTATCTCAAGCTCGTGTGTTTCTCCAGAAAAAGTAAAGGTACCCTTCAAGCCCATATACACCCGTGACAGGTACAGCTCATCAATGGGAACCCTCACCTTGAATTTATCCAAGATATCAATCTGTCCAAAGCGTTGGCCGGGACTGATGGATTGTCCTACCTGAATGGGTTCGGTAGACAACTGCCCACTAATGGGTGCGCGAAGGGCCAAATTATCCAGAATATGCCCTACCCCATTCAGGGACTGATTCATTCTACGCTCGGAATCCTGCAATTGCTTTTTTTGCACAACACGGGATATAGAGTCATTGCGATAAGCCTCATAGGTTAGCCTTCTTCTCTTAACATTGTACTCGTATTGCTCCCGAACCTCCTCAAATTCCCGCTCAGATACCAGTCTTTTGCTGTGCAACTCCTTAAAACGCTCGAATTGAGGTTTGAATAAACTGATTTGGTAATCTATTTCTGCGAGCTGAGCCTGCTGACTGAGGTCATTTTGATCCAGTTGCAGCCTGACTTGTCGGAGGTTGTTGAGCTGAAAGTACAAGCCTGATTCACGCTCCATCACCTCCAACTGCAATTTGGAATTAGAGAGTATCAAAATGGTATCTCCTTGGTTGACAAAAGCACCAGATTCACGGATAATCTGTTGGATATTTCCTCCCTCCAAAGCATCTAGAAAGAATACTTCTCCAGGCTCAATCGTCCCACTTACAGGAATGTAGTCTGTAAACTCTCCTTCCTTCACCGTAGCCAAGGTGACCCGCTCCATGGATACATTCATAGAAGACCTATGATCCACACCCCACAGTTGCCAACCTATCAATCCTACAACTAGTACTGAAGAAATTACTAACACTATCCTGCCGGTAGTCCAAAATTTCTTTTCAAGCTTTCTATCCATGATTCATTTATATTCGTGCTTGATTGCTGGGTTGCCAATCACATGCCAGCCCAAAAAAGGCTCTTAGCTTCCAAAATCAAGCTTTACAAACCAACACAGCTCTTAATCCCGAACATTTTTGTCCGTCAGCGCACAAAAGCTCCAAAAGAGAACAGGACTTCCCCCGCCTTTACCATTGAACGAACAATGAAAAATGGCCTTCATTTGAATATAAAAGCGTATTTTGTCATCTATACTTGAAAGCCAAAAATCGGTATAGCTTTTGGTTACTTAGTTAACCATATAACTAACCAATCACTCATTAGCTTTGCTTGGACATGAAGGAAAATAGATCAGGAAAACTACTCATTATTGACGATAATGAGGACCTCTTAAAAGCCGCTAAAATATTTTTAAAAAGACATTTCGAACAGGTAGACACCGAAACCAACCCTGGTCTACTTCCCATTTTAATGGTCAATGAGCAGTACGATGTGATTTTGTTGGATATGAATTTCACCAAAGATGTCAGCAGCGGACAGGAAGGTTTTTACTGGTTGGATCGGATATTGGAGATTGATTCATCCGCAGTAGTGGTTTTGATTACCGCCTATGGGGATGTGACCACCGCAGTCAAAGCCATCAAAGAGGGGGCTACTGATTTTGTATTGAAACCTTGGGAAAATGAAAAACTACTCGCTACCCTCCATGCTGCGCTGAAACTTCGAAAATCCAAAATAGAAGTGAATCAACTGAAAGATCAGCAACAACAATTGTTGCAGGACATGGACAGGAAGTTTAAGGACATCATCGGTCATAGTGCTTCTATGCAAAAAGTATTTGACACCATTGAGCGGGTTGCGGCAACAGATGCCAATGTATTGATTTTGGGGGAAAATGGGACCGGTAAGGAACTAATCGCCAGAGCCATCCACCGCAACTCCAAACGGCATCGTGAAGCTTTTGTAGGCGTTGACTTAGGTTCAATTACTTCATCGCTCTTCGAAAGTGAGTTGTTTGGTCATAAAAAGGGAGCCTTTACTGATGCTAAAGAAGACCGGGCAGGAAGATTTGAGCAAGCCAATAAAGGAACTTTGTTTTTGGATGAAATCGGCAATATTCCCATGGCCCTACAAGCCAAACTATTGGCAACCCTACAAAACCGTGAAGTCACCCGGGTAGGAACCAACAAGCCCATTCCAGTCAATATCCGCTTGGTCTCTGCCACCAATATGGCTTTGCATACAATGGTACACGAACATAAATTCCGGCAGGATTTACTCTATCGATTAAATACCATTGAAATTGTCCTTCCTCCTTTGCGGGAGCGCATGGAAGATATCCCTTTATTGGCTGACCATTTTATCGAAATGTACAGTAAAAAGTACCAAAAAGACATTCGCAAAGCCGGGGAAGCCTTGATCAAACGCATGCAAAAATATCATTGGCCTGGCAATATCCGTGAGCTACAGCACAGCATCGAACGGGCCGTTATCATGAGTTCAAGAAATGTCCTGCAACCGGAAGACCTGTTTACTCAAAACCATCTTGCTCCTGAAAAACAGGAGGAGTTGGTATCTCTAGAGCATTTGAATATTGAAGATGTGGAAAAAATCCTGATCCGCAAAGCCCTTCAAAAACATAATGGACATATCACTCGGGCAGCCGAGGAATTGGGACTCACACGTTCATCACTGTACAGAAGATTGGAGCGCTATGGCCTTTAAGTCATTTACTTTTGGGGTGATTATCCGAGTGGGCTTAATCGTCCTTTTGGCCTTTGCCGCCGCCTATGTTTATGCAAGTCAACAAGCAGCTCCTATCGCCTTACTTTTTCTGGGTTTGATTGGTTTGGTGGCAGTTAACCTGATCAGCTTTGTTTCCAATACCAACCGAAAAATCAGCAAGTTTTTGGAATCCATTCGCTATTCGGATTTTTCAACCTCATTTACCAAGGATTCGGGTTTGGGAAATTCCTTCCGGCAGATCAACCAATCGTTCAATGATGTCATTGATGCATTTAAAAAGACCCGTGCTGAAAAAGAAGAGCAAATGCTTTTTTTACAGATCATGATTCAGCATATCAATACGGGAATTATCTCATTTGATAATCGTGGGAGAATCGGGGTCATCAACGGAGCTGCCAAACAATTGCTGCAAATACCGCAATTTAAAGACATTCACGACTTGGGAAAGTTGTCCAAAGAGCTTTTGTCTAAAGTTCTAGACTTGTCTCCAGGCGGATCCTTTGCTATTCGTATCAATACAGACCTCCACTTGAATGTTCAGTCTGCCGCCTTTAAAATGGATGGAAACAGTTGGACCTTGCTTTCCTTTCAAAATATCCGCGCCGAACTCCAAAAAAATGAGTTGGAGGCCTGGCAAAACCTGACCAAAATCCTTCGACATGAAATTATGAACTCCATGACGCCAATAGCGAGTTTGGCGAGTTCCTTGGGTACAATCTTAGAAGAAGATGTTCGGGAGAGTGAGGAAGGTTCTTTATCCATAGAAAAGGAAAGCTTCATCGACCTATCGGAAGGTTTGGAGACCATCGCTAGCAGAAGTAAGGGATTGGTTGATTTTGTGCATGCCTACCGAGACTATACGAGTATTCCGCAACCTATCATTAAGCCTATTGCAGTACAGTCACTCTTTGAAAATATTCGGGTCCTTTGGAAAGATGAACTGGCCAATACTGGGATTTCCTTAGCATGCACCATCAATCCACCGACATTGGAAATCCATGGAGATCAGGACCTACTCCAAATGATTTTGATCAATCTAATCAAAAATAGCGTCGAGGCACTAGCGCATGCCGAAGACAAGAGAATCATGCTCAAAGGAGGCATCAACCACCAATCAAAGCCAGTCATACAAGTCATTGACCATGGGGAGGGAATTGTTCCGGAAGCATTGGAGCGGATTTTTGTCCCCTTCTATACCACAAAAAAATCAGGTTCCGGAATTGGCTTGGCCATATCCAGACAAATCATGAATTTACACAAAGGTAGTTTGGAGGTTGTTTCCAATCCAGGCGTGCAGACGGTATTTACGCTTTCGTTTAAGTGAAAATGAGATGAGAGTAAAATTAAATAGTATATCATGTGATTATCCGCTATTACACTGGGGTAAAAATAATATACAGCGTATTGCGGATAATCGACCACTGTCAACGGTCCACTGGCAACAGAAGCTTTGAAAGCTAATGTTTATAATTATTTGCGTAACTACTAAATCGAATGCAGACAATCAGTTTACAAAAAGTTTTAAATGGTTTTTGTAGAACTTATGATTTTTATAATACAACAAATACACCCCCTTTTTTCCGTCCCGTATCCACATAACGGTGGGCTTCCACAATTTGATCCAAAAACAAACTTACCTCACCTTTTCCATTAAGCTCATCGCTTGCTTCTGCGTTTGAGAATTAGATGCATGTTCTAAAATTATTCGTTGATTTTGAATGAAATTCATGTCAAAATACTCCGTAAGCGTTTGACTCATTTCTCCAAAAATTTCGATAGGACAATCAAACTCAAAATCAATTTTTTGCAGGGTTGGATTAAAACGATAGCTTCCAGTTGAACAGGTACCATAAACAGAATAAATGAAACTATTATCTTTCAGAAGTTCTAACGTAAATCCAGCCTCGACATCATTCCACGACCAAGCAGTTGGATTGGTGGTCGCATCAACAAGGTCAAAGGATTGTATTTGGACCCATTTTCCTAAGATTTTTTCAGAAAAGTGTGATTGATCTGTAAAATCATTTTCATTGTTACAGGAAAATAAAATCAATGAAAAAAACATACTAAAGACAATTGAAAGACTCGTTGTACTTCGCATAAATGCTGCTGGAAGAATGTGGGAAATTTGACAGTTAGAAAATCTCCCCTCCCTAAGTTATTTGAAGAATCGAGTTTTTTTCCACACTAAAGTTAAACTAAATTTTTATATATTCAAGCTTGGATACGAATTAAAATTCTTACTCTGTAATTTGCCTTATGGATTTCCCACCGTAGCAATCGCTGCGTTTTATCGTGGCAGTCGCTAGGTGAAACCATTTCAAGACCACCAATCGGCCTATTTTCTTTCTATTTTGATTGTAACTGCTTCAACAATCGCTCCTCTTTGACAATACTGTATAAAATCAATATGATTATCCCTCCTATGGAAACAGCTCCTGAAACCTGAATATAAGTATAAAATCCTTGCGAGAAATATTCTTTGAAGTAAGGCAATAGTAAAGTGTACCCTATGATATACGTAATCACACATACAGGAGTGACCAAATAGTTGACTATCCGCCGAATGCCATAATACTTTTTAAGATAGGCATGGTACGATTTGTGGTCCATGGATACAAGTCGGCTCTCTTTTCTGTAGATGGAAAGTAACTCGATGATCACCCTTACCACCAAACTCGAAATCATCAGTAACAGGCCTAAATTAAAACTGTTCCACTGGTTGAAGGCATATAACCAAGTATATACGCTCAATACCAGCACCGTAAGCACCAATACTGTAATGCTGATGTATTGTCCTTTTCGCTGCTTTTTAGCTTTTTGCAGGATATCCTGGGGAGTAAATGATGGCATTTTCCCACCTTGCTGATTCCACAATTCTTGTAATTTATCGGATTCCATGTTTGATACAGTTGAGTAATGATTTTCGAATTCTACTTAATCGGGTGCGCAAAGTTCCATGCGCTAGTCCCACACTTGAAGCGATGGTTTCTTGAGGTACATTTTCCAGCTCCAAAAGAATGAGTGTTTTGTTCTGCTCACTTAATTGGTCAATACAGGCGTACATTTTTTCGATAGTTTCTGCCTCCTCAGTGACTGCCTCCTCAGTGATGGATTCCGTCAATAGCTCATCGTTGACCTTCATCTGCTTTTTACTCTTCCGGATATCACCCAAACAAACGTTGGTAGCGATTCTGTAAATCCACGTATCCATGGAAGCCTCTCCTCTGAATGAATTGCTATGATTCCAAACTTTGATGAATGTTTCCTGAAGCCACTCATTGGCAAGCGCTACATCTCCAGAAGAATAGCCTAAGCATAATCGGTGGACTTTAGGCGCATAGGTGTGGTAAAGCTGGTTAAAGTCCTTTTCTGTCATTTCATTGATGCTAAAATCTACTGGATTTGCTCCAAAAACCAATCGGGTTTATCCAACATGATAAAATGCGCACTTTCTTCCGCGATCACAAGCCTGTAGTCTTTTAAATTTGAATATTGGCTTGTGTTGGTTTGTCTGACCATGGCCTCACCATAGGGATTGGCAGCTGCAATGATGGTCACAGGAATGGATATGTTTTTCAACCCTTCTCTCATGTCCATTTTTAGGTAATCGGTATATCCGTAGACATAGGTTTCCCGGTCTGATTCTAGAATCCACTCCTGTATCCTGTTCTGTTCAGCTTCTTTGACGCTCATCCCTTTAGCCATAAAACTGGCCATTTGTGCAAACGCGGCATCTTCCATAACCAACTGTTGCCTATTGTAAGGGCTATCATAGAATAAGTTATCAGGATTAAAATCAGGAAACATCAATGCGCCAGCTGCTGGCAAGGCATCCACCAGCACGAGTTGACCGAGGTTTAATTCTTGTTGCACTGCGAGCCAAGTAGCTACGGTTCCACCCAAACTATGCCCGATGATGGTTACCCCTTGCAGGTTTTTGGCTAGTATGTATTCCTTGATGGCCTCATTTACTTGGGGAAGCCAAGGAAAGCCAATAGGCTCCTTACCACCAAATCCTGCCAGCGTTATGACATGACATTCGTAGGTGCTTTCCAAAGCTTTGACAACAGGCTCCCAAACCTCTCCCGGAACGGTAAATCCTGGAATAAACAGAATTGGCTGTCCATTTCCTGACACCTCCACATGTATGGCTTGGCCAAATGAATGAGCATAAGTGGAGAACTGAACGATGCAAGCGATTAAAATTACTGCGATTTTTTTCATGGCTTCTAAAGTTTTATTTGCCTTTAGATGCAGAAAAAGAAAAATGTTACATGGTGGTGGGATATTTTTTTCTAGGCTTGCGTTTTTTAAATTTTTTCTTCAAAATTCAATTGCCTACCCTCTTTCGATGCTTTTTTATCCATAGTGAGGCCAACAGCCATTCCAAGGGGTAATCCTTTCCTCAAAAGTGCAATATTTCCTATGCTTAGCTAAACCAATATACCTAAATCCTAGACTGATATGTATATAGCTGATAATACCTCCCCTGCTTCGCAATCAATTCATCATGCTTACCAGATTCAACAATATGACCTTGTTCAATGACCAAAATCTGATCGGATTGGCGGATAGTACTCAATCGGTGGGCGATGACAAAGGTGGTTCTACCTTTCATCAATTCCTTCAAAGACTCCTGTATCAAGGATTCACTTTCGGTATCCAAATTGGAAGTAGCTTCATCCAAGACCAAAATCTTCGGATCAGCTAAAATAGCTCTGGCAATGGCAATCCGCTGCCGCTGACCACCAGATAGTTTGACCCCCCGTTCCCCGATGACCGTTTCCAGCCCTAACTCAAATCGATCGGTAAACTCCTGAACATGTGCTGCTTTGACCGCTTGCATTAAAGATTCCTCAGAAGCATTCGGTCTTGGGAACAGGATGTTTTCACGAATAGTCCCCTCAAACAAAAAATCATCCTGTAAAACTACCCCCAACTGTGATCGATAGCTTTCGAGTTTAATTTCTTGGATATCTACGCCATCTACCCAAATATGACCCGAATCGGGATTCAAAAAAGAAGCTGCTAGTCCTGCAATAGTCGTTTTACCCGAGCCTGATGTTCCCACCAAAGCCGTAATCGAACCTGCGGGTGCGTGGAAACTCACACCTTTGACTACTTCCTTCCCCTCTTCATAAGCATAGGAAACCTGCTCAAATCGAATATCTCCCCGAATAGTTTGCAAAGACTTGGTACGATTCCCACTGGTATGTTCCAAGGGCATATTCATGATTTCTTCTGTACGATCAAGCCCTGCAAATGCTTCTGTAAACTGACTACCTATATTGCTCATCTGAACAATCGGTGCAATCATAAACCCTAGATATAAGGTAAAGGCTAGGAAATCCCCAAAGGTCATCTGTCCATCCATGATCATGTATCCACCAATACCCATGATGCCGGCAGAGGCCAAGCCAAGTAAAAAGGTAGCCGCAGAAGTCACAAAACTCGTGGCCGTCAAACTTGCTTTGACATTCAAAAACAAGCGCTCCACCCCATCCTCAAAGGTCTTGATTTCCTGTTGCTCAGCATTGAAACCTTTGATCACGCGAATGCCACCCATTGTTTCTGTTAGTCGACCGGTAACTTCTGCGTTGATTTTTCCTCGCTCACGGAAGATGGGTCTAATTTTACGAAAGGCTTTTAAAGAAATGATTCCGAAAATAATCACGGGTACCAACACATACAGCGTCATCAAAGGACTGATGTAAATCAACAAGGCTAATGAGATGACTGCGGTCAATATCCCACCAATCATCTGTGCAAAGCCTGTTCCTACCAAATTGCGCACGCCTTCCACATCGGTCATAATTCGGGAAACCAATTCTCCCGTCTTGGTATTATCAAAGAAGCGAATTGGTAACTGAATGATGTGACGTTGCACTTTGGAGCGGAGTTTGGCAATCAAATGTTGGGCTTCCACAGATAGAATCTGAGTCAGAGCATAGGATGTGACTGATTGTATAGTAATGGCTACAACCACCCCAACTACCAGCCATTGAAGCATGTTTAAGTCATTGGAAGGAATCACATCATCTATCAAAATCTTGCTGGCACCTGGAAGAACCAAGCCTGCTAAGCGGGAAATGATAATTAAAAACAGACCTAAAAATAATTGATTCTTTCTTGGCCAAATGATGGTTTTGAAGACATGGGCCATCGTGACCCTGTTTTCTGCAGTTTGGGACTTTTTCATAGTTTCGATAGACAAAACACAATATGCGCTTCCATTAGTTTCTTTTGTAGCTCAAAATCTTTTTGCTACTATCCCCCAATTCGTATGAATCCTTCAGGTATCCATTCGGGTATTGTTCATTTGATTCCTATATTTGACTTTCACCAGTGAATATTTCATCCCTATGAAACAATGGATTCAAGAAATCAATGCTATTTCTGAGGAAGTGGAGATACTTTTTGGAAAGCTTCCTCAAGAAAAACTACATCAGAGACCAAATCCTCAATCATGGAGTATAGCAGAAAATCTACAACATCTGATTACATTGAATTCCAGTTACTTTCCCATTTTCAAGAAACTCAAAGATGGCAGTATTAAAAGGCCCTTTGTGGGAAAATTTAAGTTTTTTACCGACCTTTTCGGAAACATCATTTACAAATCAGTTACGGATGGTGGCAAGAAAAAAGTTAAAACCTTTCCCTTATGGGAACCTAAACTATTCGATCCCGAAGCGTCGATTGTAGCAGCATTTATTACCCACCAAACCCAATTGAAAGATCAGATCAAATCACTTCAATTGTTTATTGAAAAAGAAGCTGTCATTTACTCTCCTGCCAATAAATTGATCGTGTATACCTTGCCAAAGGCACTTGATATCATCGTATCGCATGAGCATAGGCATCTGGACCAAGCGAAAAAAATCCTTACCCAATAAACCCAATCTATGTTTTACTCCTCCAAAGATTTAAAATTTCAGCTTTTTGAGCATATCAAAGTTTCTGAACTGTGCAAGTTGCCTTACTTCCAAGAGCATAGTCAGGAAACCTTTGAGTTGGTATTGGATGCAGCGGATAAAATTGCAGTACATCAATTGAGGCCATTACTGACGGAAATGGATAGGCAGGAACCCAAACTTACTGCCGATGGTATCAAGGTACATCCCGGGATGAGAAAAATCATCCAAACCTTTGGGGAAGATGGTTGGATTAATGCTACGTTTTCTTTCGAAGAGGGAGGACAACAACTCCCCAATACCATGCACATGGCGGCGGGTTTTATTTTTCAAGCAGCCAATTATTCCAGTTCAGTCTATCCTTTTTTAACTACCGGTGCAGCTAATTTGATCCGAACATTTGGTTCTCAAGAATTGATTGACAAGTTTACTCCGAATATGTACAATGGCAAATGGCAGGGCACCATGGCACTGACTGAACCGGATGCAGGGAGTTCCTTATCAGATTTAAGTACGACCGCCTATCCCACTGAAAAGGAAGGAGTTTTCAAAATCAAAGGACAAAAGATTTATATTTCTTGTGGAGACCATGATGCCTGTGAAAACATCATTCATTTGATGTTAGCCCGCATCGAAGGTGCTCCCGCTGGAGTGAAAGGAATTTCCCTATTTGTAGTTCCAAAAATCAATGTAGACACAGGATTGCCCAATGATGTGCGAACGGAAGGCGTATATCACAAAATGGGCTATAAGGGCGCTCCGATAGCTCATTTGATGATGGGTTCAGAAGACCTATGCGAAGGATACTTGGTAGGAGAAGCACACAGAGGTCTCAGCTATATGTTTCAGATGATGAATGAAGCAAGAGTAGGTGTAGGCATGAATGCCGGGGCTATTGCTACAGCAGCCTATTACAGTTCCCTTGCCTATGCCAAAGAACGTCCCCAGGGTCGAAAAATCGGAGAAAAAGATCCATCACAACCTCAAGTCTCGATTATTGAGCATGCGGATGTGAAGCGTATGCTCCTCTTCCAAAAGGCCATCACAGAGGGCTCTTTATCACTATTACTTTATTGTAGTAAACTTGGGGACATGGCTCATGCAGGTAAAGGAGAGGCAAAAGTAAATGCCGCATTACTATTGGGTCTGTTGACTCCTATTGCAAAAAGTTATCCTTCAGAAATGGGATGCTTGAGTACCTCAGCTGCAGTACAGGTATTGGGTGGTGCAGGCTACACGACTGATTTCCCGGTGGAGCAATATTATCGAGAAGCAAGAATCCACCCAATTCATGAAGGGACAACCGGCATACATGGCATGGATTTGCTAGGTAGAAAGATCGTCATTCAGGAAGGTAAAGCAGTTCAATTGTTGATGGCTGAAATGATTCAATCAATAGCGCGGGCTAAAACAGTCAAACAAACTGATTCCTTTGCTTCCACCTTGGAAAAATACATGCAAAAAGCCCAGCAAGTCACAGGTCATCTGTTACAGAAAGCAGGTAAAAACCCAGAAGTTTATCTATCAGATGCAACCTTGTATTTAGAGTTTTTGGGCATTTTGGTAATTGCTTGGAGGTGGTTGGAACAAGGAATGGATGCATCCTCACAACTGGAGATAAGCACACAAGATTCAGAATTTTATCATGGTAAACTTATGGCCATGGAATACTTCTTTGAGTATGAATTAGTCAAGATGGGGGCTCTGGAGAAGCGATTGTTATCCGAAAAGATAACAACGATCGCTATGCAGACAGAATGGTTTTAATATAAACCCCTACAACATTTAATTACGCGGAATAATCAGTTGGCAAGCTTACAGCGATTTTGGTACCTTTATTTAACTCAGAAGTTAGCTTAATACTTCCATTAAGCTTTTGAACTATTGCATTTACTATGGCTAGTCCAATTCCACTGCCTTTCTTATCACCAACATTACTTGCCCTAAAAAATTCTTTGAAAATGGATTTTTGTTCAGCCTCAGGAATTCCTATTCCAAAATCCTGAACAGTCACAGTAATGAACGAAGGTGTTTGCTGGATGGAACATATAGGAGCTTGCCTGCCTACAGAATACTTATATGCATTGCCTAAAATATTTGTAAAAAGATGACTGATAAGAATCTGATCCTTGTTTACTAAAATGGAGGTCGGCAATGCATCTATTTCAGCTAACCGTTGATCAGGATCAAAATCCCTACAATCCTCTATAATTTCTTTGATAAAAGGAACAATATCAAACTCCTGATTATAAACAATATAGGTATTCATAAACAAGGATTCAAAAATCATCAAGTCATCCACCAAACCATTCAATCGTTTTTCTTGACGGTCTATCTTTTTGATCTGATTTTCAATTTTTTGCTTGATCGTAGGGTTTTCTAGCTGTTCTTGATAAATTTTCAATAAGTCCGAAGCTGTTGAGATGACACCGATAGGATTTTTAAACTCATGTACAGCCATAGCAATAAATCGAGACTTAAGCTGTTGTAGTTCCTTTGATTTTTTAAAAAGTCGGAAGTAAAAAAACAGCAGTGCAAAAAGTAATAATCCAATTAAGATCAACAAAGCAGAACTAATGGTCAACCAAAGAATCCTATCTTCTTTCGCTTGATTTTCTGCTTTCAACAGAAGAGCCTCCCTTTCAATATTCCTCAACTCTAGTAGATCTTGTATCAAATTTCGGGCATTCTGATTTTTGGTTTGATTGGTTGTGATATAAAATGATCGGAATCTATTGAGAATGCTGATTGACTCATCAATATCCCTTGAACTTAGTGCTAACTCACTCAATGCCAACAGTGCTTCACCAATCGTACCATTAAGATTATACTTTTCTGAAAACTCCAAAGATTTCTCAAACTGAGCCTTGGCAACTTGAGGTTGATTCAAACCCATGTAATTTAAACCTAACAAATAGTGTGATTCTATAATTACCTCTTTATTAGACTTTGATTCCTGAAGTTTTCCATTGATTTCCAAAGCCATTGTTAAGTAGTTAATGGATTCAGAATAGGCTTCTTGTCTGTTCCTGATTTTTCCCAGATACATGTAAGCAGAAGCTAGTAAAGGGATATTTTTAACTATATCATTCACAGAAATACTTTCGTACATGTATTTCTCTGCTTCTCCGAAATTTTCATTTAGGAAGTAACTTTCAGCGAGATTGTATGCTGCTATCGCTAACCTATCTGCGGGACCCGATCCTTTGAAATACTCATAAGCAAGGGTATGATATTTAAGCGCAGATTCACTTTCACCAAGGCGATAGAAAAAAGTACCCAAACTAATATGGCAATCCGCTATGCCCCTTTGATCATTCAATTTTTCAAAAATCTCCAAAGATTTGAAAATATAGTCCAATGAATAGGATAGATTATCACTGAAATAACTGAGTATTGCTAAGTTTCGATAAGCATAGGCTAATCCCTTGGAATAATTATACTCAAAAGATAATTCCAAAGCCTCTTGTGCAGCTAAAGTACTTGCATTAAAATCAATTCTAAAATTGTCTCTTGCTAGATTATTTAAAGAATCAATTCTGCTTTCAATACCCCTTACACCAGTCCATTGACCAAAAACGGCTTCGCTGGAAAAAAACAAACACATCAAGAGCACCGTTTTGAAAAACCTCACTGATTCCTTTTTTTTTAGTTATTTTAGGGTGGTAATATATTTAAATGTAAGTCAACGAGGTATAAAAAAAAATATAAAACCGAGTTTTGTCAATAAACTGTAAGCTTTCGAACGACCTCCTCAAGATTTTTTTCAGCCAGCTTTTTGTAAGCACTATCTGAGAAATCTAAATTTGGGAGTCTACTGATGCGGTCAAAGCCATCTTGTTCTCCTTCATCTCCTGAAGTGATCAACCAACAAGGTTTTTGATATTTTTTTGCAAGCTGTAGGAGTTCGTAACTTCCTTTTCCTCCCGCCGATTGGGAATCATAGCGCCCTTCTCCGGTGATGATCAGGTCTGCTTTGGCAACTTTTGCCTCCAAGTTGATCAATTGAAAGAAATACTGCGCTCCTTTGTGTATCCGAACATCGAAAAAGAAAGACAAGCCATACCCTATTCCTCCCGCTGCCCCAAAACTTGGTCGGTCGACCAATGCCTTTTTTGACTTTTGTTCAAGTAAAGCAATGGTTCGCTTACTACAGGTTTCAAAGCGCTGGCTATCAGCTTCTAAAAGCCCCTTCTGAGGTCCGAAGACTGGTAGCGCTCCTTTAGTACCGAAAAAGGTATTGTCCACATCACAGATTAACTCAAATCGAATAGTTGGAAATGGAATCGGCGATTGGATAAAGGCAATTTTCTCAAAAAAACTATCGGTAAAAAAAGCCAAGACCCTACCCTTTTCATCCAAAAACTGAAAGCCTAGTCCTCCCAAAATTCCTAAGCCTAAGTCCACACTAGCGCTTCCTCCTAAACCAAGATAAATGCTTGTTGCTCCTTTTTTAGCAGCATGTAGAATTAATTCTCCTGTCCCATAGCTACTGGCAATCCAAGGATTTAATTGCTCTTGAGAAAGATGCTTGATCCCGGAAACCGTTGAAACATCCAAATAGGCCGCTTGATTAGCCTCATCCCAAAAATAAAAGCCCTGAATCGGCCTTCCAATAGGGTCAACTGTCCAACATTGAATTTGCTGTAATCCTAAAGCCTTTCCTAACAGCCAACAGGTGCCATCTCCCCCATCGGCTATAGGACAGGTGAACACTGTGTCTTGAGGATACTTTTGAGACCAGGCATTTGCAAGAATTTCCGCCGCCACCTCTGCTTCAATCGTTCCTTTAAATGCATTGGGAGCAATCAGAATAGTTTTTGAAGCGGCCGTATCCATAATCTAATTATTTCATCCGATTAAAATAGTCTTTGGTAGCAGCTTTAACTTTCGGAGCCAAATAAATAGTCGAAATCATGGTCGGAATTGCCATTACCGCATACATGCCATCGATAAAACTCACCACTACTTCCAAAGAAACAACTGCCCCTGCAACGATGGTCACTAGGTAGAAATAATTGTAATAGTTGGCCTTATCAGCTCCAAATAAGTAATTGATGCACTTATGCCCATAATAGGAATAGGTAAACATGGTAGATAGCGCAAAAACCAAAACTGCCACCATCAGTAAATACTTTCCAACCACAGGAATACCCGCTTCAAATGCAGCCAATGTTAGTCTGACCCCATCGTTTTCTGTGCTTTCCCAAACTCCCGTAAGCAAAATCACCAAAGCTGTCAAGGTACAAACCACAACCGTATCTATAAAGGGTCCCAACATCGCAATTAACCCTTCACGGACGGGTTCGTTGTTTTTGGATGCTCCATGAACCATTGGTGCCGTACCAATACCCGCTTCATTGGAGAAGGCCGCTCTACGTGCCCCTAAAATGATGACTGCTCCAACAGCTCCACCCATCACGGCATTCCCTGTGAAGGCATCCTCTAAAATCAACCATAACATGGCAGGCACAGCCCCCAAGTTTTTAAATACAATAAAAATTACCGTAATGAAATACAAGATCACCATAAAAGGAACCAATCGGGAAGCTACCAAAGCTATTCGCTTTATCCCTCCCAAGATCACAATACCAACAATAATCATCATGGATATTCCAATGATCCATTTGGTAGATTGACCGTAATCCAAGTTGTATGGTTCTAACATTACTGAGCGGAATACAGCTGTCAATTGATTTGCTTGGAATATTGCCAATAACCCTAATGCTCCAGCCACAGAAAATAAGATGGCCAATGGTTTCCATTTTTTCCCCATGCCCTCTTCTATCACATACATGGGACCACCTTGTACTTCCCCTGCGGTATCTACTCCTCGGTACATGATAGCCAAGGAACAGGTAAAGTATTTGGTCGCCATCCCTACAAATGCAGACATCCACATCCAAAAAATAGCACCTGGGCCACCCATATTGATGGCTATAGCTACCCCTGAAATATTCCCCAAACCAACGGTAGCAGCAATAGCCGCAGACAATGCCTGACGAGAAGAAATCTGACCAGGAGCATTTTTATCATCGTACTTACCGCTCACTACTTTCAAAGCATGGCCAAAGTAGCGAAAGGGTAAAAAACCGGAGTACACAAACAAAATCAAGCCCCCTCCCATCAGAAGTAGCAACATCGGTGTATCCCAAATCCAATTACTAAAGTCAATGATTAATTGTCCCATAAAGTCATTTTGAAATGAAACAGCATATTAAGCGCAATTTCCCAAAATGCAAAAAACATTAGCAGAAAAAGAAATCGAGAGCCTTTGATAATGATACTAAGAAAACCAGTAAAAACTTATGAAGTTTAAATTATACAATCCAATTCATGCTGTTGCTCAATTTAAAAATGGCTGCTTATTCTATTTCTCGTAGCTCCACCCGTACTGCTTCATCTTTTGGAATAATACTGCCTCCTACATTCTCTGCAATGTAGTAGGTGATTTGTGCACCAAAAAGAAAAATAACAATCGAATAATAGGTCCAAACCAAAAGAATCACTAAAGAACCCGCAGCTCCATAAGTACTACCTAAATCAGAATTCCCTAAATAAATACCTATGAGATATTTCCCAACACCAATCAAAACCATGGTGATAAATGCGCCCATCCAAGTGTCTTTCCAACGAACTTTTGCATCAGGCAGAATTTTATACATAAGTGCAAATATCAATACAAAAAAAGCCTGAGCAGTAAAAAAATGAACTAAGGCTGCCACATCAAACGGAATATCTACAATCAAAAACTGAGTTAAATAATTATTGACTATAACAAAGGCTGCATCTAAAATCAATGATATCACCAAAATCAATCCTATGGAGGCAATCAAGGAGAAACTCAATAAACGATTGATGGCAAACTTCAAAATCCCTTTAGCAGGTTTTGGCTTGATATGCCAAATATGATTTATGGCATTTTGTAAACTTACAAAAACAGTTGTTGCACTAAATGCTAGTATCAGTACGGCTACAACGTTTGGTATTCCCTTATTCTCTCCTATGTCAAAATTGTTAAAGATTTCTTCTATAGATGCCTTACTTTCAGAACCTGCCAAAACTTCAATTTGATGCAAGATTTCCGCCTGCATTTCGGACTCAGAGAAAATGGCCGTTCCAATATTTAAAATAATAATGGCAAATGCCGGTAAACTAAAAATTGTGTAAAAAGCAGTTCCCGCTGCAAGTCCCATTGACTCGCCTGATATAAAGTCTTTTATTGAATCTTTAACTATTGTATATGCTGTTAACTTTTTAATACTTTTGATCATCCTATTATTCTTTTTCCCAAAGGTCCTCTAAGGTATATGGACTTCTTGGACCTGTAAAGAACCTACCGTCGATAAATCGATAGTTTTTACCTATATTTTTTAAAGCAAGCATATCCTCATCACTGAGTTCGATCGTGATTGCTTCCAGATTTTGTTTGATCCGCTCTTGATTTACAGATTTTGGGATTACGGCAATACCTCTTGCTACAGAATAAGCTATTAAAATCTGTGCGTTTGAACAACCGTATTTATTTGCTAGATCTTGTATCAAATCATGATTCATCAAATCTGGCTCATCCTCTTTTTTGATAGAAGAAGCGCGGTCTCCTGAACCCAATGGTGAGTAGGCAGTCATAAGTAAGCCTTGATCTTTACAAAACTTCACGAGTTTTTCCTGCGGTAAAAAAGGATGCATTTCCACCTGATTCATTTCAGGCTTTATTTTACAGTTATCCAATATTTCGCTTAGTTTGGCAATATTGAAATTAGACATTCCTATATGCTTCGTGAGCCCTTTGATATAGCAGGATTCCAATCCTTCCCACGTTTGTGTTAGCGGAACATCCTGATAGGTATAAAATTCTTCCCGATTTTGAGCAAACTCCACCCCTTTTTTGAAACTTATAGGCCAATGCATCAAATAAAGATCCACGTAACTAAGCCTCAATTCTGATAATGTTTTGGTTAAACCTTCCTCTACATCTTCTAAGCGGTGATTGGAATTCCACAGTTTGGACGTAATAAAAACATCTTCTCTTTTGACTAATCCATCTCCAAAGGCTTTAGTCAAAGCTTCTCCTACTTCTGATTGATTATTATATATGGCAGCACAGTCAATATGTCTGTAACCTGATTCTAAAGCCCATAACACTGCTTGATATACTTGACCAGGTTTAGATTTCCAAGTTCCTAAACCTATAATTGGTAAATGATCTCCGTTTTTAAACTGTAATGTTTTCATGAGTAAAATTGAATGAGAGTAAATTTAGCACAATTACTTCAATTGACTAGGTATAATTTTTTCCAACGGTTATCTTCCATCAAATCTAAACTTCTCTAGGTATCTTTTAAATCGATTCATTACC
Source organism: Mongoliitalea lutea (assembly GCF_014652135.1). Lineage (GTDB taxonomy): Bacteria > Bacteroidota > Bacteroidia > Cytophagales > Cyclobacteriaceae > Mongoliitalea > Mongoliitalea lutea. The sequence continues at coordinate 175,028 of NZ_BMYF01000001.1, forward strand.
CAAAGATGGATTCTAGCTTGCGTATTGACATAAATGAACCAAGGCAGCCGTGGTACAAATTCATGAATAGCGGTAATCATGTATTTTCCGTCCAAAACTTCCCTAAACTCCAACCATCCATAATCAAACCGCTTTACGAGCCAACCTCCTGTAATGTAAAACAACTGCCTCTTCATATCACTACGATCAGGAATCAAGGTGAGTTGTAGCATGGGCTTTGAAAAGCTTAGCAAATGAAACCCTATGTCACCCCTACTGTTTTCCTTGGCATTTATCAAAAAACTGAAGAATGTAGGCAACCAAACCTTGTAACGATTAGCCACCCAAAGAGCTGATTGATGACGTGTATTTGGAAAACGCTGAATACTTCTTACTGTATTTTCCTCCCCTATCAAAGACTTAAATTTTGGTAATTTGGGAAGGATTGCATGTGGATCCAACGCCTTCTGCGCAGCACTCTGATAATCCAAATAGTCAATTTTTTTCTCTTTAAACGCCAATTCAGGAGAAACAGTCAACGTATGCTTGAGACTTTCAACTAAAGGGGAAACCAATTTCATTGGAGTTTTCCCAAAATAGGAAACCCATAATTTGGAAAATCCAACGGAGAAAATAGGAACCGAAATAATCAATCGTTTCTTATTCATTGCCCGGGCTGTTTCTTCCAACATACGCTTGTAGGTCAAAATTTCAGGAGCCCCTATTTCAATTGCTTTTCCATAGACATTTGCATTTCCAATACAGCTATCCATAATTGTTAGAGTGTCTTCTAAGGAAATCGCTTGTGTTTCGGATAAAGTCCACTGGGGACAAATGAGCACAGGTAGTTTGTTGACCAAATGAAACATCATTTCGAATGAGGAACCACCTGGCCCTACAATAATTCCCGCCCGTAATGCAGTAACAGGAACCCCTTTGGAAGCTAAGGCCTCTTCAACTTCTAGTCTACTTCTGAGATGAACAGAAATCGCTTCAGTAGCTATTTCTTTTGGTAAAATCCCTCCAAGATATACTATCTGCTTGATACCATTGGCAGCTGCTGCACGAGCAAAATTGTCTGCTAATAATAAGTCTGTATCCTGAAAGCTGCCTTGATTCAGCCGAGTAGAGGCAGACATAGAATGGATGAGATAGATTGCATAATCTACCCCCTCCAATGCATTCGTCGTAGAGGTAATTGAAAAGAGCTCCACTTGTTTCCAAGTAACTCCTAAGTCTTCTGCATCCACAACTGCTCTCCTGCTTAATGCAATAATATCGTAGCAGTCTTTAAACCTATCGATAAACCATCTTCCGATGTATCCACCCGCACCTGCTATGGCTATCTTTTTTTTCAAGTTAAAGAGGTGGTTGTTCTGATAAAATTAATGCTTCAGCTGCTCTTCTACCAGAAGTCATCGCTGCATTAATTGAGGCATTAAGCATATGATCTCCTGCCAGAAACACCCCATCCATCAACTTACATTGAGTAGGTGTAATATCTCCTTTCATATCCTGCACATCAGGAAGAGCCTCTGTAATTTCATAAGTGGTAATATGCTCAAAATGAGTAGCAGAGATCCCTGTTAAAGCCTCCAATTCAATTCCTATCAGGGAGATGAGTTTATCATCAACTTTCACAGGCTTTACAATCGAAACAGAAAGCAAGGCTTTTCCTTGAGGTGCATATGCTTTACTTACATCGGTCATAAATACTAAGTTGTTGATGATGAATTGGGAATCTGTGATCAAAGAAATCATAGGACTTGCCGTGAACGAATGATCCAATGCAAAGTACACATTAACAACTTTCCTGTAAGGATTTACTTGCCCCTGCAGCTGTGGAATTACCAAATCAGGTTTGCATGTAACTATTATTTTTCTCGCTTCCAATACTTCACCGTTAGTCAATTGAATAGTAGTTCCGGTAATGGAAGCAACAGAGGTGTTTAATCGAATTTCCGTTTTTTGCAGTTTGCTTTTCAATTGTTCCGAAATCTGCCCCATCCCTTTAGCTGGTACAGCTGCATAACCTAAAGCAAACATCCTGAACACGAATTTGAACATACGTGAGGAGGTGCTCAACTCATTTTCTAGAAATATGCCTTTAAAAAAGGGTTTAAAGAAATTATTAATAATGATATCCGAGAACCCATATTCTTTTAAAAACTGAATCGTTGGTTTAGATTCTTCCGCAAATAATTGTTCTTCTGACTGTGATTTCAACTGATTGGTGAGCGTGAAAATCTTAACTTTATCTGTTAAGCTTCCCACTTCTGAAAAAGCCATACCAAAGAGTTTCATGGGATCTCTTAAGGGGTCATGAATAGCAAAACTATTTCCCGGTCTAAGAACAATTGCCCCTGGGGAAAATTTTCTTAAATCCAAAGCATCATAATCCAAATACCGTTGAGCTTCCGGATAGGCTGTATTTAAAACTTGAAAACCTCTATCACAAAGAAATCCTCTGACTTCATCTGTTCTAACTCTACCCCCCACGCCATCAGATGATTCGAGAATCACAGGGCTGTAACCAGCCATTTCCAACTCATACGCAGCAATCAATCCAGAAAGACCAGCGCCAATAATACAAACGGGTTTTTGTTCGTGCATGTGTGTTTAAAATATGTAGATAAGACCAAAATTAATGCAAATTGTTTCATATCATACGAGAACCAATAGTAAACCGATTAAATAATCTTTGCTTTTGGTCCTGTAAATTCTGTCGACTGTCTTAAAATCTTCCTTACATTTAGTAGGTAATTTACAAATGACAACCATGAGAAGACCCTTAACGCCAATTTTACTACTAACATTCTGTATTCTTCAAGTTGGCTTTGCCCAAACCTATTTTCCTGCTTCCAACCATTGGGAAGAAAAGAAACCTGATGAGATGGGTGTTAATGTCGTGAAGTTGGCTGAGGCCATTCAATTTGCCAAGGATATTGAAAGTACAGAAGCTAAGAATTTAAAACTTGCCCATTATCAATCTGCATTTGGTCGAGAACCCTTTGGGTATCCCATTGGCCCTATGAAAGATCGTGGTGAATCTACTGGTTTGATTATCTATAAGGGATATATCATTGGCAAGTGGGGAGATCCTTCTCGAGTAGATTTAACTTTTTCTGTGGCAAAAAGTATTCTTTCGACAACGGCAGGATTGGCTGTTGATGCAGGTTTGATTCAATCAGAAAAGGATCTAGTATATCCTTACATGGCACCCATCATACCTTATATGCCTCACCAACTCCTTCAAAACAAATCCGATCACTTAATGCAGGAAGATGTTTTTGACCTATTTGAAGGAGCGCATAATAGAAAGATTACCTGGGAACATCTGCTTCGACAAACATCTGATTGGGAAGGAAGCTTATGGGGAAAGCCTGATTGGGCAGATAGACCACAGGGGAATGCCAAGGATTGGTTGACACGAGATAGAAATGAGCCCGGCACTGTCTACAAGTATAATGATACCCGTGTAAATGTGCTTGCACTAGCTTTGCTAAATGTTTGGAGAAAACCTCTACCGGTAGTGTTAAAAGAACGCTTAATGGATAAGATCGGTGCTAGCCCTACTTGGAGATGGACTGGCTATGAAAATTCCTTCGTTATTATTGATGGTCAGATCATGCAGTCGGTGAGCGGTGGTTCTCATTGGGGTGGTGGTTTGTTTATTTCTGCTTATGACCAAGCAAGATTTGGCTATCTGACACTAAGAAATGGCCAATGGAATGGAGAGCAGGTTATTTCTCACGATTGGATCAATAAATCTAAAACCCCCACAAGTGTTCAGCCAAATTATGGTTTTATGAACTACTTCCTCAATACGGATAAAAAAGAAATCCCCGCTGCCCCTGAATCCGCCTTTTTCCATCTTGGGGCCGGAACAAACATGGTCTACGTTGATCAAGAAAATGAATTGGTTATTGTGGCCCGCTGGATCAAAAATAATGAAAAAGCCAGCTTGGTAGCTAAAGTACTGGAAGCACTGCCAAGGTAACTAGTAGGTGGATGGGTGGGATTTAGATTTTAGATCTTAGATCTTAGATTTTAGATTTTAGATTTTAGATCTTAGATTTTAGATTTAGGATAACTAATACTAATCACTTAATAACCAATCACTAAATCCCAAATAAACTAATCACTTAATCACTAATCACTCAATAACTAATCACTAATAAACTAATCACCACATACAGCTTTATAACACCAATGGCTTGAATGACCAAGCAATTAATATCAAGTGAAACACAAATCAACTGAGCGCTGTAAAGTTCTTTAATCTGAAAAAATCCAATCCAATCAATCTGCGCCCAATCTGTTCAATCCCCTCGATATGCGAGAACCATTTACAGTTCTAAACCCTTGAAAATGAATAAAAAATACCCTGATCAGGGTATGGTATTCCATTTTTTTATCAATTATTTTTAACTGACAGAAGTTTAGTATAGCGAAACTCTTAGTGATTTTCGCTGATTTCATTTTGCCATCAAACCTATTATCATGAATTTCTTTCATTATAAACACTCCCGGCAGAAGCATTTGCATAGCATCATGCTTCCCAGTATTGTTCTCACATTTATAGGTTCTAATTATCTATGCTTTGCAGAAGTAGGGCCATTACTGGAATGGAATACCTCCTTTTATTGGTTGTATTGGTTAATGGTTTTAGGTTTTTCTGTTTCATGGATTTATGCGGGAGCTATAAACAAAGAGTACCAAAAAGCGCAGGCTGTCATTTCAGAAACTGAAACAAAAGAAGCCATCCTCCAAGCCAAACTCAAAACCCTCTCCCGCAAAGAACGGGAAGTGCTCAACCTTAACCTCCAACACAAAAACAACCAACAAATCAGCGACGAGCTCTTTATCTCCCCCAGCACCCTCAAATCCCACATCAATCATATTTACAAGAAGTTGGAAGTGAGTAGAAGGCAGGAGATTTTGGAGTTTTTTGGGTAAGGAAGGGGGTTGAAAAAGGGTTGAGGGGTGGATTTCAACCTTTTTTGGGGTGTTGATAAATTATTTTAATCAAGTTTTCTTAGGATATTTAGTTTTTTCGAAAGGCTGTTCCCAATGACAACTTTATTATATGTTAGGCCAATGAATAAAAAAAAATTAATCTAAAAAAATCCATTAGAAGCTTCGCTACTAATTCCAAATTAGGTACATAGCGTAATAGATTGTTTGAGGTGAATAGTTGTGACCAAAATTAAAAACCAAATCATCAAAATATGAACGAGACAATAAAAACTAATGTCGTTGCATATATTGCTTCTTTTGCAAATATGAAACCTTCTAATGTGACGGATGATTATATTCTAAAAAATCATCCTCTTAAACTTGATGATGTTAAACTTGGTTTACTTGCAATTGCGTTAAGAGCATATTTAAAAAGTATTAATCCTGATGAGACTGTCTTAGCATCAGAGCTTCGAAAAAAGGATATGGATGTCAAGAAAACTTATGAGCTTATTATCAAAAAAGCAGGGCTATGAAAAAAATCTTCATTATTAGCATATTGATATTCTTATTTTCTGACCATCTTCTTGCTCAGGATTCCACATTCATTAAAATTAATAAATGGCTTACCGATAAAAATTTTGCCATAAGACAAACATTTGATGGTTCAAAAAATGAGAACAAGCCAGCAAGCATTTCCTTTCAAGAAAATCATAAAACCACTAATGACTTTTTTAATGCTGATATAGCAATAAAATTATCACAATTAGAACTATTGAAAAATAAAGGATCAATTCTTTTATTTTATCCAAAAGTTGAGTGGCATAAATCAAATGATTCAACTGACTTGAAAAATAAATTAGATGGGGGATTAAATTTCGAATTTATACCATTTGGTTTAAAAGCACCTAATATAGCTAACGGGCTTCCAAATGGGAAATTTGTTATTGCACCATATTTTATTGGAAATTCATCATTTAAAAGAAATTTTATAAATAATGTATATGAAACCAAGCTATCGCTTCAAGTTTCGCTTTCTAGTAACTACAGGTTTCTTCCGGGTTCATCAATTAGGGACAAAAATGAAAATTTCCGAGCAAGATACTATCCATACTTCGGCATTGAATACAACTACCTGCCTGACTTGGTGACTAAAGGACAAACAGAAGATTTTTCAACTTTTTTTATTCGATTTTTTACTGAAATATGGGTAATACCACAAACATTACAAGTGAACATTGATGGAACATACAGAGAAATTATTAACAATTCTACATCACTAAGAACATCTCTGCCAATCTTAGCAAGTTCTGTTTATTTATATCCTGGTAAACAAGAATCATTAGGAATAGGCTATGAATATAAGCATGGGTATGATAACACAGGAACATTTCAATTGATGCAAATATCTTCCTTAAAATTATCATGGAAGATATGAGAAATACTGCCCACAACATGTAGGGCTAAACCGAAGTGAACAACAGCGTAATTTCGGAATTATTCCCTGTCGATCCCAATTGCTCGGAACTAAGCAGGGTTGAGCGGAGATTTAGCTATGGGGATTAAAAGCTTGGAGTATATCCTGCTGGTTAAGTAATCTAGTTTCTTAAAGGAGGTTTTGATAGCGGTTAATTACTACTATCCTTTTTTTAGAGCCTTTTGCTTCATTGTTTGTAAGCAAAAGGCTTCCCCTTGCTCAAATGAGCTGTTTTTTAGGTTGTTGTAGGTGCTTTGAGTTCATTGTTAATGGTTAACGGAGGTACGATTGGATTCCACTTTAAACCGCTTTGAGTTCCATCGCAAAATCGTAAGAAATAAATTTTTTGCCATGAATATTTTCTAACCAACCTTTTTCAAGATGGCTGATTTCAACAATCCCATTTGTTGAAATGTCTTTGAATTGAGATGCGATATTTTCAAGGGTGGCCAGTTCTTCATTTGAAAAAACTTCTGAATTGAATGGTCTATCTTCTCTACCAATTAATTTCTCTATCCTAATTCCATCTGCCTTATCTTCATAAAAAATATCTATCACATCATTTTCAGATAAATTTTCAAAGATGGTTTCAAACATATTGGGGACAGGTCCAAAATTTATTGCTTTGTACTTAACTCCGCTTATAGAATTTCCAAAATATTTGAAGTAAGAAAAATCTGCATAAAATAGCAACTTGTTCATCTTTGTTTTAAAGCATGGCGTTTTATGGGCAAAGAAAACAATCATTTCGACAAATTTTTCAAGATTTGGCTTACTATAGCCAGTCAAAATATTGGCCTCATCATCACCCATTAAATAATCCTCGAGATTGATTAGTTTTTGTTTGTCTAAAGATATTAACCGATCAATTCTTTTTAGAAGATCAATTTTTGTATTCTCAGATTTCGGGGTCCAGTCCTCAACTAGGCTCCTAAATTTAAATGGGTCTCTTGCAAGTTTAATCAAATTGGCATTTGCCAAGGAAGGAAGTTCGCCCTTCTCATAAAGTCCGTATGTATTTTGACCGAAACCCAGAATTTCTCCCATCCTAATTGCGGAGAGACCATATTTTTCTCTTATTTCAATGATCTCTTCCCGTTGAGGAATATGATTTTTTGCCCGGTAGGCATGCTCTACCATCAACATATTGTATTCATCTAATTCTGTTGTGGTAAATTTCTCTCCGGTATCATCGCACAGGTAAAATTGGAATCTTGTTTTAATTTCTTCCTTCCGAAAAGTGACAGTTCGTACCTCATGCTTTAAAGGCATTTCTTTTCCAGTGAATGGACTTTTCATAAAATGGTTATTTGAAAGGATATTTTATTTTTCGCTCTGCAAGATGAAATGAAATACAAAGGACTTTTGAACCTATTATCCCTTTTGTAATCTTTATATAGATCTCTTGCCCTTTTACAATTTTCCCAAAGACCCACATTTCTTTGGTACCGTGAATTTCCTCCGGTTTAGGACCTTCTGAGTAATCTTCAACAATTAATGCTTCTAAGATCTGCTCTCGATCCATCGGACGGATATCAAGCTGGGTAAGTGCTTCAAAGTTTTTTCCTCTATCATCAAGGAATAACACGCCCCAAACCTTCATTTTTTCCTTAAATTCTCTTAAGAATTGGCCGACTTTTTCTTCAGATGTGTTTTGCAAAGGTACCACGATAAAGTGTTAAAAAACAAATTTATTAAAAATAATTAACCTTTAAAGGTTAATTTTGATTTCATTATTCTTTAATCGAAAACAAAGCTTAGAATTGAATTTGAGATGAAACCTGAAATTTACCTTCCAAAAGCCGTAAAAATCCTTAGCCGATTAGATTTGACTAGAAATTATGAAGAAGTCATTCGGTCTGTTTTTGATCATGTGAAAAATGTAGGGACAATGGTGGTCACCTATAATGCTGGAAAAGGGATATTGAGGGCAAGACCTATGGGAGACGGAGAACCAAGATTTTCCACGGTTTCGGATTTTTCATTCAAGCCACAACATTTGAACCGAGAGTTCCAAAGAGCAAGTACGCCAAGAAGGACCATGTTTTACGGATCCACGGTCAGAGAAGGTCTTAAACCCGGGGAAATAGATACTCCTAGATTGATAACATTGGCAGAATCTATGCCTTGGATAAGGGATAAGACTGTCTCAGGAATTAAGAAAATAGCTTATGGGAAATGGATTACTCAAGAGCCATTAGAGTTATTAGCAATTGCTAATAATAAAGGATTCCATGGAGTAAATTCCTTTTCAGAAGAGGTTTACCAAGCTTTTCTTAATAATCTTAATGCGCATAGTCTTGAATACCGTAATGCTATACTTAGTTTTTACGATTATATGGCTCTAGAATTTTCCAAGGAAATAAAGAATTCACTTGACTATCAGGTTTCAGCAATATTTTCTGATATGATGTGTAATCATGCTAACATAGACGGAATTCTCTATCCAAGTTTCATGATGGAAGGTCAAGGACTAAATATTGCGATTAAACCGGAATCAATGAAAAAGTTAGGACTTTTTGCGGCTGGGGAATCTCTTATTTATAAGAATAAAGATCAAATGATGGTTGGCAATTCTGCCAGTATAGTATTGGATAGGAAAACTATGAATTTTGAAATGAACGAGGATGAAAAGCACCTTGACGAAGTTCTAAAAATCATTGGTGTCAAATCACTTGATGAACTGATATAGCTTCACTTGGAATTAGGCATAGATTATAACTGAATCATTTAACCGCACAGTATGTGCATTTTTTGCACATACTTACTCATTCTATCGAGCTATTTCCATTTTGGAAATAGCTTAGCTTACATTACCTCCAACACACCCATCAAATTCCTTCTCCTTTTATATTCCGTTCTCAACATCTGAACTAGTTCTTGAACTTACAAAAGGTTTAATTTTTTCATAATCTTTAAGTAACCTACAATATTCTCATAGTGCCGATCTCCGGTATGGGCAGTTCTTGATTGATGCAGTTTATGAAATAGGCTGTAGCTTCATTGGAGTGTCTCCTAAACCAAAAAAAGAGGACATCCCTGCCCTCTTCTAAATTTGAATAAATTCTTCTTGAGTAGATTGGAAAACTTTTCTAAAGTATAAGTCCCAACTAGCTAGTTCGCTTGTGAGCAAACGTTGGAAAAGTCCCCTATCACAATCAATCTATATGCACTGTATAGGTCTTCTGTGTTACATTGCCTGCTACATCCTCAACCCATACGATTAGGTCTAAGTGATCTTCTCCCGCAGGAACAGTAATAGCATTAGAACCAGTCAATAGATCTTCGAAACGTAAATCTGTGGTGTTTGGTAAAGTAGCACCGGACATACCTTGTCTCCAAGCAGAAGAACCCCAGATTCTTTCAGCAAACACCTCATCTGCCACTCTTGCCATAGCACTGTGGTTATGATTATGCTCATGCTCCTCAGCCAGTCTAATCCACACAAAGCGGATATCTGAACTCAAAGAATGTGTACCCTTAGCAATACTTCCTCTTACATCTAATAATTCACCAGCTTCAGCATCAATCTCGCCATTCTTCAAGTTGCTTACAGCCACTTGTGGGGCATAAGCACGCTCGATAAAGAAAGTCGCTAGATAGTTGCTGCCATCTGCGAAGCTTGTCTGGTTTCCATGAATATCTACAGCAGAAATGATAATATCATAAGGTCCAGCTAATACATTTCCCTGAACTCTGGAAGTAGGCCCCTCCCAATAAATATCAGTCGCTGTATTATCAACATTCAATCGCTTAGCTCCTTGTGGGAAACGGAAAGCAAAGTTTGCTGCATCTGCACTGTAAATATCCTTCACATTCAGAGGCTCAAAAGAATTGGACATACGGGCATGGGTATGACCGTCAAAAGAATTATGGATATCTACCAATACCTGACCTATACCGGATTCATCTGTTACACTGAAACGAATGTGCATGTGGTCTGTAGTTGCAAGCCTCACCTCATTATTCGCAGGTCTAAATCCATCTCTGCCTTCTGCAAAAGCAATTACCGGAGCTTCACGATCAGCAATCGCTGGATTATCATCATCCGTACAGGCCGAAAAAGCCAACACACCACCCATAGCTAGCAATCCTAGATACTTTCTCATAGTTTATTTTTTGTTACAATGTTTAATTTGCAATAATGTTGCAAATATAGAAAAGGCATTTGAAGCCACAAACTATTATTTCGTTTTTTTATCGAATTCCTACAGGAATATTGATACTCAGGGAAATATTTCTTCCTTGCTCAGGTAAATTCAGCAACCTATAGCGACTCAAATGGTTGAAATAAACAGCATTTCCGAGATTTTGACCTGATAATTGGAGTTGTAAGGGCTGATTCTTCAACCGAAGGTCCCAACCCAAACCTGCTTCCCACAATTGGTAGCCTTCCGTAATCCGCTCATTTCTATCCACCCGATTCTGCGAAGCAGCCCAACGGGATTCCACAAACACATACATATTTTGGATATTTTTACCCAAAGCAGGAATCTTATACTCCAAACCGGCCAAGGTAGAAAAAGGAGGTGTCAGGGGTAAGGGCAAACCCGTATCCAAGTTGTGGTTGTAAACATATTCCGCACCAAGGGAGAAGTTTAAGTTCTTAACCAAGGACACCTGCGACAGCAACTCACCACCGGTAAATATGGCATTGTTTTGTCTATACTCCCACAATAAACTAGCCCCCGGCAAAGGGGAAAAACGAGGTGCAGGAGCCAAATAAATGTAATTATCAAAGTAGCCAAAGAATGGACTGATGCTCACCAATACCTTCTTTTTGGACAAGGAAATATTCAGATCTGCCTGATAACTTCTCTCCGCAGTTAAATTGGCATTCCCAACCTCATGTCTGAAATTCCCATGATGAACCCCATTGGAAGCCAGTTCAATTGGCGTTGGAATTCTATAGGCTGAACCTAGGTTGAATTTTACATTTACATCATCCTTGTACACCCAGGAAATCCCCGTACTTCCACTCCAATTCAGAAACCTGCGATAGATATCAGCATTGCGTTGCTCAAATTCTCCTGTAGGTTGCAGACGTACAAAAATTGGTTGCAAATGCTCCTGAATATCGTGCAACGCCCCATCTACCCTAATTCCTCCATTCCATACCAAATTGGAATTCAAACGTTGCTCCCTGAAATAAAAAACTCCTCCTTGCAGGGATTCAAAATTAGGCAATAGAAACTCAAAACCACTTTGCCTATTGACGGAATGCTGTACATTAAAACCCGCAACAGACTGCCCTCCTTCTCCATGCTGCTGATTCAGGCGAAGGTTTGCCGTATATACATTCAAATCCAGCGATAAAGCCAAATTCCCAAATTCATTCTCTCCCAAGCCTTGGTTATGCGGAAAAGAAAACTCCCGACGCTGATTGCGCTGATAGCCCAAATCCAGTTCCATCCAGTTTTTGCCTAGCTGTATTGTATTATTCCAAATCACTTTATAGTGTTGGTTATCCTGCTTGGGCAGATCGATATTGCGATGATCTCCATCATGCCGTAGGTTGTTGATATTAGGAATGCCAACGGCTCCTACAAAAATTCCTGCCTGTTGATTAAACCCGCTTACGGTTACAGTAGAAACTCCCCAATCCTTTTGCAAACCTCCGGTAAAGGAAAAATGACGCTCACGCCCCGCAGTATTTTTGAGTCGGTTATCAAAAATGGGCAATAAAAACCCTGCATACACAAAGTTCTCGGCAGGAACTCTATAATCACTAAAATCCTGTGCTGTAAATCTCGCACGAAACACAAAATCCTGTTCATTGCCATCCACAAACACGGAATGGGAAATCATATCATTATTGGAGCGGTACATTCCGGAGTAATTCGCCTCAATAGCTCCATTCTGTTGGAAAGCTGCTGGAGCAATATTGATCACACCTGCCATCCCATCCGAACCGTAAATCAACGAAGCTGGTCCTTTCACAATCTCCACCCTATCTACATCAAAGGGGTCGATTTCCAAGCCATGATCGGCCCCCCACTGTTGCCCTTCCTGCTTGATGCCACGGTCATTCACCATGATGCGGTTGAAACTCATTCCTCGGATCACAGGCTTACTAATCCCCACCCCCGTATTGATGGTAGAAATTCCCGGAAGTTTTTCAATGGCATTGGCAAATGTTCCTCCATTGTTTCTTTGAATAAACTCCCGATCCAAAATCAAGATAGTTTGGGACTGCTCCAAAGGCCCATTCTTGAAGGGATTAGCTTCCACCGTCAAACTCGCCAACAAAATCTCTGATTCATTCAATTGAATGCTCAGCTCAGCACCCTCCATGCCTACTTCCACATTTTTACTGTAGGATTTGAAGCCCAAATGCGTCACATGCAAGTGGTAAACTCCAGGATTCAGATTTGAAAATTGGAAATCCCCATCCAAGGATGCCAACGTAGATTTCCCCAATTCATGAATAGAAATAATGGCTGCCAAAGGCATCTGCTTGCTGTCCGTAACTTTTCCTTTCAAAACCGGCTGACGGCTCTGTGCAGAAGATTCTGTCAGTATCCAAAGGAAAAAGAAGAGTAAAAGAAAATATTTGTTGGGACGCAGGTGCATTTGCAATACTATTACAGGTACAAAAGTACGGAATCCTCCAAAAAGTTCAACATTGTTGCAAATAAAATAAAGGTGCATGTAATGCGCTCAGCTAAACTTACCTTCAATAGAAAAAAATAAGTTGATTTTTCTTGTATATTGGAGCCTTAAAACCTAGGAATTCTATGACAAAAGAGGCTGAAAAATACTTAAGCAGAATGACAAATCCCTTCATCTTTTGGTGGGCCATGTTTTTCAAATTACCATCGGCAGTTTTTTGGAGACTGAAAATCAAGTCCTTATCCTTAGAGAAATGTGAGGTAAGTATCCCCTTCTTTTGGAGAAGTCAAAATCCTTTTCAGTCCATTTATTTTGCTGCCTTAGCGGGTGCGGCTGAGCTTAGTACCGGAGCTTTATGCCAATTGGGTATGGCAGGCAAAGGAAATTTCAGCATGTTGGTAGTAGATTTCCGTGCCGAGTACCACAAAAAAGCCAATCAAAAAATCATCTTCACCTGCGACCAAGGAGCCGAACTCACCCAGTTAATCGACTCCCTTCAACCTCAAGAAACAGGCACCCTCACCATGATATCCACCGGCCGCAATCCCCAAGGGGACGTGGTAGCGAAGTTTTATGTTACTTGGTCATTTAAACGTAAATCCTAAATAGCCGATAATAATGAAAAACTATGTATTTTTCAATCTCGTAGAAATAGCTTTTGTTAGCTAACTCGAATTGAAAGGTAATCTTTTAATTTATTTGTAACCATTTGTACATCATCCTTAGATGTAGGCCAACCCAGTGAAAAACGAATTGAAGACTTCCCTTCTTCATCAGTAAGTCCCATAGACTTGAGCACATGGGATGCTCTTGGTGTGATAGAAGTACAAGCAGAACCAGAACTACAGGCAACAAACTTATTTACCTGAAACAGTAATTCTTCCCCTTGAACTCCACTAAATCGTAAATTACTAACATGGGGCAACCGATTACTTGAATCTCCATTAACATAAACTCCACCCAAGGCAAGAAGATTTTGCTCCAAATAATCCCTTAATTGACTCATTGTGAACTGATTTTCAAGTAGACCTTTTGCAGCAATAGCCGCTGCCTTTCCCATACCAACAATACCGGGAACGTTGAGAGTGCCACTACGAAAACCTTTTTCATGATTACCTCCATCCATCAAGGGAAGCGGCTTTGGATGTAAGTCATTGTGACGGATATACAAAGCACCTGCGCCTTTTGGGCCATAAAATTTATGGGCTGACAGTGCCATCAAATGACAAAAATTAACATTTACAGGAATTTTTCCCACTGCTTGAACCCCATCTGTAAAAAAAATCACCTTATATTTTTCAGCTATTGCATAGATTTTTTCTACCGGATGAATAGTTCCTGTTTCATTATTGGCCCACATGAGTGAAATCATCCGAGTATAGGGCTTGATTGCTGATTCAAGTTCTTTTAAATCAATTCTACCATTCTGATCAACTGGCAAATACGTAACTTCTGCTCCCCAAAGCTCAAGTGTGGAAAAGGTATCCAAAACAGCTTTATGCTCAGTAACACAAGTGATGTAATGCTGTTGTTTACCTTGATACCTGTAAAAAGTCCCTTTTATCCCTAAGTTTATAGATTCCGTAGCCCCAGAGGTAAAGATAATTTCCTTGGGTTTGGCATGAATCAATTGCGCTACTCTTGCCCTTGAAAGTTCTACCGCCTCCTCTGCAAGCCAACCAAATGCATGATTCTTACTTGCCGCATTTCCAAACTGCTGGGTAAAAAAAGGAAGCATTTCATCAACTACTTCTTGATGGCAGGGAGTTGTTGCATTGTAATCTAGATAGATAGGGGCTTTCATATCAATAATCGCTTCTCCACTTTTTCTTTTCAGATTGAGCCTTTTTTGTTTTTAAACGTTCTTCAATTGCTGCTTTAGAAGGCTTGGTAGCCACACGTACTTTCTTTTTTTCCGAGGCCTTGACTACCATTTCATAAAACTTTCTTATTGCCAACTCTTTATTTTGAAGTTGTGATCTTTTTTCTTGACATTGGATTAGGACAGCACCTGTAGCATCAAGTTTTGAAGCCCATTTTTTTTGCAATAAGACTTTTTCTTCTTCACTTAGTATATCAGAATTACTTACATTGAATTTTAGCTGTACTTTAGAATTCACTTTATTGACGTGCTGTCCGCCTGGTCCTGAAGACCTGCTCATGATAAATTCAAATTCAGGGTCAAGCCACCTTGATTTTGCTTTTTTTAAGATTTCCATAGTAAGCATGTGCCTCTAGCTATTTTATCAACTAAACCGATTACATGATGTAATGGTTTCTACATTCCATGCACAAGCTGCATTAATAACCCGCACAAATAGGCTCCATAAGTCCCTACCGCATAACCCAATACCGCCATCAATACTCCAACAGGCGCCAAAGAAGGATTAAAGGCGGATGCTACAATTGGTGCAGAAGCAGCACCTCCAACATTAGCTTGAGACCCGACTGCTACAAAGAAAAATGGAGCTTTTATAAGATACGCTACCAATAACATAATGATTACATGAAAAAGCATCCAAGTCAAGCCAATTAAAAAGAATACGGGATTGTCAAAAATGGCCCCTAAATCCATTTGCATCCCAATTGTAGCTACCAAAACATACAAAAGCAATGAGCCCATACGTGAAGCGCCTACGCCTTCTAATTCTCTACTTTTAGTAAAAGAAAGGATCAATCCACCTGTTGTAGCAATCACGACAATCCAAAAAAATGTCGAATCTAACGAATACGCACTTAAAGAAGGGTAATTTTTACCAATAAATGGCGCAAGATAATCTGCAACGAGGTGGGACAAGCCTGTAATCGCAAAACCTACACCAAATATTTTCATGGTATCAGCAAGTGAGGGGAGCTTCATAATACTTGCTCGGTACTTTTCCACTTTTTCCTGTAATTCTGTAATCGCTGATGCATCAGCTTTAAAAATCTTATCAATTTTCCCAGGCTTAGCAGCCCAATAAAGCAATACTGCCATCCACACGTTGGCTACCAAGACATCTACAGCAATCATTTGTGAAAATAATGTAGGACTTGCACCAAAGACCTCCAACATTGCGGTCTGATTGGCCCCTCCTCCTATCCAACTTCCTGCAATCGTAGCCAATCCTCTCCAGATTTCATCTGGCCCCACTCCTCCCAATATTTCTGGGTAGATAATCGAGATAGTCAAAAGTGCCAAGGGACCTCCTAAAACTATACCTAAAGAACCTGCTAGAAACATAATCAATGCTTTAGGTCCTAATTTTAAAATACCTTTAAAATCAATTCCCAAAGTTAATAAGACCAATGAAGTAGGTAATAAATAACGTGAAGCAACTTTATACAAGTTTGAACTATCCCCTGATATAACTCCCAAAGAGTTAAAAACGGCTGGTATAAAATAACATAACAATACAGAAGGTATATACTTGTAAAATTTCTGCCAAAATGGTGCTTTGCTTGCTGATGTGCTGAACACGAATGCTAAGATCAGCATTAATAGACCTAATACTGTAGCGTCATTAGTCAATAAAGGCGCTTGTTCTGTCATGGGAAATTTGTTGAGAAAAAGGAGTTTTGAAGGATTAAATTTAAAATTCAACATTCGAAGATATAAAAAATGACCATGTTCACAAATAGACGTGTTTGGGAAACTTAAATACAACACTAGTTTAATATATAGGTAATCACTAGCCATTTTCAAATATTTACTTTTGTGGAAGTAAAATTTCTTTATTAGGTATTCATTTAGATAAAAAGAAGTCCTCAATCAGGACTTTTTTTTGTTGGTGTGACATTCAGCACATTTTTTTGATTGGTAAAGAACGTACTTTTGACCTTGTTTTATTAACTTAAGCTATGGAACTGGATATACAAATTGTCATTGTTTTAGGAATTTTAGTTGCCACAGTTATCATGATGGTTTTTGAAATTTTTCGAATTGACGTGGTTGCCATTATTACAATGCTAGCACTTGGGTGGTCAGGCGTATTGACCCCTGATGAGATGCTCAAAGGTTTTTCCTCCAATGCAGTAATTTCCATGCTGGCAGTAATGATTTTGGGATATGGTATCACCACAACAGGCGTAATGGAGCGTTTTTCTGAGGCAGTTCTTAAAAAAGTAGGTAATGATAAAAATAAAATTATTGGCTTTCTTGGTCTCTCGGTGGGTACACTATCCGCATTTATGCAAAACATAGGCGCAGCAGCACTCTTTTTACCAGGTACATTAGATATTTCCAGAAAAACGAATATTCCTGCCACGCAACTTATCATGCCCTTGGGATTCGCTGCTATTCTCGGAGGTTCCTTGACAATGGTGGGATCCGGACATCTAATTCTAATCAATGATTTACTTAAAAATGCATCCTTAGAGCCCTATGCTCTTTTTGCAGTAACACCAGTTGGCAGTGTTTTATTGATTGCTGGAATCGTATATTTCTTTGTATTAGGAAATTATGTACTTCCTAAGGAAGGAAAAGGCGAAAAAAAGAAATCTGCACAAGAGCAATTGATAGAAACACTTCAGCTGCCAAATAATTTATGGTATTTTAGTATACAAAAAGAAAGTTCTCTCATAGGAAAAACCACTGAATCATCCGGCATTTGGAAAGACTTCCAGTTAAATCTAATTGCCTTAGCTGATGGTGAAAATGTTATATATGCTCCTTGGAGGGAGACTTCATTTTCACAAGGTCAAATCCTCGCACTTTTAGGTTCTGAAAAAGAAGCTAAGCGGTTAGCAAGCATTTTTGGTTTAAAAGAGACAACACAACCGGCAATTTTCAATCGACTAAGTAAGCCAGATGAATCTGGTTTTGCGGAAATCATCATTGGAACAGGTTCAGAATTGATCGGGCATTCACTACGAGATTTTGCATTTCGAAGAAAATTCGCCTTGGAACCCTTGATTTTATTTAATAATGGCAGTGAGATCAAAGGTGATTTTTCGGATCATCATTTTCAAAAAGGTGATACCTTGATTGTTTATGGACTTTGGGACAATATCAGAAGCCTTAAAAATAATACAGACTTTATTCTTGCTACTCCGATTGAGGCTGAACCTAAAAACCAATCCAAAGCAGTTCCTGCAATTACGAGCTTCGCTTTTGGGATAATTCTAACATTTCTTGGAGTCCCCATTGCTTTGGCTTTTTTGACAGGTGCTATAGCAATGATTTTATCAAGGGTAATTACGATTCAGCAAGCTTATAATGCAGTGGATTGGAAAGTAGTATTCCTTTTGGCTGGCTTAATTCCACTCGGAATAGCGATGCAAAAATCTGGAGCTGCATATTTTCTCGCCCAATATGTAATGCAAGTGATAGAAGGTCAGCCAGTGATCGTTTTATTAACAGCTATTACGATTCTTAGTACTATATTCTCTCTATTTATGTCGAATGTAGGAGCAGTGGTTGTATTGGCTCCATTAGTGATTGGAATGGCAGAGATTGCTGGGCTTGATCCTAGACCTTTGGTTTTATTGGCTGCAATTGGTGTTTCAAATTCATTCTTGTTACCTACACATCAAGTAAATGCACTAATGATTTCAGCAGGAGGTTACCAAAACAAAGATTACATAAAAGCTGGTAGCGGTTTGACAGTGATTTTTGTGATTTTAACAGTTGCAGTATTCTATTTATTTTATGTTTAATTGAAAAATAAGAGGAATTTTTCGGTTTGCTAAATATGTTTTGGGGAAAGATTCCCCAGTTCAACACTTATTGCCACAGTTTAGAACTAAGAATTACCTCTTAGCAGATATCTGCTGTTTCCAAAACATGACTTCCATAAATTTGAGGGCCTATTAAAATTAGCCTAATCATGAAGTATTGGATTTCTTTTTTTCTTGTTCTTATCATTTTTCCAAAATCAGGATTTACACAATCTTTTTCTATCAAAGGAACAGTAAAAGATGAGCGCAAGAACGACGTAATGCCATTTGTAAATGTGTTACTTCTTTCAGCATCAGATTCCTCACAAGTAAGTGGAAGTGTAACGGATATAGATGGAACGTTTGAATTGTCCAATGAAAGGCGTGGAAGCTACATTTTAAGGATACAATTCATAGGCTATAAAGACTTAATTAAAGTAATTGAATTGACAGAACCCCTTAATTTAGGAAATTTATACATACGAGAGGAAGCACAAGATTTAAATGAAGTGGTCGTACAAGCCAGAAGATCAACGGGAACACAAAAAGGTGACACTACTCAATTTAATGCCGACGCATTTAAGACAATGAAGGATGCTTCTGCCCAAGCTTTAATAGAAAAGTTACCAGGAATAAGTTCAGATG
This sequence comes from Mongoliitalea lutea, assembly GCF_014652135.1. Taxonomy (GTDB): domain Bacteria; phylum Bacteroidota; class Bacteroidia; order Cytophagales; family Cyclobacteriaceae; genus Mongoliitalea; species Mongoliitalea lutea. The sequence continues at coordinate 194,337 of NZ_BMYF01000001.1, forward strand.
GTGGTGTTCTTCAAGCCCAAGGAGAAAATATTGCACAAATACTGATTGATGGAAAACCTTTTTTTGGAAACGATGTAACAGCTGCTTTACAAAATATCCCAGCTGAAATGATCCAAAGTATTGAGATTTTTGATCAACTTTCTGAAAAGGCCCAATTGAGTGGATTTGATGATGGAGAGAGACAAAAAACCATCAACATTATTACTAGACCTGACCGAAAAAAAGGCCAATTCGGTAAAACTACAGCTGGTTATGGATCTGATGACCGCTACCTTGCTGGGGCATCAATCAATGTTTTTGATGAAGACACCCGATTAACATTTACCGGTTTAAGTAACAATGTAAACATTCTGAATTATTCAGCAGATCCCAACGCTCAAACCAATGCAAGCCCTCAAGAAGGAGTTATTACCACCAATTTATTTGGTGCAAATTACACAGACACTTGGGGAGAGAAAATAAAGGTCACTGGTAGTTATGTATTTACACGTACAGAAAATCTTGGGATTGAAAGCAGGATAAGAGAGTTTATTACATCTGATGATGAAAACCAATTTTATGCAGAAAATAGCCGTGATATTAGAATAAATAACAGACATCAGGCCAATCTAAGATTTGAATATCAGATTGATGAAAAAAACCGCATTCTATATATTCCACGTTTCTCTGCTCGCTTTGAAAATGAGAAATCTGGCTTCGAAGGTGAAACTACTCAGGCAGGAAACCTGATCAACACCGTAGAAAATACACGATTAGGAGCATATGGTGATTTTGATTTATTTAATAGATTTTACTATAGTCACAAATTCAATAAGCCTGGCAGGACCTTTACTACTCGATTGAATTTTAGCACAAATTGGAACAACGATGAATCTAACCGAGAGGCTATAAATACATTTTTTAATGAAACTGGAGCGGATGAGGAAATCCTTAATCAGTTAACGACCAGAGAAAGAAGAGGTAATTCCTGGAATGTAAGGCTCTCCTATACTGAACCAGTAGGAGATCATGGACAAATGGAGTTGGAATACTCACTAGGAAACAGAAATAATCGATCTGATCAATTACTCTTTAATATATTATCGGATACAGGGGTTTCAGAGCAGTTAATGCTGGATACAGCCCTTAGTAATTCATTTCAGAGTACCTTTCTAAGGAATCAATTAGAATGGGGATACCAATATAAAAAAGAAAAATTACGAATTCAGGTAGAGATTGAATACCAAAATGCAAAATTGGATAACGATCAGTTTTTTCCCAATGCAGAGGTTCTTAACCGTACGTTTTCTAACATATTACCAACTATTCGACTGGAATATCGATTTTCGAGTAGAACAAATCTTCAATTGGATTATGACACTTACACCAATGAACCAAATGTTGGGCAGCTTCAGGCTGCAATAAATAATAATAATCCTCTTCAATTGCGGACAGGTAACCCTAATCTAGATCAGGCATTTACCAATCAATTTAGATTGAGGTTCAGAAGTAATAATCCAGAAAAAGATCAAAACTGGAATCTTTTTGCACAAACTAGACTAACAGATAACTTCATTTCCAACAGCACGTTTATTGCCGACGGTCCGATAGATATTGGAGATGGAATACTATTACAACAAGGAGCGCAACTAAATAGACCTGTGAATTTAGATGGCTTTATGGAATTCAGATCATGGTTTAGTTATGGATTACCTTTAGGTTTTATAAAGTCAAATTTAAGTCTAAATACAGGATTGGGAATTACCCAAAGACCCGGTCAAGTTAATGAAGAAATAGGTTTTAACAATTCTAACCGCTACTCTGCTGGATTCAATATTAGCAGCAATATAAGTGAAACTATAGATTTTAATATTTGGTCCAGGTCATCATACAATCAAGTGAACAATTCACTTAACCCCAGACTTAGCAACAATTTTTTCCAACAGCGTTTTAGAGTTAATCTCAATTGGATTATTTGGAAAGGAATCATATACAGAATGGATGTCAATCATCAAATAAATAATGGCTTAGCAGATGGCTTCGACGCGACCTTTACTTTAGTAAATATGAGTTTGGGCAAGAAGCTCTTCAAAAATGAGCGAGGTGAAATCAGTGTAATGGTTTACGATTTACTTGGACAAAATGCAAACGTCAGACGGAGAATTACTGAAACGTATATTGAAGACTTTCAATCAAATGTTCTTCAACGCTACGCAATGATAACTTTTACATATAACTTACGAAGGTTTAGTAAAAACATTGGAGATAGAGAAATAGAGGATATGTTTTCTGGAAATTGATTTAACGTATTAATTTTTTTTTAAATGATAGAAAATCATTTGGGTTATTTTCCATTTTATCTATTTTTGATTTGTCAAGATGTCATCAATGAAATATTCAGAAGTTAAATCCTTCAATTTCTCTCCACTAATTGCGGCAGCTATACTGTTTTTTTTATTTTCTCCTTCAAATGCCCAAGATTCATCTAAACTTGTTGATAGCCTTTACAAAAACCTACAGCAGACGGTAGAATCAAAAGTAAGACTACAACTATTGGCTGGTCTTGTCCGAGAAATTCATTATTCTGATTCAGCCCAACCTTACTACTTGGAAGCCATTTCCTTAGCAAGAGAACTAAATAATTCCAGACTCCTAGCAGAGAATCTGAATAGGTTGGGAGTATATTACAGAAATAAAAATCTACAAGACGAATCACTTTTATACTATGAAGAAGCACTAGCCGTAAGTAAGCAAGCAGATGACTATGTCCAAATAGGCCATTCATTGAATAATATCGGTCAAATTTATTATTTGCAAGGCCTGTTTGATGAGGCCCTTAATTATTACACAGATGCAGAATACTATTTTCAAACATCAGGGGATTTATATGGACTAGCCTACAATTTAACTGGCAAAAGTCTTGTTTTAGGTGCATTGGGACAATATCTAAATGCTTTGGAAGCTATCAATACAGCTATTTCGATTAGAAGTACCAATGGAAATTCAAGACAATTGATAGTTTCTAAATTCAATAAAGCACAACTGCTCATAGATATGGGCGATTTGGATGCCGCAAAAAAAGATGTTTTAGCGTTATACGAATACGGTCTAGAGTATGACTATTTCCGTGCTTTACAGGCTTTAGAACAATTAGTAGTGATAGAACAAAAAAACCGAAATTTCACCAATCTGAAAAAATATGTAGATGAAGCTTTAATCCTTCATAACCAACGTCCAAATAGTGAATCAATTATTGCAATTCTAACAGCAGCAATTGAGGTGGCAACTTTAGAAAAAAATGATAATTGGTTATCCGAATTAGAAGAGTTATTAGCTGAAGAGAAAAAAGAATATAATACTCAAAAAGTTCGTGATTACCTCGCTAAACTTACAATTCAGCGACAAAAAAGAGAAATAGAGCAGCTTAATAGAGAAAATGAATTAAAACTAAAAGCTGAAAAATTCAGGAATTACATTTTCATACTACTTTTTGTTATGAAAATAATCTTGTTGTCTTTGGTAATCCTATATAGGAGATACTTAAACCACCAAAGAAAACTAAATCAAGATCTTAAAGTACAAAAAATTAAGATAGAAGCTCAAGCCAAAGAACTAGTTCAAATCAATCAAGTTAAAGATAAAATATTAAGTATTTTATCCCATGACTTGAGAGGTCCTTTACAATCTCTACAAGGCATGTTGGATCTAATAAATTTAAAATATCTGACTCAAGAAGAGTTTCAAACATATATACCTCAAATTTCAGTTGACTTAGGCAACAACGTGCTCTTGCTTGAAAATCTCTTACTGTGGTCAAAAAACCAAATGCAAGGAATGCAAATCAATAAATCCAAATTCGATCTTTCGGAAATGATTTGCAAAAATTTTCAGCTTATTCAGGCCTCCTCCAATTATAAACAGCAGGATTTAAAGAATAAAGTCCCTGAAGGGACAGAAATTTACGCTGATAAAAATATGATTGAAATTGTTCTTAGGAACCTTTTAAATAATGCATTAAAATTCACTAATAATGGAGAACAAATTTTAGTTAATTCAAGAGACCATTCAGATAATTACTGGATTTGTGTTGAAGACAAAGGAGTTGGTATGAATCAAATCGTAAAAAATAAATTGTTTAAAAATGATTTTTATACCACTCTTGGTACTAATAATGAAGGCGGTACTGGATTAGGTTTGATTATTTCAAAAGATTTAATTGAACATAACAAGGGAACCCTTTGGGTGGAGAGTGAAGAGGGTATTGGTTCAAAGTTTATCTTTACTGTACCAAAACATTAATTAGCCCTCCAAAAATACGGGGTAAAAAGAACTAGCACTGTAAAGAGTTCTAATCTTCCCAAAAGCATCAAAAAAGAAAGAAATATTTTTGCCAAAGGATCGAAAAACGCAAAATTATCCGTTGGTCCGACCATACCAATAGCAGGCCCTACATTGCCCAAGCAAGTAGCAACCGCACCAAATGAAGTAATCAAATCGTAACCCATAATTGAAATAATAATAGAACCAAAGACAAATATCATCAGGTAGATTAATAGAAAAGTCATAATATGTGTAATGATTTTACCTGTAACACGATCACCATTTATTTTTAAAGGAATTACTGCCCGTGGATGTACAATCCTTTTAAACTCCAGATAAGAGTTTTTGAAAAAAGTTAGATGTCTTACAAATTTAATCCCACCTGAAGTAGAACCTGCGGACGCTCCCAAAAACAACATCATAAAAAACACTAAAGTAACTCCAGGATGATATAATGTGTAATCATCAGTGATGTAACCCGTTGTAGTAATTAAAGAAACTACCTGAAAAAGAGAATTTCGGAAAGATTGTTCTACAGAGTGATTTCCATATACAAAAATAGGAACAGACAATAATACAGCTAAAATAATCAGTGTGAAAAGATATGCCCTAAATTCATCTGATTTCCAAACACGGTCCCATTTACCTTGGAGCCCAAAATAGGTGATTGTAAAGTTTGTTCCAGCAAGAAACATAAAAACAATAGCTGTGTACTGAATTAATTCGCTATCATAAAAGGCCATGGAGTCATTTTTAGTTGAAAACCCTCCTGTAGCCATGGTCGTTAAGCCATGGTTGACTGCATCAAAAAATGTCATTCCTTCTAAAAAATATAACACAATTACAGTGATAGTAAGGCCTACATAAATCAACCAAAGCCTTTTTGCAGTCTCTCGGATTCTAGGATGCAGCTTGTCTGATGTTGGCCCAGGAGACTCTGCCACAAATAATTCAATACCCCCGATCCCTAACAAAGGAAAAATAGCAACTGTCAGTACAATGATACCTAAACCGCCAATCCATTGCGTCATGGACCTCCAAAATAAAATACCCTGAGGCATAATTTCAATATCAACCATAGTTGTTGCCCCTGTTGTAGTAAGTCCAGATATTGTCTCAAACACGGCATCTGAAATACTCATTGGGTTGTCCATAAGTACATATGGAAGCATCCCAAAAATGGACATAAATAACCAACTTAAGGATACTATTAAATATCCTTCCCGCTTACGAATATTTTGATCTTGTTTTGAAAATGAAAAAAAAAGTAAACCTCCTATGGTCAAAGATGCCAAAGCTGCCGAAATTAGGGCCCTTTGATCTCCTGAGTTAAAATAAAAAGAAAAGGCTATTCCAGGTAACATCAATACTGTTAACAGCATTAGTAGACCACCCATGATTTTAGCGATTTCTTTATAATGTATCATTCTAATTAAATAATTTTTCCAAGGAATATTTTGCTTCAGGCAAAGTTAAAATAATCACTTTATCATGAATCATGAGCTGGAAATCACCATTTGGAATAAATACTGCCTCTCCCCTAATAACTCCAGCAACAATAGCCGCCTCAGGAAAATGCAAATCCTTCAAGGCATGTTTGGTCACTCGGTTCCCCTTAGTTATCTCATATTGGATAATTTCAGCATCCACACCATAAATACCGGTCAATGCTTCCACCTTACCCTTTCTTAAGTATCGGGTAATTTCATTAGCAGCTACAATTTTTTTATTAATCAAAGAGTCTACACCAATACTATGAGAAATATGAATGTACTCACGAGTATCCACATGAGCTATTGTTTTATAAACACCATGATTCTTTGCAGAGAGAGAAGTAATGATATTAGTTTCAGAGGACTCTGTTAATGAGATGAATGCTTCCATCTCTTCTAATCCCTCCTCTATCAATAATTCAATATTTTTATAATCTCCATGAATGACAAGTGTGTCATTTAATCGTTCAGCAAGCCACTTACATCGCTCCTTATCTTTGTGAACTAATGTAACACGATAATCTTTTTCCAATTTCAATGCAGTGGTATACGCCATATCTTCGCCTCCGATAATCATGACATTCTTTATACCTACTTTTCGCTGTCCTACTAACTCAATAATAGATGATACCGCTTTTTTATTGGAAATAAAAAATACGTGATCATTATTTCGGATGAGTGTATTGCCCCTAGGGATAATTGTCAACTGATCACGGACAATTGCAATAATTTTGATGTCCTCAAATAGAGGATTATTTTTCATGTCTGAAATCTTTTTATTGACCAAAGTACAGGATTGGTCTAAGGGAATTCCAACAACATTGAGCTTTCCTCCTTCAAATTCAAAAACATCTGTAAATGTTGAATTTTGCATCATCCTTGATATCTCACCACTACAAAGAACAGTTGGAGAAATTAAATTATCGATACCAAGGTTCTTAAAATATTGCTCGTGATCTACTTGAAGGTATTCATGATTTCGTACTCGTGCAATCACACGTTTGGCACCTAGTTGCTTTGCTAACGTGGCCGCAATGATATTAGTCTTTTCAGAAGTAGTCACTGCCATAAACATGCTTGCAGTCCGAACATTGGCATTCTTTAAAATTTCCAATGATGTAGCATCTCCTAAAACAGATAAAACATCCAAATGGGCAGATGCATTGTCTAACACATCCTTATCTTGATCGATCAGCGTGATATCTTTGTTTTCAAAACTTAACTGTTCAGCTAAGTGATAACCCATGTCACCAGCTCCAGCTATGACAATATTCATTCCCATAAGTAACGATTCCTATTAATCAATTAAATAAAAAAGATATTGATTGATAAGCGAAAGGTAGGGAGTTTTTAATGAATCTCCCAAAAAAGTAAATAGGTACACAACATCTATTTACAATAATTGGATAAATATTTGTCTGCCTCTTTTCTTCCTAAACTTGAAGCTAAAGTCCAATCTGCACACGCTTTATTACCTTGATTGGTTTTATAATAACAAAAACCACGATTGGTTAACACATCTGGATTTTTGGGATTAAGTTTTAAAGCATAATCATAGTCAGGGATTGCTTTTGCATGTTGATTAGCTTTTAAATATGAATTACCACGATTGAAATAATACGCCCAAACTAAAGGAAAATCCTCACCATTTATTTTACTGTAGGCTATGGCGTCAGAATAAGCTTGGATTGCCTCTTGTAATCTACCATTCTTTTGTAATATGTTCCCTAAATAATAGGCTAATTCATCATTCTCTTCAAAAATAGTTAGTGCTTTTTTAAGAATAGTGACTGTTTGATCTGTTTTATCAGGAAGCTGACTTCCAGCTTTATACAAGTTCATGTAACCAAAAATAAATGAAGGATCCGACTCAACAACTTTTTCCAAAATCCTATATGCAGATTCAATATTTCCTTTATTCATCATGTCAATTGCGGTATTGGTGATAACAATTGAGTTATCCCTTTCCTCTGCATCAACTTCAAATATTTGTTGTCCAAAAACATTGAACGTTAACACACTGCATAACAATACACAGTAAATAAGCCTTAGTGTCATAATCATTCTATTATTCTTTTTTGATCCAATTTGCACATCTATTTCTCAATTTACTTATACGAAATAAGCCTTTTAAACCAACGCCAATATTCAATGTAATGTAAGCTATCCATATTACAAAAATATAAAAAAGAGTTTAGTTTTGTATTCAAAGTTTTATAAGCTCGGTTCAAATAAACTAAATGCAGCATTACCATTAATAGATTACATCAATTGGGTTTAATCAATTTCATAAGTATTTTAAAAAATAAAGAACTCATAATATATCTTCAAATTAAATAATTTGGCTTTATCACTTGCAACTACAAATAGCATTTCAGATTTGTGAACATTAACTATTGGTCCGAAACAAATCTTTTTTTAAAAATAAAACTTTGAAAACAAATTCGTTTTTATACCTTTGCAACTCGTTAAACGATTCAAATGGAAAGTTTAACCCTCGGGGTGTAGCGTAGCCCGGTATCGCGCCACATTTGGGATGTGGAGGTCGTAGGTTCGAATCCTGCCACCCCGACAAAAAGCCAGTTTAGACTGGCTTTTTTTTGCTTCATTAGTTTACTTTTATAGAAATAACCCTACTAATCATCACACAAAGTTTCCATGGGTAACTCTTTGACAAAAAATGGTTTATGATTTTATATTAAAGAAAAAAAGGGATTAAGTGATTCCACTTCATCCCTTTATTTCGATGATTTTCACTTACAATTAAAACAATTTTTCGAAAATCTTATAGGTAATCAAATACGTTGGCTTCACTCCTTCCATTCCTAGCGCACCTGAAGCGAGGGTGCTTCCTGTTTCTAGTGGATTATCTGAAGCATAATATGCATACAATACCTTGACATCTTTGCCAATGCTTTGGCGGATACGACTTTCAGATTGGATGGCTTTTTGGTAGTGGGCACCTTCCATTTCCAAACCTATGGCCTTCCAGGAGGATTGCATCAAATAGCTTAGAACATCTTTGTTTTGCAAGGATGTTCCCAATACGGTGAACATGGTTCCTTGGTAAACTCCCAAACCATAACCTTCAAAATCTTCTTTGGTAAATAGATTTTCTAATGGATAATTATCAGCAGTACCTTCAAAAACATGGCTATCCGGGATCATGATATCTCCCTTATGACCTGTCAAAATACCGGCTTTACCCATGATGCTTGCTGATTGTACCCGTAAAGGATGCAAACTGCCATCAGCCGCTTCGTAAGGCTTCAATAATTCATCGAAACACTCATAAGCTTGCTCACCAAAGGCATAATCCATTACCAAAATCACCGGTCTATCCTTTTTGTCTTTCGGTAGTTTTTTACCAGGAATGATGGTATCTACAGTCATTTTAGCTGTATCCAATAGTTGTACATGGATATTGGTACCAGATTCATCATTGACCTCAATAAATCCATGGTTTAAGGCATAGGAATAAATATCCTTTGCTTTGTTGTTTTTGGCATTTTGGCTGATGGCAATGGCTTCTTTTTCAATGGCATCAAATGATTTGAGTCCCAAAGCCTGATGACCATAGACCGTATTCAATACAGAGTGTAGATTCGCTGAAATGATGTGGATAGGTCTATCAATCAGGCCTTCTTCGTACAATACTTTCTTGATATCATTCGCCCATAACTCCCCGTATACGTGGTGACCAACGCGCATACGAAGCGTTGCTGAGAATGAAATTTCCCGATCTAATTCATGGAAAGCCTCATCCATGGACATTTTTCCCAAGTGATATACCACATGGAATAAACTGTGCACATGATTAGACTTTTCAAACTTCATTACAGCTTCATGTGTTTCTTCGAAGGTACGTCCGATAACATGGCTTAGGTAGGAACAAGCCACCTCCAAATCAAACTCCTCTCCCCTCGCCTCTTTTTCTACCAACTGACCAAGCATCCTCCAATTGAGGTCAATCCTGCCCTTAGGGTCTGTACTATTGCGACGGATTTTTTCAGACTCAATATATAAGAATGTCAAATGTGTCAAAATATCGTAGATATCGGAGCGACCCCTTGTCATCTCCACATACATCTGATCCGCATCTACACGGTAGCAGTTTCTTTTTCTTTTTGGAGGTACGATTGTAGGGAAAGTAGAATTTTCGTAGCCTTCTCTACTGATCAAGCGAATGTATCTACATTCTTCAATTCCTTTAGGAAGACGCTCCATGACATATAATAGCCCGTCCAACTCGATTTTTTCGTCCTCGGCCAATGCGCCGTATATTTCAGGACTTAACACCAAAAGTGAATCTACAAGCGATTCACCGGAAACTCCCATCGGTTTGTAAGACCCTCTCATAAAAAGATGTCTCATGGTGATGTACAGTTTTTCGATGGCGGCTCTTGATTCTTGTGCTCTAGTTCTTTGCATAATTTTAAAATTAGTTATTAGATAAATTCGGCAAAATTACATATTTCTCACGAGAGTATTACTATCAATCGTTAAAAATCTGTTTTTGCTCTAGTGATAGCGTTCACGTAAAATAGTTAAATGATGCGCTGCATGCCCTGGAATGATGGCAATCAAAGCTCTTACGGATACCTTGTTATCATTAGCAGTTCCTGTTAGTAGAAATTGCTCCTGCGTGATGGTTTGCAAAAGCGCTGCAATTGCCTTTCTATTGGCGGCGAAATCTTCTATCAAACTTTCTATGGAAAATTGATTGAATTGACCATTGGCAATATAAACATCCTGATCAAAGCCCGGTAAACTCGCTTCTTCTCCTCTGGCAAAACAAAAGGCCCGGAAAGCCATGACCCGATCCGTATCGGTAATATGGGCTAATAATTCCTTGGGAGTCCATTTGCCGACCGCATAAGGAGTTTCAGCCCAAGCTTCATGCTTATCTTTAAAAATAGACCGTACTTCCTCAATTTGATCTACAATCAACGCATGAACATCTTTTTCAGCGATGTTTTCCAAATAACTTTGGTAATACGGGTGGTATTCTCCCGTTGAGGGCATCATGCTTGCATTCATGTAAAAGCTGTTTTATTGGGTTTATACTTCAAGCTAAATTAGAATCCTAAGCGCATTTAAAAAATCAACCTATGAAAAATATTTTTCTGATTTGCTGTATGTGGATTACATTCAGTGGTTTTTCCCAGACACAGCTCATCCATCGCAAAGCTAGCATCGCTCAGATGATCGATGAAATCTCTGCTGAGAATTTGGAAAAGTACGTTCGTGACCTATCGGATTTCCGCACCCGCCATTCCTTAAGCAAAGGCACTATTAATAAAGAAGGGATCGACGCTTCCCAAGCCTATGTATTGGAATTGTTTCGATCATTTGAAGCGCAAGCAGGCGGTAGGTTAAGTGCTACAATTGATTACTTTACGGTAGCAAGTGATGGTCGCAGGATTCCGCAAGATGTTCAGATGGGCAATGTTATGGCAACCTTAAAAGGTACTGATCCAACAGATGATCGCATTTTTATGGTAACCGCACATATTGACAGCCGTGCCACCGATGTGATGAATGCCACGATCGATGCACCAGGAGCAAATGATGATGGTTCGGGAGTAGCAGCAGTCATTGAATTATGCAGGATTATGTCCAAAAGAGAATTTCCGGCCACGATTGTCTTTGTTGCTTTAACTGGTGAAGAACAAGGACTGAAAGGTGCTAATCATTTGGCTGAGCGTGCCAAGAATGAAAATTGGAACTTGGTTGCATTACTCAATAACGATATGCTCGGTAACAGCAACTCCTCTCAAACCAATATCAATGATAACACCCGTGTACGAATTTTTTCTGAAGGTATCCCAGCAGCAGAAACAGAGCGTATGGCAGCTATCCGACGCTATACGAGTTCTGAAAATGATGGCAAAGCCCGTCAGCTTGCTCGGTATATGAAAGAACTAGGAGAACGCTATGTGGATCAGTTAGAAGTAAAATTAATCTACAGAAATGATCGGTTCTTACGAGGTGGTGATCATACTCCATTTGTACAGCAAGGCTTTACAGCGATCCGCGTGACAGAGATGAATGAAAATTATTACCGGCAACATGAGGATGTACGGGTTGAAAATGGTATTCAATACGGTGATTTACCTGAATTTGTGGATTTCGAGTATATGCGTAAAAACACGGGATTGAATTTGGCCTCTTTGGCATCCTTGGCCTCGGCACCTTCTGAACCTCAGAATGTAGGTGTCGATGTTAGAAGGTTGACCAATACTACTACTTTGCGTTGGGAAGCTCCTGCCATAGGAAAAGCCAAAGGATACTATGTGTTGATGCGGGAAACTGACCAATCCATGTGGCAGAAGAAATTCTACACTGAAGACCTTACCTTAACCATCCCCTACTCCAAAGACAACTACTTCTTTGCTGTTCAATCCGTTGGTCAGGATGGAGATGAAAGTTTAGCAGTCTTTCCTCAACCAATTACCCGCTAAATCAGGCTTAAAAAAGTTTTGAAATAATCTCATCTATGAGTTAAACACCATAAAGGAGTACAAGGTCAGGATAAGTGAAGGCATTTTCTTGAGCTTTGTACTCTTTTTGTTTTTTTGACACGAAATTTTCAACTATAAACACATTTTTAATGTGTTGAAAATCAAGTATTTCACTTGTATTTATGGATTTTTTACTGTAGCTTTCTTGACAACTTGTTTCAACCATTCATTTTTCACCAAACCACCATGGAAACCAAATTCAATTTCACCAAAATGACGCTAGCTGAGTTTGAAACTTGGCTTCAAGCTATCAGGGTCGGTCGGACCATTTTAAAAGTCCAGCAGCACCATACCTACATTCCTTCCTACCAGCATTTTAACGGTTCCAATCATTTTCAAATGCAACGGAGCATGCAAAATGTGCATATCAACAGCAATGGCTGGTCGGATATTGCCCAACATTTCACGATTTTCCCAGATGGAACCATTATGACTGGACGATCTTTGGAAAGTACACCAGCAGGTATCGTTGGTCAAAACAGTAATGCCATTTGCATGGAGCATATCGGTTTTTTTGACAAGAATAAAGATCAAATGAGCGCGGAGCAAGCAGCTTCAATTGTTGGGGTTACTGCGCTTCTCTGCAAGAAATTTAACCTTCCTGTCAATTTGCAGACGATTATTTACCATCATTGGTACTCCAGTAAATCCTGTCCCGGAACAAATTTCTTTGGAGGCAACAAGCGAAATGATTGCGAGCAGCACTTTTTGCCCTTGGTAAGACAAGCCATGCAGGGTTCTGTTAAAAGCAGCGATGAAAGCATTTTGAAATACGCCATTACTACCGCTTCGAGATTGAATGTCCGTAGAGGACCAGGAACAAATTTCCCTTTGGCAAAAGATCGAGCACCGCTAGAAGCAAATTCCGTCATTCGGATTTACAATGAGCAACCTAGCTGGTATCAAATTTCCAAAAATGCTGATCATTGGGTTTCTTCCCGGTTTACTCAAGATGTGACTCGATTCAAAGTTAAACCGGCGGTTCTCAATGTGCGTTCAGGACCGGGAACCAACTTTTTTATCGTAGATAAGCTGAGGAAAGATGAAGATGTATTTATCTCTGAATTTTCCGGGATTTGGGCAAAAATAGGCTTGGAAGACCGTTGGGTATCCAAGAACTTTCTAGAAGAGTTTTAGTACTAAAGGGCCACTAAAACTCCTTTCTAACAAACAAACCGAAGGCTTGTGACCAAGAGGTTTGTCGGATGCCACTTTCCTCGGCAGTAAATTGACTGGTATCTAATCCGAATCCAAATTGGAATGTGCGGTAATCCAAACCGACTCTTGCCGCTTGTTCACTGAAATTATGTGTCCTGAAATTAAAGTTAGAATTGGCAATAACTTGGGTGAAAAGTTTGAGCTTATCTGTAAGCTTTGGTCTGAATTGAATAAAACCAAAGATATCCATGTTTGCACTTGACCGAAGTTCAACACTCGGAAATAAGCTTACCAGCCAGGTATCGGTTACCTTTGTAAAGCTTACTGCTGCTACAGGGGAAAAGCCTTCTTGGGTTACAAACCCTCCCAAAGCCAATCCAAAGTTTTCATTAAGCGCATAGTCAATTGCTGAATAGTTAAACAATTGATTTTGAAAGTCTGGACTATGGCCAATTCGGAAAATGTTGTAACTAAAAAAGCTAAAGCGAGAGCTGTCTGAAAATGCCAATTGTCCCCAAAATTCATGACTGGTATAGCCTCTTGAGGAAAAGATTTCTCCAACAAACTGAGCATATGAAGATAGCTGGAATCCTAAAAAGAAAGTAAGAATAAAGATGAATTTTCGAGCTTTTCTAGTAATCGAACCCATGAACCCCTAATAACTGTTTCCGGCTAGTTTAACAGAACTTGGTACCTAAAAAGTTTGGGCTGATCATACATTTTTTAAAATGAACTAATAATCTTCATTGCCAAGCCTACTTTCTATATCCATTTGCTCAGGTAAAATCCTGATAACTTCAACTTTTAAATCTTTTAAGATTTTCTTTAAAATCAAAATTTTCTACCCTTGGACTTTCTAATCCTTTTTCAATAGCATGCCTCAATGCTAACATTTTATTTTCTTCATCTTCCAAAAGTCTAAGTCCAGCACGAATAACTTCGCTAACATTTTTATAACGTCCAGCTGACACCTGTTGGGCAACGAATTCGTCAAAATATGAACCTAGTGAAATAGATGTGTTTTTTATGGTATTTCTTTTTTACAAATTTACCAATTTTTGGTAAATTTGATAACTGTATCGAATTCCTACATAAAAAAGTAAAAAAACAAAACTACGTCTCTACGTTGCAAACCTTCTGATCTGCCGTCAGGACATTGTACCAAGTACTAAGTACCACGTAGCAGTAACAGGTACAGCAGTTTGATGAGAAGCTAACTCGGCAGGTTTTAGATATCTATTAAAGCTTTTTATATCCACTCGCTAGCGCAAACCTGCCAGGTTTCTCGTTACCTGTAAATTAAGATCTCAGGGCTGACGCCCCTTGGCCTGAACTTGCGTTAATCTTGGCTTCGAAGATAACAGGGCTAGCGCCCCTTTGAACCACGAATTACCCGAATTACACAAATATTTTTATCGGTTCTCTTTCGTTGGTTATATTCATCATTGTTAGGTATAGCACCAAAAAATTTCAACTCGCATGGCTCGCAATTTCACAAAAACTTAGCTGACTTTCGGTATTCTGGGGATTCAGCGTGTTCAGCGAGATAATCCCGATCCCAACGGGATCATATGTTTATAGTACAAACACACATATGGGGTAGAGTGCGACCCCTAAGGGGTCGAATGTGCTGGAAGCCAATATTTTAGCTATAAACATATGACCTCTTCGAGGTCTTCCTATTCCGTGGTAAATAAACAAAGACCCTTTATACTACCAGAATCCCTACTTGGTACTTTGTACTTCGTACTTGGTACAAGCCCATCTAGCATCTCGCTTCTCATCTCTACTACCATAATCCCTACTTGATTTCCCGAGAATCGGGACAGGCTTTAGTACCTCGTAAACCTGCCAGGTTTTTCGTTCCCTGTAAATTAAGATCTCAGGGCTGACGCCCCTTGGCCTGGACTTGCGTTAATCTTGGCTACGAAGATAACAGGGCTAGCGACCCTTTGAACCACGAATTACCCGAATTACACAAATATTTTTATCGGTTCTCTTTCGTTGGTTATATTCATCATTGTTAGGTATAGCACCAAAAAATTTCAACTCGCATGGCTCGCAATTTCACAAAAACTTAGCTGACTTTCGGTATTCTGGGGATTCAGCATGTTCAGCGAGATAATCCCGATCCCAACGGAATCATATGTTTATAGTACAAACGTACGTATGGGGTAGAGTGCGACCCCTACGTGGTCGAATGTGTTAGTTGCCAAAATTTTAGCTATAAACATATGACCTCTTAGAGGTCTTCCTATTCCGTGGTAAATAAACAAAGACCCTTTATACTACCAGAATCCCTACTTGGTACTTTGTACTTCGTACTTGGTACAAGCCCATCTAGCATCTCGCTTCTCATCTCTACTACCATAATCCCTACTTGATTTCCCGAGAATCGGGACAGGCTTTAGTACCTCGCAAACCTACCAGGTTTTTTGTTACCCGTTAGTTTAAGATCGCAGGGCTGACGACTCTTTTTTGCACCTCAATCCTAATATCAATCATTATCCAATATCAATCAGTATCAAGATTTATTTCACGAAGCATATTTCAATTTATATCCACCTTATTTCGCGAAGCATATTTCCTCTATCAAACACCCAAAATCTATCAATATCCAATATCTACAAATATCCAATATCAATCAATAGCTACTTCCTATAAACCACCTGAATCAATCCAGCAAAAAGCATCACTGCAATACAGCCAATCGCATTGTACCAGAGAAAACCAATATTGATCGGAATACCTAGCAGGCTGCCTCCATTGTTGAAATGGATCAAGAGAATCAATGCCTCTGCTAAAAAAGCTGCGATAAATACCGCATTGCCTTTAACCCATTTCATGTAGAAGCCAACTACAAAGATCCCTAAAATGGTCCCATAGAAGAGTGAGCCTAACAAGTTTACTGCCTGTATCAGGTTTTCGAATAAGGTCGCATAGGTGGCAAATAGAATCGCTATGACTCCCCATAGTCCCGTAAACCATTTGGAAGAAAGCATGTAATGGTACTGAGAACCCCTTTTCGCAATGGAGCGCTTATACAAATCTACTGTGGTTGTACTACCTAAAGCATTGAGTTCAGAGGCTGTAGAGGACATGGCAGCAGAGAAGATTACGGCAAACAACAAACCCACAATACCTTTTGGTAAATAGTCCATCACAAAGCGCATAAAGATATAATCCGTATCTCTTGTTTCGGCTTTTTCGTCATTGCGAACAATCAGCTCCTTGGTTTCCTTCCGGATACTTTCCTGATAGAAAGTCTTCTTTTTAATATTATCCTGCGCCAAAGTAATCCCACGCTTATCATTGATGGCCACTGCATCCAATAAATCCTGAATATCCTTTTTCTTTTCTACAAAGACTTGATTGTACTCTTCTTTTAGGAAATCAAAATCCTGCTTAAACGGTGATTGCTCCAATTGTTCCGTCTGCACCTTATTGAAAACTACCGGAGGCTCGTAAAACTGATAGAACACATACACCATCACCCCAATAAAGAGGATGATAAACTGCATGGGAACTTTCAACAAGCCATTCATCATCAAGCCCATGCGGCTTTGGGTCAAGGAACTCCCGGAAAGGTAGCGCTGCACCTGTGATTGATCTGTTCCGAAGTAGGACAAAAACAAAAACACCGCTGCTGTCATCCCAGACCAGAAATTATACCGGTCAGCTAGGTTAAATTCGAAGTTGACAATATTCAAGCGCTCCATTTTCCCTGCCACATGCATGGCTTCAGTAAACTTGACTGGAAGCATGTTCACTACGAAAATGCCCGCTAGTACCATCCCTCCCATCATCACCGCCATTTGCTGTTTTTGAGTAATGGACACAGCTTTGGTTCCGCCTGATACGGTATAAATGATTACTAAAACTCCAATAAACACATTGGTAAATGTCAAATTCCAGCCTAACAAGGTGGAAAGAATAATGGAAGGGGCATAAATAGTAATCCCTGCCGCAAGCCCTCGTTGGATCAAAAATAATAAGGCCGCAAGCGTTCGGGTTTTCAGGTCAAATCTTGATTCCAAAAACTCATAAGCAGTATACACCTTGAGTTTGTAGTACATAGGAAGAAAAGTCACCGAAAGGATAATCATGGCTACCGGCAATCCAAAATAAAATTGGATGAAGCGCATCCCGTCTTCGTAGGCTTGTCCGGGCGTACTCAGAAAGGTGATGGCCGAAGCCTGTGTAGCCATGATGGACAGACCGATGGTCCACCAATTCATATCACTCCCCCCCCGGATATAGGATTCCATATCCTTAGCACCATAAGTTTTCCATACCCCATAGCCCACAATGGCTGCTAGGGTACCAAACATGACCAACCAATCTATCAGACTCATGAGAAATGCAGGGTTATCCAGTAAAACAGCCCAATCAGAATGATCAAAGCGAGCATCAAACCAATATACCAGTTACGCCAATTGATTTTATTTTCCATTGCCTTGTTCTATCATATTGACAAAAAGCTTGATAGCACCAGGCACACCTGCCGGTAACTGTCTAAACCATGAAATTCCGGAATAAGAATAGGTACCTTTTCCATAGTTTGTAAAAATCAGAGAACCTTGGGTTGGATTTTCTCCCGGATCCTGCATGGTAAATGGAGTTTGATAGTTGGCATCCCAATTACTGGCAAAATACAATCCTCTCTCCTGCACCCAACCGTCAAAATCAGTTTGGGTAACTTGGTTAGGATAACTCATCAATTGGTGTTTGAAATCCACTTCTACAGGACTGCCTTCCACCGTCACACGATCTCTGGAAATGGAGAAAGGATATGGTCCCAATTCACGGGTCAGTAATGGCGAAGATGTATTGTACTGCACAATCACATTCCCCCCTTCTTTGACATATTCCATCAATTGATCCGCATTGTTTGCCAAGGATTGGTTGGTATTGAAAGCACGAATGCCCACAATCACAGTTTTGAATTCAGTAAATCTAAGCAAGTTCAGTTCTGCATCATCCAAAATAGTTAGATCATAACCCAAGCTTCGGAGAATTTCCGGTACATCATCCCCTGCCCCTTGAATGTAGGCAATCTTCCCTCCCGATATTTTCAAATCCATTTTCACCAAATTGATTTTGGTTTCGGTAAAATAGGTCAGATTCGGAATATGCTTGTACAAAATACGTTTGGTATCCTGACCGAAAGATTGGCCATTTGGCAATACATATCGAATATTTACTTCCTTGGTCAATTGATCGGAATCAAGGAATGTAATGTTGTAAACCAACCGTTTTCTTCGCTCATCTGTTCCTGCCAATGCTACACGGTATTGATTAGACTGCAAGCCGTCGATGACGATGGAACCATTATTTTTAAACTGATCTCTGAAAGACACTTCTACTCTGAGGTCATGACGTGAGCCCGGAATGAGGAATACATTGTTTTTATCCAAACTCACATTGACTTCCGGAACCAACGTAAATGGCTGTTGGATTTCTCCATCCACTTGGTCGTTGTATTTGTATCGCAAAGGAACCTCCCAGGAAATACTCTGTCCATCTACGTCAATACTTACTGTCCCTGAAATACTTGGCTCATTAATCGGCGGTCCAATCAACTGAGGATCTTGTATGTCAAAAAGACTTTGTTCGATTCCGTTGGCCAACCAAAAAGGTTGAGATACCGGATAGTCAACCGGGACTTTGAAGTTTAATGGTTGGGAAACCACTTGATTATTGACGGCTAATTGATTCAGGGATTGATTGAACAGCTTTCCTTTGAAATCAATCAACTTCAACTGAATGCCACTAGGGTTATTGAATACAAATTCAGCCGCTAATTCCTCTCCCGGGTAACCGATTTCTTTGCGGATAGTGAATTCTGTTTTGACACCCAAGGTCTGCAAAATCATTCGATCCAAATGGGCTTTTTTCTCATTTACCCACACCGCATTGCTTTGAATTGGGTTCAACAGCTTTCTAATCTCCAATAATTGCTGCGCATGCTGGGTAGGTTGAATGAAGTTAAAGGAAGCAATCAATTGATTTATCCTCGCCTCTATGTCCTTTCCATTGGGGATTTCAAGCCAACGATTGGGAATACCCTCAAAAGGTGAATCTTTAAACGCCTCTCCTTTGACCAGTTCGATGAAATCATTGCCTCTTCCAATTTGAGACGTAGAACCAAACCCTTGTGACTTGTGCATGGTACGGGAATCAGCGGCTATTTGGGAATAGGTTTCACCCAAAAGTGGATTAAAGTCCCCTACTGTGCTGAATGTATGATACAATTTGTCTTCTTTGGGTTCGTACTGCCCTCCCCAAGAGTAGGCATTCCAAAAAATCCTGCGGGCTTTCCAAGGTTGAACGCTGGTCAATTGCTCTGGAAAAACATCTCTTTTATCTGTGATATCAAAAGCCTCGGATGCTAAAATAGCTGAAGTAGTGTGGTGCCCGTGAGTGGTACCGGGAATGGTGTTGAATCGGTTGATGATGATATCAGGCTGGAAGCGTCTGATGATCCAAACCACATCTGAAAGCAGTTCGTCTTTATCCCAGTTCATCAAGGTTTCATCTGGGTTTTTGGAAAAGCCAAAGTCTAAGGCTCTGGAAAACAATTGTCTTCCACCATCCCGTTCCCGGGCTTTCATCAATTCATGGGTTCGGATATAACCTAATTCTATACCAAGTTCTTTGCCGATCAAATTTTGTCCCCCATCCCCTCTTGTCAAAGATAGGTAAGCTACTTGTGCATGCTCCTTATTAGCAAGGTAACCGATCAGACGTGTGTTTTCATCATCTGGGTGAGCAGCGACATAGAGCACACGTTTGGTTTCTTTAAACTTCAACAGATCATGATATAATGCTGAAGAAGGTAAATTCTGGGCATTTACAATCCCTGACAAGCATATAAAATAAGCAATTAACAGTTGGTTAAATTTCTTCATATAGACAGAATTTCCGAAAAGCTAGAAGGAAAGTTTGGAGTTCCAAATAGTTTTTTTGTAAAAGGATAAATGAAATGTAGGAGGGTCATTTGCCAGATATATCAACTTATTTCCTAACGATCGGAAATTGAAATTGGTTTAATTAAGTAAAATGAAGAATTATCTTACAATCGTGCCAAAAGACGAAAAAGATTGACAAACAATTAACCAGCATAAAGTATAAAAAATAAGTGTATAGTCAGTATATACCATATAACAAAAAAAGCGCTTCCAAAACCCACTATTTCATAGTAATATTTACCATGTTAGTAAGCATTGAAGACGCTATTTTTTTTGATTTTTTGAAGATAATCGACACTAACCTCTATTGAAACTCATCATATTCAGTGTTTCATGCGCTACTTTTACATTAAATTCATAAGCAAGGCTTTTGTAATTCACCAAATCAACAATGGTTCCAATAAAACAAAGTCCAACCGTAAAGAAATATAAAATACCAAGCCCAACCTGTCCAAGTATAAACCTGTGAAGTCCAGCAAAGCCTACAAAACCCAGTAAGCATAGAATCAAAACCATTTGGTTATCTTTACGACGTGCACGATAAACCGAAGAAAATAAGCTAGCCTGCTCATCATCCATTTCTTTCATGATTCCTTGGATATAACCTAATTCCATTCCTTCTAACTCCGGAAGGTGTCTTAATACATTAGCCATGATTTCTAGTTGTTTTAAAGTTTCTGATTAATTGAATAACTCGATAAGTAATGACAGCAAAGGCAAACATACCCATCGGATGCATAGACCAAGAGGCTTGAAAATCACCATGTGTTAACAAACTCATTGACCTACCCAACCCACACCCAGGGCACCAATGAAACCCTAGATTATCCAAGGGGCAAAGTGTGAAATGTTGTGGCCCATTAGGATCAATTAATAAAATGCCCATGAGAGCACCTATCCAAAAGATCAATTCGAGCGAAAACTTAGATACATACTTGCTGATTGCTTTCATATACTTGTTCAAAATACCAAAAAGATGCCAGCTTTAAAATCGGCCTAAAAAGAGCATTTCAGGGCTTTTTAAGAAAGTTTCTTGCCAAAATCGGACAAAAAATGTACGATTATGAACGCTTTATGACAGGCACGGTCAACTCTACTTGCTTTCCTAATCGGATTACACTTTGGCGCAAAAACTCTCTTCGGGTATTGTCATAGGTAATAGAAGCATTGGATTCCCGCTGTCTAGTAAAACTCCAGTCCAACAAAATTCTAAATGCAAGTCCAGGAACTTGTTCAGTATATGGTAAGTTTAATGCTTTTGATGCATCTTTACCTACTAAAAAAGCAATAACACGCTTTAGTGATGCCGTTATACCAGGTTCACCAAAGGTTTGCTCATAATAATGAATCAAAGAATTGATCAACTGAATTCCAGCCTCAGACTGCTTCAAATGACGTTTTCGAATCAAGCGCTCCAATTCAAAGGCTTCTTTGGAAGTCTCCGGCCAGGACTCTATAGTTAATCCTAAATATTGACCTACGAGCTTCCAGTAATACAAAACTGCCTCATAAACTTCCAAACCCGGATATTTACCTAACTTATCCAAACCCCGAATTACCAACATACTAAAAGCAAGATTGGTCCCAATCATATCCTCTTGGTTGATAGGAACACCCCACTCAGCTTTCCAATCTTTTGCATAATGCTTTACAAAGTACCGACTAAAAGCATGAATCAATCGAACTTTGGCCAAGGTCAACAAACTTTCATTGACTTGTAAAAATGTCCCTGGCTTAAAAGCGTCTAGGAGAAATAAAGCAGTTTCCATTAAGCGCTGTCCAACTTCCTCAGTGATCCGTTTGGAACGGACTAAAACCTGTGCCCCATCTGCAAATGCATAACAATAAGGTAACGAGTAAAGACCTAAAAGAGACAAATAATCATTTCCCTGAGAGCCAAAAAAATCTTGAGCAAGGTTCACTTTTCGCTGGTCCAATTGTTTGGGAACACTACGATAAACAGCAAAAAAATTCTGAAAATTGTTACTAAAAGCGGCTAAATCAGCTACAACTGGTACATATCCTTTCCATGAATTTATTGCGACTGCCCAATCAGGGTTTGCTAACAATTCTGGAATAAGCGCATCAGCCAAAGGGTCGCCTTGTTGACGTAATGCGTTTAGGTAAGATTTTTTGTAGTAAGATAAATTTTTCACAAGAATTTAACTCCGAATTGCTACTTTAGTTTCTTGAATTTAGGACATATTCTTCATGAGATTTTATATTGTAACACTTTATCTTATCCTTTCCACTTGGCAAATCAGTTTAGCACAGCAACAAACTGATCTAGTAGTAGTAGATGCTCGATTAAAAAAAGGAAGCCTGCAAATCGATGTTGAATCCTTAGAACTTCTTACAAATCGAAATATGTATGACAATCAGCCTTTTTTTATTAATGAAAAACAGTTGGCATTTTCTGCGGCAGACGACAAAGGAAATCATGACATAATTATCTATACATTCTCCTCAAAAAAATTCATTAACTTAACCCAAACACGCGATTTTAATGAATTTTCGCCTGCTACCACCGATTGCGGTTTGTATGTTTCCTCTGTAACAGTAGAGCCAACAGGTAAACAACGATTATGGTTGTATCCAAATAACTTTGGTGAACCAGAACTACTGTATGATAATCTTGAACCAGTAGGATATTATGCTTGGTATGATAATAAAGCTGCTTTATTTATTTTGGGCTCACCAAATAAACTAATATACCCTTACTCCCGCGATGAAATATTTACCATAGCAGAAAATGTAGGAAGAAGTATTCATTTAAGACCAAATAGTTCAATTATCAGTTACATAGATAAAAGCGATCTACTAGACACTCCAGAAGGAAAAACTTATGCAATCAAAGGTTTTGATATTAAAAATAGAATCTATCATGATTTCGGTAGAACATCACCAGATTCAGAAGATATGATTTGGATTTCAAAGGACATCCTTTTAATGGGTTCAGGTTCAACATTAGTTTCCAGAAATGTTTCCAAAAACGTATGGAAACCAGTTGCGGATATTAATCTTGACACTCATGGGAATATTTCAAGGCTTGCATATTCAGCCAAATTAAAGAAACTTATCTTAACGATGGAGAGACAATAACAATAGATACTCAATTGGCTAAATAATTTAATCACTTTATTATTTATGAAATCAGTCCGTAGCTTTCAATCAATTAATAATTTATTTCACCTCTAAGATAGGTAACTGCTTTACCTGTTATTAATACCCTATTTTCCAAAATCTCACAATTTAATTCTCCACCTCTTTTTGATAATTGCCTTGCTACAAATTTTGTCTTATTCATTTTGAGACTCCATAGTACAGTCAAACTTGTATGTGCTGAACCTGTCACAGGATCTTCCGGAACTCCTACTTTAGGAGCAAAGAATCTGGAAACAAAATCTACTTGATATCCAGGCGCTGTAATTATTACTCCTCTGGCATCAATACGCTCAATAGCTGGTATTGCAACCTTCATGGTTTGAATCATTTGTTCTGAATCAAAAACTAAAATGATATCTGTTTTCCCCATATAAGCTTCATATGGAGGATATTGAAAACCCTCCATTAATTCTTTTGTTAACGGTATTTTTTTAATTTCATCTGCAGGAAAGTTTAGTGTGATACCATTAGCAGTGCGATAAACCTTCAAAAGACCGGAGTATCGGGAATAAAAGTTAATAACATTGCTACAATAGTTTTCTTCTTCAAACAGGACATGCGCAGCGGAAAGTGTAGCATGTCCACACAAAGCAACTTCAGTGGTAGGTGTAAACCATCGCAAATCAAACCCTTCTTCGTTTTGCACATAAAAAGCAGTTTCTGAAAGGTTATTTTCTAAAGCAATGGCTTGCAAACGTTCGTCTGGCAACCATGAATTTAATGGTACCACAGCTGCTGGATTACCTCCAAATATTTGCTCAGAAAAAGCATCAACTTGATATATTTTTGTTGCCATTTTAATGATTATTTTTTTAAGATTGTCCGCATTCATTACAGAAACTATACAATTGATCAAATAACTAACTTTACAAGGATCACATTGTTATATAACGTTAATTATGGTCGATCATCGCAATATATTCTTTTTAACTCCAGTGTAATTGTGGTAAATCTCATTATTTTTTAAAGAAAGATACTAACGATAAATAAATTAATAGGATGAATTTTAAATAAATCAACTAGACGGACAATCTATGGAGTTAAGCGATTTACTTTTTCCGAGAATTACCTCTGTTATCAATAGTTTAGTTTGTAAACGTTTATAAACGACTATAAACGTTTCATAAATGGCTAGTTAATTTTTTTTTCAAGAAATTTATCTAATAAAACATACACCTTATCAACTAAAAAACAAACATTATGAGTAGTATCCGAAACAAGGTACAACTGATCGGGAGATTAGGTACCAAACCTGAAATGAAAGAATTTGAATCAGGAAAGAAGAAAGTTTCTTTTAGCTTAGCTACCAATGAGTATTATTATAATAAAGCCGGTGAGCGAGTAGAAGAAACAACATGGCACAATCTTATCGCTTGGGATAAATCTGCTGAAAACATGCTCAAGCTATTGGATAAAGGTTCTGAAGTGGCTATTGAAGGCAAAATCTCTAACCGTTCTTATGAAGATAAAGATGGAGTAAAAAAATATCTGACTGAAATAATTGTAGAGGAATTCGTTCTATTTGGTGAAAAAGTTTCAAGTTAATCAATGATTTAAAGGAAGCTGCTGTTGTATATTAACTTTTTAGAATTCACTGCAGCTTCCATTTTTTACTCTTGTATTTTAAAATAAGCAAACAAATACACCTATTTATCAGTATTTTTGCGGAGACTAACCTATTAAACGATGAAAAAAATCGCAGTTTTCACATCTGGTGGTGATGCCCCAGGGATGAATGCATGTATTCGAGCTGTAGTTCGTACGGCAATTTTTCACAATATTGAAATTTATGGCATTTCATATGGGTACGACGGAATGATCAATGGTAACATCAAGCGGATGCACTCTTACTCTGTAAGTAATATCATTCAAAGGGGTGGAACAATCTTAAAATCAGCTAGAAGTGAAGATTTCAGAACCCCTGAGGGGAGAAAAAAAGCATTTGCTAAACTCACTGAACAGGGTATAGAAGGAATTGTTGCTATTGGAGGTGATGGAACATTTACGGGTGCAAAAACTTTTTTTGAGGAGTTTGGAATGCCTATTATTGGATGTCCTGGTACAATTGATAATGACATTTATGGGACTGACTATACGATAGGTTTTGATACTGCTGTAAACACTGCTTTAGAAGCAATTGATAAAATCAGGGACACAGCAGCTGCTCATGACAGGATTTTCTTTGTTGAAGTTATGGGAAGAGATTCTGGTTACATTGCCGTTGAATGTGGCATTGGTGGAGGCGCTGAATTTGTAATGGTCCCGGAAACTAAAACAGACTTAAATAAAGTCGTAAAATCACTCAAAAATCTTAGAAAAAGTAAGTCCTCGAGCATCATTGTAGTAGCAGAAGGAGACGAAGAAGGTGGTGGGGAAGAAATTATGCACAAAGTTGAAGAAAAATTGAAGGATGCTGATAAGGATTTTAAAGTCACTACCTTGGGACATATTCAGCGCGGAGGAAATCCAACTGCAAGGGATCGCGTATTGGCTTCACGTTGCGGAATGGCTGCCGTAGAAGGATTGCTTAAAGGAGAACAAAACTGTATGGCTGGTGTTGTCAATGGTGAAGTAGTTTATACTCCTTTTGCTGATTGTATTGGTAAAAGTAAGGCACTCAATGAAGATCATTTACGTTTAATTGAAATTTTAAGCATTTAAAAGTTATGGGATATCTTCCATTATTTCTAACCTTTGGCGGATTTATATTGCTGTTTGTCATGGTAGTTAGTAGCACCTTTAACAATAAAAAAAAGAGGCTCCTTCTATTAGCGGAGCAGGCGCTTTTAGTAATGAATAAAATAGATAATAGTATCACCGTACAAAATTCTGGTAATCTCCAATTTGTTGAGCAGGTGATTAAAAGCTTTCAGGAAAAAAAAGATTCTTTATTAAGCTCAAACGCTGATACTACAGAAAAATCTTTGATTCCTACTATGAAAAATCTTAAAATGGCAAAAGCCGGTTACAATCAGCTACTAGCCGAGAAACCCTATAGCTTTATTGGCAAGTTAATGGGTCATCAACCATTAACTTGATTAGCTATCCATGTTTGGATAGCAGAAATTTCAGATGGATGGAACCACTGATAGTCTTTATCCCGTCGCAGCCAAGTCAATTGACGTTTGGCATAGCGTCGGGAATTTCTCTTTAGTAGGCGTACTGTTTCTTCCCAATCATACCTTCCTTCCAAAAAATCAAAGATTTCTGTGTATCCGACAGTTTGCAAGGCATTTAAGGATTTTTTAGAATAGAGTGCTCTAGCTTCTTCCAATAAGCCTCCATTCAGCATCGCATCCATACGTAGATTGATACGTGCATACAATTCTTCTCTATCACGCTCTAATGCTATCTTAAGAATATTAAAGGGCCTTTCTATGAATTTTTGTCTCCTAAAGCTTGAATAGGGCTTTCCTGTTCCTAAAAAAATTTCCAAAGCACGCATGAGTCGCTGAGGGTTTTTTTGATCTACTATTTGAAAATATTCCGGATCTACTTTTTCAACTTCGGCTTGAAGCCAATTCAAGCCATTTTGCTCAAAATTTTCAATAATTTTTTCTCGAACTTGAGAAGATATTTCTGGCATTTCATCTAACCCCTTGCATACTGCATCTATATATAAGCCAGACCCACCTGTTAGGATAACCAATCTATTTTTCTTAAACAGCTCTGTCAAAATTTTTAGTGCGTCTATTTCATACTGCTTTACATCATATTCATCATTTATGGAATGAGAGTCAATAAAATGATGCGGAACCATAGCCATCTCAACTTTTGAAGGTTTTGCTGTACCTATGTTCATTTCACGATAAAACTGTCTACTATCTGCTGATAGTATTTCTGTCTTATATATTGAGGCAAGAGAAATGGCTGTTTCAGTTTTTCCAACAGCCGTAGGACCAGCTAAAACAAGCAGCGTGGAAGGATAAGTCTTCAATGTCTAAGCAGATTAAATGGAATTTATCAAGAATTTTAGTAAATTGATACAAAAATATTAAATTAATCAAATGATTAACAAAAGGGTCTTAATTGCTGAAGATAACGCATTGAATAGAAAAGTTTTTGAGAACATTATAGGTAAAAGATATTTTTTAGAAACCTCAGAGAATGGATTCCAAGCAATTGAAAAAATAAAACAGGATTCATTCGACATTATTTTATTGGACATTCAAATGCCTATTATGGATGGAATCACAGCATGCAGAATAATAAAATCCGAAAAATTAAGTACAGCACCTATCATTGCGCTTTCGGCATATGCTGATGAGTCAGATAAAGCATTATTTATATCTTCTGGTTTTGATGATTTTTTACCTAAACCTATCAAACCTCAAACACTACTGCGATTACTTAATTCCTATTTGGAAAATAGAGCACCAAATAATTCTTTTGAAGACTATCCTATTTTTTCAATAGAAATTATTCAAAAATTACTTAAATTCAACTCTATTGAAAATATACAAACGGTTTATCGAGATTTTCTTGAAGAAACGTACATGCTTTTAGGTGAAATAGAAGAACTACTGGAACAAAAGAACTTTAATGAGGTAGGGAAAAAATTACATACAATCAAAGGGAACTCTGGTACATTAGGAGCAATAGCATTGTATAAATTTTGTGAATCCTATGAATTGAACATTAAAAATCAAAAATTCAATAACATTGAAAAAGAATATCTAAATTTGAAATCGTTAGTAATTGAATTTGCAAATCATTTGAAGTCTCATCCAATTTTAAACTCATGACTATTACAAAAAAAATTTTAGTTGCTGAAGATAGTTCTGTAATCATCAATTTGACTAAAAATGTTTTATTATTCGAAAAGTACCACATTACCGCTGTAAAGAATGGGAAGCAAGTTTTAGAAAAACTTTTCAACGAAGATTTCGATCTTATATTGATGGATATCAATATGCCATTGATGGATGGTATTGAATGTACAAAGGCTATTCGTGGATTGGAAGATCAAAACAAAGCAAGGATTCCAATTATTGCCATAACAGGTAATTATAAAAACTTTACCATGGATGATTTTAAAAAGGCTGGAATGAATGATTATGTCCAAAAACCATTGGATTATGATCATCTCTTAGCCACCGTAAAAAAACATTTAGTCTAATTCATGCAAATTAAGTTCACGAAAAGCTTTCTTGATAAATTAGAAAATATTTTTGCTTCCTCTGAGTACATACTGAGATATGAAAAAGGCAATTTCAAATCAGGTTATTGTATTCTAAAGGACAATAAAGTAGTAGTGGTCAACAAGTATTATACGCTTGATGGAAAGATCAACACGTTGATTGAAATTATCAAAGAATTGAATTTTAATCCACAAGATTTTGGAGACAAAAAAATTCAAGACTTACTTATCGAATTACAACAAACAGTACTTAAACTTTGAAAATTACATTCTTAGGAACAGGAACTTCCCAAGGCGTACCCGTGATAGGATGCGACTGTCCGGTTTGTAGTTCCTTGGATTTTAGAGATAAACGACTAAGAAGTTCCATTTTAGTTGAAATAGACGATCAAAGCTTTGTAATTGATACAGGACCTGATTTTCGACAGCAAATGTTACTGGCAAAGGTAAAAAAACTAGATGCAGTTATCTTTACCCACGAGCATAAAGACCATACCGCAGGACTGGATGATATCCGCTCTTACAATTTTTTACAGAAAAAAGACATGCCGATTTATGGCACTCCCCGCGTCTTGAACCAAATCAAACGGGAATTTGCCTATATATTCGAGGAAGTCAAATACCCGGGTGTACCATCGGTACAAGTCAATGAAATTTCCAATACGCCATTTAGCATCAACGGTACTACAGTTACACCTATTCAAGTTCTGCATTATAAATTGCCTGTATTTGGATTCCGTTTTGGAGATTTCACCTACATCACCGATGCCAAATACATCGAAGATGAGGAGTTTGAAAAAATCAAAGGAAGCAAAATTTTGGTATTGAATGCCTTGCAAAAGACGCATCATCTATCCCATCTTACCTTGGATGAAGCCTTGGAATGGGTAGATCGCATTCAGCCCGAACAGGCTTATTTCACCCATATCAGCCACAAACTGGGAGCTCACCATGAGATAGAGCCGCATTTACCTACGCATGTCAAACTTGCGTATGATGGCTTAACAATCACGCTCTGACATGCAGCTCAATTACCATTTTCTACGATTTCTTTGCCCGGAACTACATGAGACCTTTCAAGGCTTTCATATCAGTTCCTGCTTTTCCCAAAACAAGGACGAATTGGTCATCCTGTTCTCCAAAGGAGAGGAAACAGCCTGTATACGGGCCAATTTACTCCCCATTTTTTCCTGCCTGAGCTTTCCCAAGGATTTCAAACGTAGTAAAAAGAACACTATCAATCTCTTCGATGAATGGTTGGGACAGGAAGTCCTTTCGGTCACTGCTTACAGTTTTGAGCGTGCATTTGAATTGGCACTGACGAATGGAGATAGCATCGTCTTCAAATTACACGGGACTCGAAGCAACATCCTGTACTTTCCTGCAGGAGCAGCTTTTCCTATCAAGGTATTTCGGAATGAACTGAAAGAAGATTTTGAGATAAAAAAATCGCAGATATCTGTAAGCTTGGATCTCAGCTATGAACGCTTTGAAGCCTTAGAGGGAAATGCCTCCCAATTTTTGCCGACCTTAGGGAAAATCCCGAGGGAATGGCTGAAAAAACGGGGATATATCGAGGCGCCACTCTCCCGTAAATGGGAGTTGATGGAGGAAATGCAGGACATGTTGGCTAGCCCCTTATTCTCAATCATCCAACATGGAGGGGAATACGAGCTTTCTCTCTTACCCGAGTCCTCCCCTATTTTTCAAAGCAATCAGGCAATTGAGGCTGTGAACGAGTTGTTTCGCTACCGGGTGGTCGTGCAGACTTTTCAAAAGGAAAAGGCTAAATGGGTGAAGCATGTAGAGGAGCAATTGAAGAAAAGTCAGGCCTATATCCGAAAAACAGAGGAGAAGCTGTACGAATTGCTCGAAGAGATATCCCCTGCACAAAAAGCAGATGTACTGATGGCAAATTTGCATCAGATTCCATCGGGTAGCATTTCAGCCAAGCTCTTTAATTTTTACACCAATCAGGAAGAAGAATTTACCTGGAAACAGGGGATGAGTCCGCAAAAAGTAGCCGAAAACTGGTACAGGAAGTCTAAAAATAGAAAGATTGAAATCGCCCAATTGGAAGAAAACCTGGAGGCCAAGGAAAACCTCATCAGTTCCTTGCAAGCTCAAAAGGAAGAACTAGCAGTCATAGAGGATTTCAAGCGACTAAGGCAATTTATCAAAGACCATCATTTCGTACATGCAGCACAAGCTCAAGAGGACACCGTACCATTCAAGCGATTTGAAATCGAAGGTTTCGAAGTATTGGTTGGAAAGTCAGCCAAAGCCAACGATGAATTGTTGAGGAGATTTGCCTGGAAAGAAGATTTATGGTTACATGCCAAAGATGTTTCGGGCTCCCATGTGCTGATCAAATACAAATCAGGGAAAACCTTTCCTACACAGGTGATCGAACAAGCTGCTTCCCTAGCTGCTTACTATTCCAAAAATAAAAATGAAAGTTTAGCAGCTGTGATTGTAACACCGGCCAAATTTGTCCGAAAAGTGAAAGGATCAGCTCCAGGTGCAGTTATGGTGGACAAAGAAAAAACCGTGTTGGTTGTACCTCAAGGACCCCAAAACCGCTAATTCCAGGATTTTGGTTTGGTCGGCGGTCCTAAGCTTATTTTGTTAAAACCTTTGACCAGTACGACTGTTCCGGCTATGCCAATAGCACCACCCGCATACAGTAATCCTCTACCCAATTCCGGATTATTCCCGAGTAATTGACCTCCTAAGATAGTTACTGAATACCCAATGGTAGACACTAAAATACCATTTTTCAATTGACGCTGTGCCTGATGCAAATTTAATTGCACCTCATAGACATCATGCTGCAATTGCATGATGGTCCGCTGCATACTTTCTTGGTTCACGGCTGATTGGTCGGATTGGGAAAATCCAGTTTGTACACCCAAAAAAACAAACAATACCAGTGTAAATAATTTTTTCATTTGTTGATCCACTCCTTAAATTGATTGACTTTTTCTCTTGACACAATTAAATCGGTAAATGCAGGTGAATTCAAAGATAATTGCAGGCGCCCATTTTGATAAGGCTTCATTTCCTGCAAGTAATCCAAGCTTACAATAGAGGAACGGTTGATTCTATAAAACTCCAAGGGATTTAAGAGCTGTTCTTCCAATTCCTGTAAGCTGTAATCCACAATATACTTTTTTGACTCACCGGAGCAAACCAAATAGGTGACGCTATTTTCTGTAAAAAAATAGGCTATATCTTTGACGGATATCAACTTAATTTTGTTGCCATATTTGGCTAAAAAACGCTGTTTGTAAATTTTATTTTGGTAGCCGTGGAAGATTTGGTGTAAAATCTCGGGAGCGATGACCGGTTTTTGGGTGTCGCGGATAAACTTACTAGCTTTTTCCAAGGCAAGAATTAGGCGTTCTTCTTCTATGGGTTTGAGCAAATAATCAATACAATTATGATCAAACGATTGGAGTGCATATTGATCATAAGCAGTAATAAAGACGATAGGAATGCTGATTTCAAAGACTTTGAGCACATCAAAGCTTAATCCATCTGCCAAGTGTAAATCACAAAATAGCAGATCTATCTCCTGCTGTCGCCCTAGGATAAGGGAAAGCTCCTCCAAGGTCTGCCCAGTGCTTACGATTTGGGCATGAGGATAATGCTGGGTAATAATCGTTTGGATTCTTTTTTTGGTAAACGGCTCATCTTCTACTATCGCTATTTTCATATCCTTCGATTAATGGTAGTTCAACTTCAAAAAACTCTTGAGTACTCCTTACGCTTACTTTTCTACCTAAGAACTTATATCTTGCTCGAATGTTTTCAAGTCCTATGCCAGTAGACACTTCCACGATGGATTTTAACTGCTTTTTGTTGTGAATAATGACGGAAGATTCCTTTGCTTGGATACAAACTTCCAAGGGTTTTACGTCGGTAAAAAAATTGTGTTTGACTACATTTTCCACCAATAGCTGCAATACAGCGGGGGGAAGCATCTTGGGAAGGGCCTTTTCGTCAATGACTTTGTGAAAGGTCAAGGATCCCTGAAACCGTATTTCCAATAACTCTAGATATTTTTTCAAAAAACTTAATTCTTCTTCCAAAGTCACCAATTCCACATTCCTTTTATTCAGGATATACCGGTAAATATCCGAAAGTTTGTGGAGAAATTTATCTGCCAATTTAGGATCCTCATAAATCAAGGAGGATAGTATACTGAGATTATTGAAGAAGAAATGCGGATTGATCTGCGCATTCAAAGCATCCAGCTTGGCATTTACTGTTAATGTTTTTAAGCGCTCTGCTTCGAGCTTTTTCTCATTAAATTTTTTATTAAAAAAATAAATGGCGTTCACGGAGTTTAGAAACAAATTTACCCTATAAACAAATGCTGCTGTCAAAAAAAAGTTTTGTATAGAATATGCGAATGGTCCTCCCAAGATATTGCCTGTAATCAGCACAGAAGTCAAAGCCAATAATCCCACCAAGACTAAACTGCTTAGGAATTGGGTAATTAAAGGATGAATGTTTTTGGGGAAAATTCCAGTTTTTTTTTCGAGCCACTCATTGATAACCCAAATACCGAAGACATTGAAAAAAACTACAACAAATAAATATTGCGGAGGAAGATCAACTTGATACAAGCGATCACCATCCAAAAGAGAGATGTTCAGAAAAGAATAAATTCCTAAGAGCGTGGCAAACAAATACCTGTATGCGTGACCAAACATCTGATGAGAATAAGGGAGGTGGATGAGTTAATTTAACCGTCAGTTTGTGGAAATGTTTTGAAAAAAATAAGGGAGTCCTGTCGAACTCCCTTACCATATTGTGATAGGTATTAGTCTAAAGTTGGTAATAATACTCCGTCAATTACGTGTACCACACCATTAGCGATTGCTACGTCAGCAACTACTACGTTGAATGTATTACCAGCCGCATCCGTTACAGTTACATTTCCATTAGATCTTGTTACCGTCAATTCTTCACCAGCCAATGTAGGTACTGTCTGTGCACCTGATGCTAAGTCAAAAGAGAAAGCAACAGTAGGAACTACGTGGAATCCAAGCACTTTAATTACTGCCTCAGCTCCAAGTTCTGCAATTAAACCATCTAAAGAAGTCACTCCTAATGTTTGTAATAATTCACCAAATGCTTCATTGGTTGGAGCAAATACTGTAATAGCCTCAGCACCTAACAACGCACCACCTAAATCAGCAGCAGTTACTGCATCCAAGAGTGTAGTTAATCCAGCGGCAGTTGCAGCTTCAACCACATTAGGGATTTCAAGCTCTGGCAACAATACACCGTCGATTACGTGTACCACACCGTTTTCGATAGCCACATCAGCGGCTACTACATTTCTTGTGTTACCAGCAGCATCCGTTACAGTTACACCATTTCCATTTCTAGTTACTGTCAATGATTGACCAGCTAATGTTTCAAAAGTATTGGTTGCCTGCAAATCGCCAGAGAAAGCTGTTGCACCTACAACATGGAAGCCAAGTACCGTTTGCAAATTTTCAATTCCACCTATTCTTGCAATTAACTGATTCAAATCAGATGCATTAAATGCTTCTAAAGC
This sequence comes from Mongoliitalea lutea, assembly GCF_014652135.1. Taxonomy (GTDB): domain Bacteria; phylum Bacteroidota; class Bacteroidia; order Cytophagales; family Cyclobacteriaceae; genus Mongoliitalea; species Mongoliitalea lutea. The sequence continues at coordinate 228,662 of NZ_BMYF01000001.1, forward strand.
AGCAGCAAAAGCATCGTTGGTTGGAGCAAATACTGTAATAGCAGGCGCAGCCAACAAGGCATCAGCTAAGCCATCCACAGCTGTTACAGCAGCCAAAAGGGTAGTTAAACCAGCGCTATTAGCGGCATCTACCAAATTTGGAGCAGGCACTTCAGGTAATTGAATTTCAGGTAACAAGACTCTGTCGATCACGTGTACCACACCATTGCTGATTCGTACGTCTGCCGTAACCACGTTAGCAGTATTACCAGCTGCGTCTACTACTGTTACTGTATTACCTGATCTATTTACAGTCAATTGCTGACCAGATAATGTTGTAAAGTTATTAGTAGCATTCAAATCAGCGGCAAAAGCAACTGCAGGTACTACGTGAAAACCCAAGACAGTCTCTAGGTTTTCAGCTCCACCCAAAGCATCCACTAGTTCATTTAGATCTCCAGCGTTGAAAGCAGCAAGGGCTGCACCGAATGCATCATTGGTCGGAGCAAACACAGTGATAGCTGGTGCTTCTAGAAGTGCTGGAGCCAAGCCAGGGATAGCTTGTACAGCAGTCAATAACGTGGATAATCCCGCCTGAGAAGCAGCTTCAACCAAATTTGGAGCTTCCATTTCTGGTCGCATGTCTTCATCGTCATTACATGCTACGATCGCAAATAAAAATGCGAATGCCAATAGGTACTTTGATAAATTTTGCATAGTTGAATTTGTTTAGTTTCGTATTCTTTAACTGAGAAAATCCAATGTAGATACATTGATTTGGCTGAACCGTAGATTTTACAGGCTGAACTGTGCATTAAACCAGCTGAATTGAAAAAAAAAGAGGCGCCTGATTCTATCAAGCGCCTCTGAAAGGTTGGTTGGTAAGATTGTATTATTCTACAATATGAATCTTCAGCATATTGGTAGAACCTTTTTCTTTTAAAGGCATGCTAGCCGTATTGATAATGACATCACCTGTCTTCACGTAATTATCGGCTTTCAGCTTGTTTTGAATATCCATAAAAGTGGCATCCGTAGATACATTACTAGTGTAGTAATAAGCATGTACTCCCCAAGCCAAGCTCAGTTGTGTTAACAAGTTTTTATTATTGGTAAACACAATCAAATTAGCCAAAGGTCTGAAGGATGATAGACGGAAAGCTGTCATACCGGATGCAGTAATCCCTACCAATACTTTTGCTTTCACATTTCTCGAAAGCCTGGCAGCCATCAACGTGAGGTTTTTACTCAAAAACTTCGGGTCATCTTCCGGTATTTTATACAAATGATGGTAGACATCATGATTATTTTCGATGTAAGAAATGATACTAGTCATCGCCTTTACTGCTGCTACAGGGAACTGACCCGATGCTGTCTCCGCAGAAAGCATCACGGCATCCGCTCCATCCAATACAGCTGTTGCCACATCATTGGTCTCAGCACGTGTAGGTCTTGGATGATTGATCATGCTTTCCAACATTTGTGTAGCGATAATAACCGGTTTGCTGGCGAGTTTACATTTCTGTACGATGGTCTTTTGCCATAAAGGCACCTTTTCCATAGGCACTTCCACTCCCAAATCACCACGGGCGACCATGATTGCGTCAGTAGCTTTGATGATCTCATCAATATTTTCCAAAGCCTCAGGCTTTTCGATTTTTGCTACAATGCGGCAATGCTTACCAGCTTTTACGATACGCTCCCGAAGATCACGGATATCATCGGCAGACCTTACAAATGAAAGCGCAATCCAATCCACATCATTAGCCAACCCAAACTCCAAATCTATCAAATCCTTTTCTGTTAAGGAAGGAGCGGACACTTTGGTGTTTGGCAAGTTGATACCTTTTCTGGATTTCAAAATACCCCCGTGGATAACTACACAGCGCACATTTTTCCCATCTGTATTGTTAACAGCTAATTCAATATTTCCGTCATCAATCAAAATACGATCTCCTCCTCTGACATCATTTGGAAGGTTTTTATAAACGGTGCTCACCAATTCTGCATTTCCTATGACCGGCTCATTGGTAATCGTGATTTTTTGTCCTGGATTGATTTGAACCCCACCGTTTTCCATTTCTCCTACACGGATCTTAGGACCTTGCAAATCTTGCAGGATACCTATGTTTGATTCTGATTCGGCATTGATTTTACGAATTAGTTGAATCACTTTCGCATGACCTTCATGGTCTCCATGAGAAAAATTCAATCGGAAAACATTGGCTCCGGCAGTAACCAAACTTCTCAACATATCTTCATTGTTAGAGGCAGGGCCTACAGTGGCTAGTATTTTGGTCTTGTTAAATAGCGCAATACTCATGTGTAATTTTTAAGTTAATAGGTTAGTAGATTCTCTTTTGATTTTAATTTTGTAACGTCAATTTTAACCACATTTTGGATAAAATCCACGTCTGAAAGGCGCTCAATATACGTATTTAAATTTAATTCCTCTGTAAAGTCCTGTATGAGCAAGAAGTAATCCATTATTTTCAATTCAGGAATCAAGTACGCAGCTGTAGGTCCAAAGGTATTGGATTTGTTTTTGAGTAGTTGCACAAAACCATGCTCTTTTTTCTCTAAAAATTGTGGCACAAACAAATCGGGCTGATTTATTAATTCTAAATAGTAGTCATCAACCTTTTTGAGTCGGAGATCGAGTTGCTTATTGATAGCCCAAGCAAGCTTATAATCCTTCACAGGGGCTACAAAACCCAAAATTTCGAAATCAAATTGATAGTCAAAAACAAGTTTATTCTTTTTCATAAAAGCAGCCCCTACCTAGTTACAAAGGTAGAAATAAAGCTGGAAGATTGAGCTATTCGGCATTTTCCATAATTTCATATCCTTATTTTTTTGGCAATAAGGTTATAAATATATTTCTTTGCGAAGTGTTTTAATTTAAACTGATCAAAAAATGTCTGAAATTGCACAAAAAGTAAAAGCCATTATCGTAGATAAATTGGGCGTAGAAGAATCTGAAGTTACTCCTGAGGCTAGCTTCACAAACGACCTTGGAGCTGACTCCTTGGATACTGTTGAGCTTATCATGGAATTTGAAAAAGAGTTTAATATCTCTATTCCAGATGATCAAGCTGAGCAAATCGGAACTGTAGGTCAGGCTATCAGCTACCTAGAAGCTAACGTAAAATAAAAAACACTATAAAATTCATTTATGAATTTAAGAAGAGTTGTAGTAACCGGTCTTGGTGCACTGACACCCATAGGCAACACCGTCGAGGAGTTCTGGAACGGTCTGTCTAATGGTGTAAGCGGCGCTGGGCCGATTACTAAATTCGACGCCTCCCTGTTCAAAACTCAGTTTGCGTGCGAAGTAAAGAACTTTGATGTTGAAAAGTATCTGGACAAAAAAGAGGCAAGGAAATTAGACTTATTTTCTCAGTATGCTTTGGCTGCTGCCCAACAAGCTGTGGAAGATTCAGGCATTGATACCGAAAAGATTGACCTCAATCGTGCAGGTGTTATTCTTGGGTCAGGCATCGGAGGTCTAAAAACACTTGAAGATGAAGTAATCAACTTCACTACAGGTGATGGTACTCCCCGATACAATCCATTTTTCATTCCAAAAATGATTGTAGATATCTGCGCAGGTCACATATCCATCAAATACGGTTTTAAAGGACCTAATTTTGTTACAGTATCTGCTTGTGCTTCTTCTACTAATGCCATTTTAGATGCATTTAATTATATTCGTTGGAATAAAGCTGATGTATTTATCACAGGTGGTTCAGAGGCTGTAGTGACTACTTCTTGTATAGGAGGATTCAATGCTATGAAAGCCCTGTCCCAAAGAAACGATTCTCCAGAGACTGCATCCAGACCTTTCGATAAAGAAAGAGATGGGTTTGTATTAGGAGAAGGTGCTGCGTGTATCATCTTGGAAGAGTATGAGCATGCAGTGGCAAGAGGTGCCAAAATCTATGCTGAAATGGTCGGTGGCGCTATGACTGCCGATGCCCATCATATTACAGCGCCACATCCGGATGGAGATGGTGCTAGCAATGTGATGCGCTTAGCAATCGAAGATGCTGGCTTGAAGCCGGAAGATATTGATTATGTCAACGTACACGGTACATCTACCCCTTTAGGTGATGTGGCGGAAGTAAAAGCAATCCAGAAAGTTTTTGGAGAGCATGCGTATAAACTCAATATCAGCAGTACTAAATCCATGACTGGCCACTTGCTGGGTGCAGCAGGAGCGGTGGAAGCCTTAGCTTCTATCCTATCGGTCAAAAATGATCTGGTACCCCCTACTATCAATCACTCCACACCGGATGAAAACATTGATAGTAACTTGAATTTGACTTTGAATAAGGCTCACCAGAGAACTGTGAGAGCTGCCTTGAGTAATACTTTTGGATTTGGTGGGCATAATTGCTCGGTCATCTTCAAAAAAATAGAAGAGTAACTTGAAACTTTCCCGCTTACTCCGCTTACGAGGAATATTCTATACGAAAAAAGACAAAAGGCTTGCTGCTTCCATTAAACACATGGCTGGTAGCAAGCCTTTTAACTTAGCCCTCTACAAATTGGCCATCAAGCATGCCTCAGTCTCCGATGAGTATGTCAATGGCCTAAAAATCTCCAACGAACGACTGGAATACCTGGGAGATGCCGTCCTAGGGGCCGTGATTGCAGAATTTTTATTTATCAAATTCCCCTACCGGGATGAAGGATTCCTCACAGAAACCCGCTCCCGCATGGTCAATCGAGAAGCATTGAACCAAATCGCCATCAAAATCGGTTTGGCCAAACTTATCTCCGAATCCTATGAAGGGAGAAATCTGAATGCCCATAAATCCATATTTGGAGACTCTTTGGAGGCCTTGATCGGCGCTATTTACCTTGACAGGGGGTATAAATTCTGTAAGAAATTTATACTCAAACGCATTGTTATTCATTACGATGTGGATGAAATCATCAATACGACCACCAACTTCAAGAGCAAAATCATCGAATGGGCCCAAAAAGAAAATAAAGAAGTGGAATTCAAGATGGTTTCCATGACGGGCAATCAGCGATTCAAGGAGTTTTTGGTGGAAATATGGATCGAAAATGAATCCACCGCCTCAGGGAAAGGAAATACCAAGAAAAAAGCTGAGCAGGAAGCTTCCAAAAATGCCTGCGAGAAACTCGCTATTCAAATTTAGAACAGTATCTTTGATTATCGTGTTTGATACCTTTGAAACACAACATGTCAACTGTGAGAATTGCCTGCGCTACTGTCAATCAAACACCTCTTGATTGGACAGGAAATCTAAAACATATCATTGCTTCCATAGAAGAAGCCCGAAATACGGGGGTAGAATTACTATGTCTACCCGAATTAGCTATTACTGCTTATGGCAGTGAGGATCTGTACCTCAGCTATTGGTTTCCCAAAAAAGCCCTTAAACAGCTACAAACCCTTTTACCTTATTGCCAAGACATCACCGTCGCAGTAGGTCTGCCTGTTCGGATAGAATCCAAGGTGTACAATTGCATGGCTGTGATTGAAAATGGGGAATTGTTGGGTTTGGTAGCTAAGCAGTTTATGGCCATTGATGGAGTACATTACGAATTCCGATGGTTTACCCCTTGGGAAGCATACAAAATAGTTTCCTTGGATTTTTTCGGCAAACCTGTACCCTTGGGGGATATCATTTTTGAAAAAAATGGCTTCAAATATGGATTCGAAATCTGTGAAGATGCTTGGAGAGCTGCCGAGAGGCCTGGAATTCGATTAAAAGACAGGCATGTGGACATCGTTTTCAATCCATCAGCCAGTCACTTTGCCATGGGCAAGACCTTGCAGCGGGAGGAATTGATGAAAAATTCATCCATTCTAATGGATGCCACCTATTTCTATGTCAATCTACTTGGAAATGAAGCTGGTCGAATGATCTTTGATGGAGAGATCTTGGTTGCCGATAAAGGTCGCATCCTACTCCGCAATGAGCTTTTATCCTTCCAAGATTTTCAACTTTGCAGCTTTGATTACCAAAAAGATCTCAGCAACTATCCTGACATCACCCATCAGGTAGACAAGAACCATGAATTTGTCCAAGCTTCCGCTTTAGCACTATTTGACTATTTAAGAAAAAGCAAAAGCAAAGGCTTTGTGCTCAGCTTAAGCGGTGGGGCTGACTCCTCCACCATTGCCGTCTTGGTAGCCGAAATGGTGAGAAGAGGTATGCAAGAATTGGGATTGGAAAAATTCATCCAAAAAATCGGGATCCCATTCCAACCCACTAGTGATAATCCTGTCAAAGAATTTGTAGGAAAAATCTTTACCGTCGCTTACCAAGCTTCCAACAACTCCTCCACAGATACCTTCGAAAGTGCCCGCTTATTGGCTGAGGATTTAGGCGCAGTATTCTACCAATGGGAGATCGCTGAGGAAGTACAATCCTACACAAGTAAAATTGAAACAGCTATCGGCAGAAAGCTGACATGGGAGCAGGACGACCTGACCTTGCAAAATATTCAAGCCCGGGCCCGCTCTCCGATCATTTGGATGCTGGCAAATATCAACAATGCCTTATTGCTCAGCACCTCCAACCGAAGTGAAGGGGATGCAGGCTATGCCACGATGGATGGAGACACAAGTGGCAGCATCTCTCCTATTGCTGCCGTGGATAAATACTTTATCCTCCAATGGTTGCAATGGGCAGAAAAGCATTTACAATACGAAGGTTTGAAAATGGTCAACAGCTTACAACCCACTGCTGAATTGCGTCCTTCGGAAAACCATCAAACAGATGAGGCCGATCTGATGCCTTATTCTCTGATTGTGGAAATCGAGCGATTAGCTATCCGGGACAGACGCTCGCCAATGGACGTATACCTCATCCTACAGGAAGAATTGGGCTATTCAGACCAAGAACTGAAAGATTATATTAAAAAGTTCTTTAGATTGTGGTCCCGAAATCAGTGGAAAAGGGAACGCTTGGCTCCATCCTTTCATTTGGATGAGTTCAATGTGGACCCTAAAACCTGGTATCGTTTCCCTATCCTTTCCAAAGGATACGAAGAAGAATTACACGAATTGGATACTTTATAACAGCGCAGTTTGCGCAGCAATACTACTAAACTATGATACAATCGCTTATCAACTATATCGTATGGAGTCCCAATCCAGCTGTTTTTGACAGCTTCGATAGGCTTCGTTGGTACAGTTTATTGTTTGCCTTGGGGTTTATCATTTCCCAGCAAATCATGATTTACATTTACCGCAAAGAAGGTCAGGATGATACCCTTGTAGACAAATTAACAATCTACATGGTCTTATCGACTATCATCGGTGCCCGCTTGGGTCATGTGCTTTTTTACGAACCTGAAAAATACCTCAGCAATCCCATTGACATCCTCAAAGTATGGGAAGGTGGATTGGCCAGTCACGGTGCAGCCATCGCCATCCTGATTGCGCTGTACATGTATTCCAAAAAAGTCCCTAGCCAATCGTATTTATGGGTAGTGGATAGGATCGTGATCGTTGTAGCCCTGACAGGTGCACTCATTCGTATTGGAAACCTGATGAATTCCGAAATCGGAGGAAAAGCTACCGGTGATGACTCAGGTTTTGTTTTTGCTCGGGATGCAGAGGAATACTTGCTTGCTATGCGTATGCCTGTTTCGTCAGTGGATGCCTACAAACCCAACGACCGAGCATCAGAGTTGGCCGGAAATGGAATAGTACCGGTTAATTTCGATATCAAAATCGACAAAGGAGCCTATCAGGAAGCTGATTTGCGCACAGCGATTGAATCAGATGTGAAGTTTGTATTGACGCGCTACAGAAGTTCTCAGAAATACTTGGCCGAAAGTCCTGAAACAGCCTTAAACTACGAGTTGGCAGATAAGGGAGACCATTATTTGGTCACTGTAAAAACTTTTGGTGTTGCCCGCTACCCTACGCAGATTTACGAGTCTTTATCCTATCTTTTGATCTTTATCGGTCTTTTCTTCGTATGGCAAAAATACAAGTCCAGACTCCCTGACGGCTTGTTCCTAGGCTTGTTCTTGATTTCTGTGTTCGGGATGCGCTTTGTATGGGAATTCCTGAAAGAGAATCAAGTGGAATTTGAAGAAGGTCTAGCATTCAATATGGGTCAAACACTCAGCATTCCACTGGTCATTGGGGGTTTGGTGCTGATCGTATTGGCGCTGAAAAAAGGATTAAAACCAATCGATCAGGGCACAGGGTCATGACCATGACCTCCCCAAGGATTGCAACTGAGGATTCGTTTGATTCCTAACCAACCACCTTTGAAGGGGCCATGCTTAAGGATGGCCTCTTTCGTATATTGGGAACAAGTCGGCGTGTACCTGCAACTGGGAGGAAATAAAGGAGATATCAAGTATTGATAAAATAATACGGGAAGTATCGCTATTTTTCGGATGATCGTTTTCACACATGCAATTTACGTGAAAATGAGTAGAAATAGCGAATAGTTCCTTAGGAGTACACCATTCATGAAAATTATACAGGCATTTATCTGCATTGGGCTACTGAGCACTTTTCTACTCGTTGGAAAAGGGAGTGTTGCCTTTGCACAAGATCAGGATAGCTTGCCTAGTATTTTTGAAAATGCTCCACAAAAAGTTACCATCAATAATATTTTTGTCATTGGGAATGAAAAAACCCGAAAGAACATCATCCTAAGGGAATTGACCATCAAGTCAGGAATTGAATACGATTGGGAAGAATTTCTGCTACAGATCATCGCCGATGAAAAGAAGATTTATAACCTCATGCTTTTCAATTCGGTGGAAATCACTCCCCTCTTGACAGGTACAGAACAAATTGAATTATTGGTAACCGTCACTGAGCGTTGGTATATCATTCCTCAAATCAAATTAAATATTGCAGATCGTAACCTGGCGGAATGGTGGACCAACCAAAACCGGGATCTCTCACGAATCAACTTTGGAGCGAAATTGGCCCATTACAATGTGGGCGGTAGAAATGAAAAACTGCGGGTCGGAGGGCAATTGGGCTTTATCCGTGAGTTTGAGTTTTTCTATGACAAACCCTACATAGACAAAAACCAAAAGCATGGGTTAGCTTTCCAGTTTTTGTACTTTACCCAAAAAAATCTGGCTGTAAAATCTGAAAATAACCGACAGATTTTCTTCACCAATGAAAACGAGGATGTGCTGAGAAGAAATACATCCGCTTTCTTGAGATACACGTATCGGGGCAGTTTCTACAACTTTCATTTTGTCACCTTTGGATACACCAATACCCGTATCAATGAAGATGTTTTTGTTCAAAATCCCAACTTCTTCCTTCATGGACAGCCTGAATTGGGTTTTCTGGCCTTGGGTTACACCTTCCGCCATGACAATCGGGACAATGTAGCCTACCCCACTCAAGGGCAATTGCTGAATGTGGGTTTGATGCGCTATGGTTTGACCGGATGGGATGATGTGCAGGACATGGAGTTTACCTTGAGTGCAAGCAAATACCATCGACTGAGTAGAAAATTTCATGTCGCCACAGGAGCTTCTCTCAATGCCTTTTTTGGAGACCGTCAGCCCTACACCTTGGTGCGAGGGATTGGCTACAACCCTTACTTTATCCGCGGATATGAATTGAATGTCATCGAAGGGCAGACTACTTTAGTCCAGAAAAACTCCCTGCGTTACAATTTGCTGAATCTGAATTTTGACCTGACGGGTTTGATGCCGATTGAGCAGTTTACAACCTTACCCTTTAAGTTTTATCTGAGTGGAAACTTTGACCATGGCTTTGTGCAGGACAGAAATCGCCTGCCCGAAAACCTTCGACTGACCAATCGCTATTTGTTTGGCTATGGATTGGGTTTGGATATGGTAACCCTGCATGACATGACTATCCGATTCGAATACTCCATCAACAGCATGAACGAGGGGGCACTTTTTATCAACATTCGGGCTCCATTCTAAGCATCTAAAATTAAACGTTTATTGAAACGTTTAATCTTCGTTGAAATCTTTTCAAAAGACTAATTTCATGCAAATTAAATCACGAAAAGATGGCTCTCAACATCCGTTTTCTTGCATTGTTGATTTACTTTGGGCAGATTCCTTTTGTCTATGCACAAATGGGGACCGAAGTCTTGCCCCGTGGTGCCCGCAGCATAGGGATGGGAAATGCGAGTGCCAGCTTATCCGATGCATGGGCTATTTTCAATAATCCCGCAGGCTTATCCGGTTTGCAACACTCACAGGTATTTTTCGGCTATGACCATCGACTAGACCTGAATGAACTGACCACCCTCTCCGCAGGGATGATTCAATCCCGGGACAAATTCAGCTATGGCTTGGCTGCTTCACGCTTTGGAGGGGAACTATTTACCCAACATTTGATCGGGGCAGCCATTGCCAATCAGATGGGGATTACGAGTTTGGGGCTCAAAGTAAGCTACCTTCAAACAGCCATGGAAGGCTTTGGTACAGGCGGGTCTTGGTTGGTTGATTTTGGAGGAATTGCGGAATTGACGCCCCATCTCTTTTTTGCTGCCCATATTTTCAACCTTACCCGCTCCAATTATGGGGGAGCATCTTGGGACAGAGTGCCTACGGTGGTCAAATCCGGGATTTCTTTTCGTCCCTATGAAAAGGTGATGACCAATGTGGAGATAGAGAAAGACGTCCTCTATCCTGCCATTCTGAAAGTTGGATTGGAGTACAACTTTTACCAAAAACTTTGGGGCAGAGCAGGCATGAACAATCAACCTCAGCAGCTTTTCTTCGGCATTGGCTGCACAGGGAAACGCCTTGCTTTTGACTACTCCATGACCCAGCATCCCCGATTGGGCAATACCCATCATTTTTCTCTCAACATCCAACTGTCCAATGAATGAGGTATGCTGTATTGATATGGTTTTTTTTGTTGGGGCACTTTTGCACCCTCGCACAAACCTATCGCAGGGGTGAGATCAATTTGGAAAATTTTGTAGAGGAACTTTTTGCCCAGCAGCGGGAGGATGAGGATTATGAAGACCTCTATGAAAATGTACTCCAACTCCTTCTCAATCCCATTGATCTGAACAAGGCCAATGAAGAAGATCTGAAGTCACTCTTTATCCTGCTACCGCATCAGGTAAAAGCCTTGGTCTCCCATCGGGAAAAATTCGGAAAGTTTATCAGCCTCTATGAACTGCAAGCAGTAGAGGGTTTTGACTTGATGCTGATTGAGCGCTTGCTACCTTTTGTGCAGGTGGGTGAAGATATTCAAAAGCAAGTTCCCTTTTGGCAACGGGTGAAGGAAAGTAGGGATGCCTATTTTATTTTCCGGGTGAGCAGAGTCCTGGAAACCCGAAGAGGCTTCACTCCACCTGACACCCTCTCCAATGGCCGGCTGACTTCCCGCTACTTGGGAGACCCTAATAGCCTTTATGGACGCTTTCGCATACAGCAAGCCAAGGATTTTTCCTTGGGCTTCACCATAGACAAAGATGCAGGTGAGCAATTTATCTGGGATCGTAGCAATCAGCGCTATGGCTTTAATTTTTTCTCCTATCACCTGACTCTCTACAATCGCGGTAAATTCAAAACCATCCATTTGGGAGATTATCAGTTACAGGTGGGTCAAGGCTTGGTATTTGGTGCAGGCTTTTCTCCAGGAAAAGGCGCTGAAACCATTACTACTGTCAGAAGGAGTACCATTGGAATCAGGCCCTACACCGCAGCATTGGAGTTTGATTTTTTCCGAGGGGTGGCAGCTACTTACCGCAAGGGATTGGTTGACTTTACCATTTTAGCATCCCACCTTACCAGAGATGGAAACCTAACTCTCACAACAGACAGCTTGGAGCAGGAACGTAGCGCTATTAGTTCCTTGCAAACATCCGGGCTACACCGCACCCCAACTGAAATTAGCTACCGCAGACAAGCAGCCGAGTCCAACCTCGGCGGCAACATCCATTTTCAAAGTGGAGATCGGAAATTCCAAGCAGGCGTCAATTCTCTATTCACCACGTTCTCCCAACCTTTTGAGCGGAATTGGCAGCGATATAACCAATTTGAATTCCGGGGACAGGAAAATCACATCCATAGCCTCTATTTGGGCTATAATTTTCAAAACCATTACCTCTTCGGGGAGACAGCCATATCAAAAAGTGGAGGAACAGGAGCAGTACTTGGCCTGATGAGCTCCTTGCATCCTCAACTGGCCTTTTCCATGGTTTGGAGGAAGTTTGATAAAAACTTTCATAGTTTCTATGGGAATGCCTTCTCAGAAAATAGTCGTCCGATCAATGAAACGGGACTTTATATGGGTTTAAACTACAAAGCCAATCAACAATGGTCAATGTCCTTTTACTACGATTACTTCCATTTCCCATGGTTGCGTTTTCGGGTATATGCACCTTCCTCTGGTCATGAGTGGCTAGGCCGCGTACAATACAAGCCCTCCCGCAAGATCCTCTTATTTGCACAACTGAGAGAGGAATCCAAGGCTAGAAATCTTAGGGCAGCCGACAATACATCTAACTTTTACTTACTAGACCAAGGTACCCGCTACAATTATGTTGTCAATTTGGATATGGGCATCAATCGGCACTTTAGCATGAAAAGTCGGGTGATGGGCAGTAGTTTTCACTTCAATCAGCAGACTACCCGTGGTTTTGCGATTTCGCAGGATTTAAATGTAGATTATCAACGTTGGAGAATCAGCAGTAGGTTTGCTTTGTTTGACACAGATGATTTTGATAATCGGCAATTTTTATTTGAGCGGAATGTGCTCTGGCTTTTTTCCATACCTGCACTGAATGGGCAGGGATTGCGCTATTACTTGCTCGGACAGTATAAGTTGGGGGAGCGGATCACCTGTTGGGCTCGTTTTGCGCGGACAATTTACACAGACCGGGAGATCATTGGCACTGGCTTGCAGCAAATCCAAGGAAATAGACAAACAGAAGTCGTCTTTCAAGTGCGCTACCAATTCCTCCGATAAATTCCACTATTGGTCAGGACTTGTAGAAAATATTCGATATTTTAGGGCTTCATCAACAACCACCAATCACCATGCGAACAATTTCTTTGATCTGCTTGAGTTTTCTTTGCATCACTTTTATATCCCTTCAAGCACAAACGCTAGATCTTAGCAAACTGGAAAAGAAAGAAGGTTTTTACAATTTCTACTTAGATGATTCCAAAGGTAAAATTTACCTGGAAGTTGATCGATTGGAGGATGAATTCCTCTATGTAAACTCCATGCCTGCTGGAGTGGGATCTAATGATATTGGCTTGGATAGAGGGCAGTTAGGTAGAACACGCATCGTGGAGTTCCGCAAAGCAGGGAACAAAATCTTGCTTTTTCATAAAAATTACGATTTCCGTGCCTTTAGTGATAATCCCGCAGAGGTAAAGTCTGTGAAGGATGCCTTTGCGGAATCTGTTCTCTGGGGTTTTGACATTGCACAGGAAAGCAATGGGAAATTCATTGTAGATGCCACCGCTTTTTACCTGCAAGATGCGCACCAAGTAGCAGAGAAGCTGGGCAATTCCAGACAGGGCGCTTATCGCTTGGATAATAGCCGTAGCGCTATTTATTCAGATATGACCAAAAACTTTCCGAAAAATACAGAAGTTGAAGCAATCATTACAGTGACCGGTACTCCAGCAGGTGGCTATATCCGTTCAGTTACACCTTCTCCGGAAGCAGTAACCGTGAGGCAACGACATTCCTTTATTGAATTGCCGGATGATGGGTATCAGCCACGCGTATTTGATCCCCGCTCTGGTTACTTCCATATCAGCTACATGGATTTCACCTCTCCTATCGGGGATATGATGACCAAAAAATACATTTCCCGCCACCGCTTGGAAAAGAAAGATCCTACGGCTGCTGTTTCAGAACCAATCAAACCGATTGTATACTATTTGGATAGAGGAACTCCAGAACCTGTTCGCTCAGCCTTATTGGAAGGTGGCAACTGGTGGGCTGAGGCTTTTGAGGCAGCTGGTTTTAAAGATGCTTACAGAGTAGAATTAGCCCCTGAGGGAATGGACCCTATGGATGTTCGATACAATGTAATTCAATGGGTGCACCGTTCTACGAGAGGTTGGTCGTATGGTTCATCGGTAAGAGATCCTCGTACAGGAGAAATCATCAAAGGGCATGTAACCTTGGGTTCCCTTCGGGTACGTCAGGACTATTTGATCGCTCAGGGCTTATTGCAGCCTTTTGAGGATGGTAAACCTGCCAATCCTGCTATGTTGGAAATGGCTTTGGCCAGATTACGTCAATTATCCGCCCATGAGATTGGCCATACCATTGGGTTGGCCCATGCCTATGCCTCCTCTCCTACTAATCGCGCTTCTGTGATGGATTATCCCTACCCTTTGATTCAGCAAAAAGAGGATGGCAGCATCGACTTATCCAATGCATATGATGATAAAATCGGGGATTGGGACAAATGGGCTGTTCGCTATGGGTATGAAACTGTTCCTGCTGGGCAATCTGAAGAAGCACATTTGAAAAAATTATTGGAAGATACCTACGCAGCTGGACATACCTTCATCTCAGATACAGATTCCCGCCATCCGAGTGGTTCACACCCTACTGCCCATTTATGGGATAATGGAGAGTCCGCAAGTGATGAATTAGTGCGCTTACTTCGTATCCGCAACGATCGCTTAAAAACATTTGGATTAAATACCATCCAAGATGGACAGCCGGAAGCGTTAATGGAAGAAGCGTTAGTTCCCTTATTCCTAATGCACCGCTATCAAGTGGAGGCTGTTTCCAAACTTTTGGGAGGCTTGGATTATACCTACAAAGTGAAAGGGGATAATCAGCGCATTCAGTCGCGTTTGGATGCGACTATGCAGGATAGAGCACTTTCCAGTTTGCTGTTGACCATTAGACCTGAAAACCTCATGGTCCCTACACATATTTTGGACAGAATTCCACCAAGACCGATGGGCTATGGACGTAACCGTGAAACCTTTCCTTCTAGAAATGGATTGAATTTTGATCCATTGGCACCGGCAGAAAATATTGTCGATATGGTTTTCAGCTTTTTGTTTGAAGTGGGAAGGGCTAACCGTCTGCATCAGCAGGCGATGATGGACAAAAGTCTTCCATCGTTTTCAACGGTATTGGGGAAGACGATGGAACAAGTCTTTGACAACTCCTTTAGCGAAGATTACCGGGGAGAGATAAAAGTAATGACAGAAAACAAATTGATTGACCACCTCATTGCACTTGCGAACCATCCGCAGGCTACTGTATCCGTGAGGGCAACCGTAAGAAATCAGCTGAAAAATTTGGTCAGAAACAATGATCTTGGTTCTCAAAATATCTATAGGACCATGTTCAGAAATCGCCAACTAAGTACTCAAACGCCCCGACAGGTCATTGATCAATATTTAGCCGACAAAATCCTCAATTACCTTGAGTTGCCCGAAAAACTTAGCATCCCAGCTGAGCTATCCATTCCCGACGGCGCACCGATCGGAACGGATGAGATTTATTGTGATTTTGAGCAGTGAGCAGTGAACATGTCTCCTTTGGCTTCGACTCCGCTCAGCCACCGGAGTCGAAGCCAAAGGAATCGAAGCCAGAGGATTAGGTGATGTGAAATAAGGAATTTAGAATGGAATGGGTTCTTTGGAACTAGTCAGGTTTGTATTAAATGGTAATTATTAAGTGTTTAGTTTGGGATGTATCTGATGTTTTCTTATAAGCCTAAAAGGGTTAAACCTCTATTAACCCTGGGTAAAGTGTTACTGTAATTATTTTATGCAAATTGATTGTAACTACATAATTTTTAATTTAAATAAAGTGCCTATATTTAGTTTTATTTGAAAACCAAACTATGATTTCACAGTTGATACGACTATTGTTAGTTTCAATTCTATTGTTGGTCTCTATACTATCTTACGGACAAGAAGATTCAACTGGGAATACACCAAAGGAAAAATCCATATCTATCGTACCACTTCCCGCAATTTCAGCCAATCCAACTGCTGGATTGATTTTAGGAATGGCTCCCTCTTTCAACTGGGTGATGGGTAATTCCGAGACGACAAGCATGTCCACGGCAATTGGAATGGCCTTGGTAACTACCAAAAGACAATTATTTACCTCCCTCCGATCCAATGTTTTTCTTAAAGACGATAACTGGACATTACTTACCGACTTTCGCTTCAACATCAATAATCAACCATCCTATGGATTGGGCTCTCGTCTAAACTTCCTAAGGGATTTAACACCCCCTGACCTTTCGGTCGCTAATGAATTAGGAAAGGAAATGCTTTTTTTCAATCACTTCAGAGCTTACGGAACAGCCAAGAAACGCCTTGGATCAAGTCGTCTTTTTTATGGCTTGGGCTTCCATTACGATGCCATGTATGGAATTGAAGTGAAGGATCAGAACTTCGAGCAGCAAGTAGGTTTTTTTCAGGAGTATAATGAAAGCTTGGGCCTACCGACCGATTCTTTTAGACAGACAGGTTTATCCCTCAATGCCGTATACGATACCCGCGACAACATTGCCAATCCCTACAAAGGCAAGTACCTTTATGCTTCCTGGAGAGGGTTTTCAGAGGCTTTAGGCAGCACCTCCAACTCCGGTCAATTATGGGTGGAATACCGGGATTATCTGAGCTTGAACAAGGAAAGACCGAGAAACATCCTCGCGTTGTGGTCCTATGCATGGACGGTTACTGGAGGTGATGTACCCTACTTATTCCTGCCTGCCGTTGGTTGGGATATGTTCTCCCGTTCCGGGAGGGGATACACTCAAGGCAGATTTAGAGGTGAAGATCTCTTTTACACTGAACTTGAATGGAGATTCCCTTTGCAGCGGGTGAAAGATCGCTGGGGAGGTGCAATTTTTGCCAATACCACAAGTGCATCTGCCAGAGGAAGAGAACTTTCTCTTTTTGATACTTTTCAATTAGGTTATGGTCTAGGTGTCCGTTACATGGTGCTTCCAAAAAAACGTATCAACATCGCTCTTGATTACGGCTGGGGAGCTGCAGGAGCATCAGGAATATTCCTGAATGTAAATGAGATGTTCTGAGCTAAAATAATACTTTTAAAAGGCTCAAATTGAACTTTTTCTGCAAATGCCCGTAGATTAATAGGAAGCAGTTGGAAGTGAACAGTGTAGTGGATAAGTGATTAGTAATTGGTGATTAGTGATTAGTTAGTCTAAACTTTCGTCTGTAGGTTTTAACCTACGAATGAATTGAATGTTTCTACATGAAATTCAAGCAATTAAAAAATAACTCACCAATCAATTGCCGTGGCTTTTAAGCCACGGCATTGGTAGGGAAATGATCAGTGTAGTGATTAAGTGATTAGTGATTAGTTAGTCAAAACTTTCGCCTATAGGTTTTAACCTACGAATGAATTGAATGTTTCTACATGAAATTCAAGCAATTACAAAAGAGTTCACCAATCAATTGCCGTGGCTTTTAAGCCCCGGCATTGGTAGGCAAATGAGTAGTAGTGACAGACCTGGCAGGTTTCAAAAACCTGCCAGGTCTCAAACTCGCAAGCTATAAAGATAAACTAGCGAGAATTAGCACTAGAAAACTTTTCCAAAGTTTGAAACTTTAGAAAAGTTTCAAATTTTCTAACGATCTCGTATATCAATTCTTGGAACTTAATTGCTTCTTGACTCCTGCTTCTTGTTTCTTGACTATTGCTTCTTGATTCTTGCTTCTTGACTCTTGCTTCTAAACTCTCGCTTCTCGTCTCTCGCATCTCGCATCTCGCTTCTCCATTTTAATCTAAAAAAAACAACCTTATGAAAGCATCTGATCTTTTTGTACAATCCCTTGAAAACGAGGGTGTGGAATATATTTTTGCAGTTCCCGGGGAAGAAAACCTCGATCTGCTTCAATCAATCAAAGACTCATCCATCCAATTAATTTTATGTAGACATGAGCAAGGCGCTGGATTCATGGCAGCTACTTATGGAAGATTGAATGGTAATCCTGGGGTCTGCATGGCGACTTTAGGTCCTGGAGCAACCAATCTGGTCACACCCGCAGCCTATGCGCAACTAGGAGGCATGCCCCTGATGATGATTACGGGACAAAAACCCATCAAAAAAAGCAAACAGGCTCGTTTCCAAATCATCGATGTGGTGGACATGATGCGCCCTGTTACCAAATTCACTAAAAGCATTACCCATGCCAACAATATCCCCTCATTAATTAGGGAATCATTCCGGATAGCTACTGCTGAAAAACCTGGAGCTGTACATTTGGAATTGCCAGAAGATGTGGCTCGTGAAACTACCGATGAGGCACTTTTCCAGCCCGAAACAATTGATTATCCTATTGCATCCAAATCCTCCTTGGAAAAAGCAGTTAAGATGATTAGCGCTGCCAAAGCTCCCTTAGTTTTGATTGGTGCAGGTGCTAATCGTAAAAAGAACTGCGATGCCTTAACCCAATTTATCGACCAAACAGGCTTTTATTTCTTCACTACGCAAATGGGTAAAGGTGTTATTGATGAGCGTCATCCAAAATACATGGGAACTGCCGCACTTTCCAGCGATGATTTCCTACACCAAGGCATAGAAGAAGCAGACCTGATTATCAATATCGGTCATGATGTGATTGAAAAACCACCATTTTTCATGAAGCACGGAGGCAAACAGGTGATTCATATCAATTATCACCCATCTGAAATCGATGCAGTATATTTCCCACAACTGAATGTAGTAGGCGATATTTTCCAGTCTATCACACTTTTGGGCAGCATGTTGAATAAAGAATCTTTAGCAGATACTCCATTCTTTGCTGAGGTAAAAACAAAAGTCACTAAACATCTGAGCAAGTATTTTGAAGACACCCGCTTTCCTATGCTTCCTCAGCGGCTGGTCAATATCCTCCGGGAAAATCTAGGTGAAAAAGATGTGGTTTCTTTGGATAATGGGATTTATAAACTGTGGTTTGCGAGAAACTATCCTGCCTACAGCCACAACACCCTGCTTTTGGACAATGCACTGGCAACAATGGGTGCAGGTCTACCCTCAGCCATGGCCGTCAACCTCCTACATCCTGAAAAGAAATCAGTAGCTGTGGTTGGAGATGGAGGATTTATGATGAACAGTCAGGAACTGGAAACAGCCATGCGCCTAGGACTAAACCTAACCGTTATTATCCTCAATGATTCTGCGTATGGAATGATCAAATGGAAACAAGAAGATTTAGCTTTGGATGATTTTGGTTTGGATTATAAAAATCCCGATTTTGTGCAGTATGCGCAGAGTTATGGGGCCAACGGATACCGGGCTGAAAGTGATGCCCATTTCCAAGAAATCTTGAAAACCTGCCTACGTAAAGATGGGGTTCATCTGATCGATTTACCCGTCGATTACTCACTAAATCATGAAATTTTAAACGTATTATTGAAAAACAAGTAATTCAGGTATGAGCCAACTATTGAGTGTATATTCTCCTTTTTCGAACGAACTTCTTAAAGAAATCCCATATAACACTGATTCGGATTTGGAAAAAGCTTTGCAAACAGCTTATGGGCTTTTTCAAGACAGAAGTCAGTGGATGCCTGCCCATCAAAGAATCGAGTTGCTGGAGAAAGTGCAGGAACTGATGAAAGGACAAGTGGAAGAGCTGACAAAATTAGCGGCTTCCGAAGGGGGTAAACCATATCAGGATTCCAAAGTAGAAGTGCTGCGAGCGATCAACGGAGTAAAAATAGCAGCCGAGGAAATCGGCAGGCTTACCGGGACGCAAATCCCTATGGGTCTGACTGCTGCCTCAACGAATCGCTTAGCATGGACAATGCGCGAACCCATTGGTGTGGTTGCATCCATTTCAGCGTTTAACCATCCTTTAAACCTAATCGTGCATCAGACCATCACCGCTTTTGCGGCAGGCTGTCCCGTTATCGTCAAACCCGCCGGCACCACTCCCCTCTCCTGTATTCGGTTTTTGAAGATTTTGGAAGAAGCCGGTATTCCAGAAGGATGGGTACAAGGCTTAATTTTGGACAATGAATTGGCAGAAAAGCTCGCAACTGATCCTCGTGTAAATTACCTTTCCTTTATTGGTTCGGGTAAAGTGGGATGGTATTTGAAGTCAAAATTAGCTCCCGGAACCAGAATCGCCTTGGAACATGGAGGGACTGCGCCAGTGATTGTTGCAGAGGATTGTGATGTTTCGGAGCTCATTGGCCCATTGGCAAAAGGTGGTTTTTACCATGCAGGACAGGTATGCGTCTCTGTGCAAAAAGTATTTGCACATGAAAACATTGCACGTGAACTGGCCGAAGGTATTGCTCAAGCAGCTGAAAAACTGAAGGTAGGCGATCCGCTCTCCGAAGATACCGAAGTGGGGCCGTTGATTTTGCCTAAGGAAGTGGGTCGTATCGATGAATGGGTGCAGGAAGCTGTATCCGAAGGTGCTGAATTATTGACTGGAGGAAAAGTCTTAGCAAACAATTGCTATGCACCAACAGTCCTCTGGAATCCTTCTGTGGACTCGAAAGTCAGTCAGGAGGAAATTTTTGGTCCGGTGATTTGTATCTATCCTTACCAAGATCGAGCTCAAGCCATTCAGCAGGCAAATGCTGTTCCTTATCATTTTCAATCAGCAGTATTCACTCAAAACTTGGATATTGCTTTGGATACGATGCAAAAGCTCGATGCCAATGCTGTGATGGTCAATGACCATACCGCTTTTCGGGTGGATTGGATGCCATTTGGCGGAAGGGATCAATCCGGAGAAGGTATGGGAGGAATTCCTTACAGCATGCATGAGATGACCCGAACCAAACTTCTGGTCTTTAAAAGCAAGTATCTATAAATCTATATGAATAAAATCCTGAGTAAGATAGTGGTGGCGCAGTTTTTCGCCACTTCTTTATGGTTTGCCGGCAATGCTGTCGTGCAGGACCTCGCTCAGGAATATGGATTAGCAGACACCTATTTAGCCCATATCACTTCTTCCGTGCAGGTAGGATTCATTGTGGGGACATTATTCTTTGCCATTTTCACCATTGCAGATCGGTTTTCTCCTTCCAAGGTATTTTTTATCAGTGCGCTGATGGCAGCAAGTCTTAATCTATCGATTGTCTGGTTAGCTGCTACAGGCTGGGAAATCTTAGCGCTCAGATTTGGAACAGGTTTTTTTCTTGCGGGGATTTATCCCGTTGGGATGAAAATTGCGGCGGATTATTTTGATAAAGGTTTGGGGAAATCCTTAGGCTTATTGGTTGGGGCTTTGGTATTGGGAACCTCCTTTCCACACCTGATCAAAGCTTTTTCTGATGGTTTGCCCTGGGCTTGGGTATTGTACGGAACATCTGCCTTGGCCATGCTTGGAGGGATATTGATTTTGCTGGGTGTCCCGGATGGGCCTCATCGAAAAAAGAGTCAAGGAATTGATTTCAGAGCATTATCAAAGGTTTTTCAGGTACCAAAATTCCGGGCTGCTGCCTTTGGTTATTTTGGACACATGTGGGAGCTGTATACCTTTTGGGCTTTTGTGCCTGTTTTTTTAGCCGCTTATATGAAGGTTCATACGATCAGTCTTGACATTCCCTTCATTAGCTTCTGTGTGATCGGTATTGGGGGCCTTTCTTGCGCCTTGGGAGGTTTTTTATCGGAGAAACTTTCTCCTGCCTTTATAGCCGGAACTGCTTTGAAAATCTCGGGGATCTGCAGTGCCCTCTCTCCTTTGTTTTTTTTACAGCCATCAACTGCCATTTTACTGATTTTCCTAATGGTTTGGGGGATGGCAGTCACAGCAGATTCACCCATGTTTTCTACCTTGGTTGCTACCTATGCACCGATAAATTCCAGAGCAACCGCCCTGACCATTGTAAATAGTATTGGGTTTGCGTTAACCATTCCGAGTATCCAATTAGCACAATTTTTTTTCAATGCGATCCCGGCACACTTACTTTTATTCGCTCTTGGATTAGGCCCGTTACTTGGTTTATACTTTTTTAAAAAAAGTTTTTAACCTTCCTTTAAAGATCTATCTTATTAAGGCCTTTTGTAAAAGTAACTTTTCTCACAAAAAATGAACGCTAAAAGTCTGACTTTTGTCATGTTGTTGTTGAACAACAAAGAAAATAAATTGAAAACACTCTAAATATTTAACCTATGTTCTTCGAACTTGTTTATGATAAAAGTTTGGCTCAAGCCAGTTATGTTATTGGATGCCAAAAAGCTGGTATTGCCGCTGTTATCGATCCTAAAAGAGATGTAGATACATACCTACAAATTGCGCAGGCAAATAACCTTAAAATTACACACGTATTAGAAACTCATATCCATGCCGATTTTTTATCAGGATCACGGGAACTAGCTGCTTTGACAGGTGCTGATCTATACCTTTCTGACGAAGGTGATGAAAATTGGAAGTATGAATTTCCTCACAATAAAATTAAAGGAGGAGATGTAGTTAAAATGGGGAATTTGACTTTTGAAGTCATTCATACTCCTGGACATACTCCAGAATCTGTGAGTTTTCTACTAACCGATAAACCAGCCTCATCTGAACCTGTTATGTTGTTCACTGGTGATTTCGTCTTTGTAGGTGATGTTGGGAGACCGGATTTATTAGAACAAGCGGCTGGAATTAAAGGAACTCAAGATATCGGAGCTGCTCAAATGTATGATTCCTTACATGAGTTTGCAAAACTAGGTGATTATATCCAAGTCTGGCCAGGTCACGGGGCAGGATCTGCTTGTGGAAAAGCTTTAGGAGCAGTTCCAATGACCACAGTAGGATATGAAAAAATTAGAAACTGGGCACTCCAACTTCTAAATGATAAACAAGCATTTACACAGGAACTACTTGCTGATCAGCCTGAGCCTCCTAAGTATTTTGCGATGATGAAAAAGCTAAATAAAGTTGATAGAAAGCTTTTGACAGAAGTACCAAAAATAAAGAATTTCTCTAGGGAAGAATTCTCAGATGCAAAATCTGCTGGTTTGAAAATAATTGACACCAGACCTTGGACTGCATACGCTGAGGCAAATTTGAAAGGAACTTTAAGTATTACAAATAATAATTCATTCTCCACTTACATGGGTTGGTACATGAATTACGATGAGAAGTTCATAGTAATTGCCGAAGAAAATCAAGTAGATGATATTATGCGAAAATTGATGCGCATTGGATTGGATAATTTGTCTGGGTTTATCACTCCATCTCAATTAATGGAATTTGAAAAAGGTAATCTAAGTTCTTACACTCCAATATCAAAAGATTCAGTCAAAGAAAAAATCTCAACAAGTGATGTGCAAATTGTTGATGTGAGAGGTGCTGCTGAGTTTAAAAAAGGACATATTGAAGGAGCGGACAACCTAGTACTTGGCAAGTTATATGACAATCTTGACAAAATATCAAAAGATAAACCTGTAATTATCCACTGTCAAGCAGGAGGACGGGCAGCTATTGCTTACTCTATTTTACAGGCAGAAGGTTTTGAAAATATCTTAAATTATGCGGGTGGTATGAATGATTGGGCTGATGAAGAAAAAACTGTAGCAGTAACGGCATAAATTTGTATCTATTTCAGTTAATTGGCTGTTCCACAAAATGGAACAGCTTTTTTTATTTAACAGAAATACGAATCAAATTCTTTCATTCAGCCAATCAACTATATCCTGTATTACGCTTTCCTTTTCAAGCTCATTAATGAGTTCGTGGTATAAACCTTCGTATCTATGAAAGGTCTTATCTTTAGACTGGATTGACCTAAAAAACTCCTCTGTTCCGAGAGGGTTAGTCATCTGATCATTTGTGCCGTGCATTAATAATATGGGATATTTAAAATTTGTCGATTTTTCCCTAATCGATTGCATCATTTTTAGAAGCTCCGAACCTGTTCTAGCAGGAATAGCTCCTTGATACACTAAAGGATCCATTTTGTATTTTTGCACCTCCCGTTCATCTCTTGAAATCTTTGTTGCATCTAATTTAAGTACCTTTAATTTTGGAGCAACCATGCTAACAATACTCGAGATTCCAATTAACAAAGGTGATACCTTTGGATCGGGCTTTAATGCTGGGGCGCTTAATAGGACACCATCAGTATTTGGAGAAAAACTCAAGGCATATGCGGCAACTAAACCACCTCCCATACTATGCCCAAAAATAAAGGAGGGCTTTTGCGGTACATAATTTTTTATTTTTTCATAAAGAGCATCAATGTCTTTCAAATAGTCTTCATAACGCTCAAAAAAAGCTGTTGGCTTTGATACAGACTTTCCATGCCCCCTTCCATCAAAAGTAAATACAGAAACACCCTCATTAACTAATTTTTCTGCTAGATGGGAATATCTACTACTATGTTCACCTAACCCATGCACAAGTAAGATAGATGCCCTGGCCTCCTCATCAGGTATCCAAGCTTGTAGGGATAAAGTTAAGCCATCATGGGTTTGATAAGAAGTTTCTAAATGTTTCATAGCTATTGAAATTAATTCAATTTTCCGAATAAATAAAAATAAATTGATTTTGTCTTTGAACAAGTATTCTCAAAATGGGTCATAACTACGGTAAACCTAAATTAGACAAACATTTCAAAGGTTATCACGATTTACCAAAGAACATGAATCTTTTCAACGGCTATTTTTGCAAAAAAAGCTTTCAACAAATATTGAGTATCTCGTTCTGGCTGAACTCGGATGAGTTTATCAACTATTGCAGCATTATATTCCAACTTTTCCTCCAAAAAAGCATAGCCATGAAAAATCCCATCTTCAAAATATAAAACACATTGTTCTTCAACTGTTCTCCCTGAATCCTGAATTAATAAGCGCCCTCGTTCTTTGGCAAAGGATTGTATAAATTGTTTGACTTTTGGGTTGTATTCATCGGGACCTTCAACTCCCCCACACGCGCCGTTGCACTCATTTTTTTCATAGTCAAAGCAAAATTGCGAGGACTTCTGAATTCCCGCTAATTTGGGACACAGTTCGTATTCAAGAACCTTATGCTTCAACAAATGAAATGCCTCTGCATGAGTGTTAAACTGAGCAAAGCTTTGGGTTCCTTTACTGATTTTGGCAACCTGTAAACGTAGATAACCATTGCCGTCCTCGTAACTGACAATTCCCCAGCTAAAGGTCTTGAATTTGGCAGCTTTATTGAATTTGGGCCATTTTTGTTTGATTTCCTGAAGTTCTAATAAGTAAGCAAGAAATTCACTTCCAGTAATTTTCCATTGCACATCGTGAATCAATGATTTTAATTGGAATTTCTCCTCTTCTTCGGATTTACCTGAGAAATGTTGTTTAAATCGGCTACGGATGTTAAGTGCTTTTCCAATGTAGATAGGAACTCCCTTTTCATCTAAAAAATAATAAATACCTGTCTCTTCGGGTAAACTCAAAAACTTTTCTTCCGAAATTTGAGGAGGTAGAAAGTGAAAAGTTTGGCGTTTTCGAAGGCTTCCAAGAACAATATCTTCATTTTTTTCGAATATCACCCCGAAGAGTTGGGCGGTGGCTTCAGCATCTCCAAAGGCACGGTGCCTATCCTGAATATGAATTCGAAGATGTTCGCAAATACGTCCTAAACTATACGATGGAAAGCCGGGGAAAGCCTTTCTGCTTAACTGAACCGTACAAATCTTTGGGGATTCGTAAGAAATACCGATGGAAGAAAAAGCTTCTCGGATAAACCCGTAGTCAAAATTTACATTATGGGCTACAAACACCTTGTCTTCCAATAAGGCAAGAAGTTCTTGTGCTATTTCCTCGAATGTAGGGGCATCAGCTACCATTGCTTCATCAATGCCTGTCAAACCTGTGATATATGCAGGAATATATTGCTGAGGATTGAGTAAGGTATGAAAGGTGTCTACTACCTGATATCCATCATGAACCAATACCGCTATTTCCGTAATGCCGGCATTTCGTGCACTTCCTCCCGTCGTTTCTATATCTACAATTGCAAATAGCATGGGCGAATGTATAAAAGATTGAGGAAGGAATAAAGTATGTGACGGTGGTTGTCAGAATTTCTCGCAAAGGGGCAAAGCCGCAATAGATCTGCTATTTAGGCAAGTTCGAATTTATATCTTTTCAATAAGCTAATAAATTGAATTTTACAACTAGCTGCTAATTTTAGGGCTCTACTAGAACCAATACTAACTAGCAATTATGTCCCTCTACATCACAGGCTTGTCCATCTGAATCCAAGAAACTTATCCCCATAGATGCCTGATAACCAGCAAAAGCTTTGGCGATGGTCTGCTGAAATACCTCATCCTGTTGCGCTCCTGAAATACCATATTTTCTATCCAACACAAAAAAAGGAACACCTCTTACACCCAGTTGTTGAGCTTCCTGAACGTCTTCATTGACCTCTTTCAGGAACGCATCTGAGTCTAAACAAGCTTTCACTTCTACTTTCTCCAAACCAACTTCACTCGCTAAGTTTATGAGCGTTTCTGTATCATCAATGTTCAATCCTTCAGTAAAATACGCTCTCAACAATCGCTCTTTCATAGGCGATCCAAAACCATGTGATTTTGCAAAATGCAATAATCGATGTGCTTGATATGCATTAGCAACTACAGTGTTTTCCATATCGTAATCCAAACCTTCGGCAGCTGCCATGGCTACCACTTGTTCGGTAATTTGCTTTGTTTGCTCCATGGACCAACCCTTCACCTCAGAGAGGTAGGCCAATGAGTTTTTGGATGGATCAGTTTTCATACCAGGATTAAGCAAAAAACTCTTCCATTCGATGACAATCTGATCTCGGTATTCAAAGGATTCTAAGGCTTTTTCTAAACGTCTTTTACCAATGTAGCAAAAAGGACACATGATATCCGACCAAATTTCTATCTTCATGACTCCAATTAATTTTAAATTCGTATACATAAAACGAAAAATCTCTGTAAGGTTCCCATGAAAACAAAAGAATGTCCCTCATGTGCAATGGATATAGATAAAAATGTAGATTTCTGCCCCATCTGCCAATTCGAATTTCCTAAAAGAAATCCCATTTATCAGTGGATAGCCATCATTTTAGCGCTCTTTTTTCTGGCATTGATAATCTTATAATTTTACTCGATAATAAATGGCTGTGGAGTAAAGCACATAACAAAAATTACTATTGCAATCCAACCAATGAGTTGGCGTCTTCGGTCTAACGGTTTAAATCCGTTCACTTCGGGGTGGTTAAGTCCCATGACTCTCCCTAACAAAAATGCAAAGAATAACCATCCCATGTAACCTTCGATGGATGGGAAAATGTTAACCAGCAAATACTGAACTGCAACAATCCCTAGAACTATGGTCCAGATAGTTTGATTTTCTAATCCCGACTTACGATAGCATATATACAGAAAACCAATGTACAATGGAATTGCAATCAATAGATGACTGAGATCATCATAGGGGTTAACTACTCCTAAGCCTGCATAGAAAATAAAAGCACTGTAAAAGAAGAGGGAGATTTGTTTGTGATGCTTAGGAAACAGACCAAAAACCACATGACCTCCGTCCAATTGACCAATGGGCAGTAAATTTAAAGCCGTAAAAAACAAAGCCAAGTAGCCCGCAAACAGGTATGGAAAATGAATGATTTCAGATACATCAGGCATTCTTTCAGGATCTGCCAAGCCCTTTTCCATCATCCAAAACAAAAGATTATATCCAATTTTGATGGTGATATACCCTTCTTCAGCTGAATGTCCCTGAAAGTTTTCATCCAAATATTCGGGATGAATCTGATAAATATAATCCGCATCTGGCAGGTTAGTAAACCCATAGTACAAGACCCCCACAGCCACTACAAACCCTGCCAAAGGTCCTGCTACCCCAATATCAAAATACTTTTTTCTGCTATTAATGAAACTTTTGATTCGAATGACTGCTCCAAAAGTACCTATGGAAAGTGCTCCAAGAAACCCTAACCAACCAGGAATAAAGTAAGGAAGTGAGGATTTCACCCGATGATGAATGGACGTAAATAAATGTCCCAACTCATGGATTAAAAGAATGCCAATAAAGGGAACAGAAAAATGAAGGGATTTTAAAAAATATTCCCAAGTAAGGGCATGCTCCCCTCCCACCATGATTGATTTTCCATACAACCACTCTGCCCCGGCTAAGGTAGTAGCTGCTAAAGTTAAGATGAAGAGTATAAAATGGCGTAGATATTCTTTGGGTTGATACATTCCTAAATTAATCGATTAATTCTAGATAAAGAGTTGATTGTGTGTCAATCATGTAGTTGATTTTACAGTCTCTCAATACAAAGAAAAAGTATGAAGTCAATAAAACTCTTTTTTTGTGATAACTATTCAAATATAGGGTATAAAACACTGTAGACCGCATTTGGTTCATGGAATAAATTTACTTGGATTCGATCATAGCTTTTTTACAATTTAGACTTTAAATTGCCGTATAATTAAACCATCCTATGAAGAATTTATTGTTAAAAACTACCAGTATTTTGCTAATTGCTGTACTGCTGTTCAGTTCTTGTGCAAGTACTACCGTTATCCAAAGTTACCCATCTGACGCCAAGCTTTACATCAATGGAGAATATATGGGAAACACCCCTGTAACCTACACAGATAAGAAAATTGTCGCATCTACCAATTTGGTGACTTTAGAAAAAGAAGGTTATTATCCGCTTTATACTGCCTTTTCTAGAGATGAGGAGCTAGATGTAGGTGCCTTGATTGGTGGTCTATTTGTATTAGTACCTTTCTTGTGGATTATGAAATACAAGCCAAACCGTACATTCGAACTGAAACCTACCGACTATTAAAATTTTAAGCTATCTCAAGGTTGAAACCCTCGGCTAGTATGTCTGTCATGCCTACGGCATTTTCTCTCTGAAAAACATGCGATAATCCAAGTATAAGCTCCATCGGAGCGGCGTGCATGCTAGCAACGGGTTTCAACCTGTTGATAAAATAACAACCACGAATAGGCCAAGTGTCGTAGACACGATCAACATTAGCTAAAAGCGATATGTCGTCTCTCCCGTTAGGGATTTGGTAGAGGATGGAATTTCAAAATTAATTTTTCAGCGTTTTCAGCGACTTCTGCGAGAGAACATACCCCATGAAAACCGAACGAAAAAAGCCCATCATAAGTGACGGGCTTTTTATATGGAACTTATTAGGTTCCTATGTTAAACAAGATGTGCGGTCTTATTTAACCTTTTCAACTACAGCTTTGAATGCCTCTGGGTGGTTCATCGCTAAATCTGCAAGAACTTTTCTGTTCAATTCGATGTCAGCTTTTTTCAACATACCCATAAATTGTGAATAGGAGATGCCAAATTGTCTGGCACCTGCATTGATACGCTGGATCCATAGAGCTCTGAATTCTCTCTTCTTAGCTTTTCTGTCTCTGTAAGCGTACTGTAAACCTTTTTCGTACTTGTTTTTGGCTACCGTCCAAACGTTTTTACCACGTCCGAAATAACCTTTTGTTGCTTTTAAAACCTTTTTTCTACGTGCTCTTGAAGCAACCGCGTTGACCGATCTTGGCATAGTTTTGTAATTTTTTGACCCTAGGTGCCTGTTGGACTTAAAACCTCAGCGTCTGGTGAATAAATAAACCTGTTAATTTTTGATTGAAGTGTCGGATTATCCGATTCTTAGCATTGCTTTTACTCTGCCCTCATCTGTTACATCGACCATACCCATCTGAGTAAGATTTCTCTTTCTCTTCGTAGCTTTCTTGGTCAAGATGTGGCTCTTGTACGCGTGCTTTCTTCTAATCTTTCCGGTTCCAGTTAACTTGAACCTCTTTTTTGCACCTGATTTTGTTTTTACTTTAGGCATAACTGTATTTGTTAGTTGAAATTATTTCTTAGCCTTGGGAGCAAGGAATAAAAACATTCGCTTACCCTCCATCTTAGGAAGTTGTTCCACTATACCATACTCCTCCAATTCTTGGGCAAACTTCAAGAGAAGCATTTCACCCCTCTCCTTAAAGACAATACTTCTACCAACGAAATGAACATAAGCTTTCACTTTTGCACCTTCTTTCAAGAAACCAATGGCATGCTTCAATTTGAAATTGAAATCATGATCGTCTGTATTAGGACCGAAACGGATTTCTTTCAAAACTGTCTTTGCAGCATTCGCTTTGATTTCCTTCTGCTTTTTCTTCTGCTCGTATTTAAACTTTGCATAATCAATGATTTTGCACACAGGAGGATCAGCATTCGGAGAAATCTCAACCAAGTCAAGGTCGTTTTCCTGAGCCAGTTTAATTGCCTGAGGGACAGTCATAACAGCATTTCCGCCTTCTATGAAGTCTCCTACCAAGCGTATTTCACGAGCCCTAATCTTCTCATTTACGCGATATGGCTCTTCTTGTCTTTGTCTATTGTAAGGTGGTCTTCCTCTCAAATTAGTATGGTATTTAATGAAATCGACTGCAAATATCGGAATAATTTCGAGATTAAAAAAAATCCCAACTATTTTACCGTTTTATTTAATTATTTAATGATTCAGCTATAATCCCTTTAAAATGGGCTATAAACTCATCCAAGCTCAAACTTCCAAGATCACCTTCTCCATGCTTACGTACAGAGATTTTGGATTCTTCCTGTTCTTTCTCCCCTACGATCAGCATAAAAGGAATCTTTTTCACTTCTGCATCGCGGATTTTTCTACCGATTTTCTCATCGCGGTTGTCAATCTGCCCTACAATATCCTGCTCTTCCAAAGCTGCTTTGATCTCTTCCGCATACTCCTTGTATTTTTCAGAAATTGGTAGAATAGTGATTTGCTCGGGAGATAGCCACAATGGGAATTTTCCAGCGCAATGTTCGATCAGCACGGCAACGAAACGCTCCAATGAACCAAATGGCGCTCTATGAATCATCACTGGTCTGTGCTTCTGATTATCAGAACCGATATATTCTAACTGAAATCTCTCCGGAAGGTTGTAATCCACCTGTATGGTACCTAGCTGCCACTTTCTACCCAAAGCATCCTTCACCATGAAGTCTAGCTTAGGGCCATAAAACGCAGCTTCACCCAATTCAGTAACTGTAGAAAGCCCTCTTTCCTCAGCAGCTTCGATAATGGAAAGCTCTGCTTTTTCCCAAGCTTCATCCGAACCGATATATTTTTCTTTGTTGTTTGGATCACGTAAGGATATTTGCGCAGTAAAGTTTTCAAAACCTAAAGCTTTAAATACATAAAGAACTAAATCAATAACCTTTACAAATTCTTCTTTCACCTGATCAGGGCGACAGAAAATATGCGCATCATCTTGCGTAAAGCCTCTCACACGGGTCAATCCATGCAATTCACCACTTTGCTCGTATCGATAAACTGTACCAAATTCCGCATAACGAATAGGAAGATCCTTATACGAACGTGGCTTATGCTTGTAAATCTCGCAGTGGTGAGGGCAATTCATGGGTTTCAACAAAAACTCTTCTCCTTCATTTGGAGTGGCTATCGGCTGAAATGAATCTTTCCCGTATTTTTCATAGTGTCCAGAAGTTTCATATAAGACTTTGTGTCCGATATGCGGTGTAACAACCTGCTGATAACCCGATTTATCTTGGGCACGCTTCATAAAATTGACTAAGCGCTCTCTCAAAAGTGTACCTTTGGGCAGCCACAAAGGTAAACCCATACCCACTTTTTCGGAGAAAGTAAACAATTCAAGTTCCCTACCCAGCTTTCGGTGATCGCGTTTCTTTGCTTCTTCCAACATATGCAAGTATTCCTGCAATTCCTTGGCTTTCGGAAAGGTGATACCATAAATTCGGGTCAACATTTTGTTCTTCTCGTCTCCTCTCCAATAGGCACCCGCAATATTCAACAACTTAGCAGCTTTGATAAATCCTGTATTCGGAATATGAGGGCCACGGCATAGATCTACAAAATTTCCTTGCTCATAGAAGGTGATACTACCATCTTCCAAGCCTTCTAATAAGTCAAGCTTATACTCATCACCTTTTTCTTGGAAATACGCAATAGCATCTGCTTTGCCTACCTCCTTTCGAATGTAGTCATTCTTTTGACGTGCAAGCTCCAACATTTTGGCCTCAATTTTTTCGAGTTCAGCACCATCCAAGGGTTTATCTCCAAAATCTACGTCATAGTAAAAACCGTTTTCCAAAGCTGGTCCGATACCGAACTTAACGCCTGGATAGAGAGCTTCCAAAGCTTCAGCCATCAAGTGGGCAGAAGAGTGCCAGAAGGTATTTTTTCCTTCCGCATCATTCCAAGTTAATAACTGGACAGAAGCATCTGTTTGGATAGGTCTATTGGCATCCCAAGTTTCCCCATTTATTTTGGCGGCAAGAACATTTCTGGCTAAACCCTCGCTGATACTACTGGCAATCTGTAGCCCTGAAACTCCTTTTTCGTACTCCCGGACAGAACCGTCGGGAAGTGTAATCTTAATTTGTTGATTAGACATTAAAATTGATGTAAAACATGAAACATGGCATCTTTACAAACAGATGCTTTTTATTTGCCTGCAAATATGCAAATTCATTATGGCTTTATAAAAAGATACTACGGATTGGTTGAGTTTATTTTTTTGTCTTTAGAATCATCAAAACATAATTTTCTGTTTCTTTCCCATAAAATGCGGCCTCTATAAAATCCTTACCTTTTCCTTGTTGGTACTCTTGCCATTCCTGTTCTGACATGGTTTGTTTCTTTTCTACAGCCTTATTATACAAGCTTGGGCCTCTGTAAGCTACAGCAACTCTATTTTCTTGCAGTTGATATACTGGTGGATAAAAGTTAAAAGATTCATCAATATCATTTATCAAATCGAATTTTACCAAATGATGCTTTTTATTGATTTTATCAAAAATTGAAACTGCACCAAAGCCTGGCATCATTAGTCTGCTCAGGATATAGTTGGAATTCGAAAAACCATAGGGAGCGTAAGATGATCCAGAGTTTTCTTTAAAATAGTCAGAAAATGCACGATTATCCAATTCCAATTTTTTCTCTATCATCCGAGTATGATCCATGGCCAACTTACCGAAATCAAAAACCATCAAAGGCTCAAATGAATTTTGATTGAATGTGTACAAAGTATCGGTATAGGTTCTTGTAAAATAAAAGCCATTTTCGTAGGCATAAAAATTAACAGGATCACCCATAATTCCATAAAATATGGATGGATTCCTCGGGAAAAAACTTCCAAGAACCTTTCCAGCATGATTTATCTCTGAAACTAAATTTTCCGCATCCGAACCATGGTATACAAAGAAACTCTTTCGATCGGTATCATAGTGAAATGTCCTGCCCGTTACTGGAATCTTAAACTCATCGAGAAAATTACCTTCCAAATCAAACTTGATGATTTTTAATGGATGTGCAAGTAGGTAGACTGTATCTTGGACAACTTGAAGATCTGCCAATTCAATGTACTTCCCCAATCCATCTCCAAGATTTCTTATCCTATGAATAAAATTTCCTTGCCTATCAAACATCTGAACACTTTTTCCTATCCACCAATCAAACACAAAGATCATGTCTTTGTATTCAATTAGTTTGGCAATTTCACCAATTTGAGAACCGGGATCTTCTGATTCCTTCAGCAATAAATAGTCAATCTCTGGCTCAAAAAACTCCGAAAGGCTTGCTTCTCTTAAGTTGTCGACATCAATTTTAATGGTGATAACGCCATCCTTTTCAGTTACTTCTTCAGAGTTAGCTATAGGTCCACAAGCACTCAAAAAAAAGAATAGACCTCCCAAAATCAACCTGAAATTTAAGTTTGTATTTTTTATCATTATTTTCATTTTTTC
Organism: Mongoliitalea lutea; assembly: GCF_014652135.1. GTDB lineage: Bacteria > Bacteroidota > Bacteroidia > Cytophagales > Cyclobacteriaceae > Mongoliitalea > Mongoliitalea lutea. Next base: position 262,355 of record NZ_BMYF01000001.1, read on the forward strand.
CATTTCAAAATCATTAAAACCCTGTTTTCACTATTCTTGGCTCGGTTAGCCGTAGATACCAATTTGTACCCTTCTCCTTTTACAAAGGTCTCCCATGTTTGATCTGTCATTTTACTTCTCAAATGTTGAACATGCTTGTACAAATCCCTTCCAGTAGTCCAAGCATATACCGAGGAATCATTTAAATTACTTAGTCCATGAATTACTTTACCTTGATCCAAGTCATTGATAATTCCAGATTTGAATACAGAACCAGATGTTTTTTCGAAATCATAAATTCCTAAATAATGATTATTCCTATATTGAAAATAGCCCAAAAAGTGTCTTTGATTTCCAACAGCCATACCTAGAAAATATAACGGTATCCTGTTATTCAAATAATCTAAATACTCTAAGGGTTCGTAGTCTTTGATTTGATTTAAATCACTTTCGGTGAAGCCCTTTTTTAAAAAATCAAACAATAAGAAAGGTTCTGACTTTTCATTTTTTAGCAGGAACAATGTGTCTGCATATTGTTCGAGAAAAACCACTCGCTCATTGATTTCAATAAAAGGTTCTCGATTGATTGTTTTTATTTCTTCAAAAGTTCCCCTAAAAGGAAACCCTTCAAAATTTAATGTCCCTACCTGATCATAAACTTGCACCTGATTCATTATATCAGTCGATAGATAAGATGCAGCATAATAAAACTCATTACCCTTGGTGTCCACAAAAACTTCCAAAGCTGGTGACCTTAGCTTGGCATCATAAAGCCAGTTGCCGTCTAAATCATAGGAAAGAATTTTCCTTTGAGAAATATCAACTAAGCGTATTGTATCTTGGACAACTTGAAACGATGATGGATACATATACGAGCCTGGACCATCTCCATACCCCCTTACTTTTCTGATAAAATCGCCTTTATCCGAAAAAATGTAAAAACAAATACAGATATCTTCATCAAAAATGTAGAATTTATCTCGATGTGAAATCAAGCGATGCATCACTCCTATGGAAGCATCTTCAGTGGATTCATCTTCCATCCAGACATAGTCTATGGATTCGAAATAATCAGAAAGTTTGGCCTCTGTGACGTTATCAATATCCACAATCAAAGTTGGAATACTTGACTGATTGGGATCTTTTTGACAGGAGGTTAAGCAAATGGTTAGTAAAAAGAGAGTAAAGCGTTTGAACATACGAGTCATTTGATAAAACTAATCAATTAAAACAAAAACTCCTATCCTATCCCTACATATTCTATTGTTCCAAGCGTATATTTGCCATTCAAAGCTTAATAGGCATGACATACGATATCATAATTATAGGTGGGGGAATTGTTGGACTCGCAACAGGGTTGAAAATCAAGCAAAAAAATTCATCCTTAACAGTGGCCATTTTGGACAAGGAGGATGAGGTGGCTAAACATCAGACTGGTAATAATTCTGGGGTAATCCATTCTGGCTTGTACTATAAACCAGGTTCGCTTAAGGCCGTCAATTGCATCAATGGCTACCATCAGCTAGTCAATTTTTGCAAAGAAGAGGGCATTCCATTTGAACTCACTGGGAAAGTGGTAGTCGCTACCAAAAAAGAACAACTATCCATATTGAATGGCCTTTTTGACAGAGCTTTACAAAATGGTTTAGTCGGTACGAAAAAAATAAGCTTGGATGAATTGAAGGAATACGAACCCTATTGTGCAGGTGTAGCAGCAATCCATGTGCCCCAGACAGGTATTGTGGATTACAAAGTAGTCGCCCAGCGCTATGCCAGCAAATTTAAAGAATTGGGAGGGGAAATTTTCCTCCAAAAAACAGTCAAAGGCATGAAAACCCTTAACGGGATATCCTATGTACAAACCCAGCATCAGGAATTTGCAGGAAAATTAATTGTCAACTGTGCTGGTTTATACTCTGATAAAATTGCCCAAATGACCCAAGATGAACCATTGGATGTTAAAATTATTCCATTCCGCGGGGAATACTATAAAATCAAAAAAGAACGTGAGTACTTGGTAAAAAATCTGATTTACCCTGTTCCTGATCCAAATTTCCCCTTTTTAGGTGTACACTTTACCCGAATGAAAAAAGGTGGTGTGGAAGCAGGTCCAAATGCCGTATTAGCATTCAAGCGAGAAGGATATACCCGCTTTGGTGTCAACATCAAAGAACTCTCCGAAACATTAGCTTGGCCAGGTTTTCAAAAAGTAGCATCAAAATATTGGAAAACCGGTATGGGGGAACTCTATCGCTCTTTTTCCAAAACAGCATTTACCCAAGCCTTGCAAGAGTTGATTCCTGATATACAAGAATCTGACCTAGTTGATGGTGGCGCTGGCGTGCGTGCACAGGCTTGCGATAAGACGGGAGGCTTATTGGATGATTTCTGTATTCGAGAAAATGAAAAAGCTATCAATGTTTTGAATGCTCCTTCTCCAGCAGCTACAAGTTCCTTGTCGATTGGAGATTCCGTGAGTGATTTGGTGTTGAAGAGATTTGGGTGAGAAGTGAGAATTTAGAGACGAGAGACGAGAAACGAGAAGCGTGAGGTTAGAAAATTAGAGATTGAAATATGCTTGCGCGAAGTAAGGTTTGAAATATGCTTCGCGAAATAATTTGGGAGCATAGATTTAACTTGAATACTCAGTTATTTACTCGGTGTAGCTCTACGTCTCCTCCGTGAAACTCGGTGTAAATGAAAATAAATCCTTTAAAATAAAGCCCAAAACTTTTCTAGAGTTTAAAATCTTCAAGCAAGTTTTTTATACCGATTTGACCTCTTCGAGGTCTTTTTTTTATTTTCATTCCACATCTTTCTCCAATTTTTTTCCGCGGATTCAGCGCCTTCTGCGAGCATTATCTTTTCTTAAATTAGAAAATCTAAAAATCGCATCTCCGCCCAGGTAAACTCCTCCCCTTTAACCTGAAAACCTGTATGACCACCGCGTTTAGGCATTTCGAGGAAAATATTGGAAGACTTTTCTGCGAGTTTGATCGGAAAACAACGATCATAGAGCAAAGGGTCATTGAGCGCATTGATAATCAAGGTTGGAATTTGAATATTGGGCATGTGTCTGTCCGCGCTGACTCCTTGGTAAAAATCATTCGCATCCTTAAAACCATGGAGTTTGGCTGTGAAGTGCGTATCAAAGGTATCAAAATCCTTTACTCGCTCTAGTAATTCTACATCTACCAAATCAGGATATTGTTGACCTTTTACTTTCATCTTAGCTTTCAATTTTTCTAAAAAACGTTTCTTGTAAAAGGAATTCTTCTTCCAACGAAGTGTAGCTGCAGAATCGGGTAAATTGCATGGGGTAGAATAAACTGCCGCTTTTTTAATTTTTGAATTCAGTTCAAGGCCTTTCTCCCCTAAATATTTCAACGTTTGGGCTCCACCCATCGAAATACCAACAAGGAAAATCGATTGATACGTATGTTTATTTTCTACCTGTTGTAAAACCGTTTCCAGATCGTAGGTAGCACCATGATGATATAAAATAGGTCCCCTATTCATTTCTCCACTGCAACTTCGATTGTTCCAGGCCAAAGCATCGATTCCATGCTGATTAAATAGTTTGGCTAGTGCTTTGGCATAATGTCGCTCAGAGCTCCCTTCCAAACCATGGGAAATCACCAATAAACTATCCGAACCGACCCTTGACCAATCCAAATCCAAGAAGTCCTGATCAGGTGTACTGATCCGCTCCCTAGAATAATTCACCCCTTCGATTTTTCTAAAAATACTTGGGACAATAGTCTCCAAATGTCCATTGAAAAGCCATTTGGGATAATTAGAGTAAGAAGAATCCTGGATTATTGGCATTTGCTTGCAGTTGGTATCAATTTTCAACCGTGAAATTAAAACATATCTGAATTTATAAAGCTATTTTACTTACTTTGAGTTTCAAATTATAAATCCATGAAGAAGCATTTCTCCATCTACCTTGTCATCATGACCATGCTTACCTACGCTCCTGCCCTCCATTCCCAGACCATCGATAAGTTTATTGACACCATTTATCCATCCTTGGATGCTTTATACAAACATCTGCATCAAAACCCTGAATTATCTCTACAGGAGAAAGAAACATCTGCACGAATGGCCCAAGAACTTCGAGATTTAGGCTATGAAGTCACAGAGGGTATTGGAGGATATGGAGTCGTTGGAGTTTTCAAAAATGGCGCAGGTCCTACCCTGCTGATCCGTACGGATATGGATGCTTTGCCTATGGAAGAAAAAACGGGCTTGCCCTATGCGTCTACCAAAAAAACTATTGGTAATGATGGAAAAGAAACCTTTGTCACCCATTCCTGTGGCCACGATATTCACATGTCTGTTTTTGTAGGAACAGCGAAAACAATGATGGAATATAAAGGCTCTTGGAGAGGAACGCTATTAATGGTAGCTCAACCAGCCGAAGAAAATGGATTAGGTGCTTGGAATATGATCAATGATGGCTTATATGAACGCTTTCCGCATCCTGATTTTGCTATAGCTCTTCACGATGATCCTTTCTTACCGGCTGGAAAAGTTGGCCATAAAACTGGAGCGCTCATGGCAGGAGTTGATATGATGAATGTCACAGTCTATGGTGAGGGTGCTCATGGTGCTGCTCCTCATACGGGAATTGATCCCATTGTGCTTAGTGCTCAAATGATCCAAGCTTACCAAACAATCGTCAGTAGAAGAATTGCGCCAACAGATCCCGCAGTAGTAACAGTTGGCTCCATTCACGGAGGAACGATTCATAATATCATACCTGATAAAGTAGAAATGCAGTTGACATTAAGATCATATTCTCCATCTGTAAGAGAAGAAATGATCAGTAGTGTCAAACGCATCTCAGAAAACATCGCACGCTCAGCAGGTCTAGTGGAAGAAAAAATGCCTACTTACTGGATTCGTGAACCCCATACCCCCGCTCTTATCAATGACGTACAATTGACAAACCGAATGATTGAGGTTTTCAAAACCAATTTAGGAGAAGAAAATGTAGTAGAAGTACAAACTCAAATGATTGGAGAAGATTTTAGCCGCTACGGTTTGGCTGAAAGAAGAATCCCTATCAGCATGTTTTACCTTGGAGCCAACGACCCTGCTTTCCTTGAAAAAGCCAAAAAAGAAGGCCTAGAAATTCCAGGCCTACACAGTCCTTATTTTGCTCCCATTCCTGAGCCTACTATCAAAACCGGAGTCAAAGCCATGAGTTTCGTAGCCTTAGAAATTTTAAAAAAATAACTTTGTCATATATAGACCGTTCGTTTTTAAAGTAACAAGAAAACTCAATATTTTTGGAGTATGATGTAAATTAAACTGAGGCATCGCTAAATTAAAATTTCATTATTTGAATTTTTCATTGTTTTTAAAAACATGTGATTGACGTTTTTATTTGACAAAAAAAAATTAGTAACATTAAACAATAAATCCATATGAAAACAGCTGAAATCCACACTGCAAAAGGAATTATGAAAGTGGAGTTCTTTGAAAAGGACGCTCCCAAAGCAGTAGAAAACTTCCTAACCCTATCTAAAAAAGGCTTTTATGATGGTTTGACATTCCATCGTGTAATTCCAAACTTTGTGATTCAAGGCGGTTGTCCAATAGGCAATGGTACTGGAGGTCCTGGATACAAAATTGACTGTGAACTGGATGGGGATAATCAGTACCATGATAGAGGCGTCTTATCAATGGCACATGCTGGAAGAAATACAGGGGGCTCACAGTTTTTTATCTGCCATAGCCGTACAAACACAAGTCATTTAGATAGGAGACATACTTGCTTTGGAAAAGTAGTAGATGGACTAGAAGTCATTGATGCAATTAAGCAGGGGGATATAATTGAAAAAATTGTAATTAATGAGGATTAACTTAAAAAGGATAGCATATCCATCCCTCTAATGCAATGAAATAAGTAAAAACCTAGGGTCAATACTCTAGGTTTTTTATTATCATTCACGATAATTATCCGAATAAGGCACCAGCAATTGTTGCTGTCATCAAACAAGCAAGCGTAGCTGCCAAGAGTGCACGCATTCCCAATTTAGATAAATTCCCTTGCTGATTGGGGGCAATGCTTCCTATGCCTCCAACTTGAATAGCAATGGAGCTAAAGTTCGAGAAACCGCATAAAGCATAAGTTGCAATAACCACTGACTTGGGTGAAAGTGCTTCTGCCATTTTCATATCAGCAAGGCTCAAGTATGCGACAAACTCATTAATCACCGTTTTTTGACCTAATAAAGAACCAACTTGCAAAGTTTCACTCCACTCTACACCAATGATCCATGCAAATGCTCTAAAAATATTCCCTAGGATATATTCTAATGAAAATCCTGAAAATTGACCATTGGTACTGCTGATAACCCAAGCATTTAACCCTGTAAATTCTCCAATTACGCCTGACAAAATATAATTCAGTGCTGCAATCACTGCAATAAATGCGAGCAACATACCTCCAACATTTAATGCTAACTTGAGACCTTCAGATGCTCCAATTGACATTGCGTCAATAAGATTTACACCCATATTTTCTTGACTTACTTCCAATTTATCATTGATCACCTCTTTATCTGTTTCGGGAATCATTATTTTGGACATTACAATTGCTGCAGGGGCATTCATAATACTCGCTCCCAATAAATATGCTGCAAATTTTGTTTGCTCTTCCAAACTATCTCCTCCCAAAAAAGCTACATAACCAGCCAAAACACCCCCCGCAATTGTGGCCATTCCCCCTGTCATTAGGCACATCAACTCTGAACGGGTCATGGTTGGAATAAAAGGTCTTACTAATAAGGGTGCTTCTGTTTGACCTAAAAATATATTGCCTGCTGCAGACAAACTTTCAGGACCAGATAACCTCATAGTGCGAGACATTACCCAAGCAATTCCGTAGACTATTTTTTGTAATACCCCCAAATAATAAAGTCCTGATGAAACAGTTGAGAAAAATATAATCGTCGGCAACACTTTAAATGCAAAAATAAATCCAAAGGTATTGGTGGCTAAATCACCAAAAATAAAAATTGCCCCATCCTCAGAGAAGCTTAGAAACTTTACAAAAGCTTCACTTACTGCCGAGAATATTCTAGCTACAAAATCAACTTTAGTAATTAAAAAACCAAAAATAGCTTGCAATACAACTCCAATACCAACAAGACGCCAATCAACAGCCTTTTTATTTGCTGAAAACAAAAATGCCACTGAAAGAAGCACAACTATACCAATCAGACCTCTGAAATAATCCATGGGCAAGTAAAGTAAATTTAATTTTAGATGGTGGTCATTATTTAAAACAAGTAAGCCTGGCTACTTACCAGGCCTACAATTTAATTGCGTCTGTTGATTTCATCTCTGATTCTGGCAGCCCTTTCGTAGTCTTCATCAACAATTGCTTTTTCAAGTAGTTGATTAAGCCTATCTAAACTAAAATCTTTTAACGCATCCGAAGTATTAGAAGATTTACTCTTTCTTGAAGCAGAAGGTTTTGATTCTTCTTGCTTTCGATCTTCTTCGTCATTAGATTCTAATCCCGCCTCTTCCATTACTTTTACAGCACAAAATACCGCTGAATCAAATCTTACGGCTATGGCAATTGCATCAGAAGGACGGGAATCTATTTCTACCAATTTAGAACCTGAACGGCAGACTATTTTAGCATAAAAGACACCTTCTCTCATATCAGATATCAAAATATGATCAACACTAAAGTTGAAATTATCTGCAAAAGACTTGAATAAATCATGCGTCATTGGGCGATTAGGGATAATTTTCTCTATCTCTATCGCAATCGCTTGCGCTTCAAACATTCCAATGACAATAGGTAAACGTCTGGAACCTCCAACCTCTCCCATCACGAGTGTAAACGACCCTGATTGAGAATGATTGGATGTCAACCCAAGAATTTCAAGTTCAATTGCTTGATCCACGTTGATTATTTTAATGCTTTTACTGCTTCTGTCAATTTTGGTAAAACCTCAAAAGCATCACCAACAATACCGTAATCAGCAGCCTTGAAAAATGGGGCTTCCGGATCTTTGTTGATCACTACAATACACTTTGAAGAATTTACGCCTGCAAGATGTTGAATAGCTCCCGAAATTCCAACAGCAACATACAAAGTTGGAGCAACTTTCACTCCTGTTTGCCCAACGTGCTCGTGGTGAGGTCTCCAACCGATATCAGAAACAGGCTTGGAACAACCCGTCGCAGCCCCCAACTCTTTGGCCAATGTTTCGATCATTCCCCAGTTCTCAGGTCCTTTCAAACCTCTACCACCAGAAACAACCACATCTGCTTCAGGAAGCAAGATATCGCCCTCTGCTTTATCCGTTGCTGTAATTTTCCCAGCAAAATCTGCGTCAGAAAGGTTTACACTAACTGCCTCAACCGCGGCAGAAGCACCATCGGTTTTTAGATCCACTGCATTTTTCTTAACTGCTAGGATTTTATGTTCTTTGGTAACTTCAGTAATTGCAAACGCCTTACCAGTGTAAATACTTCTTTTTACCTGATAGCCAGCAGAAGTTTCTGGCAACTCAACCACATTGGAAACCAATGCTGCATTTAATTTCACGGCCAAACGCGCCGCAACAGCATCTCCCAAAGATGATTTGGCCAATACCAAGGTACTTGCACCTACATTTTTATAGACCTCTGCCATAGCTGATGCATGTGCTTGAATAATTCCTGCAGTCAATCGCTCATCTGATACATGTAATACTTTGGATGCACCTGCTGTACCCGCTTTCGCCAACTCATCATTAACAATGCTTCCCAATCCAACTGCCACCACATCACCTGCACCTAATTTGTCTGACAAGGCTTTTGCGTAAGAAACTGCTTCTAAACTTGATTTTTTTACAGCACCATCTGCGTGCTCAAGATATACTAATACACTCATGTTCTTATTTTTTCGGGTTTAAGGATTAAAGCACTTTGGCTTCATTTTTCAACAACTTCACTAACTCTTCTACATTATCTTTATCAATCAGCTTCACAGCACCTTTAGCAGGAGGCAATTGGAAATTACTTACAGATGTAGCCACTTCATCACTTACGGGATCTACTACTTGCAACGGCTTGGTTCTCGCCGACATGATACCTCTCATGTTAGGGATTTTCCACTCAGCAATTGGCTCTTGGCAACCTGCAATCAATGGTAGTTTGGCTTCCAATTGCTCTTTACCACCTTCGATTTCTCTGGCCATTTTCACCGTGTCACCATCGATTTCTAACTTCATCACAGGAGAGAAAGAAGGCATTCCTAAAATTTCCCCTACCATTCCATGTACCATTCCACCATTGAAGTCAATGGATTCACGACCCATCAAAATCAACTCATATCCATTGGACTTAGCGATGTGAGCAATTTGATTAGCCACAAAAAGAGAGTCGGTAGGGTGGGCATTGACACGAATAGCGTCATCAGCACCAATTGCCAAAGCCTTTCTAAGCGTTGGTTCAGTATCTGCTTCCCCTACATTCAATACAGTCAAACTTCCGCCCAATTGCTCTTTCAATTCCACTGCTCTAGCCAAAGCATAATCATCGTACGGGCCAATAATGAATTGAACACCGTTCTTATCAAACTTGGTATTATTGTCAGTAAACTGGATTTTGGATGTGGTATCCGGTACGTGTGTTATACAAACTAATATCTTCATTATGTATATTTGGATTGATTATTTATAAATTTGCGTGAATTTAGTGATTAAGGCCTTAAGAAAAAAAAGAAATCATGAGCAAATTATCCCGCGTAGCAATCTTACAATCGTTTGCAGAACAAGAGCCTGAAAATCCTTTCAACTGGTATGCATTGGCTATGGAGTACATTGCCTCTGAACCCAATAAAGCCCTAACATATTTTGATAAACTATTAATTGAGCATAAAAGTTACCTTCCGACCTATTACCATGCTGCTGCGCTATTTGCAGAGTTTGGCCAACAAGAAAAAGCCAAAATAACCTACGAAGAAGGCATTGCTTTAGCAAAGAATCTTTCAGAAATGAATGCACTAAGAGAATTGCAAAATGCCTATCAAAATTTTCTTTTTGAATACGAATAAACGCTCGCAGATACAGGGGATTTGGCAGATTGAGCACAGATTTTAAAATATCAGACCCGGCAGGATTTGAAATCCTGCCGGATCTTTTTGTGACAGAACACTAAATCTTTCCCTTCTCGTATCTCGCTTCTCTCTTGATTCTTGTTTCTTGTCTCTTGATTCTTAATTCCCCTAACTTTTCACTGCTAACTGCTCACTGTACCCTCCAACACCTGTCTAATCGCCGAAGCCTTCAACTGACACTCCTCATATTCATAGGCTGGATCGGCGTCGTAGGTGATGGCTGAACCCACAGCAAAATATCCTTTCCCTGTGTTTTGATCATAAATGATGCTGCGAATGATGACATTGAAGTCAAAATCCCCCGATGGTTGAAGTAGGCCTACAGTCCCTGAAAACCATCCCCGACGGAAATCCTCATAGCGATCAATCAACTCCATGCATTTGATTTTAGGGGCGCCAGTCATACTTCCCATGGGGAAGGTGGCCTGTAAAATGCTCGAGAAATCTATTCCTTTCTTTACTTGAGACTTGACCGTAGAAATCATCTGATGCACCCGGGGAAAAGCATAGACTCCAAACAATTCCTCCACTTCCACCGAACCAACTTCTGAGATTTTAGACAGATCATTGCGCATCAAATCTACAATCATCAAGTTTTCGGCACGCTCTTTTTCCGAATGCAATAAGGTAGCTGCTAATAATTCATCCTCTTCTGGAGTGTTGCCCCTGCAGATAGTGCCCTTGATAGGCTGTGCAATTAATGTGTCACCTGTTCTTTTCAAAAAGCGCTCTGGAGAGGCCCCAATCAAATACTGATCTTTGGCTTTGAAAAACACTGAAAAGGGCATGGGCGAAACATGCATTAAATCTCGAAAGGCTTGAATCGGACTCCATTGAGGAGCATCAAAGGCATATCCCAAACAATAATTCAATTCGTACATATCACCTTCTTCAATATGCTGCTGAATGGCTTGCACATGGGCGATATACTGCTCTTTGGATGTTAATGGCTGAATGGTAACCGAAGGGTTTTTGGAGCTTTCAATTTCAAAACGCTGAATATGCTGATACAGCTCTTCTGATTGCAAGCCTTGAATTACTAGACTATTTTCTTGGAAAGCTAAAGTAATAGCTGCTTCAAAAAATAGGGTATCCGGCACAGCTACGATGCCTGAATTTTCACTGGAGAGTTTTTCTAACTGATTTTTATAATCGTACGATACAATGCCAACAATTGAGGCATTCTTTTTCTCCAGTTCATTCAATGCTTTGGCTTGATGACCTGCATAAATTGCCTGGGGAAAAGTGCCCTGGGGATATTTCAAAGAATTCCCATGAAAAACAGCCACATATGGGAAGTTTTCCATCGCCCAAGCCGTGGCTTTTTCAAAAATTTGATTGGTATCCGTAGGTTTTAAATCGATTTGAAACATGCTGCAAATATAGGGATACAAAAAAAGGAAACCCGAAGGTTCCCTTTTTACCAAACAAACAATCTATGTAATATTAGTTCGCTTTGATATCAAATCCTACACTTACCGTATTGTAAATGAACTGATCTTTTGCTTTATCAACAGCGTTGCTTTCGTCACCGTAAGCCAAACCCCAAGCTGTTCTGTCAATGTTGAAACCAGCTTTAGCGCTTACCGCACCATCTACGATAGATACTGTAGCAGGGAATTTGATGTTTTTGGTAGTACCTCTCATAGTCAAGTTACCGGAAATCCAGTGAGTTGGGTTACCAGCCAATTCTGAATCAGAAGCAGGAGTGTTTTCAGTTTCAAACTCATCCTTGTCCTCAATAGAACCAGCAGAGAAAGGCTCCACACCAGTCATTTCGAATACTGCCTCTGGAAAGTTAGCAGCATCGAAGAAATCAGCAGACTGTAGGTGACCCCACAATTTACCATAATTTTCGTTGTCAGCTGGGATATCATCAATTCTCAAACCTGTGATATCAAATGCAAAACGTGCACCAGTAAGGGTAGTACCTTCTACCATCACTTCACCAGAAGTTACAGGGATAATTCCCCAGTGCTTACCAGTTGGCTTATAACCAGTCCAGTTTACAGAAGAAGTTTCTGGGCTGATTGCAAGAGTTACACCAGAACCAGCAGCTACATCCTGAGCATCTGTGGTCTCTACTGTGTCGCCTGGTTTGCCACAAGCGAAAGCTAATAAAGCAGCGGCTACAAACAAGCCTGATTTTTGAATAAGTTTCATAAACTTTAAGATAAATTGGTTTCGTATTTAATGTATATACACGAAAACTATTTTGAGCTAAAAAAGTTCACGCTATTCCAAAAAAAAATACTTTTGATAGAAATTTTTGCTCACGTTAACTCAAAAAATTATGGCACTTATCCTTGAAGTCAATGGAAATCAACCCACTTGGGAAGAAAATTGCTGGTTTGCTCCCAATGCAACCATTGTAGGAGATGTTAAAATGGGAAAAAATTGTACCGTGTGGTTCAATGCAGTTTTAAGAGGTGATGTTCATGAAATCCGCATAGGTGACGACAGCAATATCCAAGATGGGGCAGTCATACATGGGACCTATCAGCAATCTGGAACCATCATTGGCAATAAAGTATCTATTGCTCACAATGCAGTAGTACATGGTTGCACCATTCACGATAATGTGTTGATAGGTATGGGCGCAATCGTGATGGACAAAGCTGTAATTCACTCGGGAGCTGTGATTGCGGCTGGGGCAGTGATATTAGCAGGGACCATTGTGGAAGCAAACAGTATCTATGCCGGAGCTCCTGCCAAAAAAGTCAAGGCCACCGGTCCAGAAATGCTCGCCGTAATCGAACGTACTGCTGCCAACTACCCGAAATATGCAGGTTGGTTTAAGGATGCGGAAGGAAAATAGCTTCTCCCAGTGCATAATTACACGAACTACTTATTTATCGTTAAGAAAAACTGTTTATTTGAAGCCATTTTTAAGCCCAAATTAAGAAAGCGTTAATTCGGGTTATTTGTCGTATATCGACAATTCCCCCTTCATAGGAGATCTACATTCGTGACTCAAAATCACACCTTCTATGAAAAAACTAGTACACATCACTGCCATTGTATTCCTAAGCTTGCTTAGCTTGAATACATTCGCACAAAATGCATCTGCCTCATTTTTTGGCAGCGTGAGAAATGCTGAGGGGGAAACTCTCCCGGGAGCTAATCTACAGATTAGAAATGAATCCACCGGTTTCGTAACTGGTACCGTAACCAATTTGGAAGGACGGTTCCAAATTAGTCAGCTTCCTTTGGGCGGACCTTATGTTATTACAGCATCTTTTGTGGGTGAAGGACAGGTCAGCAAAACGGGCTATTACCTTAATCTAGGAGATCAAATTCGGGTAGATTTTGATTTAAGAGATGGGGATGGAGAATTGGAAATGATCACCATCACCGCATCAGACTATGCCCCGAATAGAGTTTCTCCTATCGGTGGCGCAACCCGTCTTGGAATCACCGAGATGAAAAATATGCCAACCAACGGCAGAAGCTTTCAGGACTTGGCCAACTTGGCACCTACAACTGCACCAGGTGGTTCTTTAGCTATCGGAGGTACACGGGAAAGTTCTACTTCCATCACCTTGGATGGAGGAAATCAGCGGTTTATGATGAACGGTGGTTTGATCTCCCAATACACGGTTTCCATGGAGGCTATCCGGGAATTTGAGGTAACGACCAACGAATACAGTGTACGAGAAGGACGCCAAGGAGGTGGCGCTATCAACGTGGTCACCAAATCCGGAACGAATGAATTTACCGGTTCTGCATTTCTTTTCAACCGTAATCAGCGATTGACCGCAGATCAGGACTATATCGGCAGACCTATCAATGACTTCAACATTAACCAATACGGTTTTTCATTGGGTGGGCCGATCATCAAAGATAAGTTACACTTTTTTACCGCATTGGATTTTGAAGACAGAAGCGAACCATTTGCTATCATCGATGTACGGGATCCATCCACAGAGCGCTTAGAGCAAATCACCCAGCAAAACTTGGATCGTTTTCTAAGCATTTTGCAAAACCAATATGGGCTAGATCCAACTAGGCAACAAACGGGATTATTCAATCGAAGACCCACGAATAGAACCGTATTTGCTCGCTTAGATTGGCAGATCAATGATATTCATAAGCTAACATTCCGTAACAATGTATTTTGGGGAGCCAATGAATTTGTCGTAGGTGGAGACCAAACTGCCTTGGCTGACTCCCGAGGCGATATCGAAATTTTTGGTCTTAACTCCCAATTAGCACTTCGATCCACCTTTTCCCCAAAATTAACCAATGAGCTAAAGATTCAGTACCTACGGGCACAACGTGACTTTGTAGCCCGATCTTTTGCGCCAAGAGGCTTTGTAGGGATTGAATCTTTCCAGGAAGATGGTACCCGCTTATTTAGACAGTTTCAGTTTGGGGGTAATAGAATCGCTCCAGAGGAACAAGGTGAAAAACAATTACAATTGATCAACACTACTTATCTTCAAACAGGAAAAATCTTCTGGACTTTTGGCACTGATAACATTGTGACATTTACCAACACCCTCAACACCAATGAACAAGGTGGGTTATTCCAATTTGCTAGTTTGGATGCACTGGAAGCACAGACTCCTTTCCAGTATTCCAGATTGGTTCCAAACAATCCTGATGGAAGATATGCTCCTAAATTGCAACAAACTGCTTTAGACTTATCCGCTTTTACACAAGCGGATGTGAATTTCAGCTCCAAATTGAGTGCTTCTTTTGGTTTACGTTGGGATGCAACCGTGTTTTTGACTGCACCGGAATTCAATCCTTTGGTGGAACGTGAATTGGGCAGAAGAACGGACGTAGTAGCCTCTGACCTAAACAACTTCCAGCCTCGATTACAGTTTATCTATGATTTCAATGAAGACCAACGAAACGTATTGAAATTTGGAATCGGTGGATACTCTGCTAACATTGTGCACTGGGCCCAGTTGAGTAATATTCTTCAGTCAGGAACAATTTTAACAGACTTATTACTCAGAGGACAGGATGTTCCTTTCCCTGACTTCCCATCATTCATCAACGACCCTAGTACTGTGCCAGGAGTTCCTCCTGGTGGTCAAGGCCGTTCCCCTTACATCAACTTGATTGGGGACAACTTCCAAGCTCCTTACACTTGGAAAGGTAATCTAGCTTACAGACGATTCTTGACAAATGAATTCTATGTAGGCGCCAATGCTTATTTTGCAAGAACTATCAATAATTACCGCTATCAGGATTTGAATCTGAGACAGGACTTTGCATTCCGACTGGCCAATGAAAATAACCGAGGTGTATTTGCTAGACCTGACCAAATTACCCCAGTCAATGTAAACAATCCGGGAGTGGTGGTCTACCCAATCAATCCTGAGGTAGTCAATGCCAATCCGAATTTAGGTAGAGTTTTGGAATTAAACGGGGACTCTGATATCTGGCAACGAGGAATCATCTTTGAATCCGGCTATATCTTCAGAAAAGGTGGAACCATCACCGGTACCTATACTTTGAACAGAACAGAGGACAACAACTCCTATAACTGTTGTATAGCCCGAACCTCCGTTTTGACAGCAATCGTGGATGACCCGAGAGATTTGATTGCCAACCGAGGCGGTGCAAATACAGATTTCAGACACAAAATTATTTTATTCGGTACTACGCCTACAATTAAAAACATCTCCATTTCAGCACGCTATGTTGGGCAGTCAGGCACTCCTTGGTCTCCATTGGTATTTGGTGACATCGTAGGTGACGGTGCAGGCCTGTTGATCAACGCCAATAAAAGAGCTTTTGTATTCAACCCTGAGACTATCCGCGCCAACCCTAACCGAACCCCATTCGAAGATATCATCGCTGACGGGATGGATGTGGTGCTCAACAATCCGAACAACATTGCTAGAGGACTACTGATCGATAATTTGGGTGAAATTGCTCCCAGAAATGAGATCTATAATCCATTCTGGCATAATGTAGATGTTCGAGTGACCTACAAATTAGACAACACTATCATCAAAGGATTAGGAAAAAGCTATATGGAGTTTATCGGGGAGATTTTCAACTTTACCAATCTGATCAACTCTGAGTGGGGTGGTGCTCCAACCGTACCGGGTGGTAACCAAGTGTTGTTGCAGACCTTGGGATTAGATCCTATTGCAACTGCACAAGGAAGACCTCAATACGCCTACCGTGTCAACCCAACTTTTGGAGAGACAGTGAAAGCCAATCCTCCTTTCCAAGTTCAGTTAGGTGTACGCTACAACTTCTAATCTTACAATCTTACCAATCAAAAAGAGACCTGTCGCTGGCAGGTCTTTTTTTTAACCTTTTGTTTACATTCCGGTCACATTTGATTGATGCTTTTTTCGGAGCTTTGATTAGATGGACAAGACGAAGCTAAGGACGTATTTTAGCGATATTTTACAAAAGGAAGGGGAATGTGTACAAGTACTTCAACTGAATCCCTTCACCCAAGAAGGGCTTGCCTGGGTAGAATCAGGCCTTGCCAAAATCTATGGAACTAACGAAAAGGGGCTGAAAGTAAATACTGACTTAATTTTTGAAAAAGAGTTCGTTTGGCTAACTCCAGAAAACTACCAATCCAATGACCTTTTTTTCTTGGAATGTATGAAAAACTCGAAACTCCGATTTCTCCCTATCCACAAGTTGGATAGTTCTGAAAAAGAAGCAATCCCGATGTTGATGCTTGACTTTTATCAGGATAGACTTCGGAGAATACATCAGCAAAAGGTGAAGAATTTTGACTTGGAATTGGAGGAACGGGTGTTTTTCCTCTTGTTTGATTTTAGCTTACTCTATGGAAAAGAGAGCTACTCCCATATCAGCCTCCCAAACTTCTTCACACATGATGATTTGGCAAGTATTCTCAAAAACTGCCGACAAAACATTACTGCCTGTTTGAATGATTTGAAGAAAAAGGGAATTATCAGTTATAACCGAAAAGAAATCATCATCTCTAAAGAACAGCACGAACAAGCTATGAAGAAATATTACAAGGCTGTATCCTAATGCGACCGTTTAAACATGGACTAGTTTCCATTTCCCTCTATTAAATACCCACATACTAACCAACGCATGAACGGAGTGTGATACAGTTATTGCCCAAAAAACACCTACAGCTCCAAGGCCAAACGTATTCGCCAACACATAAGCCAAAGGAAGTTGGAAACCCCATAAAACTGCCAAATTGATAATGGTTGGGGTGCGGGTATCCCCTGCCCCATTAAGCGATTGGGACATAACCATGCCATAAGCAAAAAAGACATAGCCTAGGCAGATAATGGTCAAGCCCAAGCGCCCTACCTCGATGACTCCTGCTTCTTGATTGAAAATGGCAATGAAATAACCGGCCCCAATGATAAATACCACGGAACAAACTCCTAGAAACAGGGCAGTAATATGTGCTGATAGCCAAGCTGAGCGCTCTGCCCTACCCGGTTGCAAGGCTCCTAGGTTTTGACCAACCAAGGTTGCGGCTGCATTGGAAAAACCAAATGCAGGAAGCAAGACAAAGATGATTAACCGTACGGCAATGGTGTAACCTGCCAATGCCACTGAACCCGATTCAGAAATAATACGCATCAAAAAAATCCAAGAGGCTGATTCGATCAAAAACTGCCCCATACCACCCGAAGCCACTTTTAAAATTGTCCAGATAGTCTTCCAGTTCATCT
Source organism: Mongoliitalea lutea (assembly GCF_014652135.1). Classification (GTDB taxonomy): domain Bacteria; phylum Bacteroidota; class Bacteroidia; order Cytophagales; family Cyclobacteriaceae; genus Mongoliitalea; species Mongoliitalea lutea. Next base: position 280,121 of record NZ_BMYF01000001.1, read on the forward strand.
GTAAACTCTCCCAATAGAAGCGGATGATGGACATGCCCTTAAATAAAACTACCAATTGAAAGACCACCCCCAAACTCCTTCCAATGGTCGTTGCCCAAGCAGCTCCTTCCAAACCCATGGCAGGAATAGGTCCCCAACCAAATATCAGCAAGGGATCCAAGACAATATTGAACCCATTGGCAATCCATAGCGCACGCATAGCCAAGGCAGCATTACCAGCACCTCTGAAAATACCGTTGATCAAAAACAACAACATAATGGCCACATTTCCTCCAAAGACTATCTGTGTATAGCGATAGCCCTCAGCGATCAGTTCTTCCGATCCACCCATCAAGCGCAGCATAGTCTGTGCCTGCCACACGCCAATGACAGCCATGGCAATCGCAAATATGGAACAAACCATAATGGCTTGAAAGGCTGCTATGGAGGCTGCTTGTTGGTTTTTCTCTCCTATCCTTCTCGCCACGATCGCTGTAGCGGCCATACTTAACCCTATAGCTATAGAGTAAATGATCGTCAACACCGATTCGGTCAATCCAACAGTGGCAACCGCATTGACCCCGAGTTTGCCCACGAAGAAAATATCTACAACTGCAAACAGGGATTCCATCACCATTTCCAAAATCATGGGAATGGAGAGGTAGAAGATGGATTTTTTGATGCTGATACTGGTAAAATCTTCTTCTTTGCCTTGTACGGCCAATTTGAAATGATGCAGGAATTTACGGATCGTCATACGCTTAACGAGGGATATGGATAAGTAAAAAGAAAAAAACCGGAGTTTGCGTTATGACTTCATGCTGCAAAGGTGAGGAAAAAATACGGATTCATCCAAAAGCTTGGTATAAAAATTTGTTTATCAAGGAATTCTAAACAGGGCATTTTAAATTCCGGAGAGATGTTTTGATAATTTGAGTGAAGCCAATAATTTAGCAAATGAAATAACATATCGGGGTGTGGCGCAGTCCGGTAGCGTACACGTCTGGGGGGCGTGTGGTCGCAGGTTCAAATCCTGTCACCCCGACTTGATTATCAAGGAGTTGCGAGAGATCGTGACTCTTTTTTTTTGACAACCAATTATTCTTTTGAAGGCTCCGATTTTTTAATTGAGTTTATCTCTAGTTTTAAGGGTTATGAATTGTGTAAACCTCACCACAAAGAAAGCCTGTCTTAGCATTCATTTCCTTTAATTATAAAAACATCTTACCCTCACAAAATCCCCATACTTTATCGTAGAGCGCTTATAATACTGAGTTTGATAATAGGTACTCATTCCAAAAGAGTAGTTTACCCGAAGGCCCTGCTCGTCTTCATCCATGGAAATCTCATAACTCCACTCCAAACCGGTCCCAACTCTTAACGAATACGTAATAAAATTTTCTTCTTTAAAAAGATGGCAAATCTTGGATGTGGCATGACTACAAGCAAAATAGTCCAAGAATACATTTTAGTAGAAATTATTCTTGGACCTCAAAAAGTGAAATTGATCTATTAGACTGCCAAATACCCCCCATCCACTGGGTAATATGCCCCTGTAATAAAGGATGATTTTTCAGATGCGAGGAATAAGGCCAACTCTGCAACTTCCTCTGCTTTTCCTAATCTGCCTAAGGCATGTTTGGACGCAAGAAAATCTATGGTTTCCTTACCCATGGTTTCTTCATTGACCATTCCTGTGTAAATAAATGCCGGACCGATGGCATTTACCCGTATATTTTGCAGGCCATATTCCACCGCCGCAGCTTTGGTCAATCCTACAACTCCATGCTTGGACGCTACATAAGCCGGAGCAGTAGCAAAAGCAACTTGCCCAAGAATAGAAGCCATGTTTATGATATTTCCACCACCAGTCTTCAGCATTTCAGGAATCTGATAGTGCATCCCGTAAAATACACCTGAAAGGTTGACATCAATGACCTGTTGCCAGGATTCTATAGGATACTCTCCCGTCAAGGCAGCTGCACCACCAATCCCTGCATTGTTGACAGCGATATGGAGGGCACCAAATTCCTGAATAGCAGCCTTTACCAAAGCTGCATTATCTTCTGGTTTGGAGGTATCAGCGAAAACAAAGATTGCTTCTCCACCAGCATCCTGGATAGCCTTCATTACTGCTTTTCCAGACTCTTCCACAATATCACTGACCACCACTTTGGCACCTTCTTGAGCGAATAATTTGGCTATCGCTGCACCAATTCCGGAACTTGCGCCTGTGATAATTGCGACTTTATTTGCTAGATTTTTCATAGGGTTATATGGGTTTAGGTTATGCATAAGATTAGAATGTTTTGAAAAACACCCCAATTTCCACTAAATCAACCCGTTTTCAAAGAGCATTTATCAAATCTAAACATGATAAAAATCAGCTTTTGGGCAGAATAAACATGGTAGATTCGTAGGTAAGAAATCAACCGATTAAATATCATGAAAACCCAGGATCCTATCAAAACTATCATGACCGCTCAGGTCTACACCGTACAGGAAGACGGGGACTTGCATGAAGTCATTCACATGTTTAAAAAACATAAAATCCGCCATGTCCCTGTACTCAAAGGCAAGCAATTGGTGGGAATGATCAGCCGCACAGATATCAACCGCCTAAGTTTTGGTGCCCTCTTTGAAAATCAACAGGGAACAGATGAGACCGTCTTGGAAATGTTGTCGATCAACGAGGTCATGACTTCCAAAATCAAGGTAGCCCAAGCGACTCAGTCCATTCACGAGGTGGCACATATCTTTACCACAGAAAAGTTTCACACCTTACCTGTAGTAGAAGATGGTAATCTCGTTGGAATTGTATCCACCACGGATGTCATTCTTTATTTCCTAGGAAAGCCTTAGTTGCAAGAATATTAGTTAAGTCAGTATTAGAAGTCTTTCCTGTACACATTCCACAACATTCAGCATTAGGGTTTAATCTGAGGGCTCTTCTCAACGCTTCGGCGCAAGAATTAAAAGGGCCTAAGTAATCTCTGTCAAGCGGTTCTGGTAAAAGTGGACAATCTTTGGCATGAATTAAAAATTTACCAGATGTATTGGGACTAGTTGCTAGGTAATAAAATTTCATCTTAGGTTTTTTTCGACCCTAAAAGTATGGCAAATTGACTCCATAAAAAATACCCAAAATTGGGTATTTTTTATCCATTTTTTTGAATTTCAGACCTACGCATAGGCATCCCATCAACTAATTTAAAAATTGTCCCCCAATTTAATTCTGATTGTCCATGAGCTTTTACCCCTCCATCCAATCCTATCAAAATCCATAAATCTTCCGATAAGTTCTTGGCATACTGCTGTCTCAACTGGCTGATTTCTTTATCTAATAAAACATACTTGGAGTTACTATTGACATTTTTGGCATACACCCAATATAAAAGTTTCCTTTCTCGAAGTTCTTGGGTCAGTTCTTTTGAGGGTTCAGTCCATGAATTAGCTTCAGCTGGAAAATACAGTACCACCCGGTGCTTCCAGTGCAATGTTTTTAAGGAAACAGGAGGATCTGAAAGATTCACTAAACCAACCCATAGTCCTAACATCCAAATCCATCCCAATGCCATATCAACTACTATTTTTTCTTAACTCAATCACTGTAATCTCAGGCCAAATACCCACACGTCCTGAAAATGCATGAAAACCAAAACCCCTGTTTACATACAAATACCTCCCTCCAAATTCCGAAAGTCCTGCCCAGTTTGGATACCTGTATTGAACAGGGCTCCAGCGAAAAACGGGCGTTTCTATCCCAAACTGCATCCCATGGGTATGCCCTGACAAGGTCAGATGAATGGGCATGGGATGGCTTTTCACCTCTGCTTCCCAATGAGAAGGGTCATGGGAAAGCAACACTTTAAAATCTTCCTTACTTAATCCTTCCAATGCTTTGGCCAAATCGCCCTGGGTTTTGAAGCCCAAACCCCAATTCTCTACCCCCATGACCACAATACTTTGCCCGTCCTTTTCGATTCGCACATGGGCATCATTCAACAAGGTCCACCCCAACTTTTCATGGTTCGCTAACAACCGTTGAAAATTCGCCTTTTTGGCATCCGGACTTTCCCAACTCACATAGTCCCCATAATCATGATTGCCTATCACAGAAAATTGCCCATAAGGAGTTTGAATCTGGGCAAAATTGGAGATAAAAGGCTCGATTTCATCGGCTTTATGATTGACCAAATCGCCTGTAAATACAAACAAATCAGCATTTTGCTCCTTGACCAAATCAATCCCCTTTTGGATTCCCCGATCATCTTTGAAACTACCGGAGTGAATATCCGAAATCTGAACTATCCGAAAACCATCAAAGGCTTCCGGCAACTGGTCAAAATATACGACCTCCTCTTTGACTTGGTAATTAAACTTTCCATACTTAATTCCATAAACAAAAGAGAAAAAAGGTACCGCCGCCACTGTTACGGCGATCAATGAAACCCATTTATTTCGAGACGGAAACGAATAGCCTTGAAACCCATTGGCAAGATACGTAAGACCTGCTTGTGCATTACGGATAATATCTTCTCCAAATAGAAAAATCACACATACTAATTGCGTGACCATAATAGTCAGGAAAACATTCATGACGGTCTGTATTTCAGCGGTAATTTCTCCCATCCGAAATACCTTTAGAAACGTCAACACCAACCATACAGCCAAACCCTGGAAAATCAGCCAATAGGCGACAGAAACGATGGTTCGCTGTTTTTCAGCTGCTAAGGTCAAACTCAAGGTTTTGACCGCCTGAAAGACATACCAATTAAGAAAGGTGGCAAACAAAAATACTGCAGCAAGAAAGATGATTGCTCCGAGAGAATTCATGTATCAATAGTTGGTTTAACCTATATACATTTCTCAGACAAAATATGTTCAATTTGCCATCATGGAAACATATGTTTCCAATACACTCGTGGCTTTTCCCCCATACGTTCCGATGATGGGTGCTGCACGCTCGAAATCAGCGCTGCAAGCCAATGGGATGTAATGGTGATCGGTCAACAAGCCCAAACTCGGGTCCAAGCCTATCCAACCTGCCCCGGGAAGGTACACTTCCGTCCAGGCATGCAGTTCATGCCCTTCTTCCAGCTCAGGATTAAACGCATAGCCACTGACAAATCTTGCGGCAAATCCAGCCGATCGAAGCATTTGAATAAGCATCCAAGCCAAATCTCTGCAAGAACCGTGTTTAGCGTAGAAGGTTTGTTCAGGAGACCACACGCCTATTTCCTGTCGGACTTCATACCTCCATTGGGCATGTACCTGACTCACAAGTTTACCTAAAAACGAAACCGCTTCATCAGATTCCTTTAGAATTTCAAACGTGAATAGTCTAATATCCGGGTTTGAAATTGCTACCTCTAAAAACGGTTTTAATAATCGATAATCATTTTCATCATAGGCAAGGCCTAGCTGGCTGAAGGAAAAGGTCGGATTCAGAATAAACCCATAAGGATTGAGCTCCTGAATACTGAGTTCATAGGAAATCTGCACAGCTAAACTTTCCGTAAAACCTTCAAACCAAGCTTGATGATGAAGGTTCCCTTCTAGATCCAATCGGGTCTGAAGCCCTTGAGGGTTGGGCATTAGTTGAATTTCCTGAGAATCTAGCTTAAAATAGTTTCTGAATTGGGGAATAAGGTTGATGACATGTACATTCAGCTGTACAGGTTGATTGTAGGAGTATTGTGACGTATGCTGAATGCATAACTTCATGGATGGATAACTTTTTCTTCGGCATCAAAAATCTGCATCAGACGCTCAGCTGGCAAAGCCCGAATACCTTCTTTGATCCGATCATTCCAAAATTCGGAGATATGTTCTAATTCCTTTTTCTCAAAACGTTTTTCTATCGTGTGGTATTGATCATTTTCCAAAAAGACCACATCAATCGGGAAATCCACATCATTGGCGGATATCCTTGTGGCATCAAAAGCCAAAAAGGCACATTTGAGTGCATATTCCAACGTATCCTCATACGTTATAGACCGTCTAAGTACGGGACTTCCTGCTCCAGTATTCCCAATCGAAACAAATGGCGTACCTCTCCTGATTTCAATCCAATTCCCTTGGGGATACAACAAATACAATTTAGGAGCCTTATCCTCTTCCAGCTGTCCTCCGATGATGGAAAACAAATTGAAGGATAATCCGGAAGCTTCCAAAAACTCCTGATCTTCTTTGGCTACCCGCTTCACCTGATCTCCAAATTCGTTGACTGCTTTGTACAGTTTGGTGAAAGTTTGATCCTGTTCTTCAATCACTTCGGAGAAATAGGTTATCGCTTTATCCCTTACGGAACGAAGGCCCGAGGTCATGATAAAAAAGGAATGTTTATCCCGATTGACGGTAAAAACCTTTTTGGAAGTAGTCGTCTCTGTGCCTGAGGTAATACGGGTGTCCGACAACCCCACAATTCCATACTTGGTCTTTATTCCTAAACAAAAGGTCATTCTTGTGCTGAATTTTGATGGCTAAAGTTATCCTTTATTTGGAAGAAGTTATCATTAATTCGGTCAGAAATCTGATTTATTTTCACTTGCAATTGGTCAATGTACTCATGCAGACCTACCTGTATTATTTCTTCCACATCGGTAAATTCCAATTTGGAGCGTAGTTCTCCTACAGATTTTTCAGCTGAATTATGAAAGCCTGTGTCCCGATTACCCGAAATATTGTGCAAGCAACGTTCGGCTTCTTTTATACAGAAAAAGACAGAGCGTGGAAAATATTTATTCAATAACAAAAACTCCACTACAGCAGAAGGCTCAATATTCCCATACAAGCGTCGGTAGGTATTGAAAGCGGTAACTGACTTCAACAATGCTGTCCAATGAAGGAAATCCAGAGGAGTACCTACCCAATTGGGAGAAGGAAGCAACATATGGTACTTGACATCCACCATCCGACTCGTCTTATCCGCCCGCTCCAAATACATCCCCAATTGCCGAAAGTGCCAACCCTCTGTTCGCGCCACGGTGCTATCAGCCAATCCATAGAGCAAGAGAATCTGATTTTTGATACTCTCAAAGAAAACTCTTGGATCTTCTTTACCAAAATCTTTCTTCTCCGCTCGCTTTTTGACAAAATGGTACAATTCATTTAAATATTCCCAAGTTTCTTTGGTGAGGTTTTCCCGTATTACCCGTGCATTTTCCCGAGCAAAGCTGACAGAAGAAAATATGGAGTTTGGATTATCTAAATCGAAAGTGAGAAAGTGTATGACCGATCTTCTATCAAATTCGCTGTACTTCTTGGCAAATAAATCCTGATCACCAGTGGCAAAAATTAAGGGCTCCCATTGTGCTTTCAAATCCTGTGGCAGGTCCAGCATCAAATTGAAATTCACATCCAAAAACCGCGCATAATTCTCTGCTCTTTCCAGGTATCTTCCCAGCCAATAAATGGAGTTTGCTACTCTACTTAACATGTTTTAATTGTTCAGTGGTTAAAAATAATTTAATGTGATTGACCATTGGTATCATCCCCATATAGGACCCATGTATCTTTGGAACCTCCTCCCTGAGAACTGTTCACTACCAAAGATCCCTTCTTTAAAGCAACTCGTGTCAAAGCTCCTGGAATCACCTCTATGGTTTCTCCGTAAAGAATATACGGCCTTAAGTCCACATGCCTAGGCTCTAAGCCTTCATCTGTCCAAGTAGGGACTGTGGAGAGGGACAGTGTAGGCTGTGCTATGTAATTGGTGGGGTTATCTTTGATCAATTGCCGGAATTTGGCATGTTCCTCCTTGGTGGATTTCGGACCAATCAGCATTCCGTAACCGCCGGCGGCATTGGTTTCTTTGACCACAAGCTCTTCAATATGATCCAATACATACTGTCGGTCCTTTTCCTCCCTACAGAGATAGGTAGGTACATTTTTGAGGATAGGCTCTTCCCCAAGATAATACTTAATCAATCGGGGAACATAGGCATACACTGCTTTATCATCAGCCACACCTGTACCGGGTGCATTGGCCATGGCAATATTTCCAGCTTTGTAGGCCTCAAATATCCCCGGTATTCCCAACATCGAATGAGGATTGAAGGTCAATGGATCCAGAAAAGTATCATCAATTCTTCTATACAATACGTCGATTTGTTGCAAGCCTTTGGTGGTCTGCATATAAACCTTTTTACCCTTGGTGATAAGATCTATCCCTGATACCAACTCTACCCCCATTTGCAAGGCTAAATAGGAATGTTCAAAATAGGCCGAATTATAAATACCCGGCGTCAGCACCCCTACTACAGGCTTTTCCTTATTGGAGATAAACTGCAACATTTTCAGGAGTTTGGCAGGATAATCAGAGACAGGCATTACCCCTAATTTATTGAACAAATCGGGATAAGCCCGTTTGATGATTTCCCTGCTTTCAAGCATGTAAGAGACACCAGAAGGGCAGCGAAGATTATCTTCCAAAATATAATATTCACCGTCTTTATCTTTGACCAAGTCCGTACCCGTGATGTGGCACCAAATCCCTTTCGGAGGAGTCAATCCTTGGCAGGCTTTGAGGTAATCTTTACTTCCAAGAATCAAGTCTTCTTGAATAATTTTATCCTTTAATGCCTTTTGATCATTGTACATGTCATGAATAAACAGATTCAGGGCATAAATCCGCTGTTTCAGTCCCGCTTCTAAGTGCTTCCATTCTGCATGGTCGATGATTCTGGGAACAATATCCAAATGAAGGATTTTCTCTACACCCTGATTATCGTGATAGACATTGAATGTCATCCCCATAGCCACCTGAGTTTTGTTGGCAGAGTGCTGAAGGTGCTGCATTTTTTTCGAACTGGTTTTCTTGAGAATTTTCAAAAAATCACAATAATGCGATCGACATTCACCTTCATTTGTGAACATTTCATCATAAAAACCTTTCGGTTGGTATAAATTGGTATCCATAATTCAAAAATTTGCAATTTTTACTATTGATTTTTGAATATACTGGATTTTGAATCATCGTCAAAATTTAATCTAAATCTGTGATTATAAAAATGATTTATTCCAGCATAAAAACATACTCATATAAAAGTATATTTTTGCTAATACTTAATAAACCTCTCTAAAGACTTAGAAGATGAAAAAAAAACTTCTACCAATCTTGATTTGCTTGCTTTATTTTTTCTCTTGCGATAAAAAACCCAACAAGCTACTTAATCAAAAAGAACATGAAGAACTCATAGATTCTTGGGTAGAGAATCGGTTGGCATCACTAAAAAAAGATGATGGTTGGCTAAATTTAATTGGACTTCATTGGATCAGTAACAGTGAAACCAGCATGGGATCAGCTGATTACAATGACATACTTCTGCCTGCAGATAAATTTCCAGAAAAAATCGGAACATTTTTCTGGCAAGATTCTATACTAACTTTTACTCCGAAAATTGATGGCATCACTTACAATGGTCAAATGGTAGAAAGTCCAATGATTCTTTATACCTCAGGTTTAGATGAACCTACAAAAACTTTATCTTTAGGCTCCTTATTGTGGACTATAATTATAAGAGGCGATGCTTTAGGGGTACGAATTCGGGATTTAGATGCTTCTGCAATATCAGATTTCAAAGGAATCCCGAGGTTTGCAACCAGTTTAGACTGGAGATTGAAAGGGGAGTTTACACCTTATGAATTTGGAAAAGAGCTTTCTATTACAAACGTACTTGGCCAAACAAGCATTAATTTATCCCCTGGTTTTGTAAGCTTTGAAAAAGATGGAAAAGTATATCAGCTGGATGCTCTAGATGCTAATAATCAACTCTATTTAATTTTTGCTGATGCGAGCAGTGGATTAGAAACCTATGGTGGTGGACGCTATTTGTATATTGATAAACCTGCACCTAAAAAGACAGAAGTTATTATTGATTTTAATAAAGCATATAATCCACCGTGTGTTTTTACTGCCTATGCCACATGTCCCCTGCCTCCTAGAGAAAATATTTTAGACTTATATATTTCAGCTGGTGAGAAATATATGGATAAATAGCTTTTCTTATCCCGCTAACAATTATCTAATCACTGTTAATATTTAATTCCAAAAAATTATTGTAGATAAAACAAACGCAAATAACCTTGTAAAAGGTTAAAGAAATTATTTGCTACTTAATCTTTTTTAAAGACGATTAAATTCAAAATTTTCTACCATAGGTGCGTTTGAACTCACCATTCAACAAAATTTATCGTACCAATTGATTATTTAAAAAAATTTTAATTCTCACAAGCGCTAATCAAATTAATTATAAAAAACAAAAACTTTACCCCTATTTTTTTGCTAATCAACAAAAGGCCATTAATTTTAATGAATTCCAGCTTGAACAAACAGTTTATGAAACAAGAATATTTTAAATGGTACTCCCCCCACGTGCATCGGGATGTGGAGATGTTAGTTTTTGGTCACAGGGGTTATCCCGTGATATTATTCCCTACGTCTATGGGTACTTTTCATGAAAACCGCGACATGGGTCTGATTGAATCTGCTAAATGGTATATCGAACAGGGACTTATTCAGATCTTCTGCCCTGACTCCAATGACCGTGCAAGCTTTTATAACAAACATGTACATCCCCATGAGCGCATACAAAATCACGTGCGCTATGATAAGATGATCTGCCATGAGATTGTGGAACGTGTTCGCCTTAATACAGGTACTGGCAAAGTAGCGACCGCAGGATGTAGCTTTGGTGGTTATCATGCCGCAAACTTTGCTTTCAGGCATCCGGGTTATGTTAGCCACATGTTTTCAATGTCAGGTGCTTTTGAAATCAGGAGCTTTATGGATGGCTACATTCATGATGATGTCTTTTACAATTCTCCATTAGAATACCTCAAAGGCTTAAATGATCAAGAGCTTTGGAGAATGGATATCGTATTAGGAACTTCCAACTGGGATATCTGCTTCGATGCCAATATCAAACTTAGTGATGTCTTGGAATCCAGAGGTGTTGGGCATTGGCTCGATGTCCGAAGAGATAGACAGCACGACTGGCCTGTATGGAAAGAGATGTTTCCCCATTACTTATCCAGAATCAGGTTTACTTAGCATAAAAAACAACTTTTAATCGATGTTAGGGTCAATCATTTTCCATTGAAAAACCCTTCCGGATGAAAGTATTTTAAATTAATGACAATAAAACAACCCCTATACACATGAAAAAGATTGGAATCTTATTTGGCATGGAAGACACTTTTCCCCATGCATTCGTAGAGCGAGTCAATGAAAAAAACGAAAAGGGAATCATTGCCGAACCCGTTTCCATCGACAAAGTAATTCAAAACCAATTGACGGAGTATGCAGTAATCATTGACCGTATATCACAGGATGTCCCATTTTACAGAGCTTATTTGAAAAATGCCGCATTAACAGGTACTGCTGTAATCAATAATCCGTTTTGGTGGAGTGCTGATGATAAATTTTTCAACAATGCTTTAGCGGATAAATTGGGAGTTCCGCTTCCGAATACGGTAATCCTTCCATCAGCCGAACACCCGACTGACACGACTTCAAAATCTTTCCGCAATCTCAAGATGCCTTTGGATTGGGATGGGATTTTCGACTATGTAGGTTTCCCTGCATACATGAAGCCATATGCCGGCGGTGGATGGAAAAATGTATATCGTTTGGAAAACAAGGAAGAGTTTTTCCAAAGACATAGAGAAACTGGACAATTGGTCATGCTTCTTCAAGAAGAAATTGTATTTGAAGAATATTTCCGTGTGTACTGCTTAGGTGGGAAAGCGGTAAGAATTATGGAATACGAACCTAGAAATCCGCATCATTTGAGATATGTGGTAGATAGGCCACCTTCCGCTAAAAAACTCCTTTCCAAAGTGAAAGAATATACCATTGCCCTATGCCAAGGACTAGGTTATGATTTCAACACTGTGGAATTTGCGGTAAAAGACGGTATTCCATATGCCATTGACTTTGGCAACCCTGCGCCTGATGCCGATGTAAATTCTGTAGGTCAGGCAAATTTTGATTGGGTGGTGGAGGAAGCTGCAAAAATGGCTATTGCTTACGCTAAAGCACAGAAGCCAGGTAAAATCAATTTGACTTGGGGCACTTTTATGAAAGATGCCGTCAGCAATGCAAAACGATTCTAGTATATGAGAAAATTACCCGTTTTTACCTTAGGAGTAGAAGAGGAATATCAGATTATCGATCCTCAAACCCGAGATCTGCGCTCACATATGTCCAAAATTGTGGATGGGGCGAAGATATTTTTGAAAGAGCAAGTGAAGGCTGAAATGCATCAGTCTGTGGTAGAAGTGGGTACCAACATTTGCCAAAACATCAAAGATGCCCGGAAAGAAGTTTCTTTCCTTCGGAGAAAAATTGTGGATTTGGCAGCTGAACAAGGATTGGTTGTAGGTGCTTCAGGCACCCATCCTTTCTCCAAGTGGCAAGATCAACCCATCACGGACGATCCACGCTATCACATGATCGTCAATGAGCTTCAGGACACTGCACGGTCCAACCTGATTTTTGGATTGCATGTGCACGTAGGAATTGAAAACCGTGAAATTGCCCTGCAAATCATGAATCAAGCCTGCTACTTCTTGCCTCACATCTATGCATTGACTACCAACTCCCCTTTTTGGGAAGGTAGGAATACAGGCTTTAAAGCATTTAGAGCCCATGTGTTTGCAAAATTCCCAAGAACGGGGCTACCTGAGTACTTTGACTCCGTGCAGTCTTATGATAATTTCTTGGAGACTTTAGTCAAAACGAATTGTATTGATAATCCGAAGAAAATTTGGTGGGACTTGCGCATGCATCCTTTCTTCAGCACAATCGAGTTTAGAATCTGCGACATGTGTCTGACCGTAGACGAAACCATGTGTGTGGTTGCTTTGATTCAAGCAGTAGTTGCCAAGCTGTACAAAATGCACTTGATGAACACCAGCTTCAATATTTACCGCATTGCATTGATTCGGGAAAATAAATTCAGAGCTGCCCGTTATGGTACGGATGGTATGATGATTGACTTTGGACAAAAGAAAGAAGTCCCTTACAAGGAACTGATGTTGGAACTTTTGGAATTTGTGGATGATGTGGTAGATGAATTGGGTAGCAGAGATGAAATCAACTATATCCACAAAATCTTCCAAGAAGGCACAGGTGCTGATAAGCAATTGAAAGTATTTGAAGACAGCAAAGACTTATCCAAGGTCGTTGACTTTATAGTTGGAGAATTCTCCAAGAATATTTGATTCTAGCTGGCTGTTTTTCTAGTGAAAATGAAATGATTGAAATTCAACCCTCTTGAAAAACAGCCACTTGGATTAATTTACGTACCTTTGCGGTCCCAAACAAAATCACCATGCAAGACAAAATAAATGTAGCCATCCTCGATATGTACGACGGAGAGCCAAATCAAGGGATGCGCTGTATTCAGGATATTCTAGGACGCTTTCAATCAGAGATCACCTGCAAAACTTATAATGTAAGGCAACATGCAGAAATCCCTGATGTTAGCGAATATGATTTATACATATCTTCCGGCGGACCGGGTAATCCTTTGGAAGGTGACGGCAATTGGGATGTTAAATACTATGCTTTGTTGGATAGCATTTACGAATGGAACAAACAGCACGAACAAAAGAAATACATTTTGTTTATCTGTCACTCCTACCAAATGGCCATCAAGCATTTTGGCTTGGCAGAAATAACGAAACGAAAGTCCACCTCTTTTGGAGTGATGACTATTCATAAAACAGATGCAGGAATGGACGATCCATTATTTGAAAATTTGGATAATCCATTTTGGGCAGTCGATAGTCGGGATTACCAAGTGGTACAACCCCACCATAAAAAATTCCGGGAAATGGGCGCACAAATCATCGCCTTGGAAAAAATCAGAACTCATGTGGAATACGAACGTGCCATCATGGCTGTACGTTTCAGTCCTGAGATGGTAGGTACCCAATTCCATCCTGAGGCCGATCCTGAAAGCTTTCATGTGCATCTACGTAAACCGGAAGTTAGGGAGAAAATCATCAACATGCGGGGCAGAGTACGCTATTTACGCATGCTCGAGCATCTCGTAGAGGAGCATACCATTTACAAGACCAACGAAACCTTGATACCAAACTTTATTCGTCAGTCTATAGACCTTATCAATCAACAGCACGCATACACTCATTAACGTTACCTATGATTAGTCAACACAGACAATTTTTCAATCAGCAGTTTAGTCAGGAAAGATACCAGTCCTTACTTCAAAGTATCGCGCAGGAATTTGACTATATGCCTACCTTTCGCATAGCGGAAACACCTTTTTTTATCTCCGATGAGCTGAAATCACAAGTGGAAGAAGCTTGTCAACAAGTGATTGACTTTATCAATCGGCCTGATTTTAATCAAATAACTCAAAAAGCGATTGATGTGAACTTTGATGTTCCTAATCAGGATGCGCATACCCAATTTCTGGCAATCGATTTTGGTATCTGCGAGGAAGATGGAAAGATTCTTCCAAAACTCATTGAGGTGCAGGGCTTTCCTTCGATTTTTAATTTTCAATTCAATCTCTTCCAGAAATTTCAGGAAACCTATCCTTTCTTAGCGGATTTTACCCCCTATCTCAGTGGGTTGAATGAGCAAACGTATTTCGAAAAAGTGAAAGAAACCATCTTGAATGGTTACGCACCGCATGAAGTGGTTTTATTGGAAATTGAGCCAGAAAAACAGAATACAAAAATAGATTTCTACTATTGCAAAAAAGATTTGGGGGTACCTTACATCTGTGTTACTGCTATTGAAAAAAAGGGAAAGAAGCTATTTTACACCAATGAAGAAGGTGAAAAAATCCAAATCAAACGGATTTACAACCGGGTGATTTTCGATGAACTGATGGCCCGAAAAGACTTGGATATGAGCTTTTCATTCTTTGAAGAATTGGACGTAGAATGGGCAGGACATCCCAATTGGTTTGCTAGAATCAGTAAATTTATTCTTCCCTACCTTCAAGGACCTTATTTTAACGATACCGTATTATTGTCCGACTTGAAAGAAATCCCGAGTGACCTAGAAAACTATGTACTCAAGCCACTATTTTCTTTTTCGGGAAGCGGGGTGATTTTTCATGTGACCAAAGAAGATGTGATGAAGGTTGAGGAAAAAGACCTGTATATCCTCCAAAAGAAAGCTACTTACAAACCTATTATTCAAGCCTTGGAAGGTCAGGTAAAAGCCGAACTTCGGATTTTGGCTGTTTGGCCTGAAAAGGATGAATCCCCTACCCTAGTCGGGAATCTTGTACGCCTGAGCCGGGGAGAAATGATAGGTGTGAAGTTTAACAAGGACAAAGATTGGGTTGGCGGTACAATTGGACTTTTTTCCAAATAAATTCTTGACACAATTTTCTTTGGGTTCACGTACAATTACTTGCCATTCCTACTTTACATGACAAAAATCACTTTTTTTTGTCATTGTTTTTCCTAGCTTTAAAAGTTGGATGCATTTTATCCACTTTTAAACACCTACTCATGATTATTGGAATCCTCAAAGAACCCGAAGGAGAAGCAAGAGTTGCTTTTCTCCCAGAGGCTGTAAAAACTCTTATCGACTGGAAATTAGATATTTGGGTAGAGAAAGGTGCCGGAGTCTCGGCATTCTCTCCTGACGAACAATACCTAGCTCAAGGAGCAAGCATCCACAGTAGGGATGAAATCCTTTCAAAGGCTGATTTGATTTGTGGCATTCAGCCACTCAAACAATCAGAAATTGCCCAAACGCGTCCTGAAATTGTTTTAATGGGACAATTGGATGCGCTTTACAATACAGATCTGACTGATTTTCTCTTGAAAAACAACAAAACAGCCTTCAGTATGGAATTGGTCCCACGTACCACACGTGCACAATCTATGGACGTACTTTCTTCTATGGCAACAGTGACTGGATACAAAGCCGTACTCTTAGCTGCTTCTATGCTTCCTAGATTTTTCCCGATGTTTATGACCGCCGCTGGTAGTATTACTCCTGCGCGAGTCTTGATTCTAGGAGCAGGTGTTGCTGGTTTGCAGGCAATTGCTACCGCAAGGAGACTCGGCGCCAATGTATTTGCTTTTGATGTGCGTCAAGCTGCGAAAGAAGAGGTTTTATCCTTGGGAGCTAAATTTGTGGATGTAGAAGGAGCTACGGAAGATAAATCTGCCGGAGGATATGCTGTCGAACAAAGTGAAGCCTATTTGCAAAAGCAAAAAGATACCATACATGAGCATGCTTTGAAAGCAGATATTATTATCACTACAGCTCAAATTCCCGGACGAAAAGCCCCACAATTAGTGGAAGAACGAACTGTCAGGTCAATGAAAGCTGGCTCAGTAATCATAGACTTAGCTGCAAGCTCGGGTGGGAATTGTGCGCTCTCCCAACCTGAACAAACTATTGATGTGGAAGGTGTGCGAATTGTAGGCGTAAGCAATTTAGCAGCCCAAATGCCTCAAGATGCCAGCAAAATGTTTGGCAAAAACTATTTGAACTTCCTGAAACTGATTATCAAGGAAGGTCAGATCCATCTAAATTTTGAAGATGATATTGTCCAAGGAACCTGTGTATGTCATCAGGGAACAGCTATCAGTCCTCGAATCATCCAATGTGTAACGTCCTAAGCTTATGGAAAGTATACTACAATTTATAGGCGAAAATATGGAAATGGTGTATTTCCTGATTTTAGCCATCCTTTTAGGGGTAGAGGTAATCTCCAATGTCCCTGCCATCCTTCACACCCCTTTGATGTCCGGTGCCAATGCCATCCACGGAGTGGTAGTTGTCGGAGCCATCATAGTTATGTTACAAGCTTCTCCAGATAATTACCTAGCATTAGGCGTAGGCTTTTTAGCAGTGATTGTAGGCACCTTAAATGTGATAGGAGGCTTTGTGGTCACCGATAGAATGTTGGAGATGTTTAAGAAAAAGCCGAAAAAATCATGATACAACTCACATTCTTAGAAATCGCTTACTTGATTGCATCCTTGACTTTTATCATAGGACTCAAGATGCTTTCACATCCAGATTCGGCCCGAAAAGGTAACTTGGTGGCGGCAGCAGGCATGTTGTTGGCCATTGTGGTGACATTGACCTTGTATCAGGATTTCGATAGCAGTAAACTGTTAAACTATGGCTTAATTTTCGGTGGCTTGGTAGTAGGTTCCGTAATCGGCACCATCATGGCCAAACGCGTGCAAATGACCGCCATGCCACAAATGGTATCTTTCTTTAATGGAATGGGAGGAGCCTGTGCAGCGCTGATTGCGATCATCGAATTTCAGCACCATCAGCACAGTACGGTCACAGGTTTTGATGGGGAGCTATTGGTGATGCTTCTAGGGCTTTTAATCGGTTCTGTTTCCTTTTCAGGTTCTTTGATTGCTTATGGAAAACTAGAAGGAAAAATCAAAGACAAAGTCCTGCCCTTCAATCAGGTAATCAACATGAGCATGTTATTGGCCATTATTGTGTTGATTGTCTATCAAATGGTAGCCGGATCCAGTCCATTGGTATTTTATGGAATTTTGGTTATTGCCTTGGTCTATGGAGTACTCTTTGTAATGCCTATCGGAGGAGCAGATATGCCTGTGGTTATTTCTTTGCTGAATTCTTTTACAGGAATGGCAGCGGCTTTTGGTGGGTTCCTATATGGAAACAAAGCCATGCTGACTGGAGGGATTTTGGTAGGTTCAGCAGGAACCATCCTGACCATTCTCATGTGCAACGCCATGAACCGCTCACTTACCAATGTACTCCTAGGGGCCTTTGGAGGTGGTGCTACAGGCGCTGCTAAAACAGGGTCGGGAGATCAAACTGTCCGTGAAATATCCATTTCGGATACGGCTGTTCTCTTATCTTATTCACAAAATGTAGTGATTGTACCTGGCTATGGCTTGGCTGTCGCCCAAGCACAGCATATTTGCCATGAGCTGGAAAAATTACTGGAGGAAAAAGGGGTAGAAGTCAATTATGCCATTCATCCTGTCGCCGGCCGTATGCCTGGACATATGAATGTACTGCTAGCAGAAGCAGATGTGCCCTATGAGCGCATGCAGGAAATGGAAGAAATCAATGATAAATTCACCAATACAGATGTGGTTGTAGTCATTGGAGCCAATGATGTAGTCAATCCAGCTGCTAAAAACGATCCAAGTTCTCCGATATATGGCATGCCGATATTGGAAGTAGAGCAGGCAAAAAATGTCATTATCATGAAGCGTGGGATGGCTGCTGGCTACGCAGGGATTGAAAATGAACTCTTCTTTTATCCCAAAACGAAGATGCTATTTGGGGATGCCAAAGCAACCTTACAGAAATTAACTGCTGAGGTGAAGGAGATTTAAACCAATTGAGGCTTGATGGGTTATCAAAAGGCTAGTATATTGCTAGTAAACTATTAAAAACCCATCAAGCCATGTTTAAATTAACACTTTACTTTCAAGCATTCTTCTTAGCTCTATTGGCTTGGAACCAACTAAAACCTGTAAATGATACCAATGAGTTAGCTCCAGCTATCACTATGTGTCATTCAGGTCCATCAGAAATGATTGCTTTTTTGGATGACCCTACTTTTGTGGCATTCCATCCCTCCCCTATTCCATTTGACTTCGATCCTTCCGGACAAATGATCTCCTTCCCTAGTCCAGATGGAAAGGATGCGAGTGGATACTATTTGCCGGCTACCAATCAATCTGAACTTTGGTTATTCGTATATCAGGAATGGTGGGGACTGAATGATAACATCAAAGAAGAAGCTGAAAAGTTTTTCAATGACCTTGGAGGAAAAGTAAATGTCTTAGCATTGGACATGTACGATGGCAATGTCACTGCCAATCCTCAAGAGGCTATGACCTTTATGAGAGGTACAGATGGAGAGCGATTAACCAACATTGTAAAAGCAGCACAAAACTTCGCAGGGCCGAGAGCTCAGATTGCCAATGTAGGATGGTGTTTCGGAGGTGCTTGGTCTTTGAAATCTGCCTTAATTTTGGGTCCTTCTAACATTGGTTCAATCATCTATTATGGCATGCCTGTGAGAGATGTGGAGCAATTAAAAACCTTGAATTCAGACGTTTTAGGCCTATTCGCAACCGAACAAAATATCTCCAAAGAGATCATAGAAGAATTTGCATCAGCAATGAAAGAAGCCGATAAAAGTCTGAATTACAAAATCTTCGATGCCGTTCACGGCTTTGCCAACCCATCCAATCCACGCCATGATGTAGCTGCTACGGAAGAAGCCTATGGAATGGCTATGGCGTATTTGAAGGAGAAGTTTGGGATGTAGAGATGGAAGCGAGATGCGAGATGCGAGAGACGAGAAGCGAGATTTTAGAATCAAGATCCAAGAACTGCTGTAAGCAGGAGGTGAGAAGCGTAGTGAAATGTAGAATGAGGAATGAAGAATTTAGAATGAGAGGCGAAAATGAAGCATTATAAATGTGGAATAATGGATCCGGCTGTGGGTTTTAACCTACGTCCGTAATTTTTTTGAGACAAAATTTAATCGAATTTCAAAAGAATGTCCCAAATCAATTGCCGTGGATTTTAATCCCCGGCATTGGAGGAGGAGTAAATAGTCGGGGAATGAAATAACCTCAAAAAATCATCTGTGCAAATCTGCGAAATCTGTGGACAGACAACCAAATTAAAGGATGAAGGAGGAAAGATGAAGGAGGAAGGAGGAAGGATAAGGAAGGAAGGATGAAGGAGGAATCAGTACACATGAGAGTTGATTTTTCAGGCTGTTCATGTGTACTGATTTTTATTTACATTTTCACTGATTTTACGGGCATGAGAAGGTCTGCATTAACCCAAGGTTTTCAGAGAAATCCTAGTAAGCTCATAGAGTTCACACTCCTTCTGTGATTTATTCGCTTTCTGCGAGCCACACTCCTGCTTTATGCGAACCTCATTTCATACTAAAACTTGATAGACAATCCCAACATCAAATTTTGTAAAGCAAAATCCCCATTACCGGTAAATACATCATCAATCACAATCGTTTGTCCATTCAGTACACGCTGATAGCGAAGGTCTAACCCTAAATTCCCGAAATTCAGGCCAATTCCAAACTGATAGCCTGCATTCCATTTATCAAATTCAAAAGGTCTTAACTCATCTTGTATGTAATAATGCATGGCAGGACCGGCAAAAACAGAAAAGATAGGACCTAGTACATTTACTCCAAGAAGCAATGGCGCATCCAATAATTGTGTTTTAAAAATCTCCGAATTGACTTCAGAGCGGACTTGCGTATAATTCAACTCGGGACGTAAAAACACAGGACCTAAATTTACCTTTCCAAACATTCCAAGATTGAATCCTACATTATCCATAGGATTGCCCCATGCAAGACCTGCATCTTTGAAGTATTGACCACTGGAATTGTAATTGACACCCCCTCGGATTCCGAAGCCTCCTGATGTTTGGGCATATACTTGTTGCGTTACAGACAGGAACAATAGACCTGCCATGGCGAGTGTTAATTGAAGGATTTTTTTCATAGCACTTTTTGTTAAGAGTTGGTAAAAGATGGAAATCTTACAAACACCTGCATCTATTTCATGGTTTTAACTCGTAAATAAAACCAAATAAAATATTGACTTCCTCAGAACGACACCTTTTCCAAAATCGTGCCTGAAAATAAAATTATAATCAAAAGACCTATGCGCTCAATAAAAGTTCCATTTAGTTACTTATTCTTAGGGATTGCCTTGCTATTCTCACAATGTTCTTCGGCCGAAAACAAACAACTTCAAGCAGAAGATACAGCTGCGGATGCCACTACACTCTCCAACAGTCGTTCCTTAGCAACTTTCGCAGGTGGTTGCTTTTGGTGTATTGAAGCGCCATTTGAAGAAATTGATGGGGTCATCAGTGTGATTTCCGGCTATGCAGGTGGAAAGGAAAAAAATCCAACATACTCCGATGTTTCTTCTGGGAAAACCTCTCATAGGGAATCTGTACAAATCACATTTAACCCTGATGTCATTTCTTATTCCGAATTGGTGGATATATTCTTTCAACAATTTGACCCAACCGATGAGGGAGGTTCATTTTATGATAGAGGGTTTCAATATTCTTCAGCCATTTTCTACCATGACAAAACCCAAAAAGAAGTAGCTGAACAAGCAATCAAAGCATTAGACCAAGCAAAAATCTTTGAAAAACCGATTGTTACTCCCGTAATCAAATACACTAACTTCTACGAAGCAGAAGAATATCATCAAGATTACTACAAAAAAGAACCAGGAGAATATTATGCCTACAGAAGAGGTTCGGGTCGAGATGCTTTCATTGCCAAGCATTGGCCAGTGAATCTGTCAGATCAGTATAAAAAACCTAGTGATGCAGAGTTGAAAAAACGCTTAACCAAGTTACAATATGATGTTACGATGCACGAAGCTACTGAGCGTGCTTGGAACAATCAATACAATGACAACAAGGAAAAGGGAATATATGTCTGCATAGTTTCAGGGGCTCCATTATTCAGCAGTTCAGATAAGTATGAAAGCTATTCCGGTTGGCCATCCTTCACCAAGCCAATAGATGCCCGCTTGATAGATAAACCTACTGATGTTTCCTATGGCATGATGCGTGTGGAAGTGAGAAGTAAACTGGGAGACTCCCATTTAGGTCATGTATTTAATGACGGCCCAAATCCAACCAATTTGCGATACTGCATGAATTCCGCTGCCATGAAGTTCATTCCTCTAGCGGAGATGGACAAAGAAGGCTATGGTAGCTATAAATGGCTAGTACAGTAATTTCCGAAACGTCAAATTAATCCTTCCCCCCAAGACCTTTTTGGTTTTGGGGATTTGATGTTCCCAAAAATGCTGACACTCCCCTTTCATTAAAAGCAAAGAACCATTTTCCAGCTCTACCGACTTTTTAAGCTGTTTGTTTTCGTAGTGTCTCAGTTGAAATGCACGGGTTGAACCAAAGCTTACGGATGCTATGGTAGGATTGACCCCAAGTACCTTTTCATTGTCCCTATGCCAACCCATGCTATCGGCACCATTTCGGTAATAGTTGAGCAGGACGTGGGTGAATTCTTCTTGGGCTTCCTTTTCTACAGCAGCTTTAATGTCTATTAAAAAATCAGTCCATGCGAATGGTGTCATCTCTATACCTGAATAACCATAAGGTTTGGTCGGATCACCATATAAGGCCGTCAACCGAGGCTGCATCACCTGCTTTCCAAACATCCAAATGGGCTCTTGTTTCCAAGCAATTTCATTTAAAAGCTTCTCCCAAAAATGGGCAGATTGGTCGCCGGTGAAAAATTCATGGTAATAATAAGCCTCGCCTTGAGAGGGCAGTAAATTTTCCTGTGATGAAGCGTGAAAGAGTTGCATACTGTGAGAATAGTTCTTGGGAGAAATTGTTTGCAAAAAGTAGAAATTCCACGGAGCTTTTCTTACTTTTAGTTAAAATTCATCAACAATCACATGGCAAAATTTTTAAAAATCAGCATTCCAATCATCATCTTGGTGCTTGCAGCATTGATTTATTGGAGATATTTCTTCGTTTTTGGCGAAGGAGTCAAAGGTGGCACACTCAATTATTTTGAGAAAAAAGGCTTTGTATTCAAAACCTGGGAAGGTAGATTGGTCCAAGAAGGCTTCCAAAGTCCCACAGCAGGTGCCCTTCAAAGCAATGAATTCCGATTCAGCGCCTTAGGAGATGAGGTAGCTAACCAGCTTGAGCGTGCAAGTGGTCGATTTGTAGAAGTTCGCTACAAAGAATACCTCAATGCACTTCCTTGGAGAGGCGCTTCCAAATATGTTATTTATGAGGTTGTGGAAGTTGGCGAACGAGAAGGTGGGGGCAATCGGGATATTCCAACGAACAACAATTAGTACCTTTATTGTCACAAAGAGAAGTTTACGAAGCAGAAGATTTTACAAAATTTGGTTTTCTGCGTTTGTGTATTTTTCTTTGTGACAGATTCTTTATCTGATTTATAAAGAAGAGGCGAGAGAACAGGCTCTGTGAACCTCTGGCAACCACTCCAAGCGAAGGAAAAGGTGCCAAAACCTGCCCAAATGGGAACTATAAATTAGCAACTATGTACACAACTAATTCCTTTCTTCAATTTGCTTACCTCAGACGAACATATCTGTCTTTGATTTTTTTTATAAATCCTATTTTAAACTTATTCCCTTTATCACCCCTATCCATCTCCTTTTTGTCAGTTTCAAAAAACTTGACAGAAATAGATTTATTCGATTCCTAATTAAAAGATTAATACTACCTATATGTCCAATTTCGAAACAAACGCTATCAGAAATATCCCAGGAAACCCACATCAGCGGGAACACTCTACCCCAATTGCGCTGACCTCTTCATTTACTTTTGAAAGTGCTGAGGAAGCGAGACAAATGTTTGCTGATGAAATTGATGGAAATATTTACTCCCGCTACTCCAATCCTAACACAGCAGAGTTGATCCACAAACTATGCGTAGCTGAAGGTACAGAAGCTGGAATCGCTACGGCTTCGGGCATGGCCGCCATGTTTGGTTCAATCGCTTCCATCTTACAGCAGGGAGATCATATTTTGGCTGCGCGCTCCTTATTTGGTTCTACGCATCAATTGTTGACCCGAATCTTTCCTAAATGGGGAATAACCTCTACTTATGGAGATATTTCTGATTATCAAAACTGGGATAAGTTAGTGCAGCCAACTACCAAAATGCTTTTTTTAGAAACTCCATCCAATCCAGGCTTGGAGATCATAGATTTGGAATGGGCTGGAAAGTTTGCCGCTGCACATAACCTGATCTTGGTGGTTGACAATTGCTTTGCGACGCCATACTTACAACAACCTGCTAAATGGGGAGCCCATATTGTCACACATTCAGCAACAAAATTCATCGATGGACAAGGAAGAGTCTTGGGTGGGTTGATTTTGGGGACCAAGGAATTGATGGATGAAGTGACCTACTTTACAAGGCACACTGGACCTTCCATGTCTCCTTTCAATGCGTGGGTATTGGCAAAAAGTATGGAGACTTTAGCTGTGAGAATGGACCGGCATTGCAATAATGCTTTAGCCGTGGCTTCATACTTCCAAGACAGCAAGGATGTGGAGTTTGTCAAATACCCATTTCTCCCTAGCCATCCACAATATGAGCTAGCTAAAAAGCAAATGAAACTCGGGGGTGGCATTCTCACACTCAATCTGCATGGTGGCTTGGCAAGAGCCCAACGATTTATTGATCACTTGCAGATGATCTCTATCACTCCTAATCTAGGAGATAGCAGAAGTATTGTCACCCATCCCGCCTCCACTACCCATAGCAAACTCAGTTCCGAAGAGCGGGCACGTGTAAGCATTACGGATGGGTTGGTTAGGATTTCGGTGGGTCTGGAGCATCAGGATGATATCATTGCTGATATAGAGCGGGCCTTGGAGAAGTCAAGGTTGTAGGAGATAGTTATTCTACCGCTAAATAAGTTGAGAGGCGAGAGATTAGATGCGAGAGATTAGACTTGCATGTTGCAAGCAGGTGCGAGATAAAGAGACAGAATCCGCTGTCCGAGATTTGCAATCTCGGACTGTAGATGATGGGGATTTGCAATCCCCTTTGAGCAATTGTCTTCAGCACCTCAACTTGGTATAAACCTCGTCTTCAACATAAAATCTTACCAAGTGAATGACCCTTATCCTTACTAAAGGATGGAAAAGCTTTGTGCTTTTTTATGGATTACATCGTAAAAATTTGAGATTGAAAACGATAACCCTAGTGGGATTGCAAATCCCACTTTATCTGTTTCCCGAAATTGCAAATTTCGAGAAGCTTTCTTGCTATCCAGCTGTCCGAGATTTGCAATCTCGGACTGTAGATAATGGGGCTTTGCAATCCCCTTTGAGCAATTGTCTTCAACACCTCAACTTGGTACAAGCCTCGTCTTCAACATAAATCTCACCAAGTAAT
This sequence comes from Mongoliitalea lutea, assembly GCF_014652135.1. GTDB lineage: Bacteria > Bacteroidota > Bacteroidia > Cytophagales > Cyclobacteriaceae > Mongoliitalea > Mongoliitalea lutea. Next base: position 305,055 of record NZ_BMYF01000001.1, read on the forward strand.
AAGCACTTAACCTTAAGACGGATGGAGAAATCTTGTACTTCTTAGTGAAAAAAATTATAAATATTTGAATTTAAATACGATAACCCTAGTGGGATTGCAAATCCCAATTTATCTGTTTCCCGAAATTGCAAATTTCGAGAAGCTTCCTTGCTGTCCAGCTGTCCGAGATTTGTAATCTCGGACTGTAGATAATGGGGATTTGCAATCCCCTTCGGGAAATAGTCTTCAGCACCTCAACTTGGTATAAACCTCGTTTTCTACATAAAATCTTACCAAGTAATTGGTGCTTATCCTCAATGAAGGATGGAGGAGCCTTGTGTTTTCTAGTGAAAATGATCATGAAATTTTGACTTTAAACACGATATAAAAAAAATTTCGGACAAGGGTGTAGCGGATTGTGCTTTTCTTACGTCCTAGCTACAATCAGAATATTGACAGATGAAAAATCAAATCAAGCTTCTACTCTTAGGCTGGTTTTTATTAACCAGTTCCTGCGAATTGTTTCACCGCAATGACCCTTTGATCTGCACTTTAGACGCGGCATTTTGTAATCCTTTATTACAAGATGATAAAAATAAGGTTGGTATACCCGTGGATGCATTTTTGGGGAGCTTGCCATCTAATTTATCCGAACAAGAGATTATTGAGCAACTATTGGAGTGGATAATTTGCAAAACCTGCGTTGCCTCCATTGATTTTTCCTGTGTTTCTTGTTTGTATTCAATGCCACCTCAAAGCAGAATAGGATTTTCAATCACAAAAAATGGGCAAACACAATCCTTAGCACTTGATGTCCTTATGAGTGAACAGCCTAGGTTTGTGAGAGTGTTTGAGTTACCTGACTAAACTGCGCATAATTATCTTTGAGCAAGAAACAAAAAAACCTAGAAGACTTAAAATCTCCTAGGCTTGTGAGGTATATAATTTTCAATCGTATAATTACGCTTCTTTTCGGAAGGATTTGTACGCATTAATCAACCCATTCGTAGAAGCATCATGGCTTGTCACAGCTTCCTCTGATTCCAATTCTGGAAGAATAGCATTAGCAAGTACTTTTCCTAACTCGACTCCCCACTGATCAAAGCTATAGATATTCCAGATGACTCCCTGCACAAAGATCTTGTGCTCATACATTGCAATCAATTGTCCTAAGGTATATGGAGTAATTTTCTTCACCAAAATGGAATTGGTTGGTCTATTGCCTTCGAAAACTCGATGTGGGGCTATTTTTTCAATAGCTTCTGCTGATTTCCCAGCTTTTTCCATCTCTGACTTCACTTCTTCCAAAGATTTCCCATTCATCAAGGCTTCAGTTTGAGCAAAGAAATTGGAAAGTAACTTGGGATGATGATCCCCTACAGGATTATGAGAAATAGCAGGAGCAATAAAATCACAAGGAATCAGATGCGTACCCTGATGAATCAACTGATAGAATGCATGTTGGCCATTCGTCCCAGGTTCACCCCAGATAATCGGACCAGTTGCATAATTCACCTTTCCTCCATCACGGGCTACATATTTCCCATTGGACTCCATATTTCCTTGTTGAAAATACGCTGCGAATCGATGCAAATATTGATCATAAGGTAAAATAGCCTCTGAAGTAGCTCCTAAGAAATTGGTATTCCATAAGCCTACTAATGCCAATATCACAGGAATATTCTCTTCAAATTCAGCTGTTCTAAAATGCTGATCCATAGAATGAGCCCCAGCTAACAATGCTTCAAAATTATCAAAGCCAATGGCACAGGCAATAGGTAAACCAATAGCTGACCATAGTGAATACCTACCTCCTACCCAATCCCAGAAGGCAAACATATTTGCTGTATCAATACCAAAAGCTGCAACAGCCTGTGCATTGGTAGACAAAGCCACAAAGTGTTTCGCAACAGCAGCTTCATCCTGTGCATGCGCTAAAAACCAACGTCTTGCCGAGTGGGCATTGGTCATGGTTTCTTGAGTAGTGAAGGTTTTTGAGGCAATAAAAAACAAGGTAGTCTCAGGGTCCACTTGCTTTAATGTTTCGGCAATATGGGTACCATCTACATTTGAAACAAAATAGATGGATAGATCTGCATGCTGATAAGGCTTTAATGCCTCTGTAACCATTACAGGACCTAAATCAGAACCTCCGATGCCAATATTGACCAAATGCTTAATAGGCTTTCCAGTGTAACCCAACCATTCTCCTTGCTGAATTTGATCTGCAAAAGACTTCATTTGAGCCAATACCCCGTTGATGGCAGGCATCACATCTTCTCCATCAACAAATACGGGAGTGTTAGAGCGATTTCTTAGCGCTGTATGTAAAACCGCCCGGCCCTCTGTTCCATTGATCGTTTGGCCAGTAAACATCGCTTCAATTGCTTCTTGCAAGCCACACTCTGAAGCGAGGTTTAGCAATTGTTGCTTCACATCATCAGAAACCCGGTTTTTGGAATAGTCCACTAAAACATCCTCGAATTGAATGGAATATTTTTGAAAGCGGTCAGAATCAGCGAATAAGTTTTTTATTTGAATAGTGTTAAACTCCTCGGAAAGATCCGTTAATGATTTCCACGCGTGTGTACTAGTCGGATTAATTGCCTTCATGCATCTGTAGGTTTAATAGGATAAACCACAAAGTTAAAATTATTCTTGAATCTCTTTAGAATGCATAGCCAAAACCTACACCTACCCATAATGGCCAAAACCCATTATGATTGAAAAGGGGGGTAAGATTTGCTCGGAAGGTGAAACCTCCATCCACAGGAACTCTTCTATAGCCTAAATTGAACACCCCCATAAAAGCGGGCGTATTTCCCGATGGAAGGATGAAATCAAATTCTTTGTAGGTAGTAGTTCCACCTCCATTCCAATCTTCCCAGGTATCTCTGTAATAAATGAAAGTGGTTCCAAATCCCATTTCAAAAAAATGTGTTTCCCTACCATAAAGTCTATTCAACATGATTGGCATAGTCAACAAGCCTTCTGAGGAATTACTCCAAGTTCTATTTCTTCTAGACCATCCTCCGGCACCAATCCTCATCCCCCAGGAATTAATGTCATTTTTATCGAAACGAAAATCGTAATTAAAGGAATATGCCAAACCAGCACCTCCCAATTCCACATAAAAAGCTTGAGATCCATTTGATTCTTGGGCCTTAGCTGTGACAGCCATTACCATAAAAAGGCATGTCAGCAAAATTAAATTTTTCATCATTAGTCAGGGTTTATGAACCATCAAATCTGAGAATAATTCCATAAACCACCAACTAATATGTTAAAATTATTTCGCAGGCAAAACTTTTGAAGAAACTTCTCCAAAACCAATGCGTATTCCTTCTTTTTCACAAAAGCCTTTCATGATGACAGTATCTCCGTCCTCAATAAACTTACGCTCTACTCCTTCTTCCAAGGTCAAAGGTTTGGTGCCTTTCCAGGCAAGTTCTAACATGGAACCAAAGCTATCTGGAGTAGAACCGGAAATAGTCCCAGATGCCATCATATCTCCCACATTGACATTACAACCATTGATTGTATGATGCGCTAATTGCTGGGCAATATTCCAATACATGTACTTAAAGTTGGACGTACATACTTTGCTGGCAGTACTTTCTTCCGGTTGGATAAAAACTTCTAGTTGAATATCAAATGCATGGTCAGCTTCACAGGCCAAATATGGTAACACGGGAACATCTTGTTCCGGACCTTTGACACGGAAATGCTCCAAAGCTTCCATCGTCACCACCCAAGGTGAAATGCTGGATGCAAAGCTCTTACCTAAAAATGGACCTAATGGCACATACTCCCAAGCCTGAATATCTCTGGCAGACCAATCATTAAATAAAACCATTCCAAAAATATGGTCCTCCGCTTGATCAGTAGAAACGGAATCACCCATTTTAGTGGTTTTACCCACGATAAAGGCCATTTCCAATTCAAAATCCAAACGTCTACTTGGGCCAAATTCAGGAACTTCCATGTTAGGATCCTTGTATTGACCTTTTGGTCTATAAATAGGTACTCCCGATGGAATAATAGAGGATGCACGACCGTGGTAACCGACAGGTAAATGTTTCCAGTTTGGCAGCAATGCATTATTAGGGTCCCGGAACATCGTTCCTACGTTGGTTGCATGTTCGATGCTACTGTAAAAATCTGTGTAATCCCCAACCTTTACAGGCATGAGCATTTGAGCCTCAGTACGGTTAACCATTGCTTTACCTCTGCACGTATGTTCTTTCAAAGCATCATTCGTATCCAGCAATAATTCCTGTACTTTTTCCCGGACTCTCCTAGTCACAGGTTTTCCAAGTGCGATAAAATCATTTAAGGCATCTCTCAAAAAGATATCATGCGGAAGTTGGGTCAAATCAGCAAAAAAACCCTCCTCGTGTAAGACAGACAAATCCACAATCTTATCACCAATGGCTATACCCACGCGGGCTGAAAGGCGCTTGCTTTGAAAGATACCAAATGGCAAATTGTAAATGGTAAAATCAGAGTTTTTAGGCACAGAAACCCATGAGTGTAAGGTAGGTAAATCTTGGTTTGTCATCTTGTTAAATGATTTTGGAGCTGCAAATGTAAGGAATATTGCTTGAAAAGGGAAAGCCGCTCTTTGAATCACTGAGCGGCTTTACTTATCTACCTAAGTATCAAATGGAAGGAATGATTCCATCAAACCCTCTAAACCCAATACTTATCCTTTCCCTTTTGATCAGGTAACCTACGTTAAAACACTATGATCGAATACCTAGAATGTCAAAAACAAAGGCATATTCCCTTGCTAACTCTTTTAAGCTTTCAAAACGTCCACTTGCCCCACCATGACCTGCATCCATATTAGTGTAAAGAAACACGTGATTGCTATCAGTTTTTAACGTCCGCAATTTAGCTACCCATTTGGCAGGCTCCCAATATTGTACTTGGGAATCATGTAATCCTGTAGTAGCCAAGATATGAGGATAGGCTTTTGCTTCTACATTATCGTAAGGGGAATAGGATAGCATGTACTCATACTCCTCCTGAATATTGGGATTCCCCCATTCTAACCACTCAAAGGTGGTCAAAGGGATACTCTCATCCATCATCGTGGTAACCACATCCACAAAAGCTACGGCTGCAATAATCCCTCTGTACATTTCCGGAGCCATATTCACCACAGCTCCCATCAATAGGCCCCCTGCACTTCCACCCGAAGCAAACAACTTATCCTTGGCGACATATCCATTCTCCTGCAACCATCGGGAACAATCAATAAAATCATAGAAGGTATTTTTCTTATGCATCATTTTTCCTTCCTCATACCAATGCCCCCCCATCTCTTGACCTCCCCGGATATGAGCAATGGCAAATACAAACCCTCTATCCAACAAACTCAAGCGAGGCCTGCTGAATGTTGGATCCGTAGAATAGCCATAAGAACCATAAGAATAAATCCAACCAGGCATGGATCCGTCTTTTTTAAACTTGTCTTTGCGGTATACCAGGGACATAGGTACTAATTTACCATCTCTTGCAGGCACCATGATTCGCTCTGTTTGGTAATTACTTTTATCAAAATCTCCCAAAACAGGCATTTCTTTCTTCAATTCCCGCTCCTGAGTCCGCATATTGTAATCAAAAATCGAAGCAGGCGTTGTGAGTGATGTATAGTCAAATCGAAGAATTTCCGTATCAAAGGCAGGATTGTAATTGATCCCAGCAGCATACGCTGGTTCATCGAATGCCAAGAAATGCTCTCCCCCTCCATCCATTTGGATAATTCGAATTCTCGTCAAACCTTCCACCGTTTCTTGGGCTACCATGAAGTCTTTAAAAAATTCCACTGTTTCCAAAAAGATATCCTTCCGATGTGGTAACACATCTTTCCAAGAATCCGCAGAAGGATTTTGTACAGTGCATTGACATAATTTATAATTCACTGCATCCTTATTGGTATGAATGTAAAAAAGATCACCGCCGGCATGGTCTACATCATATTGTACATTATCCTGCAGAGGCTCGATGATTGTTGGTGCAGATGGAGCATTTGCATCAATATATAAGGAATAAGAAGCATCCGTCCTACCAGAAGAAATGATGATGTAATCCTTGGATTTGGTCTTTCCAATACCACAATTAAGGGTCGCATCATCTTCTTGAAAAACAAGCTCATCTTGAGACGGGTCGGTTCCTAAAAAATGTCTTTTGATCTGAAAATTCCGAAGGGTCTGCTTATCCGGTATGGCGTAGTAAAAAGACTGATTATCATTGGTCCAAGCGGTTGAACTTCTGATATCCATAATTTGCTCGGGAAAAAACGCTCCGGTCTCTAAATTTTTTATCTTAACCTGATAGAGATTTCTCCCCTGCGTATCCATAATGATGGCCATCACTTGGTGGTTGGGACTTACTGAAACAAAGAAATTCAAAAATGCCTGATCCTTTCCTAACTCATTTCCATCGACCAAGATTTCCTCTTCCGCTTCCAAAGAGTCTTTTTTACGTGCATAAATTGGATACTCACCCCCTTCTACAAATCGGGTGTAATAGAAGTAGTTATCAATTTTTGCAGGAACTGAGGAATCATCCTCTTTGACTCTAGCCCTCATTTCCTTGAACAGTTGCTCTTGAAAAGATTTCGTATGTCCCAGCATTTGTTCAAAATACGCATTCTCTTGATTCAAGTAATCGATGACTTCGGGGTTCTCTCGATCATTTAACCAATAATAATTGTCCGTACGAACATGTCCATGTTTGGCATGAATGTCGAATGGTTTGATTGCTGCTTGTGGTGCGGGTATACTTGGGTAGATAAATTCGTTTGTTGACATCAGCTTTATTTAAAATGTATGAAAGCTCAAAATTACACGAAGACCCAGAATTCTCTTTGATTTTTCCTCACTTTAAAACGGAATAAAAAAAGCCACCTCAACGAGATGGCCTTTGGCATTAAAATAAACCCAAACATTAACCTGCTACTGTAAAGTACAGCAGCTTAATTTTTCCAGTCCGATTGAATATCTCAGAGGACATCGCAGCGGACAATTTATTTCCTTCTATTTTTTCAAGAATCAGCGAATTTTCACCAATCACCTGAATCAAGTTCTTGGAACCTTTGACATATTTCACAGGAACCTGACAATACGTAAAGCCCAAACTGTCTTTTTCTAAGGGCAATACTTTAAACTCTCCGTTCAAGTCTAGGTAGGAAAACTCTTGAGGCGTTTTCAACCACTCATGAGCTGCCAAGAACGTAGGATTCAACTGAATACAACCGTCCACTACACCAACTCCCAATTCGGCCCAGCGATTCAGGATATCTTCTTTCACTTGCCCGGTCATTCCCGGCTGTTGTGCCCCTCTATGCGAAGGGGTATGACTGTAAGGATCTGTTGGAATGGCGCCATAGACAGTTGGTGTTTTATTGATCCCAATTCCTGCCCGTATTTCATAGTAATTATCAATTAGTTTTCCTCGAACCACAGGATCCATTGGTGTATCCTCCGCTAGGATTTCACTTACAGCCAACAAAAGCTTGGAAACCATGTGCCAGTAAATGCTCCCCAATCCTTCAAAGGCAAAGAAAGTACCCGATCTTCCTGTAAAGGCTTTATGATTGAACACGCTTTCATAAATCCCTTCTACTTCTTCCAAGACCTCGTCTGTCGTTGATGGGTAGTCAGCTTTGACTGCATCATAAATTGTACGGAGTGCTTTTACATTGTTAAATTCACTATTGAAGAAGCAATTACCCTGTGCATCCTGATCAATGATGCGGGTATCTCCTTTCGCAATCATTGCAGCTAACAATGGATTTTTCTGTACAGTAGTAGTCGGCACACTACTTTTTCCTAAAAAGCCTGCCAACGTTCGGTTTGGATATAGCAAATAACTATATTGATCTTCTCGGTAAATGGCACTCTTCTTCATTTGCTCCAATAGCTCTACAGCTTCAGAAGCTTCCAAATAACCGGAAGAAAGAATACTTACCTGTCCTTCCAACATCTCATATAGATAATCTACCTGAATTGCACCTTTTTTGCAATCAATCAAATTGTATGCATGATAAAGCCCATCCTCTCGCTTGTTGTGCTCAATGGATTTGCGAAGATATTCTTTGGTAAGCTTCAGGATTGCTACTAATTGGTCCGTAGAAACACTTGATTTTTTCTCTGACAATCCTGCATAAGTTTGCTCCCGATAGCGCTCAGACAGCAATCCCAATGCTTTCACAAAAGCATACCGTGTATTGGCATCAAAACCTTGGTTAAGTTGTCCCTCATGTGATTTTAAGACTTCGTACATTCCCTGCATCCAAGCTTCTACTTCCTCATGGAATTGAATCTCCCCACTTAATTCTTCTTGAATCCAAGTTTCCATAAACTTGGTAAATCGGTACATATAGTACAAAGTTACCATGGATGTTCCATTGCCAACCAAGGCATTATTGGCATCGTTCCACTCGGGACGCTGCGTATTCATCCAAATACCTGCATCTGGCACTAGGTTACCCAATTTGGTTAACCAAGGAATGAAGAGCTTTTCCAAGAAACTACTTTTCAGGATAGTCCCGTTTTTCGCAGGAACTAGTTTTCCATCTCCACCCATACTTGCAAAGCGTTGCTGTATGCGATGCTCTAATGCTTCGTCAAAAATTACCGTATCCTGAGAATCTTTAACAATTTCCTCAAATGATCGAATGCGGTAAGGCACGTTTGCAAAGACAAACCATTCTTTTGGTGCTAACTCTTTAAAGGATAAAACTTGATGTTTTTTGGCTAGCTCCAAAAGTTTCAAAAGATAAATTATTTGGTGATCTCCCCAGTACCCAATGTAAGACCATGGATCATCTGGCTCAATCACTTCCCAATCTACCCCATTACAGGAAATCCGGTAAGGATTGTATCCATCCATCGTGGATGCATTCAAAAACTTACAAATCATCCCTTCCAAAAACTGTGGAAACGAGACTGCCAAGGCCTCCCAGTTTTGGAAAATATCTCTCCAGTTACCGGCATAAGCCCTACGCTTGGAACCATCCGGATTTTTCAAGTCAATGCTAAACTTATTCCATGGCCTACTTGGGTCCCCATGCCTTCTACTAAAGCTTAATGGCAAATACTCCATGCAAACCCGGATCAAATCAGAGGAACCAATAGCCTTTGCTTTGGATATCAAGGCCTGATAATTCTCTCGTGCTACTAAAGAATCAAAAAATGCAGCATGATCCTGCATTAAAGGTTTGTTGATTTCTTTGACATAATGCAAGAAATCCTGCTTATCTACGGAATAGTCATCTTCAAAAATCCCCCCACGCATGACGTTAAACAAGACATTGGAGTAGTGTCGGCTAACAGATGCCTGATCTGCCGTCAGCTGCAAGCCATCAGATTTTGCTACAATTTTCTTAAGCTCCTCAGTTCCTTTGGCCAAGTCTGCATGCAAGATCGGTAAGATTAAATCTTTGGCTTTCGTCAGCTCAGCGATCAAATTATGAACCTGAGCTGGAGTTTGGTCAATATCCAAGCAGAAGAACCATTCCTTTTTCTCTTGGGAAGCTAAACCCAACGAGGCTTTGATTCCATAAGAGCCAATAGTTCCTTTGATATCTTTTTCAGTTTCAATGGATTTTCCTATTGCAAATGCATGGGTCTGTAAAGAAGACAAGAACACCGCATCAGCAACTATACCCGTGTGCCAAGCAACAGTTGCTTTTAAGGCTTCACTTGGTTCAGCTCTATCCACAATTAAGGAACTCAATGCAAATACACCTAGTCCTGTGCCTTCATGCAATTCATTGCGTTTGTAGGCATTCCCTAGATTACTGCGTTGTTGCTGCAAGGCAGAAGATATACCAAATGGCATCAAATCCTGCACAAGGTCCATCACTTCAAGGGTAATTTCTTTATCAGTAAGATTAAGTAGCTGACTCTTTTTTACAAAACCGTACTTAGAAGAAAACTGCCAGGTATAGGTAAAGCTCAAACCTAGATCATGATTGATTTCTTCAAAAACAACTTCATTTCCCCATTGACTTTTATACAGATTCTGCTCCAATGCATATACTCCAGCATAGTCTTTAGAAAATGGCTTCCATAAGATTAACTCTTCACCTGCATGGACACGAATTAAGGTCAATGAACCTACTTTTCCCTCAGCTTCTAAAATTTTATCATCCGTGCTGTATGGAAAAAGCGCATGCTCTTCATTTTTTCTACCGGCTGTTAAGGCGCCATTAGATCCGATAAACATCCAATGCTCATCATGACTTACAATGGACATAAAGAAAGGGTCCATTCGATTGACATGACCAACTTTATAGTACAATTCACCATTTCTTTTTACGAAGGAACCGGTGACTTCTTGATCTGAAAAATTCAGCGATGAACTTCCAATTTTTACCCGGTGGGTTTGAGGTTTGGTCATACGTAGTTTGGGTTGTATTAAATTATTGGGTTGATTTATTCAAAAATCGAAAATCAAAGCAAGTGATAATTCATAGGAAGGACTAATTTACTGATACATCATTACTACATCAAAGCGATGAAAATCATTTCTCAAAAACTATACAGACTCACATAAACTTACTAATATTCAGTAGTTAATGATTTTTTCGAGATTTTCTAGATCTCAGAAAGAATTCATCTTTGCCTTTTTCAATACCTACTTCAGAAATTCGTTAGAGACAATCTTTTCGAGTAAATCCAATCTCGATAATTGTCAAGAAAAATCCCAAAATTCAGCCCAAAAAATTAAAACAATATACCAATATTAAAAATCAGATCATACAAATCGCAATTATTGCAATCTCACAAAAAAACAAACCCACTTTTCAACTTTTATCAACAAAACCAGACATTCACTGCTTATATTTTAACCACTAATCACAAATAATAATCATTTTTAAATTTTTTTGGTTTATTTTTAAACCATTAAACCACTAATCATATGAAAAATTTATCCAGAAGGGCTTGGTTAAGAACCAGCGCATTCGGTTTGGGCGGAATTTCTGCTCTTTCTAGTCTTCCTTTACACGGCAGCACCAACCTTACAAACAGTAGCTATAAAAGTTTGGTACTAGAACTTCCTTTCATGGAGAATTTCAAAATTCCTATGCGGGCAAGGCTTTTGGCGAACGAAAATCCGTTTGGTCCTTCTCCAAAAGCGCAAAAAGCCATCATGGAGTCCATCAGTCAAGGAAATCGTTATGGACATTCCGATGCACAGTATTTGATAGAGATGATTGCCGAAAAAGAAGGGGTCAAACCTGCAAATATTATGTTAGGGCCTGGCTCTACAGATTTATTGGAAAAAACTGCCATTGCGCTCTGCAGACATGGAGGAAATGTAATTTCAGCAGATCCATCTTACCTCTCACTTGTCAATACAGCCAAGGCAGTGGGTGCAAATTGGAAAGCCGTCCCCTTAACAGCCGATCAAAGCCACGACTTGACAAGTATAGCCCAAGCCATTGATTCCAACACAAAACTAGTCTATATCTGCAACCCCAATAACCCTATGGGATCGGTTACAGATTTTGAAGCAGTAAAAACATTTTGTAAAGCAAATGCCACCAAGGCTCCAATTTTTGTAGATGAAGCATACTTGGAGTTTTTAGATAATCCGCAAGAAAAAAGTGCTGTAAACTTAGTGGCTGAGGGTCATGACGTCATTGTAGCGCGAACATTCTCCAAAATCCATGGAATGGCAGGCCTGCGTATCGGGTATATGGTAGCTACGGAGGAGCGCGTCAAATCAGTTTCCGACATGGTTAGAAGCACCATGGGGCTTTGCATTACCTCATTGAAGGGAGCGATTGCAAGCTTTCAGGACGAAGGCTTTATTGCTGAATGTAGAGCGTTGAATAAAGCTTCCAGAGAATTTACATCCGAGCAAATCCATCAGTTAGGATACCAGGAAATCCCATCCCATACCAGCTTTATGATCTTCCCTATCCGTTCAAAAGCGGAAACATTCTCCAAAACCATGGTTGAACAAGGTGTTGGCATTCGTATGTACGCCATCGACAACAAACCTTGGTGTAGGGTGAGTATGGGAACCATGGAAGAAATGAATTACTTCATAGAAGCACTAAAAATCACAGAAGGCTAAATTAAGCCAAACCCAAAATAACCTTTTGAATTGATTTACCATTAACTATCACATTGTATGAATCCGGCAGTTCAAAAGACGCTAGCTTTTCTATTACTTCTGTTTATTGGCTTCTTGCTACGTAGTAAGTTTCAATCATCGGAACACCAAAAAGGTTTAAAAACCATCATCCTGACCATTGCGCTTCCTGCAATCATATTCGTAGCTTTACTAAAAGCTGAAATTTCCCAAGAGCTCTTATGGCTGCCTATTATCGCTTTGGCTTTCAACTTTGTTCTGTTTTTTGGGCTACAATTTATTCTTCCGATCTATGGTATAGAAAAAAACACAGCCACTTACAGAACCTATCTCCTACTCTTTCCATCGCTTGCTCCAGGTCTTTCTTGTTTTCCATTCTTAATAGAATATTTGGGAGACGATGCATTAGCTTGGGGAGCGCTCGCAGATATCGGGAATAAGTTTTTTGTCTTGATTTTTGCCTACATGCTAGCGATCCATTGGTTCTTCAATATCCATCCTTCGGTGGACGGCAATGGTAAAGGAAAAATAAAGTCTTTATTGGTTAGCCTAGTAAATGAACCTATTAATATGGTGATAGTGATAGCCCTGGTTTTATTGGCCTTTGGCATCCGTATGGAAAACTTACCTCCATTTTTATCCAGCTCAATCACGAGTTTAAGTAATCTGATGACTCCTTTGGTATTGATGTACATTGGAATAGCTGTTGTATTCAATTGGGCTCAGATTAAAAAGATATTCAACCTATTATTGCTCCGTTCGGGATTGACATTTTTGCTCAGTGGTCTCCTGATTTCTTTTGTACCCGGACTTTCCCCTATGGCAATATTGGTCATGGTTGTTTTCCCTCAAAGCGCTATAAGCTTTTGGCCTTATGCACACATGTCCGCCATCCAAGCAATGGAACAGGTAACTCCCCAGCCACAGAAAAAAACCTTTGACCTAGCACTTGGAATTAACATTTTGGCACTATCTCTTCCCTTTGCAACGGCCATTATGCTTTTGGTCTTTTCCTTTGGAGAAACCTTTACTTCTCCTACGCTACTTTTAAGTTTAGGATTAGGAATGATTTCCATCAGTGCCATCAAACCTACCTATCTAAAAATCAATGATTGGTTATTAAATTCTATGCTGAAAAAAGAGCAGGGTTGATCACTACCATTTATTAAGTTGGCATACATATTGACATATAATCAACAAAGTATAACCATGTCAATAATTCAAAAATCTTACCCAAGCTTTGTCTTTATCGCCATTTTGGCGTTGAAGCTGTGGAGTGGTTTGTTGCTTGTTGACACCTCTCAGAAGAGTAAGGAAGGAGTAGCTCAAAATCAACTTACTCAAGAGACATCCTATCAAGAGTATGTAGTTTTATTTACTTCCGGCTTAGGAAATAATGGCTATAACCTAACACCTGATTGGTCTTGGGGTAATGAGTGGGCAAACTTTTTGCAAAGACTGGATTGGATGGAGCTTTCTGAAGAAGTTGCATTCAAACTTTTAGAACAGACGCCAAGACAATTCGGTATTCGGGAGATAATCTTTCCTTTTCATTTTTTTTGGTAATTCAAACTTTTTCTAAAGCTGATTAAAAAAACAAAATTTATCAGCTCACAACTTCACATCATACAAAGAATGAATGGAAAGCCTTCGCTTTTCCTTTGGCATGACCATTCTATTAATTCCCAAATTTTAAATACAACAATCATGTTTGACATAGATTTAACAACACTTGCTATCTCAATAGTTGGAATAGTAGCATTTATAGCTCCTTTTTTGATCAAGCATCAAGGCAATAAAAAAACAACACTCAAAATCCGCCAACAATTGAATGAAAAGTTGCTAGAAAATCAACTATCTGTTCAAGAAGAAGAAATTTGGAGAGATCGCTATTTCTTAGGCTTGGATAAAAGCAAAAACAAACTAATTTACGTCCAAGACATCTCAAAGATGACGCTTCGGATCATTGATCTTGAAAAAATATTCTCTGTTTCGATTCATGAAACTTCGCATCATGTGGGTGATAAAAAAAACGGGAGAAATATCATTGATAGTATCCATCTGAGCATACAATCCAAGGATACTTCCAAAACACTTACACTGGAAGTCTTCAATTCGGATTATTTCTCTGATCTTTTCGGCGAACCAGTGTTTGCTAAGCGCTGGAAAGAAATTATCGAAAAGCAGCTAAAAAAAGCTGAATTGGTTAACTCTTGAGCTTCAGGATTTCGGACTTTAAGTCAAGAATCATCTTAGAAATGTCCTCTAGACTTGCAGGCTGAGCCTTATCTTTTGGACTTGGGAAGTCAGTGCTGATATAGGCTTTGGCTTCCCAAATTTCCAATACATCTTCTCCTTTTACCTCGTAAGGCTTGTAGTGGTCATTATCTGATACAAGAAATAACTTCCCATTTTCTTCCAAATAATTAAACACCCGCTTGTAAACCACCCCTTCGGTAATTGTCACCAACACATATGTTTTCCCACTTTTGATTTCATGCAACTGCTCCACATAACTGCCAATCACAACTGTGCCTGGCACTAATGGCAGCATGCTGTCCCCACTCAGTTCAAATGCACGGTAAGTCACATGATTCGAGAGATTTGGCAGGGAGAACTGTGGTAAATTTTCTACAAATTCTGGATCGGCAAAACCATTTAAATATCCAGCAGACGCCTTTTGAGGGACCATTGGGATCTGCTCGCGGTCTTCCCTATCCACTGTTATAGCCAATACTTTTATTTGCTTGGATTGCTGCACCTTTCTTCCCAAGGCGGGAATATCATGATATAATAATTCATCCACAGAAGTTTGAAACAATTCTGCGATCAGGCCAAGTGTAGACAATTTAGGTTCTGAGCGGCCGTCTTCATAAGCAGAAATCATCGTCCGTTGAAGACCTAATTTTTCCGCCAATTCTGCTTGGGTCATCTGAACAGAGGATCGTAAGAATTTGAGATTTTTTGAAAGTAGCATAGATCAAGCTGAATACAGGTAAAACTGATGATCATCCTTAACAGACTTCGTCAGGGAGAAATGTTGGTTGTTTTCCAATTGAACCATTCGCTGATACATTCGTCTCGTAATCTCATCAATAATCTCTCCTACAGGCTTTGGCTCCTGCGTCAGCAGATATCCATACAATGGCACTTGATCATCCTCGATGACAAATTTAACTTGGCACTTTCCCGAAGGAAGCTCTTTTTGAGTGATACTGATTTTCTCTTTCAATTCCATAGCTCTAAGCGATTAACAAGAGCTAATATACATATGTTATTTTTATAAACATACGTGTGTTTATAAAAATAACATTTATGAGACATTTATTGTCTCATTTTTTGCTTTTATGAGTTTCGAATCTGAAAATCAGATGTTCTTTTAGCTAGTTAAAAGCACATAATTGATGACCGAGATACATCTTCCATCATAAATCCTAATCGGGGAACGCCCATTTCACTTTCGGAGATTTATAAAAATTGATTCCCTTCCGTTCCCAAGTTCTTCCATGGGCTGAAATCCTTCTGGAAAAATCCTCCCAATTTCGATTGAAGGCAGGTGACCAAGCAATCTCCGCTATAGCCGCAAGCCTAGGAAAAGTCATATATTCTATATCAGCTCTCGTCTCAATAGTTTCTGTCCACAATGGAGCTTCTACTCCCAAGATATCTTTTCGGTGAATTCCTTCATGAAGAGTGGTTGGGTCCCAATTATAAGCATCATCCAATTCTATAAATGCAGCCCATTTTAACCCAATATTCGTTGTACTGTCATACTTCATATCCAAATAAGTACGAACTGCCGGAGACATCAATACTTTGGCTCCCTGATCAATGGCTAGTAAAGCATTTTCAGCTTTGGCCCAGTATTGTGCAACAGAGCTTGGTAATAACTTTGCATGAGCCACTTCATCCCAGCCCATGGTGATTTTACCATATTTTGTCACCAAATCCTGAGCTCTCTCAATGAAATACACATAATCTTCCATGGGTACGATCAGGGTTTCATCCCCACCAATATGCAAATAAGGACCGGGAGTTATCGCCGCTATTTCCCGGATCACATCTTCCACAAACTGATAGGTAATTTCAGAATGAATATCCAAGGTACTAAAACCCACATCGATTCCTGTATGATAAGGAGTTGCCAAAGAATCCGATTCTAATCCAAACACAGACCAATCAATAGGAACAGCTGTTTCATTGGGTACTTCTATACCCGGATTAAGGATTCCATATGCATTTAAGGCCGCATTGGTATGACCCGGCATATCAATTTCTGGTACAATAGTTATAAAATTTTTGGCTGCATAAGACACCAACTCCTGATATTCCTCTTGGGTATAATACCCTCCATCTCCCCCACCAACTTCGTTGGCACCACCGATAGTGGTCAATAATGGCCAAGATTTGATTTCAACTCTCCATCCTTGATCATCCGAAAGGTGTAAATGTAAGTGATTAATCTTGTAAATGGCCAGTTGATCAATCAAATGCTTCACATCAGCTAAAGGAAAAAAGTGTCTCGCCACATCCAGCATCATTCCTCTGTAGGCATACTCCGGATAATCCTCAATCAGCCCTCCTTGGATAAGGATATTTTTTCCATCCACCCCATCCAACAGTTGCTTAAAAGTCTGAATGGCATAAAACAACCCAGCTTCATCTGATCCAATTAACTGAATTTTGTCTGATTGTATTTCAATTTTATAAGCCTCTCTTACAGGAGCAAAACTTGCATCAATTTTCAATTCAATAGCCTTAGTAGCAGTTTCATTCTGCACCATCAGCTGCAATCCTGTTGTCTCTTGGATTATAGTTTTTAATTGATTCCCAAAAAAGTCAATTTCCTCCTTCACTGTTATTTTTACTGATTTTTCTAATAAAAAATCGGAGGATGATGTCATCACTTGGACAGGAACTGGAATAATTGCATGCTTTTCTAAAGAAACTTCCACTACTTTATCGGTACATGAAGTCACCATTAATGCAACAAAACCAACAATGAAAATGTAATCTTTAACTAACGAATTCATGAGTTTCTCTAATTTGGTTTATGAAAGTACCCAAACTTAGATAATTTTTTTTTAAAAGATTAGAAGTGAATTAAAAACTTTACCAGAAGAATCTATACTCCCATCCATCCTTTAAAATTACCCGTTGCTATCAAAAAATAGGAGGGCAGTTTTCAATCTAGCATTTTTAGAATAAATTACCTGCACAATAAACTCAATCCGAAATTATGAAAAACGAAAATCAAAAGCAGGGGAGCAATTCAAGACGAAATTTTATTAAAGCCTCTGCCACTGCACTTGCAGGGTTTTATTTAGTTCCGCGTCATGTATTAGGAGGCCCTGGATTTACAGCTCCATCCGATAAGTTAAGGGTTGCTGGTATTGGTGTAGGCGGCATGGGAGGAAACGATATCAGGGGAGTTTTTAATTCTGGCAAAGTTGACATAGTAGCGCTTTGTGACGTTCATGATAGCCGTGCAAAAGCCAGTGTAGATGCTCACACAAAAGCCACTTACTATCGGGATTTTCGGGAAATGTTAGAGAAAGAGCATAAAAACATTGATGCAGTCACCATTTCCACACCTGACCACATGCATGCTGTACAGACTATGGCAGCTATGCAATTAGGCAAACATGTGTATGTACAAAAACCACTTTCTCATGACATCTATGAGGCCCGAATGCTTACGGAAGCAGCTGACAAATATAAGGTAGTAACACAAATGGGTAATCAAGGTTCCTCCGGAGATGGTGTGCGCCAAATGGTGGAATGGTACAATGCTGGACTGATTGGGGAAGCAACCAAAGTATATTGCTGGACAGATCGACCTGTGTGGCCTCAGGGGATTCCTTGGCCTACAACACCAGCAACACCACCCGCAGATTTAGATTGGGACCTTTGGTTGGGAACAGCTCCTTACAGAGACTATATAAGCAACTTAGTACCTTTCAACTGGAGAGGTTGGTGGGATTATGGAACGGGTGCACTTGGAGACATGGCCTGTCATATCATGGAGCCTCCATTCCGTGTATTAGGATTGGGATACCCGAAGTCTGCCGAAGCAAGTGTAGGTTCTGTATATGTTGGCGAGTTTCAGCGGGGATATTTCCCTGAAAGTTGCCCTCCCTCCTCCCATATCACACTCCGTTTTGAAAGACCTGGTAAAGATGATCTGGAGTTTCATTGGATGGATGGAGGTATCCAACCTACAAGACCTATCGAATTGGGACCAAATGAAGTCATGGGAGATGGAGGCAATGGAGTAATTATTGAAGGGACTAAAGGCAAAATGATGTGTGGGACTTATGGTATGAATCCACAACTCTTGCCTACCAGCAAAACCAAAGAAGCGAATGTATCACAAACAGAAAAGAGAATAGAAGGAGGAGATAGAGGCCATTACAATAATTGGGTAGATGCTTGCATAGCTGGGTATGGTTCAGCTGCTTTTGAAAACCTGAGTTCTCCTTTCTCCATTGCTGGACCATTGACAGAATCTGTCCTTATGGGTAATCTGGCAATTAGAAGTTATGACTATCGTGAACCAAGAGAAACAGGTAATGGCTTTAACTATCCCGGAAGAGGTATTAAATTAGTATGGGACGGCCCAAATATGCGGGTAACCAACTTTGAGCCTGCTAACCAATTTGTAAAAAGAACCTACAGAGATGGATGGACCTTGTAAATAAGATAATAATCTATTAATTTTAATCAATTCCCCTGATTAATAGGCTACTAAAGCATGCTGAAAATCAGGGGATTCTTTTTTATTTGAGTTATATATGTCAATCTGTTAGGATATTGAATAGTATTTTTGGATATTTAATAAATTCGGTTCTTTTTTAATGACATATCAAATGCTTTAGACGGAATCAAAAATTTCAATCACAGTTTAGTTTAATTACCAATTACCTCTTATGAATCAATCCCTCAAGTTTAATGATCAAGGGAACTCTCAATTTTTCGCCACAGTAAAGCAACGTGTCGATGAGTATTTCAAAATCAATAACATTTCCAAAAAAGCCAACAAGGCAATGGTTGTCAAAACCACGATTTATCTCAGTTCATTTGTCGGTCTTTATTTTCTGATACTATTGGGAGGACTTCCCTTGTCAGTCACATTGGGTCTAGCCATTCTTCTAGGTATGAATATGGCCTTTATCGGCTTTAATATCTGTCACGATGCCCTGCATGGCTCTTATTCCAAACATCCTTGGGTCAACAAAAGCCTTGGTTTTATTTTCAATATCATTGGCGCCAATGTTTATGTTTGGAATATTACGCATAACCAAATCCATCATACCTATACCAATATCGTAGGCCATGATGGGGATTTGGAACTAGCTCCAGGAATCGTGCGAATTTCAGAAAATGATCCATGGAAACCTTGGCATCGTTTCCAACATATTTACGCCTTCTTTTTGTATGGTTTAGCTTCTCTTTCTTGGTTTTTCAGAAAAGACTACGTTAAGTTTTTCCAGAAAAAAATCGGCTCCCACGTCAATAAGCATCCCAAAATCGAATACTTCAACCTCTTCTTTTACAAGTTAGTGTACTATGGACTTTTTATCATCATTCCTTTATTGGTGATGGAAATTACTTGGCAACAATTTTTGATTGGTTTCTTACTGATGAATTTTGCTGAAGGGCTCGTGTTGGGTCTAGTATTCCAATTGGCGCATTTAGTAGAAGACACGCATCAGGTAGTACCAAAAGAAGGTGAAAGCATAGAAGAATCTTGGGCAGCACATCAGTTGCGTACCACTGCTAACTTTTCGAGAAAAAGCGGTATTGCTACTTTCTTATGCGGAGGCTTGAATTTCCAGGTGGAACATCACTTATTCCCAAAAATCTGCCATATCCATTATCCGGAAATTTCTGAAATCGTCAAAAGTACGGCACATGAGTTTGATCTACCTTACCATGAAAATGAAAGTTTTGCAAGTGCATTAAAATCGCATTATAATTTCCTCAAGGAAGCAGGCTCCCCTGTTATCGCAAAAAAAGAAGTGCGGGAGCATTCTTATTCGCATTGAGCACCAAATTAAAACAAATGCTTTATTAGGGGTTTTATCAATAGATAAACCCCTAATTTTTTATGTTCAAAAGAAGCCCATCAAGCCTGCTCTAGGCTACTATTTCAGATTATTTTCCATATCAAGCCTCTGCGTCAAATCTGTCAAATCCTATTTATCTGCGAGAGACATCCGAAGAATTATTTAGCTAAATTCAATTGATAAAACGTTAAAAAATCCTCCTCAACACCAAAATATTCCTGATTTTTTTGGGCGATGATTGCGCCACTTGGGTGAACTATTGATGAGAGCCATATCCCTTTAGGAACTTGTATATCCTTTTGAATCAACTCATGATTGGAGTCGAAGATAGCTGCATACCTCTGTATACCATCAAGAAAGGCCGACCACTCTTCCCAATTATCACGATTATATTGACTAGCAATATCTTCACTCACCCCCTTAGTGTAAATGACCACTACGTCAGATTCCCTTCTATAAATTTGTTCAATCCTTCCAAAAATTATATTTCCATATTCTTCATACCAGTCTTGGTATCTTCCTATTGGAATTCCGGGCATTGGAACCGCATCTTTCAAGTTGATATCCACCACTTTAGAAAGCACAATCTGCCCCTCCTGTTCTTTGTAGACAAAATACTTTAGCTCTGCTAAGATCCACAATATCCATTCGTCCTTGTACTTATAAAGACCTGGGAAAGTCCAATTGTAAAAATTACCGGTACTGTACACAGTATTGGGTGGAAAAGGCATACTCGTACGAATCTTTCCTGTATTGGAATTATAAATTTCTAAAATATCTGATGAATAGACATTTGTATACATGGTCCTAAAATCTTCCAAACTCCCGCCTTTTTCTGGACGAAAATACAAGAACTCATCACCCGATCGATGCGCTCCGAAAGGTAAACCATTGATATGAAAGTAATCTTCTCCTATTGGAAGTTTACTACTAAAAGTACCATCCAACTCAAAGAAATAGATACCTTGAGTCTGATCCATCACACAGATTTTCCCATCCAATAAATTTACTCCTGTAGCCCAACCTACTTTATTGGGACCATCTTCAGTTAACTTGAAAGTATGCTTGATTGCTCCGGATTCATCAAAAACTACGTATTCCTCTTGAGCATTCCACCTTCCTAAATACAGTTCTTGCAGAGGATCGTAGTCTATTAAAAACAATTCTCCCATATATTCCACCTGCATGGAGTCTTGAAAAACCCATTGGTAGGTGTCTGTCAACTGTTCATTAACATTTTTTTCCGAACATGCCGCTATCAAAAGCAGGATCAGTAACACTTTAACAATCTCCTTTTTCATACCGTATTCATTATTCCGATTGTCCTTTGAGCCATGATACCGCTGTGTCTATAAAATGATCTCTCCCGGCTCTTACCATTAAAAAAGAAGTTAAATCCTCATCTACTTGTACTCCGAATTCCAAATGATTCCCTTCCAAATCGATGGCTTGGGATCCGGAAAAACGGTATGTCCATCCGTTAGGCAATTCTGCAAAAACCGGAATCCCTCCACCTCCACCAGTCTGATCCCCAAATAGGCGAACTTGTGGTAAAGACCTTCCCATCTGTGCAAAAAAAGTGGTGGTGCTAAACGATCGGCGATTGGTCAATATGGCAACATTCCCAAGATACGTGGAACCCGAACTTGGAGTAATCCGCAAAGGAGCCCAAGGGGTAAAATCATTCCTTGCTGGCCCAGACTTAAAGCGTTGTTGACCATAAATCACCTCCTCATCCGTAAATCTTGCCATGATGTTCAGCGCATTTTGCAAATTCCCTCCACCATTACTCCGCACATCTATGATCAACCCCTTATGCGTTCGCATCAAAAACATAATTTGGTCCATATGCTGCTCTGTAAGCGCTCGCTCAAATGAACGATAATTAACATACAGCACATCATCATCCAACGTTTGTGCCTGTAAAGGACCAATAATCCAAAAATTAGTTCGTAGGTATACTTGCTCAATCAATTGTTGATTGTAAAACAAGGGAAAATTCTCATACCAAAGCCAATTTCGTGATCTGTCAAAAGTGCTTAATAAATTGACATGGCCATCTTCCAACTCCCCAAGCATATTACCCAAGACATCAAAAAGCTCATGTTCTGTCATCGTGGCAAATAATCTTGGACTGTATTTTTCTCTGACCGCATTCCAGTCCACCTGTTTTTCTTCAAAAAAGCTATAGCGGTTATTGATATCATTCCATAAATGATCAAATACCACTTGAGGACTTGACGCTGGTCTTGGAGGCGTAAGCATTTCTTCACATGCCCCAAGAATAAATATGATTGAAATAAAAAACCAATTATGGATTGAAAAACGCTTGTTCATAACTGAAAATTAAACTGTATGAAATAGTGTCCCGCAGCACGCTGGGAACGTTGCTCATTAACCAGATTACTGAAATTGAAGCGATAGCCTAACCCAAATTCATTCCCATTGGTGAGTTTATAAAAAACTTGATTAATCATGCCTAAGTCTTGCTGCTGAAATGGTTGAAAGAACCGGATGGATTGTAAAAAGGCATTGAATGTAGGTTGTTCGTGCAAAAATGCATCAGGAGGGCTTGTGACATAGGATGCTGAAAACAAAAAACCTATCACTTGCCAGTGCCCTTGAAAGCTGTATCGCCACTGTTCATTTTTTCCGAAAACTGATTCATACCGAATCGCCGGACCAAAGGAAGTATGGAAATCAAACCGTGGATTAAAATTTTGGGAATCCTGAAAATTCCGAAGACTGAGCGCATTATTATTGGACCAACCGATCATCCATTTACTTGGCAGCCAAGAGGCCTTGTAAAAAGTATAGGTCATGATACTAGCCTGGGTTCCTATCATTCCTGCTCCAAACTCATTTTCCATGGGGATTCGGGCATAGTGCATATAGACCTCGTCTATTTTTTTCTCAGATGCACTGATAAATCCAAAGGAAAAACCCGTACTCCCTCCTCTATAAACTAATGGAGAATAGGCAAAGTCCCTTTCCCAGGCATTTTGCGGGCCAGCATTCCACAAAAGCGTTCGTTGCTTCTCTTGTCCTATAACTACCGTCTGCACCAACGTGAACAACACTACAAAAACGTACTTTCTCATTCTTTTGTCTTAAAACGTTAAAGATAGGTTTCTTGCTATTAGGAAAAAATGATATCTATCAGTTTCTTTTAAACATCAGAAACCTTTTTTATTGATGTGCAAGCCACTGGAGACTTCCTTCTTTTCTTTTTGCACAGACTTTCCTTTTTGGAAGGAGTAGCTCAAGGTGAACCAGAGAGGAATCCTTGACATGTGGATCTGACCTGTGCTGCGTTGTTGAAAATCTTTTCCTCGGGTTTCCAATCCATAATAGGTAAACCTTCGGGAAAAGGGAAGGGCCGAAGTCATCCCCAGCTTCCATTGGTCCCCGAGTTTTTTCTCAGCGGCCAGAAAATAAAGGGGGCCGCTGAAAAAATCTGATTGTATATCATTGACCGGAGAAAGGTATCGGAAGCGGAGAGTGAGGAAGATATCCTTTTCCAAGGCAAGCACTCCTGAAAAACCGGTTTCTATGGCCACTCGGTCCCTTACAGGAAACTGCTCCCGATCATTTCCAATACCCCTGCTATGGAATACCCTCAGCATGTGGTTGATCGAAAATTGTTTGCTCAAGCGCATCGCTCCACTGGATTGAATCCCGGTCTGGAACAAATCACCCAAGTTGCCAAAGGTCACCTCCATCAGTCCTTCGGAATTGAGTGCATACAGCTCATTGATCATTTGGCTCCTTTTTTCAAAGAATACCGCATTCATCAACAAGAGATTACCGGTATTCCAGGTATGTTCCACATTGGCCTGATGGAAAGTATAGGGCTGAAGGTCCTGATTTCCAAAAGACAGGGTAAATGGATCTAAGAAGGCCTCAAAGTTGTTCAACTGGTGAAACAAGGGATAAACCATGGCTGACCGAAAGAAAAACCTGGTGGAATGTTTTTCATTCCAAACATGTCCCAATCGGGCATTGGGAAGAAAGAAAAAATGGTTTTTTCTGCCCTCCTGGCTGAGGGTTCGAAGCTGTATTTCTTCCACCCTCATTCCAAATTCCGCATCCCAGTCTTCCCCTTTCCAAATGAAGGAGCCATATAGCGCGCGGACCTGGCTTCTGAAGTCGAAATCATTTTCATGACCATTAGCAAAATGCCGGAGTTGCAACTGAAAAACTGTTATCAAACGCCAATTGGGATTCAATTGGGTGCTGTAATCGGTGCGCAGGTTGGAAACCTGTTGGCTGGGACGGATATAGTTGATGAAGCGCTCCTCTTCCTGCAAAAAACGCAATTGATTTTCTCCACGTAAGCGGCTTTGGGTCCAATCGACCGATATACTGCTTTCTTTTTCACCATGAAACCGATGCTGAAAATACAGTGCTGTTGTCAAAGATCTGTTACGGTCTTCCTCTTCCCGCTTGGCAGTCCAAGTGTCCCCTTGGTTACTTTGAAGTTCAATGCTCCCATTATGGGTTTCTGAAAACCAACTTCCTGCAATGTATCCATGCAACAAGGTATTGGAAGAAAGGGCATACTCGAGTCCTTGATGGATTGTATTGGAAATGCTTCTTTGACGGGTTTTTTGTTCCATCTGGATTTGGGTTCCCTCTGTGGTATTCCGCTCATATGTCTGCACCACATCAAATATGCTGAATGCGCCATTGTAGCTGGTGTAGGCGTGAAATTTTGGGGTGTAAAAGGACATACTGGCGCTTGGAAAGCTGTACACTTCATTCCTGGAAATGGGCATTTCTCCATAGACCATTCCTGAAAAACCACTTTCTCTTTCTGCCAAGAGGATATGAATAACTGCATCTGCTTCTGCTGCAAATCTGGCAGAAGGATTCAAAATCACCTCTACCTGATCAATTTGCCCTGCCCTCAGCTGTTGTACAAAGCGGTGGTCCCTTTCTGCACCGTTGACAAAGATCAATACCTTATTTTTTCCACTGATACTGATGTTTTGATTGAAATCTACAAAAACCCCAGGAATCAGGTTGAGGATGTCCATACCGGTATTGGACGCTCCCACATGCTGCTTATTAATCATAAAAACAGCCTTTTCGCCCTCCGTTATTCCTTTTTCTTTTTCTCCTTCAATGAGTACTGCTTCCAACAAGCTTTCAGATTCCTGGAAATACAAAGTACCCAAGGCGTTCCCTTGCAACTCTTCAGAAGACAAGGTAAAACTCTCAAAACCCATATAACTGAAGCGTAGAAAGAATGACTTTCCCACTAAATAAGACAGTTCAAAAAAACCATCCATATTGGTATTGGCCCCGGCAATGAATAGGGAGTCAGGAAGCTGGTACATGACCACATTGGCATAAGCCACTGGGGCTTCAGTCTGTGAATGGAGCAAAGTACCTGTGAGTTTTTCGGTAGATTGGGCATTTGACAGAAAGGAAACTGTCAGCGCGAAAGCCATCAGGGCGAACGCAAACCTTTTGTGGAAGTTGGGAAATGATTTCATGGCCTTTTGGTCCTTTGGTTGTACAGAACAAAGGAAAAGAAGGCTTTTGACATCGCCGAATTACTGGTACAGACACCAAGTTTTTGGGTTGAAGGACAAAAAAATTGAAGGGCTTGTTACCAAAAGCAAAATTTTGGGATAAATGGATTAGTGAAATTCAGCCATTTTTTCCTCAAAATCCTTGACTTTATTACGTGAAACGGGAACTTCCATATCCAGTCCATGGAGGCGGAGCCGGTAACCCAATGCATTTCCCTTTTTATGGGTGATTTTTTTGAGATTGACTAAAAAAGCCCGGTGTACCCTTAACAGACAAGCGTGACCTTGAAGTTGTACTTCAACTTCATTCATGCTGTTTCGGATGATTTTTTTCTGCAGTTTATCCGCTTTTTGCAAATAGAAAACCACATAGTTCCCTTCAGAGCTGATACAAAGGAGTTCGGAAAGATAAAAATCCAGGGATTCTTTTTTGAGTTTGGAGCTGATATTGATCAGGGGTTCATGTTCGGCCCTTTCCATGGGGAGGCGTTTGAAAAATTCTTCCTGCACAGGCAGATTACTGAACCAAAAAGGGAAATGGATCAGGCTGAAAAAGACATAAGGAAGAAAACAAATGAAAACAGCATATTTGAAGGAGTCAAGGAATGTGGGCAAGTTCCAGCGATCGGCTGAGGGCTCCAGCAAAAAGGCAGCAAAATAGATGGTCAGGCCCATGGCCAACAAAACCACTGCAAAAGCCAAGAGTTCTTTGCCAATATTCCAAAAGCTTCCTTTTTTGGAGAGCAATGGGTGCACAATTGCCCAGGTTGCCAAAAAAGCGGAAGCACCAACCAATAAGCCATATACCATCAATTTTCCAACCATTCTTCCTTCCGCTTCCTGTCCACTGGCAAATGGACTGTAAATGATCATGAACAACAAACCAAAAACAGTAACCGCCGCAAAAGCGGCCCAGGGCTTTTGTAGTAAAAAGTTTTGGGGGATTTCTTTTTTTAACCAGTTGGACTGCATGATGGAAAAGAAGCAAATCTTTCACAATTAAAATAATAACCAGGCAGAAAGCAAACCGAATAGCAGGCTGAATTTAAGGTAAACAAGCATATTTTCATTGTTTTTTTAGTGATGCCAAAGCAACTATACCAATAAGCAAATACAAAATCTCCAAAATCCAAAAATGGAACTGGAAAACTTCTGAAGCCAGGACCAAACTGGGGAAAACGGGCAACATCGCATTGGAGGTTCCGTGTGCTACCAGGGCAGATAAGGGTTTGTTTTTAGAGGCTTTTACTACCCAAGAAAAGAAAAAGGACAAGCCGAGACATCCGATCAGAAAGGCAGGAAATGGCATAAAGACCTGAAAGGAATCCGGAATAAACCAGAGGGGGGCATGCCACAAGGTCCAAATGATTCCCAAGATGATATTCCCCAACCAAATGCCATACCTGGATTCCAAGTAAGGCATGATGTAGCCACGCCAACCTATCTCCTCTTGGCCTCCACCAAAAAAGACCATGACCAGCCAGTAAATCGGGAAAACCAAAATGGTGGGCAGCAGCATGGGCAAGCGCTCATAGCCGAAAAATCCCGGTAAGTACCAAGCCAAAAAATTGGCCATTCCCATAGCCCCGAAAATGATCAGCCATACTTTCCAACCAAATTTGAAAGAGAGAAATGACCAGAGAAAGGGTTTAACTGATGATTTCCCTTGGAGGGTCCTGATAGAATAAACCGCTGCGATGCCAGGACCAAATGCCCCCAAAATGATTGTAGGCATACTCAAAATACTTCTAAGGTTTTCGTCCCAGTCCCAGATACCCAATCCGCCCAAAACAAAAGGCAACCAAAGTAGCCATGACCATAAAAAGGTGATTACAAAGAACCGGATGGGAATGGATTTATTATTTGATATCTCTGGCTTCATAAGTAAATTTTTTCAAGAACAACCATGCCCACATGAGCAAAAATATGGGCCAGAAAAGCACTCTCCAGACCTTTTTTCCAGTACAGCCATCCGAAAACAAGACCCCCTAGCGAATTGCCGATAAGGACATAAGCAAGCATGATACTGCTAGGATGATCTACTGACTGAAAAACTATAGGGAAATGGCCTAGGGCGAAGAGGAGCGCTGCCAAGGTGATTCCTATCCAATAAGCCAAAGGTTTGGTCCCCCTAAAAATCTTTGCCGCTATCCAGACCAGCAAAGTCATCAATCCAAAACGCATTAGGATTTCTTCCGTGATGCCACCATATAGGAACCTGGCGGCTAAAGTAAGTTGAATGTTTGCGGTGAGTTGTTCAAATTCGGAAGGTACCAAGCCTCTACCAATTAGCCCAAGTAATCCCAATACAATTCCTGTAAGTAATCCTCCGAGAATCCCATAGATCAGTATTTCGCGGGTTTGGGGGGAATCTTCTTTTAGGCCGACCATCTTTTCGAGGATGGGAACACTAAGGCTTACCTTTTGGTAGAGAAGGGTCCCCACAATAACTGCTATCAACATGATGATAGTGGGGTTGATCAAGATCAGCCATTGGATTTGGGATGGAGTAAACTGTTCCTCCAAAATAGATTGCATTTCCTCAGGTAATGGAAAATCCACCGTCAACATGGACAACATGCCCAAAAGACCAAGGAAAAATAAACTTAGCCCGAGATAAAACTTTTTTGAATTCATGGATGCTGGGGAATTGAAGATATTGATTGATATTGGATACTAATAGATATTATTTGTGGATAGTACAGGAAACCTGTCAGGTCTTTCTAATGGTTTACAAACCTTCCAAAAAAGCTTTCAATGTTTTGTTAAAATGTTTAGGATTATCCTGACTGGCAATATGGTTGGCATTGGGGATTTCAGCACATTGGCTGGAGGGTTCCTTTTTATGCCAAGCTTTGGAAGCATTTCTGATAAAAGCTAAATCTTTTTCCCCATAAATTATCAAGAGGGGGACCTTGGGGGGGTTGGGCGAAGGGTCTATCAAATCATAGCACATGTCAGCGGTGATTTTCAATGCTAACTTCTTCCCGATTTTCCCTATTGTACTGGCTAAATAGTCCTGAACTTCCTTTTTTACTGCCCTGTGTTTCCCAAAAGAGCTACAGAACATTTTCTCAGGTATCAAGCCCATCAAAAAGATAAAAATGGGAACCAGCATTTTGACCCATTTACCCATATGTGATTTCAGTTCAATTCCAGGGGCGTGTACCACAGCCATCACTTTTCCCGGAAAGTTGAGTTGGAAATGCTGGGTCACCATACTGCCCAGGGACTGACCCACCAAAACTGCCTGGGAAATTTGTAAGGCCTCCATCAGCTCATTCAAACATTCTGCAGACAATTCAGTGAAGCGCTTGTGGTAATTTTCCAAAGTGGAAGCACCATGGCCCGGTAAATCCCAAACCAAAACCTTGGAATGCTGCTCTAAGGATGTAAGCTGTTCTTGGAAAGTAAAATGATCCATCCCTACTCCATGAATAAATACCAAAGTAGGACCAGAGTCTATACCTGACAGTTTATAATGGATATCTCCGTAAGCGCTTGAAATGATTCCTTTCTTCATGGTAGCTTGTTTAAGATGTCCTTTAAGCAATTATTGAAAGCCGTAGGGTTGTCGAGATTGCCCACATGGCCGACCCCATTTAAGTCAATCACCTTTGCTGATGGATTGGCCTCAATAGCCTTTAGCGTTGACTTTAACATCCCATTGATCCCTTTGTCAAACTCACACCTGATCAAGGTGTATGGCACAGTACTTTGGGATATGAAACCCGTGAAATCATAATTTACCAAATTATACCTGAAATGGGGAATGGCAGCCACTGCCTTTACAAACATTTGTAAGCACACTTCTTTTGCGGATGCATTCATGGCGGTTTGGTCAGCCATCAGATTCAGGTACCAATTTTTAAAATAACGGAGCATCAAGGCATCGAAACCTCTGAATACAGGAGCCAAAAACTTGGGGAATTTCATTTGTCCGGTAGTACCGAAAGTGGTCAAGCTTGCGAACCTCTCAGCCGTTTGGCTGACTACTAAGAAACCTAATACCCCTCCAGCAGAATTTCCGACAAAATGGATGCGCACCAAATCCAGGTCTTTGATCAATTGGATAATATCCTCAGCAAAAAGGGTTAAGGCATATTGCTCAGTGGTATTGGGTATCGGCTTTGGAGAATCCCCATGTCCCCTAAGGGATATCAGCACTACCTTGTATTGTTCCGAGAAAAATTCCTGTTGTCGCTGAAATTGGATCATGCTTCCCCCCGCCCCATGTACAAAAAGAATGGTTTCTTGGTTCTCTTTTCCCCTAATGCTGTACTCAAGTTGAATGGTATTTATGATCATTGTAATTCGATGTGGACATTTAAAACACAAAATTCACCTAAAGCTCTGGTTTAAAAAATGACAAAAATCAGTTTTATTGGTGAAATTTACGTCCAAAAATGTAGCTAAATTAAGGTAAATAAGGAGTTAAAGGAAGACCTCTCTTGGTTAAAAAAGCCAAAAGGAAAGCTCCCCCTTTTTTAAAACTATTTAATAGGAGAACTATGCTCCAACACGACGCATGAGGTCAATTTTACCATTTATTGAATTATGTTGTTTATTCATTTTTAAGCGTTCCTCATCATTTTTTTGGAAAACTTCATCCAACCAATCAAAAACTGTATGGCGTATCAGGGTAACATTGGGTAGCATGTTTTTGCCTGAAGCGCCTTGATCACCTTTGCCGATCACCAAATCCACTTTGGGGTTTTTGATCTTTTGCATGGCATCTGCTATAAATCCATCGGTAGCCGAGTAGGCCAACTCATCCTCACCTACCAATAAAAGACTGGGGCAGCAAATATCCGAAGGGTCTACCGTAAATTCCTTACAGGCATCCAACCATTCCTGAATCGTATTTACCTGCCATCTCCATTTGTAAATGTCCATGAAATTAAACAGACCGGCCAACCAGGAACCAAATAGCCTGGTAATCATTTTAAATAAGGGAAAGTTTTCATATTTGGCCAAAACCTTCAGCTCCTTGGCCTGAACCAAGTACTCATATTGGTTCAAAATGATGCTGTTGGCAATCATTGCTTTGATACGCTTGTCATGGGCTGCTGCCCTGGCCACAGTATATCCTCCCAAACTTGGGCCAAAGACTGCCAATTTATCCATGTCCACATCAGGCCGGCTTTCTAAGTAATCAATCACTTTACTGACGGGCTTTTCCATGGTAGGCTCCATTTTCATTCCTTGAATGGCTGTATTGCCCATCCCGGGAAGGTCTACCGTGATGACATTGTAACCACGCTCCTGATCTCCAATCCCAAAAAGGAAACACATGTCCTCACTAAAGGACTCTCCTCCTCCTACATTGTAA
Source organism: Mongoliitalea lutea (assembly GCF_014652135.1). Taxonomy (GTDB): domain Bacteria; phylum Bacteroidota; class Bacteroidia; order Cytophagales; family Cyclobacteriaceae; genus Mongoliitalea; species Mongoliitalea lutea. The sequence goes on from NZ_BMYF01000001.1 coordinate 336,095, forward strand.
ATGGTAGGCCTTTTGACATTGCTGTTGTCAGGTTTCATAAAATAACCCCTCAACTTCTTTCCTTCGAAATCAATTTCAATAGGTTCTATAGGAGGATTGAATAAGGCAGCAGCCTTTCTGAAATTTGCGACTGCATGGTCCAGAATCTCACTATAACGCTTGGTTTCTTTGACAGGACTAAGGTTAAACAGGGCGGCCCTGTTGAGGTAATACACCCTTAGGAAAGTTTCTCTGGCAGTGATAAAATGTCCACGGGAGAAGCTTCTTTCTGCATCCTTTTCTGCGAGGTCTGCCACTTTGGTCAGTTCCCGTACCCAAGCTTCCGTATCGTATTGACTGACATTGCTGACGGCGGCAAATGCTTCACCTACATCCGCTCCTCCTCTTGCACCAAAAGCAAGTAGGTAAGAAAAGTAGGCATCTACAATCGGGTTTTTGTAGTAAAACTTCATCCTTCCGACCAAAGGCTTATTGTGTTTGGGTACCGCTGGAGTGGTACTTTTTACTGCCGGGTTGTTTATCGTTTGCGCTTTCATCGTAGTGGGGTTTAAGTGTTCAACTCATTGATTTACTGTAAATTTCAATAATTACAGCTAGATTTAATGGGAAAAACAGGGTGGGATTTTGGTAAAAAATCAGGTAGAGCTAAAGTGATGTTGAAGTAAAAAAATGTTGAAAAATCGCTAGCCCTCTTTTTTCAAGGTTTTCCGAAAAGCTGCAGGGGTTAGCCCGCTCATTTTTTTGAAAAATTTGACAAAATGGCTATAATCATCAAAGTTAAGCGTCCAAGCAAGCTCTTTAATACCCATGTCTGTGGAGGACAACAGGGTCTTGGCGTGTAAATAGGTGATTTCATTGATGATGTTTTTGGGTGTGGTCTGAAAAACCTTTTTAACAGCATCCGCCAAGTAAGAGGTACTAATGCCCAATGAGTTTCCATAAAACCCAACTGATTTTTCGTTTATGAAATGTTCTATCACTAAAGCCTTGAATTTTGTTGCTATTTTGTGGTACTGCAACTCGGTATAATCTCCATGTGGGTTATTTTTAGAGACAATTCTATTGATGTATACTACAATTACCTGCAGCAGATTGCGCACTACTAATCTACTTTCTTCATTAAAAGGTGTTCCCTCCTTAAGGATCAATTCAAAAAATTGGCCCATCAATTCATATTGTTCCCTATTTAAGGAAACAACCAAGGGCTTGACACTATGGAGAAAACCAAAACTTTCTGTCAAATGGCTGATATTATCCAAATGTAAAAAGGGCTCTTTGACATGAATGACATATCCATCCCAAATCCCTTTTTTCTCCCAATACAAAATTTGTCCCGGTAAATAAATTACCATTGTAAACTCTTGGATGTCTTCTTTCAAATCAAATACACCAACTTCAGCCGCCAGTTCGCTACCGATAGCAATTTGGAAGAAGCCTACACTAAATGGCCCCATGGAAGGTACAATATCCTCTCCCAAATCTGAAAATCTAAAAGCATGGAATTCCTTATCCCTAGCGCGCATGCAGGTGTTTGCCGCCTCGTAATATTCATTAAAGTCTCTATAAATCGGTATTTGAAAGCCCTCTCCCATATTGGTTAAAAGTTCGACAATTCCTCACCCATAAATTTTTCCAGCCACCAACTTCCGCTTCCAGGTCCCCCATGCAAATACAAACAGGGCATCCCATTGCCTTTAACCGTAATGTAGAGCAATTCGCCATCTGAAGTTAATACCTGATGGGACTGAGCGAACGATTGGCTCCAGAAAAGAGGAAGCAGAAATAATGGAACAAGCTTTTCCATAATTCAATTGATTTTTGTCCAAAATTCAGTTTCAAAGCATGCTTTTTATGGTGTCTATCATCAGCCCTGTGGCTTTTCGGTGTCCTTTACCATTGACCTGATTGGTAGCGCCACAGAAATACAAATCTGTTTTAGGGTTGTAAAAAGCAAAAGTGCCTGTCTGTCCCCAGAATCCAAGTATTTCCCCAGGGTATTTGAAGGGGAACAGAATTCTTGGAATCCACAATTTTTCCCAGGGCAGTTTGGAGTAAGCTTAGGTTGAATGTTTTGTTCATTCTATAAATATAAAAAAAGTAAGGAGACAGGACAGGGAATTTCAATTTTAAAATGGTTTGAAATAGGAGGACCGCAAATCCACTTTATCCGGAGTTTGGAATGGCAAATACCCAATAGAAGGCTTGTACCAAGGCAGCAGGATTTAAGCCACTAAAATTTTTCGAGTATATTCGGAGATTTATGTAATCGAATAAAATTTTTCGAGTATGGACGAAAATTTTGTTGTATCACTGGATGATATGAAATTACCATCAAATCAAGGCATCAAGCATATACAAGCTTGGAGATTGCAGGACTTTTTGCGGTAGCGCAGGGTTATAAGGTTTCCCCCAGGTTAATTGGTATATTTTTAAAAGAGGATTATAATTCCTATTTATCCGGAGTTCGGGATTGCTAATCCCGAACAACCCATAAAAATACTTAAATCTCTAATACCAAATTAATCTTGTTTTGGAACCCAGACAGAAACTGAGTTGGCCTTGCATTGCAATTTTACCCATCCATCATCATTGGTAGTAATAAGCTCAGCGATATGAACGGTGATATCGAAATAAGTAGTATTAGGTGCACCCGTCTCCATATTTTTGGTTCCATCCATCCCATTACTTAAAAGGACAGCCATGCCTTGGACAGATCAGAAGCATATTTTTCCAATTCCTTCCACCAACTCCCATCCGCTGGCGTATACCAGTGGAAGTATTGGATCATAGCACCGTTATTTTCTGGCATATTGACATATACGTGTTTGACATATACTTAAGCAGGTTTTAAAAAGAAATTTAAAGTTTAGCTTTATTTCTTCATCATCCCTTCCACATACATCCTCCAGTTATGTTGTTCTTTGAATCCTAGGACTTCCCTGATCTTACGATTGGAAAAAAGTGCTTCATGCTCTTTTATATCTCGTGTAAGGGGAACTCCAGGAAAAAACCGCTCTGCTAATTCTTTACTTGGAATAATTGCTCCGTTGTGATCATTCCCTGCATTAAACACTTGATAGCCTAAGCCATCTTTTTGTAGGCATAAATCCACAATCTGACCTAAATCTCGGGCATCTATATAACAAAAAGCATTTCTTCTCCTAACTTCAGGGTGCTTGAAGTAGTATGGGAAAAGTGTCTCATATTCATGCGGTTCTATCACATTACCAATTCTCAAAGCATAAATATCAACTCCTGAGCGACGCTGAAAACTTCTGGCAGTCTGCTCATTGACTACTTTGGAAAGGCCATAGCTATCCATTGGATCTACATCATAATCTTCCTCCAAAGGCAAGGATTTTGGATTGGTCTGCCCATCTGAAAAACAAATCCCATAGGTGGTCTCCGATGAAGCGATGATGATTTTTTTAATCTCCAGCTTCACAGCAGCCTCTATCACGTTGTAAGTTCCAACCGTATTGACACGGAAAGTTTCATTGTCAGGATTAATCAAAATTCTTGGTACAGCAGCAAAATGCACTACCGCATCAAATTTGGGAACTCCTGTGCCTGCCTCCAATTCATCAAACCAAGTGTAGGAAGTCATGGCGTTGAACATTTGACCGGAATCTGTAATATCAGCTATCAATGTATTGACACCGGGGATATCTACAGGTTTTAAATCTACATTTAATACCTGATGCCCTTGATCCAATAAATACTGTATGGCATGTTTACCAGCTTTTCCAGATCCTCCAGTAAAGAATATTCTCATGATTCCGATGATTTGTTGGTTGAGTTGATTACAAAAATAACCCCAACAAAGTTTAAAAATGATTTAAAAATACCCAAAAAGGAACTATGAATTTTAGCAAAATCAATTCTTCCCGTTAAAAAAAGCTTTGTGCCTTGATGCCCTCGTGGAAATTCTAAAAAGATTACCTTCCAGACAACAAGACACAAAGTCGATTAGAGAACCTAGGGATTAATTCCCAGTCAAAATCTTCATCAACTCATCCAGCTTCGGAGACAAAATGATCTCCGTGCGTCTGTTGAGTGCTCTTCCATCTGCTGTATCGTTGGAAGCTCTAGGCATAAACTCTCCCTTACCGGAAGCAGTCACTCTATTTGGGGAAATGCTGTGTTCATCTGTAAGAATCCTTACGATAGATGTCGCTCTTACCACACTCAGATCCCAATTGTCTCTAAATCGGGCTGTTCTTATGGGAACATTATCGGTGTGGCCTTCCACCAAGACATCGATTTCTTCATTTTTATTCAAGACATCACCCAATACACGGATAGCTTGTCTTCCTTTTTGCTCTACATCCGCACTTCCAGACCTGAACAAAAGTTTATCTGACATGGATACATATACTTTCCCATTTCTGACTTCTACCGTCAGCTCATCGGAATTAAAACCAAGTAAGGCATTTCTTACAATGTCATTCAGGCGTTGGGTGATAGAATCCTGACGGGCAATAATTTGCTGCATTTCCCGCAAAGCATTTTCTCGCTCGAGTAATAAACGTTCTTTTTCATTCAGCTCATTGGATTTTTGTTGAAGAGCAGTATTGAACTGCTGAGCTTGAGAGACATTTTCATTTCTCAAATCATCATAGAGCCCCCTTAAATCGTTAAATTCTTGTCGGAGCGTCTGATTTTGTTCAGTGCTTTCATTGAGTCTTGCAGTGAGATCTGCATTTTCGGATTCACTGATGGCAAGGTTGGTACAAAGCTCATCCCGTTCGATGATGACTGCTTTCAGCCGTTTACCTCCAGGCAGTTTATCTGGTACACGGTCTCCGCATCGGTAGACAGGAGCGCAGGAGGAGGCAGCTAACATAAGAAAGCCACCCATTAGTGCTAAGGCATGTAGTTTTTGCATAAATACTTTAATTTCGAAGTAAATTTTTCAATGATTGTTAACGGAAATGTATGATTTCAGTTAGGCTAGTCTTTGGAAATAATTATCCAAAATAGATTCTAAGAAGGAGAAAATTCCATGCCAAAAAAAATAGGAGTAAACTCTTTAGGCTTTCCGCTGTTAAACCCCTATGGAAAAATATGCAATTATTGATGAGTCAGCATTTCCCCTGATAACTATACAGTTTACAGGCGCAAAAAGTACGGATGAAAATTTCATAGCCTACTTACAAGAAAATAAGAATTGCTACAGACACAAAGAAAAGCTAGGAATTATTTTTGATGCAACTAACGCATCACTTCCTTCACTGAAACATCAACAAATGCAAGCTGCTTGGCTCAAAGAAAATAAAGGATTAATGGAAGCATACTGCCTTGGAACAGCCTACGTTATCCCCAGCGCAGCTGTTCGATCCATTTTACGAGTCATATTTTCAATTCAAAAGCAGCCAGTCCCTTATCAGATTTGTGAAAATATAGATGAGGCCCAAGTATGGATTAAATCAGCTTTATCTAAAAATTTAGCTTAAAAGATAAGCCCCATAAAACTTTTATAAGCAAGCTTCCTACTCAGTTCTACTTTTTAAAAAATTATTGAAAATGATTTTAGCTTGAGGGCTCTGAAACAGTGCCGCATGCCCGATGCCCAGCAATTAGAGAAGTTCAACCCAAATATCAATACCCCTCAGATTCAGAATTGACCCTCCCCCAAAACGTTCTATACACAAAATAACTGTACAACAACACCAAAGGTCCGCCGACAGCAACAAAGCCCATCATTATTTTTAAGGTTTTTGTAGATGCTGCTGCATTATAGATAGTGATACTGTTCGCCTCTATTCCATTAGACCATAGTAATCGTGGATAAAGTTCAAATGCAACAATTACTAAAAGCAATGCTATCGTAAGACTTGTAAACACAAATGCCCATCCATATTTTTCTTTACTTGCCAAACGTGGCACATTGGCAATACTTAGAAATACCAAAAAAGGTACAATGAATAAAATGGGATTCTCCTTAAAAACTACCAGGAGATGATCTAAAGTAAGTAATCCATAAATGGTTGTGATTAAATAAGAAATGATGAAAAAGGCCATGCCCTTATTTAAAAATCCTTGAATCCTAAAATAAAGTGAGCCTTCTGTTTTTAACAACAAATAGACAGCCCCATGCATCATGAAAAGACCAACACTAGTGATTCCGACCAATATGGAGAATGGATTTAAAAATTCAAAAAATCCAGCTCCAATATATTCATAATTTTCATCCAGAGGCATTCCATTGAGGATATTACCCAATACTACACCCAGTAGAAAAGCCAACATTACACTTGATACAGAATAACTCCAATCCCACATGCTTCTCCACCAAGACATTTCTTCCATGTTTCTAAATTTGATAGAAATACCTCTAAAAATGATAAACATAAAAAAAAGAATAAATGGCGTATACATTGCCGAAAACAAGGTGCCATAGAATACCGGAAAACCAGCAAAAAGCGTACCTCCCCCAATCACCAACCATACTTCATTCCCATGCCAAGTTGGATCAATCGCCTTCAGGGCAGTCTGCCGACTACTCTCCCTTCTAAAGAAAATATGCCAGGCACCTGCTCCAAAATCAAATCCGTCCAAAATCGCATAACCTGAGAAAAGCGCTCCTACTACTAAAAACCACCAAGTGGGATAATCTATTCCTAATAAAGTTTCCATAGTTGATTATTTAGAAATAATGCTGGCAATTTGACTATTGATCCCACCTTCCCCATGATCGGACTCAGTAGATGGTCCTTTTTGAATTGCTTTGTTCATCAGATAAATGAATAACAAAAAAAGCACTGCATACACAATGAAAAACAATATCAAAGAAAACAACACCTGATTGGCCTGCACACTTTTGGAAAGGGCATCAGAAGTTCTCAATAACCCATAGACTACCCATGGCTGTCTACCCATTTCGGCTGCAAACCAGCCAAATTGATTGGCGAGCTGTGGAAGGATTGCTGTAAATACAAAAACCCATAAAAGCCACTTATTCTCAAACAATTTACCCCGCTTCCACTGCCATAAAGCAAATAGGCTCAAGGCAATCAAAAACATCCCTATAGCCACCATCAAATGGTAAAACTGAAATACCGCATTTACCTGACTCGGCCTATCTTCTTTGGCAAAAGCATCAAGACCGATGACAGGTGCTTCAAAATCCTGATGCAACATAAAGGATAAGCCTCCAGGGATTTTTAATCCAGTGACTTGTTGAGTTTCATTATCCACCCAACCAACAAGATACAGGTCTGCTGGAGCTTCTTTAGCATAATGCCCTTCTAAAGCAGCTAGTTTTGCTGGTTGATTGACAGCCACACCCTCTGCAGAGTTATGGCCGGTAAACAATTGGGCTAAAGAAGCAATCACTGCTACTACCAAGGTGATCTTGAATGCTTTGATAGAAAGACCAACAAAATGACCCTTGATAATGTAATAGGCATGAACACTTAAAATAAGAAATGCACCTGCTAAAAAAGCCCCTAGCCACACATGCGTAAGTCTATCTACCGATGAAGGGTTAAAAACCATTGCCCAAAAGTCCACAATTTCTGCACGGGCTTGCATTCCTTCTCCTACTATGTGATACCCAGCGGGTGTTTGTTGCCAAGAGTTTGCGACGACTATCCAAACAGCTGAAAACATAGATCCTAAAAAAACAGCCCAAGTAGCAACTAAATGCACCCATGGTTTGACACGGTTCCAACCAAATAACAGCACACCTAAGGCACTGCTTTCCAATGCAAAAGCAAAAATACCTTCTGCTGCCAAGGCACTACCAAATATATCTCCTACATAGCGGGAATAGGTAGCCCAGTTGGTGCCAAATTCAAATTCCATTACAATGCCTGTGACAACACCTATACCAAATGTGATCGCAAAAATCTTTGTCCAAAATTTCGCAAGTATTTCATAATCCTTCTTTTTAGTTCGGATATACATTGTTTCAAAAACAACCATCAATAAGCCTATCCCAATACTGAGAGGAGGATAGATGTAATGAAAAGCAACGGTAAAGGCAAATTGGATCCGGGATAAAACTTCTACATCCATGGTATTTGATAATCACAGGTTTTAACGGTACGTATATAGCATTACTTCATTTGATGAATTGCTATGGTTCGTTAAATGTATGATGAATATCATAAAACCATAGAGACCAATATCACATTGAACCCAATAGAACTAAAAAAACTATCAATTGATAAAGAAAATATTAGGCATAATACAAAAAACCCGCAATAACTTTAAGCTATTGCGGATTCCTAAATTCTTTAATCCATCTCAAACTCCAAACCGATTTGATGGGATTTTAACACCTCTTTGATTTCGGTTAAAATCGCCGGATCATCAATTGTAGATGGAATATCAAAAGGCACATCATCAGCAATATTCCGAATAATCTTGCGTAGGATTTTTCCAGAGCGTGTTTTGGGTAGTCGCTTGACCAATACAACCGTTTTAAAGTAAGAAATTGCTCCAATTGTTTCACGGACACTTTTTACCAACTCAGCTTCCAAATCTTCCCTGCTGATATTTCGCCCATCTTTCAAAACTACTAAGGCAATTGGTCGTTGTCCACGCAATTTGTCGGCAATACCTACCACGGCACATTCTGCAACGACTGTATTGGCTGCTACAATTTCCTCCATTTCACCGGTAGAAAGTCTATGCCCACTGACATTGATCACATCATCTACCCTCCCCATGATGTAGAAGTAATTATCATCATCTTTGAAGCCTCCATCTCCGGTGAGGTAATACCCTTCAAATTTTGACAAATAACCCTTTCTGAAGCGCTCATCATCTTTCCATAAGGTAGGGAAACAACCAGGACCTAATGGCAACTTAATGACTACATATCCCTCTTGATTAGGTCCAAGCAGCTCCCCGTTTTCACCCATGATTTGTACATCATATCCAGGAACAGGAGTTGAGGAGGAACCAGGTTTAACAGGTTTCAGACCAACACCGGCCATATTCGCCAGCATAGGGGAACCTGATTCTGTTTGCCACCAATGATCAATCACCGGAATCTTCAATAAATCACTGACCCATTCATAGGTAGCAGGATCACAGCGTTCACCAGCCACAAACAAATATTTTAAAGAAGACACATCGTACTTTTCAAATAACTTGCCCTCACTATCTTCCTTTTTAATCGCACGGATGGCCGTTGGAGCGGTGAAAAAGGTTTTAACCTTGTGCTGCTCGATAATTCTCCAAAAGGTACCTGCATCCGGAGTTCGAATAGGCTTCCCCTCAAACAAAATGGTGGTACAACCTGAAATCAAAGGAGCATACACTATGTAAGAATGGCCCACAGCCCATCCAATATCAGACGCCGCCCAAAATACATCTCCTGGATTAGTATCATAGACCGCTTGCAAGCTATACTTCATGACTACCGCATGCCCACCATTATCACGGATTATGCCTTTGGGTTTCCCCGTAGTTCCCGAAGTATAGAGAATGTACAAAGGATCCCAAGCATCTACCGGAACATAGGTGTGAGGCTCGACTGATTCCAAAGCTTGATTCCAATCAACCTCTCGGTCAGAGCGTAGCTCTGCAAGGGCCATTGGCCTTTGTAATACAATATGATAATCCGGCTCAAAAGTAGCCTCTTTCAATGCTTGATCAATTAATGGTTTGTAGGGAATCACCCGATCAAATTCAATCCCACAAGATGCTGAAACAATCACCTTTGGTTCGGCATCATCGATACGGATTGCCAATTCATGCGGAGCAAAGCCTCCAAACACAACAGAATGGATAGCACCCAAACGAGCACATGCCAACATAGCCACCACAGCCTCAGGGACCATTGGCATGTAGATAATGACTGTATCTCCTTTAACCACTCCCTTGGAAGCCAACAGCCCTGCAAATACGGCCACTTTATCACGTAATTCCCGATAGGTAAACTCCATTATAGTATTGGTCACTGGAGAATCATAAATCAAGGCGGCCTGTTCACCCCTACCTGTTTCCACATGATAATCTAAACAGAGATAAGAGGTATTCAACTGACCTCCTTCATACCAACGATAAAATCCCTGCTCATTGGTGGAAAGTATTTTTTCAGGAAATTTAAACCATGCTAATGTCTCAGCTTTTTCTTTCCAAAACTGTTCTGGATTGGCAAGCGAGTGTTGATAATCATTGATAGAAGCCATTAATACTGCAAATAAATAGTGCTAATACGTTATTTTGGGAGATAAAATTCTCTGAATCTAAGGTAAAGCAAAAAAACGAAGGAGTTATATAATAAAAAGCTAAATAGCTATAGATTCAAAAAACCTAGCTTTTTAACTAACCAATATCCAAGTTAATTTAAAAGGAATTTTTTTTGAGAAGATGATTGTTTTTTTTATCTTTAATCAAAACAAGTTATTCAATGAAACAGATTCTTTTTTCCCTAACATTTATTTGTATTTTGTTATTTACAAATGGTGCCACTGCACAGCGTTTAAAGCTTCCGTCAGGAAGTGGTGATTTGACTAATCAAGTATTATCAGCAATAAACACGGTTGATAAATTAGGCTTGACGGCTGATCAGGATACTAAGTTAAAAGCACATAACAAATCATTTGTTGATGATGTATTCAAAGTTTTGAACAATTCCAGTCTTTCAGATGATGCAAAAAAGAGCAGTTTCACTAATCTTAAAATGACACGTCAAAACTTTCTTTTACAGCTGCTAGGTCAGCAACTTTTAGGAAATTACAACAAAGGCGTAGGTAATCTACTCAAACCTTTGAACAAACAATTAGGCTTGGCTGCATTGGCTTTTTAATATAATCTTTGTATTAAAATTGAAAAGTAAAAATTCAATTTAAGTGATATTAAAACCGAGATAGGAAAGTAAATCTCGGTCTTAACTATTTTCATGGAATCCACTTAATATGCTTGAAATTCGGCTTTCTCTTTTCCAAGAAAGCATTTCTACCCTCTTTTGCTTCCTCGGTCATATAAGCCAATCGGGTAGCTTCCCCTGCAAAGACCTGCTGACCTACCATCCCATCATCTGTCAGGTTCATGGCAAATTTCAGCATTTTGATAGAGGTTGGTGATTTACCTAAAATTTCCTGGGCCCACTCATAGGCTGTATCCTCCAACTCATCATGAGGAATCACCGCATTGACCATTCCCATCTCAAAAGCTTCCTGGGCTGAGTAGTTTCTACCCAAAAAGAAGATTTCACGGGCCTTTTTCTGCCCTACCAATTTGGCCAGATAAGCCGAACCATAACCAGCATCAAAACTCGTAACATCCGCATCAGTTTGCTTGAAGATGGCATGTTCCTTACTCGCCAAGGTCAAATCACATACCACGTGCAAACTATGCCCTCCACCTACAGCCCAACCTGGTACAACCGCAATAACCACCTTCGGCATAAAGCGAATCAATCGTTGCACTTCCAAGATATTCAAACGATGATATCCATCCTCACCCACATATCCTTGGTGCCCACGGGCACGTTGATCACCACCGGAACAAAATGCCCAACCCCCATCTTTGGGAGAAGGTCCTTCACCCGAAAGCAACACAACTCCTATAGATGTATCTTCATGGGCATCCTTAAATGCATCCAACAATTCTGAAGTGGTTTTCGGACGGAAAGCATTTCTTACTTCCGGTCTATTGAAGGCAATCCGGGCGACCCCATTGCACTTCTTGTATGTAATATCCTCGTATTCCTTTACGGTTTGCCAAGCTATACTCATATTTCTCAATTAATTTTCCTGCAAGATAACAGCCTTCGAGGAATTTTGTTGAATTTTGGACAAGCGCTTTCAAAAATGGGAAGAATCATCATCGAAAACAGAAGCTACAGTTTTGAAGAAATCCAAGCTGGGAAATTCAATGAAACAGATCATTATTTCACTCATGCCCTGCATTTTTGCCAATCTTGGCTGAGTAATCAACAGACCTTCGAATTACAAACTTCGGGTTCTACCGGAATGCCCAAAAACATTCAGATAGCTAGAAGCCAAATGGAAATTTCAGCAAAAGCCACAAGAGATTATTTTCAAATCAGAGAAAACCCCTCCCTACTCTGCTGTTTAAACACTTGGTTTATAGCTGGAAAGATGATGCTCGTAAGAGGAATGGAATGGAAAGCAAGCATCTATTTAGTGACGCCTTCCTCCAAACCATTTACAAGCCCTAACCTTCAAATCCCCTACGATCTTGTGGCAATGGTACCCCTTCAAGTAGAACATTGCCTGAATGATGAAATGGGTTTAAGTGGTTTAAAACAAATCAAGCAATTAATAATTGGTGGTGCCCCCAGCGGTGATGGACTGATCAACAAACTACTTGACGAGAAAATCTCAGCATACCAAACCTACGGGATGACTGAAACGGTCTCACATATTGCTTTGGCTCCTATCGTAGATATTGACTTGACCTATGAAGTCCTACCAGGAGTTATTATCGGAACCGACGAAAGAGGCTGTTTGTGGCTGGAAGCACCCATGGCAAAAGAACACCGTATCCAAACCAATGACCTTATAGCCCTAAATTCACCGACCACATTCAAATGGCTGGGCAGAGCTGATTTTACCATTAACACTGGCGGAATAAAAGTGCAGCCAGAACTTGTAGAAAAAGCTATTGAGAAACTCATCTACGAAATTATCGGGGAGGTTAACTTTATTATAGGAGGTGTTCCGGATGAGTCTTTGGGACAAAAGGTTATTCTGATTATTGAAAAAGACCAACTTACTTTAGACAAAGCAGATTTTTTAAAAAGATTGGCAAGTAATTTGCCCAAATATCATCAACCTAAGGAAATCCATTTCTTACCTGAATTCGTAAGAACTGACACCGGGAAAATCAATAGAATCCGAACACTCGAACTCCTATGTTCCAACTTATCTTCCTCCTCATAAGCCTGTTTTCTTTTCAATCAAATCAAGCTTCGCTTGAACTACGTATTGAAAATGCCAAAAACGATCAAGGATTGGTTAGAGTGTTAGTATTTAATCAAGCTGATGGATTTCCTGATAAGGCTGGCAAAGCTGTAAGAATGGCCAACTTATCCATCAAAAATAAGATTGCAGTGATTACTTTTGACGACTTGCCCCCTGGAAATTATGCAATTGCAGTGTTCCATGACAGCTCAAAATCTGGTAAAATCAGGACCAATCTCGTTGGCTTCCCCCTTGACCGTTATGGCTTTTCGAATAATGCTACGGGAATCATGGGTCCACCTTCTTTTGAAAAAGCAGCATTCCCCATCACCACTGGTAAAAATTCTATAACCATTTCCATGCGATAGGGTTATTTTTGTGCAAAACACGCCAACTATGATACTTCTGGATTTTCCTTATGTTTCAGACTTTTTGAAAGAAACAATTGTGCGCAAGCAAATCCCAGTGATTGCCACAGCCGAAGCCAAAACCATCATGCATGATCAAGCTGTCAATTGGCTCTGCGAAATGGAGGCAAGAGAGACCTTCAAAAAGAATCCAAACCAAAAATTATACACCAATTCTGAAAATAGCATCAGCTGGGTTCATAAGCATCTTCCAAACTCACCAAAAGCTCATTTGATCGAAGTATTCAAGAATAAATACAAATTCCGTCAGCTTATTCAAGATGCTTATCCCAATTACTTCTTTCAAAGAATCACATTTGATGCATTAGAAGATGTTGATTTATCTGAATTAACTTTTCCTTTTATCATCAAGCCCGCTGTTGGCTTCTTTAGTTTGGCTGTTTTCAAAGTTGATCGTAAAGAAGACTGGTCATCAACAATAGTTCAAATCCAAGAAACAGTCTCCAGGATTCAGGATATGTATCCTACCGAGGTAGTAGACAATGCGGAATTTATTCTTGAGTCCTACATCAAAGGAGATGAATATGCCTTTGATTGCTACTTTGATGAGGAAGGAAATCCAGTTATCCTGAACATTTTGAAGCATTTGTTTGCTTCAGAAGCTGATGTAAGCGACCGAGTTTATTGCACTTCTGAGGAGATTTTTACGGAAATGTATGAACCAATACTTTCATTCCTGAAAATGGTGGGTGAAAAAGTTAACCTTCAAAATTTCCCTTTACATATTGAAATTCGCAAAACGGCATCTGGAGAAATCATCCCTATTGAAGTGAATCCCATGCGTTTTGGTGGATGGTGCACGACGGGAGATTTAGCTTGGTTTGCTTATGGAATCAATTCTTACGAGTATTTCTTAGAAGGCAAAAAACCCAATTGGGAGAAAATATTTGCCGCAAGAAAAAACAAAATCTTTAGCTTAATCCTCTTGGATAACCAAGCTAACGTCAAGCAAGAAGCGTTTGCAGCCTTTGACTACGAGGCTATCAGCAATGATTTTGAAGAGGTCCTCCATGTTCGCAAACATCCATTGAATCATTATGGCGTATTTGGATTTCTTTTTACCTCCACATCAAAAGGTAATGAGGAAGAATTATACACAATCCTACATTCCGATTTAACAAAATATATTCGTTTGCAAGAGCCGGTTGTTGGATAAAAAATTTAGCAAACCAAGGGAATTCACCTTGCGTATATGGACGGAGAAAAAAATGTCGAATGATAAATGTCCAATTCCGTATGATGAGTTTGTAAATACTTGAAATTCAGTCAAATCCATAGAAAACAAAAAACCTTCGAAGCCTGCAAGACCTCAAAGGCTCTTTTTCCTTACTTTCTGTGAATTCAGCGCTTTCTGCGAGCTCCCCTCTTTCGTGTAATTCGTGTCATTAGTGGACAACCCTCATTTCAGTGGCAAAAACCTTCGAAGCCTGCAAGACCTCAAAGGCTCTTTTTACTTCCTTTCTGCGGATTCAGCGCCTTCTGAGAGCCCAAATTTGCGTCAGCAAACCATCTGTGTTAATCTGTGAAAATCACTTTTTTATCTGTGTCCAAAAAAAATACTATCCTTATCAAGACCTCAGCGCTACGCGCCTCTGACCCCATCATCCACCGTTTTTCTATGAAGATAACAGGGCTACGCCCCTGAAATCTGTTTTTATCACTTTTTTTATGCCATGCTCTTTTAGATTTTAGAGGGTAGCATTTAGATTTGGAAGAAGGGGAATTCACCTTGCATGTATGGACGGAGAAAAAAATGTCGAATGATAAATGTCCAACTTCGAATGATGAGATTGTAAATCTTTGAAACTCCGTCAAATCTGTGGACAACAAAAAACCTTCGAAGCCTGCAAGACCTCAAAGGCTCTTTTTACTTCCTTTCTGCGGATTCAGCGCTTTCTGCGAGCCACTTAGATGCTGTGTTTATCGAAGAATTCCCGTACATAAGCCAATAATTGGTTATCAGTCAATTTATCTGAGTTTTCTACGGCAAACCACTTTTTATCAAACGCCTTATTATCTTTCAATCGGTTTCTCAATTGCTCTTTTGCTGTACCCGGCCCAAAAAGTAACACATCCTCATAGGATTGGATTTTTCCTTCCAGAATTTTAAAATACTCTTTCAATTCATTTTGGGTGATGTTATGTTTTTTGTGTTCATTATTAGAAGCATGCTCTGGATTTGGCGTGTACCAAGTGGTATCATTTCCTTCCCCTTCAACTCTCTTCATACTTTCATGTGGTGAATCAAGCTTTTCTATCAGCGTTGCTTTCCCATCAGCATACCCGACGAAATAGGCAAAAGAGTGATCTAACCAAATACCAACTTTCTTAAATTTTGTGGATTCCATAGTCATTTTTGGGTTTTGTTTATGTCACCAAGTTAGAACTTATTCTCGATTCTCAAAATCCTTGGATAGCTTTTGAGTATATTTGCAGGAATTTACCATGGGGTGATTGATACATGACTGAATCCAACGCTACACGCATCAATAAGTATTTGAGTGAAATAGGCTTTTGTTCCAGAAGGGCCGCTGACAAACTCATCGAAGAAGGTCGACTGACAATCAACGGGAAAAAACCAGAGATGGGCACCAAATTAATGCCAGGTGATGTGGTCAAAGTTGATGGAAAGCCTGTGGGGCAACCAAAATCCAAACATGTGTACATAGCTTTCAACAAACCTGTTGGAATTGTATGCACCACAGACACCAAATCTGAAAAAGACAATATCATCGATTATATCAAGCATAACGAACGAATATTTCCTATAGGCAGGCTAGACAAACCTAGCGAAGGATTAATCCTACTGACTAGCGATGGTGATATTGTCAACAAGATTTTGCGGGCTAAAAACAACCATGAAAAAGAATACATCGTCACCGTCAATAGACCCATCAATAAGGATTTTATTGACCGCATGAGTAAAGGCATCCCAATTTTGGGAACAGTGACCAATCCTTGTGAAGTCAAACAACTGTCTAAATTTAAATTTTCCATTATCCTGACCCAAGGACTGAACCGTCAGATTCGCAGAATGTGTGAGTACCTGGATTATGAAGTAACACAACTTAGAAGAATCAGAATCATGCATATACATCTAGACCTGCCTGTAGGAAAATGGAGAGACCTGACTCCGAAGGAGATGGCATTACTTGAAGAGTCCATTGCCGATTCCTCCAAAACATTTGAATAATTTATCCTATCGAAATACTTGCATCCATGCAACTCAAAACAGAACACCTAAGCAAATTGGAAATTGAATACGATTCTGGATTCATTCCTCCACCATTTGCGCACATATTTAAAATCAAACTTGGCTTTGCTAAAAACACACTAAATACCCAATTGTATTTGGAGTATACACACCGGGAAGAAATCACCGAGGAAGAAATCTTGGATGAAGGCTTTACCTTGGATGATGATTACACCTTTCAGGGAGAGATTCCGAAGATTTGGGAAGAAACTATCAAAGGCTTGTTCGGCAAGAGCAAATGGTCAAATACCAAATTAAATGAGGAAGATGGAGGTATCAAACTCCTTGCGAAAGATGCAGATCATAAAGTATCCCGAGCTGTGCCAGCCAATCAGCAAGATTGGATGATTTTATCCCAAGATATCATTCAGGCGATCTATGAAATCAACAAAAAAGAGGCTCCTTTGAAAATCAATTTTCTGGAGATTGGTGCTTCCGAAAGTAAACACCTGCAGTTACAGATGAAGTTTGCCACCCGAATTGTGGAGGTAATTGTGAATGGTAAGCCAAAAACAGCCGATTGGGAAGATACAAAAAAACTACTCTCCTATGTATTTATGCCTGATTATGATTATGGTATTGCCAAGGAGCAAAAACCCAACAAACCAGGCAGCTACATTGAGTGTGGGGATGGATATTGGCACGATGTCAATAAAGGGTTGATCAATATTGATTCAAGCTTTGATGCTATCAAGCATATCAAAGAAGGCTTTCAAAAGTTATTGTAAAAAAAAGAGGCTATCCCCATTTAGGAGACAGCCTCTTTCTCTTTAGGCATAATTCAGTTAGATCACAATATTGATAATCTTACCCGGTACTACAATCACTTTTTTAGGAGCTTTTCCTTCCAACCATTTTTGAACCGTACCATCAGCCATAGCAGCTGATTCGATCTCTTCTTTGCTTAGAGACAATGGTAATGGTAATTTACTTCTGACCTTTCCATTGATAGACACCGGATATTCATGCGCATTTTCCACCAAATATTCTTCCTTGAATTCTGGAAAGCTTGCATAGATAATAGAATCTTTGTTTCCTAACAAAGCCCATAACTCCTCAGCAATGTGAGGTGCGTATGGTGATACCAACACAGCTAATGGCTCCAAGATCGCCCGCTTATTGCATTTGGCAGCTGTCAACTCATTGACGCAGATCATGAAAGAAGCCACAGATGTATTGAAGGAATAATTCTCAAGATCTTCCTGTGTCTTTTTGATGGTCTTATGCAAGGTCTTCAACTCCTCTTTGGTAGGTTCAGCATCAGACACTTCAAAGTTACCGGCTGCATTGTGGTATAGCTTCCAGAGTTTCTTCAAAAACTTCGAAACCCCATCGATGCCATTGGTATTCCAAGGTTTAAACTGCTCCAATGGACCCAAGAACATTTCATACAAGCGGAGGGTATCTGCACCATAGCGTTCGATAATATCATCCGGATTTACCACATTGTATTTGGATTTGGACATCTTTTCTACCTCCGCACCGCATACATATTTACCATCCTCCAAGATAAACTCTGAATCGGCCAAATCAGGCCTCCATGCTTTGAACTTATCGAGATTCAACACATCGTTATGCACGATATTCACATCCACGTGCATAGGAATAGTATCATATTGCTCTCTCAAGCCATGACTCACAAAGGTATTGGTTCCTTTCAATCGATAGACAAAATTGGATCTTCCTTGAATCATCCCTTGGTTGATCATCTTCTGGAAAGGCTCCTCAATGGATACATAGCCCCTATCAAACAAAAACTTGGTCCAAAATCGGGAATATAATAAGTGACCCGTAGCATGCTCCGCTCCACCAATATACAAATCCACAGATCCCCAATACTGTTCAGCTACGGGATCAACAAATTGCTCGGTGTTTTGTGGATCCATGTAGCGGAAGAAATACCAACTCGATCCAGCCCAACCCGGCATTGTACTTTTCTCCAGTGGAAACTCTCCATCAGCAGTTTTGTAAACCCAGTCTTTGGCACGTCCCAACGGTGGTTCACCATCTTCTGTAGGCAAATATTTATCCACCTCAGGCAAGACCAAAGGCAAATCCTTTTCATCAATCAAGTATGGCAACCCATCTTTGAAGTACACTGGTAAAGGCTCTCCCCAATATCGCTGACGGGTAAAGATGGCATCACGCATGCGGTATTGGATTTTACCTTTTCCGATCTGCTTTTCTTCCAAGAATGCGATGGCTTTATCCATAGCAGCTTTCATTTCTAACCCAGAAAGGAAATCAGAATTGCAGATAGTCCCTCCCTTGCCAGGGAATGAACCATTTTCCATACTGCCTTCGATCACCTGTCGGATTTCCAAACCGAAATGCTTGGCAAAATTATAATCCCGCTCATCGTGGGCAGGTACAGCCATCACTGCACCTGTACCGTATCCAGCCAATACATAATCTGCAATCCAGATCTGAATCTCTTCACCATTGAATGGATTGATCGCATACGAACCGGTAAAAGCTCCCGAAATGGTCTTAACATCTGACATTCGGTCGCGTTCTGACCTGTTTTTGGCCACCTCTACATAGGCTTCTGCAGTGGCTCGCTGATCATCCGTGATCAACTCTTGCACATATTCATGTTCAGGAGCTAAAGCCAAATAGGTCACACCATAGATCGTGTCTATTCTCGTGGTAAAAACCTTGATCAATTTATCCTGACCTTTGACTTGGAAAACCATCTCCGCACCTATGGATTTACCAATCCAGTTGCGCTGCATTTCTTTGATCGGCTCTGTCCACTGCAAGGTATCCAGGCCTTGAAGCAAGCGCTCTGCATAAGCAGTAATCCGCATACTCCATTGCATCATTTTCTTGCGCTCTACGGGATGTCCTCCACGCTCGGAGAAACCATCTTTCACCTCATCATTGGAAAGCACTGTTCCAAGAGCAGCACACCAGTTGACCGTAGTCTCTGCCAAAAAAGTCAGTCTGTATTTTAACAATAATTCTTGTTGCTGAACTTCTGTAAACGTCTTCCATTCAGCAGCAGAAAATTGTGGGGTATCGTCGTCACATACTGCGTCGATTCTAGCATTTCCTTGAGTTTCAAAGTGGGCAATCAAACTGTCAATAGACTGAGCTTTATCGGCTTTTTTATCGTAGTAGCTATTGAACAATTGCATAAAAATCCACTGAGTCCATTTGTAATAAGACGGATCAGAGGTTCTGACTTCCTTGGCCCAATCATAAGCAAAGCCAATATTTTTCAGCTGCTCTTCGTAACGTTGGATGTTTTGCGCTGTAGTGATGGCAGGGTGTTGTCCTGTTTGAATAGCATATTGCTCCGCAGGCAAACCGAATGAATCGTAGCCCATAGGATGCAGGACATTGAATCCCTGTAAGCGCTTGAAGCGTGCGATGATATCTGAGGCAATATACCCCAGTGGATGCCCCACATGAAGTCCCGCCCCAGATGGATACGGAAACATGTCCAAGGTATAAAATTTTGGTTTGTCAGGATTTACTTGGGCATTGAATACTTGGTTTTTTTCCCAATATGCCTGCCATTTTTGTTCGATTTCCTGATGATTGTACTCTGCCATGAGTGGATAAGTATAGAAAGTGTCAACTAATTGGCTGCAAAAATAGGATTATATCTTACAGTAGACGAAGAAAAATGGGAAAATGTAGCTTATGAAGCTGAGTAATCGATTAATAGGATTCTGCTAAATAAACACCTCTTTACTTATTACTATATGAATAATTAACTACTTCAATTTTTATTTAATGCTCAACCTACCTTACTATCACAATTTTTAGTAATATAGATGTCTTTATTTTAAACGGATGTATACATGATCGACTCTAGTATTATTGAAGGGTTTCGTTCGGATAATGAAATGTTTTTTAAAAACTTCTATAAAACTTACAGGCAGGAATTTGTAAAATTTTTAACAAAAAAAGGGATAAGTACTGCAGACGCTATTGAAATATTTCACGAGTCGATTTTAGTTATGCGTAAAAAAGCTTTTAATTACGAATTACAAGAGATTCAAGTAAGTTTTAAAACATATTTTTTTGCGATTGGGAAAAATAAAGCTTACGATTTATTGAATAGAGAAAACAAATCTATTGTCTTTATAACCGATAATCTTCCTGCAACAAATGATGGCGCGACTGATGAGGAATGCAATGATGCATTAATTGAAAAAATCAAGAAAAACCTGCTATCGATGGGAAGTGCTTGTAAAAAACTGTTAACATCCTTCTACTTGCAGGGACTAACGATAAAAGAATTAGTCATTACTGGTGGGTATGAAAATGAAAACACCGTAAGAGCACAAAAAAGTAGGTGTTTGAAAAAATTAAAAGAAATGATAAACAAGGATATTCATGGATAAAGAAAACTTAATCGAAAAATATTTTGAAGGAACCTTGACCGCTGAAGAAAAACTTAGGCTTGATAAACTATTGGAATCAGACATTGAATTAAAAGAGGAGTTTAATTTACAGATCGCTATCAAACAAGTAATGATTTCAGAAGGAGAGCCTGCCCTTAAGGCTAAATTAAAAGATTTAGAAAAATCTTATCGCTCAACAAATAAACAATCGATCTCATTTTTAATCAAATGGCCTGCAGCTGCCATTCTAATTATAGCTTTTGCCTTAGTTTTCATCCGTACATTTACGCCAAAGGATGTTCATGAAGATCTTTTCTTGACCTATTTTACTCCTGCCGAGAATATACACTATCCAATCACTAGAGGGAACGTTGATAATGAGCTGAAATTAGCTTTCTCAGCTTATGAAAGTAAAAACTTTGAACAAGCCCTTATTCTCTTTAAGCAACTTCAGGAGTCAAATGAATTCAATGAACTAAAACTATATTTAGGATCTAGTTATCTAGCCATAGGAGATACTGAGAATGCTTTAGAAGTGTTAATTATTACAAATCTGGATGATGAATCCAGTAGATATCGAATACAATGGTATAGAGCACTTGCCTTGGTCAAATCTGGAAATGTAGAAGAGGCGAAGACCCTGTTGAATGATTTAGTAATCAATGGTGATTTTGAGTTAAAAAAAGCTCAAAAACTATTGGAAAAACTTCCTTAATAAAAACCCTACAATCACAATACCCGGAAGTAAGAAAATCCAAAAAAAGCTTCTTTCACTCTTTTGTTGATCCTCTCCTAAAAGTACTAATCCTGCCCAAAAATAAGGATGTTTGAAAAATTCATCCTCTGTAATTTGCAAATATCGGATTTTGGCTTGGCGAAGAGATTCTGATTTACTCATTCCATTGAGTAAATTTTCATAGAACATTTCCATGATTGTTGCTGATTGCTTATCAGGTATCTCCCATAAGCCAATTACTAGGCTAGGAACACCAGCAAAATTAAATGCTCTCCCCAGGCTCAGTAACCCCGCCCCTTCTTTGGTATTGACAACCCCTGAGCCACATGCACTAAGTACACCGAGATCCGCATCAATGACCCAATCATAGATTTCATTTACTGTCAGGTATTCTTCCAACTCTTCTCCAAAGATCAAAGCATTATAGCCAGGGTTATTGACATCTGCATATCCATGTGCCGCCAAATTAAATATTTTTGAATGAGATGCTTCTTCTTTGAACAGATCTTTAGTAACCAAAGGGCCTATAAAACTTTTGCCCTTTGTAAGCTGATGAATACGCTGGATCTCTTGTTCAGCAAACACCAAAGAATTATTTTCATAATATGGTGCAAATCCCTTCCATTGTAATTGGTATGGAGATAATGACTTTTTTTCACGTCGTACCCTGTCCAATAAACTAACATCATAAACGACTTCCTTAGTAAAGAGTAAGGGCTCTTGTTGATAGGTAAACACTTCGAGTGGTACCAAAGCAAGCCATGAATCAGGCACAAAAATCAACCGTTGGAAATTTGGCAGTTTTTCTCCGATAAATTTCTCTAATTGCGGACTTTCAAATACTTTACCATTTCTAATATCTTTTGGATTTCTAATTAGCCAACGGTCTTTGATTGATTGATCCAACTTGACTTCTCTTACATAAACTTCAGATCTATTTGCATAAAGAGCAAATATTTTATCCTCATAAATAAATGTTTCTATCCATAATTCCTCCTTACCTATTTTACTTTGAAATTCTTTCAAAGAACCTATAGGAGCAACAAAGTACGAATAGAAGTAAGCGGAGAATTGCGCTTGAAGTTGTTCTCTTATGGATAAAAGATCTCTTTCAAGTCTAATTTCCTCTTGTGTCAATTCAACCAATTGATTTTTGGTAACTTGTTTTTGACCTATCTCATGAGCATAAATCATAAACGACACTTCTGCGTAGCGTTCTGATAATTTCTTTTCTTGATAAATCAATGAAGCTCCTGACTCTTCAGTTGAATTCTGAAAATTTCTTTTGGGAATACTGCCTATACTTTTATTCAAACTTAGTAAATTCACTAAAACAAGTTTTATGCGATCATCAGTATCCCAATGTTGATGCTTGATTCCGAGTTGAATAGATTCACTGATCAATGCTTTTAAGTTAGGGCTTTGGAAAGCTGCATTGACAACATGGTATTGAAAATTCAAATAATCAATTAAGGCTTGTTGGACTTTTAACAAATGATTAATCACTTGATCATTTTCCATATTTTGATGGTTCATATACCTAGTTTGCAGAAATAGTCCTTTCAGATAAATATCTGAAATCAAACTATCAGCATTTAAAAAATCCTGCAACCTTTTTTCCCAACTCTGATTCGATGCAAATTCCTTGCTTTTAATGGAAATTTCCAGACCTTTCAATCTATGTAATTGTTGCTGATATGTAGCTGCTTTAAATTTCTGTTCTATTATTACCCCCCATGACGCCCAGTATTCTCTGGCCTGAGACCACATGGATCTTTGAATAGCTGATTCAATTAATCCCGGATATGCCTGAATAAGGAACACCTCTCGCGATATTTCTTGAGAAATTGCAACTGCTTTCAAAAAATTGGACTCAGCCTCAATGGGTTCATTATTTTTAATTTTCAAACTTCCAATCAAATTGTAAGTCATGGCTTTCTGCCTTCTTAGATCGTAATTATACGATTTTTCAATTTTTTCGAAGATTTCCAATGCTTCATAAGCCTTGACCAAAGCAGTTGCTAGATGCATCTTATAACCATAAACTTCAGCAGTTACCAATAATGATTTTGCATATTCAAAACCTGCAGAAGGCTGAATCTGCTTAGCGACATCTAGGGATAATAGCGCATACTTCTCAGCTTTTAGGATATCTCCCTCCCTCAAATAACATCGGGCGATTGCAGCATAATCCTCCGAAACAACACCCAACCCCGCAGTTCCTGATTGTTTGTCATATTCCAAAGCCTTTAAGTAATATGGCAAGCCCTTCAACCCATTACCAAAACGATCTTCATAAATCAACCCTATATTGTATGCATTGGCTCCTAAGGTTCCAAATGGTGGTTGTGACAAAGACCCTAAAACTTCTAGAGATGCATCATAAAATTGTGCTGATTTATCAAATTTCTCCTTAGCATCCCAAACTACACCTTGCATTGTCAAGTTATTGGCATGGTACAGCTTCAACTTATTTTTTTGCATTAGTTCTCCACCTTTTTCCAAATATAGGAGAGCAGAATCATAGCTATTCTTATCATACATTGTTCTTCCCAACCTATCCAATACCAATGCTTCCCACTCTTTGTTGTGGTCTTTAAATCTTGACAGAATTTGAACTTTGCCTTTCAAAAACTCAACATCAGTTTTACCTGTAAATGAAACCTGATTAGTATAATCTAAGTAGTCGATTACAGCCAATTCCCAATTGTTCCTACTAAAAATTTTTCTTACTAAATCAGATTTGTGATTGATCAAATTATCTGACCATTGATACTTCTTCTCCAAATTGCAAACTGTTAAAAACAAAAACAGTCCTGAGGTATCCTCAGGAACTGTTGGGGCTTTAAAAACGTCCATCCAATACGAGTAATGACGTTTCAGTAGTTGATCATCAATGGACTTACTTCCTTGTCTGACCCGTTGATCGTATAAGACTGCCAATTCTGATGAAGAAGGTTTTCCAGTCCCTTCAAATAAAATAACCGCAAGGAGAACAAATGTCATCCATTTCATACACAATCAATTTAAAAATCAACATAAAGTTTTGTAAATATACTAAAACATAAAATACTTAAGATTGAAGTTTAAGCCATTTTTTGTAAAAATTCTGCATCATTTCTTTAAGCTGTTCTTTTTCATAAGTGTTGGAATGATCAAACGCTATTGAAATTATATGTTTATCCTGAAATACTACCAATGCTGATTCTTTTCTGGTTCTATTTTCACGATATATAGCAAACTCTCCCAAACCTTTGATTTTATCTTCCTCTGGAGCAGTGCTGAATTCTTCTTTTACCCTAGTGGCAACAAAATCATAGGTTGAAGGGTTGGCCATCATGGAAACCATAATAGCCAACTGTTTACCATCTTTTCCAGCAGCCATCACGCAAGACATTTCGGGCATAACATTGAAAGCCTCAACATCTCCTAATACATAATCAGACGGTATGTTAAATGTTTCCCTAAAATTGTTTTCAGTTATCCCTTTGCAAGCATTGAAACTACCACCCTTTTGCAAACTGGATAATTGAAGCTCATTAGCTTCTTCATGATTTTGATTTTGACCACATGCAGACATTCCTACTATAAAGAATAACGCAACAATAGCATAGTTTAACTTTTTCATAATTATTTTATTAAATGATTATAATCAAAAAAGTAGATGGATGACTTTGACCCTTATCTTTTGGGGAATGTACAGTAACCTTCACTTCATATGAAGATTTTGGTATTCTCCCGACTTGTCTTCTGATAAATCCTTGTTGCTCTATTTTAGTATTGGGCTTACCTAGTTCTCCTTGATTTTTATCATCATTGGGATTTGTCTTCCCAGCACCCGGACCTTGTGGTTTTGGAAGATTACCTGTTGATTTATCAGGATTTTCAATTCTCCCAACCTGTCTCCTGATAAAGCCTTGTTTTTCCCATGTAGAAATCATGGATTCCTCCAAACCATTAGGAAAAAGCTCTATAGTCTTCATTTTTGCTGTTAACTGGATAGAATTTCGATCTGACTGATAGATGGTTTTTCCATTTTCACTTACCGAATACACCAAAGTAGTCAACAAATCTTTTGGACTTGACTTTTCCACCAGGCTCGCATTCAGACCCAAAGACAACTTGTGAGAAGCCAATACAGCAAGCAGCTCTTCATAATTTCCATCTTTTGAATGGATTTCGATTTTTTCTTGGGACGACCTCACAAGAAATTCTAGCGCCCGCATGGTCAAAGACAACCATAGAACGAGCAATAGCAATAAATTTTTCATAGAATAATTAGTTGATTAATTCAAGAGTATACTGGACTTCAAACCGGACATGATTTTTATCATCAAAGACATCGCTTTTGATACGGACGTATCTTTTACCTCCCATGGATTCCAAAAAAATCTCGTCATCTGAATTTGGAATTCGTCTTTTGGTACCTCCCAAATTAGGGTAACTATTGGCGGTGGTCTCCCCTGAAAGGAATTTAATGATCTCGCCTAGATTATTTGACCTGTCAGCCCACATATCTGCTGCAAGCAAATTTGGTCCCCAACCAAAATGGGAATAAAATTCTAATTGTAGTTTTGAAGTAGTGATTTCTTGCGCAGTTAAATCAATCCTCCAAACAACTGACTTGCTTGACTTTCGCTCCTGTCCTTGAATCCATCTTGGCCCTCCTTCAGTAGCGTAACTACCCATATTTTCAATTACCGCACCTGAAACCGATGTCTTTTTATCGCTATGGGTATAATGAAATCTTCTGGCATGATTCCCAATTACGGCCACTTTTTCCATTCTATTGGATGAGCCAACTATCCGTGCCTCTAACCTAAGTCCTCCTGTTTGTCTATTCCCAAATCTAGCTTTGGTCATTTTTACAGAGTTCAGTGTAACCCTTAGACGATGCGTGGTAGTAGGGTTTGAATTCGTAATTGCTGATTCTACTTTAGCCAATTCCTGCTGTTTTTTCCGCTCCTCCGCCTCCAATGCTGCTATATGCCTATCATAGCCACCCCTTTGCCCTCCCATAAGTCTGAGTTCACCTCGCTGATTTTGGGTAAGAAGAACTTCACCTTCAGCGCCATTATCCATTCGCTCACAGGTGATAGTATTGATTCTGGTAAATGTCACATTTGCTAGAAACAATTGCCAATTAGCTGTTTTTAGTTTTCCAAAAAATACCCTACTATCATCTAGTATACCAACTGTAAAACCCATATCCGAAGCAACCAAACCAGCTTTATCCGAAACTTTAATCAAAACATGTTCAGATTCCAATTTTTCTCCGTTAAGATTCATGGCATTGGTGTTATCTAATCCTCGCATTTGTTCTCCAGCAGCAATGAGACCTGAAAAGGACAAGTTATCCCCATTGATTTGAATATCAAATCGACCTGAATTGGAATTAGTAGTATTGATATATACGCCTCCCAAGCGTCTTCCCCCTGGGTAAACTCTTCCAAACCAGTAAGATGTATTCGAAACGCCATACACCATACTCCCCATACGCATCATGGAAGTGTTTTCACCATTTATCTTCCAGTTACCTTCCCATAACTCTTGCGCATAGGAAAATTGAAAGCTGAATAGAAAAAAGGCAAGTATATAACTATATCTTTTCATATGACTGTAATTAAATAATGATTATTAAAAATGCTGGATCAACTTTACCGTTCCCATTTAGAACCTCTGCCCTAACCTCTACCTCATAAGTGGCGCCTTTGTCCACTACAGGATTCAATTTGGGATTATCTCTAATAGACTTATCTATCCCATATTGATGTAAAAAAATAGGTGAGATAATATCGAATGCTTCAATTGGCATACCCATTTCCCCTGGGAAAAACGGAAGTGGTTTTCCTTTAGATTGGGAAATAACTCGACCATTAGATTTGACGATCGTTTCAAAAACAATAATTGCAACTTCCTTACCGTCAGAAGTAGTAGGAAATCCCTTGGTTTCCAGATTAAACACAATCTTATTTTTCCCTGTTTTGAAGTCACCAAAGTGATGTACTATACTTATTGGGTTTTCAATCTTAGTCCTAGAACTATTGTTGATCAATAAGTTCCCCGAAGAACTTTGAGCATTGACGCCTGTCCAAGACATGATAGCGCAGAAGAGATGAATTAATGTGATTTTTTTCATAGGATTATTAGTGAAGCTTAAAATCGTTTATTGGCCAACTCACGTTCCTTATCTGCGATTTCTTCTATGATCTTATTCCCTCGTGCATAGATCGAAGGATTTTGAATTGATTTGGAAAGAAAGGAAGAAACAACCTGCAAGTAGAGTTCATTGGCATGATTGGGGAAATGCCTGATATTAGGATGTACATCTATAGTAGCTAAGGCTATATTTGCATCCTGTTTCCCTAATACCAGTAAATTGCCCGCATGATGGTATTTGTTTGCAGCCCTTAAACCATAAAAATTAGGGACTGATGGAATTGGATCTGAATTAACCACTATCCTTAAATTATTTTTAACAGCACGCTCAAAATATGCTCGGAATGTTGCATCTCCCACTCTTGGAGATCCTGATACTATATGCGTGATCGAAGCATACCTTCTATTTTGATTAACCGCTAAATCCAGCGCACAAAGGGTTCCCAAAGCACCACCCAAACTATGAAACACAAAAACATTAACTGTATTAGGTTGATTTTGGAGAGCGGCCAAAATGGATTGCCGCACCCTCATATACGCATTATTAAAGCCTTGATGTACCTTCGAATTTCTATAACTAGAGGAGGGTGCAACAGAGTTAGAGTTGATAAATGATGGTACCACTTGTTTGATATTGGCATCTGACACCACTGTATTTATGAACGTCTGTCCTGGATTACCGACTGCTTTGGTGCCTCTAAAAACGATTACCACAGCATTATCTTTTTTGGCTACATAGCATCTAAGTCGTTCATTGGTAATCCCTGCTGCTGAAATAACACCATTGCTAAGCATAGTAAATCCATTTGCTTGAAGTTGTCTCACAACTTCTGACTCATTTTCCAATGACACCCACTGAATATGTTCTTGCATGGACTTCATTGTCCTAATCTTTTCTAAACCAAATTGGTTAGAGGAACTCAAAAAAGAGCCCATTTGACCAAAACAATCGGAAGTTGAAAGCAAAATGAAACACCCAAGAGCAATCCAAAAATTTGTTTTCATAGGATAAGATTTTTGTTGGTAAGACGTAGTTTATTGCAAAATTCAGTTTATAGAGTACCGACTGCCTTGGCAAGTCTTTCTTCATAGTTAGGCACGATATCGAGGTTAATGATATCCACACGACGGTTTTTGGCTCTTCCCTCAGGTGTATTATTGGAATAAATCGGATACCAAAGGCCATATCCACGAGATGCCAATTGATTGGTATTGACTCCAAAGTCTTTAATTAGCGAATTACGGACTGCATTGGCTCTCTGCTCGGATAGCAGACGATTAGATTCACTGTCTCCAACATTATCCGTATGACCTGCAATTGAAAAACTTCCTCCATGCTGCTTCATGAAATCAGAAATC
Source organism: Mongoliitalea lutea (assembly GCF_014652135.1). Taxonomy (GTDB): domain Bacteria; phylum Bacteroidota; class Bacteroidia; order Cytophagales; family Cyclobacteriaceae; genus Mongoliitalea; species Mongoliitalea lutea. Next base: position 365,278 of record NZ_BMYF01000001.1, read on the forward strand.
TGTTTAAGTGAAGGATAGGATTCAGGCTTAATGGAGGCACTGCCAGTTTCAAAATAAATCCCAGTAGCTTCAAAAATCCCTTTCTCTTCCAAATCAGACTTTATTACTGGTGGTGCGTCTCCGATTCTTATGTTGGACACATAAAAAAACTCTCCTTCATTGGCTTGATCTGAGAAAAACTTCAACGATTGATAAGGTTTATCCTGATACTGGGCTTGAACAATATCATAAACTTTTTCCTCATTAAAGTATAATCTTACTCTGTTTTTACTCTTCCAAAGTGACACTCTCACTTTATCCCCTCTTTGTAAGTTACTTTTGCTTAACAGAGGCAATGGTGTGGCATTAAACTCATTGAATTCACTTTTTTTCCACCTTTTTTCCATTTGTTTACGGTCTCCGCTAAAACCTAAATAAATCCAATGATCCCCTGCTCTTCTGTTTCCAAGATTGATACTTGCATCTGGTAAATCATTTAATATGACCCCAAACATACGTGTACCAGGCGCAAACTTTTGCCCATCTACATCCAAAACGAGATCAAATTCAAGAGTGAAATCATCCGGTATTTTCCCGAAGGCAAGTGGTGTGAAGTTAGTCTGTCCCTTACCTAATTTCAACCACTTCCCAGAATATGTGCTGAGTTCAACCACTTCAAGGGTACTAGAAGTATTCCAGCCATCTGGCAGATCCCCAAGCTTCGCACGTGAAAAATCCTCCGCGAAGAGAATGGAGGTTCCCATGATGAAATCATAATTCGAATAGGATTGCAGCGATCGATTCTCATTAAAAGTCAAATTTTCTGAAATCAACTGTTCAGAATTTTCTGAAAATAAAAAATCATCATACTCTTCATTTTGCTTGGCTGGAACATTGTTTTTTTCCTTAGCCTTCTTTGCGGGTAATTTTATTTTTGTTGAAAATAAAGATTCTTCAAGATTGTCAAGAGCTCGATCCGATGCACGATCAGCGCGATCATTTAACTTTTGTTTAACATTTTGAGCTGAGGCAACTATTGAAAACAAACCTAAACACAGAAATAAAATAATTTTGTAAAAGATGCTTATCATGGATTATTTATTTTGTTTTTCCATTAGTAAGCAATCGCTCCAAATCATTAACATCTTATTTAAAAAAAATTTGAAATTATGTAAAACAATAACCACATAAAAGCAATTTATGACTTTCAAAAAAAAGTCAAGTATAGAAAATAACGGGTGTAAATGCGAGTTGAAGTTTTTTTGATATCAGAATCAATTTGTAACTGAACTACTCTACGGGTCAATTTTTACCTTTAGAAGAAAAGCTTTTTAACCATGAATTGTTAGTTGAGGCATGATTCCTGAGCTTGCTGACGAGTTGACTGCTATCATAACCTCTATGCAAACAATATTCCCTACCTTTGGGAACCTTATCAAAGTTGGGGTGTGTTTATATTCGAATTGAAAACTCATGGACCTTGAATCCATGAATAATTTCGCCCATGGAAAAGAAAAAGAGAGTTGTTGTTGGCTTATCTGGAGGAGTGGACTCCTCAGTTGCGGCTTACTTGCTAAAAGAGCAAGGCTATGAAGTTATCGGGATGTTTATGAAAAACTGGCACGATGAAAGTGTCACAATATCCAATGAATGCCCCTGGATGGAGGATAGCACAGATGCCATGTTGGTGGCAGAAAAATTGGGAATCCCATTTCAAGCCATAGACCTGAGTGAAGATTACCGAGAACGGATAGTAGAATACATGTTTGCGGAATATGAAGCAGGCCGCACACCCAATCCTGATATTTTATGCAACAGAGAAATCAAGTTTGATATTTTTCTGAAAGCTGCTGAAAAGCTGCATGCGGATTTTGTTGCCACCGGACATTATTGCCAGAAAGATAGCTTTGAAAAAGATGGTCAAACCATCCACAGATTATTGGCTGGTGCGGATCCCAATAAAGACCAAAGCTATTTCTTGTGCCAATTGAGCCAAGAGCAATTAAGTAAATCCTTATTCCCTATCGGTCACCTGCAAAAATCGGATGTTCGGGCCATCGCAAAGCAACAAGAGTTAATTACTGCAGAGAAAAAAGACAGTCAGGGATTGTGCTTTATTGGAAAGGTACGTCTACCTGACTTTTTGCAGCAACAATTAAAACCAAAAAAAGGAAACATTCTAAGCATATCAGAGGACTATCCAGCATATGCACAATGGTCACTTCCAGTAAATACTGAACTTACAAGTCTGAGCGATGAGCAATTGGATGCACTGTGCACACCAATTTATTACCAACCATCAGACGGTAAAAAAGTAGGCGAACATAATGGTGCGCATTACTTCACCGTAGGCCAGCGAAAAGGACTGCAGGTGGGAGGAACAGGAAAACCCTTATTTGTTATCGCAACAGATACCCGAGCGAATGTCATCTATACAGGATTAGGAGAAGAACACCCTGGATTGAATAGAAATGGGCTCTTTGTAAAAAAAGATGACGTTCACTGGATACGGGAAGATCTGAAACTGCAAGTAGGAGAACATCAACGATACCAAGGAAGAATCCGTTATAGACAGCCTTTATCAGGAGTTACTTTATTGATGCGGGAAAAAGGTTTATATGTGATTTTTGATCAGCCACAGAAAGGCATTGCTTCCGGGCAGTTTGTGGCTTGGTATGATGGAGTGGAAAGTATTGGTTCAGGTACCATCTTTTGATTAAAACAATGAAGCAATCACTAGTACAAATCGCTATCGTAATCAGAGATTATGACGAAGCTATTCAGTATTATACAAAGGTTTTGGGATTTGAATTGATAGAAGATACCGTTCAGTCCCCTACCAAACGTTGGGTAGTGGTTAGACCAATTGGTTCATCTTGTGGATTATTGCTTGCAAAAGCTGCTAATGAAAAACAAGCGCAAAGCATCGGTAACCAAACAGGTGGACGGGTATTTCTATTTTTACACACCGATAACTTTGACCGGGATTTCGCCAGACTTCAGGACCATCAAGTGACCATCGTGAGAGGTCCTGTGGTAGAATCGTATGGAAAAGTGGCTGTTTTCGAAGATCTCTATGGCAACCTTTGGGACCTAATAGAACCAGCAGTTCATGATTAAGCTGGAGATTATCTTCGAAGATGATTACTTTATCGCTATCAACAAACCTGCGGGTGTGTTGGTACATAAAACTCATTTGGCAGATGAAGAGGAGGATTTGATTGCTGTTAAAATCCTCCAAGCCCAGACAGGCATCAAAGTATTTCCTATTCATAGAATCGACAGACCCACCACAGGTGTATTATTATTTGCCAAATCAAGCGAAGCAGCTTCTCGCATGCAGCCCATTTTGCGCTCCTCTGAAGTTGAGAAAAACTATCTCTGCATTGTTAGAGGACATCTGAAAGAGAAATCAGGTTTAATCGATCAACCACTCAAAAAGAAAATCTATGGGGAGCTGCAAGAAGCTCAAACAAGTTATTGGGTCTTGGACGAAACAAGCATTCCTTACAACACGACGGGAAGATATCCAAGTAGCAGATATTCCCTACTACGCTGTCATCCTCATACAGGTCGTATGCATCAGATCCGTAGACATATGGCTCATATACGTCATTACATCCTTGGGGACACCACTCATGGAGACAACACCCAAAACAATTTTTTCAGAAAAGAATGGGGACTCAATAACCTCCTCCTGCATGCTTGGCAGCTATCTTGTGTACACCCATTTACGCAAGAACCGATTACCATTCAAGCAGTGGTCTCGCCTATCTTTCAAAAGTACCTAAAGCGTTTAGAATTTACATGGGATCCCTCAGATCCAAGTGGGTTTTAAGCCTACGTTTTCATCTCAGGCATAAGCCCGGGCAGCAACCGCTTAGACAAAAAGCAGCAATAATCCTGTTTATTTTTTCGAGAAGTACTATCTTCAAGGCTACAATACATGTATATATGAAGAAAAAATCCATACTACTCAGTTTATTGCTTACAGCGGCCTCTTTCGCAAGTTTCGCACAAGGAGGCAAAGATGCCATTGAAAAAAACTTCCATGAGCTGGAAGCCATTTCCCATTTCAGATACCTCGCATCTGATGAATTGATGGGTAGAGACCCTATCCGTCCAGAAATCGACGCAGCAGCCCGCTATATTGCTGAGCAATTTTGGAAGTATGGAGCCAAAGAACTAACCAATGCAAACGGCTATTATCAACATATTCCATTCCGCTTATCTTCCCCTCCCACCAAAGGAGAAGTGACTTTTGGAGATAACACATTCAAACAAGGAGAAGGCATGTTGGTATTAGATGGACCTTCCTTGACAGGCTCCTACGAATTGATTGTAGCGGGTTATGGACTGGAAGCAGATTTTGAAGGAAAAGATGTTCGTGGGAAAGTGGTAGTTTGCAATGTAGGTGGTCCAGGAAATCTTTCTCCCCGAGGACTATTTGCAGCAGGAAGACAAAAATTAGCCTTAGCACAATCTAAAGGAGCTATCGGCTTGGTAGAAGTATACAATGTACCTACTGTTCCCTGGCCATTAGTGGCTAATTTCTTAAACAATCCACAGCTAACCGTAGATAAAACAGGCGGAGGTGAAAGCATTCCATACATCTGGATTCAGGATACCAAAAATGAGACCATCAATGCCGTTGGTAATCGTCAATTGACCCATGCAGACTTCCAAATCGAGGGAAAAATCAACAAAGCAATTGTAGGTAAAAATGTAGTAGCTGTCATCGAAGGGACAGATCCTGTGCTGAAAAATGAATATGTGATGCTTTCTGCACACTATGATCATATTGGGGTAGGAAGACCGAATGCAGATGGTGATTCTATTTACAATGGAGCCCGTGACAATGCGGTAGGAACAGTTGCAGTTATCAATGCAGCAAGGTACTTCGCAGAAAACCCTCCAAAGCGTTCGATTCTATTTTGTGCTTGGACAGCTGAAGAAAAAGGCCTATTAGGAAGCGAATATTTCGCTGAAAATCCATTGGTTCCATTGAATCAAATCATATACAACCTGAATATTGACAACGGGGGATACAATGATACGTCTATTTTCACCGTGATCGGCTTGGGAAGAACAAGCGCAGATTTTTTACTGGAAGAGGCTGCTGCTGCATTTGGAAAAGAAGCCATTGCCGACCCATCACCAGAACAAGGACTCTACGATAGATCTGATAATGTCAATTTTGCAAGAAAAGGTATACCAGCGCCGACCTTCAGTTTAGGTTTCAGAGCATTCGATGATGAGATCAATAAATATTACCATCAGCCCGGCGATCAGGTAGATAATTTTGATTTGGATTATGCCGTCGCTTATTGGAAATCATATATTCTAGCCGCAGAAAAAATCGCGAATTGGAACCAACGTCCAAAATGGGCTCCTGGGGATAAGTATGAGGAAGTTGGAAGACAGCTTTATGGTGGGAAGTGAGCAGTGAACAATGAACAGTGAGTAGTAGTGAACTACCACGGTGGCTGAGTGAAGCCGAAGTCAGTGGACAGTGAGCAGTTATTGATTGTTTAGTGTTAGGATGTCAGAACTATTAATCCTCTTAATTCCTTAATGGTTTTTCTACGTTGACACTCTTCACTTGGTAGTGAAACGAACAGTGAAAAATCGTGAGGTGTTAGAAATAACACCATAAAAAAATGACTCGCGTATTTTCTAGACACGTAAACTGGAATTAATCAAAATTCAAAAGCCGCAACTGATGGACTTCTATTAATCCCCATCAGTTGCGGTTTTTTATAAAATAAGTTCTTTAGCTTGGACGATCATGGCGCCAGCTGTCCTCATTTCTTCGATAGCAGCATCAAAATCTCCTTCCTTTATGTTTACCGCTCGGGTTGCATCAGCAATAAGATTTACAGCAAAACCTTCAGACAGTCCGTCCAATACTGTAAACTTTACGCAGTAATCAGTAGCTAAGCCACAAACAAACAATTCGCTTACACCTGCATTTTTTAAATATGCGGACAAGCCTGTATCTCCTTGTTTATTGTTATCATAAAAACCACTGTAAGAATCCACCAAAGGATTGGTTCCTTTTTGAAAGATCGCTTTCCATGCAGAACTGTCCAAGTCTGCATGAAACTCTGCTCCTGTAGTTCCCTGCACACAATGGACAGGCCACAAAAATTGGTTCACTCCATTCAGGTCAATAAACTCTCCTACTTTCTTTCCTTTATGGTTTGCCGCAAATGAGCCATGGTTAGCTGGATGCCAATCCTGTGTGGCAACGATAAAGTCAAACTTTGCCTGGATTTTATTGATTAAGGGTACAATTTGATCTCCTTCATTGACTGCTAAGGCACCACCTGGGATAAAATCATTTTGTACGTCTACGATTATTAATGCTTTCATTGGGATAATTGATTTACAATAATGGACGCAATGCTTTTCACTTCAACAAACGATTCATCTAAATGGAGTGAATTTGGATGTGAGTTTGTTGTGACAACCTTTTCAATGACTCCTGAGGATTTAATTTTTTCAATTGCATTATTGGTAAAAAGCCCATGAGTAGTGATGGTATAGATATTTTTTGCTCCAGCTGCTTTGTATGCTTTAGCTGCATTGATCAAAGAACCACCTGTGCGGACCATATCATCATAAATGACCACATCTTTTCCCTGTACATCTGCCGAAATACTTGTTACTTCAGTTGTTTCACCAGACACCCTTCTTTTGAAAACAAAAGCTGCATTGATCCCCATTTCATTGGCCAAAGACTCGACCCACTTGGCTCTACCGGCATCTGTACAGGCCATCACAAATCCCTCATCTGCCAACGTCTGTGCTGCTTCAATGATAATAGACTTACAATAAATGTGAGATATCAATGCTTGCCCTTCAAAATAGTGAGGAATGCCTTCAGAATGAAGATCAAAAAAGTAGAAGTGATTTCCTAAGCTTGTTCTAGGCAAAGAAGAAAACATCACCGCTCTAGATTTGGCAGTAACTACTTCACCTGGCTTGACAGCCCTTTCCATGGTGGAATAGCCAAAATATGGAAAAATAAGACGAATGGAACGGGCTCCATACTTAATCAATGCATACGCCAAATCATAAATCTCCAAGGTATCAGTATCAGAAATCGTTCCGCCAATTAAGGCTACATCCCTTCCATTGACCGAAGTGAGTATACGCTGATATCTTTCTCCATCTGGAAATATTTTTACATCGATTTTCCCTTCTTCAACATCAGCTCCTGCTAATACTTCTTTGAGCAAATACTGATAATCTTTGATTGAAAAGACGATTAACTTACTCTCCTTCATAATTTTTCATTTTAAGCACCAGAGATGTACGCATTTCAAACAGTTTTTCTTCTAATCCTACAGGGTAAATATGCGGATTGACTAATCGTTTATGCGCCTTATCAAACTGTTGCAAATTGGCTTGAGCATTGATACGAATGGCGTCTATGCTTGGGCGACGGTAGACTTTTTTACCTGCTTTGAAAATCGTTTTCAGTAAGGGAACTACCTCCAAATTTGTAGTCTTGATTTTTTTCCGTTTGGTAGAATCGTTTGGATCGATTATTAAAAACTCCTTTGAATCATCCAAGGCCCCCTCCAAACAAATCATATCGGCTATAGCTTTTCCATCTTTTAAAAACCGGACAACTTCTTGCCTACCAGGGATGTTAATTTTTATGCTTTGCTGAGAAACTTTCACTTTGGGTTCCCAAACTCCGTAGTCATTTTTAATGGCTGCTAATTTATACACTGCCCCAAGTGCCGGCTGGTCATAGGCCGTAACCAATTTGGTTCCAACTCCCCAGACATTGATTGCCGCTTCTTGAATCTTCAGGGATGTAATGATATGTTCGTCCAAATCATTGCTTGCCACAATTTTCACATCTAGAAAACCTGCCTCATCCAGCATTTTTCGTGCAATCGTACTGTAATAGGCCAAATCTCCAGAATCAATCCGTATACCAAACAGCTCGTGACCTTGTTCCCGCATCCATAACCCAACTTCAATCGCATTTTTTACCCCGTTGATGGTATCATAGGTATCAACTAAAAAAACACATTTTTCAGGAAATGCAACTGCATAGGCTTTGAAGGCCTCAATTTCTGAATCAAAGGACATGATCCAACTGTGGGCATGCGTACCTGATACCGGAATCCCAAAAAGCTTACCTGCCATCACATTACTCGTCGAGGTACACCCACCAATATAAGACGCTCTACTTGCCGCTAATGCTCCATCAATCCCTTGGGCTCTTCTCAATCCAAATTCCAATACTGGATCTCCTTTAGCGGCCACGCAAATCCGCGCCGCTTTGGTAGCAATCAAGGTTTGAAAATTGATGATATTCAATAAGGGTGTTTCCAACAGCTGACATTGCACCAAAGGTCCCGTTACTTTCACTATGGGCATGTGCGGGAAAATAACCGTCCCCTCTTCCACTGCTTCCACATCGCAGGAGAATTCCATTTTTTCCAGGTAATGAATAAAAGCTGGTTCAAAGGTGAGCGCTCCGTCTTTATTTTTCATTTCTCCCAAGTATTTCAAATCACTTGGATCAAAATGAAAATTTCGGCAAAAGTCAATTACATAATCCAGACCGGCAGCAATCGTAAAGCCACTTTGAAAGGGATTTTTACGAAAGAACAGATTGAAAGTGGCTACCTCATTTGCTTTTCCTGACTTCCAATAGGCATAAGCCATGGTGATTTGATAAAAATCCGTCAATAAAGCCAGTGAACCTTGGTACAGGTCTTTGGTGATTTTCATGGGTAGAAAATAAAATTTGATGAATCAAAAATAACCAATCATGCCGATTGATAGCCTAGAATTTAAATTTTTATTACGAAATCATTTCCGAATGTTAAAAATCACACCTAACAATACCAACGCCATTCCAATATATACCACTAAATCATACGTCTCTCCAAAGATTAAAAAGCCAAAGCCCAAAGCATAAATGATTCCAACATAGCTCAAGCTTGATATTTTAGCTACTTCGGCATTTTGATAGGCAATCGTCATAAAATACTGGGCCGTTTGTGTAAAAATCCCTACTAATAATAAATACATCCAATCCCAGCCTACAGGTGGAACCCATACCCAATAGGTTAAAATGGAGGCAATTGGAATGGTGATCATAGGAAAATAGATCATGATGACGAGTGGATGTTCGCTGTTTTTTAGTTTCCGGATGATATTATAAGCCAAGCCCATGGCAATAGACGCAATCAAACCAATAGACAAATCCATCATGGAAACACGAGGATCGAAACCTTGAATCACTAGAACACCCAGAAAAGAAATCCCAAAATAAATGAATTGCCTGACTGCAACTTTTTCTTTCACTATAAAAATCCCTAGGATACTTGTAAAAATGGGCGCGAGATAATTAATGGTGACAGCACTCGCCAAAGGAATTGCTTGCAGTGTGTAGAAAAAAGCCATTAAGCCAATGGACCCCACCACTCCACGGGCTATCAAGAGTTTTTTATTGGTCCCCAAGATGGGAATCGCACGCTTTGTCAAAACCGAATAGGTGAAAAAGAAACTGAAAATTGATCGAAAAAGGATGATTTCTATCGCAGGGATATGAGGAATCATCTTGACAGATACATTCATCAAGGCAAAAAAGAAGCCTGCCAACAGCATGTGTACAATACTCTTATTCCCCAAATCGGTAGGTTTCATATTACTTGGGCAAAAGTAAGCTTAATCCAAGAAATAAACCTAGTACCCAATAGCACGGATTAGAAAATACCCTGATGTTGGTATTTCAATTCCTTTAACATTCAGCGAATTTTAACATAAAAAAGCTATGAAACATTTCTTAAACATCTTCTCATTATTCCTTTTGGCAGTAATCATGTTAACTACGGCATGCAGTGATGACGATAGTCCAAACGGCGCAATAAACTTTGAAGCAAAAGTCGACGGAACAGTTTGGAAAGGCTCTGGAAACAGTAGAATTGTTGGTGTCGGGAGTATAGTGAGCACAAATATCGGAGCAGGAAAAGGCGACCGATCTGCCTTTTCAATTACAATTATGAGCGACAAAGCAGGGACTTATAATTTGGCAGGAAATGCAAGTTACACAGATGCTAATCAAACTGTATATTTAGCTAATTCAGGCACTGTCACTATTTCCTCATTCGAAGGCAACAAAATTAGTGGCACTTTTTCCTTCATTGGTAAACCCGCTATGGGCGGAGGTTCGGATATACAAATAACTGAAGGAAAGTTTACAGATGTTAATGTAATGAAGTAATAATTAGTGAACCCTGCTTACCTGTTCATCATAGACAAAATGGCTCCATCCTTCATGGTAAGTGTTCGATCGGCCATTTTTGCTAATTCTTGATTATGGGTCACGATTACAAAACTTTGTCCGGAGTTTTCCCTTAAGGTGAAAAATAAGTTATGCAGCGCATGGGCATTTTTTGTGTCTAGATTCCCACTAGGTTCATCAGCAAAAACAACTTGTGGATAATTTAGCAAAGCCCTTGCTACTGCTACCCGTTGCTGTTCTCCTCCCGAAAGCTCGGAAGGTTTGTGAGACAATCGGGAAGATAGACCGAGCATTTTGGCCAGTTCAGAGCTCCTTTTCTGAATGTCACGTAATTTTTTACCAGCAATTAAGCCAGGAATCCAAATATTTTCCTCTGCCGTAAACTCTGGCAATAAATTATGAAATTGGAAAATAAAACCGATATGTTGATTTCGGAAGTCTGCGAGTTGATCCCCTTTCAGTCCTGAAATTTTTTTCCCATTCAGAGAAACTTCCCCCGCATCTGGTTGGTCTAAGGTACCTAAAATGTGTAAAAGCGTACTTTTGCCAGCCCCGGAAGCACCTACGATGGACACCACTTCCCCTTCTTTGATGATAACATCCACACCCTTAAGTACATGGAGATCTCCGTATTTTTTTTGAATGCCTTTTGCCTCTAACATGAATTACTTTGTACGCGCTTGATTAACTAACCACTGATGTATTTCTTTTCAAAAATGGGATAATTTTCCCAAAAAGAGCACAGACTTTTTTGAAAAATCGACCGAGAGCGCTTAACTTCGGGCAAAAATTTACAAGGATGAATATACACGAATATCAAGCAAAAGAACTTTTGAAAAGCTACGGGGTTAGAATTCAGGAAGGTATTGTAGCAGATACACCGGAAGCAGCCCTAGAAGCGGCAAAAAAACTTAATGCGGAAACGGGAACCTCCTGGTACGTAATCAAGGCTCAAATCCATGCAGGTGGTAGAGGTAAAGGTAAAGTAAAGGAAACCGGATCCAATGGTGTGGTCCTTGCGAAAAAAATGGAAGATGTTCCAACTAAAGCAGCGGATATCCTTGGTGGTACTTTGGTAACCATCCAAACTGGTGAAGAAGGTAAAAAAGTAAATAAGGTATTGGTAGCGGAGGATGTATATTATCCTGGTGCTTCTGAACCTAAAGAATATTATTTATCCATCCTTTTAGACAGAGCGAAAGGTTGCAATGTGATCATGGCTTCTACTGAAGGGGGTATGGATATTGAAGAGGTTGCTGAAAAGCATCCAGAGAAAATCATCAAAGAGTGGATTGATCCAAAATTGGGTCTTCAAGGTTTCCAAACTAGAAAAGTCGCTTTCAAACTTGGATTAGAAGGCAATGCATTCAAAGAAATGGTAAAATTCATCACATCTCTTTACAATGCATACGTTGGTTCTGACTCTGCTCAATTCGAGATTAACCCTGTATTGAAAACATCTGATGACAAAATTTTGGCAGTTGATGCTAAAGTTAACTTGGATGATAATGCTTTATATAGACAAAAGAATTTGGCTGACTTGAGAGATTTGGCTGAAGAAGATCCTTTGGAGGTAGAAGCTGGTAAATCAGGCTTGAACTATGTGAAACTTGACGGAAACGTAGGTTGCATGGTAAATGGTGCTGGTTTGGCGATGGCTACCATGGATATGATCAAGTTGTCCGGTGGTGAACCTGCTAACTTCCTAGATGTAGGGGGCGGTGCAAATGCAACCACTGTGGAAGCTGGTTTCAGAATTATCCTACAAGATCCAAACGTAAAAGCTATTTTGATCAACGTTTTTGGAGGTATTGTACGTTGCGATAGAATTGCTAATGGTGTGGTAGAAGCTTACAAGTCCATTGGAGATATTCGAGTACCTATCATCGTTCGTTTGCAAGGAACCAACGCTGAAGAAGGTGCAAGAATTATTGATGAGTCAGGCTTAAAAGTTGCTTCTGCGATTACTTTGAAAGAAGCAGCTGAAAAAGTTAGAGCAGCTATTTCTGCATAAGATTTTGTTGCACCCGTAGTTCAACTGGATAGAATATCGGATTTCGGCTCCGAGGGTTGAGGGTTCGAATCCTTCCGGGTGTACAAATCATTCAAAGCCCTGCATAAGAAATTATGCAGGGCTTTCTCATTATGATTTTTATCATTTTTTGACCTGATTTCGAACATCTTTTTTGGCTAAAATTTACGGTAGCTTTGGGTACAATAAGAACAAAACCCACGAAAGCCATGAAAAAGATACTCATCCCTACAGATTTCTCCTCTTGCGCAAATGCCGCAGTGGATTATGGATTTGCCATCGCAAAAAAGCTTCAAAGCGAATTATTATTCCTCCATATTGTCATTACTCCGGTAGACTGGAGTAAGTTGAGAAAAGATCAGGAGGAGTTATTCCCTGAGACAAAGGAGCGAATAGCATTCGCTAAAAAACAGCTCACTGACTTGGTCAATAAAGCAGAAAGCGAAGGGCTAAGCGCTAAAAAATTACTTGTCTTCTACGATGGAAATGAAAAAATACACCATTATGTGAGGTCTGAAAACATTGACTTAGTAATCATGGGATCCCATGGTCAATACGGCTTCAAAGAGCATGTTTTGGGTACAAACACGTATTCTATGATTAGACGCTCAGAAGTACCCGTAATCATCGTCAAAGAGAATAATCCAAAAAAAGATCTTCAGACTATTGTATTTGCAACCAATTTCAAAGAAGAGACAGGGAAGAGTTTCCAACAAGTGGAACGCTTAGCTGAGTCTTTAAAGGCAAAACTGAAAGTGCTGTTTGTGAATACACCAACCTATTTCTTGGAAACTGACGACATTTACCATGTTGGAAAAGAATATTTGAAAGAATACGCCTCTTATAATCATGACATTGAAATCTATGATGCCTTTAAAGAGGAGCGTGGAATCATTCAATATGCCACAAAAATCAGTGGTGATGGAATTGCCGCCATTACTTATGGAAAGTCTGATTTGATGCAGTACTTCTCCCCAAGTATTACTGAAAACTTAATTGCAATGACAGAATTACCGGTTATTAGTATCCGAGTAAAAAAATAATAATGAGAAGATTTATTGCACTTTTCCGGCAGCTTCAAAAGAGCTGCCTTATTTGGTTTATAGACAATAAAAAAGCAGGAGAAATTCCCCTGCCCTTTATATGAAAACTAAACCAACTATTATTTAACTACCACAATTGAAACAAAAATAATACATATTTATAAAAATCAAAATATTTTGGAAAAATCTAATTCTCAAACCTACTTTTTATTGCTGACCTTGTACAATATACCCAGTGCAAGAGCTTGCGAAAATTGAATTCCTGGATCCATATCAATATCGTAAACATTAATACTTGTGAAAGTAACGTCTACATATTTTGTAATTTTAGCAATCACGGTAAAATCCAATCGATGATCTATAGTTTTAAATGCCAAAGTCTCATAATTAGCAAATAACTGATAGCGAGAATTGATGCTTAAATTTTCAGAAATCTTTTTGTTGTAGGTTGCAAATAGTTGAAAAGCTAGCCATTCAGTGCGTATGTTTTGTCCAATCGGAACACCATAATTACCCGGAATATTATCACTAATCGCAGAATTACTTACAAATGTAAATCTAGGAGATAGAGGAGCTAATCTTAACGCAAAGTCACTATTTGGTTTATACTCTAAACCAAAACCTGTAGTCAAAAATGCTGGAGCAAAAAATCCTGAAATAAGTCTGTTTTCTGGCCCTGAAAAATCAAATCCATCTGTGAATTGGGTGATAAAGTTGAGAGATGAAAAATAACCCCATTTATCATTAATTTTATAACCAATTTTTGAATCTAAAAAAATCCGGTCATTGGACTTTCTAAACTCCTGACCTTCATTTTTCACAACCCCATAGATTAACTCAAGTTGATTATCCCAAGAAAACTTATCTTTTGCATAATTGGCTTTTCCTGTAGCAATGGAACCAAATGCAATTGAGTTAACTCCCCCTGCTTTCCAGTTACCACTAAACGATGCTTGATTAAAATTAAAACCAATACTAAATTCAGAGTCCCAATAGGTCGTGTCTTGCGGCAAATCAGTTGAAGCCCCATCTTGAGCTTGTAAACCATTGAAAATAATGATAAATAAAATTAATGATAAAACTTTTCTCATTTCCTTGAAATTTAAAATTCTAAAACACATTTATTTTTAAATGTAAAAGATGATTTTTAAAACTCCACAAAATTTCAAATAATTGTTGGCAATAAAAAACGAATTATAAATGAATATAAACCTAATCTAAAAATCAGAACTTACGTTTAGTAACAAAAAAAGAATTATGAGAAGTTTAATCCTTTTGGCCTTTTTTCTATGTGCTTGTAGCTCTATTGACATCTTCAAAGAGAAGATGGAAGTAAGACCTGTTCCTTCCTATCAGACATTTGTCATTGTCAATCAGGAGGCAAAAATAGCAGGTTTTCAAGATACATTTTTGGATGCAATTGCATCAAGTGGCCTACAAAATTTTTTGGAAAGCCAAGGTATGGTTTATGATAAAACAAACCCTGATGTAGTTATCCGATATACATCCAACCAAGACCCCAGACAAAAAGAAACTTATAACGCTCCTATGATGCCAATGTGGGGAATGCGTGTTTGGGATCCATGGATGTTTGACCCCATGTGGAATAACCGAATGAACCCAATTTCAACAAAGAACTATGAGCTATTTCAATTTATTGTAGATTTTATAGACCCTACCCAAGAAAAGCTTGTGATCAGGATTACTGCTGTCACTGAAACAGCCAATCCCCGGGAAAAACAAAAAAAACTAGAAAAAGCCGTAAAATTAGTAGGTAAAGCTTATCTTGAACATACAAACAATCAACCCAAACGATAATGGTTACTAAACGAATCAAATCCTTAAAAGAATTTTATCCCTACTACTTATCAGAACACCAAAATCCCACTTGTAGAAGGCTGCATTTTATTGGAACAGCCCTTGTATTTATGGTATTATTTTTAGCTATTTACCTCGTGAATGCATGGATTTTATTGCTTATTCCATTAATTGGCTATGGATTTGCTTGGATTGGCCATTTTTTTTATGAAAAAAATAAGCCAGCAACTTTTCAATATCCATTGTACAGCTTAGCATCAGATTTTATTCTGTTTTTTGATCTATTAATGGGAAAGCAAAAGTTCAATCCAAAAAATAAGTAAAAAAAAGTCTCTTTTTAATTTTTATTGATTTTTCTCAATTATATTTGTATATTGTTTTTTGTATTTCACAACACCTTATTTGAAACATAATGCTAAAAATAGTTTTAATTGATGACGATCCGATTAGTTCGTTTGTTACAGAAAAATTGATTTCAAGTAACATTGATTGTCCTCACATTATTTACAAATATCAAAGTGCTATTGAGGCATTAGAGAAGGTATCTTCTATAACACCTAATTTTTTATTTTTAGATTTAAACATGCCTGAAATGAACGGCTGGGATTTTCTAGAAAGATATGAACCATCCGATTATAAGCCTGAGGTCTATATCTTAAGTAGTTCTGTTGATGAAAGGGATATTTCCAAAGCATCCAATTATGAAATCGTAAAAGATTATATTTCTAAACCATTGATAAAGAAATTCATCAAGAAAATTTTTGTGTAGCTTTTTTACAAACCTGTAAACATCCTCATTTTTTTAATTGTTATATTCATGGAATTAAATTTTGATGAATATGGCTAAAATAAGTTTAAAGCTGATTGAGGCATTTAGAAAAACTGTTAAGAAACTTAAAAACAACGCTCCATATCAATGGGGACATATGGGAGCCTGCAATTGTGGTAATCTTGCACAGGAATTAACACAGCTAACAAAAGCGGAAATACACCAATTTGCAATGCAGAAAAGCGGTGATTGGAACGATCAATTGATCGATTATTGTCCGACAAGTGGCTATCCTATGGACTTGATGATTTCAAAAATGACAGAAGCAGGGTTGACTATAGATGAGCTTAAACACCTTGAGCGTTTGTCAGATCCAAAAATTCTTCAAAAAATTCCATTTGAACGCAGAGAGAAAATGGAAAAAAACAGGAAAGAGGATGTAATTTTATATATGGAAACATGGGCTGATATCTTAGAAAATGAGTGGCTTAGCCAAAATCCTGTCACCCTTGAAGAAATAAGTAATAAAAATATCCCATCAAAAGTATTGGCTTAAATACATATTTTAACGTATTTAGCAGCAGACAAACCAAGTTGAAACTAATATTAAAATCATTATCACACTATGGAGGAATTAGATGACGATTTCGACGAGTTCGATGACTTTGAAGAGGATGAGTTTGCAGAAGATTTCCAAGACGAAGTCTACGATGCAGACGAAGAAAACGAATTGATTGATGATAATTTCGTTGACTTCGATGACGACGACGACTTTGATGATGATTTCGACGATGAAGATTTTGATGACTTCGATGACGAAATTGACTAATCAGAAATGCAGCGAGTACTTAATTCGCTGCTTTTTATTTTAAAGGCTTTGAAGGAAAGTGCAACCGCCTTATCTTTGGAACGTTTAAAAAAGAGAAAACTATTAAACAGTCATATCATGTTACTACAAATTTTCAGTTCTCCAATTGAGTCAGGAGCCCAGCTATTCTTGTTGATTGTTTGCATCCTTGTAGGATTAGGTGCAGGACTTTCAGCTATTGATTTCAGAAACACCGTCTCCAAAAAAGACGAAGAATAAAAAAAGGAGGCTTTCCCTCCTTTTTTTATTGTCTTTCTATCAATGCACATTTCCCATCATTTTTCGAATTGGTTTACTCAATAATAATAAGAGTAAACCTGTCCCGACAGTAGTAGCGACAATCATCAAATACTGGCTTGGCATCTGTGCCAATGCTTCTTCCGTACCCCCACTCGCCTCACCTGCAATCAGTCCGGCAATCAAATTCCCCAAAGAAACCGATAGAAACCAGATGCCCATCATTTGACCTCCATATTGTGCCGGTGCCAGTTTGGTAACCAAACTCAACCCTACAGGACTCAAACTCAGCTCTCCAAAGGTATGGAGCATATAAGTAAAGATTAACCAAGTTGGTGCAGCCAAATCTCCCGATGCAGCAATCTTGGCAGCAAAATACATAACTAAGAAACCTAACCCTAACAATAATAATCCAAATGCAAATTTCAACGGAGAACTAGGCTCCAAATTCCTTCTACCTAACCATACCCACATAGCACCAAAAAAAGGAGCAAAAAGGATGATAAACATGGAATTTACAGATTGAAAGTATCCTGCTGGAATTTCCCATCCAAATAAATCCCGATCTGTAAAGCGCTCTGCAAACAAATTCAGGGTAGAACCTGCCTGCTCGAAACCAGACCAAAACAAAGCGGAAAACAAAAAGAGAATAGCAATCACTCCCACTTTCTTTTGATCGGACAAATCTAAGCCCCCGAAGAAAATAACATAGCCTAAATAAAGAACTGCGACTGCAGCAATAATATTCCCTGAGGCTTTGGCAATTACCGTAACATCAATCGGAATCACTCCCAAAAAAAAGAGTAATAGCATAAGCGCAAAGATGGCTCCAATCATCAAAATAGCCCGTTGTAACTTCTCTTTTTTCCGTAACTCCTCTGAAGTCACAAATGAAACTTCTTCTCCATAACCGTAAAGACTTCCCCCCGTCAACTTATATTGAATCAATCCTATGACCATTCCCAATCCAGCCAATCCAAAGCCCAAATGCCAATCGTAAATAGCCATAGTACTGCAAGCAATTGGAGCAATAAAAGCACCAATATTGATACCCATATAAAAAATTGAAAATCCAGCATCTCTTTTAGAGCTACCAGCAGGGTACAATTGCCCAACGATAGAGCTGATATTTGGCTTTAGCAAGCCAGTGCCCAAGACGATCAAAATCAATCCTAGAAAGAAGGAATTGGTATCTAATGCGGTTAAGGATTCTTTGACCCCCGTTTCTGGAGATATCCAAGCCATCAAGCCCGGCAAAGCCATAGTAAAGTGACCTAAAGCAATGATAATCCCACCGTACCACACTGACTTTTTTAACCCTAACAAACGGTCTGCAAACCAACCACCGGGTAAAGCAAATAAATATACGCCCATCGTGTACAGCCCGTAGATAGCCCCCGAAGTTTTATCATCAAAACCCAAACCTCCATCGGCGATGGCAGCAGTCATAAACAAGATTAAAAGAGCTCGCATACCATAGTAACTGAAGCGTTCCCACATTTCTGTGAAAAACAAAGTCATCAATCCTTTGGGATGGCCAAATAGGGTTGGGCCAGGAAACAAATCAATCTGTTGATCTTTCATTCAGTCTAATAAATAATTTTTTGTCTATACATTCAAATAGTTATACTTACAATGATAAGATTTTTTTCTCGCTTCCTCACACTACTCAACATAAATCCATTTTCATCAGTAAGACTATTGGTTTTTTGAAAAAATTCAATCAAAACAAGGTTGTTTTTGAAATTATTATAGCTATACTAAATAAGCAAAAATTATTTTCGAAATCGATTGAAAAGCAAAAAAAAGGACTTTTTACACAGGATTGAAATAATTTTATCTCTATCTTTGGGGCTTCATTTGCACAGCTATCCTTTTTATGGAAACACAAGAATTAATCCTACAAAAACCAACCCAAACCTTATCTTCTTTAGGGATACACACCACCAAACAGGTATTTTGTAACCTTACACCTGCCGAATTGGTAGAACATGCACTTCAAAACGGTGAGGGCACACTAACCGATGTTGGCGCATTGATGGCCGATACCGGTGAATTTACGGGAAGATCGCCAAAAGACAGATTCGTTGTCCTTGATGAACAGACCAAGGACTCCGTATGGTGGGGAGATATCAATATCCCTTTTGAGGAAGAGAAATTTGATCTTCTATTGGACAAAATGCTCAACTTCCTGAAAGATAAAAATCTTTACACCAGACAAGCATTTGCAGGAGTCGATGCCCGCTACCGATTAAACCTGACGGTTGTCAATACCTTAGCTTGGCATAATTTATTTTGTAACAACATGTTCCTCCGGCCTACAGCGGAAGAATTGCAGAACTTCAGTAGTGACTTTACGATCATCTGCGCTCCGGAATTTGAAGCCGACCCTGCGGTAGATGGCACCAGACAAAAAAACTTTGCCATCATCAACTTTAGCAAGCGCATGCTTCTAATAGGAGGCACAGCATACGCTGGCGAAATGAAAAAAGGAATTTTTTCTATTTTGAATTATATTTTACCTCATGAACATCGGGTATTATCTATGCACTGTTCTGCAAATATGGGCAAAGATGGAGACACTGCTGTTTTTTTTGGTTTATCCGGTACAGGAAAAACAACCCTTTCAGCAGACCCAAAAAGAGCGCTTATCGGCGATGATGAACATGCTTGGACCGAAGACTCCATATTCAATTTTGAGGGCGGCTGCTATGCAAAAGTAATCGATTTGAGCCGTGAAAAAGAACCTCAGATCTGGGATGCCATCAAATTTGGTGCGATTGTAGAGAATACACGGTTTTTTCCTGGAAGCAGAACGGTGGACTATAGCAATAAAGAAGTTACTGAAAATACGCGTACCTCCTACCCTATTGATCATATTTCCAACGCATTGATTCCATCCGAGGCAGGTATTCCGAAAAATATCTTCTTCTTAACCGCAGATGCTTTTGGAGTGATCCCTCCTATCTCTAAGCTGAACAAGAGTCAGGCAATGTATCACTTCATTTCAGGTTACACTGCCAAGGTAGCAGGAACAGAAGTAGGGATTACAGAGCCTAAAACCACCTTCTCCGCATGTTTTGGAGCTGCTTTCCTACCCTTGCACCCCACGCAGTACGCAGCTCTGTTTGGTGAGAAGATGGAAAAACATCAGGTGAATGTGTGGTTGATAAACACCGGCTGGACAGGAGGTCCCTATGGAGTAGGCAATCGCATGAAGCTAGCCTATACCCGGGCCATGATTACTGCTGCATTAGAAGGAGCTTTGGACAATGTAGGCTATCGTACCCATAGCGTGTTTGGCGTTGGCATTCCTGAGACCTGTCCAAATGTTCCGGATGAAGTTTTAAGTCCACGGGCAACTTGGGCAGACAAAGAAGCGTATGATAAAAAGGCTAGAGAATTAGGAGCTGCATTTATCCAAAATTTTGAAAAGTACAAAGAATTTGCCAGCGAAGATATCCTGGCAGGTGCTCCAAACCTATAAAATCTAACTCTTTTCCGAGTTATAAACCCAAACAGAAGGGCGCTGAAAAGTGCCCTTTTTTTATACTGTGAATAAATTGATATCTTCCTAAAGGTAGACGTGAGACGCTAGATATTAGAAGTTAGACAAGAGGATCTCACAGAACACACGGAAAGGACAGAAAAATGCGTGGAGAAATATTTTTAGCTAAGAAGCAGTTTTTGGATGATCGTCCTTAATGTTAATTATATTCTTTTCACACAAGAGCAAAACATCATTTTTCTAAAAAGGCAGGTGTCGTTTTGTTGTTTTCCAAGAAAATCTCCTAAAAAATACCCTGATCAGGGTATTGTAACTACAACCTATTTTTCAAACCTTACAAGAGTAATAAAATTATTTTACTGACAATTTATGTCACTAATTTTACTTATATGGAAGTAGTTTTTACCTTACAGAAAAATTTATAGTTATGAGGTTTAAAATAAATCTAGCAAGAACAAGTCGAGGAAAATTTATTCCAATTAACTATAAATACGAATTATCATCCGTCATTTATAAAATCATCAATAATTCAGATAGTGATTTTGCAAAATTTTTGCATGAATCGGGTTATACTGTCAAAGGGAATAGTTTCAAACTATTTACTTTTTCTCAACTAAAATTTGATAAGAGTAAAGTTTACACAAGTGAGCAGCGGATAGAACATCAAGGTGAGTATGCTTATTTTTACATAAGCTTTTTGGTAGATAAAGCTGCCGAAGAATTTGTTAAGGGATTATTTATTCATCAAAAAATTAGCATTGGCGACAAAATTTCAAGGATAGATTTTGAAGTAGTTGGGATAGAAGGCTCTACTCCACCAATATTTCAAGAAAAAATGAACTACAGATGTATTTCCCCTTTACTCATAAAGCAAAAAAGAGCAGATGGAGGTGAAAATTACTTAGCCCCTAATCAGGATTTTTACAAAGAAATACTGATTCAAAACTTATGCAATAAGTCTCTTGCATTTGCATTAACAACTGAACATAAATTTTTAACAGAATCCGTTCCTTCGTGTGAATTATTGGTCCATGGAAAAGTATATAAAAAAGGTGTGCGCATTAAACAACACACTCATATGGCCTCTCATCTCATAGGGTACATGTTCGAGTTTCAGCTTACTGCACCGGTTGAGCTTCAGGAAATAGGTTATTATGCCGGATTTGGGCATTTGGGTAGTCAGGGATTTGGGTGTGTGGAGGTGAAACAATAAAGAAATGATTATCCTAAAACCAACATATTGTCAGGATTTAAGAGTGGAAGTTAATTTAACCTTTTCGGAACTATCTTTTTTTAGTTTTTCCTTGATCTCTTCGACAAAAGGTGCAAACTTCTTTTCCAAATCATTCATCCTTTCTTTTGACATGGGATTGATTGGTAGGTTACGATCATTAAAGCAAATTGGGATGTATTTTTTGGACATAAGTGATACCAAGCGAATTGAAAAACATCTTTACATGCAGCAATTAAATCCTACATTCCTTCATATTACCTCATATTTATTTTACAGAGGAAACTTAATCAAAAAAACAAAACAGTCATTGTGGAATTACTTTTCTGCTTTTTGTAAGCGAATAGCTTCCTTCAAAAGCTTTTCCGCCTCTTCCCTACTCAAGCGTACAGCTTTTGATTTCAATAAATTCCATACATTTTCTTTTTCTTCTTTTGTATGGGCATTAGCAAATGGATTAGGACTGAAGTTAGCTTTTGATTTCATAGACCAAATATATAAAAAAAATGGTGATTTCAACCTTTGCAATAATAGGATTCAATCTCATTTTCATCAGCAACTTTCACCTGAATTATCTGCCTTTTCAATTCTACTACACGAGAAGCAATCAACAGGATTCTCTTACTTTGACTATAGCCACAAGCTAGGGTATAAAACTCTTTCAAAGGAAAACCTGGGATATTATGCAATTTGTGATTTGCATTTGACAGAACAGACAAAATTTCTCTTTGTGAGATTCCATCAGGATAATCTCCGTTCGCGAGGCTTAGCTCAGAAAAATCTATATCCATATTCCTTTAGCTTTTATTTGATTAGAAAACTGGAGGAAAACAAATTCCTCCAGGGAATCCACATTGGTGCGATTAAAGATTTCAACTTACAAATCTGATACTCTTTCAATTCCTGTGGAGATGTAAAGATAAAAAAACTATCTTACTAATATAATACTTGAGAAAAAAATATTAATTTGCTAATATGATTAAAGAACTCACACAATTCATATATACTGTTCCTGAAATAATAAAGGAACGCGCACTTGAGCCAAAGGCAGGTCTTCATATTCTTATAAAATTTGATGAAGAAGGTAACGCTCATATTCTAGGAAGCGAACGCTACTTAGGAAAAAAACATGGAGAAACATCTCAATTCCTAAAGGAATGTGCTAAAAAGCAGGAATCTGCTTGGATGATAGATACAAATAAGTGTTTTGACTTACCTGCCAAGGGAATCCATTCTGCCAGCCCCTTTTGTGTAGCATTTAAACGAGAATCTTGGATTGGTGGAGAGAAGTATCCAAAAGACAGTACCAAGCCAAACATCAAGGAACGTTTGGAGGGTTATTTCTCAAAAACCTTCGATATAAAGTTTAAACTGGATGATCTAGAGAAACAAAAGGCTGTACAATTCAAAAATTTCCTGCAAAATCAGTTAGATGAAATTTTAAATAAACTACCGGCATATGAGGAACTGGATGCTAGTAATTATATAATTTTTTACAAAGATGAACCAATTGAAAAGTACATTAACTTTAAAGAACTTTATATTGCTGACGGTCTTTTTAATACTTCTGAGTTCAATATTGAAGTAGAAGATCAGATATTGGGCACAAGTAATTTTTATAATGGATTCAATAGTAAAAAACCTTTTTTAACACATCAAACAGCAGCTTTCGATATCACGGGTAGAATAAGTGCCCAAGAAGCTAAAGCGCTTACAGAGTTCCAGCTTTATGCCAACAAAAGGTTGTTACCAAATCCTTTGCCTATATTTATTGATGAACCAGAATTAACGGAAAAAGCTATACAGTATTTTCATCGAACAGAAAATCAAAAACTATCTCACAGAGATATTATTAGAGAATTACTTTTCAAAAAGCAAAAAGATATAGGCAATTACTATTTACTATATATCACAACCGGAAAAAAAGTAGAACTCAAGGATTTCGAATATATATCTAAATTCCAGTATTTATTGTCTAATGTAAAAGATGAGGATGGAAATCCTAAAAGATGGATTATTGAGAATGTAACAGAGAATGAGAAATATATCAATAAGAAAGAGCAGGAACTAGTCAAGGCAATCTACCTTACTGATGTCTTTGACTTTGAAAGAGAAGTGATAGGTCGCTTATTTGATTATAAACTAGTAAATTATGATGAAGAAAAAGGAGCTACATTTAAATATTTTGAGGAAATCGAATCTAAATGGTATCGACCAACAATGTTTTCACTTATGCTCAAATACCGAAAGCCTGTCTATGATTTTATTTATAAGTCCATGAGATCAAGTTTAGGATGGCAGCAATTTACGGACATCTGTATGGCTGGAATTATGGATGATTTGAAAGAAAATAAAGCCAATACTATAAGATCAAAACTTAACATATATTTCAGTCTGTGCCAATATTTTGCAAATAATCTAAATCAATCAATTATGCCAAATAAAATAGAAGAATACAAGATCCGACTATTGGAGGTTCTTGAAAATGATGATCTACATTATCATCATGAAAATGATGCAGAACTTTTTGCTTTTGGAGCTGGTCAATTAATTTATTTCCTATTGGACCAAAGCGAGACTAATGAAAAAACTCATGCTTTACTTGAACCATTTTTACAAAAGACAACAGCTAAACCATTTCAGGATGCAATAATCAACACTTTCAACAAATACAAACACAAGCTTAGTTTAAGAAGGAAAAAACTAAATAAACTCCTTAGTGAGACATTGGGCTTTCCAATTAAAGAAGGACAACTAACTGAACTAAGAGCAACTTTACTTGTTGGCTATTTCTGTCCAAACATTTTCTACACTAAAAAAACTGAATCACAAAACTAAAAAAGTAAAAATATGAGCAAGTTTAACAAAAGAGCCTACGGAGCTGTCGTAATTAAAAGCATCAACTCCAATTACAATGCTGATTTCACACATCAACCTAGAACTTTACCCGATGGCCGTGTTTATGCGACAGATAAGGCCTTGAAGTATTTGGTAAGAAATTATCTACAGCACGAAGGTGGCGAAAAAATCTTCTATTACAAAACGCTTAAGGAAGATACACTTAATCCCAGGTCTCTAGATGAAACCTATGTGAAATATTTCGGAGAAATTCCTAAAGGCGAAGGGAAAGGCGCAGAAAAGGATGCATCGATAAAAAGGAAAATGCTAGGTAACCTGCTCCAATGTCTTGATGTAAGGCTTTTTGGAGGAACCTATGCAGGAGCTACTAATCTATCCATGCACGGACCTGTACAAATTACACATGGCATTAATCAATTTGTAAGAGGAGAGATTTATTCCGAACAAATCATGTCTCCTTTTAGAAACTCAAATGATGATAAAGCAGACTCTGCCATGACTACCCTTGGTTCTCAGTCAAAACTTAGAGAAGGTCATTATGTACATGGTGTTTCGGTTAATTCAAAAAACCTTGAAATGCTTACACAGCTTTCGGGTACTGAAAATCATTTAAGTACGGATGATATAGAGAAACTCAAACTTGGACTGAGAAGTGGAGCTACTTACTACAATTCCTCTGCAAAAGCTGGTACCGACAATGAGATGCTTGTTTGGGTTGAACTAAAAGAAGGTTCTAAACTGGTGCTTCCTTCTTTTACTGAGTTAATTCAAGTAACGGATAATGACAAAAGGGATATAGATTTAGCTGCCCTATCGGGTTTATTAGAACAAAAGCATATTCTGGCAGAGATTGAAAAAATTGAGGTTTATTACAATAAAGCGACTACCTCAGTAATTAACCTTCCTAGCGGTGCTATTGAACTAGATCTTTGATTATGGAAAAACTAGTTTCTATAGATCTATGTGCCGATTTTGGATTCTTAAGGAAGCCTGATACCAATGACGGGATAGCCATGAGTTATAACATGCTCCATAAACCTGCTGTTATTGGAATATTTGGTGCTATCCTAGGATTGGAAGGCTATCAGAAAAGAGGTGTACTGCCCCAATACTATCAAGTACTCCATGACCTAAAAATAGGAATTGAGCCAATTGGTGCTGAAAAGGGAAATTTCCCCAAAACTACCATCGTATATACCAATACCGTTGGCTATGCAAATAAGGATGGGAATTTTATTGCCTATGAAAATACTTTGATAAAGCCTGGCTATAGAGTATATATTTCTTTACCATCCGATCATTCGCTATATGACTACCTTAAAAGCGGTGAATCTGAGTATATCCCCTATCTAGGGAAAAATGAATTTCCAGTATGGTGGCATAAGGATAGTTTCAAGGAATATGACTTGAAACCTTTTGACTTTGATCGAGAATATGTGGTAAAGACCTTATTCTCTAAAAAAGAAGGTGATGTTAGTAGAAGCCAAGAAGTGAATATGAAGAGTATAGGATTTGGAGCTACTTTATCCAAACTTATAGATTCTTTTTTCTATTTCGAAAGATTGCCAATAGGCTTTCAGGAGTTTAATACTAAGAGAGGTAAAGAGTATCAATATGAGCTTGATTCTTTTGTTTTTTCCAATGCAAAATTTTCAAATGACTACAGATTAGATAACCTATATGTAATTGAAGGAAATGAAGTAGTTCAACTGAATTAATATGAAATCATTTAAGGAGTTAATATCAATTTCAGATGTTTTTAGTTTATTAAAGCAACCGAAAATTTACTTGGCTCATACTCCCGATGAAACTTTGAGTGACCATATGAAATTGGTCACTCAATATTTTCAAGGTTTAGTAAATAAACATGGATTAGAACCTTTGCTTGACCTTCAGTTTTTGAAAGTTTCGAATCAATCTGTCTCAATTGCTGAATATAGTAAACAACTTTTTTGGAATGCAATCCTTTACCATGATTTTGGGAAAGTGAATGAAAATTTTCAGCGAAAGCTGAAAAACTATAATCACTTCTCTGAAAATGTGAAAAATGGGATAGATTCACAACATTCTATCTTAAGTGCTTATCTGTTTCTAATGCACCAATTGACTGTTGCCTATAAATTGTTTAGTGAGGAAGAACCTGAAATGCAACAAAAAATAATTTGTCTAATTTTTGCATTTGCTCATAATATTATAAGGCACCATAATTCAAAGCTAGATGACCTCTCCGACCCTAACGTTTTCCAAAAGCTCAATTCTGAATTAATAAATCAATTGGAAAATTATCTCTCTTGCTACGAGCAAGTTGTGCCATCTGAATTGATGAATGGTTTTGTTTCCTTGAAAAGGAATAATGTGATATTTAAAAACCTAGGATTTGAGTGGTTTTCATTGATTCGTTTAAATTTTTCTCTGCTAACAGCATCTGATTATTACGCTACATCACATTACTGCAATAAATGGACAAAACCTTATGATGAGTTTGGAGTGCTATCTATTGAGCAAAAAGATCGACACTTTCAAAATTTGCAAGAAACCCAAACCCACAATAAGAATCTCTATTTAAAACAGAAAGAGTTTCACAGCCAACCATTAGAGGAACTTCAGGAGCCATCAAACACCCACCTTAACAAACTACGCTCTAAAATGGCTGCTGAAACGATTGAAAAAATACGTGGAAATGCTGATAAAAAACTTTTTTATATAGAAGCACCAACGGGAGGAGGTAAGACCAATATGGCTTTCATAGCTACTCAAGAATTACTTCAAGCGAACCCTGAATTAAATAAGGTTTTTTATGTTTTCCCATTCACAACATTAGTGACCCAAACACAAAAAGCGGCAATACAAACGCTAGGATTACAATCAGATGAGTGGATGGAGCTGCATGGTCGGGCTGCATGGAAACAAAAAGAAGATCCTGAAAAAGATAAGGATGGATTGTATGGAGACGAACGTCTGGATGATATTCACAATCAATTTGTAAACTATCCATATACTTTTCTCAGTCATGTTCGATTTTTTGACATTCTAAAAGCCAATGACAAGAGCAGTATTTACTTAATGCACAGACTTGCCAATAGCATTGTTGTAATCGATGAAATCCAAGCATACAACCCAATACTTTGGGACAAAATGGCCTATTTGATTCGGGAATATGCAAATGCTCTAAATATAAGATTCATTGTAATGTCTGCAACTTTGCCAAAGATTGGTGATCTAGCTGCTTCTGAATTCTGCTACCTTATTCCCAATGCTATCGAACGCTATTTTGTGAATCCAAATTTCGCAGATCGTGTAAGCTTTAGTGATGAACTACTTCAAAAAAATCGTCCTGAGAAAGAAGAAAGGGAATCATATCTTGAATGGTTGACAAAGGTAGTTTTTGAAAAGTCGGAGCAATACAGACAAACCAATGGTCAAGTACGAACAATCATTGAATTCATATTTAAAAAATCGACTACTGAATTTGCATTGTTTGCAGAAAAATTATTTCAAGAGTATGAAATCAAAATTTTAAGTGGAACTATTCTTGAGCCGAGAAGAAAACAGATTATTGAAGAGCTTAAAAGTGAAGAAAATAAGAGCAAAAATGTTCTTCTAATTACGACTCAAGTAGTTGAAGCAGGAGTGGATATTGATATGGATCTTGGTTTTAAAAACCGTTCCATTATAGATTCAGAGGAACAATTAGCTGGCAGAGTCAACAGAAACGTAAATAAGAAAAACTGCATGGTTTATCTCTTTGAACTTGATGATGCCTCAGTTATCTATGGTAAGGATAGAAGGTTTAAGGAAACAAGATCACATCTTGAAAATGAATACTTCGATATTCTTAAACATAAGAGCTTTGATAGGCTTTATGAAAAGGTAAAGGAATGGCTAAGTATTACCAATCAGGAAAGTAATTTAGCTGGAACAGCCTCTTCGTATGAGAAAGAGTTAATAGGGAAACTAAACTTCCCAAAGATTGATGAAGAATTTACGCTGATTGGACATTCGAATACAAGTGTCTTTGTTCCTCTTGATCTACCTGATGCATCTTCTGTTTTTTCGAATCAACAATTACAATTTTTAGAAGAATTTGGGGTAAAAATTTATGAGGGTAAACTTTCTGGAGAAGAGGTTTTTAATCTTTACAAAAATCTGATTACAAGTAATTTAGATGGTTTTAATGCAAAAAAAAGAAATCTAAAAATGCTACAATCCATCATGTCTGTGTACACATTTTCTCTATTCTCCGATAGTAAAGTAGTAAAAGAACTTAAAGCTGGAGGAAATCGGGAAGAGTATGGATACCTTTATTTAGCATCACATGAACAGGTTTATGATTTTGAAAAAGGATTGGAAGACAACAAGTTTAGAGAAATGATTTTCTTGTAGTTCAATTATTACGCAAGTTATGTAACGGTAATTCCATAATTAATCAATTTATAATTTATGCAAATAAACGCTACCCTAATCAACCTCTTTCATGTTTGCAAGCGCCAAATGTGGCTGCATGCTCATGGAATCAGAATGGAGCATAATTCTGAGGTGGTAGCCGAAGGCAAACTCATTGGCGAAACTACCTATCAAGACAGAGCACAGAAATATACCGAACTACAAATTGGAAACATCAAAATTGACTACTACGATGCTAAAAACAAAGTAATCCATGAAGTGAAGAAGTCTGACAAGGCGGAATATGCCCACATCGCTCAGGTGAAATACTATATGTACGTATTACAGCAGCATGGAATTGAGGGAGTCACCGCCATACTGGAATATCCCAAAATGCGCCAAAAACAGGTAGTGGAATGGGAAGATGGAGATGACTCAATGGTTCAAGAGTGGATGAAGGCCATTCAAGACTTGATAGCCCAAGATAACTGCCCGCCTCTGAAGAAAAAGAGCATTTGCCGTTCCTGCAGTTATTATGATTTTTGTTATTCTGGTGAAGACCCTGAATAATATATAAACCCTCCTTTCTCAAATTCAATTTGAATATAATACTTAAAATGACCAATCAATTCTTATGAAAAAGACCTACTACCTCTTTAATCCAGGAAGAATGAGCAGAAAAGACAATACGCTCAAGTTCACTCCTGTAGATGAATCTGGTAAAGAAGGTATGCCTAAGTACATCCCAGTGGAGGGGGTATCTGATTTCTATTGTTTCGGTTCACTCGATGCTAACAGTGCACTCTACAATTTTTTAGGAAAAAATGGAATAAGCGTGCACTTTTTCGATTATTACGAGCACTATACTGGAAGTTTTCAATCTAAAGAATACTTGCTAGCCGGTAAAATGCAAATTAACCAAACCCAACATTATCTCCATACTGGAAAACGTATGGCCATCGCCCAGAAATTGATAACTGGAGCGGCATTCAATTTGTCCAAAAATCTTAGGTATTACCATAATCGAGGTAAAGATCTGGAACTTCAGCTAGCAAAAATTGAACACTATGCCAAAGAAATTGAAAATACCACTACCATACCTGGGCTGATGGGTATAGAAGGTAATATTCGACAGGTATATTATCAGGCATTTGACATAATCGTCAAGGAACATGCGATGGAAGGCAGAAGCAAGCAGCCACCCATGAATGAGCTTAATGCCTTGATTTCATTTGGGAATATGATGTGCTACACCCTATGCTTGGATCAAATTTACCATACCCAATTGAACCCAACAATAAGCTTTTTGCATGAACCTGGATACAGGAGATATTCCTTGGCGCTTGATTTAGCAGAGATTTTCAAGCCAATTTTAGTTGATAGAACAATATTTAGGGTTTTGAACAAAAAAGAAATTCAATCTAAAGATTTTGATTTCCATGTCAACAAAGTAATATTAAAAGAATCAGGAAAAAAGGTTTTTATCCGGGCATTTGAGGAGCGACTCAATGAAACCATCAAGCACCGCACATTGAATAAGCAAGTGAGCTACAAAAGTTTGGTGAAATTGGAATGTTACAAACTCAGCAAGCATCTTTTGGGAATGGAAACCTATCAGCCTTTTAAAATTTGGTGGTAGGGATTGATCGATTGAAGGGTTAAATAATTGAAGGGTTGAAAAGATCAATTAACGAACTGAATACTAAATTTATGTTTTATAATAATGGAAAAGAGCAGGGATTTTAATGAGAATAACCGGTTTGCATTTATTAAGCAGGTACAAAATCGATCAAAGAATTTAGCGCTTGAGGTAATTAAGATCTGTGATGACTTGCCAAGCAAAAAATCATCATCTGTGAAATCTTATCAAATCATTAAAAGTACCACTTCTCAATCAGCAAATTACTGCGCAGCATGTAGGGCAAGGTCGGGAGCAGAATTTTTTAGTAAAATTTCAATTGTTGTCGAAGAGGCTGATGAAACATGCTTTTGCTTGAAATGTTATTTGAAGCTCAATTAATTGATGTAGAAACATTTCAAAAGTTATTCAAAGAATCTGAAGAATTATTGAGCATATTCTCAACTGCAAGAAAAAATTCAAAATCACTAGTGTCCGAGAAACGATTTTAAAATAAGGGTAGATTCAATTGCTTAAACCTACCCTATTTTGTGTACTTTGTGTTTACGACAACATAAATTA
>NZ_BMYF01000002.1 GCF_014652135.1 Mongoliitalea lutea
AACATAGGGGCTTACTTTTCATTCATAACAGAAAGAGTAGCTATATTTATTCCTTTCAAACAATTTTCACTAATGGCCGACTTTAGTCGGACACTAGTGATTTTAATTCTACTCTAATTTAGACAAATCTTTGCGGTATATTACATTATTTTTCTTGGTATTCTTTTATCTGATGAATCTTTCTGTAGATTCAAATGCGCAGGTTCGTGTACCTTTCAAACCTCGAGCTCCTAAAGCAGATCCTACCAAGACCAATTACAGAATCAACGGCGATTTCCTCATCATAGGAAATACCAATCTTACATTGGAAGATTACGATGATTTTAAAATGAATGATAATCAGATGGTGTATACCTCTGCTTTTGAAGGTGGTTTGAGTGGAAATCTTAATTCCTCCGGTGCAGAATTGAAGTTTCCACAACAAGCAGGTGTAGATCATGCCTGTACGGAAATACTTTTTGCAGGCTTGTATTGGACAGGAAGAAGCGGTGAAAGTAGATTAGTGACGATTACCGACCGAGGAGCTACTCTTACCAAGGATAAGCAGCAAATGACCTTTCAAGGTCCGAGACTAGGAGAACGGTTAAATGTGTTGGCTGATGAAAATAGTATACGCTTTCCCGAAGGGTTGGACAATGCCAATGACGTGGGGATTTTTGTAGGATTTCAAGATGTGACTGACTATGTGAAATTTCATGGAGAAGGTTTCTATAGAGGGATTAACCTAGCTTTATTGCAAGGAACTAACTATTTTTTTGGAGGATGGTCGTTAATAGTTATTTATGAAAATCCAAATCTGCCATTAAAAGATATTACCGTTTTTGATGGATATGCGTATGTAAGGGGTGATTCTCCGGAGGAATTTATCATTCCTATTGATGGTATTCAAACCCAAGAAGAGGGCAATGTTCGGGTGAAGGTAGGCATTATGGCAGGTGAAGGAGATGTAGCAGCGGAAGGGGATTTCTTTGCGATCGAACGAGGTGTAGGAACCAATGATTTTGTACCCCTATCACATGAACAGAATTCTCCAAACAACTTTTTTAATTCCAGCATTAACGTTGGGGAGCCAGGGCGTATTCCTTTACTTAGAAATAACACGGGAATGGATCTGGCAACCTTTTTCATTGATAACCCTAATAATGAATTAATTGCAAATAATCAGACAAGTCTACGATTTAAATATGGAACTACTTGGGATACCTATGTAATTTATAATTTGGCTATTGCCATTGATATCGATGAACCGAAAATCGAAGGGCTACACCAAGTGGTATCAGTCAACGGTCAAACTGCCATACCTGAAAGCTTGAAGCCTGGAGATGAGGTGAGGCTTCAAGTAGATATTCGTAATCTTGGTACTGAGCAATTGCGCAGCAACCGGATTGAATTGAAACTTCCTAGAGGAGTGGAATTAGTGTCAGCTGATGGAATAAACTTTCAGCAGCCTGTCACGACGGTCGTAAATCAATCAGCGGGTCCTAATGCTGGTACTCGGCTTTATTGGGATTTTGGAAATTTGGATCCGGAAACAGACCTTTCCTTTGTACTTGCAAGACTTTCATATACTATTCGGATCACAGAAAATTGCGAATCGATTTCCACACTTTGTGGAGCGACCATTTCTTTAGATGGCTTTTTGGTAGGCGTTCAATCCAGTACGAGCCAGCCCTATGAACAGGTTGGACTGGTCATTGAAAGTACTTCGGCAACAGGTTGTCAACGGGTGGGGGGTACCACTGGCCCCATAAATTTCCGCTTGGATGTTTTTGATTTTTTTCAGACTAATTGCTTGAATTTAGAGGGTCAGAGCATTGAAATATGCAACCTTGCTGACATGAGCGAAGTACCGGCTGAAATTTTAATGGATTATTTCCCCATAGGAACTCGATTTTATGATCAAAATCCCTTAGCCCCTGATGCGAGAGAAATTGGAGGTGATTCGGGAAATCCTTTTCCACCTACTACAGGCGTTGATTTCTATGCAAGTTTTACTGCTGATCAGATTGGCTGCTTTTTATCTTTTCAATTGAAAAACAAGCCCTTGACTGCCACGATTGAAGTGGAAGACACCTGTGAAATCCCATCTGATGGTCTTCGGGAGGTTCATCTGATTATAACGGGTCTAAGCTCTGATGGAGTACTTTCCTTAAACGGTGTTCTAAGCACTCCTGACTCAATCAAACGATTAGCCCCGGGAACCTACGCACTTTCGATTGAAGATGGAAGTTGCTTGATTGAAAAAACTATTGAGGTTAAACCGTTTGCTAATTTTGAAGCTGTTTTACAAACACCAGGCAGTGTTTTGCAACTAAACTGCTCGGGAGAAGCTAGTGGTGTTTTGGTACTAGAAGTGACTGGTAATACTGCATTTAACTCCTTGAAATTGGAAGGAGTTGCAGGGGATGGTACTACACTTACTCGCACCATTTCAAGTCCGGTTCCTGGCATTTATACTTTTGAAGAGCTTCCAGCAGGTACCTATACTTGGACCTTGGAGACAGTTGATGGCTGCTTAAAGCTGGGACAAGAATTGATCATGGACGCGACTAATCTACCAACGCAGGTAGATTTTACCTTTACCAATCCTCAATCATCTTCAACAATATTCTCAGTCGGGCAACCCGTTCAGTTTACAGTAACCAGTCCTCCGATATTTACTGATGCAGTATGGGATTTTGGAGATGGGCAGACAGTCCTAGGAGACAAACCCCTTCATACCTTTCAGTCACCGGGAGTTTATATGGTCACTCTTTCATTAATGGATACAAATGGCTGCCTTTCTAGCCAGTCCAAGGAAATTCAGATTGCAGGCGGGGGCCTACGCATGCCTCAGGCATTTACCCCTGATGGTGATGGCCTCAATGATTTCTTTTTTCCAGTTTTCACACAAGTAGATTCTTTGTCCATGTGGGTGTTCAATCGTTGGGGAGAAATGGTGTTTTTTACGGCTGACAAAAATTCACAAGGCTGGGATGGATACCATCTTGGGCGAATAGCTCCACCGGGTACCTACAGTTTTCAGTTGGAGTATAGAATCAAAGATGAATTTGTTCAATACCTAAGAGGTACATTTTTATTGGTCCGTTAGTGCTGGAATTAGGTGTTTTTTGGATGGATGGATAAAAAAGCAATTCCGTACCCCATTGTCACTTGAGCGCTGAATACTAGATGCATATCGTAAACCCTCCGGGTAATGATTGTAACATTCATAGCCCAAATCATGGAAAATTGCTTCCAATTGGGCTTCATTGCTTTGGAACAGCGTTTCGCAGATGACGATTGGGAGATGTTTTTTCAAGGTGTTCAGTCCTTTTTCCAATATCAAATGCTCGGTACCTTCCGTGTCCATTTTGATCAGGTCAAGTGGAAAGGAAAGGTTCTCAGCAAATGTATCCAAGGTAGTCGTAGGGACTTCATTAACCGTGAATGCCTCTCCTTTATTTAGGGCAGCTGCACTTCCTGTTCCCGCAAGGTTATGTTCCAAATAAGGGTACTTTCTACTCTTGACCTCATGAAAGGTAATCGTCCCTTCTTTCTCGGACAGCGCCTGTGATTCTACTTGAATATTGTTCAATTGATTTGCCGCCACATTTTTCCGAAGATAATGCAAGGGCCCTTTGGCAGGCTCAAATGAAATGATCTGCATACTCGGATTTTGCTTGGCAGCCAATAAACTGTAATACCCAATATTGGCACCAATATCCATGAATCCGCGAATGTGCTGACAGAGTTCTAGGAATAGTTCGCTGTATTCAAACTTTCGGAAATCTTCCCAGTAAACCAGTTGGGTTAAGTAATTGGTTTGGTTGGTACACAAGATGAGTTTTTTACCCTGCTCAAGTTGTAGCGTTAGTTTTCCACTTGGAGGGATTCGAAACCATGAAGGTAAGACAGGAATCAAAAGTTTGTTCAGTCCTCTCAGGGCTAAGTTGATAGTAGGTTGGTAGATGATTTTATAAAAAACTTCCTTCATAGGTTTAATTCGTAAGAGTTGCGAGAAGCATACTTTTTCTGTTAGCCAAGGGGTACAGAGCTTTGATACGTTCGCGGGCTGTTTGATTGATATTTTTTCCCTGTGCCATCGAGTGGATGAGCTGAACACTCATGCGTAGATTGGATAATTTCCGAAAAGGAACCGTTATTCCCGTCACACCGATAATGGAAGGAAGCGCATTGACCTCTGAGACAATGGGAATACAGCCGCAAAGCATAGCTTCACATAAAGCGCATCCGAAACCTTCATAACTCGAAAGCTGGAAGTAGTAATGTGCGGACTGGTATTCTTGTCGTAAGGATTCTTTATCCAATCTTCCTAAGAAACTTACATTGGGTGGGATTGGGATACCCGATGGGCACTCAAGTCCTGCAAAGCGGAATTGAAAATCAGGTTTCTCCATTGCCAATTCAAGAATTAAATCTCCTCCTTTCAGTGTAAATTGAGCAGGCGACATCACAGTGAGAAAGGTAACCGTTCCAGTTTTTAAAATTTCATTTTTTACACGGTCATTTGGAATCCAGTAATCCACATCAAAACCGTTAGGAATCACTTCAATTGGTGTTTCTAAGCCTGGGAAATGATGTTTTAAGCCATTCATTACCGGATTTTCCAGATTGATAAAGGAGTTTTTAGTGAAAATCAATGATTCGGATACGGGAAGTAATTTGGTAGCCCATTCATAGGATTTCTTGCAAAACCATTGAAGCAAGGGGATTCTCAAGCTCCCATAGTTTAAAGCTGGAATGGAGGCACAATCAGTTCCATGGAGAACGATGTACACAGGCTTCTTAAATAGTTTCCCATATATTGTCGGTACAAGAGACCAATACCCGCCAAACTGGACCAAAATAACTCTACAGGAAGGAATTTTGATTAGCAGACTTAGAGTCTGTAAGAATAAAAACCATGGTGCCAGTGCTTTATTTCTCCAATTGTAGGTATTGATTTCGATTTGATAGTCTGCTGACAGCATGGCAATATCCTGTTGGATAAAGCTATGCATCTCAGGGATGACCATCAATAATCGCGGCTTCCCCATGGGTTATTCCTTAGTGTTCGTTTGCTTGAATGTAAACCCAATCCCTCCAATCAATAACAAAGCTGTTACATATTGGAAGAGGATCGTCAAGCCTTTGGTCTTAAAGAAGCTATCTGGTTCAAAACTTAACTCAATGTTGGATGTCCCTTGTGGAACTACTATTCCTCTAAGCAAGTAATTGGTTCGGATGATATCGGTAGGTACACCATTGATGCTCGCTTTCCAACCTTTTGGATAGTACACTTCGGACAATACCAATAAGCCTTCTTTACTCACCTCAGCAGCATAGCTCAACTTTCCAGGACTTTGCTTACGCAGCTCAACTGTTCCACCACCTGCTGGTACATTTCCATATTCTCCAGTATTGACTGTTGCTGAGACTTTTGTATCGATTTGACGGATGCGCTGCATTTCTTCTTCATTAGAAGATACGGCAATCACTTCCTCTGGAAACCATGCAGCACCATTTGCCAATGGGTTTCTAAATACAGCATCTTCAGATCTTCCGGCCATCAAGTAGCGCGTGTTCAGCATATTCAACACCGGTAGTTCATCCCAAGCAAAGTCACCTTCTTGGGCTTTACTAATGAAATTTGAGATTTCGGGTTGAATTCCTCTTTCAATAAGCTCCTGATAGCGCTTCATTTTGGCTCCATGGTATCCACCCACACTGTTATGGTAGTAGGAGGTGCGGGCTTCGTTGAATGGATTTTCAATATTGAAAACTCGATAGTAACCTTTATCTTCTAATATTCTTTCATCCGCTGCACTTTTTGCGAAAAATTGGGCAGCAGGGCTGTCACGCATGGCATCTTCACCTAGGTATCTTCGGTTGATGGTCCAAAGGTCTATGATGAGCAACAAGCCAATACCCAACATCGCATAGGAGGTGTTAAGTTTGTTTTTGAGTACTGCAATGATTAGTGCGAAACTCAAACTCACAAATGCCAAACTTTTGAAGGCGCTGGATTGCATCATGGATTTTCTATCGGAGCGAATGGCATCTACCAACCAATCCGGAAGATTGGCATCGACATTTCCACGGAAGCTAAACATGCCTGCAAAAATGGCTAAGATAAATGCCAAACCACCGACAATGCCAAAAGCGATGTATAATTTCTTGATGTCGATTTTACTTTTCTGGGCAATCAGTGTTTCTAACCCCAAACATCCCAAGACAGGAATGGCAAATAAAGCCATGCATAACCCCATGGAAACGGCTCTGAATTTGTTGTAGCCAGGTAGAATGTCAAAAACCGTATAGTTGAACCACTCCAGATTTTTTCCCCAAGCAAGTAAAATGGAAAGCACAGTGATTCCTGTGAATACCCAGATCCATTTTTTATCGGCATATAGTATCCCAATTACAAATAGGAAAACCATAATAATCCCTCCATAAATCGGACCGCCCGTTCCCGGTTGGTCTCCCCAATAGGTTGGGGCTCCTTGGATAAATCCGTTGATTTGGGCATTGTCGATTCCATTGGAGCGAAGGGTGCGCTCTGTTTCGGAGTCTTTGGGCAAGGCTTCCTGAGAAGCACCTCCTTGGATGAATGGAACAAGGAAGGTGAGTGTTTCAAATTTGCCCTGCGACCAAGCAAAGGCATATTCTTTGTCCAGACCTGATGCATTTCCTGTGTTTTCACTGATATTGGATTTTCCTCTGGTAGAGTAGGGGCTGTATTCCAAAACTGCCGCAAACCTACTGGCATTACTTCCGATAGCCAACCCCAGGCCTATCACCAAAATTCCGACGGTTTTGGCAAAGTCCACATACTTTTTTTGCTGTACCATCTCAGCAATTCTTGCGATCCCATACACAATCACCATCAGCATGGTATAATAGGTGATTTGGAGGTGGTTAAACTTCAGTTGCAGCATCATGGCGAATGCAAACAATGCAAGCCCTAAAATCCGCTTTCGTTCAAAGGCTAGGTGAATGCCTGCAAAAATCAATGGAATCAAGCAAATAGCCCAGATTTTAGCATTATGGCCCGCATCCAAACTGATCAAATGGAAGGTGTTGAAGGCAAATGCAATGGCTCCCACAGCTGCAATTTCGCTTCTGATTTTAAAGGAAAGTAAGAATACATACATCCCAATCATTCCTATGAACAGGGAATTGATCGGATGCGGTAAGCCGAGGGAAATGATTTTGATCAAAAAGTTGGTGATGTCTCCCGGGATTTCATAGGAAACCAAATAAGCGGGCATTCCCCCAAACAGGCGATTGGTCCAGAGGGCTTCTTCTCCAGTAGCTTTGCGGTAATCTAAGATTTCTTTGGCACCACCTTCCCATTGAAGAATGTCATTTTGGAAGATTATTTTCCCATCAAAAACCATGGGAGAAAAATAAATGAGAACGATTAGGTAAAAAATGATCAATGAAATACCATGAGGCAATACTTCTTTTTGAAAATTCAATTTCATGCGCGCGTATTTGATTCAAGTGAAAACGTCTGCAAATTAAAAAATAAATTGGCTTAGGCCTTCATCCGAACCGGAGAAAGCATCTTTTTACTTGAGCGGGCTTGCTTTTAACTGAATAAAGGGGGAAGCTTGGCACTATCCATGGGGTATTCCCGAATAATTTTATAATTTTGCAGCAAATCGCATTTACTATGTTTGATAATCTTAGTGGAAAATTAGATAGAGCTTTTAGGACCCTGAAGGGTACCGGTAAAATCACGGAAATCAATGTGGCAACTACTGTCAAGGAAATCAGAAGAGCCTTGATTGATGCCGATGTGAATTACAAGGTAGCCAAAGAGGTTACAGATAAAATTAAGGATGAGGCCATGGGCCGGGATGTATTGATAGCTGTTTCTCCGGGACAGTTATTGGTAAAAATCACCCAAGAGGAGTTGACCAAATTGATGGGGGGTACCAAAGTAGATGTAAATCTCAAAGGTGACCCAGCGATTGTGTTGATTTCTGGTTTGCAAGGTTCGGGTAAAACGACATTTACAGGAAAGTTTGCTAGCTACCTCAAAAAACAAGGAAAACAAGTATTGTTAGTCGCCTGTGATATCTACAGACCTGCTGCGATTGACCAGTTGAAAGTATTGGGTGAGCAGATAGGTGTAGAGGTGTATGCAGAGCCGGAAAATAAAAATGCGATTGAAATTGCCAATCGTGCGATGGATTATGCCAAGAAGAATGGCAAAAAGATCGTGATCGTCGATACTGCTGGTCGTTTGGCTGTGGATGAGCAAATGATGCAAGAGATTGAGGCCTTGAAAAAAGCTCTCAATCCTTCTGAAACACTTTTTGTCGTTGACTCCATGACGGGTCAGGATGCCGTGAATACTGCGAAGACCTTTGATGAGCGCTTGAATTTTGATGGGGTAGTCTTGACCAAGTTGGATGGTGATACACGAGGTGGTGCGGCCATTTCCATCCGTCACGTAGTCAATAAGCCGATCAAATTCATCTCTACGGGTGAAAAGATGGAAAACTTAGATGTCTTCCATCCAGATCGTATGGCTCAGCGAATTTTGGGCATGGGTGATGTAATCTCCTTAGTGGAGCGTGCACAGCAATCCTTTGACGAAGATGAAGCCAAGCGTATCAATGCTAAAATCCGCAAAAACCAGTTCAATTTTGATGACTTCCTATCCCAATTGGAGCAGATCAAGAAGATGGGTAACATCAAGGACTTGGTGGGTATGATTCCAGGCATGGGTAAGGCGATGAAAGGCTTGGATATTGATGATGATTCCTTCAAACCAATTGAAGCGATCATCCGCAGTATGACTCCTGCTGAGCGGGAAAATCCGGACATGATTGACGGTAGCCGTAGAAAGCGAATAGCAAATGGTAGTGGAAGAAGTATCGTAGAAGTCAATAACCTGATGAAACAATTTGGCGATATGCGCAAATTAATGAAGCAGATGAACAAGATGGGCGGTGCGCAGAAGGCTTTGGGCGGTATGATGCCGAAGATGAGAAGGTAGAAGAAAGGATGAAGGTTGAAAAAAGCTCGCGGAATACTCGGAAAACGCAGAAAATTAGGAGTTAAAAAACTTTCTCTTCAAGAGAGGAAATAATAGTTATTCGATTAACCTCATCAATTGCCCCGGGTTTTAACCCGGGAGATTTGAGCATATATTAATTCATTTACCTGGGTTTTAACCCACTTCTATGGAACGTTAGATAAAACACCAAATCACGAGCGTGTATCTTAAATACGATAAGCATTGGGTTTTACCCAACTAAAAAGATATAATAGTTTTTTAAGACAAATGAAAACAGTGGAAAAAATGTCAAGTCTAACGGTCTGAAAAGCTGATCAGAGTTTAAGTCCAGTAATTAGGTGAAATCCAGTTACTGGTTTTTTTTATAAATTTTTTGATTGATTTTTAGTTAGATTTAGGTCTAAATCTTTGGTTATGATTCGGCTTTTCCAATTCTGTTTGTTTTTTGTGATTTTTTTGTCAGTTCCTACCTTATCGTTTTCTAAGAATGATACTACAAGTGTTGCATTGATCGCTTATTGGTCATTAGGAGATTCTTATTCCTATGAAATTACCAAATATACTCAACAATGGAAAGGTGATGAATTGGTAAAGTTTGATTCATCCAGTTATTCGGCTGAGTTTTTGGTTATTGATTCGACGGAGACTTCATATCAGATAAAATGGAAGTACACCCATGAGCTGTTCCGTTCTCAAGTTGTGGATCAAGTACTTTTACAATCACTCAATGTCAAACCAATATTAGAGATTATTTATTCTACTGATGAATATGGTGAGTTTGTTGGCATTGATAATTGGGAAGAAGTAAGAGATGCTGTTAATGAGATTTTTGAAACTTTAACTCCGATTCTTGTAGAGGGGAAAGAATCAGGTCCAGCAATTCAGCAAGTTTTGCAACAAATGAAAAACACCTATCAATCCAAAATAGGTGTTGAGGCTTTTGTAGTGCCTGAGTTAAAGCTTTTACATTTTCCATTTGGAGCATCTTTGGAGGTAGGTCGAATTTATGAATATGAAGACTCCCTCCCCAATTTGTTTGGGGAAGAACCAGTAGATGCGAAAGGTCAACTTTATCTTGATGAGATTGATGTTGAAGATGAGTATTGTTTGCTTATCCAAGAAGTTCAGCTAGAGGAAAACTCTTCCAAGTCTATGATTATGGATTTTTTTAGACTGTCAGGTCTTGACTCGGAAGAATTTGAAAAAGTTGTTGGTGAGGCAGTTTTAGAAATTAATGACTATAATAAGTTTGGAGTTTTTTATTACCCTGGAGTGGTAGATTTTATTCACACAACAAGAGAGTCCTATTTCCAATATTTGGATGATGTAGCAAGTAGGAGGGACACGGTTTTAATTATTCTCAAATGAGAGTAACTTTCCTGTTTTTGACCTAAATCTTGAGGCTAACCTAGCACTTTCTAAAAGGGAAAATACTACCGTAGAGTAAAAAAATCTTTGTGCACTTTGCGTAATTAGCTTGGCGTTCTTTGCGGTTAAGCAAGTCTCCATAAAAGGTAATCCGAGATATCTGTTGAATAAAATTTAAAGAAAAAAATGATAATCCAGCAATTCTGTAATTGCTGGATTTTGCATTTAGACGAGCAGTCTATACTTCTTTCCAGGAAGCGACTTGAGGAGTCCTTGAAATTCTAAAGCCAAAAGTTTGGAGGCAAGTATGGATAGAGGAAGTTCCAGTTGGCTGGCTAGTTGGTCGATTTCTAGTTCCTTTTTATCCAGTAGTAACTGGATAATAGCCTTTTCTTCTCCTTCAAATTGATTTAAATCAAGCGCTGCTTTTTTTACTGATTTCCCCTGATCTTCCTTTTTCCAGGAGAGTGCATCTTCGATATCTTTTGCTCCTGTGTAGATGCTTGCTTTTAATTGTTTGATTAAGTTGTTGCAGCCTTCACTGTAGGAAGAAAGGAGATTACCTGGTACAGCAAATACTTCCTTGTTATAGGAATATGCGATTTCTGCAGTTATCAAAGCCCCTCCTTTTTTCGCAGCTTCTACGACAATGATGGCATCGGAAAGTGCTGCAATGATACGGTTGCGCTGAGGGAAGTTACCAGGATGCATTTCTGTACCCGGTGGATATTCGCTGATCAATCCGCCTGCTTCGAACATTTGTTCAGCAGTGGCCTTATGGATGGAAGGGTAAATTTGATGCACCGATGAACCCAAGACGCCAATAGTAGGAATGTTGTTTTGGAGCGCAGCTCTATGGGCTTCGATATCCACTCCATAGGCCAAACCGGAAATAATGCTCGGTTGGAATGGGCTTAATTCTTCGATGATTTTTTTGGTGATGGACTTTCCATATTCTGTAGCATTGCGGGTACCCACTATTCCGATGCTTCGCTCTGGATTGAGGTTGACATTTCCACGGATATACAAAATCATGGGAGAATCGTCCAAGGCCTTGAGTCGTTTGGGGAATTCAGGATCGGAAAAGGGGAGGATACGAATGCTTTTTTTTCGGCAGGCTGCGATAATTTCCTCGGCATCCTTGATAAATTGGTCCGCTGATTTGCGGTATGCTATTAGTTTCTTGCCTACTCTAGGGACTTTGGCGAGTTTGCCTGAGGGGATTTCAAAAAAAGCACGGGCCGAGCCTGTATAGGCTACGATATTCCTATACAGTCCCGGCCCGATTTT
Organism: Mongoliitalea lutea; assembly: GCF_014652135.1. Taxonomy (GTDB): domain Bacteria; phylum Bacteroidota; class Bacteroidia; order Cytophagales; family Cyclobacteriaceae; genus Mongoliitalea; species Mongoliitalea lutea. Next base: position 11,675 of record NZ_BMYF01000002.1, read on the forward strand.
GGGAACAAGGTTTAAGGCTAATTCATAGACTAATTCATCGCTCGCTTGTGCTGACATGCATTTGGTCTCTGATTTCTTTTAAAAATGACTGAATCTGTAACAATCGGTCAATCATGGTGGCTTTGTCCATGGTTTTCTCATGACCATTTTTGATCACTTCCTGCGCACCTTGCAAAGTATAACCCTTGATTTTGACCAATTGGTAGATGTAGCGGATTTTTTCAATGTCTTCTTTGGTAAATCGGCGATTCCCCTTTTTATCTTTCTTAGGTTTGATAATATCAAATTCTCCCTCCCAATAGCGAATCAATGATGGAGCAACCTTAAACATGCTCGCAACTTCACCAATGGAGTAATATTTTTTTTCTATATCTTTTTCTATGTAAGGCACAGTTCTAACGATTTTAAGCTTCAATCAAAAATAGGGAAATTCTCCGAATTCAAATAGGTCAGTTTTCAATTTATTCGACTAATTCAATTGAGGGAATCGACATACGGTTAATATAGATGAATTTATTGTTGAAAATCAGTTAATTTCGAAAATGAAAAAATAGGAATTTAAAACAACGCAATAATCAAAACCTTTATGATATGATGAAAAAATCCAAGTTATATTCAGGTACTAAAAAGTTAGAGGAATCTTTATATAGAGCAATAAAGTAGTCTGAAAATGGAAAAGGACGTTCACATGAAGAAGTCATACATTTTTTGAGAAAAAAGTACCAAAATTAAGACCAACACTTCATTTTCCGTCGGGCAGATCCTCTACAGGTTAATCAACCATTAATACAGTTAATTTTTATCCCCAGTTTCAATGAGGGCTATTGAGATGTTAGACCACTTCGTGGTCTAACAGTAAATGAATTATCATTTATCCTGTTTTACTATTGAGAAGGAAATCATTTTGGGTGTCCAAGTGTTAGCTTTGAAGTCAATCATAAGTAGTTTTCATAACCCTATATATCCTTTCAAACTTGGGTTCTATGAATAAAAAAAATCCTGACTCTGAAAGAGTCAAACCTTTCAATAGCCGTGGGTGTAACCCATGGTCACAAATGCACCTAGTCTCCAAAACTCCTGACCCTGAAAGGGTCGAACTCTTCGGGGAGGATTTTTTCTTTGAACTTTCCAATGTTTTTGATAGCTGGTTTTCTTAGATATCTTCCTGAAACTCATAAAAACTTAAACGTTTACTGAAATACTTATTTTTTGGAAATGTGGGGGATTTCGTTGATTTTCAAGGTAGAAAATTGCACTCATGGTATAAAAACTCCCCCAACAATGCCCAAAGGCCTGATCAAATCCTCCTTTTATTTCCCATTGGAAATCTACTTGGATCATCGGGAACCGGAGGAACTGATGAGAACCTTTCAATCCTTTGGGAATTCCATTATCACACGAAAACATCTCTACACAGGAGATATTATTATGGATGATTACCTGGTCATCGAACGGAAAACACTTAATGACTTTTATAATTCGGTGCATGATGGACGCTTATTTTCTCAGATCAAACGCCTTCAAAAATTACCTAAACCTGCATTACTGATTGTGGAGGATGAAGCACAAGGACTTCAACAGCGCCACTTTCGAAAAGCAGCTTTTCAAAGTCTTTTATTTTCCATTCAATGGAAATTTAGAATTCCTGTCTTTTTTACCCGAAATATCTTGGAGACAGTATCCTTAAGTTTGTATTGCTACCGTTCTTTTGCTGGAAAAAAATTGACTACCAATGGAAATATAAGTCTCCGAAAGAAAAGCCCCACTCCTCGGGAAATTCAATTGGATATGTTGGCAAGAATACCGGGCATTGGAAAGAAACGGGCACAGGATCTTTTGAAAGCCTATGGAAGCATCAAAGGGATCATGCAACATGCAGATTTGTCCAGCAATGGAATAGGACCAAAAACGAAAAAAAAGTTGCAGGAGGTTTTAGGGAGTTGATATTTGAAGTACTTTAGAGAAAAATTCACAGAGGAAAATTCACACACTTGGATACATTATTTGGAGATCTTTTTCAAGCAACTGAGCAACAGGAGGCCAACTTTGCAGATATCATCCTGCCTGTTCCGATTCCTAAGATGTTTACGTACCGTATTCCTAATGCACTATTAGAGTCCATTGGAATAGGATACCGTGTGATTGTGCAGTTTGGAAAGAAGAAAATCCTAACCGGCATCGTCGGTAAAGTGCACCAAAAGCCACCCGCTGCCTATGAGGCCAAGCCTATCTTGGATGTATTGGACTCTCATGCCACAGTCAATCCTCTCCAAATCCGCTTTTGGTCATGGATGGCCTACTATTATTGCTGTCACATTGGAGAAGTGATGAATGCAGCTTTGCCTTCCGGATTGAAATTAAGTTCGGAAAGTAAAATTCAGCTCAACCCTAATTTTGATCCCGAACTCAGTGAATATCCCCTTGACGATCGGGAATTGATTATTTTGAAAGCCTTGGAAAGCCAAGAGGAGCTGAGCTATGAAGATTGTGAAGTGTTGCTTGGTGTCAAAAGCATTCACCAGATCATCAAAAGCTTGGTGATTAAAGAGGCGATTTTGGTTTTTGAGCAAGTTAAAGAAAAGTACACACCGAAAGTAGAGGCAAGAATTCGCCTGACTCAGCCATTTGCAACGGACAAAGCAGCCTTAGAGCAGTTGTTTGTTGACTTGAGTTCAAAACCCAAACAAGAGGAGGTAGTGCTCAAATATTTGCAGGAAATTCCCGTTTACAAAGATCTTTCCTTGAACTCCAAGGGCTTGGAGAAAAAGGTGTTTACCGAAGCAAATCTATCCATGTCTTCTTTGAAAACACTTATCAAAAATGGCGTATTCGAAGAATTCAAAATAATCGTCAGTCGCTTGGAAGAGTTGGAGGATGGAAAGGAAATGCCAAGCATTGAATTGTCAGCAGAGCAAACTATGGCTATCAATTCTATCAAAGAGCAATTTGAAGAAAAGGATACCGTCTTGCTGCATGGGATTACAGGAAGTGGGAAGACCGAAATTTACATACAATTAATCCAAGAAGCTCTTGACGGAGGTTCACAGGTTCTATTCTTATTGCCTGAGATTGCATTGACTACCCATATAGTAGGGCGTCTGAGCAAAGTTTTTGGCAATAAAATGGGTGTATTTCACTCCAAGTATTCGGATAACGAACGTGTGGAAGTTTGGAATGGAGTTCTGAGTGGACGATTCCCTTTGGTAGTTGGAGTTCGCTCTTCCATATTTCTTCCTTTCGATAGTTTGGGCTTGGTGATTATTGATGAGGAGCATGAAGCTAGTTACAAGCAATACGATCCTGCGCCACGTTTTCAGGCAAGGGATTCAGGTATCATGCTTGCATGGCTGCACCAAGCCAAGGTCTTGTTAGGTTCAGCCACTCCATCCTTTGAGAGCTATTACAATGCTCGCATGAAAAAGTATGGCTATGTGGCCTTGAATCATCGCTATGGTGATGCACAATTGCCCGAGTTTCAACTGGCAGATGTGTTGGTGGATAAAAAGAAAAACCTGCTCAAGCTGGATTTCACCCGCCTGCTACGGGAAAGTATCCAAGAAGCCTTGAATAAGCAGGAGCAAGTGTTGATTTTTCAAAATAGGAGAGGGTATGCTCCTTATGTCAGTTGCGATGATTGTGGATGGACGCCTATGTGTGAACATTGCGATGTGAATTTGACTTATCATCAGTTTGGAGATGAGTTGAAATGCCATTATTGTGGTTTTAAAGAGAAGGTGCCCACAACCTGTGATGCCTGTGGAAGTAATAAAATTATTGCGGTAGGATTGGGGACTGAGCGAATTGAAGAAAGTTTGGGTCTGTTATTTCCTGAAGCCCGAGTGGTCCGAATGGATTTGGATACTACCCGAAGTAAATATGGCTATCAGCGTATCTTGGAAGAGTTTGGAGGTGGAAATGTGGATATTTTGGTAGGCACACAGATGATTACCAAAGGTTTGGACTTTGACCGTGTTACCGTGGTGGGTATTATGGATGCTGATAGGATTTTGAATTTTCCTGATTTTCGGTCAGGGGAGCGGGCATTTCAGCAAATTACTCAGGTAGCGGGTAGGGCTGGCAGAAGAAATCAGATAGGAAAAGTTATTGTACAAAGCCGAAGGACGGATGCACCCATTTTTCAATGGATTGCTTCGGGGGATTATGGTCAATTTTATTTGCAGGAAATGGCTGAGCGCCAAAAGTACTTTTACCCACCTTTTGTCAAGTTGATCAAAATCAGTACCCGTCACAAAGACTACAAAGCAGCTGAACGCGCTGCACGTATCCTGCACAACCTATTGAATGATATTCAAGTCAAGAAAATCATGTTGGGACCTGAAAAGGGGCTAGTTGGAAAGATTAAAAACCAATATATTTTTGAAAGCTTGGTCAAATTAGACAAGGCTTCAACGGCATTGGGCAAATTTAAGGATGAACTAGCAATAATCTTAAATGAGGTGCAAAGTCAGAAAGATTTCAAAGGTGTGCGGATTATTGTGGATGTGGATCCGTATTGACTGTTAAGTCGTTTTTTTAATTGTGATATATTTTTTTAAAATCCGTGTTCATGTTGTATTTGGTTGGTATATTTGTTTTTTTTCAAACAAATATTTTAAAAAATGAAAGTAAGCAATAAATATAAGATGTTTTTCGTAATAGCATTCGTGTTTACATTTACAGGATGCGAGGTTACTTCATCAAATCATGAATCTATAAGCTTGATAGGATCTTCAGAGGTAGAATTGGAAGAATCAAATGTAGCAGTCACAATTAATTTTACTGGTAAGAAAAGTGAAAAATCATCATTCGTAACTTTAGTTAAGTCTGGAGTGTTGTCGCAATTTGACCCTAAGTTACAATATGAAAATATGTATCTTGAAGGAGAGGGGAGTTCAAGAGAATTCACCTATTCAATGTCTTTTTTGTTGATTTTAAAAGATATAGCTTCACTTGATGTTATCCTTAAAACAATAGAAAAAGAGAATCTATCGGTTTATGTAAATACAGCTGGGATTTACATCTACCCGGAATCCAGGGGTGAACTATTAACAAAATTATTTGATGAAGCACTGGAAAATGGAATAAAAAGAATTTCTGAGCATGCTAAGAGCAAAGGGAAAGAATATAAAGTTACCGCGGTTGCGGACGCAGATGATTCATTTTCGGCTGTAATCCCCCTAGATGGAATAGCTTACCAAAATAAGCTTTACAAAAAGGTTCAAGTAACCGCAGAGCTTTATTAGTTATTACAATGATTTGAACCATTCCTCATACTTTCTTCCCAAAATTGGCAATGGATTCATTCTTCCATTTACTGCATTCAGTAATCCCATGACCCACATGTAAAGCTCAAGAAATATAGCTACAAAGGCAATCAACCACCCAATGAACGGGATAATTCCAATTATACTAGTGACTATAGCGGTAACTACCAAGCCAAGCATTTGACGGATGTGAAACTTGGCGAATTCATGATTTTTTTCGGCATTCATCACAAAGGCTGCGATAAGGCCTATAAATGTAAGGTATGCAATAATTCCAATTGTTTTACCTGGGATTTCTGATTGTGTTGTTGTTTCCATGGTTTTTTTTGATTGATTGATTAGGTTAAATTTCTCATCTATATAAATGTATTTCCGCTTTCATACCAGTAGTATCTAAACAATAGCATTAACCTCCGATTTCGAGATAATATCAATAAATATCTAATATCTATAAGTATCCGTTTGAAGATGAATGCTCATTTATTTGATTAGTGGCAAAGTAGCGAATAATCATAGTTTTTTCTATTTCCAGCAGTCGCAAGGCTTTGATTGGGTTTCTCCAAATATCTCATAGAATTTATCCAAGGTGTCCCTTTTTTGCTCTTCAGATAGCCTTGGATTACGCTGAATGGATAGTACCGCGTTTTTGAGCTCTTCTAATTCAGATTTTTTCCCTGCATAACAATTTAAGTTACATTGAGCTTCCGCTCTCCTCTTTCTAGCTTCAGTTCCTGAATTATTTTTCAATTCTCTTAAGGCTGTCTGAGCGCCCATAATCTGATGATCAAAGCTAGCTATCAAGAGGTCAAAAACTTCTGTGGTCATCTCCGGAGAGTCATAGCCATTTCCCAAGGCCAAAAGATTATTGGAATCCATGAAGTCTCCCCAATTCTTTTTATTTTGAGCTTCCATTCTACTTCCCATTCCAGAACTCGCTGAGCTGTATAAATCACCACCACCCAGCTGCTCACTTAGATAAGTATTCATCCCTTTATATCCTGCAGTGTTAAATGTGTATTGAAAATCTTCCAAATCAGTTAAAACGACAAGGCTTTCATCATTCATCAATGCAAGGACCAAATAGGCTTTTCCTTGCCCGTCATACATATAGCCAAGTCCACTAAAACCTATCAGTTGCAATGGTTTTGTTCCGCTTTTTTGATGATTGGGCACCTCTGTTAAGTATATAAATACCTTTTTCCGATCAACAACTGCTTCATACTCATCCACCGTAAAACCAAACTTTCTGTAAAATCTCGTTTCTCCAGTTTTCCTAGCCTGCTTAAAAAAGTCAGGAACATTTTCGTTACCAGCATTTCCACCCATAGATGCAAGGTCAAATTTTGTAAAAAAAGCTCCTTCATCCATCTTCATGTATGTAAGCATCAGTTTTTCTTCCATATTGATTAGCTGATGAACAGAGCCTTCCATTCGTTCTCTGCTGAGCATTTCCATAGCTTTTGAATCTTTGATTGCCCAACCCGTCAAACTATTGAGATAGAAATAGGAATTGAATTTACCGTCGGTAGCATGGTATATGGTATAGCTGATTTTTTTATCAAAATTCACAGATCCGGAGGGCTCCTTAAATTTTTCCTCTTTGTCTTGTTTGTCCTTTACAGGATTGATTGGACTAGGAGAAACTTCCACTTGTTGACCTCCAGACTCACTACCCATTGATATAACCACAGCAAAAGAATCACAATCCTTTCGAAACATAGTAAATAGCGGATCATTGGAGTAGCGATTTGCAAATTCCTCGTCACAAGGAACTGACTCTGAATCTTCCTTCATTGACTCCTCATGTACTTTCTCTGCCCTAATGACCCTCCTTTGTTGACCAAAAGAAGGTGAAAAAATTAGGCACCAACATGTAACGTTTCCTATAAAAAAGATCACCCAATATTTCATATCAATTTACCTGAATAAGATTCACTTCGCTCCGTAACTCTATCACTCTTTTTGTCCAGTATTTTTACTTTGAGGTTTCCACTATACCGATTAACAGATCTCATATGCATCCAAAAAAACTCATAAGTAGTTCTCAAATCCTTAGAATCTTCTGTGATGACCATTTTGTATCTTGATCTTCCATCAGAATTATCAAAGTTTACAGGTACCTGATTCCAAGTTTGTGTCATGGTAATCATGGCCTTGGTTGTTAGCGTAGTTTTACCATTATTGATTACAAATTTTGGATAAAATGACTTTGTATTACCTGCTGTAAATTCCAGATTTTGACCTTGGGCTATAGCCATGCTAAAGCCTACTAGTAGAATAAAGTTGATGAAAAAGGCTTTCATAATTATAGTTTTTCTTTGATGATAAGTTTACTTATGTCTATAGCTGCTGCCCTATTTATCGCATTATCATCACTGATATCTGCAAAAAGTGAGAAAGTAAGTCCTTGATTAAATACTTTGAGGCTTTTGTCCGCAGGGATCCAAACAGCCATATCTCCTACTCCGTCAATCCATTCTCTGGTGTTATCTCTTTCCATAAAACCTGCTGCCATTTCCATGGCAAGTTTTTTGGCTTCGGGATCAAGATTTCCTTCATTCACTCGTTGTTCCATAGCTGCTTGGGCATTTTGGATATCCTCATCAGTAATTTCCCGATACATCGCTTTGAAATTTTCGGGGGACATGGTAGATACCCAACTTAACGAAACCATATCCGATTTGTCCGTTTCAATGGTGGTAAATCCTAAATCGGTAATCAGTTTTCTTCCGTTGGTCCATCCATAAGAAACAGAATGGGTTTTAGGATCCTCAAATACTTGTGAATAATCCTTTTCAGCGGTACTGAGGTCATTTCCAGTAACTTTTGCTGCGATTTCTAAGGTCAGCAGGTCATCAAGTTTTCCAGAATATTTCTCAGCATTTTTGATCCCTATTTTTGCAATTGATGACTCAATTTCACTTGATAAAGACTCATTGGATTTTTTATCTCCCGAGCAGGTGTCTACCGCCAACAAAATGGCTAGTGTAGCTGTAGTTAAAATGGTTTTCATAGTTTTTGGATGGTAAATGTTATAAATGCTTGCTGAAAATTAGAGCTCTGTTGACTGTTCATGATATAATATGTCCTTCCCGGCTCCAATTCAGATAATTTGATTCTAAGGGAAGCATCAGGGAGTACTTGGTCAGATACTGATCCAACGGATGTGATTTTTGAATTTACTTGGATTTCCAAGTCATTATTGGCCATTTGAGCGTTTACATCAAACTCAAGGACTCTATCGATGACATGTCTTCCCGCATAGGACAATCGCTCAAGGATTTGATTATTTGGTCCCCGTATGTTTGCTGTTTTTACTGGAGACTCTTGGTTGATTCGTAATGGATTATTGGATGTGGCAGACCACACACGTGTACTTCTGCCATCACGAGGGCGAATCTCAGTAAATGAAGCGCTAGGATTGGTTTTTCCCATCATTCTTACATTAAATTCACCCGCAATGTCTCGATTAGGAAAAAATACTCCAGTCATGATGGCTATGGAAAGTGACTCCACTCTTACCCTATACCTTCCGATAAGATTTGGGTTACTTATGGTCAAAGCTGGCATTGGAGCATTAGATTTTGTAGTTTTTGTCCCCGTCCATGCGCCTTCATTAAGCATAGCTCCCCATCCCCAAATACCTGTAAAATCATTGCCAGTAATTGTAAATTCAAATGAGCCAACCCTTCCACCTTGATTGAATTTACCCTTCAATTTTCTATCCCTTGGGTCATATGTTCCCTCAATTCTATTGGTGTTGCCGTATATGCCGGTAATCTCATTGCCAATCTGATGAAGGAAAATTGGTCCAAAATTAGTATCCCAACGACCCGACCAGACTGCTACTCGAATTCTGCCCGTAGTTTGGACGTTTATACGATTCCCATCCCACTTATCGTTAGGATTTGTGCTATTCCGATTGTTGGTAGTTTGTCCCCAAAACCCTTGAAAAGAAAAATTATTACTTGATCTTGAGCCAGTGTTGACAAATTGTCTATCAAAAAAGAATTTGCCTGTCCAGCTTCCATTAAAGAAATCACCTGTTAATTCTCTTCCCCCATTTCCTATTTCGCCTACAATCGTTCCATTATCTCTGTAATCACCGTACACGATCCCTTGACCGTTGGGCCAACTCTCTTCGATCAATCGAAGTTCTCCATAAGTTGAGCTATGAGTTCCTGCCCAGATTTGGGCAAAAGTGTCCTGTATTCCCCCGCTGATAATCAGCAGGAGAACAATTAAAAGTGTCTTTTTCATATTTTTTTAAATTTTTACAAACTCCACTCTTCTATTCTGGGCTTTACCTTCTGAGGTTGTATTGGGAGCTATAGGCTGTGATTGGCCTTTACCATCCGTTTCCATTCGGGAAGCATCTATTCCAAAATCTTGGGTCAGTGCTTTTTTTACTGCTTCTGCTCGTTTTTTCGAGAGCTCAAGGTTAAGTTTTTCCGAACCATCACTATCCGTATGACCAAAAATCTGAACCCTTACCGTTGGGTTTTGCTGTAAAGTCTCAGCAATTTCTTTGAGTACACCATAGGAAGAAGTCTTTAAGACATCCGAACCACTATCAAATGTGATACTGTTGGTGACAAATCGTCCTTCTGTAATTAGTTTACTTCGTGTATCAGGATCGCCTTCGGCTAGTTTAAAATCAGAAACAAATAAATCACCACTCCAATAGTTGGTCATGAAAAGTAAGGCGTAGTTTAGATCTGGCGAAAATGCTCTTGGGATATCAAAAACTTTATTGTCGTCCACATAAACTCTCAATCTAGTACCTTGCCTCCACATAGATATTCTATAGATTGCCAAAAAATCACCATCTCTTTGACCTCGATTTTGTATTTCTGTACCCGTAGATGATTTTGAGTAAAATGAATACATTATCTCATTAGCTAAAGGGTGAGCATCTACAATGACTTGAGGGTATCCTCCAAAATGAAGATCATATGCCATTCTATCGGACATTTCTTCAACGAAAATAGATTTAAATCCACCCATGTTATTAGAAAAATCCTCACTTACCGTGATATTGAATTCTAGCGTGAAGTTTTGAGGAACCCTATTTACAAAGTCTGGAATAAAATGGCCTGAATTGGGAAGGTATAACCACTTGGTATCGTCTTCATCAAATAGGACGACTTCACCAGTAGCATTTGTATTCCAATCTACAGGAAAGTCTCCCAGGCTCACCCGCTCAAAATTATCGTAAGCAATCACCTTTTCTCCAGAGACAAAGTCAAATTTGGAATTGACGCTTTTTCGTGCGGAATTCCCCGAGTTAGTAGTGCTTCCCCTTTCATTTGATTGGTTATTCTGATTATTTGGTTCATTCCAAGTGTTATCTTCTTGTGATGAACCTGCATTCCCCTTTTTATCTCTTTTTCGGAATAAGCTACCGATACCTTCTTCGATTTTGTTGAGCGCTCCATCCACTCCTTGTTCAGATCGATTCTCTACACGATTGGTAGTTTGATCTTTGGATCGTTGGATTACCCTTTTACCTACATTTTCCTGCGCAAACACTTCACAAGAAAAAACCACTAAGAGCATCCATAGAAAAGTTTTTTTCATAACATTCAAAGTTTATTTTGTTTGGAATTTATAGTTAGTATCCAAACTTTGTCTAGGTAAACCTCTGCTTTAAAAATTTTTTTGAAAATATTTTTAGCTTAACTTTTAATAAATTTTCCTAGGGAAGGTTTACCTGCTACTATATATAACATCAATAGGTTAGATGTGGAAGAATTAGTCAAACAGTTAAAGTCAGGGGATCAAAGAGCAATAGGCAAAGTGTATGAGGCTTATAGAAAGCCCTTCTTTGACTTTGCTAAGCGCTATAATTTAGACTATGGCATTATAGAAGATACCTACCAAGATGTCATATTGGCCTTGGTTGAGAATGCTATGAAAGGTAAACTGGACAACTTATCTAGTAGTCTTAAGACCTATGTCTTTGCCATTGGGAAGTATATGATTTTCCAACGGTTGAGAAAGATTAATTCGGGGCCTTATCTTCTTGCTGAATTGCCCGAGTCTTTGGAATGGGATGATCACGAAGAACATGCAGAACTCGAACAAGTCAAACTACTAGAAAAATACTTATCCAGCTTAGGAGATCGCTGTCGAGAAATCATCAATCTCAGCTATTACCAGCAAAAATCAGCTGATGACATTACTCAAATCTTAAATTACCCCAATAAGGAAACCCTTAAAAGCCAAAAATCAAGATGTCTACAGCATCTAAAAAAAATGTTTCAAAGCCATGGAAAAGGATAAATCAGATCTACTTGATCTATACATAGGAAACAAGCTTCTTGAACAGGATAGAGAAGCTTTTGAAAACGAGCTCAAGAGTAATCCCGAGCTTCAAGAGGAATTAAACTTTAGAAAAAATCTACTCATTGCTGCTACACTTCAGGAAAGAAAAAGGCTTAAAGCAATTTTACAGGAAAAAGCTTTTGAAAATCACGCAAAAGAAAAAAACCAATGGAAGCTTGCAGCATCGGTAGCTGGAATATTGATTTCACTCTCCATAATCTTTTTTATTTTCAACAAAAAATCTGATCGAGAAGCACTTTTTTTGGCTTATTATGAAACCTTTCCGAACATTGAAGCACCTACTGTCAGGGGAGATGCTGATTTCAATGGTTTATCTGAGGCTTTTTTAGCTTATGATAATGAAGAGTTTGAACTTGCGAAGCTTCTATTTTATGACCATTACCAGCTTCATGGTGATGAAGTCAGCGCCTTTTATGCGGCCATGTCAGCCCTCGAAATAGGTGAATTCGAAGAGTCTTACGATTTATTAGTAACTATCCAAAACAGCTGTCAGGAATCTTATCAAGTCCCTGTGATGTGGTATATCTCATTAATTCAAATCAAGCAAAACAATACGGATGAAGCTGTAAAGCATCTAAAAGAACTAGCACAAATTGACCATCCTCTATCATCCAAGGCCGAAGAGATAATTCAAAAGCTACGCTGATTTTTCTTTCGTTTCTTTACTATATAATAGTACACCGCTAGTAGAAGAAGGAAACTGCTCAGTAAAATTAAGGGAAACCTATCCTGCTTTTGGATAGGTTCCGAGCTCCCATTAAGCACAAATCCAGCCCAAAAATACGGATGTGACTTCAAGGGGAATTTCTCGATGAATGTAAGTTTTGCTAATCTAAGCGCTTCATCTTTAAACTTACCTTCTTTGAGAAACTGATAAAAAAAACTCATCAACAGCTCAGTCTCTTTGTCAGGAACAGCCCATAAACTATAAACCGTAGCAAAAGCTCCGGCGAAACTTAGTGCTTTGCCTAGACCCATGATCCCCTCTCCTGGCTCTAGGCTACCTATCCCAGAATTACAAGCACTTAAGACCACAAGGTCTGCTGGAAAATTGAGTTTGTAGAGTTCATGAAAGTACAACCGCTCTTCATTGGAAAAAATCAAAGAGGAATTTTCAAATGTAAATGGATCCTGTTCGGCATGTAGTGCTAAATGCTGTACCTGATAATTAGTAAGATTGGCTAAAAAACTTGCTTTGTCAGCTTCTGGCCCAATTAGAAAATCTCCTTTCATTTGGCTTGCTATTTCCAATGCTTCTTTTTGATTGTTCTTAATTCCAGAAAATTTATTAGTTAGGTAATTTGGTGCATAAGCAACAAGAAACTTTGATTTCTTAGGAGCCTTTAATGATTTCTGAACACTTACATGCTTGAGAGAGTGTGCATAGCTGATCGCATGCTTCTTCACTAACAACTCTGAATTAGCATCCATCAAGGTCTCCATTGGTATAAAATGTAACTCCCCATTTGGGATAAAAATCAGGTTTTCTTTGGCTCTTAAATCAAGAGGAGCAATCAACCAATCATGTAGCCTTTTTGCTGTAGCTTGTGGATTACATTTTGGATTTCCAAGGCAAGCTTTATGAGTGTTCAATTCTTCGATAATCAAAGAAGTCTTACCTAGATTTTTAATGCTCAAAGCGTCTTTACTAACTTTAAGTCCAAAAACATCCGATTTAGTAACATAATACTTGATCATCTGATCACTACTCTTTAATAAACCCTGTATTTCAGATAAATCAACACCAGAATTTATGAATTGAAGATTTTGGTTTCTAATTGATGTGATTTTGTTATTCACTTGTTGTAATTGATTTTTTCGAAAAACCAATTCTAGGTTTTCCTCCGAATCATCTACTTGAGACAGGTAATTGATCGCAATACTGAGGTCGTTTTTTTGCTTCAAAAATTCTAAATCACCAGATAAATTTTCAGCATTTTTACTCAAAAACTCCTTTAAATAATGCTGAGAGTCAATAATTTCTAGTTGCTGCACAACTGATTTCAAATAGCTCTCTTCAAATGATTTATCCTGAGCCATCAGCCTAAACAATCCTTCTGAAATTGAATTTTGCGTATAGGCCAATGCAGGATTATAGGCTTCTTTTAAGTAATAATTTTCAAATGATCGTGCCGCCAAGCAATATAAATTAAATGAAATTTCTCTCAATGTTTCATTTCCTGGAATTAGACTTAGTTCAAAAAAGATGTATCCAGCTTTAATTAAAATATCGATATGAAATGGATTATTTTTGCCTCCAAGATCTGACAAATCCAATCGCTGTAAATCTTTTAACTGTAATGGTTTAGCAGTCCATTCACTAAATACATTGACAAGTAGCTGTTTACTTTTATCATAATCTCCCAACCAAAAAAGCAATTCAGATTGAATAATATTCAACGTTAATTCACTTGTGCCAAATTTATTATTTTCAAAATACTCCAATGCTTTTAAACAGTATTCCAGTGCTTGTTTATATTTCTTGTCATTATGCAGAGCAATGGAAATATTTGCATTCATTTTCATGACGAAGAATGATGATGGATTGAATTGGCTCATCTGTTTATAGAAAAAAATCGATTGTTCGTAATTGCCCGTGGTTTTGAACATATACCCCAATGCTTCTAGGGAGGCTAAGAAATAACCATCTAAACCTTTAAGATTGTATTTTTTTGTTTCTGGAAAATATGCAACGAGTTCATGCCAACTTAAGAGTGCTTCATTGGTGCTTAAAAGCGTTGCTTCATATGAAATTTTAGAATGAAGGTACTTAATCTTAAATTTAACCAATTGTGCACGGTCATTTTTTAGTACACTTTCCACGTACCCTGCATAGGTTGTAAACTTTTCCATATAAATGGAAGCTTTTTTTAAATCACCATATTGAATGAAAGTGTGCCTGATATTACTGAAACTGGTGGTCAAATTATCGATGTCATCGAAATAATTGTTGTACCAAAGTTCAAAAGCCCTCTCATAATGATACATTCCCTCAATAGAATTTCCAATCATTTCCACTGAATAAGCAAGGTCATTGTGAGCAAGAGCTAATAAACTTAAATCTGCAGCTGGGTAATCTTGGAGGATTTTCACTGCCTGCCTAAGGTAATCGACTGCTTTGACGTAATTTTCCAATTCTATGTGAATAAGGCCTAGATCTTTTAACACGGCAGCTCGTTCATTTGATAAATCTTTAGCTGGGTCAAGGGAATTTAAATATGAAATTGCTAGCTCAAGTGCCTGTTTATATTCACCCTTTTGCATGAGTTCTTCATAGGTGATTTTCTCTATCAAATTATCGTTCTGTAAGAATTCATGAGATCTTACTGAAAAGCTACTTAAAGGTAAAAGCAGAAAAAAAGCCACAAATAATTTCATAAAACAATGAAAATAAGAAGATCTTAAATTTAATCAAAAAAGTGGTTTTTAGAAATTTATTATGAATCAAACGATGTTATTTCAATAATTCTAAGAACGGATGAACCTCAAACGGATTGCAGAGGTTATATTCCCATAAAGCTATTAATAAAATTATGCAATCACTTGAAAATAAAACCGCATTTATCACCGGAGGTACCAAAGGAATAGGCTATGGAATCGCGGCTGCATTAATGCAGGAGGGAATGAAAGTAGCCATCACGGGCCGAACTCAGGAAGCGGCAGATTCTGCAGCCGCCGAACTCAATAAACTTGGAAAAGGAGAAGCTATCGGCATCGCTGCTGATGTTCGCAATTACGAATCTCAGGAAAAAGCCGTTGCTTTGATGATGGAAAAGTGGGGAAGACTGGACCTGCTGGTGGCTAATGCTGGTTTGGGGCATTTTGCTTCCATTCAGGAGATGACTTTGGAACAGTGGCACGAGACCATTGATACCAACTTAACGGGTGTTTTCTATAGCTTGAAGGCTTCTTTGGAAGGCTTGAAAGCTTCTAAAGGCTACTTTATCAGCATCTCCAGTTTAGCCGGTACTAATTTCTTTGCGAAGGGTTCTGCTTACAATGCCAGTAAATTTGGCTTAACAGGATTTACACAAGCAGCTATGTTGGATTTGAGAAATGAAGGAATCCGCTGCACAACCATCATGCCTGGTTCGGTGGCAACTTACTTTAATAACCATGTGCCAAATGATGCTGATGCTTGGAAAATACAGATTGAAGATATCGGACAGATGGTGGTAGATTTGATGCAAATGCACCCACGTACGCTTCCAAGCAAAATCGAGGTGCGTCCAAGCATGCCTGGGTGAGTTTCTCGCAAAGGCGCAGTTGGGTTTCACGCGAAGTCGCAAAGGCGCAGTTGGTTTCGTCCAGAGTTGCAAGCTTGCAATTAGGTTTCACGCAAATCCGCTAGTCTGCAGTTTCGATTTGTTGAAGATTACTAGCAAGAAAGAGAGTTTAGTGATAAATCTCAATTTCATAGAACTATTAATAAATTAAAAAGGAGCTTGCAAAATGATATTCATCGTGCAAACTCCTCTTTTTTTTGCGGCTTTGCGAGAACTAGAACTACAATACCCCCTTTGTACTCGGCAACTGATTTAATGCCGCTAAATCACGCTTAACGGCCATTTTGATGGCTCGGGCGAGGCCTTTGAAGATGGCTTCGATTTTGTGGTGTTCGTTGTCTCCTTCGGCTTTGATGTTGAGGTTGCACTTGGCAGTGTCGGAGAAGCTTTTGAAGAAATGGAAGAACATTTCGGTTGGCATATCTCCGATTTTTTCACGCTTGAAGGTTGCATCCCATACCATCCAAGGCCTTCCACCAAAGTCAATGGCCACTTGCGCCAATACATCGTCCATTGGCAATAAAAAGCCGTAGCGGTAGATTCCTTTTTTATCGCCCAATGCTTTCAAATAAGCTTCACCCAACGCTAAAGCTGTATCTTCAATGGTGTGGTGCTCGTCTATGTGAAGGTCCCCGTTAACTTTAATTGTAAGGTCTGTACCTCCATGCTTCCCTAATTGCTCTAACATATGGTCAAAGAAAGGAAGGCCTGTTTCAATGTGGCATACTCCTGTTCCATCCAAATTGACTTCAATATGAATATCAGTCTCTGAAGTTTTTCTGGATACACTTGCTTTTCGGGCAGGCAAACGAAGAAATTGATAAATCTCATCCCAATCTTGAGTGCTTAAACTGGCTTCTGCGTTGGGCTCGCCGATAAAGATGGCCTGACAACCAAGATTTTTAGCTAATTGTACATCTGTCTTTCGGTCTCCAATGACGTAGGAATTTGCTAAGTCGTAATCACCGGTAAGGTATTCCTTTAGCATGCCAATTCCAGGCTTGCGGTTGGGGTGATTATCAGACTCGAAGTGAGGATCGATGTGAATTTTCGTGAAAGTTACGCCTTCATTTTCTAAGGTTCGCAACATCTTGTTGTGCGCCGGCCAAAAGGTTTCTTCTGGGAAAGAGGCTGTTCCCAAACCATCTTGATTGCTGACCATGACCAATTCGAAGTCTGTTTCTTCCGCAATCTTCCGAAGATTGGAAATAGCTTTGGGGATAAATTCTAGTTTTTCTAAACTATCTATTTGAAAATCAATCGGTGGTTCTACGATGATGGTACCATCCCGATCGATAAAAAGGACTTTTTTCATAGGTTTAAGGAGATTTTTTGGGACTGCTCAATAGTTTTCATGCAATCGAGTAAAGCTTGATTTTCTTCTGCTGTTCCTACAGTAATTCGCAGGCAATCATCACAAAGCAAAACTTTGGAACGGTCTCTGACAATGATTTGCTGTTGGATCAAGGCTTCGTACCAAGCTTTGGCTTCCTTGATTTTCACCAAGACGAAATTGGCATGACTTGGATAGATATGTTGCACACTATCCAGCTGATTTAATTCCTGCACTAACAAAGCCCTGTTCTCCAAAATCATTTGGATCAAACGTGGGAGTTCATCAGCTTTAGCGAGGGAATCGAGAACTTTTTGCTGCGTCAGTCCTGAGATATTATAGGGAGGCTTAATCAAGTTTAAGATTCGAATGATGTCTTCTGAGGCAAATGCCATTCCAATGCGGAGATTTGCTAAACCCCAAGCCTTGGAAAAGGTCTGCATGACCAATAAGTTGGGGTAGGAGTCCAGATCTGTAGTGAAGCTCGGTTCATCCGAGAAGTCAATATATGCCTCATCCACGACCACTAAACCCGGGAAGTTTTTAAGCAAAAACTCGATATCCGATCGATTCACTTTATTGCCCGAAGGATTATTGGGGCTACAGATGAAGAGAATTTTAGAATTGGCATCTGCTGCCGCCAGAATTTTTTCAGGTTGTAATTGAAAATCGGCTAGTAATGGCACTCTAATAATAGCAATATCATTCACTGCTGCACTGACTTCATACATGCCATAAGTTGGCGGTAAGATCAGGATATTGTCAATACCTGGTCTGCAAAATGCCCGCATCAATAAGTCAATCGCTTCATCGGAGCCATTTCCCAAGAAAATCTGACCAGGTCTGACGCCTTTGATTGGTGCTAATGTGGCCTTGATATCTTGTTGGTAAGGATCAGGATAGCGGTTGAAGGCTTCGCCAGTCAGTGCACTGTAGGGATTTTCATTGGCATCTAAGAAAATACCATCTTTTCCAGAATATTCATCCCGAGCCGAAGAATAAGGCTTGATCCCCAAGATGTGGGGTCTCAAGAGTTTTTGTAGGTCGAAGCTCATGACTTTTTCTTTTCCAAGTATTCCAATCGAATGGTCACTGCGTTTTTGTGTGCTTCCAATTGTTCATTGGCCGCCATTAACTCCACTGTCGGACCTAAGTTTTGAATACCTTGTGCTGTGATTTTTTGATAAGTAATTTTCTTAATAAAGGAATCCAAGGAAACACCGGAGTAGTTACGCGCATAGCCATAGGTAGGCAAGGTATGATTGGTGCCTGAGGCATAATCCCCTGCGGATTCAGGGGTATAATTTCCAATAAAGATTGAACCTGCATTTACAATGCTATTCACTACCTGATCTTCATTTTCTACGCAGATAATTAAGTGTTCAGGAGCATAGAAGTTGATTAATTCAACAGCAGTTTTTTCTACTGGCATAATCACAGCTACAGAATTATCTAAAGCCTTTTTAGCGATATCTTTTCTTGGAAGTTTTTCCAATTGGTTTTCTACTTCTTTCAATACCTTGTGGGCGATTTTTTCAGAGCTAGCAACAAGTACCACCTGTGAATCTACACCATGTTCGGCTTGGGATAGCAGGTCTGAGGCTACAAATGCAGGTACTGCTGTTTGATCTGCGTACACTAAAACCTCTGATGGTCCAGCAGGCATATCGATTGCTACCCCCTTTTTTACCGCTAGTTGCTTGGCCGCTGTGACATACTGATTTCCAGGTCCGAAGATTTTATCTACCTTCGGTACTGACTCTGTACCATAAGTCAAGGCCGCAACCGCTTGTGCACCACCTGCTTTGACAATTTTATCGATTCCGATCAAGTCAGCAGTGTATAAAATGGCTGGATGGATATTTCCTTCTTTGTTAGGAGGGGTACATAACACCACCTCTTCGCAGCCTGCAATATTGGCTGGAATTCCCAACATCAAGACGGTAGAAAATAAGGGTGCTGTACCACCCGGTATGTATAATCCAACCTTTTGAATGGCCACTGATTTACGCATGCATGTGACTCCTTCCATTACCTCCATTACAAGGTTGGGAGTTTGCTGGGCTGCATGGAATTTTTCTATATTTTCTTTGGCAATGAGAATAGCTTCTTTCAAAGCGGGATCTACCATAGCCTTTGCAGCTACGATTTCTTCTCTAGTGACCAGCAAATTCTTGATTTGTACATGGTCATATTCCAAAGCAAATTTCTTCAACGCCTTATCACCGGAACGCTTGACTTTTCTCAGGATAGGCTTGACAATTTTCTCAATGTCTTTTGTCTTTTGAACAGGTCTTTCCAAAATGGATTCCCATTCACTGACTTTAGGGTTGATGACTATTTTCATAATGCGTTTTTCTAAACAACCATTTTTTCGATCGGAACAACCAAAATGCCTTCAGCACCTGCCGCCCTCAGTTCCTCAATATTCTCCCAAAACTGATCTTCACTCAGGACTGAGTGTACCGAAGACCAACCTTCCTGCGCCAAAGGTAGGATGGTAGGACTTCTCATGCCTGGGATCAATTCAATGATGCGGTCTAAAGAAGCGTTTGGCGCATTCATCAACACATACTTGTTGGATTTTCCTGTTTGTACAGCATTGATTCTAAACAATAGCTTATCGATGATAGCTAATTTCTCTTCAGAAAGCGAGTTATTGGCAATAAGCACGGCTTCAGATTTGAAGATTTCTTCCACCTCTTTCAAGCCATTCATCATTAACGTTGAACCTGAACTGACGATGTCACAGATTCCTTCTGCCAAACCAATACTTGGAGCGATTTCTACAGAACCGGATATTTCGTGGATTTCTGCTGAGACATTATGTTTTGCCAAGTAGTCTCCTAATATTTTCGGGTAGGAGGTGGCAATACTTTTTCCTTGGAAATAGTGAATATTTAAATATTCTTCACCTTTAGGAATTGCTAAAGAAAGTCTGCATTTGCTAAAGCCTAGTTTTTTCAGGACATTGACATCCTTGTCTTTTTCTACCAATTCGTTTTCACCTACGATTCCTAAATCAGCTACACCATCGGCCACATAACCGGGTATATCATCATCTCTCAGGAACAAAAACTCTATTGGAAAGTTTGTGGAGGTGGATTTTAACTTGCCAGTACCATTATAAAACTTGATGCCACATTCTTTGATGAGGCTTAGGGAATCTTCGCTTAATCTTCCGCTCTTCTGAACGGCAATACGGATTATAGTATTCATGTACGCAATATACGTTTAGATGCAAAATGTTTGAGACTATTTTGGATTGATTGGCTGCATAATTAGATAAACAGCCTCCATTGGGCGATATGTTTGTATGATTCCTCCTTAGGAGGAATGATGTGCATGATGAACTGTACCAACGGAGTTGTTGGCAGCTAAAAGTGAAACTATGGACGGATATTTTTTCATGCACTGCAAAGGTAATTGAATTCTAAAAACAGGCAAATCCTTATTTTGTTTTTTTCATTGTTCTTTTTAATCATCATACCTTATCTTAGTGCTACCCAAATGAGTTACTATGAGAAGTCTTATTTTAGCCCTCTTTGCATGGACTGCATGTTTGGTTGCATGCAGTGCACCGGAAGAAACTACCTGCCCCAAGTTTAGCAATATTTCTGAATCCGTATTTGCCTCAGGGTTGATTAAGGCAAAAGGTCAGTACCGTGCCTATGCCAATACCAATGGGATTTGGTTCCAAATCTAAAGTGTCCTTGAATTACACATGGCATATAGCAAGTCCGCTGAAATTAGTATTATATTTGAATATCGGGGTAATAGTAGCTGAATATTAAAGAGACAAGCCGTTAAACTTATTGGAAATGAAATTAGACAGAAAGGCGTTTAAAATCCAGTCATTTGAAGAAGCGGCTGATCATCAGCAATATTACAGAGAACTTCCTGAAGAGGAAAAAGAAGATCTTTTCTTTAAATTGATGCAAGCTGCTTATGGATTTGTAGGAAAAGATTGGCCAAGAATGGATAGAAATCATTTTGAGGAAAGAACTTTAGTGAAACGTGGAAAAAGTAAGACTTAATATTTTCAATGATGATTTTAAAGACTTTATTGAAAGTCTGAATAAGTTTGATGTTGAGTATATACTTATTGGGGGATATGCTGTTGTTCTTCACGGGTACCACCGAACAACCGGTGATTTAGATATTTGGGTTAATCAGACTGAAAGTAACTTCAATAAACTACTTAAAGCTTTTTCTTTTTTTGGTTTCCCTACTCATGCCATTGATCTTAAAAGATTTTTAAATGCTGATGATTATAATGTTTTTACTTTCGGTAGACCCCCTATGGCAATAGATATTGTTACCTCTATTCAAGGAGTGGATTTTGAAAATGCTATGAAAAATATCAAAAAAATTGAAGTGCAGGGTATTGAAATCAATCTTTTGAGTATGTCCGACCTAGTGTCTACCAAAAAGGCGTCAGGTAGATATAAGGATCTGGATGATTTAGATAATTTAGATTATGACAACATATAAAATTGGGAGACTGCTATTGCTCATAGGATTGATTTTACTATGGAGTCATTCCACAAAGGCCCAATCATATCCTACTATCCTCATTGCCTATCACTCAGAATCAGGTAAAACCCAAGCCATGGCAGAAGCCGTAGCCAAAGGTGTGGCAGCTATTGATGGGGTGCGTGGTGTGCTAAAACCACTGTCGGAAGTAACTGAAAATGATATTCTTCGTGCTTCGGCCATTATTTTAGGCTCTCCCGTTTACAATGGAAATTTGAGCCCGGAAGTACAAGTTTTTATCAATTCTTGGCCATTTGAAGGTCGACCACTAAAAAATAAAATAGGTGCTGTATTTGTCACGGGTGGAGGCTTTTCCATAGGAGAGGAGGCTACCATGTTTGCCATGATCCGATCCATGATGATTCACGGAATGATTATCGTAGGTGGGGATGAGCTGGAGGCTGCTTTTGGTGCTTCTGCGATTACAGGTGAAGGAGATTTTGCTGGAAAGGAAGTGGATGATATTTTTTTGAAAAAGGCCGAGGGGTTAGGTCTAAGGGTAGGGGAGATAGTTCTAGGTTTTCACTGATTTTAATTATTTTAGAGAAGCTAGCCTAAATTGTTTTATCGATTGTAACAAATAATCTTTTTATCAAATATATTTCATTCAAAAATATTCCATAAAAATAAGTGACTTTATCAGTTAACTAGTGTCCAATATGTGATGACGACCAAAGAAAAGTTAAAAAGTTTAACTGATGAAGAATTGGCTATGAATATGGCCAAGACTCTTGATATTCTATATTTTGAAGAATTATACAACCGGTATGAAAATCTTGTTTACACTAAGTGTGTAAGCTTCACCAAATCAAAGACTGTTGCCCAGGATATTGCACATGATATTTTTTTAAAACTCTATGTAAGCATAGGTAAGTTTGAAGGGAAATCTAAATTTTCTACTTGGCTTTACAGTTTGACATATAATCATTGTGTCAACTATATTAATAGAGATAAAGATGCTCAAATGATGAGAAATGCCACCGATACAGATGATTTGCTCAATCTTCAGAGCACCGAAGATGAATTGCAAATACAAGTGATGGAAGTGGAAAAGCTTAAGGCTGCTTTGGAGCTGATTGAGCCGGAAGATAAAATGATCCTACTACTCAAATATCAAGATGAAGCAAGTATCAAAGACCTGGAAAAACTCTATGAAATCGGTGCAAGTGCTGTCAAGATGAGGTTAAGTAGAGCAAAAAGTAAATTAATGAAAGCGTATAAAACTGTTCGGATATGAGTAGAGAGAACCCTTTTAAACTATTAGACCAACAACTGGAAGCAGCACCGCCTGAGCTCCGTGGGAAAGTGATGGCGGATGTGTCCAAAGCAAAATTGATTTTGGAAATAGCAAGCCTTTTCGGTGATGCATTACCGGCATCAATCAATGACTTATTTATAAATAACAAGAGATAAAATAAAAAAGATATGCAAACAGTAACTGATTGGGCAGAAGTCACATTAAACACCTTTTTGAAAATGGGAGAGCAACTGAGTTCCAATTTATTGAGTGTTTTAGGCGCAGTAATCATTCTGGTTCTTGGCTGGTTGACTACTAAATTAATAACATTTATTTTGGGTAAGGTTTTGGAAAAATCAAAGATTGATGCTTTGTCCCATAAGCTTAACGAGAGTAAATCATTTGGAAATTCAAAAATTGAATTTGATTTATCCAAAGTCATAATTGCCTTTGTCAAGTGGATCATGTATTTGGTATTCTTGACCGTGGCAGCTGACATCTTGAATTGGACTGTTATTTCTAATGAAATCACCAATTTGCTGGCTTATTTGCCTAAGTTGTTCAGCGCTTTGGCCTTGTTGATCATTGGTCTGTATATAGCCAATTTTATCAAAAAAGCCATCAAAGGATTGCTGGAAGCTATTGCGTTTTCAGGAGCAGGGTTAGTCAGCAGTATTATATTTTTCATTATTGCTATCATTTTTACCCTGACAGCACTCAACCAAGCTGGAATTGATATCAGTGTAATTACTGGTAATCTGATCATCATTGTTGGAGGGGTTGTCTTAACTCTTGTAATATCCATAGGAGTGGGGTCAATTGAGTTGGTTCAAAAGTCTCTGTACACCTATTATGTAAGAAGAAACTATTCCACAGGTGACCAGGTGACTTTCAAAAATAAAAAAGGTACTATTCAGTCTATAGGAAACCTAACCGTGGTGATTGCCTCTGAGGAAGGAGAATTCCACGTCCCTATCAAAGATTTCGCAAACGAAGTAACGATAAGAACTAAATGATTTATGGGAAACAACAATGAATCAAATATGGCGAAATCAGATGGATTTGGCGCTGGAAATGCACCAAAAGAGAGTAAGGTGAAAAAGCTTTTACTTAATAATAAACTGATCATTTTGCTTTTGCTCCTGCTGTTAATTGTATTTGCTTGGGGACAAATCAAACTCAATAAGGCCAATAGAGATGCAGATAAGAAGATTGAAGAAATAAGCGTTTCTTACAATCTTAAATTTGACAGCTTGCAATTGGCTTCTAAGGAAAGAATGTCCAAAGTTTTCTCCTGGTCAGTCCGAAGTGAATTGATTCGAGAAAATGTCGAACAAGTGGCTGTCTTGATCAATAATTATGTTCAGGAAGAGGGAGTGAAGAATGTAAAACTCATCAATCCAACATCTCAAATGGTAGTACTCTCTACCAATAAAAGAGAGGAAAACAGGGCATTTGAATCTCCTGAGCTGCTCAATTTAAATCAATTGGAAGTTCATCAGACAGAGGAAACCTTGATACATTTGATCCCCATCATGGGACTCAATCAACGAATGGCGATTCTGGTAGTCGAATATATTTCCGAAAAAAATGTGACCAAGTAAATGTTTCTGTGTCTAAAAAGTATAAATCAAACATTATGAAAACGAACAAAATCATCCAATTATCAGTATTCGTGTTACTTCTATTTGCCCTGGGAGCTTGCAGTAAAAAATACACTTTCCCAGTTTCTACAGTAACCCCATCTGCGGATGGTGAGGTTAAAGTCAAAAAGCAAAAAGGCGGAATTTATTCCTTTGAAACTGCAGTGGAAAATCTAGCAGACCCGACGAGACTTACTCCACCTAAGGCTCATTATATAGTTTGGGTTCAAAATGAGGAAGGAGAATTTCAAAATGTTGGAGAGTTGGAACTTTCCCGAAGAAGCAAGGCCAAATTAGAAGGGGCTTTGACTTACAAACCAATTTATTTCTTTGTTACTGCCGAAGATGTTAAAAACACCAATGTGCCGAATCTTGAGCAAACTATATTCAAGAGTGAAAGATTAAGGTTAAAATAAATCTCAAACTAGAAAACGCAACTTTTCAGTTGCGTTTTCTAGTTTGAAAAATTGAAGAATGATAAGAGCTTATAGCCCAGGATTTATTTGTCTATTTTTATTCAAACTCAAATCTAATCGTCTAGGTTAAGATTTAGTTTAAGAATACATCTTCTTTTTTTAACCAAAAGGAATTGATCAATACTCTGTGCGAAGTTTGAAAATAGGGAGTGATGTCGGTAATTATTTTTTTTGCATAAAGCTTGTTGTCAAATTCATTTTTCCATTTATGTAACATAGAAGACATCAATGTATTTTTTGAAAGCTCATCAAAAAAAATGTACGCATTAGGAATGAAGTTTTTGGGGTGAGTAAAAAAGACATCAGTTAATTTTTGGAATCTTTCATGTTGGTCGAACAATATAGCCGTAAGATTATTAATAATGAGAAATTCTCTTTGATAAGGCTCGCTGGCAAACAAGTAACTAACATCTGTTAAAAGCATGCGCTTGTAAAAGGCAAGCTTATCAGCGCTGATTTTTTTATAAAACCAAGAGTCAACGAGTACATCTACTGCTTCTTGAAGACTAAGGCTTTGTAAGCGCATTTTCAAATAAAATAGTTTGTTAGCTTTCGTTGAGTTTACTGTTAAATTAAGGAAATTAAGAGCTAAATCAATCTCATCAGTTTTTAATTCTAATGGTTGATAGGAGTAGTTTACCGAAACAATCTTACAGGTATTGATGTATTCTTCCATTTTTTTTAAACAATGAGTGTAAATACTTTCTAGGAATTAAGTTTAAACACGGTAACTCAATGAGAGTATAGAACCAATAATTTAACCTTATGACACATTTGTTTTAAAAAGTCACTACTGTTGTAGATATTCTTTTTTAATATCTCAGTTTTAAAAAAGGCTGATATATTGTTACCTGAATGTTACCAGTTTCTAGGTTTAAGTTAAGATAAGCTTTCCTAAGTGTTATTATTCAGTTACCATACACTCCTCGGTTTGGAATTTTTTGAAGCTTGGGCCTACGTTTGTCACATCCAATGCAAGGATAATCGTAGGCTAAACTAAACTTTATATACTTATGAATTACCGAGTTTTATCAATGAAAACCACCAAACTTATTGCAGCATTTGCTGTACTTTTATTTGCTTTCACAGCATGTAATGATGATGAAGATCCTCAGGTAACTGATCCTAATGATGAATTAGTCACAATTTCTGACGGAGAACTTTTAGAGATTATTCTGGAAGAATTAAATCTCAGAAATGCATCTGATCTCACCAAAGGAAGAATACTTGAATTGACTGAATTAAATCTGAGCAATTCAGTGGTAGCGTCATTTCAAGGCTTGGAGCAAGCAGAAAATTTAGAGGTGCTATTAGCGAGAAATATTGAGGTTGCTGATCTTAGCCCGCTTTCAAGTTTGACCAAATTGAAGGAAATTGATATGAGAGATGCATTGATGCCAACGAGTCTTTCATTCTTAAGTCCTTTGGAGAACCTTGTAAGTATTGATTTTCAAAACACTGCTGTAGCAAATATTTCTGCCTTGAGTGGAAAAACAACGTTGATCCATATCAATTTGAGAGAAACAGACGTAACTGATATTTCTCCATTGACAGGTATGACCCAATTAGAATTTTTGAACTTGAATAGAGCTGGAGGAGGTAATGGTATCTCCAATGCAGAAATAATCATTCCAATGGACAAGTTGTATTACCTAAGTTTGAGAAACACGAATCTTGGAGATGAATTATTTGCGCAGATTTTTGCTAATAAAACATTACTTGTTGAGTGTAATATTAGAAATACTGGTATTACAAGCATCGAGCCTTTGATCCCATTGTTTGAGGCAGGTGCCTTTACGCAAACCCTTTCTGACCGATTTGGAAATAAGATTTCTTTGGATTTGCAGAATAACCCAATCACTGATTTGTGTTTGATTGCTCCATTTGCAAATAATTTTCCAGAAGGAGAACTAGAATGGTCTGCGGTGGCTGGTGATTTAAGCAACTGCGACTAACAATAAAAATATGGCTGATTGAGAGAAAGGACTCAATCAGCCTAATTCCTCCATCAATCATTAGCTGTATTCAGGTGGTATTTGCCACCCTCAAATCTCACAACCGTGAAAAAGATAGTTTTTATTTTCACACTTATCACGCTATTCGCTCAACTATCATATGCACAAGCACCTATCAAAGGTAGCGTGTTTGATGAAAACAAAGAGCCACTCATAGGTGCAATCATTCAACTTAAGGGAGTTTCCAGGAGCTACAATGTAGTAGCGGGGTTGGATGGTTCTTTTTCACTTCCTGTCGTTCCATCGGGCTCCTACACCATGGAAATTAGTTTTGTTGGTTTTAAAACTTATCAACAAAACATCGATTTTCCTTCTACCAATCCAAAAGGCTTTGATGTTATTTTGGAACCAGATAGCCAAGTTTTGGGTGAAGTAGTCGTAATGGGTGCTGCTAACAGAGGTTCAGATGCTCAAGCACGAAAGCTGGAGCAAATGGCCAAAAACACCATCAATGTGGTCTCGGCTAAATCCATCGAGTTATCTCCCGATATTACGGTAGCCAATGTTGTTCAGCGTGTTTCCGGTCTTTCCATCGAGCGAAATGCGAGTGGGGATCCACAATATGCCATAGTGAGGGGAATGGACAAGCGATACAATTACACGTTAGTCAATGGGGTCAAAATTCCTTCTCCTGATAATAGAAATCGATATGTTCCTTTAGATATTTTCCCGGCACAGATGCTTGAGCGTTTGGAAGTAGCCAAGAGTTTGACACCTGATATGGAAGGAGATGCTATTGGTGGTTCGGTTAACCTTGTTATGAAAAGTGCTCCAGATGAATTTGAAGTCAATGCAGACTTTCAAATGGGTTACAATGCCATTCATTTTACAAGACCTTTTTATAGCTACGATCGAGCGACTGAAAATAGGCTTTCCCCTGCTGAACGATTCGGTTCACGCTATGAAGCGGGAATGGCTGATTTTTCTACCGAAAATTTATTGATAAGACCGATTACTCCATTACCGGATATTTTTGGTGGAATAACTATCGGTGATCGGTTTATGGGCGGTAAGCTAGGTGTGATGTTTGGCGCTTCTATTCAAAACTCTTTCAGGGGAGCTGATAGGGATTGGTACAAAGTAGATGTAGATCCATTGGGTACTGGTAGACCTGCTTTATCTAGCTACCAAGAAAGACAAACATCTATCCATCAATTCAGATTGGGACTACATTCCAAGATTGATTATCAAATCAATAAAGACAATAACCTGAGTTTATACCTTGGTAGCTTTACCTTGAATGATTTTGAAGCTAGGGAAATGGTCACGAGTGATCGGGATATCTCGCCAGATAATATCAATGCAACCTATTTATTACAAACCAGGGTACGATCAACTTACAGTAGCATTCGGAATGCTACCCTTCAAGGAAACCACAATTTAAGGGGTGGCGAATTATTTATGGATTGGTCTGCCTTGTTTTCAAGAGCAGATTTTGATAGACCTGACAATGCTATTTTTTCCAGAAATGGGGGAGTTGAAAACGGTAGGCCTATGCCTGAAAATATTGAGCGAAGAAATCCCCGCCGTTGGGAAAAACATTACGATCAGGATGTAACAGTACATTTAAATTTCTTGTATAAGCCTGAATTTCTTGGGTATAATGGTGCCTATGTGAAGTTTGGTGGCATGTATAGAGATAAAGAAAGAGGTGCTTTGTTTAACAGGTATCGATTTGATCCCAATCCGTCTTTTCAGGTGCAAGGAGTTGATTGGGAAGATTTTCGAGATGTACGCTGGGATGTTTTAAATCCAACAGGAACACTTGGACATGCATTGAACTACAATGCATATGAACAAATTGGAGCCTATTACCTAACCACTCATATTGAATTTGGGAAATTAGATCTAAATGCAGGCTTCAGAGTCGAGCATACCAATCAGGGATATATTTCCAGGACTACCAACCAGTTTGAATTACCAGAACTATTTCAAGTGTACACTGATTTTCTTCCCAACTTCAGTGTGAAATACCGACCAAAAAGTGATGTGAACCTTAGAGGATCTTACTACAAAGCTATTAACAGGCCTGGGTATTTTGAAATTGTAGATGGTATTTCAGATGAGGATGATGAATTCCCATTTAAGGGGAACCCAGACGTCAGAAGGGCAATTGCCGATAACTTTGATGTTCGCTACGAATATTTTCCAAGAGCAAATGAACAGTTTTTACTGGGGGGATTTTTCAAAAGAATTGAAGACCCGATTGAATTATTGTTAATCAGACAGACAAGCTTGACCACAGGTCCTAGAAATCTGACACCTACAAATTCAGGTACTGCCACCAATTGGGGGATTGAAACTGATTTTAGCAAGTTTTTCAACAAGTTTGGGATTCGGGCTAACTACACTTTTACCAACTCATCTCTTACAACTATCAAAAGTGAACGGGTAAGAGAAAACCCGGAAGACACCAGTTCCCAGCTTATATTGAGAGAGGTAGAGCAAACGCGACCACTTCAAGGTCAGGCAGATCATATCGGAAATCTAAGTTTTCTATATAAAAATCTAACCTCTGGTACAGACATTCAATTAGCAGCAGTATACACAGGTGAGCGAATTGAAATCGTCTCTCCATGGCTTGACTTAGATATATGGTCTAGGCCTTTTGTACAGTTGGATTTTTCCTTTGATCAGAGAATTGGGAATTGGGTCGTGTTTTTCAAAGCTAATAATGTCTTGAACACTCCATATGAACTATTTGTAAAGAAGCCTAGAAAAACAGAGCAGTTGGACTTTCCTATGCAGGATAGACCTGGGGAGACGATTGTACAGCGGGAATTCTTCTGGCAGTCTTTCAGATTAGGGGTGCGATATAAAATCAACGGAATACTATAACAACACAATCAATTTACAAACAAATGAAGAAAGTAAGAGTACATTTCAGTTTGCCGTTCTTGTTTGTCTTGTGGTTTATGTTCACAGCATGTGATAATTCATTTGTTGTGGACGAAGATCCTGACATCAATGAGAATCCAGATGGAGTTCCTGCTGGGTTTACGGCCTTATCAGGAGACGTAAGTGGAACCTTGGGACCAGATAGAAATTACTGGGTAACTGCTGATCTTTTTATCAGAGAAGGTCAATCTTTGACAATATTAGAGGGTACAAATATCATTGTAGATGGTACAGGAAGACCTGGTAGAAGTCCAGAGATTAATGTATCTGGCAGTCTTTATTGTTATGGAACAGCAGAAAAGCCTATTTATATAGGTGTTGAGGAGGAAAAAAGAACCGTAAATAATATCTTCAGAGGTTTATGGGGAGGTATTATTGGTACAGATAAGGCACAGGATATGGTATTCGAATATACAACCATTGAATTTACTGGAGCCCCAGCAGAAGCAGGTTCTTCTATTGTGGCTGAAGGCGAAATTGATGAAGGCGAACCAAGATATGCTGTATATATGGTCAATCCGGAAGGAAACTTTATCATGTGGCATTCCAGAATTGCTTATACCAAAGATGATGCTATCCGTCTAAATGGAGCAAAAACATTAATCGCTTACAGTGAATTTGCATTCAATGGAGAAACAGGTGGGGAATCCGTTAATACCAAAAGTGGTGTAGTAGGAGACTTCTGCTATAATATCTTCTACAGTATTGCTACCAATGGTTTGAAAGCTGCTAACTCTAAGGGTAGACAGCCGCAGTGTAACAACAACTATTATAATAATACGATTGTAAATTCTGGTTGGAGAAGAGCTCAAGCAGGTAGAGGAGGTTCTTTGAACTATGAGAATGGTGCTAGAGGAGAGGTGTTCAATAACCTCGTTGCTGATAGCCGTTACGGTCTACGTTTGTTTCCACCAGATGACGAACCAGATATGGCCAATATGAAATGGGGAAATCATTTCTATTTCGGTAGTGATCCTGAAATGGTAGAAGGTTTTCACCCTAATAATGGTATTATAGGTCAAAATATCCCAGGATGGGAAAGTATTGTAGTGCCTGATTCAGATGTTTTTGGTGGAGTAGGCGAAAATGATCCAATGTTTGTGGATTATAACGTGGGAACATATACCCCTGCTAACTTCCGTGCGGTAAGTGATGCGAAGTTTATCAATAATATGTTTGACAAGTTCAAGTTGAGAGCTGATAGCCCAGCCTTAACTGGAGGTACGACTGATTTTAGTCCAATCTTCAGTGAATATGTTGTCAATGGCAGGACTTATGTGACTCCACTGCCCTCCACTTTCTTTGGAGCTCTAGGAGCCAATTAATTTCAATCAATAGTATCATGGAAGTCGGTCGATACAGACCGACTTCTTTTTCATTATAAAACTCATGAATTTCCGTCACATACTAAGTTTTAGCTTGATTTTTATTTTGTTTGCCTGTAATCAAACCGATGAAGGACCTGATTTAAGGAAAGAGTTTTGGAAGAATCATGTTCCCTTTGAACTGGATTATTCAGTTCCTTTGGGATTAGACCGAAATGACCGCTTTATAGAAAGAGCTGAAAGCAGGGGTACATCAGATTTGATTGAGGCTTCAGGCATAGTTGTCAGCATCAATAACCCTGGTTTTTTATGGACGCATGAGGATAAAAATAATACCAATGAGATTTTTTTATTAGACAAGCAAACAGCCGAAACAGTGGCTAGCTTTGAGTTGGAAGGAATTTTTAACCGTGATTGGGAAGATATAGAAATTGGACCAGGACCCGAAACTGGTGCGACATATATTTATTTGGGTGAAGTAGGAGACAATGATCGGGTTTATCGGGATTATAAAATTTATCGATTTAAAGAACCAATTTTTGATCCCCAACAAAGAGGTCAAAAAGTCACTATTCCAAATACTGCTATTGAAGTAATTACTTTTAGCTATCCTGATAGGTTACGACATGATGTGGAAACATTACTTTTAGATCCTTGGACACAAGATTTGTTTTTGGTGACTAAACGTGATTTTTTCTCGATTATTTATGTTTTGCCGTATCCACAAACCACTGAAGAACCTATGATAGCCACGAAAGTAGGAGAGTTTTCTTTTACCCGTGCAGTGGGGGGAAATATTTCTCTGGACGGTAGAGAGATGTTGATCAAAACCTATGATTTCATTCTGCACTGGGAGCGTGATGTCAATGAAGACATGGTGGATATGTTTATGAAAATTCCCACGCTTGCACCTTATAATCCTACAGAGCCGCAAGGGGAAGCGATTTGCTTTGATCAGAATAAAAATTACTTCACCCTAAGTGAGTTTAGCAATGCAATTGTTCCTAAGCTTTACTTTTATGAACGATTAAGACCTTAGTAAGTGAAAGTAAGCGATTGTTGTTGTTGGATTTTGGTCAATTTAAGTGAAGAATCAACCCGAATCCTCTACTTTTGCAACATGCAGCATCCCTTTTCATTCTGTTTGATAGTATTGCTTTGCTCAGTATTATTCTTGCCTGTAAATGCACAAGAGATGGAATCATGGAATTTAGTTTGGTCGGAGGAATTCGACTATAAAGGGCTTCCTGATCCTGAAAAATGGACTTTTGAAGTGGGGCATGTTCGAAATTTGGAGCAACAATACTATACCGAGCAGCGATTGGAAAATGCAGTGGTCAAGCGGGGCAAGTTGGTTATAACCGGAAGGAAAGAAAAATTCCCCAATGCTGCATATGAACCTGGTTCTACCCAATGGAGGACTTCTAAACCGTATGCTGATTATACTTCAGCTAGTATTACCACTCAAGTACTGTATGCTTGGACTTATGGCAGGGTAGAAGTTCGGGCCAAACTACCCAAAGGCAATGGAATGTGGCCGGCTATTTGGATGTTGGGAGACAACTTTGAGGAAGTTGGTTGGCCTTATGCAGGTGAGATAGACATCATGGAACATGTGGGGAAGGAGCCTTTGGAAGTTCACGGAACCGTGCATTTTCCAACTGGTAAACAAGATGAGTTTGTTTCCAATGGGGGAGTTGTGTCCAAAAAAGGACTAGCTAGGAAATTTCATGTATTTGCTATCGAATGGAGCGAGGGAAAAATTGATTTTTTTATCAATGATATTCTCTATCATACTTTCAAGATAGACCAAGCAGGCAAGGGTCCCGATAATCCCTTCCGCAATCCGCATTTTTTGATCATCAATCTCGCAATGGGAGCCAATTGGCCCGGACCGATAGATGATAAAGTACTGCCACAGCAGTTTATCATAGATTATGTGCGGATCTATCAAAAGATTTTCAAGGAGTGAAATTAAAAATTCATTCTTGCAAAATCCTTGGGCCGTAGTTTTTTGGTGAATTTTTCAGGAATCGGTGTTGATTCTGAGTGATTTTCAATCAAATGGAGTAAAGTTGAACGTTTATACTTCAATATGTTGACTGTTGAAGCAGTGAGGGCACCCATTATCCAATAGCCTACTATACCAGCAGCAATTTGTAATCCCTGAGTTGGGTCTGAACTTGATATAACTGCTGCACTTGCCCCAATAATAGGGAATATTATAAACATGCTTCCTGATGCAATATACCCTGTTTTGGCTTCTTTTCTTTTTCTGAAGAATAAGTTAACAAGAGCGGTTAAAGAATCTTGTTGGTGTGTTAAAACAAGAAACTCTTCTTTACTCATTTTCTTGGGGTCTTTCTGGTTTAATTTTTCTTGTGCAAAGACCTGCGTACTTACACAAACTAACAAAATAAAGATAGTGGTTTTCATGGTAAGTCAAAATTTACAGGTGATTAAAGGTGGTTAAACCAAATAAATATACAAAAATTTACTATTTTAACCGCATTTTCACCAAAACAATCTTTTCCTCTTTAAGTGCTTCTTTTTTTTGGTTAAAAAAGGCATGAAGATTAACATTTTTGGTGTCGACAGATTGACCCTGAAATGTTTCAACGTAGCTATTGAAAAAAGTACGAGAGTCCATTTGATAGATGATCCAATCATCATGGTAAGTCCAGGAATACTGCCTCAAGGGCATTTGATCAATATCATTGGTAATTCCTGCAATCACTTTTTTCACCTGCTTATCGGCATCCAAAAAAATCCAGTGTGGTTTCTTGTAGTCGTAGGTAGCTGAAAGAAAGTAACCAAAAGGCATAGGGAAGAAGCTGATAACATATTCAACCTTTTTGTTATCAGTAAAATATTCTCTCTGAGCTTTCGTGTCCTTTCCTAGTCGAACTTTAGTTTCCCAATCTAATTGATACTTGCCAAAGTCAAAAACGATACTGTCTTTTAAATAGCCATTCTGATTAAATACATAGACATTACTCGTGTATTTCTCCCGAAAATAAATATCATTCGTTGGCCCTTGTAAATAAGTGTGGACATAGCCAAAGGGTATCATTTGGTCAGTTCCTTTTCTGGCAGGTACAAATCCTACAGTATCGAGTGCAGATGATCTTATAAATATAAATTGTTGATCCAGTTCTCCATACGGAAAATGTTGCAACATAAAATCTTGTCCATGATATACAGATTCAGAGTTCTGATTTATGGTTTCTTCTAATAAGTTTCCTTTGAAATCAAATACTAGGGATTTTTTTAGGTATCCTACATCCACTCTTATCTGATCATTTCCGACCAATGACAGCCCATCAAAAATCCTAAACTCACCCGGTCCATCCCCATAGTTGCGGATAATGTTTTCTAATTTTCCAGCTGTGTCAAAAATAAAAATACTTGCGTTTTCTAGGCTCTCAACAATGATATGCTTGTCAGTAAAGAGCATTTTATAGGCATTGACGATGGGAGTCTCGTCTGGATAATCCAATAGTACATAATCCAACTCCTCAAAAATTTCAGAAGCCAGGTACTCCTTAGCCAAATCCAAATCAATTTTTGTAGACGTGGATGTCTCTTTATGGGTACAGCTAGTTTTTAAGCAAAGGACTGAAATCAATACCCAAACACTCCATAGCTTCCTTTTCATCCTATACCCGATTGAAATGAGATCACCCGTTCTTTTTTCGCGTCTGCTGCCTTGTCTAAACTCACATTGATTTCAAATGCCACCAAAATAATCAAGGAAGTGATCAACAACCACAGCATGACAGCAATCATTGCACCGATGGAGCCATAGAGCTTGTTGTAATTCGCAAAATTATTGAGATAATAGGAAAACAAATAAAAACCCATGGTGATCAGGAAGCCGGCAGTTAATGAACCTGCGGAGAAAAAGCGCCACTTGTCATGAACTGCCGGTGCAAATCGAAAGATGTAAGCGGTGGCAATGGTAAACAAGGACAGCAAGACCAAAAACCGAAAACCTGCTAACAAGTAGTAGTACAGACTGGAGGAAACAATCTCCCATTCAGAAATAGCATATAAAATACTGCTGCCAATGATCATAATCAACACGGCGCCGATAATCGAAAAAACCAGCACGAACACAATGCTTATAGCAATAGCTCTTGTGGTGAAAAAGCTTCGTTTTTCTTTAGTTTTGTAAACTGCATTAAAAGCACTCATCATGGAGACGACTCCATTAGTTGCCAAGAATAAGGCTAAAAAGAAACCCAAGGATAATAAGCTTTGCCTAGGTTTGCTGACAATATCCATGATGGTAGATTCTGCTTCATTATAAATAGCAGCAGGGATGATTTCTGCTATGAACATCAAGATGTTTTGAGTGGTGACTGAAGGGAAAAATAGTCCAATGTAGGGAATCACATTTAGCAAAAAGAGAAGCAATGGAAACATGGCAATGGTGAAATTAAAGGCCATCGCAGATGCTCTTTCATTGATTTCATCTTTTTTTAACTGTTCTATAAAAATCCTGCCTACATCGTACAGGTTTTGATCAGGATTTCCCAGATGAAATTTTCTCAAAAGTTTAGCCTTGCGGCTGAGTTTGATGGAAAACAATCGAATGTATTTCTTCACAACAGCTATTGGTCAAAGTAAGGCCGTAATAAATCTAACAAATATTGCGGAGGTCTACAGGGTCTATGTGAATCTTTTTTCAAAAATGTCAAAGTTGTCCACCCTTTAGTCAATAATTCTCCCTGCTCATTGATGACTTCATACTCGAATTTGATCCGAATCCCGGGCATTTCGGGAATGATAGTTTTGATAGTGAGCAATTCATCGTACTTACCGGGTTTGATAAATTGAGTATGGAGCTCCAATACAGGCATGATAACTCCTTCGTCCTCCATTTGCTTGTAAGAAAACCCTGCTGCACGAAGTGCTTCTACACGGGCTACTTCAAAATACATGGCATAGTTGCCATAATAGACGTAGGCCATCTGATCGGTTTCTGCATAGCGCACTCGGACTTGGGTAGATGCTTCAAACATGATTAGAATATTTTAGCTCGGTTGAGGGCTGCCTGATACCTACGGGCATTGGCTAGATGATCATTGTAATTGGTAGCAAATGCATGATAGCCGGAGAAATCATCTTTTGCACAGAAATACAAATAGGAATGGGATTCAAAATTCAAAACCGCATCCAATGCTGAGATTTCTGGCAAATTGATAGGACCCGGAGGCAAGCCAGTGAATTTGTATGTATTGTATGGGCTGTCAATTTCTTTGTGGATATTCAACACCCGTTTGATTCCGAAATCCCCCAATGCAAACACCAAGGTAGGATCTGCCTGAAGGGGCATATTAATCCGAAGACGGTTCAAATATACACCTGCTACCCGTGGGCGCTCATCACTTTTTTGGGTTTCTGCCTGAACAATGGATGCCAAGGTTGCTACTTGGATAGGCGTCAACCCCAGCTCAACCGCTTTTTGTTTTCGCTGATCCGTCCAAAAAGTCTGATACTCTCGATACATCCGGTCAAACAAGGACTCTGCACTGATGTTCCACCAGACCTCATAGGTGTTGGGGATAAACATCGCCATGATCGTTTCTTCTTCAAAACCAAATTTTCGGATATTGACCGAATCGAGTAATAAATCTAAAAACTGCTGTTCATTGACCTCGATGGTCCGG
Source organism: Mongoliitalea lutea (assembly GCF_014652135.1). GTDB lineage: Bacteria > Bacteroidota > Bacteroidia > Cytophagales > Cyclobacteriaceae > Mongoliitalea > Mongoliitalea lutea. Next base: position 48,711 of record NZ_BMYF01000002.1, read on the forward strand.
GTGATTTTCTCTGCTAAATCTTCTTTGGTTCGGACATTGTTGAAGGTAATGCGTTCCGGTGTCTGTGCACCTGAACGAAGCAATCGAACCAAATTCAGGTTATTCATTTTTGGTTGAATGGTGTATTTCCCAGGCTTTACAGCTTCCTGATAGCCCATAGTCTTCGATACAAAACCAAAAGTCAAGGCCTCCTGAATTACTTGATTGTCGTACAAGCTGTCCAATACCATTTGAAAAGTGGCATTGGTAGGAATGTATAAGGTGTAAGGACTGTCTTTATCCGTGAGTGCATTGGGGCTGAAAAAAGCCTGGTAAAAATAAAAGGAAAAGGACGTCAACAATACTGAGAAAGTGACGATTAGTACCAGATAAACCTTTGTTTTTTTGTCCTCAAACATGATTAAATGCCCAAATTTTCTTGATTGCTGGCAAAAATAGCGATTTTTGTCCATTGCATAACTACGTTAATTTGTGTCTCACGTTATACCGGTTACTTGTGGAATCATCCTTTGGAATGCTCGTGTGCTTTGTGTGCAGCGCAGTGAGTCCATGCATTTGCCCTTCAAATGGGAGTTTCCGGGTGGTAAAGTGGAACCTGAGGAAGATGAGCAGTCTTGCCTTCAACGGGAAATCTTGGAAGAGCTGGATTTAAGGATTGACATTATAGCATCCCTTACTCCTGTGGTTTATCAGTATGCCGGTAAGTCGCCCATTCGTTTGATTCCCTTTATAGCAAGCTGTGTCCGTCCCCTCGTAAAACTACGTGAACACAGGGATTCAGCCTGGTTAGCACCTGAGGAATTACCGGATTTGGATTGGGCAGCAGCAGATATTCCTATTGTGGAGGAGTTTATGAATTGGTGGAAGGTGCACAAGCAACAAATTTAAATTTCGTATCTTTGCAAGCTCAAAAGTTGGAGTCCCATGGCAGCTGAATTCATTAAGTTATATGCAGAAAATCCTGAAATACGCAAAATTGAGCGTATTGTGGATGTATTGAGAAATGGAGGGGTAATTATTTATCCTACAGATACTATTTATGGGATGGGCTGTGATATCCGTAATCAGCGAGCTATTGAGCGTGTAGCCCGTATTAAGGGTATCAATGTGAAAAAAAGTAACTTTTCCTTTATCTGTTACGATCTGAGCAATATTTCTGAATTTACCCGCGCCTTGAGCACGCCTGTTTTTAAGGTGATGAAAAAAACCTTGCCCGGTCCTTACACATTTATCCTAGAGGCAAATAATAATGTGCCCAAAATGCTCAATAGCAATAAAAAAACTGTGGGTATCCGGGTGCCAGATCATGATATCCCCCGCTTGCTAGTGAAAGAATTGGGTTCGCCTATTATCACTACTTCTATACGAGATGAAGATGATGTGATTGAGTACAGCACCGATCCTGAATTGATCTATGAAAAATACCGAGATTTAGTAGACATAGTCATCGATGGGGGCTATGGACAAAATGTGCCTTCCACTATTTTGGATGGTACGTCCGGAGTTGTGGAATTGATCCGTGAAGGTTTGGGGCCTATTGATGAAATTCTTTGATGCATACAGAAGCTACCACTGCCCTTATTGACGTAAGCTACCTTCCGAGACTGGAATTTTTTACGGCGATAGTTGATCAGCAAAAACTCGTTTTGGATGAGGATGCTATGTATCAAAAGCAATCTATTTTTAATCGTACCAATATCTTGTTAGCGAATAAGGTGGAATTATTATCCATTCCGGTCTATGGTGCACGTAAAAAGCAACGGTATAAAGAAGTAAAGATTGACTACAATCAAAAATGGTTGCAAGTACATTTGCGGGGAATTCGAAGTGCTTATGGCAAGGCACCATTTTTTGAGTACTTCTTTCCAGAGTTGGAAGAGGAGTTTTTGAAAAAACCTGCCTTTTTGTGGGATTTGAATGAGTCCTTACTGACACTTTGTCTGAAACTTTCTAGAATCAACATCCCTATTGAAAAAAAATCCGTAAATACCGAAGATCAAGATATCTTGGATTTGAGGGAGCTGACGCGGGAAAGAGCTGAATTTGCGGATAGAAAATATTATCAACCCCATGCATACCCCCAGCTTTTTGGTGCAGACTTTGTTCCTAACCTGAGTATCATCGATTTGTTGTTCTGTGAAGGACCCTCTGTTAAGAAAATATTGGAGCTTTCAAGAAAAAAAATAGTGAACAATCTTTAAAAGGATTGTGTTTTTAAAACAAATTCGGTAGTATTAGTACAGAATTCAACTTAATTCAGAAAGGAAATACATGGAAGCAAAATTTTCAAACAGAGTTAAAGAGGTGATCTCCCTTAGTCGCGAAGAAGCTTTGCGTTTGGGGCATGATTACATTGGCACAGAGCACCTCTTGCTGGGCATGATCCGAGAAGGAGAAGGAGTGGCTGTTTCCATACTTAAAAAACTAGGAGTTCCTCTAGATGAGCTCCGCAATGCGATTGAGCGAGCAGTGAAAGGTACTGCTAGCCACAATGTGAAAAATCTCGCCAATATTCCCTTGACAAGGCAATCTGAGAAAGTTTTGAAAATTACATACTTGGAGGCTAAAATTTTCAAGAGTCAATTGATTGGTACAGAACACTTATTGTTGTCCATCTTACGCGATGAAGACAATATAGCAACACAGATCCTGCATAAATTTGACACGACTTATGATACGGTCAAAGAGATGTTGGAATTTCAGACCGATTCTGGACCAAGAGGCAAAGCAGAAGCTGATGATCCGGATGATGACAGCTCCAAATTATTTGGAGGTGCTTCGGGCAGTGGTTCAAGTTCAGGTGCCTCCAAAGGTGGTGCTGAAAAATCCCGTACCCCAGTTTTGGATAACTTCGGAAGAGACCTGACCAAAATGGCCGAGGACGATAAGTTGGATCCAATCATCGGTAGAGAAAAGGAAATTGAGCGTGTAGCACAGATCCTCTCCAGAAGAAAGAAAAACAATCCAATTTTGATTGGTGAGCCAGGTGTAGGTAAAACTGCGATTGCAGAAGGTCTTGCCTTAAGAATTGTTCAGAAAAAAGTTTCCCGTGTCTTGTTCAATAAGCGAGTGGTAACTTTGGATTTGGCTTCTTTGGTAGCAGGTACTAAGTATAGAGGACAGTTTGAGGAGCGAATGAAAGCCGTCATGAATGAATTGGAAAAATCACCGAATGTGATTCTATTCATAGATGAGTTGCACACCATTGTGGGTGCCGGTGGAGCAAGCGGTTCCTTGGATGCTTCCAACATGTTTAAACCTGCACTTGCAAGAGGAGAAATTCAATGCATTGGTGCGACCACTTTGGATGAATATAGACAGTACATCGAAAAAGATGGAGCACTTGCTAGAAGATTCCAAATGGTCATGGTGGATGCTACATCTCCGGAAGAAACTGTTCAAATCTTAAACAATATCAAAGATAAGTACGAGGATCATCACAATGTGATTTACACAGACGAAGCTATTGAAGCTTGTGTGAAATTGTCTGATCGCTACATTTCTGATAGATTCTTACCGGATAAGGCGATTGATATCTTGGATGAAGCTGGTGCACGTGTGCATATCAACAATATCCATGTTCCGGAAGATATCCTAAAACTGGAAGCAGAAGTAGAGCACATCAAAATTGAGAAAAATCGTGTCGTAAAAAGTCAGAAATACGAAGAAGCGGCTCAATTGAGAGATAAAGAGAAGAAATTATTGGAGCAGTTGGAGACTGCTAAGCAGAAGTGGGAAGAGGAAAGCAAAACCAAACGCTATAAAGTTGATGAAGAAAATGTAGCAGAGGTTATTGCCATGATGACGGGTATCCCTGCCAAAAGAATTGCCCAAAAAGAAGGAGCTAAACTCCTCAACATGGGTGAAGATCTCAAAGCAAAAGTTATTGGTCAGGAAGAGGCAATCAAAAAGCTTACGAAAGCTATCCAACGTACAAGAGTGGGATTGAAAGATCCTAAGAAGCCAATTGGTTCATTCATCTTCCTTGGTCCAACAGGAGTTGGTAAGACGGAATTAGCCAAAATGCTTGCTACCTATTTGTTTGACAAAGAGGACTCGTTGGTAAGAATCGATATGTCTGAATATATGGAGAAATTCTCTGTATCCAGACTGGTAGGAGCGCCTCCGGGATACGTGGGTTATGAAGAGGGTGGTCAGTTAACAGAGAAAGTTAGAAGAAAACCTTACTCCGTTGTTTTGCTGGATGAGATTGAAAAAGCCCACCCAGATGTATTCAATATTCTCTTGCAGGTATTGGATGATGGAATCTTGACCGATGGATTGGGTAGAAGAGTTGATTTCAGAAATACGATCATCATCATGACTTCCAATATTGGTGTGAGAGACTTGAAGGATTTTGGTGCAGGCATTGGTTTCGCTTCCAAATCTAAACAAGAAAGTATGGATGAGGTGATGAAATCAACTATCCAAAGTGCTTTGAAAAAAGCATTCAGTCCTGAATTCTTGAATAGATTGGACGATGTGGTTGTTTTCAATTCTCTAGAGAAATCTCATATTCATCAAATCATTGATATCAGCTTGAACAAATTGTTTAGCAGGATCACTGATTTGGGTTATGCCATCGAATTGACGGATAAAGCCAAAGATTTCTTAGCAGAAAAAGGCTACGATAAGCAATATGGCGCAAGACCACTCAATAGAGCGATTCAAAAATACTTAGAAGACGCACTAGCAGAGGAAATCCTGAAAGGTGAATTATCCGAAGGAGATATTATCACGGCAGATTATCCTGGAGAAGGAGAATCGCTAGTGATATCAGTGAAAAAACAGGAAAGTGCTTCCTAAATATCTTAGCCCGGGTTATCCCGGGCTTTTTTTTAACAAAAAATAACCGAATACCGCATATTTTGGCGCCTCAATTGCGTTACAGTCTTCATGGTCCGCATCAAAAAATTATTCTTCAAACTCTTTTTAATTGGCTTGGCATTTCCTTTTTGGATTTCTCAAAAGGTGCCTCAAACCAAGAATCTACCCATGATTCCAGAATACCAGGATTCTCTGTATTCTGGTCCAAAAAGTATGGGAAAGTTAGAAAACCCTAAAATTGATGAAGCTAGTGGATTGGCTTTTTCCCGTACACATCAAGGATTAATGTACACCCATAATGATAGCGGTGGCAAGCCTCATGTATTTGTGATTGATACCTTAGGGAAAAGTGTTGCCACAATTAAGCTGAAAGGGGTACGGAATCGTGATTGGGAAGATATAGCCGTAGGACCGGGCCCTAAAAAAGGGGTGAACTATATCTATGTGGGTGAGATTGGAGATAATGATGCAAAGTTTGATGAAATCATGATTTACCGCTTTCCTGAACCATCAAATTTTCAGGAGGAAGTAGAAGTAGTGCCTGAAATGCTCGTGCTTACCTATCCCGACGGGCCAAAAGATGCCGAAACATTGATGGTGGATCCTATTTCTCAGGATGTATATATTTTGTCGAAAAGAGACAGTGCCAATATCCTGTATAAAGTAACGCAGGAAGACTTCAAGCAGGATACCGTTGTGTTGAAGCGAATACTTGAGTTACCATTTACCATGTCTGTTGCGGGGGATATCAGTGCTTGTGGTACAAAAATTCTCGTGAAAAATTATTTGATGGTATTTTATTGGGAGCGAAAGGCAGGAGAGACTGTGGAGGAGGCCATGGCTAGAGATCCTTTGATTCTACCCTATAAGCCAGAACCACAGGGAGAGGCTATTGCCTGGCATCCTTCGGTAGATAGCTATGTAACTCTAAGTGAAAAGCGCTTTAATATCTGGCCCGAACTGTATCGGTATACCAAAAAATAGCTAATTTCGTAGCAAATCAGCAATTATGAGCCAGCAGACCAGTGCGACCATCCTGATGGTCAGACCATCCAATTTCGGATTCAATCCAGAAACCGCTTCCAATAACTTTTATCAAAAGGAGGATGAGCGCTCTGCACAGGAAATCAATGCTTTGGCAGTGGATGAATTTGATGGATTTGTCGCCCTACTTCGGTCCAAAGGAGTTTCGGTGATTGTGGTAGAAGACACCCACACTCCCGTAAAGACAGATGCTGTTTTTCCAAACAACTGGTTCAGTACCCATGATGATGGACGGGTGATTTTGTATCCTATGTTTTCTCCCAACAGGCGTTTGGAGCGTAGAAAGGATGTTATAGAGTTGCTCATCAATGGTGGGTTTAAGGTAGATGAGATCATTGATTTAAGTTTTTTCGAGCAAGATGAGCAGTACTTGGAAGGTACAGGTAGCTTGATACTGGATCGTGTCAATCATGTATGTTATGCCTGTAGATCTGTGAGGACACATTCAATGCCATTGGAGTATTTTGGCAGATTAATGGATTATGAAATAATTGAGTTTGATGCAGTGCAGGAAATCAATGGACAAATGAGCCCTATTTATCATACCAATGTCATGATGCATGTAGGCTCGGATTTGGCAATCATTTGTTTAGAGAGTATTCCTTCCGCGGCAGAGCGATTGCAAGTTCAGGTGTATTTGGAGAAGACCGGTAAAAAGATTGTACCGATTACGGCCAAACAAAAATTTGAGTTTGCAGGCAATATGTTGGAAGTACAGAATGCACAGGGTAAAAAGTTTACCGTCATGTCTAAAGCTGCTTTCAATTCCCTCAGTAGTGCTCAGATTCAGACCATTGAACGCTTTACTGAGATTATTGCGCCAGAGATTCCTACGATTGAAAAATTAGGAGGAGGAAGTGCACGTTGTATGATGGCTGAGATATTTTTGCCCTTAGTGTAAGTCACTGACGGAAACCTGTTCGATTTGGATCGTTTCTACAACAATGTTTTTGGATTGGGCCGACACTTTGAAATTTTCGATAACCTCTAAAACATCGTAGTCTATAACTTTCGACTTAGAACCATCAATAATCACTTTGCGGTCTGCGGGAATTTCATTGAGCGCTTTGATAAGTGCTCCTTTATTTAAAAAACTCACCTCTTCTGAAAGTGTGATATGGATAACTTTTCCATCATCATCAATCCGCTCTTCCATAAAGTAGGAGTTTCGAAGATTGGCGAGAAGGATAAATATGATCGATACAGCAATCCCTAATCCTATTCCAAATAACAGGTCCAAGAAAACTACTCCAAAAACTGTGATTACAAATGGCAGAAACTGATTCCAGCCCAGTTTGGCTTGTTGCTTAAATAGGGATACCCGTGTAAGCTTATAACCTACCATGACCAAAATAGCTGCTAAGCTCGCTAAAGGAATTAGATTTAAGATACTCGGAATCAAAAGGACAGTGCCAAGCAAAAGGAAACCATGGATAATTGCTGAAAGCTTCGTATGAGCACCTGCACTGATATTGGCAGAACTTCTTACAATAACAGCGGTCAGCGGTAATCCTCCAATTAATCCGTTAATGATATTGCCAATTCCCTGAGCAAAAAGTTCCTGATTGGGAGGGGAAATCCGTTTGTAGGGGTCGATTTTATCTGCTGCTTCCAAACTCAACAGTGTTTCCAAACTGGCTATCACCGCGATGGTAATTGCAACTACCCACAACTTTCTTGTGAAGATTCCTGAAAAATCCGGGGTAGAAAACAAACCTACAAAATCATTCCAAGAGCCGGCTTTTGGAAGTGTTACCCGCAGGGCTTCATCTAAGAGAAGGCTGGGAAGAAAAAGCCTGAATCCTTCATTTAGCAATATACCAGACAGAACAACAAGTAAAGGTGCAGGGACAGCTTTTCTAAAAGACTTTTCCTTGCTACTTTTTCTGTCCCAAAGAATCAAAATGCTGATAGAAACTACAGCGATGATGAAGGCTCCTGGATTTACTTGGGTAGGTTCCGAACCGAAAATCTCAAATGGATTGAGGTAGGTCAACTGTTCTAACTTGCCAAATCCTAAGAGATATGGCGATTGTTTCATCACAAGGATAATTCCAATACCAGCCAACATTCCTTTGATCACAGAAGTCGGAAAGAAATAGCCAATCACTCCGGCCCTTGCTACGGAGAGAATCAGTTGAATAATTCCCGCTAAAATTACCGCAGCCAAGAAACTTTCGAAACTTCCCAAATCGTTGATTGCGGCATATACAATTACTGTCAATCCGGCAGCCGGTCCTGATACAGATGTGTGCGAACCCGATAATAAACCTACCACTACACCACCGACAATCCCTGCGATAATCCCGGAAAAAAGCGGAGCTCCAGAAGCCAAGGCAATTCCCAAACATAATGGTAAGGCAACTAAAAACACCACCAACCCCGAAGGGAGGTCTTTAGAGAAGTGTTTGAAGAGGTCCTTACCTCCAATCATGGCAGTGTTTTAAAAAATTCCTGTATATGTAAATGGACTGATGGCTCTTAATTCTGTTTTGATGGCTTCGGAAACTTGCAAGCCTTCAATGAATCGCTTGATGGATTGTTCCGTAATTTTTTCATTGGTTCTTGTCAGATCTTTCAAAGCCTCATATGGTTTTGGATACCCTTCTCTTCGCAAGATCGTCTGAATAGCCTCTGCCACAACAGCCCAGTTTTCTTCCAGATCAGCTGCAATTGCTTCCCTGTTCAATTCCAGTTTGTTTAATCCCTTATTCAAGGACTCTAAGGAAATCAGCATATGCGCCAAAGGTACACCAATGATTCGTAGGACAGTAGAATCTGTCAAATCCCGCTGAAGCCTGCTGATGGGTAGTTTCGCAGCTAAATGCTCCAATAAAGCATTCGCAATTCCCAAATTACCTTCTGCATTTTCAAAATCAATGGGATTGACTTTATGGGGCATGGCAGAAGAACCGATTTCACCGGCTTTGATTTTTTGCTTGAAATAATTCATCGCCACATACTGCCACACATCCTTGGAAAGGTCTAGCAATACAGTGTTGACTCTTTTCAATGCATCAAAGCAGGCGGCTAAATTGTCATAGTGCTCAATCTGTGTCGTAGGATAAGAGCGCTCCAAATGTAAATAGGAATCGACGAAATTCGAAGCGAATCCATTCCAATCAATGCTAGGGTAGGCCACATGGTGGGCATTCATATTTCCTGTCGCTCCTCCAAATTTTGCTGAGAAAGGAACAGCCTGAAGCTGTGCCAGTTGGGTTTCTATCCGCGTAACAAATACCTGAAATTCTTTCCCTAGTCGGGTAGGAGAGGCTGGTTGTCCATGAGTTTTCGCCAACATGGGAATGTCTTTCCATGCTGCTACCTGAGCTTTCAATTTGGCAATAACTTGTTGCAAGGAAGGAAGAATCACTGTAGCCAACCCATCTCTCAACATCATGGGAGTCGCTGTATTATTGATATCCTGTGAAGTCAATCCGAAGTGGATGAATTCTTTGTAAGCACCTAGTCCGATGGTGTCAAACTTTTCTTTTAAAAAGTACTCCACGGCTTTCACATCATGGTTGGTTACTTTTTCGGTGTCTTTGATGGTCTCAGCATCTTTTTCGGAAAAATCAGTGACTATAGCCCTCATTGCTGCAAACTTGGAGGAATCTATTTCCTGTAATTGAGGGAGTGGCAATTCGCACAGGGCAATGAAGTACTCCACTTCTACATGGACTCTGTATTTGATCAGGGCATATTCTGAAAAAAAGGCTCTAAGATCTTCTGTCTTGGCTCCATATCTACCGTCGATAGAACTTACTGCGGTGAGTGTACTGAGATTCATGTGTTGATTTGTTGTCAAGTCCCAAATTTAGTTGTTTAGGATGGATTTTTGGTCCTCCATCTACATTTAAATATAGGTTTGTATAACCGATATTGACCGAAAGAAAAAATTACCACTCGCCCCAACGGCCATCCCTGTATGTTTGCGCCATGAAATATTTTCTTTGGCTTTTCACGCTCATACTTGCCTCTCCCGCTTCCTTCGCTAACAATAAAAAAGACCGAGATTTCGGTGTTCAGGTTTATGAAGCTGTAAAGGTTATCTCCTTGGATGGGACGATTGAGGATGATGAGTGGGCTGATGCAGATTTGATTGATGGCTTTATTCAGCAAATGCCCAAAGAGGGATTACCTGCAACCAATCGGACGGAAGTAAAGCTCAAGTACGATGAGAATTTTTTATATGTGGCTGCAAAATTGTACCACGAAGTAGGAGAGGGGTATGTGGTTTCCTCACTCAAACGGGATTTTAGATTTTACGAAAATGATGCATTTGCCATCACCATTGGGCCTTACGATGATGGGAATAATGGATTTATGTTTGCTGTCAATCCATACAATGTACAAATGGAAGGCCTCATTCATCACGGGGATAGAGTTTCCGATGTTTGGGATAATAAATGGTATTCTTCTGTCAACCGATTCGAGGATCATTGGGAAGTAGAGATGGCCATCCCCTTCAAAACGCTTCGTTACACGGAGGGCTCCAATTACTGGCGAGTAAATTTTATCCGAAACGACCGTAAAAATTATGAGCGATCATCTTGGGTGCCTGTTCCATTGAATCAACGAATTCAGGGAATTGCCTTTTCTGGATACCTAAATTGGGATAAGCCATTGAAAAAGCCGGGAGCGAATATTGCTGTCATTCCTTACACTGCTGTCAATGGGGCCAAAGATTACCAAAGAGAGCAACCTGCCACCTCAGGAATTGCCGCTGGCTTTGATGCTAAAATTGCCTTGACTCCTTCCATGAACTTGGATTTGACTTTCAATCCTGATTTTTCCACAGTGGAGGTGGATCAGCAGCAAACCAATTTGAATCGATTTGAACTCTTCTTTCCTGAACGCCGGCAGTTTTTCTTGGAAAATGCAGACTTGTTTGGGGATTATGGATTTCGTCAGATCAGGCCCTTTTTCTCCAGAAGGATAGGTATCGCCACCGATAGTATCGGTAGAAGCAGTAATAATCGGATTTTGTATGGAGCCCGTTTGAATGGAAATGTAGGAGATAATCTGAGAGTAGGCTTACTCAATATGCAAACTGCAGATGAATTAGCTGTTGGCTATCCAGGTCAAAATTATACCGTGGCTACAGCTCAGAAAAAAGTTTTCAGCCGATCCAATATTGCAGGTATTTTTGTCAATAGACAGACAACAGGTGTTATTCCTGAAGGTAGTCGGGTCACTACATTCAATCGGGTTGCTGGCTTGGATTACAATTTATTGTCAGCGGATAATAAATGGACAGGGAAGTTTTTTTATCACCGTTCATTTGGTCCGGATGATCTACAGGATCCACAGGCTTTTGCTTCTCATCTAAGTTATAATACAAAAAAACTTAACCTCCAATGGAATCAGGAATATGTGGGGGGGGATTACAATGCAGAGGTTGGGTTTGTGCCCAGAAGAAGCTACTGGCGATTGGAACCAAATGCCATGTACAGAATTGTAGCCAAACCGGAAAGTAAAATTTTCCAACAAACCTTCCAAGTTCGGTATGACCTGTATAAAGATCAGGATTTCGGGCAGACCTTGGATGAAAACATCACATTTGCTTACCGATTATATTTCAAAAATACCTCTACAATTCAGGCGAGGCTATTCAATGAATACATTTACTTGTTCAGACCTTTTGATCCAACCCGTACAGGTGGAAAGCAGTTAGAGGCTGGTACAGATTATCGATATACAAGAGCAGGGATAACCTATACTTCTGATAGTAGAAAGCTTTTCAACTATTCATCTACTGTATACACAGGAGAGTTTTTCAATGGTGAGCGTTTGTACGTAAATACCAATTTGAATTATCGTGTGCAGCCCTATGGTAACGTTTCGTTGTATGCAGAATATAACAAGCTTCAATTTCCAGAGCCTTATAATTCAGCGGATTTATGGTTAGTGGGTCCGAGAATGGAACTTTCCTTTACAGACAAGTTGTTTCTGAGTACCTTTGTGCAGTACAATTCACAGATCGAAAATATCAATATCAACACAAGATTTCAGTGGAGATTCAAACCTGTTTCGGATTTGTTTGTTGTGTACACAGATAATTATTTGCCAGAGAACTTCCAAATTAAGAACCGTGCATTAATTTTGAAGCTCACTTACTGGATCAACGTGTAATCGGAAAAGCGGGTATGTTCAATTTATTCAAAAGAAAAAAAGAAGAGCCTTCCAAAGGCTCGCAATATATTTCATTAAAGGTCAGGGAAGTAGTCAAAGAAACAGCCGATACGGTGACTATTTATTTTGAGCAGCCTGAGCCCTATTTGGATTATAAACCAGGTCAATTTTTGACTTTAATCCTTGAGATTGATGGTAAAGAAGTGCGTAGATCGTACAGTCTATGTACGTCTCCCTTTGTAGATCCTTATCCAGGGATTTCAGTCAAAAGGGTGACAGGTGGATTGGTGTCCAACTACCTCAACGATCAAATCCGTCCGGGGAAGACCATTGAAATCATGAAGCCCCTCGGGAACTTCACTGTTCCTTTCCATTCTCAAAACAAACGAAATTTTGTGATGGTAGCTGGTGGGTCTGGTATTACGCCAATCATGGGGATACTAAAATCTGCTTTGATCAATGAGCCGCAATCCAAAGTAAGCTTGCTTTATTGCAGTAGAAATGAAGAGCAAATCATCTTCAAAAATGCCTTGGAAGGATTACAGGCCAAGTATGGTGAGCGTTTGGAAATTGTCCACAACTTGAGTCAGCCAAGTGCCGCTTGGTCGGGATGGTCAGGCCGTTTGGATGCTACCAAAATAAAAGAGTTTCATCAAAAAGTTACTGAAAATTCAACCTTGGAGCCCTTGTTTTTCGTCTGTGGTCCTGAGGGTATCATGGATGCAAGTAAAGAAACTTGGGTTTCTTTGGGCGTAGCATCGGATAACATACTCAGCGAAAGTTTCTACTCAGACTTGGATGCCAAAGAGAAGGAGATGGAAGCTGCTGGTAAATTAGCACCTGCATTGACACGTGAGGTAGAGGTAGAATTGGAGGGTCAAACCTATAAATTTGAAGTGGCTCCGGGGAAAACAATCTTGGAAGCTGGTTTAGATCAAGATGTGGATATGCCTTACAGTTGTCAGAGTGGCTTATGTACTGCTTGTCGAGGAAAATTAATTTCCGGTAAGGTAGACATGATTGAAGATGCAGGTCTAAGCCCAGGAGAAATTGCTGATGGATACATTTTATGTTGCTCGTCTAAAGCAGCAAGCGGAGATATAAAGATTATAATTGAATAGCCTTGGAAATTACAGAACTTAGAAAAATATATTCAAAATTGGAGCGGAATACCTTGATCTTGATAGCGATTCCGCTCCCTTTTTTTGCTTTTGCCTACCTCTACACCCAGAGTCCCGTGATGGAATTGAATCTTCCGCAGGAAAATTCTTTCTGGGGTGGCTTTAGCTTGACTTTTTTGATCACCTTATTGGCAGGTCATTACTTTGCCTTTCATTCCAAATTAGGCAAAGCAAAATCTCAGGACCTCGAAATCAACCAAAAGGTGCAGATCTATGCAGATGCAACGATGCTCCGTTTTTGGTTTTTATTCGGGATTGCCATTTGGGGGTCATTTTCCTTGATGATTACCGAAAATCCTATGTTTACCATTGTGTTGGCAATCAATCTGATATTTGCTTCCTTGGGTAAACCTAGTCCCGATAGGATTGTGCGCTTACTCAAATTAAAAGGTGAAGAGCGTCAGCAGGTAGAAGAGTTGAAGAAAAGAATCTAGTAGTTCTGTTTGACAAATTGTAACACCTTTTCCATTTCCCTGCGGATTTCAGATGCTTTATTCAGGTAATTACTGTTCATAAAAGCAAAAGCATAAATTCTTCCAGAATCCCCTTTGATGTATCCTACCAAAGAATGGTTGTTGGACATGGTGCCTGTCTTTGCGAAGACGTAGGGGCGTTGTGCCTTGTAATTGTTTTTGATAGTTCCATTGATGCCTCCCTGTGGGAAAATACGCATCAATTCTGCGCGGGAAAGCTCTTCTTCCAATTTGCTCAGTAACTGAATCATGCTGCGTGGTGTACTCAGGTTGTGTCGGGAAAGCCCTGAACCATCTACCCATTGTGGTTTATCCGGTAAATCTTTCAAGTAGGTTTTTTGGATAAACTCTATGGCCCGCTCTGCTTCCAGTTCTGAAAACAAATAATCCGATACCATTAAAAGCAGGTGCTCTGCAATAAAATTGTCTGACTCCTGCATCAATTCTATCCATAAAGGCCTTAAGCTGCCTGATTTGAATAATTGATGGTTAGCTGGAAGTGGATCCATGCTTAAACTTACTTTTTTCTTCAGCTGAAACTCCATCAGCTGTTGACTAAGTTCAGGAGAAGCGATAAAAGGTAATTCGGCTCTGACCTGATTGTAAGCATTGGGATTGTAGTAAAAAGTATTGGAATGAAAATCCCGTTCCATGCGCCAAGTTGGCTTAGTATATGTTTTCACCATGCCAGCAAATAAAGGGACTTGGGCTTGTGGTTTGTTTTGTTGATTATTGAAAATCGCCAAATTCCCATAAATGGGTAGGGGCGAGCGCTCTGCTGAATAGGCGTAATAATAATCATCCCACTGCCATCCATACCCAAAGCCCGTATCTTTCCAATTGCTATGTGATAATTGGATCTCAGAAAAACGGTTGAAGAATTGATCAATTCTTGCACCATTATTTGCTTTATGGTAGTGCCAGGTTGGATCACCGGAACCCCAAATTTTCACTGAATTTCCATTGCTGACATATCGAAAAGTATGTGTACTGTCCCTTAATGTTTTGAGTGTAGCATAGAATGTGAACACTTTGATCGTAGAGGCGGGGATAAAATTCAAATGACTGTTTTTCTCATAAATCACCTGCTGACTATCCAAATCAAACAGCATAAATCCAGTCAGGTGATTATCGAAAAACGAGCCTCTCCCCATTAAAGCTTCAAAGCGCTCATATTTTTCTCTAACCTCCTCGGTTTGTGCAAAAGAGGAGGGTAAAGTAAGTACTCCAATACTACAGAGAACTACTAGGAATAGAACTAATTTCCGCATAGTTTATGCTTTAACCCGGATCAAATTTAACCATCCAGCAATGAAAGCTACTCCGCCCAAAGGTGTAATGGCGCCTAGCCAGGTTATGCCAGTAATACTCAAGACATACAAAGAACCTGAAAAAATCAGGATGCCAATCGTCAATAGTAGGTAGGAGAGATTTAGGTGTTTGACTGTGGGTTGCAGCTGTTTCCAGATAGCAAAAATCAATAAACCTAAAGCATGGTAAAAATGGTATTTAACCGCAGTTTCAAAGGTGTCCATTCTGCCATTGGCTTCTAAAGTTGGCTGCAATCCATGGGCTCCAAAAGCACCAATACCAACTGCCAAAGCAAGCAATACTGCCGCCCCAATCATCCAAATTCGATTATTCATATTACTGGTAATTTCTTTCTCCAAAAATGGCACTTCCTACGCGCACCATGGTACTTCCTTCCTCTTGGGCTAACAGGTAATCTCCGCTCATACCCATTGAAAGTTCTTTCAATTCAACGTTGCTTGGGAGTGCTTCGTTTTGAAGTGATTCAAACAAATTTTTCAAAAAGCGGAATTCTGCCCGGATTTGGTCCTCATCATCGGTATAAGTGGCCATGCCCATCAATCCGATGATTTTTACACTATCCAGTTTTGCTAACGCTTCATCGTGTAACAAGGTACGTAATTCAACCTCATCTAAACCAAACTTACTTTCCTCTTTCGCTATATACACTTGTAGCAACACTTGTATAATACGCTCATTCTTTTTCGCTTCTTTATCAATTTCTTTCAATAGCTTCAAAGAATCCACACTATGGATCAAATGAACAAATGGTGCAAGGTATTTGACTTTATTACGCTGCAAATGTCCAATCATATGCCATCGGATATCCTTAGGCAATTGTTCTGCTTTCTCACTCATTTCCTGCACCTTATTTTCTCCAAAGTCCCTGATACCTGCCTCATAAGCCTCTAGCAAGAGTTTATTCGGTTTTGTTTTACTGACCGCCACCAAGGTGCAGGTTGGATTAATAAAAGTATTTTTTAGGGAAATTAGATTTTCTTTCAGGTTCATTCGCTTAATTTTGGTAAGTTAGAATAACACGCAGCACACAGACAAAGATATGGCTATATTAGGTACATTACTAAAAAAAGGCATAAGATTACGGGAGTCTCTAGAACAGGAATACAGCAACCCTTTGGAACTTCAGAAGCAATGCCTTAAAAAGTTATTGATTACAGCCAAGGATACGGAGATAGGGAAGAAATACGGTTTTGCAGAGATTTTGAAGTCTTTCAAGGAACCTAGTGATCTCTTCCATCAGAAATTTGCCAGCAAGGTGCCCATTTACAATTATGATAAAATTTACGAGGAATGGTGGTACCGGCTTAAAGATGGAGAGAAGAATATCACTTGGCCAGATGCTATCCGTTATTTTGCCTTGACTTCCGGTACTTCTGGGGCTTCTTCCAAATACATTCCCATCACCAAAGACATGGTGAAAGCCATACGGAAAACGGGTGTTCGGCAAATTCTGAGCTTATCCAAATATGACCTGCCGGATGATTTATTTACCAAGGGGATTTTGATGCTTGGAGGCAGTACTGATTTGGATTTTAATGGGACATTTTTCTCAGGGGACTTGAGCGGAATTACTACAGGTAGATTACCCGTGTGGTTTCAGCGTTTTTACAAGCCTGGTAAGCAAATCTCAAAGAATAAGGATTGGGGTGAAAAGTTGGAACAGATTGTGCAAAAGGCTCCATCTTGGGATATAGGGATTATTGTGGGGGTGCCTGCTTGGTTGCAGATTTTATTGGAAAAAATCATCGAGCGCTACCAATTGAAGCATATTCACGAGATTTGGCCTAATCTCCAAATTTTTGTACATGGGGGAGTGGCCTTTGAACCCTATAAAAAGGGCTTTCAAAAGTTGCTTGGGAAACCGTTGATTTACATGGAGACCTATTTGGCTTCTGAAGGTTTTTTAGCCTTTCAAGCATTGCCTAATAGAAACTCGATGCGCTTGGTGTTGAATAATGGGATCTTTCATGAGTTTATCCCGTTTACGGATGAGAATTTTGATGAGAATGGAGAAGTCCGGCCCAATGCCACCATACTCAATATCAGTCAGGTCCAAGAAGGTGTTGATTACGCACTATTGATATCCACCTGTTCAGGAGCTTGGAGGTATTTGATTGGAGATACCATTCGCTTTGAAAGCAAAGCTGAAGTGGAAATTCGTATTACTGGGAGAACGAAGCATTTTCTTTCGCTCTGTGGAGAGCACTTATCCGTGGATAACATCAATCAAGCCGTAAAAATGGCAGAGGAAGAGCTGAATATTGATATTAGGGAATTTACCGTTGCTGGCATGCCTCATGGGACCTTGTTTGCACATCATTGGTTTGCAGGTACAGATTCGGATGTGTCAGAGGAGTTGCTCAGGGAGCGAATAGATACCTATCTTCATCAGTTAAATGATGATTATGGAGTTGAGCGTAAACATGCCTTGAAAGAAATGCGACTTTCCAAAATTCCAAGTCACCTGTTCTATGATTGGCTTCGTGCCCAAGGGAAAGAAGGTGGACAAAATAAATTCCCGAGAGTATTGAAAGGGGATAAAATGAATGATTGGTTGGATTTTCTTCGTGCAAATGGAGTGAAGCTATGAGTCCAGCATTGTTGGAAGGAATGAGTATGGGCTTGTTGCTGTCAGCAATGGTTGGGCCAGTGTTTTTTACGCTGGTTCAAAACAGCCTCCAAAATGGTTTCAGACACACGGCAGTCTTAGCTTTAGGTATTTTTGTAAGTGACCTGCTGTATGTGTTACTGACCTATTTTAGCATCAATTTATTGGCAAAAAGCACCTATTTTGAGGTTGTTCTTGGCTATGCAGGAGGGCTGGTTTTGGGAGGTTTCGGGGTTAGCTCCATCTTGAAAAAAAATGTCAACCGTCCTAATTCTGGAGGGCTCCCTGTGTTAAAAGATAGCAAAAAGAAAGGGTTTTGGAAAGGTTTCAGCATCAATGGTATCAATCCTTTTGTACTCCTGTTTTGGATTTCCATAGCAGGTTTGGTGGCCATAAAGGATAATTTTGATAGGGTAGACGTAGGCTTATTTTACGCTGGGATTTTGGTGACAGTATTTTTGATTGATTTGTTGAAAGCGTTTGTGGCCAAGCAATTGAGTGGTTTTGTAACTCCCGGCATTATGCAAAAACTAAATATTGCTGTAGGTGTATTTTTGGTGTTTTTCGGATTTCGGTTGATTTGGTTTGCCTTTGAAAAACACCAAGCCCTTTTCGCTGGTTAAGGATAAAAGACGGTTCTATGAAAAATATTCTTCCAGTTATTTTACTTACCTTCTGCTTGGTTTTTATGGTGGTTTTAGCTGTTGAAGCGCAGACTCAAGGTGAGATTCTCCAAGATTTCAATCAGGTTAGGATTGACTACAACAAGCAGGGCATGATGATTTTGGGTTCTTGGGCCGTCGGAAATATCATTTGGGGAGGTGTAATGGCTGGAAGAACTACCGGGGAAATCCAAGGATTCCATCAGATGAATGCTTACTGGAATTCTATTAATTTATTGATTGCTGGGTTTGGCTATTACTCCGCGATGAAGGAAGTGCCCAGTGCTGATTTCTGGGAAACCATGAGGAGTCAACAGTCCATAGAAAAGATTTTGTTGGTCAATGCAGGTTTAGATGTGGCCTATATGGCGGGAGGCTTGTATATGCTGGAGCGAGGGAGAAGGACGGATAATGAGCGCTTGAGTGGCTTTGGGAAGTCAGTAATTTTGCAGGGTGCCTTTTTGATGAGTTTTGATGCTATTAAATTTTTGATCCACAATAGCCATGGAAAGGGATTGCCCAACTTACTTGAAAATGTCAGTTTGGGCCCAGGAGGGATAGGCTTCCGAATGCTTTTCTAACCAAATTTCTTTTGTTAGTTTATTCGATGGGCGCTCACGACCACCACAGGTCTCGGAGGGATGCCGAAAGTTGTGCATCTATACCCTAATTCACTTTCTAGAGGTTGACGTATTCTTATACGTAACCGTATATTTGACTCTCCAAAACGGTTTCTATCTAAGTTCAACCCCATACGATGATTACGCCTACTGGCAGTGGAGCCTACTAATTCCTCCAAGCGTTCTACATCATCCTCGTCAAAAGTAAAGACCATAAAACCACAATCACCATCGATACCCAAAGTTGTCACTTCAAATACATCTGTGGGTAATCCCATTGTTGGGTCGGATTCAGTGCAGGCCGTGTAAAGTCTAATCAACAAGAAAAAGAGAAGGAATTTTTTCATAGGCTCATTTTTTCATTAGGACGTAGTTACCCATGTTTTTGTCTTGCCTTTTCACAATAATTTTGTCGCAGAAGCAATCAGACTTAAAGTAAATAAAGAGTTAAGCATATAAAAAAAGGGGCGCTTGGCCCCTTTATTTTTTCTTACTTGATTCCATTGAAGAATCGATTCCATCGGATTTTACTGAACATGGATTTATGTTTATCCAAAGACAGCCATAAGAACCAGGCTTTGCCTACCACATGGTCTTCCGGTACAAATCCCCAGTAGCGGGAGTCGTAGGAGTCATGTCTATTATCACCCATCATGAAGTAATAATTTTGCTTGAAGGTGTAGGAAGTCACCTCTTGTCCATCAATGATCAATCGGTTGTTTTGAACCTGCACATCTTTTAAGCGCTCATAATACTGAATGGTGCGAGCATATTTCGCCATAGTCTCATCGTTGATTTCTATGGTCCACCCTTTTCCAGGTACTTCCAAAGGTCCAAAATTATCTTTATTCCAACCAAAGTAAGCACCATCGGGGAATATCCGTGGGTCACCTGAATTTGGACGCTCTGCGCGTAACATGACATTACCGATTGCCGGAGATTTTTTCAGCCGATCTATATTTTCCTCAGTAGCCATAGCCATGTAACCTACTCCATTGCTGAATGGCATATAACTATCTTTGTTGATGCCATACTCATTGAAGAAGTCTTCATTTAAGTTTTTTTCCGTCAAGATATCGAAAGAAAACTGCATTTTGGGAGGGTCATCGCCTCTTTCTCCATTGATGTAAATATCAGTTTCTCGAATTTCTAAAATATCACCTGGTACCGCTACAGCCCGTTTGATGTAGTTGGTTCGCAGGTCTACGGGGATATCAATTTCTTCTGGAAAATTGAAAACCACCACATCATTTCGTTTTATCTTGGTAAATCCAGGCAGACGCATGTACGGTAATTGAATCCAATCCTTATAAGAATTGATTTCTGTTCCCCAGATCTTCTGATGCGTCAGAGGCATTTGGATTACTGTTTTGGGTACCCTGGTTCCGTAATGCATCTTGCTTACGAAAAGAAAATCACCTACTAAAAGGGATTTTTCCATGGATCCTGTAGGGATCGTAAAGGGCTCAAGGAGCAACCAACGGATTAAACTCGCAGCTATAACAGCAAAGACGAGAGCGTCAATCCATTCGCGGGTTGCTGACTTTTTTTTCTTTTGTTCTTCTTGCATGATTTTCAAAAATATTAGAAAGATAGGAAATCATCCATGGACAGCACACCTTTTTTATCCTGAATCCACTCCGAAACCAATACTGCTCCCATAGCAAAGCCTTTTCTACTGTGGGCTGTGTGGGTAATCTCGATATCGTCGATGTCCGAACTATAGGTAATGGTGTGTGTACCAGGGGCTGGGTCAATTCGTTTGGCGCTGATGGGTAAGGAGTCAGCTTCAATAGCTTGGCCTTCATCTAAGGTCCACCTTTGAAAGCGTGACTGTTCTGCTAAAATTCCTTCCGCAAGTGTGATTGCAGTGCCTGAAGGAGCATCTTTTTTCTCTGTATGATGAATTTCTTCCATGCTGATTTTGTAATCTACTTGATCCTTCATCAAGCTGGCGAGAAATCTATTTACCTTGAAGAAAATATTTACCCCCACACTGAAGTTGGAAGCATAGAAAAATGCTGTATTCTTTTCTTTGGTTAACTGCTCAATGACTGGCTTTTCGTGTAACCAACCTGTGGTACCTGATACCACTGGAATACCTCGGCTGATAGCCCAGGAGATATTTTCCACAGCAGCCTCCGGTTGGGAGAATTCTATAGCTACATCAATCGTTTTGATAGCTAAACTGTCCAATTCAGCCATATTATCAATAGTAATTCTACCGGCTATGGAATGGCCACGGGACTCCGCTATCTCAGCTATTATCTTTCCCATTTTTCCGTAACCTAATAAGAGTATGTTCATGTTAGAAATTAATTTTTAAACTCAAGCCCACCAAGGCACCTCCTGCTGTCAGCATCTCAAAATTCGGTTCAAATCTAAAACTCAAATCTTCACTGACATCAAAAGAAGATAAATGTGCATCTATATGCGCATCTAAGATATTTAATGCATAAATTCCTATAAAGAGGAAGTAATTCAAATCCCGGTTTCTCCTCCAGAAATTCACATTTCTCACCAAACCATCCCGATTGAGATTGGGGAAATCTGTTGGTTCCTGTCGATCCAATCTTCGTAGATTATCCAAAAACAACTGATACCTTCTACCATTAAAATCAATGAAGAAAATGTTGGTAGCAAATCCTCCATAAATCAAAGGGGCTTTCCAAGCTTTATTGTTATAAACTTGTCCCGAACCAGGTAATAAGGCGGATAAGATAGTGGCTGTTTTGGGGTCTTTGACATCTCGATCGAAGAGTTTTATACTCAGGGTGTCATTGACAATGATTTCCTGCGCATAACTATCTACAAAAGAGAATAAAAAAAGGAAAAAAAACACCAAGCGTCCCCTTTTTGCAAGGGAATTAGCTGTGTTTTTAACAAAAATTAGGCTTTGAAAGACCTTTGAAAGGTGGTTTTCCCAGCTGAACTGTGTCCTTGTCAGCATCTCCTGTTGGTGCGTCTACTTAGATAATCTCTAATATTTCCAATATTCGGTTCAAATCCGATGTTGAGGTAAAGGGTATTTTTATTTCCCCTTTGTTTTTGGCATCTGCCTTCAATTGCACTCTGCTACCAAAGTGGGATGCCAATCGCTGTTGGATTTTATTGATTTCGTACTTTCTAACAGGGTCTAAATCCGGCTTATCAGCAGATACTTTGTCGGCTTTGTTATCATTGAGAGACTTTACCAATGCTTCCACTGCACGCACACTCAATTCTTCTTCCACTGTTTTTTTGTAGATTGCTAACTGTTTGTCAACATCTTCCACATTGATCAAGGCACGTGCATGCCCCATGGAAATCCTGTTATCTCTCAAGCCAGCCTGAATATCTGGTGGAAGTTTTAATAGGCGAAGGTAGTTGTTGACAGTAGTTCTGTTTTTACCAACACGGTCACCCAATTCCTCTTGTTTCAACTCACATTCTGTCAATAAACGCTGATAAGAGTGGGCAATTTCCAAGGCATTTAAATTTTCCCGCTGAATATTCTCAATCAGGGCCATTTCCAGCATTTGCTGATCATTGGCAGTACGAATATAGGCGGGAACCCTTTCCAGACCTGCGATTTTGGATGCCTGGAATCTTCGCTCACCTGAAATTAATTGATACTCTTTATCTCCTAATTTTCGTACGGTTATGGGTTGAATAATTCCTTGTACCTTGATGGATTCCGCAAGTTCCTGCAGAGCATCTTTATCAAAGTGCGTTCGTGGCTGATAAGGATTTACAAATATTTCGTCCAAAGAAATCTCATAGATTCCCGCAGAAGGAGAGGCAGGAATCAAATCCTGACTTTTACTTTTTTGAGGGGAATCTTCCAATAAGGCACCGAGTCCTCGGCCAAGAGCATTTTTCTTTGGTAATGGTTTTTTATCAGCCATGCGTTAATTTAATTTACTTTTTCCATTCCGTTTTTGCTGGCAATTTCCTGCGCGAGATTCAAATAGGCCACTGCGCCTTTTCCATCTGCATCGAAGGCAATTACCGGCAATCCAAAACTTGGGGACTCACTGAGTCGCACATTTCGAGGAATGATGGTGTCAAATACTAGATTTTTGAAGTGAACTCGCACTTCGTCAACCACTTGATTGGATAAGCGAAGACGTACATCGTACATGGTCAGCAAAATGCCTTCTATTTCCAAGTCAGGGTTGAGACGGGTTTGGATGATCTTGATAGTATTGAGCAATTTCCCTAAGCCTTCCAATGCAAAATACTCACATTGCACGGGAATGATCACAGAATTTGCAGCCGTCAGGGCATTGATTGTAATCAAACCTAGGGAAGGGCTACAATCGATGATGACAAAATCATATTGATCCCTCACGGAAGCAATTACGGTTTTCATTTTTTCTTCCCGGCTTTCGAGATTGATCATTTCGATCTCAGCACCTACCAAGTCTATGTGGGAAGGGACAAGTTCTAAGTGCTCAATTTCAGTTTTAAGGATGATGGAATGTATATCTACACCATCCACCATGCACTCGTAAATACTGTTTTCTATACTTTTAGGATCATGTCCTAGCCCAGAAGTGGTGTTGGCCTGAGGGTCAGCGTCAATTACTAGCGTTTTGAATTCCAAGACAGCTAAACTTGCTGCGAGATTCATTGCTGTAGTTGTCTTTCCTACACCACCTTTTTGGTTTGCAATCGCAATAACTTTTCCCATGAGGCTTATTTAAAGCTTGATAGTTTCTCCAATATTAAGCAAAATCAATTCTTTACCTGCTTTTGCTGCTGTTTTTTTTGCTTTTTCTAGGTCAATCTCGATATAAGGGAAGGTGTCAAAGTGCATTCCTACGATCTTTTTGACACCTACGAAATCAGCTGCGATGATGGCATCCTCAATACCCATGGTGAAATTATCTCCGATTGGCAGTATGGCAAAGTCCAATTTGAAAGACTCACCAATTAATTTCATATCATAGGTTAAAGCTGTATCTCCTGCATAATAGAAAGCACCTCCTTCATGCTTGATGACAAAGCCACCAGGATTTCCTCCAGAAGCCCCATCAGGCAAGGTGCTGCTATGTACCGCAGTAACATATTTCACCGTACCAAAGTCAAAGGTTTTGCTACCTCCATGATTCATAGGGTGGTATTTCTCAACTCCTTTTTGAGCAAACCATACTGCAATCTCGTAATTGGATACCAAAGTGGCATTGCTGGCTTTAGCGATTTTTTCCGCATCTGCTACATGGTCTTCATGGCCATGGCTGAGCAATACATAATCAGCACGGAGTTCATCAACATTGATATGTGCTGCTTTGGCATTGGGACTGATAAATGGGTCGAAGAGAATTTTTTTGTCCTGAATTCCTACCAGAAAGGAAGAATGTCCTAAAAAGGTTAATTCAATCATGGCTTGAGGTGTTAACAGTTTTCGTAATACAAATATATCAATATTATCATTGGTTCAATTCAATTGTTTTCCACAGCAAAATGTGGATAGCTTCGAAAACATTTAAAATGAACTCTTTAAGGTACGAATCCCGTAATGAATCGTTGAGATTTTCTTCTGATAATGAAGAAATAGGAGTGCAAAAAAAATGCGGTAGGAAGTCCCACCGCATTTCAGGTAAATTATTTGAAGACATTAGTCAAAAGAACTGTTGTCTTACAAGAAAATATCATCATTATCATATAGTACAACTGTTGAATGTTTATCATCGACTGTAGTCAATTAGCAAAAACTATTGTAGTTGTTGCTTACATAGACAATAACAGATAACCTTGTTACTTCTTCTTTTTCGCTTCGGCTGCTTTCATGGCATCTTCCAAGCGCTGCTGAAATTTCGACTTTTTCTTGTTGACATTGTTTTTGCTATAGTCATCGATCTTCTGTCTGATTTTCTTGTCATCGACAAAAGCTTTGATCAATGCCTGCTGTCCAAATGTTACCATGTTGGAAACAAAGTAGTAGAAACTCAATGCAGCTGGGAAAGAGTTTAATACAAACATAAACACCACCGGCATAATGTATCCGATATTTTTCATCGGACCTGTCTGTGCAGTCAGTTGATTATTGAAATGCGTGTAAGCAATCTGCGAAATGGTCATCAAGATCGTAAACAAACTCACGTGCGCACCATAGAAAGGAATGGTAAATGGTAAATAGAAAATTGCATCGTAAGTAGAAAGGTCATTTGCCCAAAGGAAAGACTCCTGTCTCAATTCGATAGAATTAGGGAAGAAGAAGAACATGGCAAACAAGAATGGCATCTGAAGCAACATCGGTAAACAGCCCGAAATCGGACTTACGCCTAGTTGGCTAAACAGCTTCATTTGCTCTTGCTGCATTTTGGCAGGATCATCGCCAAACTTTTCTTTCAACTCATCAATCTCAGGTTTGATCAAGCGCATCTTGGCCATTCCCACATAGGACTTGTAAGTTAGAGGAAAAAGTACCAATTTGATAATCAATACAATTAAGATAATGATCACCCCGTAATTACTGAAGTACTTCTCCAAAAACTGGAACAAGTTTACAATAATGTATTTGTTGACCCAGCTCACGAAGAAGTATCCCATGTCCACGTTTTTCTCAAAACCTGGCGTAATGGTCTTCAACAAGTTGTAATTATTTGGGCCAAAGAAGTAACTCATGGATGCTTTACCATCTGCTAAAGGCAACAAGATGTCTGCCTTTACATTTTTAATGGAAAGCGTGTCTTTAGGGGTTACTTGCAATACACTACCTCTGGTAAATGCATTGTCGGCAATGATGGCAGAAGTAAAGAAACGCTGGGAGAAACTCACCCACTTCAAAGGTTCTTCGATACTGTCTTCCGCTCGTTCGGAAGTCAAGCTTAAGTAATCATGACTTCCAGCAGCAGTGAAAAAGTTGACATTGGTTTTTCTTCTGGATTCTTCAATATCAGCTTCCTGACGGATTAATCGGTCATCCCACAAGATCTGCACTTCATTGTTGCGTAATGCGCTACCCAAACCTTTCAACTCCAAATTCTTTTCCAAGACATAACCGGAAGCAGGGAGGGTGTAGGTACGGACAATTTGAGCAGAACCGGATTGTGCAATGAAGGTCATCACCTGAGCCTGTGTACCATCTTCTAATTGAGAAGTAGCAGCGATAGGAGAGAAGAAAAGCTGATTTAAGCTGATGGTTCCTTTATCCGTTTCTAGATTGAAACTAAGGTCAGAACTTTCTTCATCTAAAATCACCAATGGACGCTGATCCCATGTTTTGAACTCTTTCAATGTGACTTTGGCAATCTCTGCACCTTGGGTCGTAAATTCTACAATCAAGTGCTCATTTTCCATGATCACAGTTTCTGCCGTACCTTTTGTCATGGGACCAAAAATCCCAAATTGCTGAATCGCCAACATGTCCTGAATACTATCAGGCTGTGCAATTGGAGCAACTTCCAAGGTAGCAGTTTCTTCCACTGTCGCTACCTGCTGTTCGGTAGTTACTACTTCTTCCACAATAGGTTCTGGTACTTTCGCAAAAAAGATCGAATACACCAACAACACGGCTGCGAATAGGATCAGTCCTGTCGCTTGATTTTTATCCATAATTTTAATGTTAACTCCTTAATCAAAAGAATAGGTAATGCCCAGATCTAGCGGACATTACCTTTCAATGGAAGGAATATGTTAATTACTCTTATTTTAACTTTTTGTTCTCAATGGCGGCGTTGATAAATCTCACAAACAAAGGGTGAGGATTCAAAACCGTACTTTTATACTCTGGGTGAAACTGCGTTCCTACAAACCAAGGATGTTCTTTTAATTCCACAATTTCCACCAGCTTGGACTCAGGATTGATACCGGAAGGGATCAAGCCTTTTTCCTCCATGGCCTTTAGATAGGTGTTGTTAAACTCATATCTATGTCTATGTCTTTCGGAAACTTTTGTTTTTCCGTAAGCTTGCGCCGCCTTACTTCCTTTTTTCAGTTCACAAGGATACGAACCCAAACGCATGGTTCCACCCATTTGTTGGATGTTTTTCTGATCCTGCATCATATCGATGACAGGATGAGGGGTTGCAGGGTCCATCTCTGTACTGTTTGCTTGGGCTAATCCTAAGACATTACGTGCAAATTCGATTACAGCAACCTGCATCCCCAAGCATATTCCGAAGAAAGGCAGCTTATTTTCGCGTGCAAATTTAACAGTTTCTATCTTACCTTCAAGCCCTCTTTCACCAAATCCTGGAGCAACCAAGATTCCATCTAAGTCATGAAGTCTTTCGCGCACAGTTTCAGGTTGTAATTCTTCAGAAGAAATAAGCTTTAAACGCACCTTGCATTCAGCCGCTGCACCTGCATGTATAAAGGCCTCAATGATGGATTTGTAGGCATCTGGAAGACTAACATACTTTCCGATCAAGCCGATATTCACCTCTTGCGTAGGGTTTTTGAGTTTGCCCAAAAATGCCTTCCACTGATCTAAATCTGTGTTGGTTTTGGAACTTAATTTAAGTTTGGTCATCACCCGCTCATCCAGCTTCTCTTTTTTCATCAACAATGGAACATCATAGATGGTCTCTGCATCCATTGCCTCGATGACACTGTTTAATTGTACGTTACAGAAGAGTGCCAATTTTTTCTTAACATCCATAGGTAAAGGATGCTCAGTTCTGCAGACCAAGATGTCCGGCTGAATACCGGCTTCCAGCAATTGCTTGACAGAATGTTGGGTTGGTTTGGTCTTAAGTTCTTTGGCAGCAGCCAAATAAGGGATAAGGGTCAGGTGGATCACCAAGAAGTTATTAGCTCCTAAATCCCATTTAGCTTGTCTTACAGCCTCGATAAATGGCAGGGACTCGATGTCACCTACGCAACCACCGATTTCAGTAATGACTACATCAAAAGCGTCATCTTGGCCTAATTTGAAAAAATTGCGTTTGATTTCGTCGGTAATATGAGGGATTACCTGTACAGTTTTTCCTAAATACTCTCCTTTTCGCTCTTTGGTGATGACGTTGTTGTAGATTCTTCCCGTCGTCACATTGTTTGCTTGGGAGGTTGGGTGATTGAGGAATCGCTCGTAATGCCCTAGGTCAAGGTCTGTTTCTGCTCCATCTTCCGTAACATAGCATTCCCCGTGTTCATAGGGATTGAGTGTGCCTGGATCGATGTTCAGATAAGGATCAAATTTTTGAATAGTCACACGGAAACCTCTTGCTTGTAATAATTTAGCTAAAGAAGCGGCGATGATGCCTTTTCCTAGTGAAGATGTAACACCTCCGGTAATAAAGATGTATTTGGTGGATGAAGCCATAAGAAGGGTGGGTAGTGTTTTTTGCTGGAATTCTTATGGGATTCAAAGGTAGGTATATGTTTCCACTAATCAAAAGTTATTGCTCGCGGAAACCGCAGAAGACGCTGAAAGTAATTGGAAAATTTGGTCGCATGGCTCCTGTAAGGCTGTCCACAGATTTTTCAGATTGGCACAGATGGATTTGCTGTCGCAAATTGGGGCTCGCAGAAAGCGCGGAATCCACAGAAAGAAGGCTGTCCACTAATGGCACGAATTGCACGAAGGATAGGTTCTCGCAGAATGCACAGAAGGCGCTGAAATTTTTTAGGAAAATTTGCTCGCATGGCTCCTGTAAGGCTGTCCACAAATTTCTCAGATTGGCACAGATGGATTTGCTACTGCAAATTGGGGCTCGCAGAAGGCGCGGAATCCACAGAAAACACTGAATCAATGTTGTAGCCCTGACCCGCGAGGGTCAGCACAATAGTAACCATGGGTTTCCCAACCCATGGATTGGAAGACCAAGGCACCTCTCATCTGCCCTGTAGGGGCAATACTACTTATGGAGGCTGTCCACTAATGGCACTAATTACACGAAGGGTAGGTTCTCGCGGAAACCGCAGAAGACGCTGAAAATGAAAATAATGGTTGCCTAGCTCCCTTGGGGCTGTCCACAGATTTTTCAGATGGGCACAGATGGGGATTTGTTGCTGCAAGATAAATGAAGGCAACAATCTATCATTTGAAACCCAAAGTTTACTAGGTCATATCAGGACAACTAGGGGCGTAGCCCTGTGGTCTTCGTAGAAATTGATGGTATGCGATGAATCAGAGGCGCGTAGCGCTGAGGTCTTGTCCAGATGGAAGGATTTAAACACAGATTGGAAATTGGATTTTCACGGATTTACACAGATTTTTTGCTGACGCAATGGTTGGGCTTGCGGAAGGCGCTGAAGCCGCAGAAAGAAAAGGAAATTGAATCTTGGAGGTTTTTCAGACCTGGAAGCTTTTTAGTGGTATTTATTTTAGAGATGATGATTCTTTGGAAGATATCTTTGGGGTATTTTAAAACCCCAAGATCGAATTTTGGAGCAAGTTACATTCGTTGAGTGGAAAAAGAGCATCGTTCGTTTTTATTGATCATCCCTAAACTCCAAAATATCTCCTGGTTGACAATCTAATGCTTTGCAGATGGCTTCTAAGGTGCTGAAGCGAACGGCTTTGGCTTTGCCTGTTTTGAGGATAGATAGGTTGGAGAGCGTGAGGTCCACTTTTTCTGAAAGCTCGTTGAGGGACATCTTACGCTTGGCCATCATCACATCTAGGTTTACAATAATCGGCATAGCTTAGACGGTTAACTCATTTTCGGATTGGATTTCTATGCCTCGTTTGAAAACCTGCGCAATCGCAAAGATCAAAATTCCCATAAAAATAAATTCCATTGCACCTCCTATGAATCCAGCCATTGATGGAATCTCAAATCCTCGTTTGATCAACCATTTGATACTGGATGAGGTAATGATGATAAGAAACCCTATTTGCAAAGCTGTGCTGCCCATCTGAGAAAGGTAGTTTCCAACTTTTGAATTAAAGGGATGTTGTAAGTCAATACTCATAAAAATTCTGATCATTAAGTAAAACAAGTATGCTTTCGAAACAGCAATACCTATTATTAAACTGAGAAGCCCAACATAGTACCATAAATTTTCTTGCATAAGACTATATAAGTTCAATCCTTCATACAGGTCTTGCGCCACCGGAGCATTGAAAAAGCTCAGGATTGCTACAAACGTAAGCGCACCTGCCTTGATACAAAGGCCAATAAATACAGACCAAATAACGACAGTCGTTAACATAAGCATGGGTTGATTTGCCCATTTTTCTTTCCATTGATTTTGAGTGTTCATAGTGTTGTTGCTTAGTAATGCAAACATCAATAAAAATTTATTGAAAAACAATAAAAATGTGGTGAAAAAAAAAACAAATCACTTTAGTCAACAGTAGGATGATGGGTGAGTGATTTGGTTAAATGAGTTGATTAAGTGATGGGTAAATGGGGTAGGGAGACTACTTTTTTAGCTTTGTGTCTCAATTGGAGAAAGAAAGTCTAGTTGTCATAATTTAAGCATCAATAATCGCATTTATACTTTTTTCGCCTAAAAAAATTGCGGCTTTGCGCCCTTGCGTGAACCCAATGCCTTCACCTCAACCGCTAATCAAACCCAAATGCTCTTGAAGAAACCACTGAAATCAACTTTGCATCAGGATGAGTTGGGTTGATGAGGTAATTGAATTCCTCTGGGATGATGCTGGAAGGGACCCGTAATACTGCGCTTGCTTGGCTTTGGATAAAATCATCTCCAATGAGTTGGGTCAATAATTGGGGTGGCTTGGCATCCCAATCATAGGGGAGGTACTCCGAAGAAAGAGTACTGATTACCACTGAATCAGGAATTTCTATGGTAATTAACACACGGTCCTTTGGGAAATCAGTCGCTAAATCCATATGTACCGCTACTTCCAACGATGTAAGCGCTCGTGATTCTGATGTGTACACCATAAAAGTATTTAGACTGTTCCAGCGGAAACCTTTGGATTTGGATGCGCCAATACCTTTAAGGGTGTCAGAGAGATATTTTCTCCGCTCTATCCTAAATACCAACATCAGGCAAGATTCCCGTATTCTATACGATGCAAACAATTACGAACTTCTTCTATGCCAGTAACGGAATCGAAAAGACTCTCAGGGCTAACTCCTCCCAAGGAAATATTAGGCTTTTTGAGCCAAGCTAGAAAATCATTCACTTCACCATTAAAAGTATCCACACCCAGATCCATCAATTCAGAAAGAACGAGAATCAACTCACTGTCTCTACCGCTAAGTTTTTCTTGGTCTTTTTTCTTTTTATTGTAAGTGGTCTGCGGGATATCCATCACCATAAGTACATTTTTGACAGGCATTTTGTAGGTGATAGCTACTTTTTCAATAGCATCAAAGGGCAAACCTTCTCGAATCAACTCTACCCGCTCAGCATTGGATTTCCACTCGATCGTCTTGTCGGAAAAGTCCATTGAATAGGAAGGATTGGACCTAAGCTTAGCTTCTTTTAGGGTGTCCTGACTTGGCTTAAATGGAATCGTCTTCATGGCAATATATTTGCTACTAATATACAGCATATTTGCTATATAAAAAAACTCTTCCGCAATTTTATCCTAAAACTTATTTTTCAAAAAAGACCTTTCCAACCCTTTTAATATGGTCTAGAAAATCAGGGTTCCTCAAGTGCGAAAAAATTGAAATATCAAATGTGTAAGGAAGAAATAATTCATCGAGGTCTTCTTCAATAGCGAAAAGTGTATCTAATGTAACATCTGAACCGATCAACGTTAGGTCAATATCAGAACCAGTTCTATAATTACCCATGGCTCTAGAACCATAAACTATTACTTTTTCTACTTCGGGATATTTTCCAAACACCGAATTAATCTTTTCCAGTGTTGTATGGGAGAGGCCAAATTTTTCAAGCTCTTTAGTTTTCATGGTCTAAGGTGTCCATTTTCGAATTAAACGCTTGAAATTCCTGAATATAATCTTCGATGATCTTAAAAAAAATAGCATCAGCTGTTTCCTCATTGTAGGTATGAGAAGTCTTGTTTCGACTTTTGATCATATCCATCCAAATGTCTCCATTGGTAATCAATCCTGCTGAAAAGGCAGCTCTTGTGGCATCTTTGGAACCATAAATTTCAGTATTTCCAGCAGCCTCCAGGAAGTCTTTCATTACATTCCAAGCGAGTTCATGGGTATATTCAAATCGCTGGATTAGTCCTTCTTTTAAAATGTCATCCAAAAAAGAATCTTCCGCAATTTTCCCGTCTTTTCCGGAAGGATAGTCTTCCTTTATCCTCAAAACGGCTTCATCCAGTTTAGCTAGAGCCTTTTTATAATTACTGAACCGTTGTTCCCAACGAATATCTTTTGATTCCATCGTATGTTTCTTGAATCATGTTAAGTTAAAGATTTTCCCCCATCTTCCCAACAATAATTTCTTATAAACGAAACTTACTGTCAATTGACAATCTCTGTTTTTTGAATGATTCACCAATAGGGGCTTTAGCCCTGCGTTCTTCGTAGAAAAATCATGGATTGTTAGTATCTGAGGGGTGTCAGCCCTGAGGTCTAAGAGCTCATGGATTCCATGTTTGCTAGGCACATACAATCTGTCATTATCAAGACCTCAGCGCTACGCGCCTCTGCTGATATCGTGTTTTATCAATGCTACGAAGATATCAGGCCTAACGGCCCTAAGTGTTATCCATCATTTGTCAGAGTTCCCGAGACTCCAATAATATTTTATTAATACTAAAACTGATTGAAGCTCGAAATCAGACTTATTTTTTATGAAGGATTGGCTAATAGGGGCTTTAGCCCTGCGTTCTTCGTAGAAAGGTCATGAATTGTTAGAATCTGAGGGGCGTCAGCCCTGAGTTCTAAGAGCTCATAAATTCCATGTTTGCTAGGTACATACAATCTGTCATTATCAAGACCTCAGCGCTACGCGCCTCTGCTGATATCGTGTTTTATCAATGCTACGAAGATATCAGGCCTAACGGCCCTAGCTGTCTACCGATAGCTCAAAAAAGATAAAGGATACCAAAATATTTCAACTTTATACCTACTTTATTTCAGTCTCTCAACCTTCGCTGTTCTATCCACAAATACAATATCAATTAATATCCAATATCCATTAATATCCAATCCCGAAAACCGGAACAAGTTATCCATCAACATCAACCGTATTTCAGTCTCTCCACCTTCGCTGTTCTATCCACACATACAATATCAATTAATATCCATTATCTACGAATATCTACAAAATCCACTCAAGACAACTTCCTCAACGCCTCTTCCAAAGCTTTTATCTTCGCCTCAGCATCGGCTTGCTTTTTCTTTTCATTGGCGACGACAGCTTCCGGAGCACCAGCCACAAAACGCTCATTGCTGAGTTTTTTCATTACTGATTGAAGGAATCCTTTGGTGTATTCCAGTTCTTTGGTGATATTTTCTCGCTCTTCCTCTACATTCACTTGTCCTGCCATCGGAATAAAGCACTCATCCGCTTTTACCACAAAACTGATGGCATTGTCCAAAGAATCTCCGAATGAAACGGAATCAAGGTTAGCCAATTTCTTCAAAACTGCCTCAAAGCGTTCATATAGGCCTGCATTTACTGTTTTGATGGTAAGTGAGAAGGTTTCTTTAGGAGAAATGCCCTTAGAAGCTCTGATATTTCGGATTTGAGAAACGACTTCGAAGATTTGCGCTGCTTCTGCTATATTATTCACATCAAAGCTGCCCGCAGAAGGCCAAGATGTTACTATCAAGGCATTTTCCGCGCTTCTTTCGTTGATCTGATGCCAGAGTTCTTCTGTCAAGAATGGCATAAATGGATGCAAGACCTTCAGGATATTTTCGAAAAACTCAATGGTCTTCGCATGGGTTGCAGGATCGATTGGTGCCTGATAGGCAGGTTTGATCATTTCCAGATACCATGAGCAGAAATCATCCCAAATCAACTTATAGGTTGCCATCAAGGCATCGGAAATTCTGAATTTCTCAAAATGGTCTTCGATTTCCGTTAAGGCTTGATTGAATCGGTTTTCAAACCAAGCAATGGATGCTGCATTAGCATCTCCGCTGAGATTTGAATCAATTTCCCAACCCTGAACGAGTCGATAGGCATTCCATATTTTGTTGGCAAAGTTCCTGCCTTGCTCCACCAATTTTTCATCAAATGGCAAGTCATTACCGGCAGGAGAGGAGAATAACATCCCAACCCGTACCCCGTCAGCCCCATAATTTTGAATCAATTCCAGAGGATCAGGAGAATTGCCCAAAGACTTGGACATTTTTCTGCCCAATTTATCCCGCACAATACCTGTAAGATACACATTTTTGAAGGGTTTCTCTCCAAGGTATTCATAGCCCGCAATAATCATTCGAGCCACCCAGAAGAATAGGATCTCAGGAGCAGTCACCAAGTCATTGGTAGGGTAGTAGTATTTTAGATCCTCATTGGGCTTGCCTGTGCTGAAAACCTCTGAATCAAATACCGAGATGGGCCATAACCAGGAAGAAAACCAAGTATCCAAAACATCTTCGTCCTGTATCAGGTCGGATATGCTATAGTCAGTTCCATAGGTGGCATTCGCTTGGGCAAGTGCTTCTTCTTTGGTTTTGGCAACAACATATTCCCCATTAGGAAGGTAATAAGCTGGGATTTGATGTCCCCACCACAATTGACGGGAAATACACCAATCACGCACATTCTCCATCCAAGAGCGGTACATGTTCTTAAACTTCGGTGGATGCAATTGGATGATATCTTCCATAACAGAGCTCAAAGCCGGTTTGGTGATATCTTCCATTTTCAAAAACCACTGTAAGGAAAGCTTAGGTTCTACTACTGCGTTGGTTCGCTCAGAGTGGCCCACATTGGATTTATAATCTTCGATTTTATCCAACTGTCCAGCCTCATCTAATAATTTACCGATTTTCTTACGGGCGACAAATCTGTCTTCCCCTACCAAAATCTGGGCTTTTGCATTTAAGGTTCCGTCGTCATTTAAGATGTCGATAACCTCCAATTTATGTTTGATGCCCAATTCGTAGTCATTCACATCATGGGCAGGAGTTACCTTTAAGCAACCGGTACCGAATTCCATATCCACATACTCATCCTCAATGATTGGGATAGCACGGTTAATTAATGGGATAATGGCTTTTTTGCCTTTTAAATGAGTGAATCGTGGGTCATTTGGATTGATACAAATGGCCACATCGGCCATAATGGTTTCAGGTCTTGTGGTAGCGATGGTCAGAAAGTCTTCCGAACCTTCGATTTGATATCGGATGTAATACAGTTTGGACTGTATTTCTTTCATGATTACTTCGTCATCCGATAGGGCAGTTTTTCCCTGAGGATCCCAGTTGACCATACGAATGCCACGGTAGATTTTTCCTTTTTTGTGTAGGTCCACAAAAACAGAAATCACAGCATCGCTCAGATCAGCATCCATGGTGAATTTAGTTCTGTCCCAATCACAGGATGCACCTAATTTCTTCAACTGTTCCAATATGATTCCCCCATACTTCTCCTTCCACTCCCACGCATAGGTCAAAAATTCTTCTCTGGACAAGGATTTTTTGTCAATACCCATGTCTTTCAACATTGCCACAACCTTTGCCTCAGTCGCAATAGAAGCGTGGTCAGTACCAGGGACCCAGCAGGCATTTTTACCCTGCATGCGAGCCTTCCGAACCAATACATCCTGAATGGTATTGTTGAGCATGTGTCCCATGTGCAAAACTCCCGTTACGTTTGGCGGAGGAATGACGATGGTGTAAGCTTCTTTACTGTGATCCACTTGGGAGGAGAAAAATTTATGCTCCATCCAGTATTGATACCATTTTGCCTCTACGGCTTCAGGTGTATATTTTGTAGCTAATGACATTTGAAAGAGGATTGTGTAAAACTCAAGGCGCAAAATTAAGAGAAAATTAGAAACAGGATAGCATGTTTCTAGCTTTATCCCTTCATTCGCTCCAAGACTACCCGCTGATTGACCTCAAAATCATGGTATGCAACCGTAATGGAACGGAAGTTTTCCCAAGTAGGTATCAATGGCAGACATAAGGGGTTGCCAAATAAGTACAGGTCTAAGAGGTATTCTTGTCCTAATTTTCCAAGTTTCTCGAGTTCATGTAGGTCCAGTCCAAAGTTATTGACTGGTTTGGCAGATGGTACAAATAAAGCAACTGCTATTGAAACCCCAGGGGAAAGCAATGGAATTAATGCATCAAAAGATTCCAAAACCGGGAAACCAGCATCAGAAGTAAACACATTCTTTCTGGGCTTACCTAGGCTTAATCCTATCGAAGGCTGTATTGTTCCAAGATCTGCCCCTTGGTGAATCATGTGGGTGTAAGCTCTTGCCAAGCCCTGGTTAAAACTATCGATCTCTTCAAAGTTAAAAGTAGGCACAGGGGTAAGCTTATCTTTTTTCAGTCCAAGGGAAGCTTTCAGTTGTTGGATTCGCTGAAAACTGCGTTCGATTTGTTCTACATCACCTTCTGCCGCAATGGCTTCTATCCCTTCTGCAATGTGTTCGGAAAAGCAAAGTAGATCATTTCCTGCATGAAACGCTTCTAATTCTAACTGACCAGGTTGCTCAAACATTCCTGCCACCGCTTTCATATTTAAAGCATCAGAAACGACTATGCCATCAAAGCCCATTTCCTCGCGCAGTAAACCTGTGATGATTTCTTTTGAAATCGTAGCAGGTGTATGAAGTGCATTTGTCAGAGCAGGAACAGCCAAATGTCCCACCATGATCATTTCTATGCCCGAAGCTATGCCCTGGGCAAAAGGGTACAATTCTTCTTTTATCAACGCTTCCTTACTTTTATGGATAATCGGTAGCCCCAAATGGGAATCTACCGCTGTATCACCATGTCCAGGGAAGTGTTTGTAGCAGGCCGCTATCCCTGCTTTTTTCATTCCTTGATAAGTTGCCAATGCAAATGCGCTGACTTTTTCTCGATCAGGTCCAAAAGAGCGGTAGCCAATTACAGGGTTTTTGGGATTGGTATTGATATCTGCTACGGGAGCAAAATTCAAATGGATTCCAGCTGCTTTCAAATCTCTACCAATTCTTTCCCCATAAGCTTCTACTTCATTCACCTTTTCTATTGGAAGAGCTCCCATTGCAATGGCAAAAGGGTAGTGAGGAGTATCTTCAATTCGCATAGCCAAACCAAACTCCGCATCAATACTAATGAGTAACGGTGTTTTTGAAACACTTTGGTAGCGGTTGATCAGTGCGACCAATTTCTCTAAGGTATGTTCATAGCTGAGCTTTTCTTGCCGCTGTTCAAAATTTGCTGCTGCTGAATGTCGGCTATGGAAAAATGTAATTCCTCCGATACCATATCGATGGATTAAGTTTTCCATGGCTTGGATATTTTCTTCTGTATCATGGATATAGGCAGCTGGAGTGAATAACTGCCCTATTTTTTCGCGTAAATTCATGGATAATTAGACTTTCGATTCTTGTTTTTTACCGAAATCAGCTGGGATTTTGATGTACTTGACGAGATATATTCCAGGGATTGCAGATAAAACTACCCATAAAAAGAATTGCTCATAACCTAGCCACTCCTGAATGTAGCCGGAAGCCATGCCAGGTAGCATCATACCAAGTGCCATGAAGCCTGTAGCGATAGCGTAATGAGAGGTTTTAGCAGGTCCATCAGCCACATAGATCAAGTACATCATAAAGGCAGCAAAACCAAATCCATAGCCTAATTGTTCGATGACGACCACTGCGCCGGCGTAAAACATGGTTTCGGGTTGTGCAAATGCTAGAATGTAGTAGAAAGTATTCGGAACATTTAAGGCCAAAATCATGGGAAGTATCCATTTTTTAAGCCCATCCCTGGATATGACAATTCCCCCGATAATCCCTCCTAAGGTCAGTGCAATAACGCCAAATGTACCATAAATCCACCCAACATCCGAGGTACTCATAGCTAGTCCACCTACCTCCCTGCCGTCCAATAAAAAGGGAGAAACCATCTTGACCAATTGGGATTCTCCTAGGCGGTATAAGAGAATGAATGCCAATGCTAAACCAATTTCCTTTTTTTGGAAAAAACTGGCAAAAACTTCCAAAAAGGTAAGTGATTTTTGTTTTTGATAATCTGCTTCCTTTTCTACATTGGGGGTAGTTAAGAAATTGATTAAGGTTAGTATGAAAATCAATCCAGCTACCAATAACATCGTTATGGACCAAGCTTTAGAATTGTCTCCGTAGTGAGTTTCTAAATATCCCGCCAATACTACAATCAATCCCTGACCTGTGACAGAAGCTACTCGGTAAAAAGTACTTCTCAAGCCTATGAAAAAGGATTGTTGGTCTTCTTTGAGTGCTAACAGGTAAAACCCATCAGAGGCAATATCATTGGTAGCGGAAGCGAATGCCCCCATCCAAAAAAAGGCCAAACTGATGACAAAAAACTGATTCGTTGGAATCGCTAATCCAACACCTAAAAAACAGGCTGCTAAGACCAATTGCATCCCCAAAAACCACTTGCGTTTGGTGGAGTATAAGTCTACAATCGGAGACCAAAATGGTTTGATAACCCAGGGCAAATAAAGCAAACTCGTGTAAAGTCCTATCTCAGAGTTGTCAATACCAAGGTTTTTGTACATGATTACGGATACCACGATAATGATAACATAGGGTAATCCTTCAGTCATGTACAAGGGAGGTACCCAGTACCAAGGGTTGTTTTTGGTTTTCATGGTTTGTTACGGATCAAATGCTGGTAGATACTGATTTCTGAACCTGGAATCACTTGTGCACCAACGGTACTTTCATAAAATGCAGCGGGTCCTACACCCCCAATAATGGCATATGCATAACCCATCTCCCGCATGGCTTCCAAACTTTTGATCAGCAAGACTTTTCCTATACCTTTTCCCCGTTCGGATTCTTTGGTGCCTGTAGGTCCAAAGAAGTTTTTGGCAGAAGTCTCGAAACAAGCAAATCCGAGGATTTCATTCCCCTGCTGTGCGATGAAACAGCTTACAGGTAGTGAGGAAAAAGCGGTTTCTACCTCATTTTTCCAGTATTGTCCAAAGTGTTCAAATACCCAGTCCACTACAAAGGATTTTTCGGGTGGGATAGGCCTTCTGATAATCACTCCATTGGTCTGAAGCTTTGCCTCCAAGTCACTGATGTCCGGGAGTTCCAGTAATCGAACAAGCATGTCTTTCATAGGCTAAGGGGTTACAGGGTTCAACTCAAACACCATTGCTTTACTTTCCTTACCAAATCTGTCAATAAAACTCAGGGAAACATATTTTGAATGTACAGAGTTGAGAACAGGAATAGTTTTTCTATTGGTCATGTCGATATGGATTTTTCTCCATTCTACACGCGCTGTATGCCCTTCCAAATCTGCCAAATTTGCTGCTGTTTGGATAATAGCAAAACGAACATCCGGGCCAAGCATCTCTTGAAACTCAAACGCAAAACCATCTCCATGAGGGACCATTTGAACTTTGGTAGGGAGTATACTGGTAGATTTGGAGGCTAAGGGTGATGCGGGAAGGGTCGGTCTTTGATAATGGTTTCGCTTGATAAGCTCGGCTACATCCCGATTTTTAGTGTACATAGATTTTGCAGAGAAAAAGGCATTTCCCTGAATATTGGTTGCCAATCGAGCATAAGCGAGCTGATTGGGAACTTCCATTGGGTTTTCCCAAGCTTTGTCTGCATTGTCACGGATTTTGTATGGGCCATTACCAACATAGATGTGTGTATTGTAATGGTTTTCA
The DNA here is from genome assembly GCF_014652135.1 of Mongoliitalea lutea. Classification (GTDB taxonomy): domain Bacteria; phylum Bacteroidota; class Bacteroidia; order Cytophagales; family Cyclobacteriaceae; genus Mongoliitalea; species Mongoliitalea lutea. Next base: position 88,230 of record NZ_BMYF01000002.1, read on the forward strand.
TTCCACCAATCCACTAATATTCTATGAGAAGCAAGGTTGTAATCCATGCTCCAATACAATTGAGGAATGAGGTAATCAATCCAGCCGTTTTTCATCCAAAGTAATACGTCTGCAAAGAGTTCATCGTAATTGGTCTGACCTGCTCGGGTGTTGGAGCCTTTGGGGTCTTTGTCCTTATTTCTCCAAACGCCAAATGGACTGATGCCAAATTGAACCCAAGGTTTTTCTTGCTTGATCATTTGGCTAATATCCCGAATCAGAAGATTGACATTTTCTCGTCTCCAGTCTTCCAGCTTTTGCCCTTGTTTACCATATTTTCTAAAACTTGCCTGATCTTCAAACTTTAGTCTTGGTACTTGATACGGATAAAAGTAATCATCAAAATGGATAGCATCGATGTTGTAGTTTTTCACAACTTCCCGAATGACTTCTGTCAAATGTGCACGGACTTCTGGTCTTCCGGGATCATAGTAGTACTTGGTGTCATACTTGATCATCCAATCTTTATGTTTAAAAAAGTCGTGCTCAGGGCTCAATAATTTGGTGTTCAAATTCATGGTAGCTCGGTAAGGATTAAGCCAGGCATGAAATTCCAACCCTCTGTTATGGGCCTCCAGAATCATCCACGATAGTGGGTCTTCTGTGGTGTTAGGTTTTTGACCTTCTTTCCCAGTCAAATAACGGGACCAAGGAGCTAAGCGGGAAGGATAAAAGGCATCACCAGAAGTCCGAATCTGAACGATGACTGTATTGAAATTAAGTGACTTGTAATAGTCCAATAGCTTGATGAATTCTTCTTTTTGAACGGCAAAGGAAGCAGTAGAAGAGCTTGGCCAGTCAATATTGGCAACCGTAGCGATCCAAACAGCACGCATCTCCCGTGGACTCTCTGAAATGGAAATAGGCAATTGTCTGTAAAACTCTTTGGGTTGAGGAGGTGTCACAGTTTTGGGAGGAATGGGTGCTTGCATGCTTGGTTGTCCTTGAGGACCAACAGGTCTCGAAGGTTGCGTAGTTGGAGCTTGTGAAGTCTTACAAGCCTGAACAAAGAGTAAGAAAATGAGCCAATAAAAGAGTCTGGCTGTAAGCTGACGGTTTTTCATCCGATGGAGTAGCTAAATTAGGGTTTACTTTTGAAGTTATAAGATTGTAGTCTCTTACGTAGTTTTTTCATGAAGCGATCTCCAGGATCTACTTTTTGGGTCAAATAATCCGGATCGGTTTCCTTCCATAATTCACTTCCTTGAAATGCATAATACTCATGGTGACCTATCACATATTCAAGAGCATATTTTTTATGCAGATACTTGATTAATTCCGCATTGGCTTTGACCTGGGCTTTGGTGAGGGGAGCATCTGGGCCACCGATATTTTCAATCCCAATGGCCATGTAATTCAGTCCAATTGTATGTCTGGCAAAAGTGGTGTCTGGAAGTAATCTGAAAATTACTCCGTCCCGGTCGACCAAAAACTGGGCTGAAACATTCAAATTACTCGCAGTAGTGAGTTCAGGCCTACCTCCCAAATGCACGGGATTAAACACATCAAAGGTTCCTTCTAGTGTGGGAACAGCAGTCCAATGGACCACCACCATTTTTGGTTGAATGGTTGCTTTATCTTGGATGATTCCATGCCTTTTTTCTAGGTATTCCAAGGATAATCGTTCCCGTTCTTCATTGAAAATGATGGGTTTTTCGAAAATCCGAAAGGTTTGTCCTACAAGGATTTGACACGAAAAAAAGAAGAATCCAAGGAGTATGTAGTGTTTATGGTTCATAAATGCAGGATTTTGGTGTCAAAGATAAAAGGAAAATCGGCCCTTTAACCTGCCGATTTCTTCTTTTCTTACAACCGAAGAGTTGATATTTTGGTGAATGAATTGCATATTACATCATTAGAGGCAGCCCATTTGTTGAAATTATATGGCTCTGTCGACAATTCATTAAAGAATTTTGTCAAGCCTATTTAATGCTTAGTCCCAAAACATGTTAAAAGAAGAACGACAACGGTTGATTTTGGAGCAAGTTCACCTCCACAATCGCGTTTTATTAACTGATCTTTCCGAACAGTTGGATGTATCTATAGACACTGTACGAAGAGATGTGAAGGAGTTGGATCAATTGAAAAAATTGAGAAAAGTACATGGAGGTGCTATTTCCCGAAGTTTTCTTACTCCAACCCTTGATGAACCGATATATCTACAGAATGAGAAGCAACAGATTGCTGCCAAAGCTGTCAAACTCCTAAAAGAAGATCAGGTGGTATTGATGAGTGGAGGAACCACCAACTTGGAAGTGGTTAAGTTTTTTCCAAGAAAGATATCGCTTACGGTATTTACGCCAAGTTTACAGGTAGCTTCCGAATTAATGAATTTCCCCAATGTAGAGGTTATATTTCTTGGAGGTAAATTATTGCATGAGGCTAAGTTTGCCGTTGGTGGAATGGTTACCAATGTACTTTCTCAAATTAAAGTGGATCTTTGCTTTTTAGGAACCGGTTATTTGGACCCCATTAGTGGTTTAACAGAGTTTGATTGGGAAGTGGTCCAGGTCAAGCGAGCCATGATTGCAGCTACTAAGAAACTGGTATTGCTTACTGTATCTAACAAGCTTTTCTCCGTTCAAAGGTACAAAACCTGTGATTTGAATGCAGTAGATATTCTGATAACGGAATTGGAACCTGATTCCCAAAAACTCCATCCTTTTAGGGAATACATAGATGATATTTTATAGCTGCATAGTAAAAGACCCCAAGTCAGAAACTTGGGGTCTTCCCTATGAAAAAAATTCAATCAACCTACTTAAACCCATTCACTGGGTGTCCTCTGTTAAGTATTTCAATGCATTCATTTTCAATACTTAAAAGTAGATAATAAGTATGAATTAGCTATTGACCTGGATCACATCTAAAGATGATTATCGTCAGGGCTGTGCTACATTTTTCGGATGGTATATTCCACCAATCGCGCGGCTAGTTTGGCAGTGCAATTGTCTTGATCAAACAATGGATTCAATTCAACAATATCCATAGCACTCATTTTTTTACTAGCCATTAGCCAATCAATTATTTTCATTGCGAGTATAGGGGAAAACCCAAGAGGGGAAGGAGCACTCACACCCGGGGCATAGGCAGATGAAAATCCATCCAGGTCAATGCTCAGATAGAGTTTGTTTTTATCAGCGCAAAAATGTTCCAGTTGGTCTTGAATCCCCTGCCAATTTTCTTGCTGAAAATCCGAACTATCAACAATACATGCATTAATTTTTTCTGCATAGGTAAGTAAGGACTTTGGATTGGAAGCTGGTTGCATTCCCAAGCAGCAATAGTGAAAATCCTTTCCATAAGCTTCGGCCAACTGAAAGAAGGGGGATCCCGAATGACGTTGTCCGTTAGCTAAATCCCGTAAGTCCAAATGTGCGTCCAAATTAATGATGCCAACCTTATCATTTTTCGCCAAGCAATAATCCATGACTGCTTTCCCATGGGGATAGGCCAAGTCATGACCTCCTCCAAAAATTACCGGAAAGTAATTGTGCGCTAACAGGGAATGGATATGTCCATAAAGTTCATCATGACCTTCCTCTAAATTTCCATCATAATCCCAACAATTTCCGAAGTCTTGGATGTAGTCAAACCGGGCATGATAGGCTAGGGGACCAAGTGCCTGTCGAATGGCATCAGGTCCATTTTTTGCCCCTATCCGCCCTTGATTCCTTTGAACTCCGGTATCCGAACAGAAACCTAAAAGTGCTGGTTTTTTTCCTGCCTCTATTTTATCAAGGGCATTTATGTTCGACAGCCTGATACGTTCATGCCAGTATTCTCGGTTGATTGAAGTTCTTCCATGGTAACTGTTTTCCGAAGGGTGAAGCATAGTTGTCAGGATTTATAGGTGCAAATTGGCAGTTTATTCACTGAAGTAAAAATAGATTAAAATTTGTAATCTATACTCTTGGCTCACGATTGCATATCAATCAATGCAGTTAAATAAAAAGAAATGCCCCCAAAAAGCAGCTAACTTTTTGAGGACATTTGAGATTATAGGCTAGTTTACCTTAATTCAAGAACTCATCAAACGTTATAGAAACGAAGTACATCGTACCTACAGTTGGGTTACCCCAAGCTTGACGATAGCCAGAGCTGTTGAACAAGTTTTGACCACCTAATTTCACAATGGATTTCATTGATTTGATTTTGTAGCTTACCTGTGCATCCAATGTGCCGAAAGCAGGCATCACTGACAATTGCTGAGAAGAGACAGCAGGTCCTACGAAAGAAGACTGCCATACAAATTCATCCTGCCATCTGTAAGCAATATTGAATCCAATGTTTTTGTTGTTGATATTTCTATTACCAAAGGTGAAATTGGTTCTATATCTCGGAGCGTTGAATGCAGGCTGGAAGCCATCCAAATCTTCGATATTCGCCAATACATCAGAGGAGATATTACCACCGATGGTGTATCCTTTTGGTAATTGATAGTCAGCACCTAATGCCCATCCATAAGACTGGATAATTTCAGATCTGTTTACTGGCATTGAGAATACATTTCTTGTATTGGCTGATAATAAATTCAAACCAAGAGCAGAAGCAGGATTTTGAGGATTAAAGTTAGCATCCTGAATCAATACCTGTCCACCGATAAAGTTTTCGAATCTGTTATAGTAGAAGTATCCATCGATCAATAATTTGTTTTTAGCTAACAAACTCTTGTATCCGATTTCATACGAACGAACTACTTCAGGTCTGAAATCAGTCAATTCAAATTCTTCCTTCACTCCTTGATTTTGCATTGCAGCTGCTCCAAAAAGTGCTTGATTAAATGCTGCTTGAACGGCTGGATTGTTTGGAGGGGTTCCTGGAGGGAACTGACTTAATACTTGAGCAAGAACTTGCTGTTGGAATTGAGGATTTGACGCAGTTGTTTGAACAGCTGTTCCAAATGCAGTAACATTAGCCAATGAGTATACCGGATTATTGGCGAAATTATAGCGTTGTCTCAATAATGGTAGACCTCCGATCAATCTTGCTTGAGGTGTTAACAAATCTATGTACTGATCCTGTGTTGTCGGGATACGGAAACCAGTCTGGTAAGAAGCTCTGAAGTTGTGTTTACCAGCGGTGTAAACTGCTGCAACCCTTGGAGACCACTGCCCATCAAAGTTTTCGTTTTTATCATAACGGATAGAGGCAGTTACTCTCAAATTATCATTCAGTAAAGATTTTGCAGCTTGAGCATACCCTCCAAATTCTTGAATAGTAAATTCATTACCAGCGTCATCAGTCGCAAAAAGTGTTCTCTCAGAATTCAATTCGAACAAACGATAGTTGGCACCAACTACAACATCAGCGAATTTGAAATTTTCGAATGCATAAGAGCCTTCTAAGTGATAAAGGTTTGTCTTATCAACAAATCGAGCCCCTACACCCTGAGCATTACCTGGAATAGGTCTTGAAGTCACATCAGCAAGCGCTTGGTTGAATTGAGGAGTACCTGGCATAAACCTACCTTGGTCAGCAAACCCACGGGCTGCATTATGCGCTTGAGCTTCTGTCAATCCTGCACCTCTTCCTTGAACAAAGGCACTGACATATTCACCAAACCATTGTTGACTTGGTTTCCAAGCTTCATTGATTCCTTGTCCTGCAATACCTATCGCATAAGAGTCTCCGGACCTTTCTTGCGTAGTGTAAGCTCTTAAGAACCAATTTGAGCCCTTAATCTCGGCTTTATATTGACCAATGCTAAATCCTGTAATTGAGTATCTATCTGCACCTGTGTACACAGTAGTACCAGTACCAAAATTACCTTGAAGAATAGCTTCTACATTATCATTAATTCTGTAATGTAAAGCAGCATTTAATTTCAATGATTGAGTGTTGTAATCTGCCAAATCTCTTTCCAAGTAGCCTGTTCTAGAAACAAATGTCTGTGGAACCAAAGCTAAAGCTTGTTGAGGCAAAATACCGTTGTTAACAAGTGTTTGAGCTACGCTAAACATATTAACGTTTGTCTCATCACCATAAATGTTAACCCCATTAAAACCAGGATTATTTTCTCTTGTTCCACCTTCAATGGTAGATCCATTTAACAATGATTGATCTCTAAAGTCATTTGCTTGCCAATCATCTGCTCTCAAGTAGTTGACATTTACTTTCAATGCTAATTTATCATTGAAAGCAGTCGCATAACGTGCTGCAAAATCATAAAAACCTGTGGTTGGATTGGAGCGATCTCCTTGGTCCATGACACCCGTTTTTACCTGAGCAGAGAAACCTTGATATTGGAATGGATTCTTACTGTTCATCAATAAGATACCATTTAAGGCATTTGGTCCGTACAATGCTGAAGCCGCACCTGGAAGTAATTCTACAGACTCTAAATCTAATTCAGAAATACCTGCAATGTTACCTACAGAGAAGTTCAGACCTGGAGCTTGGTTATCCATACCGTCAATCATCTGAACTGTACGTACGTTACCATTGGCGTTGAAACCTCTTGTATTGAATGATTGGAAGGTCAAGGATTGCGTAGACATTTCTACGCCTTTGAGGTTTTTCAAACCATCATAAAAACTGGCTTGAGGAGCCTCTCGTATAGATATGATGTCCATACGCTCAACGGTAACAGGCGACTTGAGGACATTTTCTTCAACCCTTGAAGCGGATACAACTACTTCTTGGCCTAGGATTGAGGATTCCGCAAGGGTTACATTGAGATTGGTGATATTCTCAGAGGTGATTTCTACTTCTTTGCTGGAGAAACCTACCATGGAGAACACCAAAGTAAATGGAGGTGCTTGATTAACACGAAGGTTGAATTTTCCATTTAGGTCGGTAATTGTACCTACCACACGGCCCTTAACAACGATGTTTACCCCTACGAGTGTTTCTTTAGTTCGTTCCTCAGTTACTGTACCTGATATTGTGGTTGTCTGAGCAACTACCTGAGCTGCACTCAAGGAAACTATGACGAATAGCAGGGAAACTATACGCCAGGTACTTCTTGTAAATTTTTGCATAAGGTATTTGGGTTATTGGTTTGATTAAGTAAATTCTCCAATTAATATGGAAGATTTGCGATGAAATTTAGATTAAATTCAGCATTTAAAAAGAAAAACCCAAAAATTATTTTTAAGAATTTTTAAGAAAAATTTTATTCGATAGGAAACCTACTCATTATCAACTAAGAAAAAACGTAAAAAAACCTCAGCGTTCAAAAAATCGCTGAGGTTGATTAGATATTTTCAAAATATTATTGTGCGTTCTTTTTGTTTTCTTCATTCACATGTTGAACCAAACGATCACATAATTCTTTCATTTCTTCTGCCATAAATTCATCTCCTGTGCTGTTTAGGATGGTCTGGGCCATACCTCCGATGATATCAATGTAAAATCGTTTCATTTCTGCCACAGACATGTCATCAGTCCACAAGTCAATGCGTAGGGTGCTATGGTTTAAATTATCCCACACATTTAAGGAAATACTTTTGGTGCTTTCTAATTCTCCCCCTTCTTTATCTGTAGCGTCCCATTGAATAGATTTTGGAAGATTTTTATCATCCAACTGCACGTTGAATTTTATTTCTGAATTTCTCATATACCTGTTCAAATTTTGAATGCAAAACTAGGAAAGAATCAATGGAGTTCCATAATTTTCACAGAATTCTAAAAAATGTACTAGCTTATCATCCTCCATTTACTAATTTCACAAACCTAATTCTAAAATAAACGCAAAAATGAAAACGTATTACAATCCAGAAGACCTTAAAAAGTTTGGTAAAATCGGTGATTTTCAAAAAGAAATGGCAGATAAGTTTTTTGCTTATTATGGAGAGGTTTTTCAGGAGGGAGCTTTAACTGCACGTGAAAAATCTTTAATAGCATTGGCTGTTGCTCATGCCATTCAATGTCCCTATTGCATAGACGCCTACACAGTGGATACCATGGAAAAGGGTTGCGATGAGGCTCAATTGATGGAGGCAGTCCATGTGGCCGCAGCTATCAGAGGTGGTGCATCCTTGGTACATGCCACGCAGATGATGAATAAGGTTTCTGATTTGTCTATGTAATACAGCGCAAACAGCATGATTGCTTTGCTTCTGTTTTACTTATTTTTTCCTGCAGTTATACTTTATGGCTGCAGGAAATTTTCTTGGTTGGATAAAATCGGTTCGGTGATGTTGGCCTATGCTGCCGGCATATTGATTGGGAATTTGGGTCTATTTCCAACATTGAGTCCCGAGATTCATAAGTTGCTGACGCTAGATGCACAACAAGTGAAAGAGGAGGCTTCTACTTATGTGGGGTCGGGGACATGGACACCCAAAGACCATGCTGCTTTTTCTATCTACCAACTTCAAGATACCTTGATGAGTGCGAGTATTCTGTTAGCATTGCCTCTCCTGCTTTTTTCAACCAATCTAAAAGCCTTTCTAGGTTCGGCAAGGTCTACCATTCTTTCTCTTGGCATTGCAGTAGTTGCAGTCAGTGCAATGGTGGTATCTGGATATTTCGTTTTCAAGGGAGTATATGGCGATCAGTTGTGGAAGATAAGCGGAATGCTGGTTGGTGTCTACACAGGCGGTACGCCCAATCTCGCATCTTTAAAAATGATGTTGGATGTGGCACCTGCTACCTATATTTTGATCCACAGTTATGATTTGATTATTTCCTTTGCGTACTTGGTTTTTTTACTAAGTATTGGTAAAGGGTTTTTTCGATGGGTTTTACATTCCTGCAATATTCCCAATGAAGAGGAAAATATCACTCAAGTGGAGGTAACACAAGATTCTCGAACTCTATTAGCATCAAAAGAGTCAATCATTGCAATCAGTAAAAGTGTCATGGTGGCGGTAGGTGTGGTGGGGTTAAGTGCTTTGATAGCTTTGCAAGTACCTGCCTCTGCATTGATGGTGACCATTATCCTTATGATTACTTCACTTTCCTTGCTGGCTTCCTTGAATCAAAAAATAAGGAACCTCAAGTTCAGTTTTGAAACAGGGATGTATTTGATATTGATTTTTAGCTTGGTGGTAGCATCTATGGTGGATATTCACTCACTTGCCGGGATTACACCAGGAATATTTGCATACTTGGCATGGGTAGTATTTGGTTCACTCCTCATTCAATTAGTCTTAAGTAAATTGATAAAAATAGATGCTGACATCTTAATGATTACCTCTGTGGCATTTATTTGTTCACCACCTTTTGTCCCGGTGTTGGCGGGGGCTTTGAAAAACAGGAATATTATTATGCCAGGAATTACGATTGGGGTGATTGGATATGCACTAGGGAATTATCTAGGCTTTTTAATGGCTGAATTATTAAGAAACTTCTAAAAAATCGGAGTGAATTTAGAAAAGAAATGCATGTCAAACGCAACAAGTTTTCTAAATTCGTGTTTATACACCTAAATTAAAACCCCAATAAATAACACAACTATGACTAAATTTAACATGCTTTTCGCAGCTATTGCGATGATTTTCTTTGTGTGTGTCCAAGAAGCATCAGCTCAGATGGTGACTCCTGTTGCCAGCCCTGCGGCTTCCATCAGCCAAAATGTCGGTTTCACAAAGATTAGCATTGATTATTCATCACCAGCTGTCAAAGGAAGAAAAATCTTCGGTGAAATCGAAAAATACGATGTTACTTGGAGAGCAGGTGCCAATGCTGCTACTACAATTGAATTCAGTACAATGGTGAACATCGGAGGGAAAAACATCCGTCCAGGTAAATATACTTTATTTATGACTCCAAGAGCCAATGGTGAGTGGACTGTCCGCTTAAACTCTAAAGGTAATTCAGTGTTTGCTTACATGAAAGATGGTAAAATTGATGAAGAAGCTTTGGCAAAAGATGATATGGTAACTGTCAATGTAAAAGCAGAACCTACTAATGCTACTTACGAAAGGTTGCAATATGCGATTTCGGCTGAGGATAATAAAGTAGCAAAAATCACCATGAAGTGGGAAAATGTAAAAGTCTCATTCATGGTAGATACACAGGTTGATCAAAAAATGGATGCTTTTAAAAATGCATTCTGATTTTACTTCAAACTTACTTGTAGAAGTTGGAGGGAATTTGCCTTCCAACTTTTTTTTTGTTAGCTTTTTCTATACATTTAATAAGCAATTGCAAAAGTACTTCTAGTACCTTGCAAGTGTTTATTCTAGTCCGCTATGAACATTTTTAAAAACAGTCAATTGATTGCTTCTGCTAAATTAAGCACGAAAGATGGTGTACTTATTGAAGAAGTAAACACCAAGTTTTTAAGCCTGTTTTTTTCCGAGGAAGAAGATGAACTCGTTTTTCCCAAACCACTTTCAGGGTTGCCAATTTTGGCCACATTTGTTGCTGATTATTTTCCGGAGATTACTTCTTTATCAGAAGAATTAGCCAAACATGTTTGGTACCAAGGAAATTGGTATGAAGTTATTCTCTACCCTGAGGGGAAAGATGAGATTTTTATTTTGATTAGGCTCGAAAGCTTTCTCGATTCTATTCGAAGGAATGCAAAAGGTATGGAGTTGGAGGGAACAAGCAGTAGGGGACTTCCGGGAACAGTCTATCGCTGCAAACTTGATAAACATTGGACGATGTTATACCTGTCTAAAAATGTTTGTGATGTAAGTGGATATACCAAAGAAGAGTTGGAAAAAAATGCATTAATGAGTTTTGATCAACTGATTCTTGAGCAGGATAAAGAAGAAGTATATGGAAAGGTGAAGGAAGCTGTAATTAATCAACAACAATGGGAAATTGAATATCGAATAACACATAAAGACAGTAACATCCGCTGGATATTTGAGCGTGGACAAGCAGTGTATGATAATAATAACCAAGTACAGTTTCTAGAGGGCTTTTTATTAGATATTACCAAAAGAAAGACTATTGAGCTTTCACTCCAGGAAGAAAAGGATAAATTTCATGATCTTTTAAATGCTCAACCCTCTGGTGTGTACAGAATTGTTTTCCAAAATGTAGAGGGAAAAGATTTTGATCCTCAGGAAACATTACTCAACGGAAAATACCGTTCACACTTTGAAATGTTGAATGATAGGATGCATGAAATGTTAGGGTTGGAAACTTCCTCACGGGAACGAAACCCATTTGACATTGCTGAGTTGATCCATCCACGGGATAAAGAAAGTTTTTTTCAAAGTAACATTGATGCAGTCAATTCTTTAAGTCCATTTTTCTGGGAAGGAAGGATTCGTTCTCCTCATAATCAGGAATATTCTTGGTTTCAATTTCGTTCTACCCCAAGAGTTAGAGACAATGGAGACATCGTTTACACTGGTATCCTTTCTGATGTAAGTGAACGTAAAAAAAGGGAGGAAGGAGAGTGGCATTTTAAAAGCTTACTTCGGTACATTATCGAAAATATGGATAGTACGGTTGCTATAATGGATAAGGAGCATCGTTATATCTACACTAGTCAAAAATATTTGAGAGATTTTGGAATTGAAGATAGGCCAGTTATTGGGGTGAATGCTTATGAGATTTTTCCAAATTTACCTGAAAATATTCTTCGTGCACATGAGCTAGCTTTACAGGGTATTTCGTCGAAAAGTGAAAAAGATGAGATAGTGTTACCTCATGAAGTACAATACAATCGATGGAGTTGTATTCCTTGGTATGAAAGTGATGGTACAGTCGGTGGGTATGTTGTGTACATTGAAGATATTACGGGTAGGGTTGCTTTAGAGAGTATACTTGAAGAACAACAAAGAAAACTGAAAGAAGCGCAGCGTATAGCTAAAGTCGGAAGTTGGGAGTTTGACTTTCAAACTAGCGAGATTTTTTGGTCTGATGAAGTATATAATTTAATGGGTGTTGAAAAAGTGAAAGAGGGACCTAAATATGATGAGTTCCTTGCTGCCATTCATCCCGAAGACAGAGAAAAAGTCGATCAAGCTTTTAAGGTTGCAATTCAATATAGAAAGCCTTATGAGATTGTTCATAGGTTTCTGTTACCTAGTGGGGAAATTAAAATAGTTCAGGAGAAAAGTGAAATCTATTACGATGATTTAGGAGAGCCATTAAAGGCAGTAGGTACTGTACAGGACATCACAGAAACCATAGCGACGCAAGAGGCTTTGAAAAAAAGTAATCAATACCTTAATAACCTGTTTACATATGCTAATGCTCCAATCATCGTATGGAATAGCGAGTACAAAATCACCAAGTTCAATAAAGCTTTTGAAAAATATACAGGTAGGCAAGAAGATGAGGTTTTAGGAAAACATTTGGAATTATTGTTTCCAAAAAATGCAGTGGAAGCCTCCATGAGTTTAATTCAGCAAACTAGCAAAGGTGAGCGTTGGGAATCAGTGGAGATTCCTATTCAGCATATTGCGGGTGATATTTATACCTTTATTTGGAATTCGGCTCCTATCATGGATTTTGAAGAGGAAAGAGCCATTGCTACAATTGCTCAAGGACAGGATATAACAGAACGAAAGCGAATTGAGCTGGAGCTCCTACAACTCAATTTAAATCTTGAAAATTTGGTTGAAGAGCGAACCAAGCGGCTCAATGAGTCATTGGAGATATTGAACAATACATCAAGCAGGGTTCCAGGTATGATTTTTCAATTGAGAAAAACGCACGATGGAAAACTCACCTTTCCATTTGTAAGTCCGGGAATTCAGAAATTATGGGGATTTACACCTGAAGAACTGGCTCACGATGCCTCTCCAATTTTAGGGAAAGTTCATGCGGATGACATCGACATGGTGATTGGTTTTATGAATGCTTCAATTGAAAACCCGAAGCCTTTAAGTTATGAATACAGAATTGTGGATCAACATGACAAAGTAAAGTGGGTGTTTACCAACGTGATTACCTATGTAGATGATGACAAAAGTGTTAACTGGTATGGACATACGTATGATATTACCAGCCGAAAACAAGCAGAGGAAGAAATTATCCGTTCAAAAGAAGAAGCAGAAGTAGCCAATCAGGCGAAAAGTAAGTTTTTGTCCCGAATGAGTCATGAGTTACGAACACCTTTAAATTCAATTCTTGGGTTTGCGCAATTGATGGAATTGGGAGAATTGTCCCGAACACATAAAAAATCTTTAGATTTTATTCTTTCCAATGGGAGGCATTTGCTCCAGTTAATCAACGAAGTATTGGATATATCTGCTATTGAGTCAGGAGCCTATAAATTGAATCTTCAGCCTTTGGAAGTTAAACTAGCCGTCCAGAAAGTGATTGAACTGGTCAGACCTGCGGCGAGAAAAAAAGGGATTGCTATCCATGTTTCGGATGATTGTAAAGATACACTCATAGGTCAATTAGATGCATTACGATTTAAGCAAGTAATTATGAACTTGTTAGATAATGCAATCAAATACAATAAAGAGCGTGGGGAAATTTTCTTGACATGTGAGATTGATTCTTCTGATCAATCATATTTTCTTCTATCTATTGCCGATACTGGTGATGGTATTGCACCTGAAAATATTTCGATTTTGTTTGATCCGTTTCAACGATTAGGTGCAGAAAGTTCAACTATCGAAGGCTCTGGGCTTGGATTGACTATCGTCAAACAGTTGGTTGAGGCAATGAATGGAAGTATTGAAGTTAAGAGCGAATTGCAAAAAGGTTCAGAATTTATTCTTCGTTTTCCTTTATCTTTTGAAAAACCTGATGATTTGAGTACAGGTATATTTGAGGAGAATCAAGCGCAGCCGACCATAAAGACAAACCATGCAACTATCCTTTATGTAGAAGACAATATTACAAATGTAGAGTTAGTGAGGGATATTTTGGATTTTAAAATGCCCCAAATCCAACTGACACATTCTAAATATGGAAAAGAGGCGGTTGAATTAGCTTTGAAACATCAGCCAATATTAATTTTGCTGGATCTTGACTTACCTGATGCCTATGGTCAGGAAGTCTTACAACAGCTATTAGAAAATGAACAAACGGCTTCTATACCTGTAATTATCATTAGTGCAGATGCTATGCCTGCGAAGTCGGAGCAATTAATCAAAGCAGGGGCAAAAGACTTTTTGGTAAAACCTTTACAGGTAAAGTCATTACTTGAAAAAATAAGTTTCCATATCAAAAAACAGCCAACTCAATAAATGTGTGTTAGCTGTTTTGTGATACGTAAATTTTGTCCATAATTATTCTCCATCCGCCAATTGAAACCTTGCCAATGGGGCCATTCTAGCTTTGTTTAAGGAAAGTTGGCCGTCAGCAATGCTATAATTATCAACCTCCTTGAGCATATCATTGAAAATTCTTTCATTCTCCATAGTTGGACAAGCCATCATGGTGCTTGCAATATTACCAAAACGGATACGGTTTCCTGCTTCTATTTCATAAGCGCCATTGATAGCATTACAGCCGTTATTTCCATAGATACGCACGGATTCATTTTCAAAAAACAGGAACGCCTCTTTTTGATTTTCATCCTGTTGATATGGGGTACCTCTTAATTCAATTAATACCCATTTTTTGTTTTCCAAAGCATAATCTGCAAAGCTTTTTTCCAAGCGGTACATGTCTGCAAGATTACCTGAAATTCTATTTCCCTCTTGGTCTAAGTGGAATAGAACATTTTCTCCAACTTGATAAGCTTGGGATTCCCCGTTTTCTCCAGTTAGTAAAATAGTTCTTCCCAAATCATCCCATTCAAAAGTTCCTCTGTCAAAAAATAATCCATCATCTTTTCCCAGATATTTCATAGAACGTTCAAATTCACCGTCAGATTTAATTGTGAGCCGTGTTTCAATACCTTCACAATCAGCACAAGGTAAAATACCCTTGTAAGTACCATTCCAATCCAGACTAGCCCTACTTGTGTCTGAAATAATTTCATAATTATCAGATTTGTTCTCAAGTGAGGATTTTTCAGCTTGACAAGAAATAAAAAATACTGATAAGAAAAGGTAGTAAGATAATTTGCTCATGACCTTCTGATTTAAATAGTTTATTTTTTAAATGGACTGGATATGTCAACAATTGATCGGATAACTTGATCTAAGTCTGTGGCTGATTGCAAAAGATGTTCCAATAATTCTTCCTTACATTCTGAATTCTCTTCCTCTTTAATTAGGGTAGTTAAGCCAATAATTCTAGCCAGAGGCGCCCTAACCAAATGGGATTGTCTCCATGCTATATCTTTCAATTTTCTATTTTGCTCTTCTATTTCTTTTACATAGGAAATTTTATTCGTATTATCTTTTGCAAAAATCGATGCTCCTAAAACTTTATCGTCAAGAAAAATTGGTTTTATATTTACTTCATAATATTTTCTTTTTCCTTGTTCATCAATATTAAATTCAAAGCTGCATGTTTGACCCTCAAATGCTTTTTTATAAGAATCCTTCCAGAAATCAGCTGCGTTATTAGGTAACTGATCAATAACGTTTACGTCTTTTTCTACATGTTTATTAAAAGTTTGTTTAAATGAATCTTTAAATGTTTTGTTGGCATAAATAATATTAAAATCTTTGTCAATAGACCAAATAGATTCATTACTACTTTCCATAATGGCTGAGAGATTAGCCTCATTCTCTTTGAGTTTGGATTCAATTAAAATCAATTCTGTGATATCTGTAAAGGTAGCTAATACTCGATGTGGTATTTTGGTGTCCTTATCTTTGAATTCAGGTAGAGCATCAATCATTATCCATTTGTATGTATCGGATTTTGTTGAAAAAATGCCCATAATTTCTCCAATTACAGGTTTACCAGTGGCTAAGGCAACCATGGCGGGATGCTGTTCACCAGGGTAATCACTTCCGTCCAATCGTATTGAATGCCACCTTGGGTCTATGGATGTTCTACCGAGCATTTGATCCATACTTAGTTCTAAAATACGTTCTGCTGACGGATTTGCTCTAAAAATATATCCAGAAGCATCTTGATAGACTACTCCTTGATTCATGTTTTCAAATAAATGCTCATATTCAAGGGTTTTCAGTAATAGTTCTTCCTCTTTTTTCTTAATTTCTGTAATGTCCTGTATAGTTCCAAAAAGCCCAATACATTCTTCTTTTTCGAATATAGGTTTTCCAATGGTACGAACCCACTTCTCATTTCCTTTGAATGTTTGAATCTTTAATTCTAAATCATATGGTATTCCTTCATCAATGGCTTGTTGGAATGCACTCGATATTTTCGCAAAACTTTCTGGATGGTTTTTGTACAAATTAATTGCATCATTAACCGATGGTATAGGTAAATCTTGCAGTTCTAAGATTCCCTTAGTTATTTCGGACCAAAATAATTTATCTTTTCTCTTAAAACTCACATCCCATGCACCTACTTTAGCCATTTTACCAGCTTCAGTCAAAATGTCTTTTGTTCTTAAAAGTTCATCTTTAATAGCTGTTGGTTCAGTAATATTTCGGATTAAGGTTAAGACTTTAGTTTCCTCAAATTTAGCGAAGTTGGCTTCATAGACTTGAAGACCTTTTTGTGTTTCTAGTTTGTATTCCAGTAAATGAAATGGTTGATTGTCTTTCAATTTAGACAACTTACTACTAAATAAATCAAATACATCCGCAGGCAAAACTTCTTTAATATTTTTATTTACAAGCAATTGTGGTTCCATAAGGAAGTCATCTTTCTTGCCAGATTTGATTTCAAGAATATTTCCTTCATAATCTAAAATCATCAGAATATCCGGAATAGCTTCAAATAAAGATTTGTTATAAGCTAATTGTTTCTCTAAGTCCTTTTGATGATATGAAATATGAATCTTCGCTTTTCTTAATTTTAAAAGCTTTTCTACCTGTCGCGCTAATTTTTTTAATTGGGAAATTTGTTTGTCTGTAAGTGTTTTAGCCTTATAATCCAATACACAAAGTGTACCTAGAGCCACATTGTCATCCGATAAAATTGGTATACCAGCGTAAAAATCAAATCCATTGTCTTCAACTACATATGGATTATTTTTAAAGCATTTTTCGTTTTTTAAACTGCTAAATATTGAAGGCTGATGGGGGGTTAAAATTGCATGAGTGCAAAATGAAAACTCTCTTAATGTTTCTTTATATGTAATTCCTGTCTTTGCCTTAAACCATTGTCTTTTCTCGTCAATAAAAGTTATCAGAGATATAGGTGTATCACATATTTCCGAAGCTAGTTCAGTAATGCTTGTATAATCCTCATCTTCTTCTGAATCAAGAATTTTATAAGAGTATAAAACTTTCAATCTTTTACTCTCTGAAAAAGGGAGCTCTCCTAAAAACATGGGTTCATTGCTGTATTTTAAAGAAAATCGGAATGAAAATATTACTAAATATTTAAAAATCCAAATCTTATTTCACTTTGTGAGTTAATTGAAATAAACAACGTTTAAATGAATAGGAAAGATATGAAAATCATGATTAGAATAAACCTATAATATTGCCATCTTCATCTATGTCTATCATTTCAGCAGCGGGAGCGGAGGGAAGTCCCGGCATGCGCATGATAGTTCCTGCCAAAGGAATGATAAATCCAGCGCCTGCTGCGATATCAAATTCCCGGATTTTGATCGTAAAACCTGTGGGTTTATTCGTAAGCTTTGGGTCGTCGGATAGGGAATATTGAGTTTTGGCTATGCAAACGGGTAGCTTATCTAAACCGATTTTTGCAAACATGCGCAGTTGTTGCTTGGCTTTGACACTGTACTCTACTTCAGCTGCTCCATAGATTTTACGAGCAATCGTATCGATCTTTTGCTCTATACTCCAATCAAAATGATAGAGCGGCGTAAAATTACTCAAACCACCTTCTGCAACCGCCTTGACTGTACGTGCTAAGTCCACGCAACCTTCTCCACCCTTTGCCCAAGCTTCACATACCTCTACTTTTACACCTAATTTCTCACAATACCCCTTAATTACGGATATTTCCTCCTGACTATCTGTAATAAATTGATTGATGGCTACTACGGGTTCTAATGTAAAGTGCCGCATGTTTTCAATATGTTTATCCAAATTAGCTAAGCCAGTAGCTACTGCTTTTGGGTTAGGTTCTTTTAGATTGACTATGGCAACTCCTGCATGTGATTTTAGTGCTCTAATAGTTGTTACAATGACGGCAGCATCAGGCTTTAACCCTCCATACTGACATTTCAGATCCAAAAACTTTTCGCCTCCCAAGTCCGAAGCAAAACCTGCCTCTGTTACCACGTAATCAGATAAACTTAACCCCATTTTGGTAGCTAAGATTGAATTGGAGCCTTGAGCAATATTGGCAAAAGGCCCTCCATGGATAATGGCAGGATTACCTTCGATAGTTTGGACCAAATTAGGCATAATCGCATGCTTTAATAAAGCAGTCATCGCACCATGGGCTTTCAACTGATGTGCGCGAACCGGTTCATCTTGATAAGTGTAGGCTACTATGATGTTGCCCAATTTTTCTTTTAGGTCCATCAAACTATTGGCTAAGCAAAGAGCAGCCATGACTTCTGATGCAGCGGTAATGTCAAAGCCTGACTCCCTTGGGACACCTTGGGCAGACCCTCCCAAACCAATGACAATATCCCGCAGTGCCCGCTCATTCATATCCATAACCCGCTTCCAAATGATTTTCCTTGGATCGATATTGAGCATATTTTTTTGACTATGGATATGATTGTCCAAAAGTGCCGCTAACAGATTATGCGCCTTTTCAATCGCAGAAAAATCTCCTGTAAAATGTAAGTTGATAGATTCCATGGGCAATACCTGAGAGTAGCCACCACCGGCTGCACCGCCTTTCATCCCAAATACAGGACCTAAAGATGGTTCACGCAAGACTACCGTAGTTTGAACTCCTATTTTATTCAATCCTTCTGCTAGTCCTATAGAAACAGTAGTTTTCCCTTCTCCCGCTGCTGTAGGGGTAATGGCAGTTACTAAAATCAGTTTTTTCCCTTTCATACGCTGGGGATCGATCAGCTTTAGGGGAAGCTTTGCTGTATATTTTCCGTATGGTCGGAGGGTTTCTTCGTGTATTCCCAGTTTGGCAGCAATCTGGGTGATGGGTTTCATTTGGGTAGCTTTGGCAATTTGTAGGTCTGTAAGATGCATGGGATGATTGATTGTTTGGCTTAAAGTTACTGCAATGGAATGGTACATTTCCTGACTTTTGACAGGTTTTAAATTAAAAATTCATCGTGTTAATTTTCCTTTAGTATAAAATCTGGCGCGTATCAGCACATTCTTTTTTTACTTGTAGGTAAATTTAAATGAATCATGATAGTTAGAAAAAAATACCTGTTAGGCTTAATTTTCTTATTTGCTGTCCTTAGCACCCAAGCACAGCAAAAAAGAGCCTTAACTCATGCCGACTATGACGGATGGGAATCTGTTTCTTCTGATAAAATCTCTGCCAATGGACAGTGGGTTGGTTTTGAAGTCAATCCACAAGATGGAGATGGACGATTGGAAATTGTCAGTCATGGCAATGCGCAAAAACGATTTGTCATTCCTAGAGCCAACAGAATGTCTTTTTCACATGATAATAATTTTGCCGTAGGTAGAATTGTAGCTGAAAAGGACTCCATCAAAATGTTGAGGCTAAAAAAGACCAAGCCCGATGATATGCCCAAAGATAGCTTATTTATCATCAACCTTGCGACAGGGACTGTTGAGAAGTTGGCTAGAGTAAAGTCTTTCGCTACGCCTGACAAAGTTGGGAATTGGTTAGCCGTTCATTTTGAAAAAGAGTTGCCTCAAAAACCAGCGAAACGAGAAGAAGGGGATACGACTAAAGTAGTGGCACCTGAAAGGCCTAAGAAGACAGATGGGACCACACTTCTCGTAAGATCATTTGATGGAAGGATTTCCTATGAATATGACAGGGTAAAATCCTATGGATTTTCTGAAAATGGAGGGTTTTTGTATTATGTAAAAGCGACGGAGGATACCTTGAAAAATGCAGGTATTTTCTTAGTGGACTTGAAATCAGGCGTTTCTCAAACGATCGATACGGGAAAGACCGATTACATGTCTCCAAAAATCTCTGATTCCAACAAGTTCTTGGCATTCCTTACTACGGAAGATTCCTTGAAAGCGAAAAAGCCTTATTACGACCTTTACCTATTTGATATCGCAAAGACGAGCAATCAGAAAATAGCAGGAAAAAATACCCCAGGAATTCTTGCAGGTGGCATGGTCAGCAAGTCTGGAAGAATAAATTTTTCTGCAGACGACAGCCAAGTTTTTTTCGGTACCACTTTGGATTATAAGGATTACGCATATGAATCTGATACCACCATTTTGGATGATGAAAAAGTGAAATTAGACATTTGGGGCTGGCAAGATGCTGAAATCCAACCTATGCAATTGAGAAATAAGGGTAGGGAAGAAAATAGAAGTTTCCTTGCTGCTTACAATATCAAGGATAAGAAAGTGGTTCAAATCGGAGATCAGCAGGTGTATAGCATCAACTATGATCCAAAATCAACCCTTAAAATCGCGGTAGCTACAGATGATTCTCCTTATAGAAGGGAGTATAGCTGGAACATACAGATCGGAAGAGATACCTACTTGGTAAATCTGGAAACAGGTACCAAAACATTGATCAAAAAAGCATTGTCAGGAAATCCACAGTTGTCACCTGCCGGAAAATACGTCTATTGGTATGATGGAAGCGATAGTGCTTGGGTTGCTTTTGATATTGCAAGTAAAACCTTCAAAAATCTAAGTAAAGGCTTGGATGTCAATGTTTACAATGAGCAGCATGATTCACCATCCCTTCCGGGAAGCTATGGTGCCGCTGGTTGGTTGAAAGATGATAAAGGATTCTTGCTTTATGATAAATATGATATTTGGAAAATTGATCCAACAGGAAAAGCAGCTCCTCAAAATATTACGTTAGGTGTAGGTAGAGCTCAAACGATTGAGTTTAGAAGACAACGATTAGAAGTAGAGGAAAGAGAAGGTATTGAGCCTTCATTACCTTTTGTTTTGACCGCTTTTCATGAATTCAACAAGAAAAACGGATATTTCATGGGTGATATCACTGGTAAAAAGGCTCCTACTGAAATCTTATTTACTGACAATAGGTATTTAGGATTAAGCAAAGCAGAAAATGCAGATCTCCTGACCGTGAGAAGGTCAACCTATCAGGAATATGCTGATGTGTATGCTACAGATATGAAGATGTCAACTTTGACCCAATTATCTTTTGCCAATCCACAGCAAGCTCAAGTCAACTGGGGTACAGTAGAATTGGTGAATTATCTCACGAATGATAATGTCCCGCTTCAAGGATTGTTATTCAAGCCAGAAAATTTTGATTCATCGAAAAAGTACCCCATGATGGTGTATTTCTACGAAAGAAATTCTGATGGCTTGCACAATTACAGAGCTCCTGCTCCGAGCGCCTCTACCATCAATATCCCGTATTTTGTAAGCAACGAGTACTTGGTGTTTGTTCCTGATATCAAATATGACTTAGGCCTTCCAGGACCAAGTGCCTACAATTGCATCATCCCGGGTGTTCAGGCGATTGTTGCCAGAGGTTTTG
This sequence comes from Mongoliitalea lutea, assembly GCF_014652135.1. Taxonomy (GTDB): domain Bacteria; phylum Bacteroidota; class Bacteroidia; order Cytophagales; family Cyclobacteriaceae; genus Mongoliitalea; species Mongoliitalea lutea. The sequence continues at coordinate 109,707 of NZ_BMYF01000002.1, forward strand.
TTGATGCGGATAATATGGCTATTCAAGGTCAAAGCTGGGGTGGATACCAAGTGGCGCATTTGATTACGAGAACCAATATGTTTAAAGCAGCTGGCGCAGGTGCTCCAGTAGTCAATATGACTTCTGCTTATGGTGGAATTCGATGGGGGACAGGGATGAGCAGAATGTTCCAGTACGAACAGACGCAGAGTAGAATCGGTGGTACCTTGTGGGAAAAACCGATGTATTATTTACAAAACTCTCCTTTATTCTACATGGATCGGGTGAAGACTCCCGTATTGATCATGCACAATGATGCTGATGGAGCTGTTCCATGGTATCAGGGTATAGAGATGTTTATGGCATTGAAGCGTTTAAATCAGCCAGCTTGGTTGCTGCAGTACAATGGAGAAGACCATAACTTGGTACAAAGAAAAAACAGAAAAGATCTCTCTATACGATTATCTCAATTCTTCGACCATTACCTTAAAGGCGCCCCTGCACCACTATGGATGACCGAGGGACTTCCTGCCGTAGAAAAAGGAAGAACTTTGAAGTATGAGTTAGGGGATGGAGGTGACAGTGAGCAGTGAACAGTGAGCAGTGAACAGTGAGCAGTTGGTAATTTGGAATTAAGAATTAAGAATGAAAAATGGAATTCTTTCTGCGAACCTGCGAGTGTGGTTTTATCTGTTAATTGTTAAATGTTAACATGTGGACTAGTGTTTCAAGCACTGCTTTCCTATTAGGTACACTGGTTTGTGGGTTTTAACCCACGACTGAAATTGAAGTTTTGGTACAAGACCTATCCGAATTTCCAAAGAATCCACCCATCAATAGCCGTGGCTTTTAAGCCCCGGCATTGGTGGGGAATAGTAAAGAATGTTAATTGACTTACAGCGACTGATTCGCTATTTTGTCAAAAGCAAAAAGCCTTCCTGGGTTTCCTGGAGGGCTTTTTTTATATTTTTCTTATGCTGTAAACATCACCTGCTCTTTGGGAGAAGTCTTTCTCAATCGGATCAAAATTAAAAAAATAAGACATTTTTCACCTAATAGTTTTGTTGAATTATTTTTAATTCTATATTTGTAGAATATACTACACAATTATAGAAGATGAACCTATCCAATGCCGAAGAACAATTGATGAATCTGATTTGGGAAAAGCATAAGGTGTTTATGAAAGACATCTTGGAAGCTTATCCCGAACCTAAACCAGCAAGTACAACCATTGCCACACTTTTGAAGCGATTGCAGGATAAAGGAGCGATTGCTTTTGAAGTATTTGGGAATTCCCGTGAGTATTACCCTTTGATTGAAAAAAACAATTACTTCTCTAAAAAAGTACAGGTGATGATCAAGGATTTTTTTAACGGTTCGCCGGCCCAATTTGCGTCTTTTTTTACACAAGAGACGGACTTAGATACCGAAGAGCTTGAAGCGCTCAAAAAGATTATTGAAGACCAACTAAAATCCCAACAGCCATGATTGTTTTCATCCTCAAATCTACCATAGCCTTGACGCTATTACTGGCTTTGTATCAGCTTTTTTTGATTCGTGAACGTATGTTTACATTTAATCGGTTTTATCTGATTTTCTCAGTGCTTTTTGCATTATCTCTTCCTTTTATATCACTTCCTTCATTTATTGAAAAACCAAGTTTTGAAATCCTTTCCGATGAATTGATTTTCTCCAATTCATTACCAGACGTATCATCTGATATACTTCCAGAAAGAAACACAGCGACAGCCAATACTGAAGCAGTGGTCCCAACTACCTCCAAGCCATCACCGATCCCTTGGTCATCCATTTTGTTGTTGGTTTACGGTTTAGGAGTGCTCTTTTTCTTATCCAGATTTGTGTGGCAACTGTTTCAATTAAGAAGCATGGTCCAAAAAGGGGAGCTAATTCAGCAAAAAGGGGTCACCTATGTACTATTGGAAGATGTAGTGCTTCCTTTTACCTTTCTGAATTACCTTTTTGTCAACAAAGAAGAGTATCATACTGCTAGCATTGAAAAGGCCATTTTGGATCATGAGCTGGTTCATATCCGGGAAAGACATTCTTGGGATATTATTTTGTTGGAATTGGTGAAAATTGCCTATTGGTTTAATCCGCTCATCAGTTTGTATAAAAAGTCTGTACAGCTTAATCATGAATTTTTGGCTGATGCAGGAGTACTGCGTCAACCAATCAACAAAGCCAGCTATCAGTATTTACTGCTACAGAAAGTTTCTATCTATGCATCCCATCAAACCCTAAGTTCTGCATTTAATTTTCAAGTGACCAAGCGAAGATTGTTGATGATGGGAAAAAGAACCAATACGCTTAGAAAAATAGGATTGCAAACATCTGCATCTGCTTTGTCTTTTCTTCTAATGCTTACACTTTCTTCTAATCAGATGCCTATTAACTCTGAAATTATAAATTTACATTTTAACAGCGGAGTAGAACAATTTGAAGCAATTCTGGCTGAAGGATTTTCGGAAGAAAAACCATTTGTACTTGAGCTTCATAAAGTGGATTTAGAGAGCTTAAGAAATGTTTACCTAACCCTCAATAATGAGGAACGCAAGCAAATATCTCAATTTCCTTTCTTCGAAGAATCAGCTTTTAGAGAACTCCTACTTTTACAACAGGCCTATCCAAGGGTGATCACAACTTTTGTATTTCGTCATCCACCTGAAAAAAAATCCATAAAAGCTGAAATGTATGAAGTCTGGAAAAAGACTAAAAATGTTGGGTTATGGATTGATGATCAAGAACAGCCAATAGCGGTTCTGGAAAATTTCGATACGGTTGATTTTGCATTATTCGAGGTAAGGGAAACAGCGCCAAAAAAATTCTTAAAGAAGCCCGAATACGAAGTAAAATTGACTACCCACGAGTATTATCAACAAAAGTTTGTGGAAAGCCCTAAGGCTATTCAGACTATTAATACTCATTATGATAATTCCGACCAAGCCAGTGTTATCTATGCTTTGAGATACTACACAAAAGGAAATGGTGAAGGTTCCATGCTTTTTCCCGAAAATTTTGAGGCCTCTATGTTTTATCATTTAAGAACTCTATCAACAGAATCCTTTGACTTTGATGTACAAGGAGGTTCTATAAATTATTCTGTGAAAGATAACTTCACTATTACACTATTTAAAGATGCAACCAATCAGCGGAAGAACTTTGTTTTTCCAAGTATCGACTTTTAAATGGTAGTGGTTTTTATTTGGTTAGTATTCTATTGATTGTCATAAAAAACTGTTTCAGGATTCCCTGAAAGTACTATATTTGGAGTTATTGTCTTGAGAAAAAAGTTCCAAGGATGATAACGTGCAGAACTCAAATACATTACAATAACTCCAAACTATGTTACTCGAACCATTAGACCTGATTGTTTTTATCGGTTACTGTTGCCTGATTGTGGGCATGGGCCTTTTTGTCTCCCGTGAAAAAAAGGGGCATGTCAAAGATTCCAAAGATTACTTTCTTGCCTCCAAAGCCCTTCCTTGGTGGGCTGTAGGAGCTTCTTTAATCGCATCCAATATTTCTGCCGAGCAGTTTATTGGGATGTCCGGTTCAGGCTTTGCCATGGGCTTGGCTATTGCGACCTATGAATGGATGGCAGCTGCTACCTTGCTGGTGGTAGCCATTTTCTTTTTGCCTGTCTACATCAAAAAAGGCATTTACACCATGCCTGGTTTTTTGCTGGATAGATACGATGCCCGTGTACGTACGACTATGGCTGTTTTCTGGCTATTGCTATATGTTTTGGTTAATTTGACCTCTGTGCTCTATTTGGGAGCCTTGAGTTTGAATACCATCCTGGATGTCAAACTGGAATATGGGATAGCAGGATTGGCTTTATTTGCCATGGTTTATTCGATCTATGGAGGCTTGAAAGCGGTGGCGTGGACCGATGTCGTCCAGGTGGTGTTTTTGATCGCTGGGGGATTGGCCACGACCTATTTAGCATTAAATATAGTGGGATCTGGAGATGCTTGGGCAGGTTTGAACCTATTGAGACAAGAAGTGCCGGGGCATTTCTCCATGATTTTGGATAAGGGGGAAATGATGATTCCCGATGGACAAGGAGGTACCAAAGATGCTTATTTAGATTTACCCGGACTATCGGTATTAGTAGGAGGGATGTGGATTGTGAATTTAAGTTACTGGGGATTCAATCAGTATATTACGCAACGGGCATTGGCCGCCAAAGACCTCAATCAGGCCCAATTGGGGATAATTTTTGCAGGCTTTTTGAAGTTGTTGATGCCGTTGATCGTAGTTATCCCAGGTATTGCAGCCTTGGTAATTGTCAACAATGGAACTGATGTGAGTTTCATCCAATCCATGACAGACCCTGCTTCAGGTATCATCAAATCAGACCGTGCTTATCCAACCTTGCTTCAATTGCTTCCGGTTGGCTTAAAAGGATTAGCTTTTGCGGCTTTGACAGCGGCAATTGTTTCCTCCTTAGCCTCCATGGCTAACAGTACGTCTACGATTTTCACGATGGATATCTATCGTCAATACATCGATAAAGATGCATCTGAAACCAAACAGGTGAAGGTGGGTCGATTGGCAGCTATAGTTGCTTTTGTAGTCGCTGCTTTAATTGCTCCAGCCCTTGGTACATTAGATCAAGCATTCCAATTTATCCAGGAATATACAGGGTTCGTTTCTCCAGGGGTATTTGCCATTTTCTTCTTTGGAGTATTCTGGAAGAAGACTACTTCCAATGCAGCGCTAACCGCCGCAGTATTGACAATCCCTTTATCCACTGCTTTAAAATTTGGGATGCCCGCACTTCCGTTTATTGACAGAATGGGTGTAGTATTTTTGATTATCGCAGCACTTATAATTGCCATTAGTTTGTATGAAGGCAAAGGAAAAGACCATCCAAACAGCATCGATGTTAATCGGGAATTGTTCCAAACCAGCATGACTTTCAAAATTGGAGCGATCGCAATATCAGCAATTATTGCAGTGCTTTACATAATTTTCTGGTAAAATGAAGGTAATTGACTATTGTTCAAAAGTTGTTTTGGCAACCTCTTTCTTTGGATTGTTAACAGCTTGCGCTCAGGAAACCAAAGAAGAAGAGATAGGGTATTACCAAGAGTTGTATAGGCCTCAATTTCATTTTTCTCCAGAAGCTAACTGGATGAATGATCCGAATGGGATGGTGTATTATGAAGGGGAATACCATTTGTTTTACCAATATTATCCGGATGGGAATGTATGGGGCCCTATGCATTGGGGACATGCGATTTCAGAAGATTTGGTTCATTGGGAGCACTTACCGATAGCGCTTTACCCAGATTCTTTGGGCTATATTTTCTCTGGTTCTGCGGTAATTGACCATGAAAATACTTCTGGATTAGGAAAAGATGGAATGCCTCCAATGGTGGCGATTTTCACCTACCATGACCCTGTTGGAGAAGCAGGTGGTAGGGATGATTTTCAAACCCAAGGCATCGCCTACAGTTTGGATAAGGGCAGAACTTGGACTGTATATGAAGGCAATCCCGTCTTGGCTAATCCAGGGATCAAAGATTTTAGAGATCCCAAAGTGATTTGGCACGAGGAATCTGAGCTTTGGATCATGTCTTTAGCTGTTTTGGATAAGATCAGTTTTTATACCTCACCAAACCTGTTGGATTGGACCTTTGCCAGTGATTTTCAACCTGCTTGGGCAGCCTATGGAGGTGTTTGGGAGTGCCCTGATTTATTTCCTTTAAAAACTGAAACAGGAGAAGAAAAATGGGTATTACTCGTAAGCATCAATCCTGGAGGTCCCCAAGGAGGATCTGCTACCCAGTATTTTATAGGTGATTTTGATGGAAAATCATTCACTCCAACGCAAGAAGATGTGGAATGGATTGATTGGGGAGCGGATAACTATGCAGGTGTTACTTGGTCCAATATACCAGAAGCGGATGGAAGAAGAATATTCATCGGATGGATGAGTAATTGGAACTATGCCCAGGTGGTACCTACGACCGCCTGGAGATCTGCTATGACCGTACCTAGATCATTAGCTTTAGTGGAAAAGGAAGGGACATATTCAGTAATTTCACAGCCAGTTTCAGAGTTGGAAAAGCTACGAATAAGAGAATTTCCCGTAACTAGTGAAGTTTTTGAATTGGGTTCAAAAACAATTGAATTGCTTCTTTCTTTGCAAGATGAACAGGATTTTTCTCTACGCTTCTATAATGACAGCGGAGAGGAAGTTGTGTTGTCGCGTATTCGAGATCAATTTATTTTTGACCGTAGTAAATCAGGTGTTACCACTTTTGAAGATGGATTTGGGAATCCTCAAACGATCCCGTTGAATTCCGTTCAACTGGAATCTGTTCGAGTATTTGTTGATCAGTCTTCCATAGAAGTTTTCTTAAATGATGGAGCGGTAGCCATTACAAATCTGGTTTTTCCCAAAAGAGCTTATTCTCATGTGGAATTGAGTGGGATTCCTGCTCAAGGAAGTTTGTATCACCTAGCTTCCATTTGGAAGTAACTGAATCGTTTTACCATGCAACAACATAAGAATTACGTACTCTTTTTATCCATTACAGCTGCGCTGGGTGGATTTCTGTTTGGCTTTGATACAGCAGTAATTTCCGGAGCAGAAAGGGATATCCAAGTGATTTGGCAGCTTTCGGATTGGAGTCACGGCTTGGCAGTAGCGATGGCCCTGTACGGAACAGTCATTGGAGCACTTTTTGGAGGGATTCCTGCAGATAAATTTGGCAGAAAAGTGTCCTTATTTTGGATTGGGATACTGTACTTGGTTTCTGCTATTGGTTCGGCAATGGCTCCGGACGTGAATACCTTTATGTTTTTCCGCTTTTTGGGCGGTTTAGGAGTAGGTGCTTCATCGGTGGTGGCGCCTATGTACATTTCTGAGATAGCCCCTGCTGCAAGAAGAGGTCAATTGGTTGCCCTGTATCAGTTTAACATCGTTTTTGGAATATTGATGGCCTATTTTTCAAATTACTTGATTGGTACGGCCAATTTGGCGGAGGCTTGGCGCTGGATGCTAGGGGTGGAAGCGATTCCTGCCTTGATTTACAGCATCTTGATTCTGAGAGTTCCAAAAAGTCCTCGTTGGTTGATAGCCAAAAAGCAGGATTTTGAAAATGCACGGGTGATCTTGACTAAAACTGATCCTGAAGGAGTGGAGGAGGCCATGCAGTTGGCCATAGCCGAAAGCAAGGAGATCAAAGGGAAAGTTTCATTCACCAATTTGTTTCATTCCAAGTATAGAAAAATCACCTTTTTTGCCTTTTTGATTGCCTTCTTCAATCAGGTATCCGGGATTAATGCGATTATTTATTTTGCTCCCAGAATTTTCGAATCAGCGGGTATTGCCACAGAAGACGCGTTACTTTCTACCATAGGAATTGGATTTATCAACTTGGTTGCGACCATGGCAGGCTTGTATTTTATTGATAAGTTGGGCAGAAAAAAGTTGATGTATATCGGTTCGGTAGGCTATATCATTTCTCTTTCCTTGATGGCTTACAGTTACTTTGGAGGCGCTGTTGGGCCACATTTGTTGCCTTACTTTGTATTTATCTTCATTGCGGCACATGCCATCGGGCAAGGTTCTGTCATTTGGGTATTTATTTCAGAGATATTTCCGAATGAATTGCGTGCCTATGGACAATCTTTGGGTTCTTTTACCCACTGGATTTTAGCTGCTGTAATTGCCAATTTGTTCCCCTATTTCGCATCAAATTTTGGAGCAGGGTATATTTTCGCTTTCTTCGCAGCTATGATGGTCTTACAATTGCTTTGGGTGGCTTTCCGCATGCCAGAGACCAAGGGAAGATCCTTAGAAGAGATTCAACAAGATTTACAGAAAAAATATGTCTAAACGTGTCATTTGTTTTGGAGAAATGCTATGGGATTGTTTTCCTAGCGGAGAAGTCCCTGGTGGAGCCTCTTTAAATGTAGCGCTGCATCTTTCTCAATTAGGCTTAGATGTGAGCCTTATTTCCAAATTGGGTAAAGATTCTTATGGAGAGAGGTTACAAGATTTTATGGCTCCGTACAGCTTGGATACATCATGGATTCAGTTGGATGAAGAGCATCCGACAAGCACCGTGCAAGTCAACAACGATGACCCTCAAAATGTCAAATATACGATTGTAGCACCTGTAGCTTGGGATTTTATCCAATGGGATGAGCAACTTCAGCAAGCTGTCAATCAGGCTGATGCATTTATTTTTGGGAGTTTGGCTGTAAGGAATCAGGTAAGTTGGGAAAGTCTGTATCACTTGCTGCATAGCCCGGTATTGAAGGTCTTTGATATCAATTTGAGAGCTCCTTTTTACGACTTTGAACAGATTGAAATCATCTTGGGCTACACAGATATTTTGAAAATCAATGAAGATGAATTGCTGATTGTTGCTGACTATTTCAGTCTTGAACACGATTCAAAAGGGTCGGATGTTGTTTCTATGGCTACGGAAGTGTGTGCATATTTGACTGAGCACTTTCCAATAGAGCTTATTTGTGTCACTCTAGGTGCAAATGGAGCAATGATTTATCAGGAAGGAAAGGTGTATCGACATCAAGGGTATAAAGTCAAGGTTCAGGATACTGTTGGGTCGGGAGATGCATTTTTGAGCGGATTTGTCAAGAGCTATTTAGAAGAGAAGAAGCCGATGGAAGTATTGGATTTTGCCTGTGCTTTGGGGGCATTTGTCGCTTCTCAAAAGGGTGGTACTCCCCGTTATAGCCTTTCAGATATAGACGCCGTTAAGAAAGGATAAGAGCTTTCGCTAGTGCACGTTCAATGATTTTTATGGTTCTATGACCCAATTGAATCGTGTTTAATGCGGTAAGTTAGTTAAGTTTTTTACATTTAGGAAAGTAAATATGTATATCAAACTAATATTTACTATCCTAAATACTTTTTGCTGTTGGTACTCGATTTTTGCTAGTTTGATTTACATTTTTGAGATGCTTGTAATTGGCAAAAAACTTTTTGATTTCATTAATGCGTCTAATAGCTCATATAAAAATTATTAATCTATGTTAACTCACGTTTCGTTCAAAAAAGCGGCTTTCAGCGCTTGTATGCTACTTTTATTAGCGACAGCATCTTTTGCACAGCGCTCTGGTCAGCAGGTAAAAGATGCAAAAAAAGCCTTGTATGATGATCCTAAGTGGAGAAAAGAAAACTACATCATCAACAGAGATTCGGCTTATGCCAACCCATACTATGCATTGCAAAAATTGCGATGGGGAAACCAGCGATTTACAGAAGGTAGAAGCATTCACCCAAGACAGGATGCAGATGTTATCAATGAACTGGCGAAGGGTCAGCAACCATTTGCTACAATCGTTGGGTGTAGCGACTCAAGAGTATCAGCTGAAATCTTATTTGACCAAGGTTTTGGTGATCTATTTGTAACACGTACAGCAGGTCAGGTAATGGCTCAGGCTTCTTATGGTACGATTGAATTTGCTTCCGCTGCCTTGGGAACAAAATTAATCTTGGTCTTGGGTCATTCTAAATGTGGTGCGGTAGAAGCTGCCATTAGTCTTCCTGAAAATCCTCCAGGCCATATTTCAACCTTGATCAACAGCATCAAACCTGCTACCAAGCGTTATTTTGGTGTGAGTGATAACTTATTGGAGTTTGCCGTTCGTCAAAATGTAATCAATCAGGTCAATGAATTGAGAGAATTGGAGCCTGTATTGTCCAGAATGTACCAAAGAGGTGAAATTTTGATTGTTGGTGGTGTGTATGATTTGGCTACCGGTCAAGTGGAGTTTTTGGAGGAGACCATGGTAGACCTTCCTGCTACCAAGTTTTCCAAAAAAGACATCATGGGTATGTAAGCCAATCCATCAAAAAAAGCTATCACAAGCATCCCAAAAATTCATGTAAAAAAGTGGCGAGGCCTAACTGCTTTTGCGTAAAAATTATGGCTAAAAATTAGCAGAGTATGCTGACTTTTAAAAGACAAAAGTCACCAAAAGGAGAAGGGGTATCTACTAATTTCGTGCGCTATTACAGGAGCTTGTTCGTGAGACAGCTTTTTTAGAAATAAACATCATGCTAAAGAAGATAGCTGCGATTATGGGGATTGTCTTGGTATTCGGGACAAATCCGGTTGTTGCCCAAATTTCCGAGCCGGGCAATTGGTTGATTTATTTCGGCAATCAGAATTTTGCCAACAATAAATGGGTCTGGCATAATGAAATCCAGTACAGGGATTACAGCTTGTTGGGTTCAAGAGAACAATTGTTACTTCGTACAGGAGTTGGTAGATACCTGACAGAGAATAACAATATTGTCTCAGGAGGATATGCCTTTATCAGTACTAGACCTCAAGGTTTGCAAGATGGTTTGGTGGTGATCGATGATGCCAATGCCTTTCAGGAACACAGACTTTGGCAGCAATACCTGACGAGACAGCCTATTGGAAAGGTTTTGTTGACTCATCGCTATCGGTTTGAACAGCGGTTCTTCAACGATGGAGATTTTCGCTTGCGAGGAAGATATTTCTTAGCGGCCAATATCCCTTTGAATAATCAGCTTATGATGGAAAAGACCTATTATTTGTCTTTCTACAACGAAGTCTTTCTAAATGTGACTGACGACACATCGGTAGCACTCTTTGATAGGAATCGGCTATTTGGAGCGATAGGGTATCAAGTCAATAGAGGTGTTCGAGTAGAAGTGGGGCTGATGCACCAAACGCTTAACAATAGGGAATTTTCCAGAACGCAATTACAGTTTGTTGTTTTCAATAACCTGCCTTTCAAAAAATAAGGCAGAAAAACTCAGAGGTAACGCCAAATATAAATTTTATGTCAACGCTACCTCTGTTTTTTTATGTTTATTTCAAACGTTTCAATCCTTTGGTTTCTTCTTTGCTAGCTTCCATGATGCTGATAGCATAACCTCCGCCTGAGGCAGTTTGCTGATTGAGCTTGGATTTGTTAGTGACGATCACTTGGCGGATGGTATAAGCCTGGGCATTGTTTCTATAGTGGGCATCCTTGGCATCTGCATAGATAGTGGCTATGTAGGTTTTGTCCGGATCAAGAAAGTCAAAGCTGATAATGGAATTTCTGACGGGAACTCCATTCACATTTCCTACAAACCAATTATTGCGACCTTTTTCTTTTCTGGCTATCGTTACATAGTATCCTGGTTCTGCCTCTAGGTACTTACTTGTTTCCCACTCTACTGGTACATCTTTGATGAATTGGAAAGCGTCCATAAATCGCTCATAATTTTCCGGAAGGTCTGCTGCCATTTGCAATGGGCTATAGAGGGTAACATACAAGCCCAATTGATTGGCAATGGTACTGTTCACCCAAGAATCATTTTCAGGATTTACCTTGCTGATATCCATCTCGAAGATGCCTGGCGTGTAATCCATAGGTCCACCGATTTGACGGGTAAAAGGTAAAACCGTGTGGTGGTTTGGCTTACTGCCACCAAAGGCCTGATATTCTTGACCTCGTGCAGATTCATTGGCGATCAAATTAGGCCACGTACGGGCTACGCCTGTAGGCCTTACTGCTTCGTGGGCATTGACCATGATTTGGTATTCGGCGGCTTTTTCTACGGCATATTGGTAGTGATTGACCAGCCATTGGCTGTAGTGATTTTCCCCTCGGGGAAGGATGTCTCCCACATAGCCGGATTTCACAGCATTGTAGCCGTTGTCTTTCATGAATTGATAAGCCCTATCCAAATGACGCTCATAATTGCGGACAGAGGAGGAAGTCTCATGATGCATGACCAACTCCACACCTTTGGATTTGGCATAATCTCTTAAATAAGGCAAATCAAAATCAGGATAGGGAGTCAGAAAATCAAATACATAATCTTTAGAGTTTCCAAACCAATCTTCCCAACCGATATTCCAACCTTCCACCAAGACCCCTTTGAATCCATGTTCAGCAGCAAAATCAATATGACGTACCACATTATTGGTATTGGCTCCATGACGCCCATTGGGAAGTACTTTGGTGTAGTCGGTTTCACCTAGTTTGACAGCAGGTAATTCATCCGTATATGCCCAAGAGCTTTTCCCGGTAATCATTTCCCACCACACACCGATGTATTTCATGGGCTTAATCCAAGAAGTATCTTTGATTTTGCTCGGCTCGTTCAAGTTATAAGTCATTCGGGAAGCCAAAATGTCCCGTGCATCATCGGATACGATGATCGTTCTCCAAGGACTGTTGAAAGGAGACTGTAAATACCCTTTATCACCGATAGCATCAGGAGTCAGCCAAGACTGAAAAACCATGCGCTCATCATCCAAGTCTAAGTGCATGGTAGAATAATCAATTAATGCTGCTTCATGAAGATTAATATATAAACCATCATCACTTTTCATCATCAGCGATGTTTGTACACCAGTTGTTGAGAAAGGTTTTTGGGATAAATTACCTGTAATAGCTTTTTCCATCAAACCCCTGATTTCAGAGAGTTTGGACTCGGTGTAATCATATTCCTGAGTATCATAATCCCCCGGTATCCAAAAAGCCGTATGGTCGCCTGCCATAGCGAATTGCGTCAATTCATCCTTGATGACAAAATGACCTAAGTTGGGTTGGGAGGGGAACTCATATCGAAACCCTAAACCATCGTCAAAGACCCGAAAGCGAATATTAAGCGTTCTTTCTGTATTTGCTTGATTGAGGGTAACCAAAAGTTCGTTGTAGTGATTTCGGATGCTGCTTTCTTCTCCCCAAACAGGTATCCATGTTTCGTCAAAGGAAGAAGTCTGAGAGGACACTAAGGTGAAATTTCCAGCTAATGGTTCTTGATTTTTGATTTCAAAACCAAGAGAACTGGGTTTAATGACATCTTTGTTTTTAAAAGTCAGGGAGTAGATGGCCTGGCCATTTTCCACTGAGAAGTTTAGCACAATATTTCCATCAGGAGATTTGACCTCTTGTGCTTGTACATGTAAGACCCACAGCAAGAGGGAGAGGGAGAGCAAATAAATTCTTTTCATAGTAAATTGGGTTAATAATAGGTTTTGCCAAATCGTTCAAATATCGCGATATCTAGGGTTTCCCGATGATCAGGATGTGCAATTTGCTGCAAGGCTTTTGCTCGTTGCTTCAAATTTTTACCATAAAGATAGGCAACTCCGTATTCAGTTACCACATAATGCACATGGGCCCGAGTAGTGACTACTCCTGCACCTTCTTTTAACGTTGGTGTAATTTTACTTACTCCTTTATTAGTCACAGAGCTTAAAGCCATGATGGGTTTACCTCCATCTGACAAGGATGCACCACGAATAAAGTCCATTTGTCCGCCCACTCCAGAAAATTGATAAGTTCCAATGGAATCCGCACAGACCTGTCCTGTAAGATCGATTTCAATGCAGGAGTTGATGGATATCATCCGGGGATTTTTGCGGATTACTGCTGAATCGTTCACATATTCCGCCTCTTGGAAAGTGAAAAGTGGATTATCATGGATGTATCGGTAAAGTTCTAGATTTCCCGCAGCAAAGGAAGTGAGTACTTTACCCTTGTGTTTCTTTTTGTAAGCATTGGTAATAGCCCCTGACTCCAATAAAGGAATTAAGCCATTAGAAAACATCTCTGTATGGATTCCCAAATCTTGATGGTTGGTCAAGGACTGTAATACAGCATCAGGGATGGCACCGATTCCCAATTGTAGACATGATCTATCTTCAATCAATTCTGCAATATGATGACCAATGGTTAATTCTGCCTCAGAGATTTTTTCAGCATAATTCACTTCATGCAAGGGTTCATCTACTTCAACTATTGCAGTAAACTGACTTACATGTATGTGCCCGTCTCCATGGGTACGTGGCATTTGATGATTGACTTGGGCTATGACTATTGGAGCAGATTCGACTGCTGCTTTAGCAATATCCACGGAAACTCCTAAGGAGCAAAAGCCATGAGTATCCGGTGGGGAAACATGAACGATGGCAACGTCTAAGGGAAGGATTTTCTTTTTAAACATTTGCCCAATTTCGCTCAAGAAAATAGGGATATAGCCTCCATAAAGGGAGTTAGCGGCATGCCTTATATTTTGGGAAACGAATAAGGAATTGAAAAAGAAGCTATCCCTATTTTCAATGGCTGCCAATGGCATAGGACCAAAACTGGAGATAGATACTAATTCCACTTGACGAAGATCCGAAGCTCGCTCGGCAAGGCAATTGATGAGGTGAGTGGGGGTGGCTGCACTTCCATGCAAAAACACCCGCTGGCCAGATTGGATAAGTTTTACAGCTTCCTGTCCGCTGATATACGATAAATTCATTCTAAATTCTTCATTCCACATTCTTAATTCACAACTGTTCACTTCTCCTTCCCCACCATTTGAACAATTCCATCAAAAGAAGCAAAGGAAATGCCAAGACCAAAATATATCCCCATTCTTGTAACGTGATGGGTTCTATCCGGAGGATGGATTGCATGAAAGGGATATGCATACTCGCGATGTGTATGACTTGGGTCAAAATTACAAATAAAATCAACAAGTAATTGCGGGAAATAGGAATGTTGAAAGTGGATCTACGCTCGGATCGACAATTGAAGATATGGAGATTTTGCATCAATACCATCAGCAATAATACCATGTTTCGGGCATGCAATTCTGACATATTGGTGAACTTGTTCAAATAAAGCCATAGGCCAAAAGCTATACCACCCATGATCAAGCCTGAAATCAAAATCTGCTGGCTCATGATGTTGTTAAAGATACCTTCTTTGGGATCTCTTGGTTTTCTGCTCATCGTCTCAGCCTCACCGGCTTCAAAAGCCAAGGCTTTGTCTTGGATACCATTGGTGACCAAGTTGAGCCATAAAAGTTGTACAGCTAGTAAGGGTAGGGGAAGCCCTGCGAATATGGAAAGTATAAACATGACAACTTCCGCCGCACCCGTGGAAACCAATAGATAGATAACTTTTCGCACATTATCATAAGCAAATCTTCCTTCTTCTACACCAGCTACAATTGAGGAGAAGTTGTCATCCACGACTATCATCGCACCCACGTCTTTGGCAACGTCTGTACCCGAACCCATAGCTACGCCTATATTCGCACGTTTTAGGGCAGGGGCATCATTGACGCCATCTCCAGTTACAGCGACAAACTCTCCCTTTTGGATCAGCACATCCACAATTTCCAATTTTTGTGTAGGAGAGACGCGTGCAAATACATTGGTAGAAGCGACTAAATCTTGGAAAGCTTTATCGGATGGTCCACCTGCTTTTTCTAATTCAGCTCCTGTCACTACCGTTCTGGATTTCTCTTTTAATCCCAATTCTTTGGCAATGGTGGAAGCAGTGGCCGGGTGGTCACCGGTGATCATCATGACTTGGATGCCAGCCTTCTTACATTTAGCAACTGCTTGGATCGCTTCCGAACGTAATGGGTCAATGAAACAAATCAAGCCTTGATAGCTTAATTTTGGAATATCTGATAAATGATAAAAGTCTTTGGCCTGAAAATCATCGACCTCTCCGGAAGCAAATGCTAACACGCGATAGCCTTCGGAGGCGAATTGATTAGCAGTGGTATGGATCTTTTCGATTTCAGCTGATTGCATGTGGCAGAAACTTAAAATTGTTTCAACAGCCCCTTTAACTGCTAAGTGAATGTGGTTATCCTCCTTGTAAAAAGCACCTGAAAATTTTCGTTCTGACTCATAAGGGATCAATGATTGGACTGGGAATTCTTCATGAATTGTCTCAGGCTGAAGTGCAGCTTTGTAGCCCATGCCAAGCAAGGCAACATCCATTGCATCCCCATAGAATTCCCACTTCTCGTCCTTTAGAAGTAATTTAGATTCATTGGCTAGCATGGCTGTTTTGCATACGTTAAAAAGTGCGGACTCCTTTTGCGGCTTGACAGTTTTTCCATCAATGCTAATTTCTCCAATCCCATTATATCCTTCCCCGCTCACATCGTATTGCTGACCATCTGAAAGATAGATTTTTTTGACTGTTTGCTGATTCACTGTCAGGGTTCCAGTTTTATCAGAAGCAATGACAGTGCAGCTGCCCAAGCTTTCCACCGAGGTCAGCTTTCGTACAATCACATTTCTTTTGGCCATTCTTCGCGTTGCCACAGCCAATGCTACTGTGAGCGAAACAGGCAAGCCCTCCGGAATGGCTGATACTGCCAAGGCTACTACAAAAAAGAAGATAGCTGAAAAGTCCATGCCTTGGAAGCGTAATAAAACTGCCAGAATTACTGAAAGCACAATAATGATATTGGCGATTTTCTTGGTGAATTTCTCCATCCGTTGGATCAAAGGTGGTTTAGCGGATTCACCTTCTTGTACATTTTGGGCAATTTTCCCAACCTCTGTGTTTAATCCGGTGGCAATGACAATTCCCTGAGCCCTTCCGGACATGACCGTAGCGCCGGCATGCGCAATATTTTTTCGGTCGGCAATTGGCGTGTTTTTGCCAAGGGCCTCTGGGTTTTTCTTGATAGCTTGGGATTCTCCTGTCAAAAAACTTTCATCTACCTCCAAACCTGCTGTTTGGATGAGTCGGAGATCAGCGGGGACTTTATTTCCAGATTCTAAAATCACCAAATCTCCAGGTACTAAATCTTCCGAGTCAATTTCTGATACCTCATCAGTCCGCTTGACTTTTGCTTTGATACGAAGCAGCTTGGTGAGATTGGAGGCACTTTTTTCTGCATTGTATTCCTGATAAACCCCAATCACGGTATTGATAAGAATGACCAAAAAAATGAAAATGGCATCTTTTCCTTCTCCAATAGCTACAGAGGCAATGGCAGCAGCAATCAAAATGAAGATCAATGGGTTGATCAACTGCCCGATAATCATTTTAATCATGCTGATCTGAGACTTATCGGGTAGCTTATTTGGCCCAAAAACCTCTCTACGAATTCCAACTTCCTGTTGCGATAATCCTGAGGAAGAAGTTTGTAAATCCTTCAACAATTGATCTGATGAAAGGACATGCCAGTGTTTGGGGTCTTGGATGTTCATAGGCTTGGAGTTAATGGCTAAGGGTTGGTCCCATTGCCTTTTTGACTAAAATAAATTCACTAATATTCTCTTGGTCCAAGATACCTAAGAAGTGACCGTTTTCAATAACAAATGCGACTTTTGTTTTCCGGGTGAGCATATTTCTCCAAGCCTCGTTGAGATCTTCTTCAGTTTCAAGTTTAAATGGTTCCATATTAGCTACTTGTTCAATTTTCCCTTGATTGCCAAATTCTTTTAATCCTTTGATGATTTCATTTCGGCTCAAGGTTCCTACTGCGACATCATCTTTAACTACTACAAAATGAGTTGCTTGGGAGTTAAGCAGTTTTTCCACTGCTTTTTGAAGCGGTGCATCAAAAGCAATGATCTGAAATTTCATCATCATGGCATCTTTTACTTTGAAGCCTTTCAGCATACTTTCCTGTTGGGTATGACTTACTTCCGCACCTGCCCCTAGAAAAATAAAAATACCTATCAGTACCAGTACGGGATTATTGAATAGTCCAAAAAAGATGAAGAATATCGCCAAAAACTGTCCTATACCCCCTGCGATAGCGGTAGCTTTGGCTCTTGGGAGTTTGATAGCCAAGAATGCCCGTAAAATTCTACCCCCATCCATTGGAAATGCAGGAATGAGATTGAAGATCGCCAAAATCAAATTGGCAGATGCTAAATAAAGCAGAAAGGTATCCGGGCCAATATTGATTTTCTCCAAGGCTTCTACCTCAAACCCTTGAAAAGAGAGTAGGATAGAGAGTCCTATAAAAATAACAATATTTACCAAAGGACCTGCAATGGCCACCCACAATTCCTGTTTGGGATCGTCGGGAAGTTTTTCTAATCGGGCCACTCCTCCAATGGGATAGAGCACGATATCCTTGGTTTGGATGCCGTATTTTTGTGCTGCCAGTGCATGACCAAATTCATGTAAGACTACGCAAAAGAAGAGCGCAAGTACAAGGAAAATTACCCAGGCAATGTCTACGGTCGGCATGCCTTGCCGGTAGTTGGAAATAATGATCCATAGGAGCAGTAAAGAGAAGGTCCAGTGGATAAAGACTTTGATGTTTTTGTAAGTGCCGAGTGGGAGAGAAAGCTTCATTTTGTATCTGATCGTTAAACTAATCTAAATTTAGAAAATTTTTTTAAAGGAAATGCTGACAAAAATCATGTTACTGTTAATTTAATTTGAACAGGATATTTTTAAAACATTACACATGTAAATAGCTAGAGAGTTTCTTTTTTGATTAAAAGCGAAAGATCTGAAATGTAGACTTGATTTTATTTTGATATTTTAAGTTAATGACAAATAATAATATGTTATTGCATTCAAAATACAAATTAACTACTATATTTGTTTTATCGATTGTATTTTTCCAGAATATTGTTTTGAAATTTATCCCGTTGGAAACCTGTAGTCCTGTTTTTTGTTTATATTCGCAAGTTGGTAGAATTTAATTTGCTACTTAATTATTTGACAAGTATTCAGCGATATAAACCCAAATTGAAATGTCTTTTACAGAAGAGATTTACAAGCCTCAAAATCACATCCGGATTGTAACCGCAGCCTCCTTATTTGATGGGCATGATGCAGCAATCAATATTATGCGTAGGATTATACAGTCCACGGGTTGTGAGGTGATTCATTTAGGCCATAACCGTTCGGTACAGGAGATTGTTGATTGTGCGATTCAAGAGGACGTACAGGCCATCGCCATTACTTCTTACCAAGGAGGTCACGTAGAGTTTTTTAAGTATATGTATGACCTATTGCAGGAAAAAGGTTCAGGGCATATTAAGATCTTTGGCGGTGGAGGAGGTACCATACTTCCGGAAGAGATTAAAGAACTCCATGCCTACGGTATTACCCGTATTTACTCTCCTGATGATGGGCGTGCCATGGGTTTACAGGGCATGATCAATGATCTGGTTCAGCAATCCGATTTTCCGGTAGGTAAAAATGTAGCTGATATCGTTCCTAGCATGACTGATAAATCCAGTATCGCTAAGATCATTTCTGCTGCAGAAAACTTCCCGGAAGAAAGTAAGGAAATGCTTGCCGGATACAAACAAACAGCTGCTGCTAGCAAAACCCCTGTTTTAGGAATTACAGGCACAGGTGGTGCGGGTAAATCATCTCTTGTGGATGAGTTGGTTCGTAGGTTCTTGCTGGATTTTTCAGATAAAAATATCGCCATTATTTCGGTAGATCCCTCCAAGCGCAAAACAGGTGGGGCATTATTAGGGGATAGAATCCGCATGAATGCTATCAATCACCCTCGAGTGTACATGCGCTCATTGGCTACCCGTCAATCCAACCTTGCACTTTCGAAGTATGTACAGGATGCGGTTGATATTGTAAAGTCAGCTGATTTTGATTTGATCATCTTAGAAACTTCCGGTATCGGGCAATCAGATACAGAGATCATCGAACATTCTGATATGTCCTTGTATGTTATGACTCCAGAATATGGTGCTGCTACCCAATTGGAGAAAATTGACATGTTGGACTTTGCTGATATCATCGCACTCAATAAGTTTGACAAGCGTGGTGCGCAAGATGCCCTAAGAGATGTCAAAAAACAATATAAGCGCAATCATAACCTGTGGGATATTGCGGATGAGGATATTCCAGTATTTGGTACTATAGCTTCCCAGTTTAATGACCCGGGAATGAATAATCTGTACAAAGCCATTATTCATAAATTGGTTGAAAAAACAGGTGCAGATTTAACAACATCCTTTGAGGTAACCAAAGAGATGTCTGAAAAAATTTATATCATCCCACCGGCAAGAACACGGTATTTATCAGAAATTTCTGAAAACAACCGAGCCTATGACAAGTGGGTAGAAGAGCAGAAGGAAGTTGCCCAAAAGCTTTTTTCTATCCAAAAATCTATCGAAGCTATCCAAGGCACGTCTGTTGCAGATAAGGACCGCTTAGTAAAAGAGCTACAGGAAGTATATGCAGAGGTAGCGCTCAACTTGGATCCTAAAAACAAGAAATGGTTGGAGGAATGGCCTGAAAAAGTGGAGAAATATTCCAATGATTTCTATGTGTTTAAGGTCCGTGATAAAGAAATCAAGGTTCAGACCTATCATTCTTCACTGTCGAATACCAAGATTCCCAAAGTTGCCCTACCAAAGTACGAGGCATGGGGAGATTTGTTGAAGTGGGGTCTAAAGGAGAATGTGCCGGGAGAATTCCCTTATACCTCTGGAGTATTTCCGTTTAAGCGGGAAGGAGAGGACCCAACCCGTATGTTTGCAGGTGAAGGCGGGCCAGAACGAACCAATAAGCGATTCCACTATGTCTCCCAAGATATGCCTGCCAAGCGTTTATCGACAGCATTTGACTCTGTGACCTTGTATGGGGAAGATCCGGATTATAGACCGGATATCTATGGTAAGATCGGTAACTCTGGAGTGAATGTCTGCTGCTTGGACGATGCCAAAAAACTGTATTCAGGCTTTAATCTAGCAGATCCAAAAACATCCGTATCCATGACCATTAATGGTCCTGCTGCTACCATGACAGCATTCTTCATGAATGCAGCCATCGATCAGCAATGTGAATTGTACATCAAAAAGCATGGATTGGAAGATGAGGTGCATGCAAAAATTGAGACGATTTATAAAGAGAAAGGTGTTCCGAGACCTGTGTACAACGCTCCGATTCCTGAAGGAAACGACGGGTTGGGCTTAATGCTTTTAGGCGTGACAGGTGATCAGGTATTGCCTACGGATGTCTACGAAGAAATCAAAGCATATACATTAGCTACTGTCAGAGGAACTGTGCAAGCAGATATTCTGAAAGAAGATCAGGCGCAAAATACCTGTATTTTCTCTACAGAGTTTTCGCTTCGTTTGATGGGAGATGTGCAACAGTACTTTATCAACCGTCAGGTAAGAAACTTCTATTCCGTATCGATTTCAGGCTATCATATTGCCGAGGCCGGTGCTAACCCCATTACGCAGTTGGCATTGACACTTTCCAATGGCTTTACCTATGTTGAGTACTATGTTTCCCGAGGAATGGATATCAATAAGTTTGCTCCAAACCTTTCTTTCTTCTTCTCCAACGGTATTGATCCGGAGTATTCCGTAATCGGTCGAGTGGCTAGAAGAATTTGGGCAAAAGCCATGAAATTGAAATATGGTGCGAATGAGCGTTCGCAGATGTTGAAGTACCATATTCAGACTTCAGGCCGTTCCTTGCATGCGCAAGAGATTGATTTTAACGATATCCGAACTACCTTACAGGCGTTGTATGCAATTTATGATAACTGTAACTCTCTGCATACCAATGCGTATGATGAGGCTATTACAACTCCTACAGAGGCGTCTGTACGAAGAGCAATGGCTATTCAGTTGATTATCAATAAAGAGCTTGGCTTGGCTAAAAATGAAAACCCTATCCAAGGCTCCTTTATCATTGAGGAATTAACAGACTTGGTAGAAGAGGCAGTTTATACCGAATTTGATAGAATCACTGAGCGTGGAGGTGTTTTGGGAGCGATGGAGACCATGTATCAGCGTGGAAAAATCCAGGAAGAAAGCTTGCATTACGAAATGTTGAAGCATACGGGAGAATATCCGATCATCGGGGTAAATACCTTCCTTTCTTCAGAAGGTTCTCCTACAGTAATTCCGGGAGAAGTGATCCGAGCCACTATTGACGAGAAAGAAGATCAAATCCGCACTCTTCAATCCTTGCATCAACGTAACGCTGAAAGGATAACCGAAGAGTTGAAAGGCTTGCAGCAGGTAGCCGTACAAAATGGTAATATTTTCGAGCGATTGATGGAAGCTACCAAGGTTTGTTCCTTGGGGCAAATCACCAATGCTCTTTACGATGTAGGCGGTCAGTACCGCAGAAATATGTAAGAATCAAGCACAGGCTGAACTTTCCTTCAGCCTGTTTTGGTTTCTATGACTGGATAATTGAAATGTTATGAGTATAAGAAAATCTGTAGTCCGCATGAAGTCTGACTACGAATACGTGGCTACGAATCAGCAGGGCAACGCTGTTGAGATAGATATGTACGATGCGCCAAATAAAAAGGCTCAATCTCCTATGGACTTGCTATTGTCAGCCTTGGGAGGGTGTAGTTCTATTGATGCAGTCTTGATGATGAAGAAAAAAAGGAAGACGATAGTAGACTTTTTTCTGGAGGTAGAAGGTACAAGAAATGATGGTATTCCAGCATTTTATACCCATATCCAAATGAACTTTGTCCTGGTGTCACCGGATGCTACAGAGGAGGAGTTTGCTAAAGTTGTCACGCTTTCGGTAGATAAATATTGTTCTGTTGCATCCTCAATTAAATCTGAAATTTCCTATACTTCTGAAGTTCGCAGGCCATGAGAGTTGTTACTGAGTTTGTCAAAGAAGAGGTCAGGATTTCTGTTTTTTCTTGGAACAATAAATACCTGATCAAATTTGAATTGGGCCCCATGGAGCAGACATTCAAAATTCCTGAAATAGATGTATTGGATGAAGCAGATTTAGAAAACTTCTATCAAGGAGAATTTTTTCAAGCCGTTTTAGCACGATTTGAAGAAATGGGCCAAACTTTTCGAAAAGAGTTAGAAAATCTTTAGCTTTACTCCAAAGCTAGAGATTTTGAAAACTCCCTTAATGTTGATCGGTATTCTTCTTTTTTGGGGCTGTTCCAGAAAAGATTCCTATACATCAGAAAGATTGCTGGAGTTGGAGGCTATTGTTTCTTTAATGGATTTTGATTTTGATCAACTTGAACAAGAAATTGTAAATCTTGGTGATTTTTCTACCAAAATCTATCATTCCAAAGACACAATTACGAAATCTAATCCCTTTTTTTTCTTTGATTTTTCGGAAAGGATCATCAACTCTGAGCCAGACGCTAATCCAGATTTTAGTACAATATATTTTTCAGAAATCGGGAACAACAAAGAGGCTGCAAGAGATTTGCTCAAATGGACTTATGCTTTAGAAAGAAAATTTAAAAGAATTATTGAAAATACTCCTACGATCTCACAGGTATATTTTAATTCGCCTCTTCAATTAAATAAGTTATATCCACCATATCCTGCAAAGTTTATGCTTGCACCAGATTTGGATTTGAAGCAATTTAATTTTTTTTATGAGGCAACTTTAGAATATAATCCTACCAAAGCACCTGTATGGGTTCAAGATATTTATTTAGATCCAGTTGGGAAGGGTTGGATGGTTTCATTACTGAATCCAGTTTATGACCAAGATCAGCTGTTGTTTGTAATTGGCTTTGATATAACTTTAAAAGACATTGTTGAAACATATGTTAATCAATATTCTAAACAATTGATAATTATTGATGCTACGGGAACAATTGTTGCTGGCAAATCTCGAGCTATTGAGGCCTTATCACTTCCACCTTTGAAAGATCATATCTACAGCCATACGATTACTTCCGATAGTTTTATTCCAGAGGAGTTTAATTTGTTTAAAAGTAAAAATAGTCTTGTTAGAAATATGGCATCGGATGTCATTTTGGGAAATAAATTAGAGTTTGAATTGACAAGTGATTTTGATAGTTTTTCTGGTGTGGTCAAAAAATTTGATCGAATGAACTGGTATTTAATCGATTTAAGTTGGAAATGATAAAATTAAACAATTTATTAAAAATCGATAAAGCTACAAGGGGGCTAGTCTTTTTAGGTGTTTTTTTAGTTTTCTCGATTCTTTTTTTGGCATTTTATTTTTATCAAGCACTCAATGAAAATCAGATAAGATCTAATAATCAAACTTTATCTAAACAGATTGAGCTTGCAGGGAAAGAAACTGAAAAGTCATTCAATTCCATGTATGATGACATGCTTTTTTTTATTAATAATCTTGAAAATTGGACTTATGAGAGAACTGGAAATGAAATGAAGGCTTTTGAGGGTAGAGCACGAAGGATTTTCAATAATCACAGGGATTTATTAGATACAATTATTGTTGATTTCCCTAACCATCGAGTTTCTTTTTATTTTGACAATAAAAATACCTTCGTTAGGCAGTTTAGAGAAAAACAACCAATAGAGTTAGACAATTTAAATAATATACTTACTCTTAAAAAACCTGAGAAAGACCTTTCTTTTTTAATTTATCTAAATCTCCAAAGGTTTGCAGACAATCAATTAGCTAATTATTATTTAGGTTCGGAATCTTCCAAATTTATGACAGTAAGTGGGGAGATTTTTGATTTGGTAGATGATTCTTATTTTTCAGGTTTCCATATAGATGTTAGTAGTTTAAATTACATTAATAATAATCTTGATATAGGTTTAAAAGGTCTGGTAAATGGGGTAATGAGTAACGCCGAAGGTAAAAGAATATCTGTATGGATCCATTTTTACCCTATTAAATTGAATCCTTTAGGAAAGGATGCCTCGCTTGTATTCATTCAAGCACTTAATTGGACATCATCGAAAGCGTTTTCAACATATATTTATTTGATTATTGGTTTATTAGCAATGGTAGTGATTGTATTTTTTATCCTCTATCAATTCAACCAATCTATAACTAAATCTAATGAATCGTTAGCCAAAAGTTCCAAAGAAATTGAAGAACTTTTCAAAAGGCAAACACTTTTATTACAAGAGTCAAACGGGTTCATTTATTTTCAAAATGAAAAAAATGAAATGATCAGCGTTGGGGATGAGGTGAAAAATGTATTAGGCTACGATAAAGAAGATTTCTTAATAAATTTCCGCTCCTATATTGCTCCAGAGTGTGTCTTTGAACTGCGTGAAAAGGTTTCTGAAAGTATTTCAAGAAAGGTGGAATTTTTCAAAACTGATTTCTTTATCTTTAAAAAGGGTGGTGAGAAAATCCGGGTAAAAGTTTTTGAAAAATTACTTTTCGATGAAGGTGGCGAATATAAGGGTACTGTTGGTATTTTTACGGATATCGATGAACAGTATCGAACCGAACAGGAACGGATTCGTTCGGAAGAGCGATTTAGATTGGTATTGCATTCGCTTCCAGACCTCATTTTTACTTATGATAACGAGGCTAATTTTTTGGATTATTATGTTCAGGATAGCAGTGTATTATTGTCTCCTCCTGAGGATACAATCGGTAAAAATGTATTGGAGGTGGTACCAGGAGAGCTTGGACAGCGGGTATATGACATGTTTAAAAAGGCAAAAGAAACTGGGAAAATGCAACGCATCGATATGGAGTTGCAGGTTCCAGTAGGTACAAGGATTTTCGAAACAAGAATTTTTCGATTAGACGAGAACAGGTTGATCTCTATTGCTAGGGATGTTACAGCGCAAAAAGTTTGGGAAAAGGGATTAAGAGAAGCGATGGAAGCCGCCGAGTTGGCCAACAAAGCTAAATCTGAGTTTTTGGCTAATATGTCTCATGAAATCAGAACTCCAATGAATGCTTTGTTGGGGATTGTCAGTTTGTTGGAAACTACCCAATTGAATGCACAGCAATTAAAATATCTTCAGCTGCTTAAATCTTCTGGAAAAAACCTATCTGGTATTATCAATGATATTTTGGATTATTCCAAAATTGAATCAGGGGCGATGTCTCTGAAACCTACGGTATTCCATTTTAAAAATGAAATTGAGCGAACATTTCAATTGTTTGAAGGATTGTTGAAAGAAAAGGAAATCGATTTTTCACTTCAATACAATGGAGAAATACCCGTGTTTGTAGAGGTGGATCGGGAGAAATTAGTTCAGGTGATTTCTAATATTCTTAGTAACTCCATCAAATTCACGGCTAAATGTGGCAAGGTCAGTGTATCTCTGTCTTGCGAAGATATCATTGATGATACGGTGATGCTTTTATTTGAGGTAAAGGATTCAGGGATTGGTATACCTCAGGATAAAATCCAACAATTGACAGAGCCTTTCTTCCAGTTGGATGGCAGTAATACGCGGGAGTATCAAGGGACTGGTCTAGGACTGGCTATTTCAAAAAAGATTTTGGAACTGATGGGAGGGGATCTATTGATTGAAAGTCAGGAAGGTATCGGTTCTACGTTTTCATTTTCAGTTTTTGCAAAAGCCATCACAATTGATAGTCAAGCAGATGATACGGCAAATAAAAGTGCCTTACAAAAAAGTGATCTAGTTCCTGCCTTTGGAGCGAAATATCCATTACAAATTTTGATAGCAGAAGATAATAATACCAATATTGTCTTTATGGGGATGTTGATGGACCAATTGGGTTACCAAGTGGATTTTGTATTGAATGGTTTGGAGGCAGTAGAAGCTGTGCAAAAAAAGTCCTATGATATGATTTTTATGGATATACAGATGCCGAAGCTCAATGGATTGGAAGCGACGCAAGAGATTCTAAAATTAGGTCTGGAAAATCCACCTCAAATATGGGGATTGTCTGCTAATGCATTTAATGAAGACCGGGAAAAAGCGATTCAGCTAGGTATGAGCGGTTATTTAGCAAAACCTGTAGATATTGAAATAATCGCCAAAACGCTGCGAAGCATCTACCTCAGTTTACACAAAATATAAAAAAGCCATTTGATTTTATCTTGGACAATGTTGTCTTTCGATAATTCAAATGGCCTTCTTTAAAACAATCTTTTTTTACAACTCTGTATTCAGGTCAAAAGCTTCTAAGTAATCAGAAACACGTTTAACAAACATTCCTCCCAAAGAGCCATCTACCACTCGGTGATCGTATGAATGGGACAAGAACATTTTGTGTCGAATAGCAATGACATCACCGGTAGGAGTCTCAACTACCGCAGGCTTCTTTTGAATGGCACCAACGGCCAAAATGGCTACCTGCGGTTGCATGATGATCGGCGTACCCATCACATTACCAAATGATCCTACATTGGAGACCGTGTAGGTTCCTCCACTCAATTCATCTGGAGAAAGTTTGTTGATTCTTGCTCTGTTCGCTAGATCATTGATCTTTTTGGAAAGGCCAGTGAGATTGAATTGGTCAGCATTTCTGATGACCGGAACAATCAAATTACCGGTAGGCAAGGCCACTGCTACTCCTATATTGATATCCTTTTTCTTGATGATGTTTTCTCCGTCCACAGAGATATTGATCATTGGGAAGTCTTTGATTGCTCTAGCAACTGCCTGCACAAAGAATGGAGTAAAAGTAAATGCTTCACCTTCTTTCTTCTTGTAGCTATCTTTGACTTTATTTCTCCACAATACAATATTGGTCACATCTGCTTCTACAAAAGAAGTTACGTGTGGAGATATACGCTTGGAGTCCACCATGCGCTGCGCAATCATTTTACGCATTCTGTCCATCTCCATGATTTCATCTTGGGCAGATATGCTCATCTCTACCTTATGGGCTACAAACGCAGGTGCTGGGGCAAGTTTTGCGCTTGGAGCTGAAGGGGCTGCTACCGCTGGAGCTGCTTTTCTATTGGCTAGGTAGTTGAGCATGTCCTGTTTGGTCACTCTTCCTTCTTTACCTGTTCCTGGAATAGTTGCCAATTCAGCTTTGCTGATATTTTCTTCTTTGCAGATACTTAATACCAATGGAGAATAAAAGCGATCATCATCTACAGTAGCTGCTGGAGCACTTGGAGTAGCGACTAAGGTGGAAGTCTGTGCCGGCGCAGCAGCAATCAGTTCTTCTTTAGCCTCCGCCTGTACAGATGCGACTGGGGCGCTTGCAGCAACCTCGGCAGAAGTTTCAATGATTGCAATGGGAGCGCCAACTGCCACCACATCACCCTCTTTTGCCAATATTTGTTTCAAAATACCTCCGTGAATCGCTGGTACTTCTGTATCTACCTTATCCGTTGCTACTTCCAAAACAGACTCATCTTGCTCAATGGTATCCCCCTCTTTTTTGAGCCAAGTAAGGATCGTACCTTCTATGATACTCTCACCCATTTTGGGCATCAACATCTCTACTGTTGCCATAGTTAAATTATTTAATTGGGTTTATTTCTGAGTTTTAAAATTAAATTTTATTTTCTCTATTGCAAAATCAATTTACAAAATTTTTATTCTGTTTGACCGATTATGCATGTTCGAAGCAAATTTAGCCCTGCGATAGCCGTCAATTGTATATTCAACATACGGTCTTGGGTCAATTGGAGTTTTTTGGTGACGGTTGTCTGTCCATCACTGCAAGCAATCCATACAGTACCAACCGGCTTCTCTGCCCAGCCTCCTCCAGGACCTGCAATGCCACTGCTAGCCAACCCGTAATCTGCATTGAGTTTTAAGCGGATATGTTCGGCCATCTGAATGATCGTCTCCTCACTTACGGCGCCTTTAGTCTGCAAAGTTAACTCATCCACGTTTAATAATGCATGTTTAAACTGATTATGATAAGGGACCATACTTCCTTGGAAATAGGCACTGCTACCCGGAATGGAGGTAATCATATGAGAAATATAACCTCCTGAACAGCTTTCTGCCAAGGCCACTGTCTTTCCATGGTTTTTGAGTAAGCGACCTACCGTTTCTTCTAGGGTGTCCTGATTGTATCCATAGACATACTTGTCGATCAAAGGAAGTAAGGATTGTAGTTGCTGCGCCACATCATTTTCTAAGTTTTGGAAGTTGTCTCCAAAGGCCGTCAATCGTAACCGAACTTGTCCTAAAGAAGGTAAGTAGGCCAACTTAATATGTGGTGGAAGTTCTTTTTCCCAATCTTTGATCACATCTGCGAGCCAACTTTCACCAATGCCCACTGTTTTTACTACTTGATGGTAAATTATGGGTAGTTCGAAATTTGACTTGATTCGAGGGATAACATGATCTTCCATGAGTTTTTTCATTTCATGGGGTACGCCTGGCATTGACATCCAAATGGTGCCATTTTCCTGAAACCACATGCCTGGGGCTGTGCCAAGTACGTTGGGGATGTATGTACATTTGGTAGGTAAGTGGGCTTGAAGACGGTTCAGATCCGTTAGTACTCTTCCCCGTTTTTCAAAAAATGTTCGTACAGCTTTCAAAGCTTCAGGAACCAACTCAATTTCGCAATTGAAGTATTCTGCTAGTAAAGGTTTGGTCAGATCGTCATTTGTGGGACCTAATCCACCTGTCATCAAAATGATATCGGCGCGCTTTTCGGCGGCAGCAAAAGCTTCCAAAATTGCTTCTCGGCTATCACCTACAGTTGTTCTCCGCACTACGCGAACTCCGATTTTATCCAGCTCTTGGCTGATCCAATGGGAATTAGTATCGATTATCTGTCCGTATAGGAGCTCATCGCCTATGGCAAGTATTTCTGCTTTGACTTCTTGGTATGGAGACATGGGTTTAATTAAATCGTTGATTATCCTTTATCGGACTTTAGCTTTTGCAAGTATTTTCGAAAAGATGGTGGGGAAGAAGCGCTTGAGATAGACAGCATAGGTTTCTTTTCCCCCAATCAGGACTTCTTCCTGTCGGTTGATAATGGCTTTATAGATGATTTTCGCACATGCTTCGGCACTCATACCTTTGTTTTGTGCATCATCCATAGTACCCAATGGGGATCCATCTCCAGTTAAAGCGTTGATGGAGACATTGGTTCGGATAAAGCCTGGACAAATCATGGTTACATAAATATTATCGGCAGCATGTTCTGCTCTTAAGGAGTCAAAAAAACCATGGAGTGCATGTTTTGACGCTGCATAGGAGGAACGATAAGGGGAACCAAACTTGCCAACCAAGCTACTGACCACTGCAAACTGTCCTGTTTTTCTTTCCAAAAAGTGCGGTAAGAGTGCTTTGGTCAAGGCTACCGTACCAAGGTAATTCACCTCCATGATTTTTCTATCGACATCGAGGGAAGTCTCTCTTACAAGTGAACGTTGACTGATGCCGCCGTTATTGAGCAATACGTCTATTTTCCCGAAAGCATCGATTGCTTTTTTTACGATTGTTCCAAACGATTCGCTCTTGTAAAGGTCGAGGGGTAGAATAGCGATGGAATCCTTGAAGGGACTTTGGGCTTTTATTTCTTCCAGTTTCTCTGTATTTCGTGCTGAGATAATCACTTGGTGACCTTCTCTCAGGGATTTTTCAGTAACAGCTTCACCTATACCGGAAGAAGCTCCTGTAATCCAAATAGTTTTCTTACTCATGATGCTTTTCGTTTGTAGGTGACAAAAGCATAATCGTATTCATTCTTTTCATCCTTTTGAAAGCTTTCTCTTCTGACCTCTTGCCATTCTTCTGGAGAAATTAAGGGAAAAAATGCATCCCCATCCGGACTGGCCTGAACTTCTGTGACCAATAATTCATCGGCATAAGCCATCGCTAATTTGTAGATTTCAGCCCCGCCGATGACGTAGACACGCTCCAACTTTTTCCCTATACAAAGCTGAAGTGCCTGTTCAAAAGAATTGACCATATGATGACCTTCAGGTACTTCAAACGCTGAATTTCTGCTGATGACAACAGAAGTTCTGTTGGGAAGTGGGCGGCCCACCGATTCATAGGTTTTGCGGCCCATGATGATGTGATGTCCGGAGGTAGTATTTTTGAAGAATTTAAGATCTGCGGACAATCTCCATATCAACTCATTGTTTTTACCAATGACTTGATTTTTGGCTGTTGCGACTATGATTGAGATTTTCAAGGTGATTTTTTTTGACAAGTTACCAAGGATTCGTGATTCTGAAAACAAAATTCCCCAAGCTTTCACTTTCAATAAAGTGTAACTTGGGGAAATTGTTTGATTTTTAAAGCAAATCAAAAATCTGTATTCTTCTTTTTGAAACCAATGTTATAGTTTAAAACCTCTTAAGAATTCCTCGATTCCCATTCTCTTTTTCCCTTCAAGTTGGAGCTCTTTGATATAAATACTACCATTCCCCGTTTGGAACTTCAAGTAGGTTTTTCCATCGGATGTCCATTCCCCAACTTGTAAGTTAGGGTCGTTTTTAGCGGATGTTTCGGTGAGATAAATTTTGCAGGTTTTTTCTTGCAAGGTAGTCCAAGCCGCAGGATACGGCGATAAACCTCTTACTAAATTATGAATGCTTGTTGCATCTTTGTTCCAGTCTATTTGACAGGTTTCTTTGAAGATTTTTGGAGCGTGGTGAAGGAATTTATTTTCATCTTGTGGATAGGTTGTCACTGTTCCATTAGCGATCAATTCCACCGTTTTGACTACTAGGTCAGAACCTTTCTCCATCATTCGTTCATAGAGACTTCCTATAGTGTCTTCGGGATGGATTGGCTCTTTTTCTTGTAAGATGATATTTCCTGTATCGATTTCATGCTTCAGGAAAAAGGTGGTCATGCCTGTTT
Source organism: Mongoliitalea lutea (assembly GCF_014652135.1). Lineage (GTDB taxonomy): Bacteria > Bacteroidota > Bacteroidia > Cytophagales > Cyclobacteriaceae > Mongoliitalea > Mongoliitalea lutea. The sequence goes on from NZ_BMYF01000002.1 coordinate 140,915, forward strand.
CCGTTTCTCCATTAATAATGGCCCAGTTGATTGGGGCAGCTCCCCTGTAGTTGGGCAGGAGAGAAGCATGCAGGTTAAAGGTGCCTAAGGCAGGCATGTTCCATACGACTTCGGGAAGCATGCGGAATGCCACCACAATCTGTAAATTTGCCTGATAAGAAGATAGTTCATCTAAAAACTCAGGAGATTTTAGATTGGTGGGCTGAAGCACAGGAATATTCAAATCCAGTGCAGCTTCCTTGACAGGAGAAGGAATAAGTTTCTGTCCTCTGCCTTTGGGTTTGTCGGGTGCGGTAATTACTGCTACTACATTCCAGCCTGCGGCAACTAATTTTTGTAAGGAGGGAACCGCAAATTCAGGCGTTCCCATATATATAATGCGTAATTCTTGCTTCATCTATCCCAAATTGTGTTAATCAGAGGACAAAAATTAAAAAAAATACTGAATTCGACCGCTTAATTTTATTTTATTTGAAGGTAACCTTTTTTCATGAAGCTCGTTCGAACTAACTGAATTAGTAAGACTGAAATCAAAGTGCTCCAGAAAATACAAGGTGAAAAAAGCATGATTAACGCATTTTCTGTTTTATTCGTGACCGTCTTCACTTTTTTGTCTATATGTGACCATTTTGAAGATATTGAGGATGTAATTTACCAAGATATTGAAATCTTAACTGAGCAAGATTTTGATGATTTTGATTTTCCTGTTAAAATATCGCGAGTGCTAGAATCTTCTTTTGTTTTGTTTGAACGAACCGAACAAATTAAGGTGGTTGATTTTCTTCTTTCAGTTATTGTACCACTTAAAGTTTATCAAGATGATTTTTTTATTCAGCCTCCAAAAATTCAAATAGTTTATGAGTTTTTTGTAGGTACGAGTATTTTTAGAAATGCACCCTAGTTTTTTGTAACTATTGCTTTGCTCCATAATTAAGTTCTCACCGCTAGATAAAGTTGCCGAAGGTTTTTTTATTGAATTTGGGTGAGCTTCTTATACTGCCTTATGGAGCCATGCATTTTATTTATTGATAATCAATTTTCTTTCTTTAACTGAAGTTTATAAATGCGACTAACATTCTTAGTGGGCCTGCTATTGATTTGTAATAGCACTATGGCTCAGCAAAACCTATTTAATATTCCATCTGGTGACATAACCGAAAAAAAAAAAGTGTTCTACCAGCATCAGTTCAATATATTTCAGCCCATGTTTGAGTCTAAAGGCCATTTCGTCTATGGTTTGGGCAAGGGATGGGATATAGGTGTAAATTTGGTGGGAAAAGGTGTTGGCTTTAGCCCTTCTCTTGAGTTTATCTACAATGATAACCCCTCCCAAGGTGCCTTATCACCACATTTGATGCCATCCATTCAAAAACAATTTCGAATATCAGAAACCTTTGATGTCAATTTTGGGACACAAACAGGCATAAATTTGGCAGATCAATGGGACGAAAAGGAGTTGGCTTACTTTAATTATGGGATAGGTGTCTATCATTTTATGAATAAAAAAAGCCGAATCATTGGAGGTATGTACCATACCAATCGAAATTTTGTAGGAGAAGGTACACATGTTGGTTTTCTAGTTGGGTATGAGTTAAAAATCGCCCCCAGAACCTACCTTATGGGAGACTGGATCAGTGGTAACAATGAATCTTCTGTAGCTGTAATTGGAGCCATGTATAATGTGACTAAACGGTTTCAGTTTTGTGCAGGAGTCTTATTGCCAAATGAAGGGAATGACAAACCTTCTGGTCTAGTCATCGAGCTCAACTTCTTTGGCTGGGATTTGAGCATGAAATAATGATGAGGGATGATAGATTCAACTAGTGATTCAATTGATTGATTAGTTGAGTCTATCGCCTTTGAAAAAAATCGAAATAATATTTTTTGGAGAATGTTGAAAAAAGATTTTTTGGTTCGAAATTTGACTACTTTTACATCGTGAAACAATCAATACATATTGTCAGACCACTTCTTCGTGTCATCGCGCTTGCCATGGCATTGTTTTTTGTAGTTTTGGCTGTATTTGATGGGTTTGAAGAAGAGCAAGATATAGAGTATGTAGGTGAATTTTTAAATGAGGCTGATTTCGATTACGTGGATTTTCCCACTTCGATTTCCAGGTCTAGCAGCACCCAATCACTCAAAATTCAACGAATCATTGTATTAAGCGTATTTGAATTTGTCTCTCAAGCATTGAGGTTATCAAAACCATCCATGCTTTCTATTGCATATATTCCTCTTGACATATTTTCAGGACTTGATTTTTTGATTGGCAAATCCATTGCTGCCAATGCGCCCTGATTAGGGGGCACTAACACTTTCTTTTATTTGCGATAAACCCTCAAATAACTTTCTCTGAAAGATTATTCACATTCTATTTGTTTATGAAAACCAATCACTATTGGGCTTCTTTGAGTGCATTTCTATGTACCAAAGCAAGTCATTTGAGCATGTTTTTGCTCATTCTCATTTCTTTTGCCTGTAACAATGGCAGTGGAAAAAATCAGAACCAAGTACTCATACAAGTTCCTATCGTGGAACTTCAACCGATGAGTATAACCCTTCCCAAAACCTATGTCAGCGATATTCAGGCTGTGCAGTTTGTAGAAGTACGGGCTAAAGTTGAAGGCTTTGTGGACAGGATATATGTGGACGAAGGTCAATTTGTCAAAAAAGGACAAAACCTCTTTCAATTGACTTCCAATGAATACAATGAAATGGTCAATTCTGCCAATGCGCGTTTGTTTCAAGCCCGTGCAGAAGCGCAAGCTGCCCAATTGGAAGTGGATCGTCTCAAAGTCTTGGTGGATAAAAATATCATTGCCAGATCCGAATATCAATTGGCCTTATCCAAAAAAGCAGTGGCAGAATCCGTCATCTCTGAAGCAGAGTCTATGCTCAAAAATGCTAAGACTGGATTGTCCTATACCACCATTAAAGCTCCTTTTGACGGTATTGTAGATCGTATTCCTTACAAAACCGGGAGTTTAGTAACTGCAGGAGATTTATTGACAAACATTACGGATATCTCTGAGATTTTTGCCTATTACAAGGTGACTGAAAATGAGTATCTTAAGTATATGCGTGCCAAAATCGAAAATGATACCTTCGATGATCAAGAAGTTTCTTTGATTTTATCCGATGGGGTTTATTATGAAAATAAGGGAAGATTGGAGACCATGGAAGCTGACTTTGAAAGAGGAACTGGCTCCATTGCTTTTCGGGTACGTTTCCCAAATCCTGATCAATTGATCAAGCATGGTTCTACGGGTAAGGTAGAGATGAGTGAGACTTTAGAGGATATCTTTTTGATTCCACAAAAATCCACCTTTGAAATCCAGGATTACAATTATGTGTACATCGTGGATAAAAACAATAAGGTGAGGGTACGAAGCTTCAAGCCTTTGCAGCGCTTTGGGGTATTCTACATCGCTGATGGTTTTGAGCCAGGCGATAGAATCATCTATGAAGGTATTCAGCAGGTAAAAGACGGTATGGAAATCATGCCAGAATTAACTCCTGAAAAAGATGTGTATGACACCTTGGTAAAATCCTAAGCCATGTTAGAGCTATTTATCAAACGACCGATCTTATCTACAGTAATATCGGTTTTCATCACGCTATTGGGCTTGTTGGCTTTGACTTCTTTGCCTATCACACAGTTCCCTGAGATTGTACCGCCCTCAGTAATGGTTACAGCTAGATATACTGGAGCAAACGCAGAGGTTTTGGCCAAAGCTGTAGCCACGCCCTTAGAACGAGCAATAAATGGGGTGCCTGGTATGAGTTATATGACATCGGTCAACACTAATGATGGTGTTACAATGATCAATATTATTTTTAAAGTTGGAACAGATCCAGATCAAGCTGCAGTTAATGTGCAGAACAGGGTTTCTACAGTTTTGGATGAATTGCCAGAGGAGGTTATTCGTGCTGGAGTACAAGCCGAGAAGGAAGTAAATTCCATGCTTTTGTATTTGAACTTGGTCACATCGGATTCTACCCAGGATGAAAAGTTCGTGTACAATTTTGCGGATATCAATATCCTTCCTGAATTAAAAAGGATTGATGGGGTAGGCTTTGCCCAGATCATGGGATTTAAGGATTATGCCATGCGGGTTTGGTTGAAACCTGACCGGTTGGTCGCTTATAACCTTTCTCCCCAAGATGTAACAGAAGCCATCCGTCAGCAAAACGTGGAAGCGGCGCCTGGTAAATCAGGTATTGCTTCTGACAGAGATCCTCAGGCCTTGCAATATGTATTGAAGTACACGGGTAAGTTTAATCAAGAGGAACAGTTTGAAAATATCACGCTGAAAGCTTTGCCTGATGGTTCCTTACTCAAATTAAGAGATGTGGCCGACGTGGTCTTTGATTCTCAAGAATACAGCATGGTTTCGATGACAGATGGCAAACCATCTGCTTCTATTATGATCAAGCAAAGGCCTGGATCCAATGCGCGGGAAGTTATCCAAAATATTAAGGATAAAATGGATGAATTGCAAGAGGATTCCTTTCCTCCGGGTATGGAATACAATGTATCCTATGATGTTTCCCGGTTCTTGGATGCTTCTATTTTTGAAGTAGTAAAAACTTTGATCGAGGCATTCCTTTTGGTTTCCTTGGTAGTGTTCATTTTCCTTCAGGATTTCAGGTCTACTTTGATTCCTGCAATTGCGGTTCCCGTTTCCTTGATCGGTACTTTCTTTTTCATGCAACTATTTGGTTTCTCCATCAACTTGTTGACGCTATTCGCCTTGGTTTTGGCGATTGGGATTGTGGTGGATAATGCGATTGTGGTAGTAGAAGCTGTGCACGTGAAAATGCATGATTTGAAAATGAATGCCATGGATGCAACTTTGGCAGCTATGAAAGAGATTGGTGGTGCGATTGTGGCGATTACCTTGGTAATGTCAGCGGTATTCGTTCCGGTGAGTTTTCTTTCTGGTCCAGTTGGGATTTTCTACAGACAGTTTTCCCTGACACTCGCCATTGCTATTGTGATTTCAGGGATTAATGCTTTGACCCTATCACCTGCACTTTGTGCCATGTTGTTGAAACCAGTTGATGTAGACCATAGTCCTAAAAATGGAAAGTTACAACGATTCTTCTATGGTTTCAATAAGCGCTATGATGCCTTAGCTTCTATGTATAGTGGTGTAGTGAATGCCATTGCAGGTAGGAGAGTGGTAACTTTTGGAGCGCTGATTTTATTCTTTGGTTTGACTTATGGAGGATTGGCTGTATTGCCTACGGGGTTTATCCCCAATGAAGACCAGGGGATGGTCTATGTCAATGTCACCACACCTCCAGGGGCTACGGTGGAGCGTACCTCTGAAGTGATGGATATGGTTCAGGCTAGTTTACTTCCTTTGGAAGAGGTGGAAACCGTTTCTACGCTTGCAGGCTACAGTTTGATGACTGAGACAGCAGGTGCATCATACGGAATGGGAATGATCAATTTAGTAGGATGGGGAGACCGTGACAAAAATGTCAATCAATTGATTGAAGATTATCAAGAGCGTGTGTCTCATATCAAAGGAGCAGAAATCCAGTTCTTCTCCCCACCACCTGTTCCGGGTTTTGGTAATGCATCGGGATTTGAACTGCGAATGCAGGATAAAACGGGTGGATCTTTGGATGTTATGGCGCAAGTTACGCAAGATTTTCTGGACGAGTTAAATGCAAGACCAGAACTCAAAGAAGTAACTACCAACTTTGAGCCTAACTTCCCTCAGTATGTATTGAATGTGGATCATGATAAAGCTGCCAAACTGGGGATATCGGTCAATGACGCCATGGAGACCTTGCAGTCTTATATCGGAAGTTTCTATTCTTCCAACTTTATCCGATACGGACAGATGTATAAGGTGATGATTCAAGCTTCTCCTGAGTACAGAACATCTCCCGAGTCTTTGTTGGCTATGTATGCTAAAAATGACAGAGGTCAGATGGTACCTTATTCCAATTTCCTAACCTTGGAAAAAGTTTACGGACCAGAGCAGCTTACCCGATATAATATGTTTAACTCAGCATTGATCACAGGAGATGCTGCCCCGGGATATGCTTCTGGAGATGCCATCAAAGCAGTGGAAGAAGTAGCTTTAAAAGTTTTGCCCAGAGGCTTTGATATCGACTGGTCGGGTATTACCCGAGAGCAAATCGAATCTGGAAATCAGGCAATCTACATCTTTGCTGTTTGTTTGATTTTCGTATATCTGTTATTAGCTGCTCAATATGAAAGTTACTTCTTGCCTTTGCCGGTAATTTTATCGCTTCCAGCGGGGATTTTCGGTTCCTTCTTGTTTTTGAAGTTGACGGGGCTGGAAAACAATATCTATGCGCAAGTATCACTTGTCATGTTGATTGGTCTTTTGGGTAAAAACGCGATTTTGATCGTGGAGATTGCGATTCAAAATAGAGATAGGGGACTATCTATTTTACAAAGTGCGATCAAGGGTGGAGTTGAGCGATTGAGACCTATTTTGATGACTTCCTTTGCTTTTATCGCAGGTTTGATTCCCTTGACTATTGCCTCAGGTGCAGGTGCTATCGGTAACCGAACTATCGGTACTGCTGCAGCAGGAGGAATGCTTATCGGTACCTTGGTTGGGGTATTTTTGATTCCAGGTCTGTATGTGGTGTTTGAAACACTCGATACAAAATTCAAGAAAAAGAAAACCATTGAAATCAAACAAGAATAAGCGGTATTATGAAAGCATTTGTGAATAAACATACAATAGTTGGGCTGCTTCTAACAGGTCTATTCTTGGTTTCTTGTAAAACAGCAGAATTGACTTTAGAGGATATACAGACGGCGCTACCAAGTAATTTTGAGACAGAAATAGCATCAGAGGAGCAGACCTCTGCGGCATTACTCCAATGGCAGAATTTCTTTGAAGATGAAAATTTGAAAGAGTTGATTCAAGTGGCCTTGGACAATAATCAGGATCATTTAAAAACGCTGGAGAGAATCCGGATAGCCCGAGCCAATTTCAGGATTGCCAAAGGCGGATTACTTCCAGAGGTCAATGCACTTGCGGGTGCTTCCGTAAGGAGGTTTGGAGAGTACACGATGGATGGAGTCGGTAATGCTGACTCCAACCTTTCTCCAACCGTTCCAGAAGATAAACTCATTCCAGATCCTTATCGGGACTTTATAGTAGGAGCACAATTTAATTGGGAAATTGACGTGTGGTCCAAACTCCGTAATCGAAAAAAAGCCGCTTTTGCACGATTTTTAGCATCGGAAGAAATGGTCAATGCCATTAGGACATGGCTGGTAGGAGAGGTGTCTCAACAATATTATGAATTGGTAGCATTGGATGAAGAGATTCGGATTTTAGAAGCTAATATTCAATTACAGGAGTTTGCAGTCAATCTTTCCAAAGATTTGAAAGAATCAGGGAAAGAAAATCAATTGGCAGTAGATCAATTTGAAGCCTTGATGTTGAACTCAAAGGCGCAACTTGTAGATAGAAAGCGTGAGCTTCGGACTGCTGAACTACAAATGGCTCAACTACTTGGTGTATATGATTTTCAACATGTGCGGAATACTATGGAGGAGGTTTTTGGGACTCCAGATTTGGTTGATGTAGGACTACCAGCCGAGTTATTAGCATACAGACCGGATATTCGAATGGCCGAGCGTGAGTTATTGGCTACAAAAGCAGAGGTACAAGCTGCCCGTGCAGCTTTCTTTCCAAGTATTCAATTGGGAGGGATGGCTGGATTCAATGCGTTTGACTTTTCCCGTTTGTTCTTCAGTCCTGCTTCCACGGTGTATCAACTTGGAGCTGGGTTAGTAGCGCCTGTATTTAACAGAAATCAGATTCGTATGGATTTTGAAGCGGCGAAAGCTGGTCAAAAGATTGCCTATTTGGATTATGAACAAACCATCTTCAAAAGTTATTTGGAGGTATTGAGCTTGGTCAATGAGTTTAGTGCATTTGATGAGCAATTGCAATTAAAGACTTATGAAGTTGAAGTTCAGAAGCGTTCGGTAGAAAATTCCAACATTATGTTTCGGGTAGGATATGCTGGATACCTCGAAGTTTTGAATGCACAAGTGAATGCTTTGCAAGCAGAAATAGAGTTGATTGAATTGAAAAAACAGCAGCTTCAAGCGAATGTAAGGCTATATAGAGCTCTTGGAGGGGGGTGGTCTGAATAGTTTGGTATGTTAATTAGTTGCTTCAATCGATTTTGAAAAATAAATCTATGTAAATACCTGAAAAATAGATGTTTTGGCATGAGATTTATACATATATACTAGTACAAAAAACCAATCAAACAAACACAGTAATGAAGAAAATGATCTTCGCTATGATGCTTACAGCTGGAATCATGCTAGCATCTTGCGGCAACAAAACAACAGAAAATGTTGAAGTTGAAGAAACAGTTATCGAAGAAACTGCACCTGAAATTGAAGAAGAGGTTTTAGAGATCGAGTCGGACTCAACTCAGGTAGAAGAAGCTCAATAAGTAAAAAAGCTGCTCAGGGATGAGCAGCTTTTTTATTTTAAAAACTCTCTAATATGCCTCAGAGACTTTTTGGTTGGAAAACCCTTATTTGAACTTAAACACTTGATAGAGTTAATCTACCGTTTCAAAAGTACGAAATTAAAGTTAGAAAAAAATACCCAATTTTGGGTATTTTTTGTCGAGTTTGGCTATTATTTTTTGGATTATTGCATGAATAATCATTTAGTAAGATTTTTTTAATATGAATTTGCACTAAATGTTCGGCCAGAGAGGTGCTCGTCCAAACTTAACTTAGAGACTCCCGAGTCTATCCAATCGATGTCTTTTTTACTTTTAAGATGATAATCAAAGAATTCCAACATACGAACACTGTAATCCTTTCTGTTTTCCAACTTGGATAAACCATGGTTTTCACCTTTGTACTGGACCATGATTACCGGTTTTTTCAATCTTCTCAAGGCATTGTAATATTCAATTCCTTGAGTGAAGTCCACTGCCCCGTCTTTATCATTGTGAAGCATCAACAAGGGTGTTTCTACGTTTTTTACATGGTACACTGGTGAGTTTCTTTGGTAAGAATCCCAATTTTCCCAAGGTCCACCCCGGAATCTTCCCTGTGAAGATTCAAAAATGGCCATATTTCCACCCCCAGTATTCCAATAAATCAAATCATACATTGAAATCATATTGGTCAATGGAGCTCCGGCAGCTGCAGCTTTAAACTGATTTGTCTGCGTAATCAAGAATGAGGTTTGGTAACCTCCCCATGAATGTCCATGCAATCCCATATTTTTTTCGTCAATGATTCCTGTCTTCAAGGCTTCTTTTACGGCAGGCAATACACACCAAACAGCTGACATTCCTGGGTCATCCAATTGATAGACAATATCTGGAATCAATACAGCATATCCATTGGATGTGTAGACAGCAGGGTTCCAACCTGTGCCAGAGAATCCTGGATTACTGTAGTTGTGAAGGGTTTGTGATAATTTTTCGTAGTAGTAAATGATAGTTGGATACTTTTTACCTGCTTCATAATTCGCTGGTAAAAATAGTGCAGCTTGCAATGTATCTCCTTTGTCAGAAACATAGTCTACTAATTGGGCTCCAGAAGACCATACATACTTTCCTGCATCAGGCGCATTTTGGGTAACTTGTTCACGTTTTCCAATAGTGGCATCTGTAAGGAACACATTAGTCGGTTCATTGAGCTTCTCTTTGGTGAAGTAATAAACTTCGGCATTCTTAGCTTTGGTGTAGCGGTTGATGTTCGCATCTTCCCAAATTAAGGCTGTTGCTCCTGGAGTCAAGCCTGCTTTTCCTCCGTTAATTCTAGCTATACCACTCTTTTTGGTCCACTCTCCATAGGTGCCAAAGTACTGTGCTTTACTAAGGTCAATGCCTTTCTCTTCGGAATCCAACACATAGCGGCTTTGATAACGGATTTGTTCTTTACGACCATTTTGTGTGATATTTTGTGCACGCTCTCTTCCTGCGAGCACAGGTACTTGCCAGATATCCCATCCATCTCTCAATAAGACAAATCGACTATCAGAAGACCAGCCCATAGCGCTGTACATCGGTAATGTTACATTTCGATCGTTGGACTCGTCGACAAAGCTGACAGGGAGTGATTCTGTTAGGTTTCTTAATTGTTTACTTGGAATATCATATACATGGAAATGTCCATCTTTAGCCAATAAGAGTTTGGTTCCGTCGGGTGAAGGCCTTGGCAAAGAGGCTGGAGAAGGAACGTAGAATTTTTCAAATACTAGGGTTTTTTCACCTGTTTGGAGATCAATTGTGTAGATGTCCCTGTAATTCTGTCCATCCAAATTGATGTCTAATTCATACGCTTGCAAATCAAGTCCCAAACCAAATCTGTGCTTTGGCAAGAGGGTCATTTCACGGAAACTGCTATCCTGCAAAGAAACAAACTGTTTCTTCCCTACATCATACATACCATAGGTATTATACATCTTATCTTGATTTTCCAATACCTGCTGTCTGGATTGTAAGCGGCTATCCTGCCAATGCCAAATGGTCATATCCGGCTTGCTGGCATCGTTTGTTCCATTTGTTTTTTCAGCTGTAGTGGAGGTCTTAGCAATTGCTTTTCTCAAATCATCCAAAGATTTAACAGTTGTGTCGGCAAGGATTTTCTGTAGCTGTGCCTTTTCAAGTGAGTCCTTATTGCTTACCGGTTCAGTTTCTTTTTTGCTTTCTTTTTTCTCAGGAACGAGCGCGTGGATTCCAAAAAATAACCGGTTCAAATCATCAGACCACATCGGTCTTCTATTTGGACTAATGGTGGATTCCTTGGTGAAGTTGACGCTATCTTTCTGAGGATCATAGACGATCAATTGTGGTGCGTTAAGATTTTTGACACCCAATACTTTTCCATGATCTTGCTTGTATTGTTTGTCTTTGACCATCTTCAAAAGGGCAAAGGCATCTCCTTTTTCTGTCCAAGCAATGGAACGATAAGTAGCGGCATCCGAATCTAACACTTCCGTTTTTCCAGAGTTTAACGTCAATAGATAAATTCCATTACCCACTTGATTGGCGGCATCGACTGCATACGCCAAAAACTCTCCAGATTTATTAAACCCGAAATCACTCACATTTCCAATGTTTTGTTTTTTGCCGGATGTAAGATGTAGTAATACCAAATCAGAACCTTTGGCATCTCCATTGGAGCCTTCTCTGTTGAGATTGATCGCTAAATGGGTAGATGCTTTGCCATTGAAATTGAATGAGCCCACATTTTCAAAGCTTGTTTGCTTGTAATCGTTGGAAAGATCAACCAAAATCAATTTTTCTTTCAGTCCTCTACCTCCTGATTTGGCAGCAGCTTTTCTTTCCTTATCGGTAGGATACTCTTTGAAGGCTAACCATTTTCCATTTTCTGAAAAACTCACAGAAGGAAAGTTACTGGAACCAATTTTAAACGTTTTCTTATCCTCAGGATTGCCGGTTTTTTGAAGGATGAGTTCGCTGTCTCCTTCTACCATACTCATCACATGGGTCATCCATTGGCCATCGGGAGATAGTTGCACGGTACCCATATTGATGGATTTCCATGCAGGAATATCCTGCCAAGTGATGGGTCTCGGTTCTTTACTTGCATTTTGCGCAATTGCATAGCTTGCTATCCAAGCAATGCATATCAGTACTATGGATATTTTTCTCATTAGTTTGTTAGTCAATTAGGGGTGTTCAACATAGCGCTCAAAGAATTCAATGATTCTAGCCATTCGGTCAATTCTTCTATGAATAGCTCCCGAGCGGGAAAGTTCATGGCCTTCACCTGGATAACGTACATATTCTACAGGTTTACCTAATATTTTCAAACTCTTGTACAGGAGTTCTGATTGTCTTACACCTGTTCGTAAGTCCTGATCTCCATGCTTGATGAGTAGGGGAGTCTGAATATTCTGAACGTAGGTTTGTGGACTATTATAATCCATTATTTCTTTAACGCCCTCTTCCCAAGGATAGCCAAAATGATTGGGAACTAATCTCCAAGCATTTCCTTCTCCCAAGAAGAAGGTCAATTCATACACTCCGCGTTGCGCAAAAGCAGCTTTGAATCGATGGTCATGTCCCACAATCCAAGCAGTCAAATAACCTGCATAGGATCCACCTGTTAGGAAATATTGATCTTTATCAATCCAATCGTATTGTTCCGTAGCTTTGTCCAAAGCAGCTAACACATCCGCTGCAGGTCCATCTCCCCAATCCTGGAAGTTACCCTTTTGGAATGCCTTGCCATAACCGCCACTACCTCTTGGGTTTGCATATACTACACCATAGCCTTTAGCTGCCATTACTTGGAATTCATGCCACATAGAGCCTTCTCCTGGTCCCCACATAGCAGAAGGTCCTCCGTGCATATTTAAGATGGTAGGATACTTTACGCCCGCTTTTACCTCAGCAGGAGGCATCACCCAATACTCAATTTCAAAACCATCTGCTGTTTGTAAGGTATGGAAACTAGGCTTGGATAGCTTTTTGCCTGCTAGCCATCCTTGATTCCAAGTGCTGATCTGTTGAGGATTGCGGTTATTGAGGTCGGCTACAAATATTTCAGAGATATGTTCCACCTTGGTCAGTGCATAGACCAATCGCTGTCCTACGATATCGAAGCTGCCGACGCCGACTTGGGCACTGATGACAGGATCAATTTTTCCTGTATTCACCGCCGCCTTCCACAAATAGAATCCCCCATTGCTAGCACCTGTAAAGTAGATACTTTGGGAATCTGCTGTCCACGTTGGTGAAGAAACAGATCGGTCCAGAGACTCAGTGATCCATTTAAAACCAGTTCCATCTGCTCTCATGACTCCGATCATGGATTGATTGTAGGATGGCTCTTCTACATTTTGTCCACCTACAGCAATCCATCTACCATCGGGAGAAAAGCTTGGATTACCCACCCGGTGATTTTCTAAGCCAAAAAATTTACTAGCTTCTTTGGTTGAGATATTGATTTTCCAAACTTCTGTGTGGTTAGTTTCATCTGGATGAATATCGTTGAAGAGGGACGATGAATAAATATGTTGCATATCAGGGCTCCAAGTACCCCCAAAGAAACTCTGAAAGCCTTTGGTGATGATTTCTGATTCACCAGATTGCACATCAATGATTCCCAAGTGTGAAAAATTTAATTCAGGATTTAAATCCAACTCACCAAGAAAATTCAAACGGTCAATGACTTTTGGATCGTTTTTGGAATTGTTCTTGGCTAGAAATGCGCGCATTTCCTCTAAGCTTCCATCTGGATTTGGTTTAATTTCCTCCTTAGCCAAACCTGCTTGGATTGCTTTATAATTGGGCTCATCTCCATAAGCTCTGCCAGGTCTTGGTTGTTCCCAGTCAGGGTTTCCTTCAATTGCCCAAATGGGTAAACTTACAGAAAATAAAATCTTTTTAGAATCTGGTGACCATACAGGACTAAACGCGCCATTTTTTTCTTTGGTAAGCTGTTGGCTTTCTCCACCAGCAGTAGGAAGCAAATATATTTGAGCTTTTCCATCTTTTGCTCGAGTGAATGCAAGATGCTTTCCATCTGGAGAAAGTGTAAAGGAGGAAACATTGTAATCTGAAGAGGTTACCGGTGTACTGTTGAATGGTGCTTTTAGCTCCGTTTTCCAGATTTGAGACTTATACTGATATGAATCTTCTCCAGTTACTTCGATATGATTTTTGACAAAATACACATAATTTCCATCGGGACTGATTTGATGATTGTTTGTCTGAACAATCTTGGTCAGATCTGAAATTAAAATCTTTTTATTGTCTTGCCCAATGGCTAAATGCACACAGCAAATCCAGAGCAAAAGCATTAACGATTTTTTCAAAGTTGGATAATTCATGAAGGATTTATTTTAAAATTGAATGTTAATTCATTAATATTTCGCTAATTTACTGTTAAATCACCGTGTTTAAGCCCCCTTTAAGTCAAGGATATGACCGTATTTAAAAAATCCGACTATCATCAACCTTCTTTTTCCTCTAATGATGCCGAATTATCATTTCTTAGGGGTGTTATGCGTAGAAGTTTGGATATGGTTGCCATCTTAGACAAAAACGGGTATTACAAATATATTAGTCCAGCAGCAATAGATATACTAGGATACCAGCCAGATCAAATTATTGGAAAATCTTTTAGGGAGTTTGTTGATAAGGGAATAATAGAGATAGATGGACAAATTTTTAATAAACTTCTTGAAACAAAAGAGCAAGTTACTGTTGATTTTTGGATGACAAAAGCTGACGGTAAAAAGATGTTGTTGCAAAATTTGGCAATCAATTTATTGGATGATCCGAATGTTGAGGGAATTTTGTTTAATGGCCGGGATATTACTGATCTTTTTTATACAAAAAAATCACTTGATAGAAAGTTTGAGCTAGAGTCCCTTTTAGCTAATTGTTCTACAAAATTTGTAAACTCTGTTTACACTAATCTAGATGAAGCATTTTTATATTCTTTAAAAAATTTCTCCTCCTATTTCAAGGCAAAAAAAAGTTATATTTATCGGGTTAGTTCTGATAAAAAGGATGTCAAACTTTTGTATAAACATGGGGAAGATTTAGATCAAATACCAACTTTTTTAAGTTATGAATTGCTAACTGATGTGTTGGTAGATGAATATTCTGATGGAATAATTTACCTTGAAAAAGGATATTCCGATTCAGTATGTCATAAGCTTATGGGGGATTTATCAGAGCTTTTTTTAGAATCCAATCATTTAATTATTCCAATTTTAGTAGGTAATCAATTATCTGGTTTTTTTGGTTTTACTGATTTTGCGGACTCCTTTGATTGGGAAGTAAAAGATTTGTTAGTTTTAAAGCAATTGGGGGATATTTTTTCAGGTGCTTTTGTCAATTTGTCAATAAAGAAAAGGTTAGATAGAAATGAAAACTTATTGATAAATACTGAGATTTTGGCCAAATCAGGTTCATGGCGGTTTAGTGAAAATCAAAAAAAAGTCGTTATTACGCCTGGATTTAAAGATTTGTTTCAGATAAGTTCAAATGATTTAAACTTGAGTGTATTTACTGCATTGAGGTTAATTCCTGAATTAGATCGATCAAAGTTCCTTCAAAAAATTAAAAAAGTAAGCACCTCTGGTTCTATTGAGACAGGGGAATTCGTGATTCAAAGCATAGATGGCGATTGTAAGTACATAAAATTTCACATTCAAAGTAAAATTTATCAAAATCTCAACTTACGAGAATTATATGGTTATTTCGTAGATATTACAGATGTTCACAAGAGTAAAGAGCAAATTCTGAAGAGTGAAGAAAAATTTCGAACACTTGTTGAAGATAGTACTGAGATTATTTTTTCTTTAAAACCAGATTTGACAATTATCTATTTATCACCTAATGTTGAGCAATTTTTAGGTTTTGAGTCATCAAAAGTAATTGGGACCAAACTTACCCAATATATGCACTCAAGTGACTTAGAAGCTTTTGAAGAATTTTTAAAAATAGACGAACATTTTTTGTTGAAAAACCAATACTTGGAATTTAAGCTTCGTACCAAAGAAAATGATTTTAAAGCATTTTCATCGAATGCGAAGGTTGTATACAGTAGCGACGGAGAGTTTTTATATAATGGAATTGCTCGTGATGTGACGAAACTTCGAGAAGCTCAAAAGGAATTAGTTTTTGCAAAAGAACGTGCGGAAATGGCTGCAAAGGCTAAAAGTCAATTTTTATCCATAATGAGTCATGAAATCCGTACACCAATGAATGCAGTTATTGGACTTACTCATTTATTGATTGAAGAAAATCCTCGATCTGATCAATTGGAAAATTTGAAAACCTTGCAGTTTTCAGCTGAGAATTTATTGAGTTTGATAAACAATATTCTAGATTTCAATAAGATGGAGTCTGGTAAGTTGGAAATAGAATATGTGCCTATTGATTTAAAAAATCTCATAAATACATTTATAATGTCATACAAGTATCAAGCAAGAGAAAAAGACCTTCAAATTTTGTTTGAATTTGATGAAAGAATTTCTTCAAACCTCTTGGGAGATGCAGTTAGAGTTGGTCAGATAATAAATAATTTGTTATCTAATGCCATTAAATTCACTGAAAAAGGATTCATTAGGGTATCTGTTAAATTAAAAACTCAGAAAAGTGATGGTTTAATATTAGATTTTTTAATAGAAGATACTGGGATTGGAATCCCCGATGATAAAATTAAAGATATTTTTAACGCATTTACTCAAGCTAGTACAGAAACAACACGTAAGTTTGGGGGAACAGGATTAGGGTTGGCGATAGTAAAAAAACTAATTCAATTGTTTGATAGTGAAATTCATGTAGATAGCCAAGAAAATAAAGGTACTTCAATAAGTTTTCCAATATTTTTTCCTTTTGGAAGTTCAACCACTACTTCTCTATCATCGCCTATTAATCAATTAGAGGATAATTTGAAAGAGGCCCGATTGTTAATCGCAGAAGATAATATTGTCAATCAAATGATGGTTAGAAAATTCATGAAAAAATGGGGTGTTGATAATTTTACTATTGTCAATGATGGTCAGGAAGCTATTGAAATGCTTGATTGTAATATATTTGATATATTATTATTGGATTTGCAAATGCCTAGAAAAGATGGGTTAGAAGTTGTGAAATTTGTTCGGTCACATTCTAAATTGGAAATTAGGAACCTCCCAATAATTGCAATGACTGCCTCTCCTTGGGAAGAGGTAATGGAGAAATTTGAAAATCTAAAAATGGATGATTATGTTCCAAAACCATTTAATCCTGAGAGTCTTTATTTAAAACTCATAAGGCACTTACAAACATAATTGTTCGTTATTTTATTTTTTTTTAACAATAGCTGTATTTTTGAGGACAAATTCACCAAAATGAAAATTATAGCAGGGCTTTTTATTAGTCTCTTATTTTTCCAAGACTTGTATGCGCAGTCTTCCATGACTAATAGATCTACTTTTTACAGTACTATCGGTACCACAGGGGCCAATTTACGAGAGTTTAATAATTTATTGGCTGATAAGGGATTAAGTCCTATGCGAAAAGGGTATACCAATTACACCCTTGGATACATGGCTCGATTCAATGATTTTATTTTGGGAATGGAACTGATCCAAAGTTCTGGTCCACGATCGGATTTCGATGATTATACAATTGGGTATCGCACTACGCGCGCCATGTTAAATGTTGGCTTTGCTTTTACAGAGGAAGGTAGATTTCAATTGATCCACTACATGGCAGTAGGAGCAGGATATTTGAATTTTCAGATGTTGCGTCCCGATGAGCCTGCTACCTTTAGTCAATTTATGGATAATCCTCGTCAGGGGTATATTTTAAGGGATGGAAATGTTCAGCAGAGTAGCTTGAATATGACGGGATTTTTGACAGAGTTTGGTTTTCAGATGGCTTATGATTTGCCTATCCCTGGACGTAGTGAAGCCTTGGAATTGATCGCTAAATTTGGCTATTCTTTTTCCCCTTTTGAAGATTCCTGGAAGCTGAACGGTATTAGCTTTAGCTCTATCCAAAGTGGTGCTTTCCTTAGGGTAGGAGCAGGGATTTCCATTCCTGACCACAATTATTTTTACAAAGATGCAGATATTGGAGTTCATCTTTTTGGAAGTATGAATTTTACTTCGCCCAAAGCTTTGAATGAACGATTAGCCGAGAAAGGATACAATACCTTTTCAGGAAGACCGAATAATTGGGGTTTGAAAATCATGGGGTACAGCAAGGATTGGTTGTATGGTATGGATTTATACAACCTAGGTATGAGTGGTCAGGCATCTGAGCAGTTGGAGCATACACTTAATTCTGTGCGGTTGTATGCCAATTTGGGAAAGAAATTTTTTGAGTTTAAAAACCTTGAGATGGGTGTACTCGGAGGTCTCGGTTATGGGAATTTGCGCTATACCTTGTATAATCCCAATAAACCTGATTTTCCAGCATTGTTTGAAGAACCTGATTTTGATGGACGGTTGACAGGAAGAGGGTTAATGGTAAAGCCGGAGGTATATATAGGTTATGGTTTACCGCTTGCCTTGGGTAAATTCTTCAAAGTCTTCACAGCAGTGCATGCAGGCTATGAGCAACCATTAGGCGCTTATAGATTGGGGGATTTGGGAATGGCATCTTACATGAGTAACCCGTATGTGCAAGTAAGTTTGGGAATTCGACCTTAGTTTTCGATTTCCACAATCAATTCGATTTCCACAGCAAAGCCTAAAGGAAGGGAGTTCATCCCAAGAGCAGATCGTGCATGTTTCCCCTTTTCTCCAAAAACTTCTACCATCAAATCAGAAAACCCATTGATCACCTGAGGATGTTGTGTAAAATCGTCCTCACAATGGACCATTCCTAAGACTTTGACGATTTGCTTGACTTTGTTCAAACTTCCAAGTTCTGCTTGGAGTACCGCTAACTGTGCAATTGCGGTTAATTGTGCAGCTTCTTTGCCTTCTTCTATACTTAGGTCTTTTCCGATTTTTCCTAATACATATCCTCCTTCCGGAAGTTGTGGACCTTTTCCGGCCAAGAACAGAAGATTTCCAGTCCGAACCACATGTACATAGTTGGCAATAGGGCTAGAGATTTCGGGAAGAATAATACCCAATTCCACAAGTTTTGCGTCAGCGTCCCAAGCGGCGATTTCTTGAGGTACAGGTTCATTGCTTGATTGTTCTTTGGCAGGTTGGCAACCAAGAATGAACAAAAGAAGGAATAAGCGATAGTTCATAGAGGATTTTTTGTTTACAATTTACACAAGTTTCATCCTTGATTTTGATGTTTTTGATTAGGAAGAGGGAATATTTTGCAAAAAAGTCCAATAATTCCACCTTTTGTCTGTAAATTTGGACTTGCTTATCGAGAAAGACCGAGGGGTGGGCCCTACGACGTCTTAGCAACCTGAATACAAGGTGCTAATTCCCCTTCCGGAAATGCCGGAAAAAGATGAGCGGTTGATTCAACTTTTATCTTCCGGTTCTTCTCGTATAAGCTTTTTGATTGAAAATATGAACAAAAGAACAGAACAATTACTAGCCTTAGCTAAGCAAAAAGTGTTGATTTTAGATGGTGCCATGGGTACCATGATTCAGCGTTATAAATTATCCGAAGAGGATTTTAGAACAGTCGATTTGGCGTCACATCCCAAACCTTTGAAAGGGAATAATGACTTGCTTTCTCTTTCAAGACCGGAAATTATTAAAGAAATCCATGCAGCCTATTTTGAAGCTGGAGCTGATATTATCGAAACCAATACATTCTCGGGTACCTCAATTGCTCAGGAAGATTATGGCCTGCAGCATTTGGCATATGATATCAACTTTTATTCAGCCAAAATTGCACGAGAAGTGGCAGATGAGTTTACGGCAAAGAATCCGGCAAGACCTCGATTTGTGGCGGGGGCTTTGGGACCGACCAATCGTACAGCGTCCATTTCCCCAGATGTCAATGATCCAGGCTACAGAGCAATTACCTTTGATCAATTGGTGGCCGCTTATGAGGAGCAAGTAAGAGGCTTATTGGATGGAGGATCTGATATCTTGTTAGTCGAAACGATCTTCGATACCTTGAATGCAAAGGCTGCTCTTTTTGCTATCCAAGAGGTTTTTGAAGAACGGAATATTCCTTTGAATCCAGAAGAAGGTGGAGTCCCCGTGATGATTTCCGGTACGATCACAGATGCTTCTGGAAGGACTCTTTCAGGTCAGACTACAGAAGCGTTTTTGATTTCTGTCTCTCATGTTCCTTTGTTCTCAGTAGGTTTAAATTGTGCTTTGGGAGCGAAAGAGTTGAGGCCATATTTGAAAGTATTGGCTGAAAATGCACCTTTTTTGGTATCAGCCTATCCAAATGCAGGTTTGCCTAATGAATTTGGTCAGTACGATCAGGGAGCTTCAGAAATGGCAGATCAAATTGAGGTCTTTTTGAAAGAGGGTTATGTAAATATCCTGGGTGGTTGCTGTGGTACCACGCCAGACCATATCCGTGCAATAGCAGAAATTGCAGGAAAATACACGCCTAGAGTTAGAGAATTTGAAGTTAGCAGCGATGAGTAAGATACGTCATAGTGAAGTGTTAAAATTATCGGGCTTGGAGCCTTTGGTCTTCACTCCTGAGATCAATTTTGTCAACGTAGGGGAGAGGACCAATGTGACTGGATCTAAGAAGTTTGCCCGATTGATCTTGAATGGTCAATTTGATGAAGCGTTGGATGTAGCTTTAGATCAGGTAAGGGGAGGAGCGCAGGTATTGGATGTATGTATGGATGAGGGGATGTTGGATGGAGTGGCAGCCATGACCCGGTATTTGAATTTGATAGCGTCTGAACCGGAAATCAGCCGTATTCCAATCATGATAGACTCTTCCCGATGGGAAATTATTGTCGCAGGCTTGAAATGTGTACAAGGTAAAAGCATTGTCAACTCCATCAGTTTGAAGAATGGAGAGGAAGAGTTTATTCATCAAGCCAAAACTATCAAAAAATTTGGCGCCGCTGTAGTGGTCATGGCTTTTGATGAACATGGACAAGCAGATACTTATGAGCGAAGAATAGAGATTTGCAAGCGCAGTTACGATATCTTGGTGGATGTGGTGAAATTTAATCCTCACGACATCATTTTTGATCCAAATATTTTCCCAGTAGCTACGGGAATGGAAGAGCACAGAAGAAATGCACTAGATTTTTTCTTGGCTACCCAATGGATTAAACAAAACCTTCCCGGAGCAAAAGTGAGTGGGGGTGTCAGCAATGTGAGTTTCTCTTTCCGTGGCAATGACCGCGTAAGGGAAGCCATGCATGCTGCATTTTTGTACCATTCGATAAAGCATGGAATGGATATGGGTATCGTCAACCCTACCATGTTGGAAGTCTATGATGATATCCCCAAAGATCTCTTGGAAAAAGTAGAGGATGTCTTGTTTGACAGACATGAAGGAGCAACAGAGGCTTTATTGGAATTTGCCGAGACTGTGAAATCTGCGGGCAAAAAAGAGGTGGTCAATGAAGCTTGGCGTTCGGATGCGGTTGAAAAACGTATTGAGCATGCACTTGTAAAAGGAATCATCGACTTTGTCATTGAAGATACAGAGGAAGCCCGATTGAAATATCAAAATCCATTGAAAGTCATCGAAGGGCCATTGATGGATGGCATGAACGTGGTAGGTGACCTGTTTGGGGAAGGGAAAATGTTTTTGCCTCAAGTGGTGAAGTCTGCCCGGGTTATGAAAAAGGCTGTGGCTTACTTGGAACCCTTTATGCCACAAGTGGGTGATGCCGATTTCAATGCTGAGCAAAGTAGTGTGAAGAAAATTTTGCTAGCCACAGTAAAGGGTGATGTGCATGATATCGGTAAAAATATTGTAGGGGTGGTGTTGGCATGTAATAGCTATCATATCATTGATTTAGGAGTCATGGTCGAGGCTCAAAAAATCATTGATGAAGCCATCAAAAATAAGGTAGATATCATTGGGCTTTCCGGATTGATTACACCATCACTAGATGAAATGGTCAATGTGGCTTCTGAAATGGAGCGGCAAGGGTTGAAAATCCCTTTGTTGATCGGTGGGGCGACAACTTCCAGAATTCATACTGCGGTCAAAATAGATCCAGTTTACTCAGGAACAGTAATCCATGTGACAGATGCATCCAAGTCCGTACCAATTGCGGGAGAATCTATTTCTGAGGAAACTAAAGAAGCTTATCATGTCCAAATCAAGGAGACTTACAGGAAATTACGAGTAGAGCACGAAGCCAAGCAGCAGGTCAAGCAGTTGGTCTCATATGAAGAGGCTAAAGCCAATCCTGTGTTTATTGATTGGGATCATTATGTGCCTGTCAAACCAATCCAAACTGGAGTTACTGTATTGGAAGATTTGGATTTGAACATTTTGAGAAATTACATTGATTGGACCCCGTTTTTTAGTACTTGGATGTTGTCTGGGAAGTATCCGAAAATTTTGGAAGACCCCGTAGTTGGGGCAGAAGCGACACGATTGTATCAGGAAGCGAATAGCATGTTGGACCAGATTATTGCTGAAAATTGGCTAAGTGCCAAAGCGGTGGTTGGATTATTTCCATTAAAGCGGTCAGGTGATGATGTGACGATTATTTCCCCTGAAAAAGAGCTAAGCTTTCATTTCTTGCGACAGCAAGGCAAAAAAGGGAAAGGAGTACCTAATCGATCTTTGGCTGATTACTTACATCCGGAAAAAGAGGATTTCATGGGAGGTTTTGCGGTTACTGCTGGCTGGGGAATCGAACAAAAACTGGAAGAGTTTCAAGCTGCACATGATGATTATCACGATATCATGCTCAAGGCTTTGGCAGATAGATTAGCAGAGGCTGGTGCGGAGTATTTGCATGAGTTGGTCCGAAAAGAGCTGTGGGGATATGCGCAGACAGAAAACTTGGACAATGAATCGCTTATCAAAGAGGCTTACACAGGTATTAGACCTGCACCTGGTTATCCTGCCTGTCCGGAGCATTCTGAAAAGCGTACCTTATTTGAACTTTTGGATGTAGAAAAACACACGGGAATCACCTTAACAGACTCCTTTGCCATGTATCCAACCTCTTCTGTTTCTGGATTTTATTTTGGACATCCGGAGAGTAAGTACTTTGGGTTAGGAAAAATCGGAGAAGATCAAGTAGCAGACTATGCCAAAAGAAAGGGTGTATCTCTTGCTCAAGCAGAAAAATGGTTATCCCCAAATCTCGCTTATAATCCATCTCAACAACCTATTGAAAGTTAATCAAGAACCTATGAAAATTACCGAATATATAGCTCAGGCTGAAAAGACCCTTTTTTCATTTGAAATCCTGCCTCCATTGAAAGGGCAGAGTATGCAGGATTTGTGTGATGGTATTGCACCCTTAATGGAATTTAAGCCACCTTTTGTGGATGTTACCTATCACAGGGAAGAGTTTATTTATAAAAAGCATCCCAATGGTTTGTTGGAGCGTGTGGCCACCAAAAAAAGACCGGGTACTGTTGGTATTTGTGCAGCGATAATGAACCGCTTTCATGTAGATGCGGTGCCCCATTTGCTATGTGGAGGTTTTACCAAAGAGGAAACGGAGAATGCCTTGATTGATTTAAACTTTATTGGTGTACAAAATGTCCTTGCACTGAGAGGTGATGCTCCCAAGACAGCAAATAAGTTTGTACCAGAAGAAGGAGGCCATGCATTTACCAAAGATTTGGTGAAACAAATCATTGGAATGAATCATGGAAAGTACCTTCATGAAGAGACGGAAACTAGTTTCCATACTGATTTTTGTGTAGGTGTAGGAGGCTATCCAGAAAAACATTTTGAAGCTCCCAGCCTACGGACTGATCTCAAATATCTGAAAGAAAAAATCGATGCTGGAGCAGAGTATATCGTGACTCAGATGTTTTTTGATAATGAAAAATTCTATGAGTTTGTCAGAAAAGTGCGTGAGATGGGGATTGATGTTCCAATTATTCCAGGATTGAAACCTATCACAACTTTGGGACAAATCAGTATGTTGCCACGTACCTTCTTTATTGATATGCCAGATGCTTTGATGGATGAATTGGAAAAATGTAAAACTAACGCAGATGTAAAACAGGTGGGGATTGAGTGGGCGATTCATCAAAGTAAGGACCTAATCAACAATGGAGTACAGGTGCTTCATTACTATACTATGAGTAAGGCGGAAGCTACTTATCAGATAGCAAAAGAGGTGTTTTAGTGTCTATGGATTGAATTATCTTGGATGACTTTCTTGGCATGTGAACTTTTCCAAAGTTGAATAAAATGGTTTTTATCCTAAACCATCGTCAAAAAAACTTTGGGAAAGTTCTCCCAACTTAGACTGCTTTTCTCTTGATTAGCCATAACTTAAGTGTTAACATCTAAGTAATCTAAAATATACAGAAAGGATTTATAGGACGTTTTTAGTTGACAGGTTAAAATTATTTTATGAAAGCCAATAAAGCATTTTTCTTTTTTCTAATCATTTTCATGGGTTTTCTCCCCTTGTCATGTGATCTCTTTTGCTTTGATGATTGCGCCTGCGGAAGGTTACCCACTCCGAGAAATTTTGTGATTGATTCGATGATGGTAGGTGTTTTGGCTAGTAACCAAGCAATCGATACAGCTCAAAGTTATTCGGTTGAGGATTTAATCATTAGAATTATGGTTGATCAAGTTACTTTCGCAGAAGCAGGAAATCAACAAGCATCCCTTTCTTTTGTACATACAGCCTTTGCATGTGATCCGGTTCCTCCGGGTTCAGCGCATCATGTGAAAGCAATTACCATCAACAGCAATACGGCATTTGAATGGAATGGACAGGACTTTGCAGTTGGTGAAGAAATCACGAATCTTTTTCGAGTAGCTGGTTTTGCTTCCGATCCATCTTTTGACTATTTACGCCAATACCGGTTTAATTTTTTAGGACAGGAACCTTTAGAAATTCGATTGATTGAGCACCCTGAGGGAAGCACTTCCATGGATATAAACTTAGAACTCACCTTGAGTGATGATCGGGTTTTTAGGTTTGAGGGGTTGGGTTTTAGGGTTTATTAAATTTGGGCTTTTTTCATTTATAGTCGGTTGTCTTTAGTTAACTTTTTTAAATGTTTCACTTATTTCAATAATTTTGGTCCTCAACGTTTTTCAATTGAATACTAAAGTTCTAATTCATTTACCAGTATTTACTTCAATACTTGGTCCAGTATTCGAGCCAACTCTCCAGTTAAGCTCCTCCTTGCAAACCTCTCAATGGAAGTTCCTTCAGATCTTTCTTTTGTTGGATCAAAATTCACTAAAACATCCATAATTTTCTCCTCATTGCTTGGGTCAAGAATCATCCCAGCTTGGGCTTGCTTGATAATATTCGCAGCATCTCCCTCAGGATCACCTAATCCAAGAATCATTTTACTACTTGCCATGTATTCAAATAATTTCCCGGGGATATTTCCTTGGGCGTTTTTGGTTGTAGTCAAAATCAATAATAAGATATCAGCAGCTTGGTAATACTCAAATACCCGTTGATGGGAGACATAGCCAATAAACTCCACATGGCTTGCAAGCCAAGAATCTGCTTTCACAAATTCCTCAACAGTTATCGAAACTTTTCCAACGAATCGCAGTCGGACTGTTTTTGATGATATTTCAAAAGCTGTTTTAAAAGCATTTAAAAAGGGGAGAGGATTACGAATTGCATCAATTACTCCAGAATACACAATCTCAATATTCTTTTCCTTTAATCCTTTATCCGATAAGTCTTTAGGGAAATCATCTGCATCAAAACCATTGGTCAAAAGATGAATTTTTCGTTTTGCTAAGTTTTGAAGCTCGTGCTGAAAAGTAGGGCTAATAGTAGTGATAGCATCAGCGGAGTGAAAGACCTGTTTCTCTAATTGCCGATGACGCTTACGAACCCATGAAAGCATGGGAAGGGTATCCAAAAACTCCCAAGTAGACCAAGGGTCTCTGAAATCTGCTAGCCATGGAATTCCGGTTTTTTGATGGAGCCCCAAGCCTATTAAATGCATACTGTGCGGAGGACCTGTGGTGATGATGGCTTGATAATGCCCTTTTTTGACAGCTTCTTCCAAAAATGATATGGATGGCTTGACCCAAAATTTTCGAGGATCAGGGATCAATAGATTGGCACGCATCCAGATAGAAAGCTTGTCAAAAGCTGACTTTTCTTTTTTCTCGAGAATCTTAGCGGGATCACCTTGGGTATTTCCTTTCATTTTTCTGAAAATACTGTAAGGTTCCCAAATGGGGAATTTGATTACTTCTAAGTTGGAAGAAATATCCTTTTCCAAGGAAGGGTCCTGAAGTTCAAAATCAGGATTTTCGGGCGTGAAAATCACCGGTTCCCAACCAAAATCAGGCAGGTACTTGGCAAGCTTCAGCCAACGTTGCACACCCGAACCTGCGGAAGGTGGCCAATAATACGTGATAATTAAAACCCTTTTGGAATTCATATTGTAAAAATAGTCCTTTTTTCAAATTTGCTTTTATCCTCATTTGCTTAGAATTTGAGGATGAATTCTTGAAGGTTTTCGCTACGTTCCAAATTCAGTTTTTTTCGCAGTCTATATCTGGAAATCTCCACGCCACGGGCACTTATATTCATCAAATATGCAATTTCTTTGGTGGAAAGATTCATCCGGAGATAGGCTGTTAATTTAATTTCCTGAGGACTTAAATTGGGAAAAGTTTTTTTGAATCGCTCCATAAAGTCTCCGTGTACCTGGTCGAAGTGCATTTCAAATTGTTCCCAATCATTGTCTTCTGCTATGTTTTTGTCTATACTATTGATAACTTTCTGAAGCTCATTTTTCACCTCTTGGTTTTTACTTTTCTTTATAATTTGTCCGAGGTGATTCTTAGTTTGGTCGATAAAACCATTTTTATTGAGCAAATGCATGGTGGCAGAAGCAAGTTCTTTATTTTTGTTTTGAATTTCGGCCTCTAGGCGTTCTGTTTGTAATCGAGCCAATTCTTGCTTTGACTGCTCCAAATCGCTAGATTTTTTATCTAACTCTTCCCGTTGTTTAGCAGTAATGATTTTGGTTTTTTTCTGATATTGTTTGTCTACTCTTTTAAAAACAACTACCAATAGAATCAGTAAACTTATGATATAGAAAAAGTATGCTAAACTGGTACGGTACCAAGGTGGTAAAATAGTAAAAGTAAAAGGTACAGCTTCACCTATTTGTCCATATACATCTTTACTTTGTACGTAGAAAGTATAAACACCTTCTCGTAGATTTGTATATTCTTTATCACTTTTATTTGTCCACTCACCAAATTCTGCTTCTAAACCATCTAACCTAACTCTAAATTGAGTACTTAACCAACTATTGGGTATACTATTTGAAAATTCAAACCGAATATCTGAGCGTTTAGATGGAAGAATTAGATTTTTTCCGCTAGTTTCAGGCCCAAATCTTTCTTCCATTAATTCAATATTTTTACCAATAGCTACAAGTGAATCACTTGTTCCTGTGATATAAACTGAGCGTATAAAAGTTGGATAGGCGGCAGGTATTGTCTCATTTAGATTTTTTTTGTACCAAATAAAGCCTTCTTTTGCAGCAAACAATACTTCATTGCTTTTGAGTAAAGAAACATTTTGAAGATCATCATTTAGAAGGGGTAATAAGCGATTGAACAGTTGGTTGGATTTTTTGTAAGAACCATCTTGTTGTTTCTCTAAGACCCCTATTTCTGTGGAACCAATAAAGAATATATTTCCTATTGGGTCCTCGACCAGACTAGTAATAAGTAAATCATCAGGAAAGTAGCTGTTGAGTAGCGTTTCTTTTTCAAATCTATCAGTTTGTGAATTGTATTGATACAACCCATATTCAGTTGTAAACACCAGCTTTCCTCCAATTTTCCAAACAGAGTTCAATAAATTTGTAGGCAATCCTTCCTTATTACCATAAAATTTCGCGGTTACTTCACGTAAATCATCGGAAATTTGAAGACGGTAAATCCCCTTATAACCATGTGACATCCATATATTCCCTTGTTCGTCTTGTTGGATTAATCGGGAAGATTCATTGAATCCATTCAGTCTCCTAACAAATTGATAAGTACCATTTGTTTTTTGAAAAAGTGCTAATCCACTATAAGTTCCCGCTAGTAAATATGCTGGATCCTTCGCTAATGGCAGGAAATTCCATATTCCATCTAACCCATCAAAGGGAATAGCAGTATTCTGATTGATGAGGAATCCTCCATTATTATGGGCCAACAATAAATCATCATTGATAATTGAAAAGCTGTAAGATTGACCGTCGGAATTTGAAATGTCTTTCAATTCCTGTGTTTTTCTTCCAATTTTTTTTACGTGGATATTGGTCCCCATATAAATATCATTTCCAACTTGCGCTGCCGCATAGCCCGTACCATTAATCCCTGAATCTCTTCCTAAAACCCTAAATGGTAGTCTTAATTCCAAGAAGCTGATCCCATTATTATGACCAATCCATAGGTTACCAATTACATCTTCAAAAAGTGATAATATCGTATTATTTCTAAGCCCATTCTCTTTATCCATATGAAGAATCAAATCCCCATTTTCTTCAAAAATAAATAAGCCTTGATATTGGGTGCCAATAGCAATATTTCCATTTTTAAGCCGTATGATGGAATTTACTGATTTAACCAATTCGGATTGTGGAAGCCTGATTTCCTGTGTACGTTGAGAAGTTTGAGAAAATATCTTACCATTGGCGAGATATATATTAATTTGGTCGGTACCAAATTCCAGTAATCCAGTAATGACTTCATTTTTGAAAATGCTTGGTTCGCTAAGATTTATAGTAGAACCATCTCCATTTAACTTTAAAAAACCAGCTATGTTATCTTGAAAATAGAGTTGATTATTGTTTTGATGAAAGCTTTGAAAATTTCCTTCTGCTTCAATAGTTTTTTTCAGAACCCCATTTTGGTCAAAAATAAACACAGCGTTAAATGAGCAGAATACATAATCATCATTGAATTTAAATACTTTCCAAACTTCTTCTATATTTTGATATTTCAGTGGAAGATTGGCTGTCCACGAAATAAATTCAAAAATCCCTTTTTGATTAAGTCTAAAATACCCAAGTTGTCCTTGACCTGCCACATAAATACGCCCGTTTGATTCTATATAGAAATCTCGGATTTTAGTACTATTGGGCAATGCATACCGTTCCCATGTCCCTCCATCGTACTCCAGTAATCCAAAATTATTTGCTGAATATATGATGCCATATTTGTTTTGACCTATAGCGTAATTCTGCATCCCTCCATCATATTCTTTACTTGAAAAATAATGATAAAATGGCAGGCCCAACTCCTGTGCAGATATCTGAAAGCTTAAAATCAAGCCAAATAAAATACTTATACAAGATCTCATACAATCCCTACTTTATAAACAGTTTCGAAAATACATTTTTTTTTGATGTATAAGTATGGAAAACTAATGATATGACAGAAATATTCATTTTTGTAATGAAATCGATTGAGATTTATGCTTTTTTAGTTAATGATGTGTTTTTGTGAAAGCGGTATTTTTTGAATGATGTAGTATTGATGTACTTACAGTTTTTGATTGATGTACAATCTTTCAGTCCTTGTGATTGTATTATAAATCCAAAATACATGAAAAAATTATTTACATTACTTTTGTTTCTGGGCTTGCAATTGTCATTGTTTGCTCAAACAGGGTCTATTAGAGGCCAGGTACTGGATGAGAGGGGTGACCCAATACCCGGTGCAAGTATTTTGAAGGTGGGGACAACTGCTGGAACTGTAACTGACCTAGATGGCAACTTTACTCTTGCAGTTTTGCCTGGGGATCAACTGCGAGTAAGTTTCGTTGGTTATGAAACCCAAACTTTCACAGTTAGAAGCCAAACGGAAATAACCATTAGACTTGTAGAGGAGACTTCTTCTCTCAATGAAGTTATTGTTGTAGGTTACGGAACAGCTACTAAAAAGGAGTTGACTGGAGCTGTATCTCAGATCAAAGGTGAAGCAGTGGCAGATATGAATATGCCCCGTTTAGATCAGGCATTACAAGGAAAGCTTTCGGGCGTGACAATTACCACTAACTCCGGAGCACCGGGAGGGACTTCCAATATCCGTATTCGTGGTCTAGGTACCTTTGGTAATAACAATCCATTGATATTGGTGGATGGAGTTATTTTTGATGCAGCGGGTTTGAACTCCCTTAACCCTAATGATATTGAATCCATCAACGTATTGAAAGATGCGACGGCAGGTATCTACGGTGTACGAGCAGCTAATGGTGTAATTATCGTAGAAACCAAAAAAGGTTCTAAAAATCAAAAACCATCTCTTGAATTCAGCAGCTACTATGGTGTACAACAAGCGGAGAGAAAACTCAATCTTCTAAATGCTCGTGAATATGCCGTATTAGTTAATGAAGCTTTTGCAGCTGGTGGTAATTTACCTCCATTCGCTAACACAAATCTCGGTGTAGGTACAGATTGGCAGAGTGAGGTGTTTCAAACTGCTCCCATTCAAGAGCACATGGTTACCGTCAATGGAGGTTCAGAAAAAACTTCTTACTCCATTGGTGGGGGCTATTTTGGTCAGCAAGGTATCGTAGGTGGTGATCGCTCTAATTTTGAGCGTTACAATGCGAGAATCAACTTTATTACAGAAATTGCTCCAAAGATAAAGCTGACTTCTGTATTTCTTTATTCTCATGAGCGCACCAGTGGTATTCCTCAAGGAGGTATTGGTTCTGTATTGTTTAATACCATCAATGCTTATCCAACAGAGCCTGTTCGAGTAGGAAATCGTTTTTCTTTCTTAGAGAATGTACAGGACATTATCAATCCAATTGCACAAATTGAGAATACTTTCAATGATGCTTGGGTAAATAAGATTGTAGGTAAGCAAGAATTATCATATGAGATCAATGACCACTTTAGTATCAATGGAAGAGCAGGTTACAACTTTGCATTAGTTGATGTAAAAGCATTTAGCCCACTAGCCTGGTTTGGCCCAGGAAAGTTTGCAAACTCCGCTAGAAATGAGAATTTAGATCCAGTATTAGTGGATGTAGGTGGTACCCTGATTGAAAGAGGGGCTTCTGTATTCGAGGCGAGAGATTCCTTCTTGGACTATAATTTTGAAGCCTTCTTAAATTATGACCGTTCCTTTGATAGCGACAATAGAGTAAAAGGTACAGCAGGTGTCAGTTACTTTGGTAATAGAAATATGGGTTTGAATGGTACTGCCTTCAATATCCCTAACAATGATGTTCGTTTTGCTGATATTTCCGCCAGTCAGGCTCCAGGAGGATTTCTTAACCAGACAGGCTCCTTCCAGAGCATGCAAAAATTAGTTTCTGCCTTCGTTAGAGGTGAGTATGAATACAAAGGGCGCTACTCTGTTTCAGGTATTTTAAGAAGAGATGGTTCTTCCAACTTTGGACCAAATAACAGAATTGGTTACTTCCCTACGATTTCAGGGGGCTGGATCATCTCTGATGAGGATTTCTTTAGTTCAAAAGCAATTGACTTCATGAAGTTAAGAGCCAGCTTTGGGGTTTCTGGTAACGACCAAATTGGTTTGTTCAGATTCCGAGGCTTGATGAATGGTTTGGCTCGTTATGTATTTAATGACTTTATCGTTAATGGTGCTGCTATTGGAACATTCAGTAACCCAGATTTGAAATGGGAAACTACCCTTCAGACCAACATCGGATTGGACTTTACCTTGTTCAGAGATGTGGACTTTACGGCTAACTACTTTATCAAGGATACAAGGGATTTATTGTTCCAGCCAGAAGTTTCGGCATTGTTGGGTTCTTATGGACCGGGAAGTTTTCCCCCTTTCATCAATGCAGGTAACGTAACCAACCGTGGTATTGAACTAGAAGTAGCCTATGCTACGAAGAGACCAAGTGGTGTTAACTTCAGAGTTGATTACAACTTTACCTATCTTAGAAACCGAGTGACCAAAGTGCCTGAGGGACTGGACTTCATTCCTGGAGCGGCATTTGGAGTAGGTGGGAATATTGCTACGAGATTCCAAGAAGGTTTCCCTATTGGTTACTTTGTAGGATTTAAAACAGATGGTATTTGGCAGACTCAAGAAGAAATTAATTCTAGTCCTGTAGTGCAGCCGGATGCAAGGCCAGGGGATCTACGTTTTGTGGATGTCAATGGAGATGGTGTAATCAATTTCAGTGATGAGTCTGACTTGACATTCTTAGGTTCTCCAATTCCTGATTTTATCATGGGTTTGAATCTTTCTGTAGATTACAAAGGGTTTGATTTTTCTGCTAATATATATGCGGCATTAGGTCAGGAAATCATCCGTAACTATGAAAGACAGCAACCATTTGCTAATAAAATGGCATACAATGTCAATCGTTGGACAGGTCCAGGTACTACAAATGAGATTCCCCGATTAACTACTGGACAAACCAGAAATGCTGTGTTCTCTGACTTCTTTGTTGAAGATGGTTCATTTGCAAGACTTAGAAATGTGCAGATTGGATATACTTTACCTGACAGCATGACTGGTAAGGTTGGTATTCGTTCTATGAGATTCTACATCGCCGCTAACAACTTGTTTACGTTGACAAGATACATGGGCTTTGATCCGGATGTGGGATCTGGTAATCCATTGTTTGCAGGTGTTGATAACGGGATCTTCCCGCAAGCGAGAGTAATCATGGGCGGTTTAAACTTTAGATTCTAAGAGACATGAAAAAAATTAAAATATTTCTACTAGCAGCCAGCATGAGTTTATTTTCGTGCGATGCTTGGTTGGATCTTGAGCCTGAATTCGTTCAAGATGCCGAAAACTTTTTCCTCACACCGGAGGACTATGAGCGTGCAGTAATTGGGGTGTATGATTTGATGCAAGCAAATTACTTACATGTTTGGATTGGAGAAATTGCATCTGACAACTCTATAGCAGGTGGTGAAAGTGTTTTTGATACACAGGGCTTGCATGAAATAGATGGCATGCGTCACGGTGGTATTAATGCTGAATTACGTGATGTTATGCGTTTCAACTATGCAGGTATTGCTAGAGCAAACTTTGTATTTGAGAATGAGAATAACATCGATTTCCCTGCAAAGGAGCGGTTGATGGCTGAAATCTCTTTTATCAGAGCCTATTATTATTTCATCTTGGTGAAGTACTTTGGTGATATGCCTTTGATTATTGATAGAAGGGCTTCTATTAATGAGGTGCGTGAAATTGATAGAACCCCGAAAGAGGAAATCTATGCACAAATTGAAAGAGATCTTGATAGAGCGATCAATGTGTTAAGTTGGACAACCCAAGAAACAGGTAGAATTACCAAAGGTGCCGCTATGGCATTGAAAGGCAAGGTTTTATTGTACCAAAACAAATTTGCTCAGGCTGCACAGGTATTCGATGAGTTGATTACAACGAATCAAGCAGGTTATGGCCTTGTGAGCGATATGTCTACCATGTGGTTGGTGGTCAATCAGAATGGCCCTGAGGATGTATTTACTATCCAACATTCAGGTTTGCAAGGTGGTGATTATGGTTGTTTGGTGTGCTTGCAAGGTAATCCTGCTCCAGGTTTCCATGCTATCCGTAATTTCGTAGGTCCATTCTACGGGGATGGTAATAGCTACAATCTTCCTACCCAAAACCTGTATGATTTCTTTGGAAACGATCCTAGGAGAGAAATTACTATTTTAGATTTGGATGCATGGATAGCTCAACAACCTAACCCTGGTCAAATTTCTTATGCGATCGGTGCAGGTGGTCATACAGGTTTCTTCAATAATAAGTACATCAAAAGAGATTTTGAAAGAGGCTTACCTGATGATGATTTAACTAGCCCATTAAACTACAGAGCCATACGGTTTGCTGATGTATTATTGATGGCAGCAGAGGCATTCGCTCAGACAGGAAATGACGCCAGAGCACGTATTGAATTGAACAAGGTTAGACAGAGAGCCGGTGTACCAGATATCACAAGTTCTGGAGCACAGTTGTTGGAGGATATCTATAGAGAGCGTAGATTGGAACTTTCAGGAGAAGGGTACAGATTCTGGGATTTGGTGAGAACAGGAAAGGCAGCTGAAGCAATTCAAGGTTTCCAAGTTGGTAAACATGAACTGTTTCCAATCCCTCAATTTGAGATTGACTTAGCAGGTGGCAGATGGAGACAAAACCCAGGTTATTAATTCTAGTAATGATGAAAAAATATTTAAAAATAGCAGCATTCCTCTTGCCTATCTTGATCGTATGGTCATGTGTAGAGGAATTTAGATTGGACGCAGATCCGCCTACGGTACAGGACGCAGGGTTTAGCTTTGTTCCTTCCGCAGAAAGTGATAATATCCTTGACTTTATCGGTGATGGAGATTTCTTCCTCATGGTATGGGATCTTGGAAATGGAGTTCGTACGGAAGGTAGAAGAGTTACAGGTTTTTATCCTTTGGCAGGTACGTACACGGTAACGTTGACCGTATATGATAGGGGAGGCAGTTCCTCTTTCAGTCAGGAAGTGATTATAGAAGAAACAGATCCGACTTTATTGGATAGACCTCTTTTCAATTTACTGACAGGAGGTTTGGATGCCATTAATGGTAAGACTTGGGTGATTGATTCTGCTAGAGCAGGTCACTTAGGAGTAGGTCCTGCTGATAGTTTCTTCCCTGATTTCTATCAGGCTCGTCCAAATGAAAAAGTTGGTAGTGGTATGTACAATACCCGCTATACCTTCAAATTGACAGGATTTGAGTTTGATTGGAACACTAATGGGTTGGTTTATTTGAATGGGGCACAAGGTTCTGCTTTCCCCGGGGCATTTGATCCAGGAGTAGGGGATTTGTCTGCTCCTTTTAACTCACCAGGTGGATTGAACTGGAATATATTAGAAAATGAAAGTCCATTTCCTGTCTTGACAGTGACTAATCCAGGATTTATTGGTTACTTCACAGGAGTGCGTTCATATCAGTTGGTGGTTTTGGAAGAGAATGAAATGTTCTTGCGATTCAGAGATGCTGCAAATGAGGCTTTATTCTGGTATGTACGATTGATTCCGGCTGGTTTCGCTGGAACACCTGATCCTGAACCAGAGCCAGAACCGGAAGTTCCTGCTGTTGGAATTTCACTTCAAGACTTGATTGGTAATGGTGAGAAGGCATGGAAGTTGAGACCAGCGGCTCAGTCATTCGGAGTAGGTCCTTCACCTGGAAGTGATGCATTCTTCCCTAACGGTCCAAGTATTGCAGGTGACCGCCCTTGTTTATTCAATGACTTATTCATTTTCAAAGAAAATGGTGTCTACGAATACGATGCGCAAGGTGATATCTATGCGGAAGATTACATGGGACTAAGTGGAGGAGGTTGCCAGCCAGAGGCTAATTTAACAGGAACAGTTGGAGCTGCATGGGCATCAGGTACACATCAATTTAGTTTGACACCTGCCTCCGGCAACACTCGTGCTAAGTTGACCGTAACTGGTACAGGAGCATTCATTGCCTTGCCTAAAGCTTATAATGGTGGGGAATACACCATTGGTCCACCAAGAGCCAATGAGTCTGTAACATATGATGTGTTAGATTATAATGCGGATACTCAAGAGTTGACGCTAACAATTGATATCACTCCAAATGGCGCTGTATGGTGGACATTTGTGTTGATACCGGCAGATTAAAATACTATTGACCTATGTTTATTCGAATTAAACAAATCCTATTGATTCTTCTTACGGCAGTCCTTTTTCAGGGCTGCCAAGAAGATGAAGTGACTGCGAAAGTGGAATTACCTACCAATTTACAAGTGAATGTGGTGCAAGGTGAGCGAGGGAATGTAACGGTAACTTTTTCTGCAACCAACGCTAACTTCTTTAGGGTTGGTTTTGGAGTGGATGCAGGCTTACCTGACTTGGCACAAGGAAATTCAGCATCATTTACCTATAGACAAGCAGGTACATTCACCATCACCGTTCAGGCACATACGACTGAAAATGATTTTGTAACTGAGACCCGACAAGTAGAGATTTCTGATGCTGCCCTAGGTTTAGGAATTCCAACTACCGGTTTTGTCAGCCCAGAAAGCTATGATGGTTACCGCCTTGTTTGGAGAGATGAGTTCAATGGCAATGCATTGACTCAGGACTGGACCTTTGACTTGGGTGATGGCTGTGCTAACAACCTGTGCGGCTGGGGGAACAATGAACTTCAATGGTACACCAATCGACGCGAAAACGTTCGTGTTGAAAACGGTAACTTGATTATCACAGCTCGAAGAGAGCCGATGTCAGGCAGACAGTTTACATCAGCTAGAATCAAGACAGAAGGCCGTCAATCCTTCCAGTTTGGTAGAATTGATATTCGTGCTGTCCTCCCCAAAGGTCAGGGGATTTGGCCTGCGTTATGGATGCTCGGAGATAACATTCGTCAAGTAGGTTGGCCTGCTTGCGGGGAAATTGATATCATGGAAATGATAGGAGGTCCTGCTACTGCTCGTAATAATACTGTGCATGGTACTGTGCATTGGGACAATAACGGTTCGCATGCTGAAACAGGAGGATTTACAACCTTAAATCAAGGGATTTTCAATGATAATTTCCACGTGTTTTCCATCATCTGGGATGAGCGTCAAATTGTTTGGTTATTGGACAACAGACCATTCCATACGGTAGATATTACGCCGGCAGCATTATCAGAATTAAGAGAATCTTTCTTCTTTTTATTCAATATTGCCGTAGGGGGTAATTGGCCAGGTAATCCTGATGATACGACAGTATTCCCTCAGCAAATGGTAGTGGATTACGTAAGAGTTTTTCAAAGATTGTAAAAAAAATTAGCCTATTAAACCACAAAAAAGACAGTGTTCTTCACGGGACACTGTTTTTTTATGTATAAATAAACTCGGACCATTGCTGAACCGAGTCTTTAGATTATTGAAGATTAAAATTAGTCTACCAAATATTTTTCTACAGGAACGTAGCTCATATCGAATGCATCCGCAACAGCTTTGTACACAATTTCACCATTGATTACGTTCAAACCTGGAACTAATTCAGGGTTTTCTTGAGCAGCTTTTTTCCAACCTTTATCGGCTAATTGTATAGCATAAGGAAGAGTAGCATTGGTCAATGCAAGGGTAGAAGTATACGGTACAGCACCTGGCATATTTGCCACGCAGTAGTGTACTACATCGTCAATGATGTAAGTTGGGTTCTCGTGAGTAGTAGGTGTACATGTTTCGATACATCCTCCTTGATCTACTGCTACATCTACCAAAACAGTGCCTGGCTTCATGTCTTTTAACATATCACGAGTAATCAAATGAGGCGCTTTAGCACCTGGTATCAAAACTGCACCTACGATCAAATCAGCATCTTTGATCATTGCACGGATATTGTATTCGTTAGACATCATGGTCTTCACATTGGCAGGCATTACATCAGCCAAGTATCTCATCCTAGCCAAAGATACATCCATGATAGTTACATCAGCACCTAATCCAGCTGCCATCCAAGCAGCTTGTGTACCTACCACACCACCTCCTAAGATAAGCACTTTAGCTGGCAACACACCAGGAACTCCTCCTAGCAAAATACCTCTACCTTTCAAAGGCTTTTCTAGGTAGTTGGCACCTTTTTGAACGGCCATTCTACCGGCTACTTCAGACATAGGTACTAAAAGTGGAAGGCTTCTATCAGCCTTTTCTACTGTTTCATAAGCCAAGCAAACTGCCTTGCTTTCAACCATAGCCTTTGTTAATGGTTCATAGGAAGCAAAATGGAAATAGGTGAACAACAATTGATCTTCTTTGATCAATTTATATTCAGGTTCGATTGGCTCCTTCACCTTGATGATCATCTCTGCAATTGCGTACACATCTTCAATGGTAGGCAATACCACAGCACCTGCTTGGGTATACTCTTCATCTGAAAAGCCGCTTCCCAATCCAGCTGTATGCTGTACGTAAACGTGATGACCTCTCTTGACAAGTTCTTTAGCACCTGCAGGGGTCAAAGCCACTCTGTTCTCGTTGTTTTTAATTTCCTTTGGAACGCCTATTATCATCTTACTAACATTTGGGTTTAAATAACAATGCTGCAAAGATAATATGGGAATACAATAGAAAATTCAAAACCTATCAGATATTTTGATTGAGGGATGAAATTCGTTTAAAAAAGAAATTTAATTTTTTTTAAAATCATTTTTCGCCATATAATTTCAAAAACACGCTTAAAATAATTTAAAATTTGGAGATTTTTTCAAAAGTTTGGTGTATTTTATTGTATGGCAATTTGTCGGATTGTCAAAATTATAAAATTGGTTTACGAATTTTTAACCTAATAAAATTTTGATAATGGTAATTTTACTTATTTTTAGCGAAATAAATTACCGATTTTGAGAAAAAAGAAATGGATTCAACTGTTTGTAAACCTAACAAATTTACTTATTTTTGACATACTTGCGTATGGCATGTAAACCCAAAATAATTTAGAGATTAGTTTAATCATGACTTCAGTGGCTTCAATTTCATCAAACAAAAAGTCAAAAGTTTTGGACAAAGAACTTTTGTTAAAGGAGTATAGACTTGCCAATGAAAGCCGTCAGGCTTCATTGATGGGGAGGAAAGAAGTATTTATGGGGAAAGCCAAGTTTGGCATTTTTGGAGACGGCAAAGAGCTCGCCCAATTAGCTATGGCAAGGCATTTTCAAGATGGAGATTTCCGTGCCGGTTACTACAGAGATCAGACTTTCATGTTTGCTGTTGGTCAGTTGACCATTCGTGAATATTTCGCACAATTGTATGCTCATACTTCTGTTGAAGCAGAACCTGCCTCTGCGGGAAGATTGATGAATGGACACTTTGCAACCCGCTTATTGGACGACAAAGGTCAGTGGAAAAATCTGATGGAGATGAAAAACTCTTCTTCTGATATTTCACCAACTGCTGGACAGATGCCCAAACTCCTTGGTTTGGCAATGGCTTCTAAATTGTATAGGAAAAATGAAGGTCTTCATGGCATGACTCAATTTTCCAACAAAGGAAATGAAGTTGCGTGGGGAACAATTGGAAATGCCTCTACCTCTGAGGGGATGTTTTTTGAGGCAATCAATGCTGCCGGCGTAATGCAGGTACCTATGGTAGTTTCCGTATGGGATGATGGCTATGGTATCTCCGTGCCTAATGAGTACCATACGACTAAAGGAAGTATTTCAGAAATTTTAAAAGGCCTCCAACGTAATGATGATCAAAAAGGCTTTGAAATTTTCGTTGTCAAAGGTTGGGATTATGAAGCCTTGGACAAGGCGTTCGAAAATGCCTCCAGAATTGCCAGAGAAGAACATGTGCCTGTATTGATCCATGTAATTGAAG
Source organism: Mongoliitalea lutea (assembly GCF_014652135.1). Classification (GTDB taxonomy): domain Bacteria; phylum Bacteroidota; class Bacteroidia; order Cytophagales; family Cyclobacteriaceae; genus Mongoliitalea; species Mongoliitalea lutea. Next base: position 179,789 of record NZ_BMYF01000002.1, read on the forward strand.
TGACTCAACCGCAGGGGCACTCCACTTCTGGTTCACATGAGCGTTATAAATCCAAAGAGCGCTTAGAATGGGAAAAGGACCATGACTGTATCTTAAAGTTCAGAGAATATTTGGAAAACAACCAGGTAGCTTCTTCTGAAGAGTTAGATCAGATTGAAGCAGCAGCTAAGGCTTTTGCGAAAAAAGAAAAAGATGCAGCTTGGGCGGCATTCAGTTCAGAGATTAAAACTGAATTGCAAGAAGCAGTTCAGTTAATCAAAGAAGCTGCGGTAAATTCTTCTGAGAAAGCGACATTAGTACAATTAGCAGAAGACTTACAAAAGACCTTGAATCCTATCCGTAAGGATGTGGTATCTACTGTCAGAAGAGCCTTGTGGATGATGAGAAGGGATCAGGAATCAGTGAAGGCTGAACTGAGAAATTGGTTTAACCAGCTCTCAGTTATCAATGAAGATCGCTACAACTCCCATTTGTATTCTCAGTCAGAAGCACAAATTGCAAATATTGCACCTGTCCCAGTTCATTATGAGGAGGGAGCTCCTTTGGTGGATGGTAGGGAGGTCCTGCAGGCCTGCTTTGATAAGATATTGGAAAGAGATCCACGTTTTCTAGCTTTCGGTGAAGATGTAGGGAGAATCGGAGATGTGAATCAGGCATTCTCAGGCTTGCAGGCTAAGTATGGTGATTTACGTGTATTTGACACCTCTATTCGAGAAGTTACCATCATTGGTCAGGGTATTGGTGCTGCCTTAAGAGGCCTGCGTCCAATGGCTGAAATTCAGTATTTGGATTACATCCATTATGCTTTGATGACGCTTTCGGATGATTTGGCTTCCTTGACCTATCGTACCAAAGGTGGTCAGAAGGCACCATTGATTGTGCGTACGAGAGGACACAGATTAGAGGGTGTGTGGCATGCGGGTTCTCCGATAGGAATGTTGTTACACTCCTTGAGGGGGATGTTGCTTTGTGTGCCAAGAGATATGACCCAAGCAGCAGGTATGTACAACACCTTGATGGAAGCTGACGAGCCGGCCTTGGTGATTGAATGCTTGAATGGGTATCGTTTGAAAGAGCGTATGCCATCGAATATAGGAGAGTTTAAAGTAGCTTTGGGTGAGCCTGAAATTCTAAGAGCTGGTACTGATCTAACAGTGGTGACCTATGGTTCCATGTGTAGAATCGTACTGGATGCTGCTGAGGAATTAAGTGCGATGGGAATTGAATTGGAAGTAATCGATGTACAGACCTTGTTACCTTTTGATGTGCATCATAGCATTGTAGAATCCATTAAGAAAACCAACAGAGTCTTGTTCGCAGATGAAGATGTTCCGGGAGGTGCGTCTGCTTACATGATGCAAAAAGTAGTAGAAGAACAAAAAGCATATTATCATTTAGATTCTGAGCCTGCTACGATAGCTGCAAAAGCGCATAGACCGGCATATTCTTCTGACGGAGATTATTTCTCTAAGCCATCAGTAGATGATATGGTTGAAAAGGTGTATGCTATGTTCCACGAAGTAGATCCTAACAGATTCCCTTCGATTTGATCAGAGATTCAAACCAATTATTGGTGTGTATTAGATAAAGTAGCCCAAAGTATCCAATAGGATATTTTGGGCTTCATTTTTTTAAGTTTCCTATGGCAATTACAATGCTATGTGCTTTGACAAGGTAACATTCCCCGTTAATCCATGGGGAATCCTTCCATTGTTGAATATCATCGGGGCTTTCCTTGGCTGTATCTATCCACCGTTTCCACTGTATGGGGTGCCCATCTATCAGTTGAGGCAACTCAAAGCTTAAATCCTCAAAATAGGCATTAACCATGTAATGCATGGAGACCAGACCACTCAGAGAAGAGAAGGTTGCGGCGATTGCATGGGAATTTTTTCTCCAGTCAGGCTTTCCGAGTTCAACTCCATGCCATTCGATTAATGGTTTTTGGAGAAATTCGATTAAGCTTAGATTAAATCCCCGCTGGGAAGTTTCACGAAGTAATCTTTTTTGAATCAAAATTTTCACAAACCGGAACATTTCTTGGTTTTGTGCTACTAAGTCCCAATCAAACCAAGAGATTTCATTATCCTGACAATAGGCATTATTGTTTCCCTGTTGTGTACGACAGACTTCATCTCCCATTAAAATCATCGGTGCACCTAAGGATAGGATATTGATGACATGCAGATTTTTGATTTGTCTTTTTCGAAGTTTATTGATGTACTTATTATTAGTAGGTCCTTCCACCCCAAAATTATAACTGTAATTCTCATTATTGCCATCTCTATTTCCTTCATTATTGGCAAGATTGTGCTTATGGTTGTAGGATACCACATCCATCAATGTGAAGCCATCATGACAGGATACGAAATTGATGCTTTGTTCTGCTTCTCTATTTTTTGCGGCATAGATATCAGGACTTCCAATGACCCGTGTAACAAAATCACTGATTTTTCCTTGGTCTCCCCGAAGGAATGCACGTACATCATCCCTGAATTTACCATTCCATTCTTTCCAGCTATCTCCCACAAATGAACCAATCTGATACAGTCCTGCTGCATCCCAAGCTTCTGCAATTAATTTAGTGCCTGCCAAAATCGGATCCGATTCTATATCCCAAAGGATTGGTGGATTTTCAATGGGATTGCCGTTTTCGTCTCGCGATAGGATAGAGGCTAGGTCAAATCGAAAACCATCCACATGCATGTCCCGAACCCAAAAATGCAAGGCGGATAAAATCATCCTCCGCACGATGGATTGATTGGCATTCAGGGTATTTCCTGTACCGGAATAGTTTTTATACTTGGATTTATCTTTCTCTAAAATGTAGTAGATACTATTGTCAATTCCCTTGAAGGAATAGGTAGGGCCGTCCTCTTTATTTTCTCCCGTATGGTTGAAAACAACATCTAAAATAATTTCGATCCCTTCACTATGCAAGGCCTTGACCATATCCCTAAATTCATCCAAAACTTTTAAGCTATTGGGTTCGGTAGAGAAGTCTTGGTGGGGTGCAAAAAAAGAAATCGGACTATAGCCCCAATAATTAATCAAGCCAGGAGGGGCATCCTGTTTGTCAAACTGAAAAATCGGTAATAACTCAACAGCGGTGATCCCCAATTCTTTGAGATAAGGAATTTTTTCAATCAATCCGGCAAATGTTCCGCGCTTTTCAGGAGAAACGCCAGAATTGGGATTTTTCGTAAATCCCCCCACATGCATCTCGTAAATGACTGTTCTGGAAAATGGTGTCCTTGGATGTATATCACCTTCCCAATCATAATTAGTGATATCTACCACCACGTTTTTCATGCTGTGCAGCCCACCTTTTCCGAGTTTACAGTGTTCTTTTCTATCGTATGTCTCTGGAATGACCACTGCTTTTGCATAGGGGTCTAAAATCACCTTACTAGAATCAAATAAATGACCCTTATGCGGTTCATATGGGCCATGGATTCTAAAGGCGTAAATCAACCCTTCATAAGCTCCCTCCAGAAAAATATGCCAGTAATGGTAGGTTTTGTTGTACTTGGGATTGAGCGTGAAAACTTCCGCAGGATAGATCTCATTGATATGATTAAAAATCAGAAGCTCGACTAAGGTAGCGTTTTTGGAAAATATGCAAAAATTGACCCCGTCTTCAGTCAAAGTAGGACCTACGGGAAAACTCTGACCTTGAAGTGCTACAAATCTGGACTTTTCAGATTGGATATTTCGTATAAACATGAAAAACCTTAGTGAATAATTTATAATCTAAACTTTCACTAAGGTAAGCAATGCGCTTCAAGAAAAGTCCTACTAATTAATTTTTTTGAGGGATTTCTCTGGTCAGCCAGCCTCTTCTATTTGCTGTAGCTATGGCATACGGGGTAATCCAAAACAATGAGAAGGTGTAATAAATGGAATACACGTACGCCCATTTTGCATTTTCCAATTCACGTTTGTATGCGTAGAAAAATGCCGGAATACTTGAAAAGATAATGATTCCTAAAAGCATACTAGTCAGGATGAGCACAGGATGCATACTGATTAACGTGATCAGAATAATTAATGCAGGGTACGCCATCAAGACCTTCAGCCATTGGTTGAAGAGAAGGATACGTGTGCCGATTTTGGAGCCTTCTCTGAAGTTGGTAAAAGCAAACTTACTGAGCATGATGTTTTCCCGCACGTTGCTGCGTTCCCAACGGATATACATTTTACTAAGGTTTTTATACTTTTCGGGGATTTTGGTCAAAACCTCTGCGTTTTTTTGAAAAAGCACTTCATACCCTTGTTTCAGAATCATATTGGTCATCGCACGGTCCTCACCAATATCGGTCTGCTGTCCTAAAAATCGCTGATTGATCCATTCAGGAAGGCAGTTCATGACAGCTTCTTTTCTGTATGCGGCCAATGCTCCCGGCGTGCAGAGTACAGAACCATAAACACTTTGAGCGGAGCGGATAAATTCAAAACTAAAGGCAAAACTCACATTGAGCATTTTTGGGATAATTCCATCTTTTTTATTCAATACTAAGACATTTCCAGCAACTGCCCCGCATTTTTCATTGACGGCGAAGGGGCTCGCCATATTTCTCAAGGTGTTTTTGCTGACAATAGAGTCACTGTCAATGGTGATGAATATGTCACCTGAACCAGCATGGAAACCACGGTAAAGTGCATGTCTTTTTCCTTGATTTTTGGGCTGTTGAAGAATCGTGATATTTCCAATCAACTCCCTTTTGGCTTTTTGCATCCACTCCCAAGTATCATCTTTGCTCCCATCATCGATAGAGATGACTTCTAGTTTTTTCTTAGGATAGTTGGATGATACGATGCTTTTGAGCGTATCATACACTTGTCTACCTTCATTATAAGCAGGTACGATAATGGTACATGAAGGAAGTTCATCATCTGATACTGATTCAATTGGTTTGTAGCGTTTGTAGGCTACTGTAATGAATAGTAAAAACAAGAGTTTGATACTTAATAATCCTACCGACAGCGCAAGGGTATAATATCCCCAAGAAGAGGCCAATCTCTCAGTATGAAAAGCTTCAAAATCATTCCAAAAGTAAATCAAAGAGGTGCCTGTGCCCACAAATAGGAGTAGCATACCCAACCATAAAAATTTATGTGGATTTGATTCAGAGGAATCTTCCAAATTCGTGAGGAAATCATTTTTTGTTGATTTACCGCCGAGCAATTGATTATCTAAAGTGGATAATCTATCGCGAAATAATACTTGTTTTGGCTCAATTTCCATTGGGTTGATTTAGTTTTCTCCAACTTAGTCAAAGCAAGTACCAAGTAAATATGTGCCATTTTTTGGGTATTTTGCCCTATATGAAAATTGAAGGTGTGATAAAATGCATCAAACTGGGTAAAAATGCCGCATATTGAGGATAAGTTTAATCTGAATCTATAGCGAGAGATATTGGAGTAGTTTTTGCTCTATTTGGAAGTAAGATTTTAAGCACATTGATATGGCCCAACAAAGGATTCAATCCAAGTTTCAGGTAGGTAAGAAGGTAATCATCGGTTTTGTGTTAGCTACTGTTTTAGTAGTGGGGGTTTCGATTGTCACTTTTTTTAGTATTCAAAAATTGCTCTCCACAGTTGAGAATCTTACGGAACCCAATGAAAAACTGCGTCAATTGAATGGATTGATGGCGGATGTGTACTTGTTGGATATGTCCAAAACAGAGCGGACATCTGACAAGGACTCAGTTTTGGAAGAGACTGAAAGAAGAATCAAAGAGCGCTTGGATTGGCTCAAAACCCATGCTGATGATTCGCTAGAGGTACAAAGTTTTGAGAAAATCAGTATGGATTTATCGGAGTTGCTGGTTGTCTATGCAGGGTTGGAGGAAGTTCGTTACAATCTAACAAGTAGAACCTTCAGTGAGGAAGCACTCGTCAATATTGAACGAAGGATAAAGAGGCAACAGGAACTGAGTGAGATGCAGTTTTTGGGAAGGATACGAAACCGGGACTTTCTATCCGAGATTACCCTCCCAGAAAAAAAAGAAGATTCCCTTCAATTGAGCACTGAAAACTTGGAGTTGGATGAGGATTTTGTAGAGATTTTTCGGGAACTCGGTGAGCAGGAAAATCGAGCAAATGAAGATCGTAAATCTACCAAACCAGCTGAAACCACGGATGCTGCTTTGGAAGCATTGAAGGCCTTTATGACCAAGATGTATCAAGATGAGCAGCGGTTACGCCAGAACTTTGTCATCCTGGAGAACAAACTGATCAATAAAAACAAGGAGGTCTTTTATCAAATCCAGCAACTGATCTCTTCCATGCAGCGGGAATTGCTCGCAGAGTACAAAGCAAAGAACGATTCGGCCTATGAGTTGACTTTTTTTGTGTCCATTATTCTTGGAGTCATGATTTTCTTAGGGGTTGTGGGTTCCTTGGGTTTTGTCAATAGCATTTTAACTGAAATCAAAAAAGGGGTGCAATACCGGGCTAAATTGGAAGAGGCCAAGCAAAAGTCAGATGATCTAGCGAAGGCCAAACAGGATTTTCTGGCTAATATGAGCCATGAAATCCGTAATCCACTCCATGCCATCCAAGGTTATCAAGAGGCTTTACAAAAAATCACGCAAGACAAGAAACAAATAGAGTACCTGAAAATGATCGGTTTTGCGTCTGACACATTGGTCAATATTGTCAATGATATTTTGGACTTTTCTAAACTTGAGGCAGGAAAGATTCATATAGAGCAAACGAGTTTTGATGCTGTTTCCCTGTTTTCAAGTTTACGGGAATTTTACAGTTTACGCGCAGATGAAAAGTATTTGGACTTTATCTGGGGAATGGACCTTCCAAAAGGTGCATGGTTGGTTGGTGATCAATTGAGAATCAGTCAGATCATGAACAATCTTTTGAGCAATGCTCTCAAGTTTACAGCGGAGGGATTTGTGAAAACATCCTTGAGTGTAGATTCCGGTCAATGGCTGATAATAGAAGTGGAAGATTCCGGTATGGGTATGTCAGATGAAATCCAAGCAAATATTTTTCAGGAATTTAATCAAGGGGATAGCTCTATAACCAGACAATTTGGTGGGACTGGACTCGGACTTGCAATTACCAAACGTCTGATCGAGTTATTGGGTGGTGAAATCACATTTCAATCGGAACAAGGAAAAGGTACTACATTCCGGGTAAATTTACCTATACAGTTAGAGGAAGCACCTGTGATTGAAAGCCAAATCAACGAAAATCTGCAGGTGTCATTGAAGGGACTGCGGGTATTGTTGGTAGATGATGATCGGATTGGTCTGCGACTTTTGAAAAATCTGTTGGAATCCAAAGGTGCCTTGGTTGTTGATTTTCAGGGTGGTGTACAGGTGTTGAATAATTTGGATACTGCAAAAGGGTTGGATTTTGCTATCGTGGATATCCAAATGCCGCAAGTAAGTGGGATAGAAGTGCTGCGCTACCTCAAGTCCCATGAATCCTATGCACAGCTGCCTGTTTTGGCCATGACTGCAAACGTATTTGTGGAAGAAGAGCGCAAGTTGAGTGAAGAAGGATTTGTATCTCTCATACTCAAACCCTTTAACGAAGCACAGATTATGGAGAAGCTGGTATCATTGGGCATAGGATTTCACTCCTCCAAGGACTCTTCAATTGTGCAAGAAGAAAAAATGATTGCTAAAAGCTATTCTACGGTTGATGTAGAAAAGTTTTGCATGGGTGATAATGAATTGGTTTCTGAAGTGATGGTGGATATCATTCAAACAACTGAACGTGACTTAGATCTACTCCAAAAAGCAAATTTATCTCATGAGGTTTCCAGAATTCGGGAAATCACCCATCAATTGTCCAGCCGTATGCGTCAGATTCATGTGGAAGCAGGTGATTTGGCTAAAGATATTGAAGTGGCCATCAAAAACGGCAATACCCAAACCTTAGAAGACGATCTGCAAGAACTCATTCAAAGACTCCTTCCCGTGCTGGAGCAATTAAAGCAGGATTTTCCCTAGGAAGAAACCAAGAAGTAATAGCGGCTTAGATTCCTTGTATAACTTCGAGTAATTCTGTTGGATTGATAGGTTTGGCTATGAATGCATCGGCACCTTTTTCGATTGCTAACTGCGCAATCCCCTCATCTCCGTATCGTGTCATGATGATAACTTTGGTGGAAGGGTTCTTTTCTTTGATTAATTGGAGTATTTCTATGCCATCCATGTCAGGTAGGCGATAATCCAAAATACCTAGAGAAAAAGTCTGTTCTTCAAGCAGTTTGACCGCATGTTTGCCATCTTGGGCATCTGCTACCAAGAATCCATTTTTGCCCAAAAAGCGGGTTAAGAGTTTGCAAAAAACCGCATCATCTTCTACAATCAATATATTTGTATTCATCATGACTTTAAATTTAAGTGGAAATTAAGCATTCAATTGTTTGTTACCAAAGGTTCTGATAGCATTTTGATCAATGGCATATACAGCCATAGCACTCTGAACAAAGCCCTTGATAAGTTCATCTACTCCAAGACCTAGTTGGCCAAAATTTCGTATATCAAAGAGCATCAGGCGCTCATCTGCATAGGTCCAACCATCTTCACCTTTGATAGAAAGGTTCGTTCCGTATACTTCCCAAGAGTTCATGTCCTGTGGAAGCGGCTGATTCAATGGATACCCTGATCTTCGGGAATACACCGCCAAAGGGCGAATACCTTCTTCAGTTGCATGCATCATCAATCTAAGGTCAAATGCATAGCTTCGGCCTTTATTGTCTGGTATAGTTCCTACATGGTACCAAGCCTGGGTAGGATCTAACCCTTTGTTGTAATTACTGTGGATCAGCTGTTGGATCAAATAGGTATCTGTTGGATCGATTTGACTCAGGGCAAACACCAATTCTTTTTCTGAAACAACTGTATACACCCCTTGACCGGCGTTGGAATCAGGGACTTTGATCACCATATTCCCACCCATGATATCGAAGTATTTTTTCAATTCATTATAAGGAACTTTGGTAAAGGTCTTGGGAGTAAAAATACTGATTCCTTCCTGTTTAAATTCATTATTGAAGTGATCGTATGCCCCGCTTGCCACTTCCTTATTTCTTCCTCCAGCCAAACAAGCTTCGATCGGGTTTAGGATGAGTGTTTTGGTATTTTGAGGCAATCGAGTCCAAGGTTCTTGAGTGACATAACGGAATGCAGCACGGATAGCAATCCATTCATCCCGTTCATTACGGATATGCATGACACCTTCTTTGAAAAGTACAGGAGGATCAGTGTCCGCCTTATCAAATTTTGCCAGATACACATTTTCTCCAAAAGCATCAGCAATAGTTGCTGCATAGCCTACGTTTTCCATGGGATTTTTGTCATAGATTACAGCCAAGCTTCCCTCGAGCTTCTGCGCATCCACCATGGGTTTAAATGTTTTTTCAATCAGGCGCTTATATCCACCTTGCTCAACATTGAGGTCTAATAAGGGCATGGATTTTTGACCGGAAGGACAGGAGTTGGTTTCAATGACAGCTAGTTTTCTATTTCCCTCATGATTGGTTATATGCATCAAATCCGTCCCCGCCCATCGAAAGTAAGTAGGTTGGTAGGTTAAAACTTTTAGAATTGCATCCGGATTACACGATGGATGCAGGCGCTGATAGCGCTCTACCATCTGTTGGTGGGAGAGATTGAGGAAATAAGAAACTAAGGGATGTATATTAGAGTTGAGCACTCGGGGATACCAATGCTCTGTAGCCTCAAAATCACCGGGCTCCACTAAATGGACATTTTTGGAAATCGATAGTCTCATATGTTTTTGTCTTATTATTAACTAAAGTTGATTAATTCCTGTATGTAATCTTTGTTTTTCCAAAGCATCAGGATTCCACTAAGGACCATGGAGGCCACTACTATTTTTCTGAAAAATAATTCAGAGATTTTTGCTAAGATCAGTTTGCCGAAGTACACGGCTATCATGGAGGAAATCCCAATCAGAATTCCGAATTTCAATACTTCTCCTGTTACATATCCATAATAGGCATAACTTATGATTTTGGTGATGTGCAGGATTATCGCGTTGGCAGAACGGGTGCCCAATAAACTTTCCTTACTGATACCATAATTCAAATAGGCGGAATTCATCAAAGGTCCAACACCCCCGATTAAGCCCGAAAGGAAGGCAACTACCAAGCCCATTGGTGCAAAATGCCAGGCTTTTACCTTAAACCCTGTTTTGCTTTCTTTTTTGTTCCACTGAAAAACAGTAGAAAGTAATAATAGTCCAATCAATATCTGCAAGAAGTCAGCAGAGAGGCTAGCAAACATGCGGGCACCCAAAATGGAGCCCACAATGGTGGAAGGGAATAGCCAAGAAAAGAGTTTCCAATCAATATGTCTCCAAAAGAAGAATACTTTGGAGGTACTACTCATCCCTATGCTGATGGCCATCACAGGTGCGACAGCTTTCACCCCTACAACCACAGCCACAAGTGGCATCAGCAATAAGCTTGCTCCACCACCAGTGAGGGTACTCAAGATAAATACTATAAATGCGCCGATTAAAACGAGTATAAGTTGCATGAAAGAGCTTTTAGAGAAAACATGCGATCCGTTGTTTCGATAGTGAAAAACCTCCAAAATTGCACGCTTGATTTAGTGAGTAGTATGAAAATACCGTGCCTAAATTGTTTTATTGCTTAAGTTTTAACGGAATTTTAGATTTAAGGGTTAAAACAATACTAATTACTTTGAGTCAAAATGCCCCAATTTGAGGCACTTTAACACATGTTTTTGGGTTGATAATCTTTTCAAATGGTGGAAAATGTTACAATTCATTAGTTTTTTGATAATTAATCCTTGTTTTTTTTCTTACTGTCAAAATTTTATTTCAAAAAGAAGCTACTGGAACGATTCCTGTTTTAAGTATTGTATGAAAAAGAAGGTTCTCATCTATATTTTCCTAATCCTGAATCTACTGATTATTGGTCTTGCTTTAACAGATGTGGGGAACAAAATCATTTGGAACACGCCACAGCCTGTAGAACAGTTTCAGGCCAATGAAGTAGAACGGCAATTCTATGTTCAATAATTGTGGCCAAAAGAGGATGTCATCGCTATTAGTAAGTGGCAGTATAAAAACTGAACTTTCTTACTTCTTTTCATGATTAATTAGGTATTATTGACAAGTTTTCTTTGAAGCAAACGAGCGAATGAAAAAAATTTTACTGATTGAGGATGACTTGAGTTATCAAAAACTGATTAAAAGTTTTTTGACCAAACAAGGCTTCCAAGTTTTTTCTTGTGAACAAAAAAAAGAGGTTTTCAAATGGTTGGAACAGGAAAAAATAGATCTTGTAATTACCGATTACTGGCTTCCTGATGGGACGGGATTGGAGGTATTGAAAGCTATTAAAGAAGCATATCCTTCCTTAAAGGTGATTTTTATATCCAATTATTCAGAAGTACGCATTGCGGTAAAAGCGATGAAAGTAGGTGCGTTTGAGTATATCACCAAACCTATCAATCCGGATGAATTGCTTCAGACTATCCAACAAGCTTTGAAAACGAAGAAGAAGCGTGTTTCCGAATCCCAAGAGCTAACTTTTGTGGTGGGAAAAAGTCAATCCTTTCAGAAGATTTTCAAGCATGTGGAATTGGTAGCGCCTACGGACCTTTCTGTTCTCTTGATCGGGGAGACAGGAACGGGCAAAGAATACCTCGCAAGAAAAATCCATGCTTTATCCCATAGGCGTACAGGACCTTTTGTGGCTGTTGATTGCGGTGCTATTTCCAGTGATTTGTCAAGTTCTGAATTGTTTGGCCATGTCAAAGGATCATTTACGGGTGCAGTAGGGGATAAGACAGGATACCTTGAGTTTGCGAATGGAGGAACCTTATTTTTGGATGAAATAGGCAACCTTCAACCGGAAATCCAATCCAAACTACTTCGTGCCTTGCAAGAGCGCTCTGTCAAAAAGGTTGGTTCGAATCAGGAAGTGCCTTTAGATATCCGGATTATAGCAGCCACCAATGAAGACTTGGAAAATCAACAGCAGTCAAATTTTCGCTTGGACTTATACCACAGGATCAATGAATTCCGAATTGATGTTCCTCCGCTGAGGGAAAGAAAAGAAGATATTTCCTTGTTTACCGAACATTTTGTTCAACAAAGCAATGCGCAGTTCAATAAATCAGTAGATGGATTGAGTGTACAAGTTGCTCATGTATTTAATCAATATGCCTGGTATGGCAATCTCCGGGAATTGAAAAATTTAATCAGAAGAGCAGTCCTGCTAGCAGAAACCAACAGAATAACAGAGGATTTATTGCCTGCAGATTTTTTAAAGAATCCAAAAGTCACAGATACCGCCCCTACAAACTCAGCTGAATATTCAATTACTGATGTGGGTTCTTTCAAAGAGCATACAGAGATTTTGGAAGAGAAATTGATCAAAGAAGCTTTGGAGCTATTTCGTCATAATAAGTCCAAAGCTGCCGCTCATTTAGGTATTGATAGAAAGACCTTGTATCTAAAAATGAAAAAATTTGGAATAGATTAGTGTTTGGATTAATTATAAATAAAAAGGCAGCCGATTTCGGCTGCCTTTTTTGATTTAGGTTGGGGTTTTAATTGAAAATATATCTCACGCCCAATTGCATCTGCCAGACGTCTCCAATATTGGCTGTTCTGACAAATGAATTGGTAGGTACTTCACCTCCCGCCGGATTTAGACGATAGGTGGGCACATTGGTAATTGGATCGATGTTGACAATGCCAATAGGACTTTCGTTGGCAATTATTTGACCTGTTCCCCATTTGTTATTTAGCATATTGGTAAAGTTAAATACATCTGCACGCAATTGAAGGGTATTTCTCTTGCCTCCTACATTGATGAAAAACTCCTGCATAAATGATAAATCCAGTCTACCTACTAAAGGGAATTGAACAGCATTTCTTACGGCATACATACCTCTTCTTGAATTAAGATGAGAGTCTTGTTGAATAAACTGATTAAAAATATTCCTTTGATCTTGAGCTGTATAGGTAATTCCATTTAAAGTAAATGGCTCAAATTGCATCTCCTGTAATTGAGATTCCGTTGGCACAAAAATCAAATCATTTCCGGCAATCAAATCTCCATTGATATCTGTATTATATACGTAAGAATCTACTCCTTGATTCCTGAGTTCATAGAATAAGGAAATTGTTGAAGCGTAATTTTTTCCGTATTCTTTTCTATATCCAACAGAGCTGATCAATCGGTGTCTTTGATCATCCAAAGAGAAACCTAGTTCTGGAAAATTTCCCCCTCGGACAGAATGAATGTTTTCATAGGACAAAAAGTGTTGCGTATTTCCATCTACCATATTTTTTGCTTTGGCATAGGTGTAGGCTGCCATGGCGTGTAGACCGTTGTCAAAGTATTTTTTCAATTGAAAAGTCAAACTGTAGGAGTATCCTTCCGACGTATTGTCCATGACGACTGCATTGGTGATGTTAGGATTTCTTCTATTGGCTTCATCGGAGAAGCCGTAAAGAGGACGATTATCAGGACCTGCTAAATTTCTTGTAGGTGGTAAAAGATTGGCATCATAGAAAATTAGGTCATGCACCTGTGCAGTATAGATACCTTCGACTGTTGCAACGATGCCTCCCCAGATTTCTTTGTCGATTCCAATATTGGTCCTCCAAACTTGCGGATTTCTGAATCGGGGATCAATGTATGCTATATCGTATGTCTCAGGTGTTCCGCCATTCTCTGGGATATAGGCATTGGGGTCGGGGCTGAATGGGAAATTCGTGGTATTGTCTTCTCGGATCTGACCTTGCAACATTCCATTGGTATTGACCATGTTGGAAATGTTGACATAAATCGGTCTACCGGAAAATAATCCTGTTCCCCCTCTGATCTGGAAGGTTCGATCTCCTGCAACATCCCAATTGAAGCCAAGGCGAGGACTCCACATAAATTGTGGTTCGGGTAGCCTATCTGTTCTGATTTCAATAGGTTCTCCATTGGGTCGTCTAAAATCAAGTGTTGCTGCTTCTGGGTTCAAAAGAGCCGTTTGATCGTAGAATGGTACATCTAATCTAACGCCGAGAGTCAATTTGAAATTATTTGTAACGTTGATTTCATCTTGTAAATAGGCACTTGCTATATATGCTCTGGTGACAGCAGTGGGTACAGACCCATCAGGAAGCGCTGAAAACTGTCTTTGAAATCTCCTTAATTCTACTTCTTCGCCAGCTACATCTCTATAAAAATCGTCTAAGGAATTGTAAACATAATGTCCAAAGAAAGTCGGGGTAAAGGTGTATTCGAAATTGAAGAGTTCAAAATTTACTCCAGCTGTGAGGGTATGATTATTCAAGTAGGCCGAAAAATTATTCTGAAACTGCCAAACATCTGAATTTAATGCTCTGTTTGGAGAAAGTAAATCGGTTCCAAACGTGATATAATTCCTTCCATCTTGTAAAATATCTACCATAGGGAAATCTCCACCTTCCCAACTTCTAAAATTCCTGTTGGAAGTTAAACCAAACCTCAACTCGTTCGAAAAACGATTACCAAATGAGGAGTTAAGTTCAATGATTCCTGAGTAAACGTTGTCATTCAATAAGTAATTAGAGTTTTGAAAATTGAGAGAGAATAAGTTTTGATTTCTTCCACCAAATCCCAAAGATGTCCGCGCTACAGGTCTATCTCTTGAAGAAATCAAGGTATTGAACCGGGCGCTTAAATGATGGTTTTCATTGATATTGTAGTCAAACTTGATCAAAAATTTGTCTGAAACGGTAGGTAAATTATAATCCTCGTATAATCCTGGATCGTAGTCAAAATTAGAAACCAAGAAATTCCTTAGTTCATCCATGTCTGATTGAAGTACACGGGTTACGTTGGCGCCAGTTCGTCCGGGGGCATCAGCAATAAATGGAGAATTGGGATCTGAGCGTCGTTCAGATTCAGCCGAAACGAAAAAGAATAACTTATTTTTGATGATAGGTCCGCCGAGTCTAAAGCCATATTGTTGCACGTTAAAATCTGAGGTTACTACATCTGTTCCTCTTGCATTAGTACCTACCATACGTTCATTTCTGTTATTCAAAAAAGCAGAACCTCTAAACTCATTATCCCCAGATCGAGTAATGGCATTGATGGAGGCTCCAGTAAATCCTCCTTGAGTTACATCATAGGGTGCAATATTGACTTGTATTTCCTCAATTGCATCCAATGAGATAGGAGTGGAGTTAGTTGGGGCACCAGGTATAGAACCTGTCAAACCAAATGCATTATTGAAAATACTTCCGTCCAAAGAAAAATTAATAGCCTTTGGATCCTGCCCGGCAAAAGACTCTCCGTTAGACTGAGGGGTTAATCTTGTAAAATCTTGTACACTTCTGCTCAGCGTAGGCATGGTTGTAAGTGCTTCTCTATTGATAGTGGTAGCGGCACCTGTTCGTTCATCATTTAGTAAATTATCTCTAAAGCCCGCAACCACAACCGCATCTAGTTCAAAGTCCTCATCACTCATCTTGGTATTTAGAACATAGCGCTGTCCCAGAGCCAAATTTATATTTTCATAGACTTTGGTTTCGAATCCGATAAACGAGACCTCAACTCTATAAGGTCCTCCTGTTCGCATATTAGGAATCGTAAATCTGCCATTCGTTTGTGTGACCATGGTGTAAGATGTTCCTGATTGCGTATGAACTGCTTGGATGGTTGCACCTGGTAAGGGTTCGTCCATATCGTCTGTTATTAGTCCAGTCATCCCTGCACTCGTCACACCCTGAGCATTGGTATGGTTGTAACTTACAAATAGCACAAGCAATAATCCGAAAGAAAATAATGCAGTAATTTTTCTCATTGGTGGGTTATATTGGTTTTTAGAAAAAAAAGAATTCATTTATTGTGCCGAAGCGATTTTCGACAGATTTTGGTGGTTTTTATAGAAATAATGGGGTTTTGCTGTTGCGATGATTCCCCAAAATGAGTTGAATGGGAACAAAAAATTTAAAACCTATAAAAGAGATAGGAAAAGAATAGTATTGATAAAAATTTCATCTACATTTGCTGATAAATCATATAAATATTATAGGATATGTATATTTATAAAAAAATGCTCTTGCTTGTTCCTTTGGCTATGGCACTTTCAGCATCTTATAGCCAACAATTTATTCAAGGGAAAATAGTGGATGAAAAGGGTGAATCTGTTATAGGTGCTTCAATAGTTATCCCCCCTGGCAATGTGTTTGGAGTTTCGGATTTGGAGGGTCAATTTACGTTGTCTGGAGAAATTAGCTTTCCTACAACTATTCAAGTTTCTTTAGTTGGGTACAAGGCAAAAAAGATTACTGTCAATAGAGAAAATGCAGCTTCAAGATTAGAGATAATTCTGGAGGACGATTTCGAATTGGCAGAGGTACTCATTACTTCCCGACGAAGACAAGAAGAAATTCAGGCAGTTCCGATTCCCGTGTCTGTCATAGGTGGGGCTTTGGTGGAAGATGCTCAAGCCTTCAATGTCAATCGCTTAAAAGAATTGGTACCTTCGGTACAGTTGTATTCTTCCAATCCGCGCAATACTACCTTAAATATCAGAGGTTTGGGGTCGACCTTTGGATTGACAAATGATGGAATTGATCCGGGGGTTGGGTTTTATGTGGATGGAGTATTTTTTGCACGTCCTGCGGTTACGGCCTTGGATTTTATAGATGTGGACCAAATCGAAGTGTTAAGAGGGCCTCAGGGAACACTATTTGGAAAGAATACGACTGCAGGGGCATTTAACATTACCACCCGTAGACCAAGATTTCAACCGGGTGCGACCATTGAATCTAGTTTTGGGAACTATGGTTTTGTCCAAACTAGAGGGTCTGTCACAGGTCCTTTGTCTCAAAAATTGGCAGGAAGACTTTCTTTTTCGGGTACAAGAAGAGATGGCTTGATTTACAATGTAGCCACTCAAAAATTCACCAATGATTTGAATAATCTAGGGGTACGGGGACAATTGTTATACGTACCATCTGAAAAAGTAGAGGTGTTGGTAGCGGGAGATGTCACCCGACAGCGACCGGATGGTTTTGCTCAGGTAGTGGCAGGAGTAGTCGAAACCCAACGTGCCCCATTTAGACAATTCAATGCAATTATTCAGGACTTAAATTATTCCTTGCCAAGTAATAACCCATTTGATCGGCTTATTGATCATGATACTCCTTGGAGATCTGGAAATGATGTTGGTGGGGTTTCGGTCAATGTAGATGCTAACCTTTGGGGAGGAACGTTAACTTCCACAAGTGCTTGGAGGTATTGGAATTGGGACCCTTCCAATGATCGGGATTTTACAGGTTTACAAGCGCTAAGTCTTTCTCAGGCACCCTCTCGACATGATCAATGGTCTCAGGAAATTCGCTTTGCTGGTGATTTCAATTCCAGACTCAGCGGAGTAATAGGTGTATTTGCTTTATGGCAAGATTTAAAGTCAGATCCTTTCCATACCGAAGAGTCAGGAATTCATCAATGGAGATTTGTTCAAAACAACCAAAACCCATTATGGCAGACACCGGGCTTGCTGGATGGTTTTGGTATCCGTACCACCAATCGATTAGAATCATTTAGCGGCGCTGTCTTTGGGCAGTTGGATTGGAAAATCAGTGAAAAAATAAGTCTCCTTCCTGGAATCAGATGGAATTATGATGAAAAGCAGGTGTATTTTAATCGGGAAACGTATGGGGGGCTTCAAACGGATGATCCTGTGTTGATTGCTTTGCAACAATCAGTGTATAATGATCAGGAATTTGAGGCAATGGTGGACGAATCGAATTTCTCAGGTCAGGTTACTTTGGCTTACAGGCCAACGTCCAAGATCAATACCTTTGGTACATTTTCAACCAATTTTAAGCCAGTCGGGATTAATTTGGGTGGTCTTCCTAGGGAAAATGGGCGAACAATGATTGAATTGGCAAGAATTGAACCGGAGTTTGTTACGCATATCGAGGGAGGAATCAAAACTTCCCCAACTTCTAAAAGTTCAGCTAACCTAACTTTGTTTAATACATCAATTCAAAATTTTCAGACCTTGGTTCAGACTCCGGACCTATCTGTAAACAGGGGGTACCTTGCCAATGCCGAGGAAGTAAACGTTGCTGGTGCAGAGTTGGATGTGTCACTAAAAATACGTTCAAATATCCAGCTATTTGGAGCATTAACCTATACGGATGCCAGATATGTAAAGTTTACCAATGCCCCTGTGCCATTGGAGGAAGTGGGAGGGGAGAGTTTCAAGGATATTTCAGGAGGTAGGTTGCCAGGCATATCCAGATGGGCAGGTTCAGCTGGAGGAGAGTGGAGCCACCAATCAAGATTTCTAGGACTTAAAGGAGAGGTCTTTATTGCTTCTGAATTATTTTTCCGCTCTGAGTTTTCCAGCAGTCCCTCACCATCCCGTTATTTGAATATTGATGGCTATGGAGTTATGAATGCAAGAGCAGGATTTAGAGGCGCTAATGGATTTACCTTATTTGTGTGGTCAAGGAATTTGACGGACACACAGAATTTTGAACAATTGCTTCCCGGAGCAGGGAATGTGGGCCATTTTGCAGCAGTTCTTGGAGACCCGCGGACAGTTGGGTTTACCGTGAGGTTTAATTTTAAGGAAAACTAAATGAAACAAAACCTGCTTTGGAAGTACTCAGCAGGTTTTGTAATATAATCGAATAATGATTATCCGTACCGGAGAAAATTAACGAAGACTGTATTCAAAGTCCAATATTACTAACCGAAAATCAGGCATCAAAATGGGATGGAGATTGATTGAGCTTAAGTTTTTTGTTTAACTGTTTTGAAAGTGAAATAGATGCATCTTCCCATATATTCAAAAATAAAAACATAGCCTATCCAATTTACTTTTTCATAATCGATTTGGGTGATCAATAGTATAGCTATTAACAATAGATAAATATTCCTTAACCAATAAATCAATATTTTATTATAGATTTTCATTTTTCTTTTAAGATTAAGGTAGATGGAATTTCAGCTAGCCAAACACTTTTTGTATCGATAAGTTCTTTCCAGCTTTGATGGCTTATAATCATGAGCTCTTGGCTTTGAAGAAAATCCCGATCGATGATTTTTTCTTTAATCAACTGAATATGGTTAGGCGCAACCTGTTCTATAAGACGTATAGATTCTTTGAATTCTAAATTGTTGTAAAGTTTTCCAGATGCATCCAAAAATGTGATTTGAGATTCAGAGTTTTTGATGAGTTTTTGAGCATAGCTTAGTATAAATCGGTCATCTTCATTAAATACAGGAATAAAGACTGAGGAAGCACTTTCAAATCCCTTGTCTATTAAAATTCCGACAGATGCATTACTTTTTTTAACAATGTTTTTTGTTCTTTCATCGAATGGAGAATTTTCGAAGAACCCTTCCTTGCCAGTTACCTGATTATAAAATTTTTCAGGGCTTATGATTTTAGTAGTGAAACCTAATACTTTACCCAACATGCTACCTTCAAAAATAGATTGTCCTTCTCCTATTAACAATAAGTCGAAATTACCTCTGTTTGTAACATCAATGATATCAGAATCAATGTCATGGGTTGCTTTAAATAAAGTGAGTATTTTTTGGTCTAACCTTTCTGATTCGGTCTTGATAGGAAAAAAACTATCATGTTCATATTGTTTGCTGTTATGCTGATTAATTTCATCAATTGGAGTGAGGTGCATTGCTGAGATACTTGCATTACCATTTGCTTTTTTTACAAAGGCATGAGCTAATCGCAAAAGTGAGCGGCCTCTTTCGGGATGTCCAAAAGATATCAGGATCTTGTATTTTCCTTGTTGTATGATTTTATTAGTAGCAGATTTTTTGTTTTTCTTAAAAGTCCAATTAATTAAATTCAAAGCTGGGCCAGTCATAAAAGTGGTAACCAAAGCCATGATTACCATCATAGCAAAGATTTCGGGAGTTAAAACCCCAAGGTCATATCCAATATTCAAAACCACCAGTTCCATCAAGCCTCTGGTATTCATCAAAGCGCCAATTGTAAGGCTATCTTTCCAGTTTTGACCAACATATTTTGCAGCAATTGCACTTCCAATAAATTTTCCAACAATGGCTACCAAAATAATCATCCCTGTGACCTTCCATAGGTATGGGTCATTGAGTAACCCTATTTCTGTTCGAAGCCCTGTATACACAAAGAATAATGGAAGTAATAATACCAGTGCAACATCTTCTACTTTTTCGATAAAAATATTTCTGAAGTTAGCATTGATAGGCATAATGGCTCCAGCCATAAATGCTCCAAAAAGTGCATGAATACCAATGACTTCTGTAGCATATGCAGAAAGGATTAGCGTAAGGAAAAAAATTGCGACAATTGGTTTGCCTAAATTCTCTTTGGTGTTATGGAGGTCACCAACCCTTTTCAGAAAGGGTCTTACGACTTTGATCATAATTAGCACATATAATACAGCCAGACCAATTGTATAAAGCGCGCTAACAAATGAACCAGCTTTTACAATTGCAATAACGGCCGCAAGGAGACACCATGCTGTAATATCATCAGCAGCAGCACAGGTTATGACCACAGTACCCAATCTTGACTTATGCATTCCTCGTTCTTGTACTATTCTAGCCAATACAGGAAATGCCGTAATGCTCATAGCAATGCCAAGAAATAAGCCGAATGAAAGGAATTGAACTCCATCGGGAGAAAATGAGGTGTATATGTAGTACGCCAATCCCATTCCAAGTGCAAATGGAATGATGATGCTTGCATGACTAATGACTACAGCATCATGTGCTTTATTTTTCAACACACTAATATCCAGCTCCATTCCAATGACAAACATGAATAAAATCAATCCTATCTGGCTCAGAAACTGAAGATTCCCAAGTGATTCTACAGGAAAAAGACTATCAAAAAATTCTGGAAAATAGTAACCTATCAGAGAAGGGCCTAAAACTATCCCTGCAATAATTTCTCCTATTACTGTAGGTTGACCAATCTTACTGCAAATCCATCCAAAGAATCTGGCAGCTAAAATGATGGTCACGATTTGGGCAAGTAATATAGCTAGAGGGTGCTCAAAATTGTAAATCAAAGAATTTAAAAACTCTTTCCATTGTGAATTTCCCGAATTAGGAACGATAATATTTCTATCTTCTTCGAGCTTGGATCCAACTTGAACAACCCAATACATAAGAAGTGTAAATCCCCCTATGACGCCTATATAGAAAAAACTGTTTTTGAATTTTCGTATCATAAAGTTTAATTTTAAATGTAATTCAATCTCAATCCAAACCCAATCCCCACATGCCATTCACCATTTTCTGTGGCTGTTTTTGGGTTATAGTATAAAGGGATTTGTATGGCAAATAGCTTGTAACTATAGGTGAATCCAATTCCTAGATTTGGAGTTACAAATGCATTTCTTGGTTCTGATCGGTCTCTTTTGTATCGAAGAGAGGGTAGGGCACTCAAAATATATTTGTGGTGGCCATAAGTCATATTTATGTTTGGACCAGTAAAATTGGTGAAGCCACCTCCATCTACAAAACCAGCTGCTAAAACTCCATCGAAAGCTGATACCCTTACTTTCGACATGGATTCAAAACCCTCTGAATCTTGAGAAAAAGCAACATGGACGATCAAAAACATAAATACCAACGAGCAAACTATCCGTAATATCATAAGTATATTATTAATAAGTTAATGCCGGGAGATGGTCAACTTTTATTCAAAAAACTGACTACCTGAGTGTAGGTGTTCGCATCCCCGGACTTAATATCTTTAGAGTTAGAATTTCATTATTTTTTGCCAAAATTTTATTCCTTTCCTGTATTCCTCCATAATTGGAAAAAACAGTTCCCCTGTACTTGGAGGGGTTAGGACTATTCCATGAGCACCTGAGGCTATGACAGTTTGTAAATTTTGGATTGTTTTACCTCCTGTGGCCAATAGGGGGATTCCTGGGATAATACTTTGTGCTTTTTCTAAATGAAGACCTGTATTTTTGCCTCCGGTTATATGAATAATGTCTGCGCCTGCATTAATTCTTTCGGCCAAACCTATGGTGGGATCAGAGATGCTTGAAATCAATGGAATTGAAATATTCTTTTTCACAAGCTCTATATCCCTGTTTTTGAAAGGTTGATTGACAATGACAGCTGAAGCCCCTAGCTGTTCTGCTTGTAAAGCCATATCGATTGCAATTTTTCCTTTTGTCAAACCGCCTCCGATTCCACAGATTACTGGTTTGGAGGAAAACTCGATCAGTCCTTTCATAATTTTCAAAGAAGGCGGGAAAGGATAAACTGCCAAAATTGCATCTGTGTCAGAGTGTTCAATTAACGCTATATCTGTCGAAAAAATCAGTGACCTAACCTGATGGATCCCTAATTTTATACCTTGGCATTTTTCTTGGATAATCTTGGGCGTAGACAATACCGTTCGGTTCGATTTTAAAAATGGAAATGTATTTCCAAACCAATTGGTGTTTGATTTTGGTGCACCCCAAATAGCATCTGTTTTTAGCGTGATTTCCATAATTTCGAGAAGTTGATTTCTATGCAAAAATGCAAAGACACTTTTCAATTAATTCACGGATGCAATTTCTATGGGCTATTATGTAATGAAACAGAAAAAAAGTGTAAAATGAATTACCTGATTTTTTCTAAAAATTGATTCCTATAGTTTTCACTTAGGGTAAAGCTTAAAAATTTTCCTGCCCCATTTGGTAGATTTGAACTTATTTCATCAAAGGAAAAGACTTGTACGGTTTTAAGCGAAATTATTTCCTTTTTATTTATTCTACAAAATTCAGCCGAAGGCAGCAATTCCAGTAACTTCTCGAAAGTTATATTTTTTAAGACGAATTCATCACCATCAAACAAGTGTGCAATTTTGTCTCTGCTATCAACACTTGATGTTTGAATGAAGGCAATCTTTTCAAAAAACAAAATGGCTTTTCCTTTGTCTGTATTTAACTGAACAAAATTCTTTTGTGGGGTGTATAGTTGAGTTTTGATATTTTTTTGTGCTTTCTCGATGGCTTGCTTCAATCTTTCGAGCTTTACAGGTTTTCTAATATAGTCAATAGCGTTTAAATCGTAAGCCTCAGCAGCATACTCTTTATATGCTGTAGCAAATATCACAGGCTTTCCATTCAACAAATTAGCAATCTGAAGTCCATCCATTCCGGGCATCTCAATATCCAAAATGCAGAAATCATATGTTAGACTCATGCTTTCTCTAATGAAGTTATCGGTATTATTGAAAGCTTTGACCACTTCAATCGAGTCTATTTGCTCGCAAAGCATTTTAAGATATGTGAGCCCTGGAAGCTCATCGTCTAGCAGCAAGCATTTCAGCTTTGTATCCAATTAGATTTATTTTTAATTGTGCAAAATATACATCTCCCTCAATAAATCTATCAAGTTTGAAATATTGACCATAAATTATACTCAATCGCTGTTCTAAAGTTTCAATTCCTATTCCAGCTTTTTCTTTTTTTAAAGGGGTTGTTCCAGAGATTTTATTTGTGACCGATAATGTGAATTCACTTTCTTTAAACTCAAAAATTACCGAAATAAATGAATCTGAGCTCTGCAAGTCGGCATGTTTAAATGCATTTTCTAGCAAATCGATTGAAATCAACGGTGCCATAAATTTTTGTTCAAACAATGGCTCATTCGGATTGATTTTGGTTTTCACCTTTAAATCAAATAAGGGACTTACTTTGATTTTATTGATTTCAATTAAATTTTGAGCAAATTTTATTTCTTCTTTTGGCGTGACAAACTTCTTCCTACTTTCATACAAAATGTAATCTAACACATTAGCTAGTTTGTCTAAGGCAAAATAGGTTTGATAGGCATGGGATTGAATTGAGTTAAGGATGTTTTTGAAAAGATGTGGATTTAGTTTGGCCTCCAAGGATTGCAGCTCCAATTTGTTTATTTTACCTTCTAAGCGTAAGAACTTATCCTCAGATTCAATCCTCTTCTTTTCTGATTTTTGAAATTTGATGTAGAAATAGATCACTATTCCTATTAAAAACAGGAATAGCACCAGTGCTAAATAAAGGTGAATTTCTTCGATTTTTTCAATAATCTCCATTTTCAAAACAAGTCATATTATTATTTAAATAAAACTAAAGTCTCTTATAATTCAAGATTATTACAAATAAAAAAACCTTCTGAGGAAGTACTCAGCAGGCTTTCCTTATCCTATCATCATTATTTTTTGTGAAATTATTAACCCATTCCAACAGACCAGATCCATTCACCAGTTGTATCTCTATGATAAAATGGGGCTATCAATGCAATATTTTTAAAATCGATTCTCGGAGAAACCCCCAATCTAGCACCTAACTTTCCATTCAGTAGATAAATTGATGGCAATGCACCAACTCCAAATTTAACATTTTCATTGACTACCAAGAAAAGTAATGGACCTCCTACATTTACAGCGTAAAAATCGTTTCCTACAGAAATGCCAAGCATACCCTCCAAACTTACTTGTGAAGTTTTTTTTATTTGTTTTTCATCGCTTTGAGCGGAAACTTGGGAAGCTATTAATAAGAAGATATAAGGAATGAGTATTCGCATATGATTATAGGTTTATTTAGATGAACTTAGCAAATATTTCCCAAATATGGTTAGCTTTTTATATCCTACAAAAATTATAGGAAAACTTTTAAAATCTAAATTTTTGAATTAGTTTTGAATCCTATAAAAAAGATAGGGAATATGGAAAGATTGGTGCTTACAGTAAAAAGTCAGCCATTGTGGTTTTTATTTTTTTTGGTTAGCTTTATTATTTTTGCGAGCCTTTCATTCTATACATTTTCAGATCTTTTGACAATTCAGTCCCTTGACCGTGAAATGTTTTTCTGGTTTTTACTAGTTGGCTTTATAGCGCAGACCATAGATGGCGCTTTGGGAATGGCCTATGGAGTAAGTTCCAATTCCATCTTATTGGGCATTGGGATTCCACCAGCTATTGCAAGTGCTTGGGTACATTTTGCGCAAGTATTTACTAGTCTTGCTTCAGGTATTTCCCACCTGAAATTAGGGAATGTGGATTGGTCACTTGCTAAGCGCTTATTGATTCCAGGCGTGTTAGGTGCTGTGATTGGTGCATTTTTACTTTCTTCCATTGATGGTAATCAGGTAAAGCCTTATATTGCTGTTTACTTGATGATTATGGGAGGAATTATCATTAGAAAAGTGTTTAGGAAACCAAAACGTGCCTTTGATAAGCAAGCCAAATCTTTACCTTACCTAGCTACTGTAGGTGGATTTGTTGACTCCATTGGAGGTGGGGGATGGGGGCCTGTCGTAAATTCTACGTTGATGGGTAAAGGTCAGGTTCCTCGAAAGGCTATCGGAACCGGTAATTTTGTAGAGATATTTGTCTCCCTAGCAAGTACCAGTACCTTTTTCTTTTTTGTCCATGAATTAAGTTTGGCGCCAATTTTAGGTTTGATTATTGGTGGTGTAATCGCCTCACCCTTTGCCGCTTTGATCTGTAAGAAATTGAATCCCAAAGTCCTGATGTTGATGGTTGGTTTGTTGGTCATTGGTCTAAGTATTCGAACCTTTTATCTTTCTGTTCAGTAATTTCAATTGAAATATGTATTTTGGGGGCATAATTCTTCCATTATGCTCTCGAAAAAAGCTAAGTACGCGCTTAAAACCATTCTTTACCTTCAAGACAAACAACTGGAAGGTCCTATTGCTGCAAGGACGATTTCTGAAGCAGAAAAAATACCCTATAAGTTTTTAGAAAATATCTTAAGAGAGTTAAAAAGCCATCAAATTGTCAAAAGCCTTAGAGGAGCAGAGGGAGGGTATTTGTTAGCCAAAGATCCAGCTCAAATTACCGTTGCTCAACTGATGCGCATCATCGATGGGCCTATTGCATTGATACCTTGTGTTTCCGAAAAATTTTATGAGTCTTGTGGTGAATGTTCAGACGAAGAAACCTGTTCCATCCGGAAACTTTTTGCTCAATTAAGAAGTCAAATGCTCCCAATTCTGGATTGTTCCATTGTAGATTTAAGTAAGTTGTAAAAAAACTTTCAATAAAACCTATAAAAATTATAGGGTAATTAGGTTTTTAAAATTTTCTTCCATAATTTTGAATCATTCATTTATTCGTATAAGTATGGCACGGGCAACAGCAATCCGGTATGATGACAGAGAATTACTTCAGGTAAGTACTCATTCCAATCCTACAATAGACAAAATTCAATCAATTACCGATTGGTTGGAAGCTTGTACATGGATTCGTTTAGAAGATACAGGGACTTACACATTTCCAAATTTTCCTGAAAAAAAGGAAGTATTCCATGCATTTTATTGTACGGTTGAAAATGTACAGGTAAAAAATCTGTTGAAAACCTTATTAGCCTTGGGAGGTGTGCCAGGAAAGCTGATAGAATTTCAAAAAGAACAAAATCAGCTGGTTTTCCGTCTATATAAAAGTCAAGAAGCAACATTACTGGTTAAACTCCAATGGATGGAGCGCTATATTGCCAAGGAGCTTCGGTTTAAGCAGATATTATCCAAACTGATAGCCAACGAGAAAAGATATCAATCAGAGGAGCGATTGCTACGTAAAGAATTATTTTGATTAATTGGTGTTTAAGTTTTTAAGGAAGGGGAATAATCTGCGGATTTTCCCCTTTTTTCATTTGAATTACCGAATTATTAAACAAATTTTGTAGCTGATTTTAATCATTCTATCCCATTTCACAATGAATCAATACATCGATCTGATCCAACAGACATTTGATTTCCCTACAAAGGAGTTTCATGTTGAAAATAATGAATTACATTTCAACGGAGTGAATTTGATGGAGATCATCAACACTTACGGAACCCCTTTGAAACTAACCTATCTTCCAAAGATTTCTGAAAACATTCAAAATGCGAAGACCTATTTTGGAAATGCGATAGAGAAACACGACTACAAAGGCAAGTACACCTACTGCTACTGTACCAAGTCTTCCCATTTTAGTTTTGTCTTGGATGAAGCTTTGAAAAATGACATCCATATCGAAACTTCAAGTACATTTGACATTCACCTGGTTCGCTCTTTGTACGCACAAGGAAAAATCAATAAGCAGACTTACATTGTATGCAATGGTTTCAAGCGGGAACTATACCGTCAATACATTACAGAATTGTTGAACGATGGATTTGTGAATTGCATCCCGGTATTGGACAACCTGACTGAGATTGATTATTATTTGGAGCATGTGAAAGTGCCTTTTCAAGTGGGTATCCGAATTGCCTCGGATGAAGAACCAAAATTTGGTTTTTACACTTCGCGATTAGGCGTGCGGTATAATGACATCTTAAGCTTGTACGAGGAAAAAATCAAAAACAATCCTCAGGTCAGTTTAAAGATGTTGCACTTTTTTATCAATTCAGGTATAAAAGACACGGCTTATTATTGGTCTGAATTGACCCGTTTTATTCAGAAATACGTGGATTTGAAAAAAATAGCTCCTTCCTTAGATACCATGGATATTGGTGGAGGTTGGCCGATCAAGTACAATGTGTTCTTCGATTATGATTATCAGTACATGGCAGAGCAGATTGTCAAAAATATCAAGTGGATGTGTGCCAAAAACCATACGGATGAGCCACATATTTTCACGGAGTTTGGTTCCTACACCGTCGGTGAAAGCGGTGCGGTATTGTATTCTGTGTTGGATGAAAAACTGCAAAATGATAAAGAACTATGGTACATGATTGACGGTTCCTTTATTACCCAATTGCCGGATAGCTGGGGCTTAAACCAAAAGTACATCATGTTGGCCGTGAACAATTGGGATGGAGAGTATCACAATATCAGTTTGGGTGGGCTAACCTGTGATAGCATGGATTATTACAACTCTGAGGCTCACCAGTTCAATATTTATCTGCCAAAAATTCAGGAAGGACAGAAGCAGTATATAGGGTTTTTCCACACAGGAGCCTATCAAGAATCTTTGGGAGGTTATGGAGGGATTCAACATTGCCTGATTCCTGCGCCTAAACATGTGATTATTGATAGAAACCCTGATGGTAGTATTAAGCATTGGTTATTTGCTCCGGAGCAGGATCCAGAAACCATGATGAAAGTCTTGGGTTATAAGTAAATTATAAGAAAGCGGAATTTTATTCCGCTTTTTTTAAACTTTTTTTACTTTTTTAAGGTATAGATAGCATACCCAAAACAAATCCGTATGCTACAAGTGCTCACGTTTATCTTCCTTCTTACATCCTTAACTTACGTTGGAGACGTCAAATTATTCTACCTTGATGAGAAGCCAGAGGATGTTTCCCACATGACTTATGTGGAAATGAGAGGTTTAGATCAATTAGAAGCTTGTGAGTCCATTATACTTCGCTTGGAAAAAGCAGTAAAAAAATATGCCAAAGAGCACTCTAAAAGTGTGGTAAAAATCTACATCGTTGAGCAAATAAGACCCCAAATTCAAACCGAGAGTCAGTATGGGAGGATTGGGAAGGTATCCATACTTTTTGAGTTAGAATAAATATTTTTTGTATTGTTTTATGTTAAAATAATTATATCGGTCTTTCTTAAGAACTGTTAAAAAATGAATGAAAGACAGGGAAATGAATTTTTTTATGATTAAAATTGTATTCTTATCAAAATCTTAATTGCCTTTTTCGAATAATCTTTATGAAGTTTAATTCTGCCACAATAATTATTCCTTTGCTAATGTTGGGTATTTTTGCCCCAAAGTTACACGCTCAACAAGAGTATAAGGGAGAATACAGATTTAATGGACTCAATGGGGAAGCTACCTTTAGGTTTATAGAAGGATCAGAGGGTAAGATTATTAAACAAGGGGATTTTTCATTTACTAGAAAAGAAAGGGATGGAGATGATAAGACCCGCTATTATATAACCCAGATAGCAGGTATTTATGATCGGGATGTAAAAAGTGGTCTTTGGGATTACTTGGAAGAGGATCATCAAATTGAGCCGGAAGATATTGTTGATTTTAAATTGATCTATGATCTACAAAGTAGCCAGATTAAGCTAAAAGCAAATTACAAGCAAGGCGTACCCGATGGAAGATGGGTATTTGAAGAAAATGAATTTACTGGAGGTGAATTGCGGAAAAAGGCTCAAGCTGATGAGTTTTTGTTTAGTGATGGGGATATTAAGGGTAAATTCCAATTCAAATCATTTGTGGGTAGAAACACACATTTTATACGAGGAGAGCTCAAAGACGGGGGTATCATGCATGGAGAATGGACCTTTGTTTATGAAAAAGAGGGAATTTTAATCAGTGAAGTAAGAAATTACGAAAATGGTTTTTTGCTTGGAATCGTTCAAAGAGATTTGCGAACTAATGAAGTCTTGGAAGAGATAGTGTTTTTTGAAACCATTCGAAGATTAAATCAGATAAATGCAGGCCAAAATAAAGGTTACAGAATAGCGGATCAAAGCTTTGATATCTATTTTAATGATGGCTTTTTATCTAGCGATATTGCTTATCAATCCCAAAGTAATGGCAATCAATTTATGTCAGATTTTTTAGTTAAGATTTTAAGATATGACGACTCTTATGTAAATGCAGATAGAGAATTAATAGAATACCCGATTCATACCAAGAAGTTTGTTTTTGAATTAAGTAGATCGCAGCAAAGGCTGATTGAAGAAATTCCAGAAGAATTTGAGCGTCAACGAAGGGTAGTTCGAGATTATTCCAATAGAAATTCCTTAAGGATAAATCGACAGCGTTCAGACAGTTTGGCTTTTGCCAATGCATATTTTGACCATAAATTAAATAAGCTAAATGAGTTTACTGAATTAGTTGACTTGTTAAAAAGTAAACGGATCCAGTATTATGATGTGCAGGAGATGTATAATCGTGGGATTCCTTTTATCAAAGAGAAGGAAGTAATTGAATATAGGTTTAATGAGGAGGTTCGCTATCAAGAGGTTACTTATGATTTAAGTAAGTTTGAGACAGATTTTTATGGAGGTATCTCGGATTATTTCAATCAAATGGCAGTCACTATCAGATCTGTTAAAGGATATGTGGATGAATCTTTATCAAAGATTGAGAGAGATGATGATTTGAGAGCTATAGAAAACAGAATCCAAGTGCAAAAATTAGTTGCTGAGGAATTGTATCAAAATCTGGAAGGCCTCTCAACAGTTCAAAAAGAGTTAGTAACGGCTGTATATGAAAATATTTTGGTCAATGCTTTTGAAGAAAAACTCAAAGAATATTCACAATTGGATTTATTTACAGACAAAAAGCAGCAGGCTAGGGTTGTTGAAGATATGCTGGAGCAAATGATAGATAAGCATGAGGAAATTGTGGACATCCCTAATCAATTAAAGTCCTTGGATAAGCTTTATGAGGAAGAGGTTTTCAACCCATTCACATTCTCAAGATATGATCAGCGTGCAAAACCAAGGTTATTTGAAGCTGGGGAGAAATTATTTGAGCATTACATTGTTTCTCTCAAAGCTGAAAAAGATTATGCAGAAGTTAGAGTGTGGTTAAATAAAATACAAGATTTATCATCTAAAATGAAGGAATTAAGGGAAGCAGATACCAGAAGATTGGAGAATAGAATCAACAGAAGGTTGGATGTGAAAAAAATAGAATCCTTGTTAGATCTTTAAAAGTACTGAAATGAAATTATCAAGGATAGCATTGTTGATAGCTTGTATCTGTTTGGCTATAATATCCTTTCCTAAGGAAGGTTTTTCTCAAGAAACCACTATTCCCTCGGGGATGACAACATTGCCAGCAACAACTGAAAATTGGAACGGTCTGTATTTAAAACTTCGATTAACCGATAAATGGTTTTGGTATCAGGAAAATCACTACAGAAGGAGGAATAGTGTAGATAATCGTTGGGATTTCGTTGGCCGGATGAGCCAGTTATATAATCGATTTGGGTTTACCTATTTATTTAGCGATAACTTTGAAGTGACATTTGGCCCCACTTTGGTGTGGCAATTTTCCCCAGATAGGGGCAATCCTGAATATGTTGATTCTGTCTTTGATACTCGTTTTTGGCATCAATGGTTATTGACGCAAAGTGTTGGCTCTGTGAAAGTGTTGCATCAGTTTCGATTTGAGCATCGGTATCAACGGGATAACCTTGTAGGTTCTGAGTATAAGTATACCGATAGGTGGCGTTACAAGATTACGGCCTATGTGCCCTTGAACAAACCAAAGATGGAAAACAAGACATTTTTCGTTGCACCTTCCAACGAGTTTTTCTTCCAATCGGGTAGACACCTGTGGAATTTCTTTGAGGAAAATAGGGTGTATACGGCTATTGGCTACACTTATAACAATTACATGTTCTTCGGGGGGCATATGTGGACCTATGGTCCAACACCTGTTCCTGGTACATACAGAAGTAGACATATCATCCGATTAAATGTGATGTACACTATTGATTTCAGAGAAAATAGAAGGCCATTAACCAGAGACTTTGCATTTTAAAAAAGTGTATTTATGAAAAAAATTACTATCGCTTTGCTACTGATAATGGTTGCTTTTTCAGCAAATGCGCAATACAAAGGACAATTTAGGTTTATCCATTCTTATGAAATGACCTCTGATAAAGGCTTCTTTGGTATGAGTTTTGGTGGTGAATACCTGTTCCAAAATTACTTGTCCATTCATCCTTCGATGACGTTTTATACACCAGCTACGGGGAATGCCAGAGGTTTTGATGTGAATATGCGTTACTACTTGACTGAAAAAGAAAAGCAGTGGTACACATTGATTGGTTACGGTCATTATACTCGTGTATTTGAATTCAATCCAGAGCGGATAAGACGACATAATTCAGTAAATTTGGGTGCGGGTGGTATGTTGAAATTCAGAGATGAGCTTGGAATAAATCCTGAAATCAGGTATCAGCCTATGGGAAGAAATGAAGTTATCTTCAAACTTGCCATCGTCTATTTTATTAACTAGAACTCCCTAATCAGACCTATGTTAGTTTGAATAGAGTGGGTTTTCAAACTTAACATCGTGAGCTATAGTCTATTTACAACTCAGCTTTGTAGGCGCTGTCCAATTGCCTCATTTTTATTTTTTGCAGTGATTTTAATCCTGCTTTCTTCTCAATCCGGCTTTAGCCAAAGTGAAACTGAGGATGAAAAAGATTCAGAAAAGGAAAAAAAAGAGTCCACAAAGTGGGGAAATCTCCCATATTTTATGGATGATATAAAGCTTGTTGCAGGACTCAATCGTGGAGGCGTCTTTTGGAGCGACGAGTTTAGAAATCTCAGTTATGGAAGTGGTTATCAATTAGGTTTGGAAGGCTTTCTTCCTATGGGAAAAATTTCATTTTTTCACTATGGTATGCATTACTCTGCTAGAACCTTTAATCATTTAAATCAGGTTGATTTTCGAACCAATCATTTGGACTTTCCCATTTTTGCATCTTTTGGTTTGCCGGAGTTTACAAGTATTGATTTTAGGTTTTTATTGGGGACTCAATTGAGTGCGAGGATTGGAGGTAGACAGATTGGAACCTATTCTTCATTGGGAAATGATCAGTTTTTATTTGATGTCAATGAATTTAAATCACTTGATGGAGGAATGTTTTTTGGTCTGAGTGGTGAACAAAAAGACTTTTACTTTAGAGTGAGATCATATATTGGTGTCAATAATCTTGATCGAAGAGATTTAGGTAGTTTAAATGCATTTTATATTGATTTTGGGTATTTTTTATTTAGACGTTACAGGCAATGATGATGAAAGCAAAAATTTATATCCTAGCCTTACTGACCTTGTTTCAGGTTGAATTAATTGCTCAAAACATCCGTACAGTTTCAAGAGACACGGTGTATTTTGAGGAGTTTGTAGGTACAGAAGAAATTCGGTTACTAAAGAATGACAGTATTGAGGTGAAGCAGGGTAGGTATAATTTCATTTCGGAGTTATATGATTTACCGGCCTCTAAACAATTAAATCGCTTGCGGATTTCAGGCAATTTTAAAGAAGATAAGTTTGATGGTTTGTGGACTTATAAACTAGATGAATACAAACTTCAAGTAAATGATGTGATTGAGGGCAGAATCCTTCGATTGGATTATGAATTGGATGGGATAGAGCGTAGTGCAAAGTTTTCATACAAAGAAGGTGTACCCCATGGGAAATGGGAGATAGAAAACGTGGTAGTAAAAAATAATAGAAGGCAAGCAGCGAGTAGTGGTGCATCCTTTAATTTTTCAA
Organism: Mongoliitalea lutea; assembly: GCF_014652135.1. GTDB lineage: Bacteria > Bacteroidota > Bacteroidia > Cytophagales > Cyclobacteriaceae > Mongoliitalea > Mongoliitalea lutea. Next base: position 213,014 of record NZ_BMYF01000002.1, read on the forward strand.
ACGGAACAGCTATTGGAGATTTTTCTTCTAAAGGGGGTATTTCCAATACCTCTACCTTGGGAAAGTTGACCAATGAGGGGTTTTTTGATGGACTTGTCACATTGGAATATGAAGAAGAAGGAAAGAGAATAGTTGAAAGACGGATTTATGAAAACGGATTTTTGATTAATCTGATCAAACAGCAAGGGGGAGAGGTGATTTTAGATCTTGAATATGAAGATGTGATCCGTAATTTAAAGTCACTGGAAGGTACTATTGAAAACATTGATTTTACAATCAGTGAAGAAGGATTTGGATTACTTTTTCAAAACGGATACAATGAATCCGATTTGAAATTGACTGCACAAGAGGTTGGAAATGCGGTATTTAAGGTGTTTTTAGACCGTATAGGTCGATTTGCAAATCAAGCTGATGAAAATAGACAGCAGCCAGAATTTAAGTTTACCAGACGATTTAAGTTTGTGTATCCGGCTGAAGAGCAATCCATCATCACGGATTTGGAGCCCCGCCTGAAAATCATGGTGGATGAATACAACGATTTTTTATCAAATCCTAATTTTATACTCAATAAATTTAGAATCGATAGCCTTCCATATATTTTTGGGTACGTAGATCATGCAAGAAAAAGAAGTCAAGACATGCTGGATGTGATTAACTTGATGAATGAAGGGTTCTTTGACTTTCTTTATAGGCCTAACTATTATCCTGATGGTTTGCCAGGATTAAACAAGCCTTCCAGTTTTTCATATGAAACAGAAAAGGATGAATTGACAGCACCTTTTGAATTAGATATATATGTAGATGATCCCATGCAAATGATCAGCCAAATGGATGCAGCATCTGAAATCATTCAGAAAAGGGCAGATAGATTCTTAGAATATGCATTTATGGAAATCAGAATTTTTGATCAGCAGGCGACCATTGATAGTCTGGACAATCAGATCGTGCAGCTTAAAACCAAGAATGATGCGCTCTACTCTTACTTCCAAAATATACCTTCCGACCGTACCTTTGATCAGATGCCTATAGATTACCGACTGTATCGAGTGTTGAGCAATAATCTTTTATTGGATATTCAGGAGAAGTATTTAGATGCAGATGATTTTGATGAAAAAGTTAAATTAGGTGAGGAGTTAACTTGCTTGCATGCACTTTTAGAAGAAGAGCATGATGATATTTTAGAGTTTGAAAATCTACCGGCAAGACTTGATAAAGATTTCACTCGATTCAGTCCTAATCCGTTTTTTGAACGAGATATCGAAACGAAAATTTTACCAAGTATTTACGGTAAATCTACCGGCATATTGTTACAGTATTACATTGAAAACTTATTTCAATCAAAAACATGTGAGCACTTGACTAATAGGATTCGAAGAATTGAAAAGTTAGAGGATAGATTGAAAGAATTGGCTTCGGATAGTGATAACCCTGAGGTGGTGAGATTAGACAGAGCGCTAAGAAGGGAAAATATTCCATCAAGAATTGAGCGACTGTTAAATCTCTAACCTTAAAGAATACTCAAATGAAAAAAATAATTTTAGTAAGCATAGGATTGATTCTTTTAAACTTTCCCTCTTTCTCCCAAGGAGAACGTGAGTTTTTGGACAATCGAATCTTGTATACAAAATACTATATCGCTGACTTTTTCAACGATACTACCAAGTGGGCATGGGAGGCGGATGTTGTTTACAGACGTCAAAGTGAATTAGGGCAGTCTGACTTTTGGGGAGAACCCCTTCGGATTAGTATTCGTCCTTGGATTGCCTATCAATTTACCAAACTTACACGGGTGAGTTTAAACCCGATAGGTGTATTTTATTCTGCTCCTAGATTTCCGTTAGAAACTGACCTAGATAGACCATTTGAGCGGGAGTTGAGGACAACCTTGCAAATCAATAACTATGCGTATTATGGGAGATTTAATTTTACCCATAGATTGCGATTTGAATCTCGATGGAGAGGAATAGATAATGAGGATGGCCCTGGGCACAATTGGCGTGTGCGTTATCGTATGCGAACCAGAATCCCATTAAATACCGATTATTTCTATACCAACAACACTTGGTACATCTCACAATATTCTGAAATGCACGTGGAGTTTGGTAGAGATTATGGTACCAATTACTTCTCCCAAAATAGAAATTATATAGGCATTGGTTATCGTTTTTGGGAATGGACGCGTTTAGAACTTGGTTATATCTATCAGTTAAATACCCGCGGCAATAATCGACAAATTGATGTTTCTCAGGGACCTATGTTCTATCTTTTCATGGATGTTTTGAGCAAAAACAAAAGAAGGTATAACTATAGCTTCTAAATTGCCATACCTTCAGCATGATCAAGTAACTGTCCATTAAGGGTGTAGTATGACTTCATACAATCTGCTGTCATACAGCTATGGATGGGAAGGATTCCTAATAAGTCTCCTATTTGTACTCCTTGGAGGAGCTCAGGGGATGCTTTGATAATCCCATGCTCCTGTGATACACTTTTGACATAAGAGCGCTGCTGTGGTACTTCCCATGCAACACCTTCTTGTAAGTAGACTACTTCCCCAAAGTTTTTGCTGCCATCCTGCTCAAATAAAACATCTTTGGATAAATGCACACCTCCTCCATGGACGAGGATTTCGCCTTTTTCTACTTGTATATCCACTACAGGAACAGCAAGAGCGACAGCGATATCGGCCAAGTTACAGCTGCCAATTCTTGCCTGTGTGACATCGTAAAACATAAAGTTACCTGGCCCCATCTGATCGATATCTCCAAAATCATCCATTAGAGAACAACCGGGAGTATCTCCAATTCTGGTTTTTAAGTTGGGATATTTACTGATGTATTGACTTTTTAATAGTGCTAATGCATGCCTGCTTTCCTTGTAAATACCAACGATGTCTTTGGTATAATAGCTATGTCCTGGGTGGATATAAAACCCCCTAAATGAAAGTAAAGGATTCTTCTTCGCTGCTGTAAGTATCTCATCAATTAGAGCTGTTTGCTCGTATGGAACTCCCGTCCTTCCATATCCAGCATCAATTTCAATAAAAAAACCAGCTGCCGTAGTCAAATTATCTGCAACTATTGTTGTGACTGTTGGATTTACCAATTGAATGGAAAGTTTTTGTTGAGAAGCTAACTCGTTAAACACGTGGATCTCCCGTGGATTAAATGGAAATGCGATATGAATAATATCCCAACTCTTTGTTGAAAAATAGGAAGCCATCTTGAGTGAAGAAACCGTTATTTCCCGAATACCGTATTTCCTGGCCCAATCACCTACGATATGAGATTGCGCAGTCTTCATGTGAGGGATTAATTCCATGCCATGTTTTTTGGCTTTTGCAGCCATTCGTGCAATGTTGTTGCGGCAGATTTGTTCGTCAATAAGTAGAGTGGGGGAAGTAATGGTATCTAGCATTTAATATAGTTGTTGTGATTCTGAGTCTCCTTTAAAGCAGATGCAAGGTATCAAAAAAAGAATAAACAAAATCACTGAAAAAGTCAAAGCATAGGTGCCTTTTTCCTTTTGAATTTTTCTTCGATACCAATTTTGGCATCCTCTTGGAACTTTATATCATGAAAAACAAAAAAAATGGATGCTATGAAAAAATGTATAATTCTGATTGTGCTTATGATAGGCTTTTCTCCAGTTGTTTTTGGTAATGATATCGAAGTGATTTATAAGGAAAATCCTACACAAGATGTAAAGGAATACACCCTTGTTGAATTGGTCGGTAATAATAATATAGACCGATATGAAACGCTGTTGGGTTCATTTGAGAAAAGAATAAAATCGTTCGCAAAAGAAAAAGGGGCAAAAAATGTAGAATTAATAATTCTTGAAAAAGTTCAATGTAAAATATCAAATGAGGCAACTATAGGTAATTCAGCTTCAATAAAATTAATGTATAGATTAGATTAATCATATCAAGAAATGGGATCATTTAATCTTGTACTTTGTTTTCTTTTGACTTTTTTGTTGGTGCCACATACGGCTTTTGCTCAACAACCGGCCATCAAAAAGACTCAGAAAACATTTCAGCTGATGGAAAATGTAATTGGTAGCGCTAATTTCAATTACTACCTCAATGCCTCGGGTGATACGGTCTTACATGGTGGTTTTTCTTTTGTATCAGAGAATGTAGACTCCCTTGGACGCTTTATTCAAAGGCGTGTCAATGGTACATATCATGAGGGGAAAAAGGACAAAGTGTGGCAATATATCCACAATACCTTTGAGGTAAGCATCAACACTGTAAACGAACGTTTTCAAGTTCAAACTTCCCTCAATGGTACCACACAAAAGCTAGAAGCTAATTATGATATGGGAGAGGCCTCGGGTATGTGGAAACTAGAGGAGTTTATGGTAGATGATGGGAAACTTTCCAAACAGCTCAAAAACCTCCAAGTTAACTTTCAGGAGTCACGGTTAATCGGTCCATTTAGTTTTTTTGTTCACTCTCCGCCGAATTCTACCCAAATAAAAGGTCAATTTAATACAAGGCATTTTTTTGATGGGAAATGGGAACTGACTTATCGAAAGGACTCAATTGATTACCATGAAGAACGCTTATATGATGATGGATTTTTGATATCACTTGTTCAAAAAGATAACAGCAACGGAATAACTATTTTCGAAGTCTCATTTGATAGGGTCAAGCAAAAGTTGCAAGATGCCCGAGAAGGAAAAGAGGGTATAGATTTTAAAATTGGAAGTGATTTTTTTGATGTGTTTTTTGATGATGGATTTCCCTACTTCAGTAAAGAGGAAATCTCCCAAAAAAATGGTAATGAAATTTTAAATGACTTGTTTAGCTTAATTTCCAGCAATACACTTGTCATTGGATTGAAGCTTGAGGGTAGCCCAGAACTATTACCTGCAGCCACCAGAAGATTTGAATATACGCTTACCGCCAAAGAGAGAGAATTGCTTGATAAGGCTGAAAAATCTGTCAATCGCTACATTTCTGATCTAGAGAAATTTGTGAATAACACCAGTTTGGCATTGTACCGCCAGCGATCAGATTCTTTATCTTTTTCATTTCGCTATGCAGAAAGGATTCTTGGGAATCTTCAGATTGTTCGGGATAATTTAGACTTACTCCATAGCGATTACTTTAAATATCAAAGCAAGAGAACCTATTTCCGTCCAGGAGTAGAAGGATTATTGGCCTATGACACCGTCCGATATTCTTATGATGGTCAGCAACGCTCCAAAGTAATTCCCAATGAAGTGGATTTTTCAAATAGTGATTTGATTATCCAAAACCTGTTTACTTATGTAGAAAAAAAAGGAGCGATAATAGAAACCTTGGATCCATTTTTTAAATCCTCGATTATTGAAATTGAAGAGTTTTTGGTTTCCCAACAATTAGAGGAGGATATCTTGATGTATCTAAAAAGGGTAGAGGAAACGTACGATGTCAAACGAGGTATAGACGCTGTTGACAAGGATGGTGTGATTTTAACACGTTTTCATGTAGCAATGTATTCGAATTATGAACAAAAGCGTGATCTGCTCATGCAGGAATATACAAATCTTATAGATTTTGAGAAGAAACAGGCAGTCGGTCTGGAAATTTTAGAGCTGACCAAAGTGTATATCGATGCTTACGCTCCGGTGGGAGAGGTACGAAAAAAATTGCAGCAGTTGGATGAAGCATACACCCGCATGTCCTATAATCCTTATATGGATAGGCATGATATTAAGACAAGAATCAAAAGAAATATTTATTTCGCCGCTATTGACCACTTGTTGCCATCCTATCGAGAAAACATCATAGATGCAGAGAGTTACGAGGAAATTCCAAGACTTCTTACCGAAATGGATGCTGCTTTCCAACGACTGTTTGAATTAGCCAAATTACCTGATTCGGAAACGCAAGTAATCGAACGAAGACTACGAAGAGAATCAAATCCAAATAGAATCAAAAGAATCCTAGAATTATAATTCGGACTCAATGAATAGGAAAGTTTTACAAGTGTTGGTAATGCTCATTACCCTTGCCACGGTTCATCCGTTGTATAGTCAGATATTAGATGATGAGGCTTCGGTGATAAGACCGGATAGAAGAATGTTGGATCAACGGGTATATTATACCAAGTTCATTTTCTTTGATTACTTATCCGAATCAAAAACTTGGTTTTACTACTTCGATATAATTAACCGTAGGCAAAGTGGGTTGGGAAACAACAATATCTTTGAGCAGCCCCTCCGGACAAGTATCCGACCTTTTATAGCCTATCAGTTTGGAAGGTATACACGTGTCCATTTAAGCCCTGTTGCCTTATTTCTCAGTGATCCTCGTCAGGGACAGCCTTCGGATGTTGATCTGATTGGTGATAGGGAGTATGAATTGCGGACAACCTTTGAAATTACCCAAGATGCTTATATCAAAAAAGCAGGTAAAGAATGGATCAACCTGACACACCGTTGGAGGTTTGAAAGTAGGTGGAGAGGTGTGGACGAGCCATTTGGACCTGTTTGGAACTACCGAATGAGACAGCGTACCCGATTCAGAACTCCTTTAAACGGAAAGCATTTCTACGACAATAATGTGATTTATACAGTCAACTACCACGAGATCCATTTGGAGTTTGGTCCGCGGATGAATCTCAATCAATTTGCACAAAGTAGAAATTTTGTTGGTATCGGTTACCGATTTTGGGATTGGGCAAGGATTGATGTGGGATACCTGCATCAATACAACTTTAGAGGAGATGGTCGTACGATTGATTTGACAAGAGGTCCCATGTTTTACCTCTTCATCGATTACTTCTCGAAATTGAGAATCGGAAAGGATAATAAGGATAGACTTGAAAATCTGATTTATTAGCAGCATGAAAAAGAAAATCGCAAGAATTTGTATGCTTTTGTTTGGTATAGGAGTCTTAGGTTTTTCTTCCTGTACCAATATTTTGGATTTTGAAGAAATTGCCTCCTGCCCAACGCTCCGATCATTGGAGGTCAATCGGGTTTGGAATTCGGTTGATGGCCTGGTTCGGTTTGATAATGACCGTCAGGAGTTTTTCATAGTGGCCAGATTTCCAAATGATGAAAACCTGACGGTGTTACGAACCTGTAACTTGCCTGCTTCTTATTTAGAAGATCGGAAATTGATCCGTTTTTTCGGAAATGAATACATTCCCTTTTCTGAGGAATTGGTCATGGAAGAAACAGGTTCTGCCCGCATTGTACCCTTTGAAATAACTTGGATAGAGACCGTAAGAAGATAAACACGTATGAAAATAGCTATTGTAGTATTATTAGGTTTGATATCTTTTTTTGGGTTACAGGAAGCTACTGCCCAGTCTTTTGGAGCAAGGCTTGCACCCGGTTATAGAGTAGGAGGAAATGTCAATACACCTTCAGGTACAGTAATGCCTCGTGAGGATTTTGCCTTTCAAACCTCCCTTTTCTATAAACTTGGAAATGGATTGATGTTAGATGCTACCTATCTTTCCGGTCCAACGGATATTAAGTTCAAACCAACCAAATGGTCCAATTGGGAGCAATTAGCTGGGGCAAATATACGCTCATTTATGGCTGGGGTATTTTATGAAAACAGTGCAGGAAATGCAGCGATTTATCCTTTTGGAGGAATGCGGATAGGGAATATTGCTTTCAACTCTTTTGATCCCAATTTTGAATCCTTCAACCGTTTTGGATTTTCTGTGGAAGGTGGCGCAAAACTCCCGCTCAGTAAAAATTTCGGGATTTTTACGAATGTCAATATCCTATCGGCGGTTCAATTTAGAGAAGGAAAGGTTTTTGAGAACAGAACGAATGAGTTTGACTTCACAGCTAATCCTGGATTGATATTCTTTCAATTCCATTTGGGTTATGGTGTTTATTTCCAGTTTTATTAAACAGCCTTAATCCTCATCGTAAGGGGTAATCAACTCATATCTAGTGATCATTCTGCTCGAATTGATAAAAAATTTTACAGTCTTAGGGCCATCATACCTGGAACTACCATCTGCTTCAGTTGGGATCGATTTAGTACCGGTGGTTCCCGGTAATTTACCATCAAACCTATCATAAACCCATACGGTAAACATTCCTTCTTCTTCTATGCTGTCAGGATTTCCCCAGCGCGCCAAGAGCTCATTTTGATTAGCACCAACAAATTGACTAATTACTTTCTGATTGGAAATACAAGCAGTGTGTAAGCTTAAAATCAGTAAAATGGCACATTGTATAAGAAATCTTTTCATGTGTTTAGAGGTTAATCGTTTATTTTAAAACTGCTGATAAAATTACTAGCTAAATTAACAACTAAATTTCGAAAGCCTATTCCTGAATTAATCTGTATCTTATATAATTTAAATAGCTTTACTAGTTTTTGGTACTTGAGGTAATACTATTTTTATAAAATCATATTCTTTTTAAGTCGCTTCCGCTACCTTTACCTTGGACTTTTTCAACTTTTCTCCATTAAGTTTCTTAACTAAGCCAGTGGCTATTTTGCTCTTGACGGCGACATAACTGGCAAAGTCCATTATGGTAATCAAACCAATGTCGTTGTTACTAGCTCCTCCGATTTTAATCAGGAAACCTACAATATCTCCTTTACTAATTTTATCCTTTTTCCCAGCACTAAAATAGAGTAAAGAAAATCCGGTTGGTTTGGAAGCAATGGTTTCATCTATTACCACTTCCTCCATGCGTTTTTCATCCAAGTATTCTGGGAAATCTTCGTCTTCAGCCAAGATCAAGTAACCCTGTCCAGATGCATGCATGCGTGCGGTACGGCCATTTCTATGAATAAAGGCATCTTCTTTTGGTGGGACTTGGTAGTGCACAATATGCTTGATTTCTGGGATGTCCAATCCTCTGGAAGCCAAATCGGTAGCGATCAACAAATTCACCACCCCACTTCTGAATTTGATCAGATTCTTCTCCCGGTCCAACTGTTCCATGCCTCCGTGTAATACCGCATGTTCGTAGCCATGATCTCCCAACAACAAGCTGATGCGGTCAACCGCCTCCCGATGATTGCAAAACACAATGCTGGATTCCCCCTGAAAATGGGAAATCAGACGCATCAAATTCTGGATTTTTTCCTTGGTATTCGTGCGAACAAGCTTCAATTCCAGCTTGGATTCTTGTTGTTGCCGAAGAAAATCCACCACAGGGGGATTGTCAAAAGGAATAAACTCAGGCAAGCGGCCCATTTTTGTGGCTGAGGTGAGGAAATGGTTTTGAACACTGATGAGTTTTCTGAAGATGTCTCTCAATTGCTCGTGGAATCCGAGTTGGAGGGATTTGTCAAATTCATCCAACACCACCGTTTGGATAGCAGAAGTATCGAGGGAACCTTGATTGACATGGTCGGAAAGTCTGCCGGGGGTTCCAATAACCACCTCAGGTAATTCGCCCAAACTGTTTTTTTCCAATTTCATGGAATGTCCCCCATAGCAGGTACTCACCCGATAACCTGTTTTCAAGGATTTGAATACCTGTTCGATTTGAATGGCCAATTCACGTGAGGGAACAATTATAAGGGCCTGTGTACTTCGGGAAGTAGGATCAAGTTTGTAGACCAGAGGAAATAAAAATGCCAAAGTCTTCCCCGAACCTGTCGGTGCTAACAACATTAAATTGGGATCATTGGCAGCTGCATCAATAAATGCCCGTTGCATTTGATTTAATGTAGCTATACCGATGTTGTCTAAAAATTGTTGTTCCAATCTTTGTGCATCATTTTCCATGCTGCTAAAATACGGAGAATAAAATTGGAATATACAGCGTGAAGTAAAGTAGAAATAATGCTGATGCGGAATAATTGGGAAATTGATATTGATCGATATTGGCGGTGCGATATTGGAGGATAATTTTTTGGGGTAGTGAATTGAAATAAGGTTGAAATAAGGTGGAAATAAAATTGAAATAATTGGTTTGGACTGAAAAGGGACATTAGCCCTGAGATCTTAAATGGAGGGGTATTGGGATAGCAATTGCAGAATGTTTTCTTGTCCACAGATGGCACAGATTTCACGGAGGGATGATTTAGAAGATTTCCTTGGTAGCTGACATTAATGGATGGATAGATTTATGAAATTTGGTCGCAGGCTCCGGGATTAGGAAGGATTGATTTGTTGGGTTTGATGTAATTTTTTTGGGTAGCCTATCGAAATATGATTGTTAATTAAGACCTCGAAGAGGTCACATGTTTATAGCAAAGAGCAATTACAAGAGTAACCGGCCGACCCAGAATTGGGTCGAATTGGATACTAATAGGGTATTTTTGTATGAGCGCTGTCCGAGATTTGTAATCTCGGTCGGTAGATAAATGAGGATTTGTAATCCTCTAGGGCAATCTTTTTAAAACTTATGGATTATTTGGCTTGACAAGACGATTCACCCAAGGAGATTGCAAAGCTCCATTTATCTGTTTCCCGAAATTGCAAATTTCGAGAAGCGGGATTTCGAAAAGCAAACCTAACTCCGATAGGAGTTTAATCCCGCAGGGTATTAGCCCAGAGTATCAACTCGGGGTTAAAAGAGAATATCCCATCCACAATTCCCGACTCCGGTAGGAGTCGAATTAGGAGGGAGTAATGGTAGTTAAAAGACCTAATGCCTCTAAAACAACGCCGCACCTCCCATCTGTGTCAATCTGTGCCAATCCCTCAAAATCTGTGTCTAAAAAATTATCATCCCCAATAATTCAACTCCTGCCGGAGTTGGGATGATCAAAATAAATCTATTCACATAAACCCCGAGTTGTGACTCGGGGCTAATAACTTTCGGTAGTTGACTCCTGTCGGAGTTTTTCATCTTACAGGATTTTTTTACTGTTCGCTTCAATTACAATGCCGGGGCTTAAAAGCCACGGCTATTGATTGGTGTGTTCTGTCTTGACATTCGGAAAATTTCATTTCAAAAATTCAATTCCAATCGTGGGTTAAAACCCAAAAGCGACAGTTTTAATACTACCCACTGTTCATCCTTCATCCTTCATTCCTAATTCCACATTCCACATTCCAATCCCATTTCATCTCCAATGCCTGGGATTAAAATCCAAGGCTATTGATCGGTGGATTCCTTAAGAAATTACCTGAATTTTATTCCTAACTACTATTCTTAATCTTGGGCTAAAACCCAAAAGCGATAGTTTTAACACTACCCACATTCATCCTTCACCCTTCATTCCACATTCCTCATTCCAATCCCACTACCCACTGTTCATCCTTCATCCTTCACCCTTCATCCTTCATTCCAAATTCCTAATTCCACATTCCAATCCCACTGCTCACTCCTCCCTCTTCACTTTTATATCCTCCATCTCAATCTCAGACAGCAACTCCAATTCTCCTGCTTCGAATAAGGCTGCAAGGTCTTCGAGTGGGGTGTCTTTGATTTTGGGTTTGTAGTTTTCGTAGTCTAGAAGGATTAGCCCATTGACAGCATGTTCGCGGATGGCTTTGCGGAAGCGAACACCACCTTCGTTGGTGTGGAAGGAATAGGCTAGGTAGGCTAGTTTGAATGTGTCTGCATCAAACCAATACAAAAATTCATCCTCAAAATCTTCTCCACCGCCTTCTTCAGCGAAAGTTATTTTGACCAATTCATACAGGTTCCCTTCCAAAGTCACCTGCCCGAGATAGGTTTTTTGTACCGCCGCATCATTCAATCCATAGGGCAAAAAGGCAAAATACGCCACAGAATTGACCGAATTGGTAAATGCAGTGATTTGCTTTTGCTCCAAATTCACTACTTCTCCATTGACTGTTCGGGTGAAACCGGCATTATTGAGCACATCCTTGATACGGCCTGTGGAGTCTGTAAATTCCCGGGTATATTCGTAAGCCGATGGAGACTTGAAAATGCTGTAACTGCGCTCCCTGAAATCAAATGAAATAGTAGATTGCTCAAATAGCTCCCCTCCATGGGCAGCGATGGCCTTGTCAACAATGATCTGCGCAGGATTTTTTTCCTGACAGGACCATAGGATACCAAGCAAACAAATTAGAAGTATCGTATTTTTCATGGTTAGTCTAATTTTTGATAATTGGTGAATTCATAGGAGGCTCTCAGGTAAAGGATGTTTCCTAAACTATCCACCCGAAAAGACTCCCGTTTCATAGGAAAAGCAACCCCAAGCGATCGGTCCATTTCCAAATTGTAAACCAAGCTGTAATGGTCAGCTGTTTTAACTTTGTATGCTACAAGTTGATGGGTTTGTGGATGGAAATAATACCACCATACATCAGTTTTGGGGTCGTTGGGATCTCCGTCAATCACCTGGATAGATTCCATTTCCCGTCCATCGGGCAAGGTTACCAATCCCTCATAGCTCAGGTTTTTAGCTCCTTGGAGTAAAGCGAAAGGTTTGTCCATTACGTAGAATGCCGCATCAATTTCTCTTTTTTTACTCGCCAAAAAACCTTCATTCAGGATTTCATTGCTACCCATGTAGTAGCGGGTTTTCAGCCCGTCAAAACTCACCCGGTGCTCGATACTGTCTTTTTCCCAGTTCAAATTTGCTTCAAAATAGGGCTGTAATTTGAATTGTATGTGTTGGACTAGCATAGATTCCTCAGATCCATCTTCTTCGTAAAGCATGGTTTTTTTCACAAACTCAAACCCTCTCAACTCATCCCATCTGACCTGACTTCCATGGGCCTGAATAGCTTTTTCTAACAGAGCAATGGCTTGGTTTTCTGAAGATGAACAGGCGCTGATGATAGCAAGGCATATGATCAATACCCATGTTTGCAATTTTTTCATAGTGTAGTTATAGTCCTTGTTGGTTTGATGAAGAACTCCCAAGTGGCAAAAATAAGGAAGGGAAGGTACTGTACCAAAAGGATTACTGTGGACTCCTGCGCAGGGTCAGTAGCATAGGCAGAATAGGATAGGAAAATTACATACGTCCATAGTAAGGGACTATTCATCCGGGTAAGTAAACTACTACCAAACAAAGGAATGATATACCATGGGTGAATGGTCGTTTGCATAAGTAGGTAAATCACATAAGTAACGACAAAAGCAGTTGCTAAATCCATTGATTTAGGTTTTAACCAGGCAAATACCACTAGCCCCATGATTGCCAAGATGCTCAAAATAGGCCCCAAAGTACCGATGGGATTGTAGTCGAGCCAAAATGAACTGATAAATCTCAAAAAGTAGTAGATGGAGGCATTGAACTCAAAACTGCTTTGGTACAATCGAAAACTTTGGTAGAAATTGAAGAAAACTTCTTTCTGAAACAAAGGGAATAACACAAGGAAACTAAGGAAAGCAGCAGTTATCCAAAAGACTTTTTGTTTGATCGGGTGGTAGGCTCGTAACCATACTGCACCCAAGATTGCAGGGACTAATTTTATTCCAATGGCAAAGGTCCACAAACCTGCGCTAAGCATGGGTTTGGAGGTTTTATAAAACCATAAACTGCCCAAAAGTCCAAGCAATACCAATCCTTCAAAATGGAGATTGCCCGTGATTTCCAAGATTACCAGGGGATTGAGCCAGTATAATAGGAGTTTCCTTGCTTGCTGATTCCACAAGGGGAGGAGTTTCCAAAGCAAAAATGCAACCCCAATCTCCCCCAAAATCAAGGGAATCCGTAATAAAACCAAGTTCCAAAGTAGGGATTCTCCTCCCAATGCAGCCCAAGCAAAAAACGCTTGATGCAAGGGCGGATAAATAGAATAGTATGATACCGAATTCATTGCAGTTAGCAACTTGTGCAAGAATGGCACAGGTTCCCCAGAAATCAATTGTAACGCTTCCGTGGGAAGATAGGCATATGGATTAATTCCCTGTAAGAGAAGATGACCGTCAAATAGAAAGCGATAAAAATCATCCGAAAGGGTAGGTGTATGGGGGATCAAGGCTAATCGACAGAGCAAGCCAATAATCAACAGCCTGGTAAAACCAATTTCCGATGACTTCCAATAGGAATACAAAAACAACAGAAAAAGGGATGCAAAGCAAACCTGCAATGCAAGAGCTTCTGAACGCTGTAATCCATAGACCATGAACAGCAAAAGAACCAAGAAAAGAATTGGAATAAGCCAATTGACTAAAGCCTTCATCGCAATTGTAATTCCTGTCGCAGGTATTCGTCTTCTACTTTGTTAAGTTTCCAGTAATCGGTGGTTTTGATAGCCATGCGTTTAGCTGTCGTGACTTCCTGCTGACCATTTCCTCGGATGTTTACTTCCTCCCAGCCCATGATTTGATAGGGGAATGATTTTTCAAAATCTATCCTCAGTTCACGAAAGCCTTTGGCATAGACGACTTCCAGCTGGCTTCTTCGCTCGGAAATATCTTTGATGCTGATAAAGGCTTCCTCTGTGCTAAAGTCTCTGTGGCTCAAGCGTTGATAAAATAGTGAAGGAATGACTTTAGCAGAACCTAGTGGGATTTGATTAGGATTTATGCGCAATAAATTCCAAAGGTCATCTTCCATCAGTCCGTTCAAACTCAGTGATTGATCGCCTTCTTGCTCGAAGTACGAATACAACTTACCCTTGTAGCTATCTTTTCCGGAATAATTGAATTGGGTAAAGGTTTGTCCACACCATTCTTGGACACTTGCTGTAAACTTGATTCCTTGAGACGCTTCTTTGGTCGGGGTGAATGTGGATAGCATCATATGATAGGGATAAATACCCGTGATGAAATCTCTTGTTTGATTCATTTTAATGACAGAGATTTTATCTTTCCCAGCCTCCTCAGGCTTGTCCAGTTTCACCTGTTTTTTTCTGGAAAAATCCTCTGTTACAAAAATCAAAACTGCTTGCCCATCCCTACTTTCTCCATATCGGTGTTGACTGAGCTGGAAGGAGGAGATTTCCGCTTTTCCTTGAAACCAGTAATTTCCCCATTCCTTGAAGTTTATTTCTGTCCGTTGTTTGGATGTGCACGAAGACCAAAGGAGGACGAGTAGGCATGCGTAAGCAGCGTATTTCATGTGTTTGTTTTTATTTCTGTATTACAAACCGAAGTGTTTCGATTTGATTTTCTTTCGTTAGTTGGAGTAAATATAAACCATTTGCAAGTTGACTTACGTCAATTGGGATAACTTTTCCTGATGTAGGGAAGCTTTGAATGCTTCGAAGCTGTGTCCCTTTAGCATCTATGATTTCAATGCTTTTTAAACTTGGATCAATAATTTTAGGGAAGGAAACCTGTATAAATCCTTGACTCGGATTAGGGTATAGGACTACTGCATCCTGACTTTCACGTCCTGCGAAAAGAATCACATCCACCCGTACTGTCGCTGTTGCACTACTGCTGTTTCCATTCACATCTCGCACAGTTAAGGTAACAGTATTATCTCCTGCATCCGCTCTTCCAAATTCAGTTTTGGAAATACTCATACTTTCGATCCCACAATTATCCGAGGAACCATCGTCAATATCCTCAGCGCTAAGTACACCGAGTCCTTCTTCATCCAGCATCAATGTAAATGCTTTGGTACGAACCACGGGGGCAATGTTGTCCACCACCGTCACCGAAACTGTAGTGCTTGCCTCATTTCCATTGACATCAATAGCGCGGAAGCTTACTTCATTTACACCTACATGAGAGCAGTCAAATGCAGTCTGCGAGAGCAATAGTTCACGGATGCCCACATTGTCTCTTGTACCATTATCAACTTGTGCAATTGTGAGGAAAGCTTGTCCTGATTGGTTTAGTTGAATAGTTGGGTTTTGGGTGCGTAGTACTGGCGGTTCCGTGTCTTTTTTTACTGAAATAAAATCATTTCTTTGAAAAGTAGAACTCCCTATTCCATTGATAGTTGTAAGTGTTACTTGATATTTACCTTCTTGAGAAAATGTAATAACTGGGTTTTGATTGGTGCTGGTTTCTGGGTTTCCTCCTACAAAATTCCATAACCAACTATCTGGGGACTGACTGCTTAGGTCAAAAAAATGAACTTCTTGCCCTTCGTAAATTTCAAGTTTATTTGCTCCAAAAAATGATTGTGGATTCTGTAGTGGTGCGGGTGCTGTCAAAGTGCTAATTCTATTATGGATTTGGTCCATACAAACTGCACAAAATCCCGGACCTAGAAATCTCATTTTACAATTATTATGAGGCCTAAACCAAGTTGGAGATTCTTCATGGGGATAAATCCCTACGCCTTCTGTATTCAAAAAGCTTCTCCATCGATTCGTGGCAGGATTACTATCTTTGGTCATATTGGCAGTTTCTCTTGCAAACTGATCTCCAGCCCAGTATTCATCGGATAAAAAAGTAAAAGCATGCCCTAACTCATGGATCATAATTTCCAAAGCTGATGAATGGGTTGAAAAGGTAGCAAAAGCACCACCTGCACCACCATAGCGTTGATCATTGACCATAATTACTCCAATGTCATAAAATGGAGCATTATTACTCAATACACTTACCACTCTGTTGATACGAGTAGGGTACAAAAGACGCTCTATTCCTGAGGTATTAAAAGAGCTTCCAAAAAAATTATCAATGGGTTGAGAGGGACTATCTGCCGCGCCGGATGCATTGGAGATAACTTTTATCGCATATACGTTAATGAGCTGGGCCCTCGATTTCCAAGGCTCCTGTGAAAACATGCCTTCGATGTTTCTCTGAACATCTTCCAAGAATTTTTCTTGTTCGCTTGCTGTATATCCATCTCCCATGATGATGAGGTTTACCATTTTATCAGGAGAACCGTTTGAGACGATGGTTTCCATAGGAAATAGTTGGCCTTGGACTTGCGCTACGCTGATAAAAAATAAAAGTACCATTAGTTGAAGTGTATAAGGTGTTTTCATTGGATTGGTGGTTTGGAAAAAGTTAAATGTTTAATGAGCTTCCATTCTTCCTCATCTTTTTTCTCCACACGCAGGGATTGAAAGCAATCGTCCCACTGCTGTCGGATGAAAAAGGTGGTTTCTTTCAGATCAATAGCCTCTGCGCTGATTTTTCCGGATTCTATATCATTGACATATTCTACCTTCTTGAGAAGAGGGTTGGATATAAGTTCTTGTTTACAAACTTGCCCATCACCGGAAAGCCAAGATAAGCGAAGGTCTCCATCATAGGAAAAAGCTGGCATGGACGGACTGCTTTTAAGGTACCCTACATTGATAAAGGCTTCACTCAAGTGAAAGGAATCTTGTTGGTTAATGTAAAAAGTAGCCATGAGAATTTCAGGCCCAGAGGTGGGTTCAGGAACTACCAAAGGTTCCTTAATTGCTTGCTGTGTAGGTTCACTGCTTTTACAAGAAAAGCAACTTGCTAGCAACAGGCAGTAAAGAGAAAAAAATAGTCGTTTCATTGTGTTGAGAATGCTTACTAACTTATAAAAAATATTGCAAATATCCTATGGATGGGTAGTTAGTTATGCGATTATCGGTATTTCCAGATAGTCCATAAAATTTTATAGCCCGCTCCAAAAACTCCTTTGACTGTACCGCTGACTTTGGAAACGCCAATCCTTTTACGGTAGTCAACAGGAATTTCTGTATAGCTAAGTCCTTGCTTTACAGCTTTGATCTGCATTTCTATAGTCCAGCCATAGTTTTGATCTACCATTTGGAGGCTTTTCAGTTTTTGCCATTTGATCGCTCTGAAGGGGCCTAGGTCTGAAAATGTTGAACTAAACCTCCAGCGCATTAAAGAAGTGGCTAACCAATTACCAAAGATTTGAGGAATAGTCATTGAACCTGATTCTCGATTGCCTTTTGCTCGAGACCCAAGTACGAAGTCCATGTTGTTTTCGATGATTGGTTTAATCAAGCTATTCATTTGCTCGGGATAATCACTGTAATCGCCATCCAAAAATACCAGAATATCAGGTTCTTTTTCAAGGCTTTGAAGGTAGTTCATACCTGTCAGGCAAGCTTTACCGTAACCCATGACAGGTTCATCCAACACTATAGCACCTGCTTCGGTGGCTACAGCTTTTGTTTGGTCCTTGGAATTGTTATTGACTACGATGATATGGCGAACGTAAGCAGGGATATCCTTGATTACATGTCCAATGGAGTCTTCTTCATTGAAAGCAGGAATCAATACATCCACAATAGGAAAATTAGAAGGTTCAGTCATTTCCTATTGTAGTTCTTCAATCTCTTCTTTGTATGCCTTTATGGAACGATAAATGGCTGATGCGAGATAAGCTTGATTGTCTTTGTTATTCATGAAGCTTTCTTCATTCCTATTGGAAATAAACCCTAACTCAACCAATACAGAAGGCATGGAGGTAGTCCATAATACATATAATGGTGCTTGCTTTACACCGCGACTTGTACGGTTTACTCTAGTAGAAAAATCATTTTCTATCTTGGAAGCTAGAGAAATACTTCCGCTCAAAAATGCTTTTTGGGTGAGGTTAAACATGATGTAGGATTCCGGCGAAGTAGGGTCAAAGCCTTCATAACTTTCTTCATAATTATCCTCCAATAAAATTACTGAGTTTTCACGTTTAACAATTTCAAAGTTTGCTTCAAAGTTTTTAGTACCCATCACAAATGTTTCGGTACCATAAGCGGCTCTATTGGTAGCAGCGTTACAATGAATGGAGACAAACAAGTCGGCCTTGTTACGATTGGCAATATTTGCACGCTCTCGCAACTCCACAAACACATCCGAATTTCTTGTGTAGATTACTTCTACACCGGGAAGATTTTGTTTCACATATTCCCCAACTTTTAAGGCTACAGCCAAGGCAATATCTTTTTCTTTGGACACAGCTCCCACAGCGCCAGGGTCTTTGCCTCCATGACCTGCATCGATGACTACTCGTTTTAATCGGTATTCTGGAGCCTTACTACCCGTAGGAGAAAAGCCCGCAAAAACTAAAGAGAGCGTAAAAATTGAAATTAGCAGAATATTTTTTACTTTGAAGCGTTCCATGCGTGGTAAACTATTAACTTTGCCAAGGCAAATTTTAGAAATTTTTAATCAAATCAAAATCTATCAGTGCAGAATAAGTGGCTTTGCTTGTTAGCGTTTCTGTTGTTGGCCTGGATTAGTCCAGCAGCATATGCGCAACAAAGGAATCAACGGGGGTTGGAAAGAAGGGTAGTTGCACCTGATACTGTGCTTAATCCCCAGACAATAGACCTTTCTCCCCTCGACTCATTAGACAAACTCGTCCAAGACACCATCCCTTCTGCCGACTCCACAAAAACAGTACCTAAAAGTGACATTCAAACTGTCATCAATTATTATGGAGAAGATAGTATCATCACAGATTTTGTAAATAACAAGTTAATCTTACATAAAGACGCATGGTTTGAATATGGAAATATTCGATTGGATGCTGATTTGATTATTGTGGACTGGGAGAAAAATGAAATTTTTGCCTCAGGAGTGGTTGATAGTTTAGGAAATATACAGGGAAATCCGATTTTCAAAGAAGGTGGTACTTCTTACGAAATCAGAAAGGAGATGCGCTATAACTTCAAAAGCCAAAAAGCTATCATCAAAGATGTGGTTACTGAACAGCAAGATGGGCTTTTGAGAGGACAAACTATCAAAAAGGATACGGATGGAAGTATTTATTTAGATAGGGGATATTACACCACCTGTAATTTGGCAGAGCCCCATTGGCATATTTCTGCCAATAAAATCAAATCTATCCGAGGTAAACAGGTGGTAACAGGGCCTTTTAACTTGCATTTTAATGGGATTCCAACCCCAGCAGGTCTCCCTTTTGGTATCATTCCCGATACTCCGGATGAAAAAGCGTCTGGAATTGTTTTCCCATCTTGGGGACAGGAACGTGCCCGTGGATTTTTCCTGAGAAACTTCGGGTACTATTTTGCTTTCAATGATTACATCCACACCAGAGTTACGGCCGATGTGTATTCCTTGGGAGGTTATGGGGCTAAGGCCGCTACTGTCTATAAAAAGCGTTATAAATATAATGGTGGATTCAATATAGACTATCAGGCTTTCCAAAGCCCGGAGACGGAATTGAATCCCATTGATTATAATACCATTTGGGTCAATTGGAATCACTCTCCGGAGTCAAGAGGGAATTCGAGATTCTCTGCATCTGTTAACGCAGGAACTTCAAACTACAATAACGTAGTAATCAATCCAGTTAGTTTTGCAGCTAATACCCGAGCTGAATTTTCATCGAATATTTCCTACAGTAAAACATTCCAAGGTACGCCTTTCAGTATGTCCGCGAATATGCGGCATTCTCAAAATATTCAGACAGACGAGGTCAATATTATCTTACCGGATATCGCGGTCAATATGAACCGTCAGAATCCTTTTCAGAATTCTCGAATTGAGCCGATCAAAACCTTGAATATTGCCTGGAACTTTAATCTTCAAAATAGTATCAATAACCGGATTACCCCACCTTTTGGTGTACAAAGTGCTGCCTTGATTCAGCAGGAAGAGCTAGAGCTGGGGTTAAATCAAAATCCGAATGTCATCCCATTCAATAGGGAAAATTTAGCACAACTCTTGAGGGAAGCAGATAATGGAGCTCGCCATACCATTCCGATTTCATCCAATTTCCGACTTTTAAAGCATTTTACAGGTACGGCCGCAGCCAATTATACAGAGCTTTGGTACCTCGAACGGATCAACTATTACTTTAACCCTGTGGAAAATAGGGTGGATAGGATCTTAGAAAATGGTTTCAATCGAGTAGGATTCTTTAATTCTTCGTTTTCTTTGAATACAAACATTTATGGCTTTTACACTCCCAAAAGAGGAAAAAAGATTGAGAGAATAAGGCATCATATGCAACCTACCTTTTCTTTCAATTACACCCCTGATTTCTCCAATCCCGCATTTGGCTTCTATCAGGAAGTTCAAGTAGATCAAGAAGGAAATACCCAGTTGTTTTCCAGACATCAAGGATTTATATTTTCAGGCGCGCCATTAGGGGAGTCTAGAGCTTTGGCAATCAATATCCGAAATGTACTGGAAGCCAAAATCAAACAAGACTCAGATGATGATAAAATTGAGACCAAAAAAATCCCACTTTTACAGTCTCTGAATTTTTCTACCTCTTATAACTTTGCAGCAGACTCCTTTCAGTTAGCACCGATTAACTTCAATACACGAACTTCCTTTTTTGATGACAAATTGTCTGTCAACTTCTCAGGTAATTTTGATATGTACGCTGAGCAGCGTATAACCAATCCTCAGACTGGTGCAACAACAGGAAGAAGAATTAATCAATTGGCTTTGAGTTCGGGACAAGGTTTGGGAAGTCTTCGAAACTTAACTTTAAATGTTAATGGAAATATAAATCCAACAGGTGGTGACCGCTCTCCTGGTGAACTAAGAGAAGATCTGACAAATGACTTTTTACAGCAGGGTGGAGTGATGAATGAGTTTGTAGAAAATGAGATCACCCGAATTGTCAATGACCCATCTATGTACATTGATTGGAGTATTCCGTGGAATTTAGGTTTTGGATATAACATCGCTTACAATCGTCAGCCAGGTAGAGATGCAAATGTTACTTCTGCATTAACATTCAATGGAGACGTTAGCTTGACTGAAAAGTGGAAGGTGAAGTTTAACGGTGGTTATGATTTTATGACCGCTCAAATCACACAAACGATGATAGGAATCTCTAGAAATTTGCATTGCTGGAGATTGGATATGAGCTGGATTCCATTTGGACGATTCACATCTTACAACATTGACATTCGAGTGAATGCCGCCATGTTGCAAGACCTGAAAGTGTCCAGAAGAAGAAGCTTCTTCGATTTTTAAATTCGGGACCTACTTAATGGCATGGTCATACATCGTGGTCCTCCCAATCCACGGGAGAGTTCCGACGAAGGAATTTCCAACACTTCAACCCCCATATTTCGTAGCGCTCGATTCGTATGGATGTTTCGGTTGTAAGAAATCACTCTTCGAGGTCCGATTGCAAACACATTTGCCCCATCAAACCATTGTTCCCGCATCGCATAATCTGGATTGCCATCTGCCGTAGAAAGAATTTCCAAGTGAGGAATTTCTCTTTCCAATATAGTCAATAAGGACTCCTTCAGTACCTGACGCTTGATATTGACCTTATCATCCTTGATGTCTTTTAACGTATATAAGGAAGTTTGTAAAACGGCGTTCATAGCATCTGGATAAGTCAGCACTAAGTTTTCATCCAAGATGGTAAATACGGTATCCAAGTGCATGTATTGTCTTTTTTGCGGAAGATGAACTTCGTACACACGCTCTACGGTTCCTTCTGCTAATAGGGCTTTGGCGACATGGTAGATGGCTTTTTCGTTGGTGCGCTCGGAGTTTCCGATGGCAACAGCTTTTTTGGACAATACGATTACATCACCACCTTCTATGCTTGGTGGATTATCATGCCCATTGATAGGATAGAGCCGGTTCACATGCTCCTTAAACTCTGGATGATTTTCGAAAATGGTACGCAAGAGATCTGCTTCCCGTTGACGGCCTTCTTTGTTCATACTCGAGAAAATTATTCCTCCCGGAGTTAAAGCCATAGGGTCCCGCTGAAAATACAAATTGGGACTTGGCGGGATGATAAATGCATAATCCATCAATTCTCCCGTTGGAGCATTCGGGATTTTTTTCTTAAGTTCGTGTACTTTGATCCCCGCCGTCAATACAGTTGTACATTCAGCTGTTGATAGCCTATCCAAGATATAGTCACAGAGATGAACCTGACCTGTTCGGGACAAAGCAGCTTTCATCAAACTCTCTAAAATTTCTTTATTTGAAAGAACTTGCATTAAGAGTTCCCGCAGTCTGAAAACTGTAGCCCCTGTAGATTGCTTGATCAGATCAGTGAAGTAATCATGCTCTTTTTGCATAGCCTCCAAATAGGGCACATCTTCAAAAAGCAAAAATTCTTTATTGTAAGGGGTCAATCGGTCAATTTCTTTACCAGGTCTGTGCATCAAGACAGCCTTCAAAGTACCAAATTCAGAGTTTAATCTAAGATTCATAGGTTGCTGTAAAAGTGAATTCGTTAAAATTACTGTAAAAATTTGATAGTTTGGTTTTGAAAATGACAATTTATGGGAAAATGTTTGTGGAAATTGAAAAAATTAGAAAGTACTAAGTACCAAGTACTAAGTACTAAGTACCAAGTACAATGTACCAAGAAGCAAGAGGCAAGAATCAAGACAGTCAGTTGAAGGATGAAGGATGAGGGAGGAAGGGTGAACAGATGAAATATGCTGACGCGATATAAGGTTGAAAAATGCCTGCGGCGAAATATCGGTGGCGTGTAGATAAGGAAATTATTCTTAAAAAAATGCCAAGTAATTTCAGGACGGGACAAGCTCGCAGAAAGCACAGAAATCGCAGAAGGGAGCGTTTAGATGCCAGACTTTCAAAATAAGTAACAGTCTGTCAATTCAAGTGATAATGGAGAAAAACCATTAAGGTATTAAGGGAATTAAGATTTAAATCTTTATTGTTTTTTTGCGAGGATGGGATGTCCTTAGTTTTGCGGCTTTGCGCTGTTGGCGTGAACTTTTCTCATAGAGACGAATAAGATATTAGCCGAGGGTTTCAACCCTCGGACCAAAGTCCCGCAGATGAACCCTAAGTCCCATCGGGACGGCCGACATAAATGCCCTAAGCTCATGTCTATCGTGTCTACAACTGATTTAAAAAACATTGATTTACACAAAAAAAATGGAGCGCAACTCAGCGCTCCATTTATATTCAATTTCGGCATAGGCTTTTCAGGACCTTTAACCGAGCTATAGATCCATTTTCTCCTTAACCGGCTAAAAAAAATCCATAGCTAGAATTTCGGCTAATTATATGGTTTTCAGCCCTTCCCTTCATTCCACATTCCACATTTCTGTGTTGTTCACTGCTCACTGTTAACTGTTCACTCTTCACTGCTCACTGTCAACTGCTCACTGCCCACTGCTCATTTCCCTACCAATGCCGGGGCTTAAAAGCCACGGCAATTGATTAGTGTGTCTCTTTATAAATGGTCTGAATTTCAGTTGATAACATTCAAATTACTAGTGGGTTAAAACCCACCGATGTGCGTTATTACTAACTGTCCACTAACAACTTATCACCTAATCACTAATCACTTAAATACACTATTCACTACCCACTGTTCACTGTCAATGGTTCACCCCTCGCTGGTTCCTAGAATCCCCTCATTCTAAATTCTGCCACTGCTCACTGTCAACTGCTCACTGTTTACTAGCCACTGGCTTCGGCTCCGCTCAGCCACCGTGGCAGCTCACTGTCAACTGCTCACTGCAACCAGCTTTCCACTTCTTCCTTCGTAGGATTAGCGACGTCTAGTTTAAGTTTTTTTCTGCGACCGCAAACGTCGTTGAAGAGTTTGTTAGGATCGTATTCTTTCAATTGCTCGATGGTGTGGATATTCATGTCACGGATAACAGGAACCAAGCCCGCAGGAATACCCAAGGCCATGAAGTCCTCATCAGAAGCAATTTTCACTTTCTTCTCTGGACGCATCTGAGGGAAGAACAATACCTCTTGAATGGTCGAGTTATTAGTCAATAACATAGTCAATCGGTCAATACCAATTCCCAAACCAGCAGTTGGTGGCATGCCGTATTCCAAGGCTCTTAAGAAATCATCGTCCATAGCCATGGCTTCATCATCCCCTCTGGCAGCCAATTTCAATTGGTCTTCAAAGCGCTCTCGTTGATCAATCGGATCGTTCAACTCAGAATAAGCATTGGCAATTTCTTTCCCGTTCACAAATAGCTCAAAACGCTCTACCAAGCCCTCTTTGTTTCTGTGTTTTTTGGCCAAAGGCGTCATTTCGATTGGATAATCGGTGATGTAGGTAGGCTGTACCAAATTGGCTTCTACTTTTTCTCCGAAGATCTCATCGATCAACTTGCCTTTGCCCATGCTGTTATCCACTTCGATGCCCATATCCGCACAAACTTGGCGAAGACCTGCTTCGTCCATTTCGCTCACATCCACCCCAGCATATTCCTTGATGGAGTCAAACATGGTCAGTCTTCTGTAAGGGCCTGCAAAGTCAATTTGCTTATCACCCACCGTAACTACCGTCTTTCCATGGATGGATTCAGTCACTTGTTCCAATAAGTTCTCCACCATCTCCATCATCCACACGTAGTCTTTGTAGGCCACATAGATTTCCATTGAAGTAAATTCCGGATTGTGGGTACGGTCCATGCCTTCATTACGGAACATTTTTCCAAATTCATACACTCCGTCAAATCCACCCACGATTAGCCTCTTTAGATATAATTCGTTGGCAATTCTCAAGTATAGAGGCATATCCAAGGTGTTGTGGTGTGTATTGAACGGTCTAGCCGCAGCACCACCATGTACTTGCTGAAGGATAGGAGTCTCCACTTCCAACCAACCACGATCATCAAAGAATTTACGCATGTTGGTGATGATTCTTGAGCGGGTCAGGAACACATTTTTGACTTCGGGATTAACCACTAAGTCCACATAACGCTGTCTGTAACGCAACTCAGGATCGGTAAATCCATCATACACGTTGCCATCGTCATCACGCTTTACCACAGGAAGTGGTTTTACAGCCTTAGAAAGTACTGTCAACTCCGTGACATGGAGCGAGATCTCACCTGTTTGCGTTGTGAAAATATAGCCTTTGACTCCGATGAAGTCTCCGATTCCCAGGAGCTTTTTGAAAACAGTATTGTAGAAGGTCTTGTCTTCTCCTGGGCAGATATCATCTCTGCGGATGTATATCTGAAGTCTTCCGGTAGCATCCTGAATTTCTGCAAAAGAGGCAGAACCCATGATTCGGCGGCTCATCAGGCGACCTGCGATGGAGATATTTTTATAATCGTTTTTTCTGCGTTCGTAATTTTGATGGATATCCTGTGCAGATACGTTGATGGGGAAAGACTCCGCTGGGTAGGGATTGATCCCTAGTTTCATCAACTCTTCTCTGTCTTTTCTACGTTCTAATTCCTGTTCGCTCAGTAATTGCATTTTCTGATTAATTAAGAAAAGGTCTCCCGACCTTTAGGAAATGATATATATTAAAGTATGAATTTACGCTTTTGCCGCTTTTCTGCGGTTGATTTCTCTACGGACCAAATCAAATTCCCTGCTGGACTGACCTGCTACCGAGGTGTTTTCTTCAGCCCTTCTGGAGAGGTAAGGCATAACCTTTTCTACCGGTCCATAAGGCACATATTTCACTACATTGTACCCTGATTTGGCCAAATTGTAAGAAATATTGTCACTCATGCCGTACAACTGTGCAAAGTATAGACGATCATCTTGTGGATCGTATCCATGCGCTGCAATCAACTCTGCCAATAAGTGATTACTTTGTTCATTGTGTGAACCTGAAACCAATCCCATGTTAGAAAGGTTCTCCACGCAGAATGTTAATGCAGCATTGTAATCTCTATCCGATGCTTCCTTGGTAGGTTGAATAGGACTTTGATAACCTTTCGCAGCTGCTCTATCCCGCTCTTTTTCCATATAAGCCCCGCGAACCAATTTGGCCCCTAACCAATAACCTGCCTCACTTGCGGCTGCATGCGCTTTCTTCAATCGCTCCAACATGTCGTGGCGGTACATTTGATAGGTATTGTACACAATGCATTTTTCCCGATTGTACTTGCTCATAGCTTCATAGGCCATTGCGTCAATGACATCCTGAAACCAAGATTCTTCTGCATCAATCAGGATTTTGGTATCTGCTTCAAAGGCTGCTTTGCATAGGTCATCCACACGTTTTTTCATGCGGTCGAATGCCTCTTGTTCAGCAGGGGTTAAGGCTTTTTTCTCCTGAACCTTGGTCATGATGGCAAAGTCACCCAATCCTGTAACCTTAAATACAGCAAATGGGATATTTTCATCACCCGCGGATCGTTCTACCGTGCGGAGAATTTCATTTTTGGTAGCTTCGAAACTAGCCTCATCACCTTTTCCTTCCACTGAATAGTCAAGGATTGTTTTAATCCCATAATCAGCCAGTTTAATTACTGAGGATTCACAATCTTGGATGGACTCTCCACCGCAGAAATGCCCGAACATGGTAGCTTTCATGATTCCCTTGATAGGTAAACCAAGCGCAAAAGACCAATTAGCAAGTTTTGTACCCACATTGACAGCCAAATTATTGTTGACCGTCGCAAAAATCAGATACATTTTTTTTAATTCAGCATCTGATTTGGACGCAAACGCTACTTCTAAGTTCTCAAAAGAAATTTTGGGTTTGACTGGCATAAAGCTTCAAATTATGGCGCAAATATATCAAAAAACTATGTGGACTTGTTAATTGTTTGGTAAAGAACTGTAAGAAATATGCTGTGGGAACAAAACCCAATTTAAGCTAGTTTTGTATCCAAATTAACATAAGCTGTGGATACAATACATTTGAATGAATGGGGCTTTGTAAGCAATAAACCTTTTGTAATTGCCGGACCTTGCAGTGTGGAAACACCGCAGCAGTTGGATGCCACGGTGGGACAATTGGTGGAGAAAGGGATACAGGTTATTCGTGGAGGAGTTTGGAAACCAAGAACCAGGCCCAATTCATTTGAAGGGGTGGGAGAGATAGCCCTTCCATGGATCAAGGATGTCAAGCAAAAGTATGGCGTGAAGTTTGCTACCGAAGTAGCAACTCCTTACCATGTCGAGAAAGCCCTGAAATTTGGAATGGATATTTTATGGGTGGGCGCACGATCCACTGTCAATCCTTTTACCGTTCAGGAAATTGCCAATGCTTTAAAAGGAGTGGATATCCCTGTGTTGGTTAAAAATCCGGTAAATCCTGACGTGGCACTTTGGATAGGCGCCTTAGAGCGGCTCAATCAAGCAGGTATCAAAAAGCTTGGGGCAATCCATCGAGGTTTTTCCAATTTCAATGATCATACGTATCGAAATAGTCCATTATGGCAGATACCCCTAGAACTGAAAACACGCTATCCTTATCTACCCTTGATCAATGACCCAAGCCATATTTGTGGCAAAAGGGATTTGATTCAGATGATTGCCCAAATGGCCTTGGATTTGGATATGGAAGGATTGATTATAGAATCTCATATCCGACCTGATGAAGCTTGGTCAGATGCCGCTCAACAAGTGACTCCCGATGCATTGAATGTACTTTTATCCCAACTGCATGTACCCAGTCCATCAGCGGAAAATCCGATTTTTAAGAGTAAACTCGAACTTATCCGAGAACAAATTGATGAGGTCGACAGGGCTTTGCTCGCAACCTTAAGCCAACGGATGAAGCTAGTCGAGCAGGCAGGAATCTTCAAAAAGGAAAATGATGTAGCCTTGTTTCAAATTGACCGCTGGAAAAAAGTATTCCAATCCCGCCCAGAGTGGGCCGTTCAGATGGACCTAAATCCTGATTTTATAAAAGAATTGTTCCGAATCATCCACGTAGAATCAATCCGAGAACAATCGAAGCATATGGGAGAGTGAGAAGCGAGAAATGAGAAGCGAGAAGCGAGAGGCGAGACAAGAATCAAGAATCAAGACGGAAGACACTGTACCAAGTACAAAGTACTAAGTACCAAGTAGGGACTCTGGTAGTAGAAGCGAGAGACGATAGTCGAGAAGAGAAGCTCGCAGAATGCACAGAATTCGCAGAAAAATTCGCATAGAAAAAACTGGTTTCCAACGGGAGAATTTAAGATTCAGCTAGTTAATTCCATTAATTGACTCGGGTTTTAACCCGTAACCTGGATTGATGTTTAGGGTTGAAATCCAGGTTAATTTTTAAAGAATACACCCATCAATAGCCGTGGATTTTAATCCCCGGCGTTTGAGGAGAAACGAGAGTTTAGAAATAAGAACCAAAAGCTCGCAGAATGCACAGAATTCGCAGAAAAATTCGCATAGAAAAAACTGGTTTCCAACGGGAGAATTTAAGATTCAGCTAGTTAATTCCATTAATTGACTCGGGTTTTAACCCGTAACCTAGATTGATGTTTAGGGTTGAAATCCAGGTTAATTTTTAAAGAATACACCCATCAATAGCCGTGGATTTTAATCCCCGGCGTTTGAGGAGAAACGAGAGTTTAGAAATAAGAACCAAAAGCTCGCAGAAAACGAATAAGAATCATTTTAGATTTTAGAAGGTAGATTTTAGATTTAGAATAGGACTAAGAATCATGACAATTTTCGTTTCTAAAAAGTTGCCAAAATCTCTAGCAATCCTTAAAATCCGTATTCCAAATTTTCCGCAGATTCAGCGCTTCCGGCGTTCTTAAAGATTTGATGGGTGAAGAGTTCAATTAGACCGATAGCTTAAGAAAGACGCTATACTTACAATCGAAAAACCTACAAACAGCATTCCGTGGAAAATCACCATTTCCAATTGACCGTGGGAAATAGCTAAGTATAACATCCAAGCAAAAACTCCTGCAAAAATTGCTTCTAAATAGGTGGTGAAGGGGATTTTAAAGGAGTGATAGGGGTTGCTCCACCATTTGTCTGATTTTTGTAGATTGTATTTGGGAGTACGGATAAATGGGGATTTTTTTCCTGTCAGTCCTTCCCATACGGCTTGTGAATTGTGTAAAGAAAGACCCATGCTGACCATCAAAAATAAGGGTAATTCCCATAAAAATTTGAGCGTACTGGCACCTTTGTATTTCGCCAAACTCACATTTGCAGAAAGATATACCGCAGCCACAATGACAAAGCCTGCTAAAAATATTTTGGCAACGGAAAATAACCAAGTGGGCAAAATCCCATTATAGAAGCCATACCAAAGAGGAATCGAACTGATAGCGACCACAAGGACAGCAACAAATAAAACTGCATTTAGCAAATGCGCGGTGGCATGCCATTTTTTATGTATGCTATGCTTTTCATTGAGAACATTTTTAAGATGTTTGGCAGCACATTCTGCCCCTCCTTTGGTCCAGCGGAATTGTTGGGATTTGATGGCAGACATGACAGGAGGGAGTTCGGCGGGGGATTCTATGTCCTCCCGGTATACAAATTTCCAGCCTTTTTGCTGAGCCCGATAACTTAAATCCAAATCCTCAGTTAGCGTGTCATCCTGCCAATTACCGGCATCAATGATGCAGTTTTTTCTCCAAATCCCACCCGTTCCATTGAAGTTGATAAAGGCTTGTTGTAGATTTCTCCCCGTCTGCTCTACGGTAAAATGGGCATCCAAAGCAAATGCTTGCAAGCGTGTAAATATTGAATAGTCCTCATTGAGGTGTGTCCATCTACTTTGTACCATGCCCACCTTAGGATCTTGGAAATGAGGGATAGTATCCAACAAAAAATTAGGATCCGGGACAAAATCTGCATCAAAGATGGCTATGTAATCTCCTGATGCTTGAATCAGCCCTTCTTTCAATGCTCCTGCCTTGAATCCCTGCCTATTGTGTCGATGAATGTATTGAAAATTTACCTCAGGGTAATTTAGAATGCAGTTTTGAATAATTTCCGATGTTTCGTCGGTGCTGTCATCCAATAATTGGATTTGCAGTAATTCTTTGGGATAATTAAACTTTGCTGTTGCATCTATCAAGCGTTCCACAACATAACGCTCGTTGAAAATAGGGAGCTGAACAGTGATTTTTGGCAGGTTCGAAATAGTAGCTGAATCCTTTGTTTGTACAATTTTCGGTTTTCTCCAATACTGAATCAATAAATCAGCCTGTGCCAAACCATACAGGAAAATGAACAGCATGGACACGGCATATAGCCCCACAAAAATGTATAGTACAAACATTAATTTTTGATCGTGATGGATTTATTGCCAATGATTATGGGAAGATCGTTAATTCTTCCTTCTTCCTCACCATTTTCCAGTTTCAATACACCTCGAGGACATACAGAGGCACATACTCCGCAGCCTACACAAGAGGAGCGCACGATGTTTTGTCCTCTTTGGGCATACCAACGTACGTCTATGCCCATTTCGCAATAGGTGGAGCAATTCCCGCAGGAGATGCACTGTCCTCCGTTGGTTGTAATGCGAAATCGGGATTTGAATCGCTGAACCAAGCCTAGGTATGCTGCCAAAGGACAGCCAAATCTACACCAAACTCGGTTACCCATCAAGGGGTAAAATCCTGTGCCAATCACACCTGCAAATGCTGAACCTATGGCAAATCCATAAATGCTATGCAGTTGGTTGGTTGCTTGTCCCAATAGTTCAAACTCCATAAAGTAATTGGTCAAGGTAATTCCCGTCATAACTACCGCAAAAACTAAGACGCCATGAATCAGGTAACGTTCAACTTTCCAAGCCTTGAGGGATTTATCAGAGAGTTGGCGGTAGGGATCGCCTAGAGTTTCGGCTAAACCACCGCAGCCACAAACCCACGAGCAATACCAACGCTTGCCATAAAAGTAGGTCAGCAAAGGTACTGCTATTACAATTAATATGATGCCCCAAATTAACATAAACATGCCCAATGCTCCTGAACTGATCATTCCATCCAATCGGTAGTCGTAGAAAAAAGAATAGTCTAATGGCCAAATATTTTTAAAATCGTGCCAAGGCATGTTGAAGAGCATGAGGATTTCCGGTAGTAGGAAAGCAAATGCTAGTTGAAAAAACATCACGGAAGCAGTCCTTAAGAGCTGGTAAGGATTTCCTTTGTATTTTTTAAACATGCGGACACCCATGACCAAAATTGCCAAAGTATAGATCAATCCATATAAAAACCATTGGCTGGCAGGATTGCCTGATATGGCCATACTGATAGGATCTACCATCAGTACCAAATTGGTCAAATACTCGGGATACCAATAGAGAATTACGTAGAAGAGAATTAACCAAGTGCCTGTAAATATCCCCAATAAACCACGTGATTTCATGGAGGAAAAGTAAATCCCATCATGTTTGATACCGGGAAGTTTACCTTTGTAAAGAGGAAGAATGTAGAGTAATGCTCCTAAGGAACCTAAGATCAAGGTAATGCCAATGTGCAACCAAGGTTGATCTATTACAGGACTTTCGGCAGCAGCTTTGGTGAGCGCATAGGCGTAGTTGTCCCAAATGACTGCATCCCACTCCTGATTGGCTTTTAAGGCATCATTGTAAGTGTTGAAATAGCTATTAAAGTCTGCGATAAAGGCGAAATTAGACGCATAGGTTTCCCCATACATCGGCTCCAAAATTTCAACCATTTGCTCTTGATGGATATCTTTAACATTAGATTTTACCAACTCAGCCGTCAAGGTGTATTGACCGATAAATGGCAAGAAGCTAAAAAATGCCAATGCTAAACAGAAAAGGGCGATTCCTAATTTTTGAAGTGCTTTCATGAAAATGCAGTTACAATTCGTTTCAAGAATCCTTTTTTGGGTAAGGAAACATTTCTTTTTTTGATGGTATTGTAGGCTTGAATGACAGCTGCCGTATGTTTGGTTGCAAATTCTGCATCAAAACTGGCTTTGTCCAGATGTGTCAGAATCTTTTCAAATAACCATCCTTCGTCTATGGCTTTATCAAAATAGGCATGTCTCATGCGCCAACCGATGCTGTTTATACCTTTGATGGTCCCCACAGTTTTATCATAAACAAATCGTATAGCTACTGTTCCTGCTTCATTTTCCCAATGGAATGTGTCCAAGGTTGCAGGTATGTTATTGGGCACATGCCCATAGGTCTGGTATTCTAAGTCAAAGAACTTAGCTGAATTGAACCAAATTCCTGGTTTATAGGATACTTTTTCCTCATGTGTAAGATTATACGCCAACGTTTCACCGTGCATCCTACCGGTGTACCATACCTGTTCTA
The DNA here is from genome assembly GCF_014652135.1 of Mongoliitalea lutea. Lineage (GTDB taxonomy): Bacteria > Bacteroidota > Bacteroidia > Cytophagales > Cyclobacteriaceae > Mongoliitalea > Mongoliitalea lutea. The sequence goes on from NZ_BMYF01000002.1 coordinate 245,661, forward strand.
TGGTTTTTCGATTTGGACCTGGAGATTCTGTGAATTCAGCGCAGTCTCCAATGGCATAAACTCCTTCGATATTTGTTTGAAAGTATTTATCAACAAGTACACCTCGGTTGGATTGAATATCGGGATGGTTTTTAAGCAATGAAATATTGGGAGTAACTCCAATGGTCAATCCTACGAATTGACAAGGGATTTCTTCTCCTGTATTTGTCTTGACAGCACTAACGTTACCATTACCATTGGAGATAATTTCAGCCAATTCTGTGCCTAATCGCAGGTCTACATCATGTGCCCGTATGTGTCTATTGATCAGTTCAGCCTCCTCTGTTGGTAAGACTGTATCCCAAAAATTCTTTTCCCGCACCAAAAATGTTACTTCGATCCCTCTGCTTTTGAGCATTTCTGCCATTTCTATCCCGATCAATCCCCCGCCTACAATCACTCCACGCTGAATGCCTTGGGTATTATCCTCCATGTTTTCCAAATCCTGTAAGCTATACAATCCTTGAACACCTTTGAGGTCTTCACCTGGCCAACCGATCGTTAGTGGCTTGGAACCGGTGGCAATTATCAATGTTCCGTAGGGAATTTTTTCTCCTGTATCACTGATGAGTTGTTGCTTGGTAGTATCAATCGAAGTAATCCAAGTTTTTTTGAGTTCGATACGGTTTTTTTCCCAAAACCAATCTTCGTAAGGTTTGGTATGCTGGTATTGCATATGGCCCATGTAGATATACATGAGTGCCGTTCGTGAGAAAAAGTGCTCAGACTCACCTGAAATCACCAGAATGGATGCGTCTGAATCATATTTGCGTATATGCCTTGCACAGGTTATACCTGCTATTCCATTACCAATGATGACGTAGGGCGATTTATTCATTGAGAGACCAATCGTACTTGAGATGTGAAATTTTGGCTCTTGGGCTGATTTTCACTTTGGAGTATTGGTTTAAGTAGTCAATTATACTACCATTCTTTGTGAAATCCCCTTTGAACCAAGAGAAAATTTGAGAAATCTGAATTGAATCCTTAGTTATTTTATTTCTTTTAGGGTCATTAATGAAGTCTACAGCAACAGCATAAAGCTGTTTTTCAAGTTTTTCAGCAGTAAAAGCCTCGTTTAAAAGTTTTGGACAAGAATAAGATGCACAGTTAATAGCGAAATGAATTCTTGGTTCATCAAATTCCTTTCGTAAAATCTTATGTTCAATTTCATCTAAGCTTGAGTCTTTGCCACCAATTTGAAAAAATTTAATATGCCATACAGTATTGATTAATGGTATTTTGATTTTAGGATGAAGATCCTGAATGCTTTTGACTGGATAGTTATCCACAATTAACTTTACTGTAAAGGCATTGTATGCATTGATCCAATAAGCAAGCTGTTCTTCTCTGCTCCATGTTTTTCTATCCGGAGCATTTGTGCTTAATAGGTTTAGGTATGACTCTAATTTTTTTATATCAGACTTGAATCCTTTATAGTTTACTGTTCCTGATGAGCTTACATGCTTTTTCAAAAGTTCATTCCATTGTTCATGAGTAGGGACATTTTTTGAAATAGGGTAATCTTGAATGTTTGCATATGCACCTAGTGAACATACAAAGAAAAAGGTATAGATAATTAGTTTTTTCATAAAGAAATGTACGTAAATCCAGTAAGAGTTAGATGTGACAGCTGTAAAAACTAATTGTATACTTTGTCTCCTTTTGTTAACCAGATGCCCCACTTTTTGTTGTATCCATGGATTTTATTTGTTTTAAGATTTTTGTTGTAAACGGGCAGTCCTTCATTTACCCAATGAAAAATCCCTCCATAAAGATTAAACACATTTGTGTAACCTGCATCAATTAACTTTTTGCCTATTTCTTGGCTTCGTGCTCCAATAGAACAATAAACCACTATTGGTTTATCTTTTGGGATAGTAGATATTTTCTCTAATGAAAATGTAGAATATTCGATCAGCTTTGCACCTTTGATATGACTTACCTCAAATTCATTTTTTTCACGTATATCCAATAATTCAAACTGCTGAAGATTAGCTTTCAAGTCGTTTGGTTGAATCAACGGAAAGTTTTTATCATAAACTGTTTGAAGCAGTGTTTTGTAAGCAAAACTTTGTCCAGAACTAAATAGAGGGATCATTGCCAAAAAGCCTGTAAGAATGAGTTTGTATATCATAAGAGAATAATACGCATTTGATACCAGAACTCGCTCACAAACAAATTCGTTTATTTTCGGATAGCTGATTTTTTTTTTCTAAGTGATGGATATGTTCATAAAGCTTAAAATTATCCATAAAAGTCGGATATCCTTGCTAGACCTTTTTTATCTAAAACGATGATTTTTTTGCCTTCAAATGCAATCAACTCATCTTTTTTAAATTCGGAAAGTAACCTTATGACTGTTTCCGTTGCTGTTCCAACCAAACCTGCGATTTCTTCTCTTGTGAGAATTACATCGATTTTTTCACTGTTTTCTCCATCCAATCCGTAGGATTCGGATAGTTTGAGTAAGGTAAAAGCCAGTCGCTCTCGGATGGATTTTTGTGTGGCATCGGTGAGTTTTTCCTCCATCACGCCCAAATCTGAGCAAATGGCTTTGGTGACTCTCTTATGAAAATCATTGTCTTCGGCTAAGACCTTAAGGAACGATTCTCTAGGGACAAAGCAGATTTTAGCATCCTCAATTATCGTAGCTGAGTTGGAGTAAGCTTCCTCACCTAAAAGAGAGGTATATCCAAGAAAGTCTCCTTTTTTTGCCAGACGAATAATCTGATCCTTGCCATTAGAGGCCGTTTTGTACACTTTGACAATACCATCATTGATGCAAAATACCCCGAGAGGTTTTGTGCCTTCGTAAAATAAGGTCTGTCCTTTTTTATGCGTAATGAAATTCTTGCTATCTGATAGATGGCATAAATGCTGTTCGCCCAAGCCGGCAAACAAGGAGAATTTTCGGCTGAGACAGAGTTCACATGGCGTGGCTTTCGGCTGAACTTTCATAATCAGTAATGCGGGGTTATATTCCTAAGATGTTGGCTAAAATTAGCGAAAAATATGATGAATGTCACAATTTTGTCAAACAAAATTTGGTAAATCGGATAGCTGAACGTACCGATTCTCAATTTTATTCAGTTCGAAGAAAAAATGCTGCCTCCCGTTAGTGATTCCTATGATATGGGCCTGAATGCTTTGATTATATACAGTTATCTGATTGACTACTTTTTTGGTGATTGGTACCTCAGGAGCCTTGCATTCGATTAGGACATGGGCTTTGCCGTCTTGGTTAAAAGTCAATAAATCAAAGCGCTTGTTTAACTGATTATATGTTAGGCCTTTCTCTAAGGAAATCAGACTTTTGGGGTAGTTTTTGTATTGAATGAGGTATTGGATCATGTGTTGGCGGACCCATTCCTCGGGAGTCAGTACTAGTGATTTTTTGCGTAATGCATCGTAGATATAGATCTTTCCCTGCTCATTTTTTAATTCAAAATTGAACTCAGGGAAATTTAATGGTTCGGACAAAAAGGCATATCGCTCTGGAATCATGCTGCAAATATGGTGTTTTTTGCTGATAGGGATTTGAATAGCCATGTAAATGCTAAATTAAAAGGAGATTTTTCTAATTGATTCCATAGGAAATTTTCAGCTACTATTCTGTTTTTTTTCGGAATCAGGTTTTTGATAGTGTTTTGGCTCAGGATATTCAAAAAATATTTTCGTAGCCTACATTAATGAACTATATTTGATGAATTCCAACTAGTTGATTGAAGCATGAAAAAAATCATTGAAACTACCGATATCCAAAAGACCTATAAAATGGGAGCTGAAGTCGTGCAGGCATTGAAATCAGTTTCCATTTCCGTGAATAAGGGAGAATACGTTGCATTTATGGGTCCCTCAGGTTCGGGGAAATCTACCCTGATGAATATCATCGGTTGTTTGGATACGCCTACAGCAGGAACATACATTTTGAATGATAAAAATGTATCCGATATGTCGGAAAATGAGCTTGCCGAAATCCGTAATCGGGAAATTGGGTTCGTGTTCCAGACCTTCAATCTTTTGCCAAGAGCCTCATGTTTGGAAAATGTGGCCTTGCCTTTGATCTATGCAGGTTACAGCAAATCAGAGCGGGAGGAGCGAGCATTTGAAGCGTTGTCCAATGTTGGTTTAGCTGATAGGGTGGGACATAAGCCCAATGAATTGTCCGGTGGTCAGCGTCAACGTGTGGCTATTGCAAGGGCTTTGGTTAATGATCCAAGTATTATTTTGGCGGATGAACCTACAGGTAACTTGGATTCCAAAACTTCCTACAGTATTATGGAGCTTTTTCATGAGTTGCACCAAAAGGGGAATACCATAATTATGGTGACTCACGAAGACGATATTGCGCATTATGCACATAGAATTGTTCGATTGAAAGATGGTTTGGTAGAGAGCGATACCATCAATCCAAATCCAACCAGAGGAGTGGCCTTAGAGCCCATCATGTAATTCTTCTGAGTTTATCCAAGAAGATGTGTAATTTTGCGGAAAATTTGGAGCAAGGTAAGCATGAAAATTTATACCAAAACAGGTGATCAGGGCACAACTTCCCTTTTGGGAGGTAGAAGGGTTTTGAAATCCAATCTTAGAATTGAGTCATACGGGACCGTAGATGAATTAAATAGTTATATTGGATTGCTGAGAGATCAGGAAGTCAATCAGAAGCGGGAAGCTGTATTGAAGGAAATACAGGATCGCTTGTTTACTATAGGTGCTACTTTAGCTACCGAGCCTGGTAAAGAGCATGTGAAGCGTCCTGACTTATTGGAAGGAGATTTGGAGTTGTTGGAGCAGGAGATTGATGCGATGGAGGATGGTTTGCCCATGTTGAAAAACTTTGTACTTCCGGGTGGTCATCAAGTAGTATCTTTTTGCCATATTGCCCGAACAGTTTGTAGAAGAACCGAGCGATGCGTGATTTCTTTGATGGAAGAGGAGCACGTAGATGAATTAATTGTGAAATATTTAAACAGGCTTTCCGATTACCTCTTTGTTTTAGGAAGAAAGATCACCCAAGAGTTGGGTGTGGATGAGGTAACCTGGAAGCCGAGGAATTAACCCATGAAAACAGCATTAGCTATTGAGGTAACTAAAACCTCTCAGTCAAAACTAGCCCAAACAGATTTCGATAACTTAATGTTTGGTCAGACCATCAGTGATCACATGTTTGTGGCTGATTACGAAAACGGAGAATGGACTAATCTTCGGATTGTTCCCTACGAGCCATTAAGCCTTAATCCGGCCAATGCTACGTTGCATTATGGGCAGTCTGTTTTTGAGGGAATGAAAGCCTACAAAAACGATGCAGGAGAAATCCTTCTATTTAGAGCAGATGCCAACCAAAAGCGACTCAATGCCTCCGCAGAGCGTATGTGTATACCAGAAGTGCCAGAAGAGATCTTCATGGAAGGCTTGTACAAGTTATTGGAAATGGATGCTGATTGGATTCCACAAAAACCAGGTTACTCTTTGTATGTAAGACCTTTTATCTTTGCTACGGATGACTATTTGGGTATAAGACCTTCTCAGAAGTATTCCTTTATGATTTTCACATGTCCTGTTGGTCATTATTATGCAAAACCAGTAACTGTAAAAGTAGAGCAAACTTATACAAGGGCAGCAGAAGGTGGAACAGGTTATGCCAAAGCGGCTGGTAATTACGCTGCCTCTCTTTATCCAGCTTTATTAGCACAAAAGCAGGGGTACGATCAGTTACTGTGGACGGATGGCAAAACTCATCAGAATATAGAAGAGTCAGGAACCATGAATGTGATGTTTGTAGTCAATGATACCATCATTACTGCACCCACACATACCGGTACCATCCTCAAAGGAATCACCCGTGAGTCTGTGTTGATTTTGGCCAAGGAGATGGGATATGTTGTGGAGGAGCGTTTTATGACAGTGAGCGAATTGGAAAAATTATTGCAAGCTGGCAAGTTGACGGAAGCCTTCGGGACTGGTACTGCTGCAACTATTGCCCATATTGCAAAAATCAACATCAATGGAGTCGATTATGAGCTGCCAGCAAAAGGTGAGGATGCTTTCTCCAACCAAGTATTGAGAAAACTGGATGCCATTAAGTATGGTAAGGTGACTGATACCCACGGCTGGATCCGTAAGGTTTAATTTTCTAACTTGAAAATTGCTGCCGATGGTAGAATGTCGGCGGATTTGTATAAAACAGAAGGGAGTCAACATTGATGAAAAGATGTTGACTCCCTTTTTTTGTTCTTGCTCTCAGAAATCTCCCAGAGTTTATTTATTCGATAAAATCTGCTAATAATCCCTCAATTTCAGCTTTAGCTATCCAAGCTTCCATGTCTTGAAGTGCATCATTAGCATATTGTTGGAATCCGATTTTTTTAGCCTGATTAATATAAGCTATCCAAAGGAGAGGGTCCTTGTTGAACTGCTTGGCATCTTGAAGGATGTTATAGCCTTCCATATCATCTGAAGCATCTGCTACACTTTTAAGAATCAGCGGAGTCCAATAAGGGTTTCTGTCCAAGCCGAGTTCAGGCTTCAGGAATTGCGCGAAGAAGTTGCCCTCAGGTAAATTCGATCCTTTGTTTTTCACAAATGCTATCCATTCCTGAACATCCTGTTTGCTGATAGGAAGGGCAGGCTCTTTACTTAGTACTTCTTCAATCAACCCAATATTGGAAGTGTTTAACACATGTGCTTTGTGAACCAATATATGCGTGGCAAAGGAAGCTTGCAACAAGGATTGCTCGATTTTCAAGAGGTCTTGCATCAACTCTTTTTCGAGTTTTGCATGAAAACCTTTCAGTGCTTCAAAGTATTGTAATTGGGGATTTTCTTCCAATTTTCCATCATCTCCCCAGCTCATCCATGAAGGAAAAGGAATATTAAATTTTTGATGGATTCGGATGGCGTCGATTGGGCGATTTCCAAAGTAAAGGATTGCCAAATGATGTGGTTTGAAGTCACTTACATTGCGTTCTTCGGCTACCAAGATATCCGTAGCTGCTTTGTCCAAATCCAGCTGCCCCGCAAGCACCATGGCGCTCCACTGATGGTAATAACCCGCCGAACCCGAAAATATCCCTGCATTTCCGACAAGGTATTTCAATGTTTCGGCAATATCCCGCTCTTGGTACAGTCGGATAATACGGCTATCCCGAAGATTACGCTCTTGAAATGTTATTTCTGTTGCTTTAATCAAAGAGTCAATCAGCGTTATATCTTGGGAAAGTAATTGGTTTGGTTGGTTTGTCCAAAGATTCCGAATAGCAGCAGTTTGAACAGTGAAATTTTGGGAAACTTCATTGATTGATAGACTTCCTCTCCAAAGATTACCTTGTCGATTTGCGGCGGCCAATTGATTGATTTTACTGATTGGGTCATCCGTCTCAAGTAATGTTTCTTCATTTTCCCGTTGATGCTTTACCTGAAGCCCAATGAAATTTGCATGTGCTACAGGATTTATTTCTTGCAGGGTCTGCAAATATTGGAGTGCATCTGTCGGTCTGTTTAGTTTAGAAAGAAATAATGCCAAATTATTTTGAAGAAAAGCATTGTCAGGAAAAAGCTTCAATCCTTTTTCTAAATAAAATACTGCTTCAAATACTTTGTCTTGTTCATGAAGGAGTTTACTAATCAATAAAAGATTCGGTACATTAGGATTAAAATCCATGCTTTGTTCAAGCTGATTCAAGGCTTCTTTTTTATTCCCATCCAAAAGATGCAGGTGAACAGCAGCATTTTTAGCTTTGTCATTTTTACGATATTGCATCCAAGCGCTTTCATAAAGAATTGTTGCTTGTTTGGGAAGGTCTGCTTGGTAGTAGTAGTCAGCCGCTTGATTAGTGGACCCTGATATAATGTGATTGATAATAATGGTATCTCCCAAAGCAGCAAGAATTCCCAAAGCCATCAGGCTACCTATTCTCATATGGAAATAGGCAAAATGCTGAGGTTTAAAGATGATTTTTCCGACCTCTTTGCCACTATTTAATATCCCTGTAAAATTTGCCAAAACATAGACAAAAAATAGTAAAGACAATGCAACCTGACCATAGAGGAAGATATGGTCGAAGAAATCAATATAGGGTTGATTTTCTGTGAAAATAGCTTTCCCCCAAGTCCAAAGGCAGATAGCGAAAAAAGTAAGGTAGAGACTTTCTCCGATAAAGGGAAGGGGGAAAGGTTGTTCTGTTTGGCTAATTTTTTCTCTGTAGACAAATAAACCTACAACTCCCGCAATAAAAAACAACAAGAGAGGTGGGACTACCGGAAAAGGAAGCTGAATATCACCTAATAGATCTAGCAACGTGAAAAAAACTAAAAAGAAATATAAAAAGAACAGCACCAGCAAATGGTAGGTGATTTTTAGTTGAACACCTTTGTTTAATTTCAACAATAAAATGGTCGTACCTGAGAAGATTGCATGTCCAATGTGCAAAAGGAAAATTGCACTCAAAGCCACAGCGGGTAGGGTCAAGTTTTCGGCAATAAGGAGGGCTGCTGCGGGCATTTCACTGAAATAAATCAGCCCAAGCAGGGTCAAGGTCGCAATGGCAAATGTCAGTGAGAATCTTTGGATAAGCGTCCAATGATTTTGGTAAAAATTGATATATACTAAGGGCACAATCCAACCAACGAGCATCCAAATCAAGGCATAATTGCTATAAATTCCACCGATGTTCAAGCTGTTGATACCTGAGATGGATAATACGGCCATCCAAACACCCATGCTGATGATAAAGGGAGTTCGCTTGAAGGTGCTGAGCAAAGAAGAAATCAACACCAATAAAATCCAGATGATTGTCCCCCATAGCAAAGAGAGTTTGGGAAAACTTAGTGGCGGAAGGGATTCGTAGCTTTGAAAAAGGATGAAGTTTTCTACTTGAATCGGAAAGATTTCTAATCCTAGCTGTATGTAATCCAAGGGGACATTGATGGATTCTGCAAAAACTCCCGGTAGGATTTGGAAGATTCCTCTATCCCAAAACCATACGCTGTACAAGAGAAAAAGCCCTCCCGTAATCACAAAGAAGAGGGGAAGGCCTTTGAAGAAACGTATATCTTTTTCTTGAGGGGTTGTCAGGGGCATTATTCTAAAACCTTTGGTACTCGGAAATAATCAGAATCTCTCTGTGGGGCATTTTTCAATGCCTGCTCATGGGAAAGGTGTTCGCCTTCGACATCTTCCCGCATAACATTAACTTCGGAAGACATGGTGGTGATGGGTTCTACATTTTCTGTATCCACCTCATTCAACTGTTCCTCCCAATCCAGGATTTGGGTCATGTCACGTTTCATTTTTTCCAAGCCTGCTTCGTCAAATTCCAAGCGTGCAAGATGTGCGATTTTTTTTACGGTATTTACGTCTACTTTCATAATTCTAGTGGTGTTTTATCCTCTTCGGCAAGGCCATTATCGGCCCATAGCTGTTGTTGAATGACTTCATAGCATTTCTCCCGAATGTTGGGGGTGTCTGCACTTGCCAAACCTTTGGTTTCGATGGGGGGATGGATTACCAACTTCCCTCGCTTGAAATTTAAGGTTAATTTTCCGTCATCAGGCAAAATTAAATGATTAAACGATAAGGTGACAGGAATCACAGGGATTTGTTTGTCGATAGCCATGGTAAATGCCCCATCTTTGAAGCGGTTCATATGTGGGGGTGCTCCTGTGGTAATTCCTCCCTCAGGGAAAATTACAATACTGCTGCCTTGATCGATATGTCGCTTGGCACGAATCAGGACAGCACCGCGGCTTTTGGCACTTTGTCTGTCCACTGCGATGTGCAGTTTTTTGAAATAGTACCCAAATAAGGGGATTTTACGAATAGAACTTTTACCCACGTATACCACATCATCCGGAATGTAGCCCATCATGGCAATGTCCAAGTAGGAGAAATGATTGGCTGCAAATACGTATGGTTGCCCCTTTTTAATATGCTGACGCCCCTCAATTTTGACGGGCATGCAGATGATGGTAAAGTATACCCGTGCCCAAAACTGATTCACCTTGCGCCCATAGCGCTGCATTCCCGGGATCCAACTTGCTGCTAAAAACAGGGGAAAGAGTATCAGGAAGGTGAGTACAAAAAGGATAAATGCGTAGGCAGTATAGATTTTTCTCAGTAAAAGCATCTTAGGAATTGACCATGTGGTTAGCAACTTTTACAAAGTAATTCATTAAGGTTTCCCGCAAATCTGTATCCATTTGGATTTCATCCATCGCCCGCAACATGCAGTCCATCCAAATCGTGCGCATGTGTTGATCTATTTTCCATTGAAAATGTCTGCGTCGGAGCATGGGATGTCCACGTTGTTCCAAATAAGTGTGCGGTCCGCCAAATACGTGGAGAAGAAACCAGTAGAGCCTGTCTTCAGCCCCACTGAGATCTTCATCCGGATATAATCTTCTGAGTTCCGGTTCTTGGCGGACATGCAGGTAGAAATGCTTGACTAGCAAGCGGATTTTTTCATCACCTAAGGTCTCGTAAATACTGGAATTCATAAGGTTTGCTCAACTAACTCGATTAATGTTGATGACCGTGTTCGCCATGTACATGACCATGGGAAAGTTCCTCTGCGGTAGCTTCGCGCACTTCCATCACTTCACCTTCGAAGTGAAGATCAAAACCTACCAAAGGATGGTTGAAGTCCAATAATACTTCCTCTCCCAAATCTTTCAATACTTTGGCTTGCATAGGATAGCCATTTTCATCCATTAATGGAAGGAAGTTTCCTTCATCCAACATGCCTTCTTCAAAGCCTCTTTCAGAAGTGAATTGTGCCTTGGGGATGGCCATGATCATTTCATCATCTGCTTCTCCATAAGCTTCTGCGGCTAGTAAAGTGAAGGAAAAGCTTTCACCCTGTTTTTTACCGGCTAGTAGCTCTTCGAATTTTTCAGGAAGTCCACTGTTTCCAAACAAAAAATAGAAGGGATCATCTTCATCCCGTACTTCCACGCTAAAAGGTGCTGATTCGATTTCGTCGGCTTCTCTGCTGACTTTTAATTCATAGGTAAGACCTACGACCGTGTTATTTGTTATTTCCATGCTGCAAAGGTACATTATTTAATGGCACCGTTTATCATAACTGCCAAAATACAGAGCATGCTGATGCTGAATGCGAACATGACTTGGCCCCATTTTTTTCTGGACACTGCAATGATAGCAAATCCAAAAATTAGCAAGAATAGGCATGCGAAAATGAATAATACTTGTTGGTATAATTCAGTGGAAGCATAATAGTAAGGAGGAGTGAAGTCCTCGGTGATTTCCGGGATACTTCCCTCTCCAAAGCGTAAACTGATCCATTCACTCCAATAGGCAAAAGCAAAAATACCAGAAGAAATGATCGCCGCGAAGGCAATGAATAATTTGTTCATGTCAATCGTTCTTATGCTTTTTTGACTTTGAGTGAAGTGCCTTCTGTGCTGATGACTTTGATGGCCTCACCTTTATCAATAAACTCTCCTCTGGAGTATGCATCGTAGACTTCATCGTCAATAACCACTTTTCCACTAGGCATCAATCGGGTATGCGCGAGGCCTTCTTTCCCCAACAAATCATCGGAATATAGTGTGGATGAATAGCCCTCCGTTCTTTTTTGTGTGGTAGCAAGTGCGATGGAACTGAATGCCTGCCATTGATTGACTTTGGGCGCAAAGTAGAATATCAGTCCTATTGCGCAGATAGCTGCCAAAATAACTGTCAGGAGTGCAACAAATAGGTCTCCTGTTGGAACAAAGGTGAAATCAAAGGCATTGTTAGGAATCATTCCTAAGGTCAGGCCTGTCAATATCCCTATGATGCCTAAGACTCCAAAAATCCCAAAACCTGGTATGACAAATACTTCCACGAGGAGGAGGATGACGCCCACAATGAAAATTGCGATTTCCCAATTTTCTGCGAGTCCCGTTAGGTAATAAGGGATAAAGTAAAGGATAATAGCAGTAATCGAAGCAGCCAAAGGAAACCCAACACCCGGTGTCTGAATTTCAAAATAAATGCCTGCAAAAATGACCAGAATTAAAAATCCACTCACAGCAGGATTAAGGAAAAAGGCGATGACGCTCTCCACATTCGAGGTTTCATAGCCGACAAATTCGTACGCTTCAATTCCCAATAATTTCATGACCTCATCCTTGTTTTTAGCTTCTCCTTCGCTGAATCCATTTTTGATGGCTTCGGATACGGAGAAGGTAATGACGGAGCCTTTTTCTGATACCCCGGGAATTTCAATATTTTGGTCAACCATGGCTTCGGCAATTTTAGGATCCCTGCCTTTGGCTTCGGCGGTGCTTCGCATCATGGAACGCATGTAGGATTGGTATTTGTCAGGCGCAGCATCTCCGCCGCCTCCCATCACTACCGTAGCAGCACCTATGCTTGCTCCTGGAGCCATATAAATGCTATCACAAGCAATGGAAATCAAGGCTCCCGCAGAAGCCGCGTCTTTGTTGATCCACACATGGATTGGTTTTTCAAACTCCATAACCATGGTGCGGATATCATCAGCATCGTTAACAGCACCTCCATAAGTGTCCATTTCGATCAAGACTAGATCCGCTTCTTTTTTTATGGCATCTTCCAAGGCAAGTTTCACCTTTCGATTCATCCGTGGATCAATGTTGTCATCGATTTTAAACGTAAATACAGTTTTTTTTGTCCGGGTGCTATCATTTACCTCCTGTGCGAGTGCAGGTTGCATTAGCAGGGAGGTAAAGAAGGCGAGGCAAACGAAAAATAGGTATTTCATGGTCAGTAGATTTTGAATTTCAATATAGGAATTATTGATTTGCTTCTGCAAGATTCCAATGATTTAACTTTTTTTCTTGCTCAATCGTTTGTAATCTCTGAAAAAACCGAGAAAAAATTAACCATGCCAACAAAGTGGTTTCATTCTTGTAAATGATAAAATTTATCTGAAATTTGTACCCATGAAATTAAACCATCTTATGAGACATCTTATCCTTATTGGTCTATTTTTAATCACGTCTGTTGTTGTGCAGGCATCTTCCTTAGCGTTGATGGATTCCATCGGAATTGAGCGGGTGGGCGATAAGACCTTTATTATCCATCAGGTTTCTCAGGGAGAAACACTATTTGGGCTGTCAAGAAGGTATCAGGTGGCTGTTAATGATATTATTCAATCCAATGAGAACTTGCAGGATGGTTTAAAAATGGGGGCTAGGGTTCGTGTTCCGTATGTTTCCAAAGCAAGCTTGGCGCCAAATGAACAAATTCACCGAGTGGCGGCAGGTGAGACGATGTTTGCTATTTCCAGAAAATACAATGTTTCTGTCAGCGATATTTTATCCTGGAACAATCTTCAAGGCTCTGATCTGAGTGTTGGTCAGGCTCTAGTGATCAAAGGTGCAGCTGTTGCTCAAACAGCTCCAAGCCCTGCAGCACCTACTGCCTCCGCTCCGACAACTCCTCCTGCGAGTTCAACTCCTGCACGTACCAATGAACAGGTCAGTACCCCTCCGGCAGTTGCGGCTACTCCTCCGGTAACTACTGCGACTAGCGCCGCACCAAGAACTGAAAGTAGACAGCCTGCTGCAACGGGTACAATTCCAGCTACGGTACCGGGAGAATGGATTTCACATACAGTAGAGCCAGGAGAGACACTATTTGCCATTTCCCGTAAGTATGAAGCTTCTATGGATGATTTGATTTCTTGGAATAATTTATCATCCAACAATCTACAAGCAGGTCAGAAATTAAAAGTAGGTAGAACACAAGTTTCTTCCGATCAGGTACCTGTGGTAAAAGCTACTGTGCCAGTAAAAGTCAACAATGAGCGCGTAGATGCCCGTGTAGTGACGGAAGGTGCATCCGGTACCGCTGATACTTCTTTCAAAGATATTCGTGAGACAGGTTTAGCTGAGGTGATCGATGGTACAGGGAATCATAAGAAATACCTGGTACTTCACAGAACCGCACCTGTTGGGACGATCATGCGCGTGCGGAATGAAGAAAACGATGTGACGATTTTTGCTCGTGTGGTGGGGAAATTGCCTGATACCGGAGATAATAGCCGTTTGCTGATTAAGCTTTCCAAGGCTGCATTTGATCAGTTAAAGGCTGTTAATGCACGTTTCCCGGTGGAGGTTTCTTATTAAGTTCCATAAGCCTGTTTTGATTTCCCTAGCGTAGAGTGTACCTTTGGGGTTTGGATTAGTGCAGCATGAACAAAGTACAACTCTTCTTTCACCATATTTTCAAGTTTATCTGGAACCTCATTTTTGTGGTTTCTTATCCCATCTTGGCCACTTTTGGGGTGCTCTTGATTGCGGTCACTTGGCTGTTTTCGGCATTGTCCCGCTTATTGGCGAGTTTGAGAGGGAAGAAGGCGGCTGTGGAAGAGATAGAAACTGATTGGAAAGAATTACCTGGAACCAATGGTTTATTGGAAGGGAAGGTTTTCAAACAAATCATGTTCGGACCAACAGGTTTTCAAATTCGCAGAAAAGATGGTGTACCCTCTGTGCTTCATGATTATATTTTTGGATCCAAGGTGAAATTCATTGAAACAGGATTGATTTTGGAAAAATGGAATGCTACGGACTCCAAAGATTTACCTGACTTTGATATCTGTCTGTATAATCCGGATGAGGATTCCCTGACGGTGCTCACCAACATTAAGTGCTTCGACTGGCATGTGGCTGAGGTGCAACAAAAAGAACTTCAGTTCAAATGGTTTGATGGTATTCAGGGAGGAGAAGTCAGCGTGGCTATTTAATTTATGGGTATCCACGAATTTTTAGAACTTAAATACAAAGAATACAATACACTGGATTTTATTGGTCCGGACCCTATTTCCATCCCTCATTTATTTACAAAAAAGCAGGATATAGAAATTGCCGGTTTCTTTGCGGCTACCTTGGCTTGGGGTCAGCGGAAGACGATCATTAACAAATGTAAGGAGTTGATGGGCTTGATGGATTTTGCTCCGCATGAGTTTATTTTGCAGCATCAGGAATCTGATCTGAAAAAGCTACTTACGTTTAAGCATCGTACCTTCAATGATACCGATACCCTGTATTTTGTAGAATTTTTCAGATGGTTTTATGGTAAGCATGAGTCCTTAGAGGAAGCATTTACTATTGGTTATAGTGATGACGTGAATTGTATGGAGACCTTGCTGGGTAATTTTCATCAGTTGTTTTTCTCCTTGGAAGACGCTCCAGCCCGTACCAGAAAACATGTGGCCACTCCTGCCCGAAAAGCAGCTTGTAAGCGGATCAATATGTTTCTACGCTGGATGGTCCGCAAGGATCCTTCTGGAGTTGATTTTGGAATTTGGAACACTATACAGCCTTCACAGCTGATCTGTCCATGCGATCTGCATGTGGATAGGGTAAGTAGGAAACTGGGACTGATCCAACGGAAACAAACAGATTGGCTAACGGCCATAGAACTCACCGAGCGGTTGCGGGAATTTGATCCATTGGACCCTGTGAAATATGATTTTGCCTTATTTGGTTTGGGAGTGGAAGAGAAGTTTTAATTTTTAAAATAACTATATTTTGGCAGCAATTGAGTTTTAATACCAAATATAGTATGCTTAGCCTAGCACAAAAAAGAACCGCCTGCGAGGACGGTTCTTTTTGATTTCCACTAGTTAATCAACTAGTTAATTTTCCTGAAAGATGTCGATAGGGGTGTTTTTAGCCTTTTCAACAAATGCTTTCCAGTCATTTTCCATAAATGTTTTCCACACTTCCATGGCTTCTGATGCGGCTTCTTTCGCTTGGTCAAACAGACGCTGTTCTGTCGGACCTGGTCTGCCATAAGAAGAACTTGCGTAGCTTCTTGGTGCAAATAGACGACTCATGGTAGTAGGGTAAAGATTACGGACGATGCCTTGTCCCTCACGTGTAGGCCCATAGAATGCCTCACGTGTTTTGTCTAGGCCTTTTTTCGTCTCATTGGCTAGTTTAATCAATTCCTTCACCTCAGCACTTTGATCACTTCCTGCATATGCTATCAGTTTGTCGATAGTGCTCTTCGCCTCATCCAATTGGCGGGTTGCTTTCATGACTTCTGCACCGAAGATTTCCACTTCCTTGATAAATGCCTCTCTAGCTCTCAAATCAGCAAGGTTTGCCTCAATTCTTGGATCTCCGTAGACTTTGATGGAAGTCTCAGAGCTTTCGCCTCCGTAGCTCATCACCAATTTGTAAGTGCCAGGGATAGCAGGACCACCGCTTGCCTCAAAGAAACCTCTGCGGCCTCCGCCTTGCCCACCTCTACCCATAGGGGTATCAGCGGCAGATTTTCTGTCCAAGTTCCAGATCAAACGATTGACACCCTGTTGAGGGATGGTTTTCAGTGTACGGATTTGCTCTCCTTCAGCATTGAAGATGGCAACTGTCACAGAGTCTAGTTTTTCTTTACCAGGATCGTTGATGATGAAGTGGATTCTTCCACCAAAGGCTCTGTTTTCTCCTGCGTATTTGGCGCTTGCGGCAAATCGCTCACCATGCGGCTGATGGATTTCAGCTTGATAAGCATCCGATGGTTGAATCGCAGTGATTTTTGCAGCCGGAGCTTTCCCTTGGTTGCTTGCATAAGCTCTCAAAGGGCGGATATCATCCAGTACATAGATAGAGCGACCAAAAGTACCGATCACCAAATCTGCCTCACGCTCCTGAATAACCATGTCGTAGGTAGAATTCGCTCGTGGATAGCCATGTCTCCATTGGTTCCAGGTTTTGGCATTGTCAAAGCTGACATATAATCCGTACTCTGTTCCCAAGAAAACCAAATTTGGTTCCACAGGGTCCTGTACGATAGACAAGGTATAGCCCCAAACTTTGGAGTCATCAGCAATGCGCTCGTAAGTGTTGCCATAGTTTTTGGTTCTATAAGCATAGGCAGAGAAATCATTGTTTCTGTAATCATTGGCCACGATCCATGCCTCTCCCGCATCATATTTGGATGCTTGGATCTGAGGAATCCAGCCTGCTTTAGGGAAGCCAGGCATTTTGGAAGATGTATTGGTCCATGTTTTGCCCCCATCACGGGTAACTTGCACATTGCCGTCATCTGTTCCCACCCAAATCACATTTGGGTCAATTGGGCTAGGAGCAATGGCCAGAATTGTAGTATGATTTTCCGCACCTGTGATATCAAATGTCAACCCGCCGGTTTCTTGCTGCTTTTGTTTTTCAGGATCATTGGTTGTCAAATCCGGTGAGATGATTTCCCATGTTTCTCCCCGATCCGTACTTTTATGCAAAAACTGGCTACCATAATAGATGGTCGCATCATCATGTGGGCATTGAGCTAAGGCAGCATTCCAGTTGAAGCGGAGGAATACATCTTTATCCGGATGTGTTGGACGGATGGTGCGCTTATGCCCGGTTTCTTTATCAAATCTAGCTAAATTACCTCCTTGCGACATGGAATATCCAAATCTGCTATTGGCGGGGTCGGAGACTACATCAAAGCCATCCCCAAACATAATCTCCTGCCAATAGGTATTGCGGATGCCATCTCTTCTCCAGACATAAGCAGGGCCTACCCAGCTTCCATTATCCTGCAATCCACCATAGATGTTGTAAGGAACTTCATTGTCTACGTTGACATGGTACCATTGACCTACCGGGATGTTTTCTGCGAAGTACCAGGTTTTGCCACCATCTCTGGTGATATTTAATCCACCATCGTTTCCATCGATCATCAATTTCGGATTGTGAGGATTGATGTACCAAGCGTGGTGATCTGGGTGTACACCTTCGTAAGTAAGTAATTGGGTGAAGCTTCTTCCTCCATCCTCACTCATCCCTACCCGTGAGTAGAGCGTGTAAATTCTATCCGCATTTTGTGGATCGGCATGGATTTCAAAATAGTAGAAGGGTCTGTCACCAATTTCCGGTTTGTCATTGACCATTCTGAAGTTATCTCCTCCGTCCAAAGAAACATACAAGGCATTTTTAGAAGATTCTACCAAGGCATAGACTTTATCAGAGTTAGCTTTGGAGATGGCTAAGCCCATTCTTCCCAATTCCCCTTTGGGAAGACCGTTTTTATCATCCAGCTTTTTCCAATTGTCTCCACCATCGATGGTTACATACAAGCCAGAAGAAGGACCTCCTGATTTGAAAAACCAAGGATAACGTCTGTGCTCCCACATATTGACAAAAATCTTATTAGGGTTGTTAGGATCCATGACCATTTCACCTACCCCTGTTTTCTTGTCTACATAGAGGATTTTTTTCCAGGTTTTACCACCGTCTGTGGTTTTGTAAACACCTCTTTCTTCTTGCTCACCCCAAGGAGAACCGATGGCACCTACAAATACAGTGTTTGGGTCATCTGGATGGATGATGATCCGATGGATGGCCATGGTTTTCTCCAAGCCCATCATTTCCCAAGTTTTTCCTGCATCTAGTGATCGGTAAACACCATAACCCAGGTTGAGGGAGTTTCGGGGATTGCCTTCGCCTGTACCTACCCAAATGATGCTTGGGTTTTTTTGGTGTACAGCGATTGCTCCGATGGAGTGTACGCGCTCCTCGTCGAAGATTGGCTCCCAGGTGATGCCTCCAGAGGTAGATTTCCAGATACCACCGGATGCGGCACCTGCATAGATGATTTCGGGTTGATCGTCCACTGCGGCAATGGCAGTGATCCTACCGCTCATACCGGCAGGGCCGATGCTGCGGGCTTTCATGACCGAAAATTGGCTCATGTCCACTTGTGCCTTCCCGTAGAATGGTGCAGTAAGCAGGAAGGCTAATAGGAGCATTCCCATCCATGAGTTTTTCATGATGTTGGTAAGTAGTTGTTTATTCATGCTGATTGGTTAATTTCTGTACATGAATTAAGTATTTTGAAAACTAATCCCATTCAATTTTCCCATAGAGGGAAAAAGGTATTGATAAATGGAGTAGGGGAGAGAGAAAAGACGCATATTTCATGAGAGGTTTGGGTGGTATGACTTTTTGCTTTATTTTTCAAAAAAAATTAAATCCTAAGAATATGATCAGAATCACAAAGCTAGCGACGCTGACGGTGCTCCTTGCTGGGTTTGTTTCCTTGCAAGTATGGGCTCAAGTGGAGCGTTGGCAGCAGAAAGCCGATTATGAAATGGCAGTGGACATGGATGTCACCACAAATACCTTCAAAGGGACCCAAAAGCTGCATTACACCAATAACTCCCCGGATACATTGACACGGGTATTTTATCATTTGTATTTCAATGCTTTTCAACCGAACAGCATGATGGATGTGAGAAGCCGTACCATTCCTGATCCTGATCGTAGAGTGGGAGATCGTATTTTCAATTTAAAGCCGGATGAGATAGGAATCTTAAAGACCAATTCCTTGACCATGAATGGGAAGCCGGTGAAGTTTCACCATGAGGAAACTATCTTAGAAGTAGACTTGGTAGAGCCGATTTTACCTAATTCGACGGTTGTTTTTGAAATGGAATTTGAAGGACAGGTTCCTTTGCAGGTCAGAAGATCCGGTAGGGATAGTGCTGAGGGTGTGCGCTTATCTATGGCTCAGTGGTATCCAAAAATGGCAGCTTACGATGTCAGAGGCTGGCATGCCAACCCTTACATAGGACGTGAGTTTTATGGAAATTTTGGCAACTTTGATGTGAAAATTACCATTGATAAAGACTATGTATTGGGTGGGACAGGTTATCTGCAAAATGCCAATGAAATCGGTCATGGGTATCAAGATGCTGGCGTGACAGTTGCAAAGCCAACTGGTAAAACCTTAACCTGGCATTTTGTGGCGCCGGATGTACATGACTTTATGTGGGCGGCTGATCCGAAATTTACACATGAAAAAGTGCAAATGGAGAATGGGCCTATGTTGCATTTCTTATATATCAAGTCAGATAAGACCGAGGAAAACTGGGAGAAACTGAAGGGTTATACCGCAGATGCGATGGCTTTTATGTCAGCGAATTTTGGAGAGTACCCTTACAAGCAGTTTTCTGTTATTCAAGGTGGAGATGGGGGAATGGAGTATCCTATGGCTACCTTGATCACCGGCCATAGAAATCTTCGCAGCTTGGTAGGTGTGACTGTGCACGAAATGATTCACATGTGGTACTATGGTGTCTTGGGCTTTAATGAATCTTCTGAGGCTTGGTTGGATGAAGGGTTCACCACTTGGGGTACAGATATCGTGATGGATGCCGTATTCCAAAAGGCCAATGGTTTTGTGGTAGATGGTAGCTATCGTTCGTATTTCCGATTGGCTGCATCGGGCAATGAAGAGCCTTTGACTACCCATGCGGATCATTATAATCTAAACTCAGCTTATGGCCCCGCGGTGTATAGCAAAGGAGCTGTATTTGTAGAACAAATGGCGTATGTCATCGGAAAAGAGAATTTTAATAAAGCAATGTTGCGCTTATGGAATGATTGGAAATTTAAGCATCCAACAGGCCATGATGTAATCCGGGTATTTGAGCGCGTAAGTGGCTTGGAGTTGGATTGGTATTATGATTATTTCATTGCTTCTACCAAAACCGTTGATTATGGTGTGAAAGCCGTGGAAGCACAAGGAGATCAAACCAAGATAACTTTGGAAAGAGTAGGCTATATGCCTATGCCATTGGATGTGGTGGTAACGTATGTGGATGGAAGTCAGGAGATGATTTATCTTCCTTTGGTCATTATGAGAGGTGAAAAGCCGGAGGAAGCTGGTATGCCAAAGCGTGTCATGACTGAAAAGTGGCCTTGGACGAATTATACCAAAGATGTGGTTTTAAATAAGCCGATTTCTCAAATTAAGAGTGTAGAAATTGATCCAAGCATGCGTTTGGCTGATGTCAATCGTAGTAATAATACCTTTGAAGTAAGCGTAGCAATGCCTCAGCGATAAGTTGCGTGATAACGTTATCACTAAATAACAATAAACCCAACCTGTAAGGGATTTAGACCCAGAGCAGGTTGGGTTTTGTTTTGGCCTCCAATAATCACTTTACTGGAGATTTTGAGCAAATAAAAAAGGTGACCGTTAGCCACCTTTTTTATTTTAATGTAAGAGTCAATTATTCACTTGCGTTTTTCATGTCCTGAACTTCCTTACGGATGTCCTGAGCCAAGGTCTTCAAGTCTTGCATACCTTTTCTAACTCTAGTTCCGGCAGCTTGATTTCCTTTGCTGTAGAATTTGTCGAAGTCGCCCTCAAGGCTCATGATAAGATCTTTTATTTCGCTAAATCTGCTCATAATAAAAGTTAATTTTTAAGGTTGATGATAAGTTTATTTTCGGTTGAATATAGCTAAAATGTTTCTAAAACAACACTCTTAGCGTTTTTTTTGCTGTTTTTTATTCGCCAAAGGACATTGCAAGCTCGGTTGTCTTGTAGTAACCGCTTACCAACTTGTCTTTTACGGCTTCAAATGCTGCGATTGTCTCGGCTACATCTTCCAAGGTATGTACCGCAGTTGGGATCAATCGAAGAATGATCATGCCTTTTGGTACAACTGGATAGATAACTACTGAACAGAAAATATTGTAGTTTTCTCTTAAGTCTTTGCTAAGCGTAGCTGCCTCACCCACAGTGCCATTCAATACTACTGGAGTTACTGGAGAATTGGATTTTCCTGTAGAGAATCCTTTTTCTCTTAAGCCATCACCTAGGGCATTGACGATTTTCCAAAGGTTATCTTTCAATTCATGTTGGCTTTTCAACATATCCAAACGCTTCAACGCACCTTCTACCAATAACATAGGAAGGGATTTGGCGAATATTTGAGAACGCATATTGTATTTTAAGAAACGGATCACATCAGCATCACCTGCGATGAATGCACCGATAGAAGCCATAGACTTGGCAAAAGTAGAGAAATACAAATCGATTTCATCCTGTACACCTTGCTCTTCTCCTGTACCTGCACCGGTTTTACCCATGGTGCCGAACCCATGCGCATCATCCACCAATAATCTGAAATCATATTTCTTTTTCAATTCAACGATTTCTTTCAGCTTGCCTTGGTCTCCTGTCATACCAAATACACCTTCAGTGATCACAAGAATACCACCGCCAGTTTCTTCTGCAAGTTTGGTGGCACGCTGCAATTGTTTTTCGCAATTCTCAATATCATTGTGTGGGAAAACAAAACGCTTACCTAAGTGCATGCGAAGGGCATCGATGATACAGGCATGACATTCGGAGTCATATACGACTACGTCTTTTCTATCCAATACAGAGTCGATTACCGAAAGGATTCCCTGATAACCATAATTGAGTAAGTAAGAACTTTCTTTTCCTACAAACTCTGCCAACTCTCTTTCCAACTGCTCGTGCAAATCTGTCTGTCCAGACATCATTCTGGCTCCCATAGGATATGCAGCACCCCATTTGGCAGCAGCATCTGCATCAGCTTTTCTGATTTCAGGGTGATTGGCAAGACCGAGGTAATTGTTTAAGCTCCAGGTCAATACTTCTTTTCCTTTAAATTTCATGCGGGGAGCGATCTCTCCTTCCAATTTTGGAAAAGCAAAGTAGCCTTCTGCCAATTCAGAATGTTTGCCCAATGGGCCCAAATTCGTTTTCAGTTTTGCAAATAGATCCAAGGTATTTTGATTTTAGATGATTACAGATTCAAATTCCCTGTGTAGAGGGAAAAAACCGCTCAAAAGTAATACAATAAGTTTAGCCATGCAAAAATACCGCTGGTATTTCATGCGGCTGGTTTTTACAATTATTCTTTTGCATATATGTCGATTAGCAGGAAAGGAGCCTTTCTAGGGATGGATAGTTTTAGATAATGCCGATTATTTATTTACTTCGCAAGAAATGATTTTTGTAAGCGGAAAAAATCCTCCATATGAATAAAATTAAAAAACTCTTAGTAGCCAATCGGGGTGAGATTGCCCTTCGTGTGATGCGTACGGCCAAGGAAATGGGCATTCAGACTGTTGCTGTTTATTCTGAAGCAGATACTCATTCCCCTCATGTGAAATTTGCAGATGAGGCGGTGTGTCTCGGACCTCCTCCTTCCAATCAATCCTATTTATTGGCAGATAAAATCATTGAGGTTTGTCTAGAGTTAGGTGTGGATGCTGTACACCCTGGATATGGATTTTTATCTGAGAATGCAAATTTTGCACGGAAAGTGACGGATGCAGGGATCATTTTTGTAGGTCCGTCTCCTCAAGCCATTGAAGTCATGGGGAGTAAGCTGGCAGCCAAGCATGCAGTATCCGCTTATGGAATACCAATGGTACCTGGTACAGAGGATGCTATCGCTGATATTCCTGCGGCAAAGGTAAAAGCAGCCGAAATCGGTTATCCGATTTTGATCAAAGCTTCTGCTGGCGGAGGAGGTAAAGGGATGCGAATAGTCGAGCATGAGGAGGAATTTGAAGAGCAGATGAACCGTGCGATTTCGGAGGCCCAATCGGCTTTCGGAGATGGAGCGGTTTTCATCGAAAAATACATTACATCCCCTAGACATATAGAAATTCAGGTGTTGGGGGATTTGCATGGAAATATTGTGTATTTATTTGAGCGGGAATGTTCTGTGCAGCGAAGGCATCAAAGGGTGATTGAAGAAGCTCCTTCGGCTGTTGTGTCCCCTGAAATGCGAAAAGCTATGGGAGAAGCAGCGGTGAAGGTGGCACAGGCATGTAATTATCATGGAGCTGGAACTGTGGAGTTTATCGTCGATGAGCAACTTAATTTCTATTTTCTGGAAATGAATACCCGCTTACAGGTAGAGCATCCCGTAACAGAAATGATTACAGGAAAGGATTTGGTGAGAGAGCAATTGCTTATCGCGGAGGGTAATCCTCTGCCGTTCAAGCAAGAGGATTTGCGCATCAATGGGCACTCCTTAGAAGTGAGGGTATATGCAGAAGATCCTCGCAATAATTTCTTGCCTGATATTGGAAGATTGCAGACGTATATTCGACCAACAGGAGCAGGTGTACGTGTGGATGATGGATTTGAGCAGGGGATGGATATTCCTATTTACTATGATCCGATGATTGCCAAGTTGATTGTGCATGATGTGGATAGGGAAGCTGCTATCCAAAAGATGATCAAGGCTATAGACGAGTATTACATTACGGGAATTGAGACTACCCTCAGCTTCTGCCGTTTTGTGTTGGGCCACGAGGCCTTCAAGAGCGGTCAGTTTGATACCAAGTTTGTAGAAAAATACTTCACTCCTGATAAGCTTGATATCCAATGGTCTGCTGAGGAATTGAAACTTTTGGCAGCATTGGGAGTTGAATTGTACGACAGACATAAAAACAGGCTGCAACTCAAGAGTGATGCAGGCATAACCCGAACGAAGTGGAAAAACAGGCTGATCTAATGGCTGAATTATTACCGATTAAAGGCTGGAGATATCATGAGAGACTCAGAGACCAACTGGAGCAGTTGGTCTCTCCTCTTTTTGACGTAGTCTCCGATAAGCAACGCAAAGCGCTCTATCAACAAACTTACAACAGCATACATGTTACTGTGCCCTTGGGAGAGCAACCGGCCCGTCTGGCTGCTGCTACATTGGAGCGTTGGAAGGAGGAAGGTGTCATTTCTCAGGATCCTATTCCTGGAATCTATGTGTATTACCAATATTTCAAATTTCCCGGTCAGGAGGAAGAGTCCTGCCGCAAGGGTTTCATAGCACAGATAAAGGCTTATGATTGGGATGAGGGTGTTGTGCTCAGGCATGAAAATACGATTGCCAAATCCGTCAACGATCGCATCGAATTACTGGAGCAAAGTCAATTTCAAAGCAGTGCAACCCATGGCTTGTATGAGGATCCACTGCATTTGTTGGAGCCCTTGATGGATGAGGCTATTCAGAATCCTATAGTGGACTTGGAAGATTATCAGGGGGTGCGGGAAGTATTGGCGGTGATTCATGATGTGCCGACTATCAAGCGCTTTTTGGAAGTGCTTGGGGATAAATCGATTATTTTGGCAGATGGGCATCATCGCTACGAAGGGGCTATTCAGTACCGAAAAGCGCAAGCTCAGGCCAATCCCGAACATCAAGGAAACGAGGCCTACAATTATCATATGATGTATTTTACCAATGCCTTGTCCAAAGATTTGCGCATTCTCCCCACTCATCGCTTGGTGGATGTGCCAAACTTGGATAAGGAAGCGCTTTTGGAAAGGGCTTCGGAGTTTTTTTATGTACGGGAACTCGATGATGAAGAAGAGATCTACGAACTTATTTTGCAGAAGAAATGGGCTTTTGGGTTGGTTTTTCAGGGGGATGCGTACAAAATCAAACTGAAAGAATCGGCTTACCAAGCATGGGAGAGCGATTTCCCAGAGACTATCAAGGGCTTGGATCTGGTGGTGTTGCATTATTTCTTTATAGAGAAAGTGCTGGGGATGCCTTATGCTGAACAGCGCTTTTCGGAGCAAATTCAGTATGAGCGGAATTTGCATAAGTGTTTGGCTTCCGTAGCGCAAGGACAGGCTTCCTTGGCTTTGATTACCAAGGATGTGCCTATGAAGCAGGTGCTAGAGGTATGTAAAAGTGGTTATACCATGCCACAAAAATCCACCTATTTTTATCCCAAAACCTTATCCGGATTGCTCTTTGCATCCGTTAGACAGGAAGAGTTTCAATTTCCCTACGAGGCATATAACACATGATAGATTTAGGAGGTAAAAAAGTAGTATTGGCATCCCAATCTCCGAGAAGGAAGGAGTTGTTGGGGAATTTGGATATTCCATTTGAGGTTCGTGTCAAGGATACGGATGAGTCATTTCCATCGGAGTTGCCGGTGGAGGATGTGGCGTATTTTTTGGCTAAGAAAAAAGCTTCTGCATTTTTGGAGGAGTTGGAGGAAGATACTTTATTGATTGCTGCGGACACGGTCGTGATCGTGCGGGGAAAGGTGTTGAATAAACCGGGAAGTCGTGAAGAGGCCTTGGAAATGCTGAAGCTTTTGTCAGGGACTACCCATCAGGTATGTACGGGAGTTGCCTTTGCTTACCAAGGGAAGGTGTATGCCGATATCGATACTGCACAGGTTTCCTTTCGGAAATTGGAACAAGTGGAGATGGAGTACTATGTGGATCGCTATCGCCCCTATGATAAGGCCGGGGCTTATGGAATTCAAGAATGGATAGGGTATGTGGGGATTGAGAAGCTGGAGGGGTCATTTTATTCGGTGATGGGTTTGCCGGTGCATTTGGTGTATGGGTGGATAAGACGATTGGGTGTCTCTCACAGATAAAGGAGATTTAGCAGATTTAGAACTCGCAGATAGAGGAGATTGGGCAGATTTGACACGGATTTTTTAATTGATAGAGGGATAGTTTTTTATGGTTGATTTTGGATGTTACATGTGTTGAGATCTATGTTTTTCTTTGTTTCTTAGGGTCTTAGTGGTTTTTTAAAATAAACGTTTAAGTTTGGATTGGGGCTTTTATTTGGGGGGTGAGGGGGTTATTTTTAGGATTGGGAAGTTTAATTGTTTGAGATGCTATGGAAAAAAGACCCCTTACATTGGAGATAGTTGGCAGAAAGTTGCTGTTAAAAATTCCAAAAAATGATCAGGACATACAGTTTATCCGGTCGATCCAGTATGCTCGATGGAATAAAGATGCTTTTTTATGGGAGATTCCCCATTATCCGGGCAATTTAGAGAAGCTGAAGGGGTATTTTGGAGAGCGGTTGACAAGTATCACAGAGCGTCCAGTCATAGAAGTTCCACAGAAAGATGAGACAGTCTTATTGGAGAAAAATCAAGTATTGATGATTAAGACAGCGAAAGCGCGGCTCCGCTTATATTTTGGATTTCATGCTGAGTTGATGAAAGTAGTTAAGAGCTTTCCGTACTATCAGTGGGATAGCAAGAACAAGTCGTGGAGTATTCCTTATTCAGAACAGTTTTTGGAGGAATTAAAAAGGAAAATAGAAGAGTTGGGTTTTTTCTTGGTTTACAAAGAAGAAGCAGCACCTGACAAGGTTCAGCGCAAGTCATGTGCTGAGATACCTAATTACCGTAAGTGTCCGGAGGAATATATTCATAAGTTGGAGGAGCGGAGGTATAGTGAAGGTACCATCAAAGCATACGTTCCATTATTTGAAGAGTTTTTGAACTATTTTGTTCAAATCCCTCTGGAAGAATTAGGTGAAAAGGAAGTTATGGATTTTTCGAGGTATTTGGTCAATGAGAGAAAAGTCTCAAGTTCGTACCAAAACCAAGCCATCAATGCTATAAAATTTTACTTTGAAAAGGTTAGAGGAGGGGAAAGGAAATATTACCATGTTGACAGACCGATTAGGGAAAAAATATTACCGGTAGTATTAAGTGAAGAAGAAATTTCAGCCATCCTAAAGTCAATCAAAAACATCAAGCATAAGGCAATTTTAATAACCATTTATTCAGCAGGTTTGCGGATTAGTGAATTGATAAATTTAAAGATAACAGATATAGATTCTCAACGAATGCAAATAAGGGTAGAGCAAGCAAAGGGTAAAAAGGATAGATATACGCTATTGTTAAAAAAAACGCTTGAAATTTTGCGTGTGTATATTAAGAATGAGAGACCACATTTTTATCTATTTGAAGGGCCAGGAAGTTCAGGGGATCAGCCGGTTAAATATTCTTCCACAAGTATTTCTGCCATTCTAAAAACTGCTTTAAAGAATTCGAAAATTGCTAAGAAAGCCACTGTTCATACTTTGCGTCATTCGTTTGCAACCCATTTGTTGGAAAGAGGAACAGATTTGAGATATATTCAAAGTTTATTGGGTCATGAAAGTCCGAAAACCACACAAATTTACACTCATGTAACAACGAAGGGGTTTGAGCAAATAATTAGTCCTCTAGATAACCTAGATATTTAATTTTTGAATATATTTAAAAAGTTATTTCCACTATAATAGAGGAAAGCGTCCTGAATTAGAATGCTTTCCTCTATAAAGGAAAGCAAAACGTTGTGCTCAATATAAAGAAAACATAAAATGGAAAATAAAGAAATAAAGATTTGGAAAGGAATTGAATTCAATGACAATTGGTCAAGTTCTGACACATCAAAGTTTGATGACCTTGCTCCAAGTTGGTATAAAAAAAGAAAGGAATTTGAGGAGGGCGAAAGTGGATATCAGGAATTTCTCGACAGACTAAAAAGACAACATGCAATTGAAACAGGAATAGTTGAAAAATTGTATGACCTTTCTGAAGGAATAACACAGACATTAATCAAAGAAGGGTTTGTTGAATCATATATAAGTCATAACGATACCAATATCCCGCCAAAAAAATTAATGCAATATTTGCATGACCATTTTGAAGCGATGGATTTCATTTTTGATTTGGTCAAATCCGAACGTCCATTAACAGTTGGCTTTATCAAAGAACTTCATCATCTAGTTACTCAACACCAAGACTATACTGAAGCAATAAATACTTTAGGTGAAATTGTTCAGGTGAGATTACTTAAGGGGCAATTCAAAACGCATGAAAATAACCCAAAGCGTGATGATGGGCAAGTTTTTATTTATTGTCCTCCTATTCATGTGGATAGCGAAATGGACAAACTTATTGAAATCTATGAAGAACAGTCAGCAAAAGAACTTAACCCAATTATTTTAGCTGCTTGGGTTCACCATGTATTTACCCAAATACATCCCTTTCAAGATGGAAATGGTCGAATTGCTAGGTTACTAGCAAGTCTTATTCTGATTAAGAATGGACTTTTACCTTTTACAGTAAAAAGAGAAGATAAGCCAGCTTACATTAAATCACTTGAGTTAGCTGATTCGAATGAACCTCAGCAATTAGTTTCTTTCTTTTCAATAGAACAAAAGAAAAGCATTGAAAATGCTCTAAACTTTAAGACTGAAAAAACTTTTAACAGTTTAGCGGATTTAGCCAATATGTTCAACGAAAAAGTTGACAAAGCAACATCAAAGAAAAGGCAACAAAGAGAAAAAGACCTTGCATCGAATAGAAATAAAGTATTTGACTTTATATACGAAATTCTTGGAGGGGTTAAAGAAGAACTTAGACAGCTTATTCCAGAGGATAAAGCCAGAACAGGGGTTTCCAGCGTGAAACCAGACCAAGACAAATACTATTGGCATACTCACCAAATTACTGAGTATGCTTCAGCACATAATTATTTCTTTAATCGGCAACTACCGCGTGGGTGGTTTGGGATTCATTTTAACCTTCCTACTGAAAGTAGTTACAACTTGATTATTACTGTTCACCATTACGGGTATGAAGATGATGTAATTGCAGTTGGGGCGTTTATGGAGTTTACAGAAAAGATTAAGGAAGCAGAAGATAAAAAATTAATCCCAATTAATATAGCACCGTTTACAGTTTCACTTGAAAAACTAGGAGAAAGAACAAAGGAAAATCTGAATGCATATATTCATGACATTTTAAAGGTTGGATTAACTATTATAATCAATGAAATAAACTAAAATACTGAGCACAACAGCACCTAAGAAAACATGGGGCGACCTGTGGTAAAGGAAAGGTTTGTTCTCAGTAGTAACTTTCTTTTCTGTGAACAGGTAATCGCTCCGAAATGCCCCACGTTTCTTAGCTGCGGCACGTCAGGCTGTGAAAAAACTTTCAGTTTTTTGAAAAAACCGCATTTCTGAGGCGTATAAGGGGTTCGTAGAGAGGTAATCTTGAACCTGAGTCAATATTAAGTTTAATTCGTTAGTTTTAGAGATTAGAGTTTTAAAGGCCAATAGGGCCTTGAATAGACCAAAAAGGCTTGATTTTAAGGCCAAAGAAACCCTTTTGTAGTCGGGTTTCCAGTTTTGGATTAGTTGTAAGAGCTCAGGTATTCCGAGGATGTTAATGGTTCGTTTGAGGTTGTAGACTGTCATGATGAGTGCAAACTCACCGTTTACTTTTTCCAATCCCCGGAGGTCAGTAAAATTAAATCCCCATTTTCTTTTGGCAGTTCCGTAGATGTGTTCGATTATCATCTGCCTTCTTTTGTAGAGTTCTTTGTTCGCTTGGAGGTTTTTGAGGTTTTCTTCAACTGCGTCTGCATATTCACTTCTCTCAATTTACTCATGAGTTGTTTATTTTTAATTGTATTCGTGATTCGCTTCGCTTAATTCCCTACCTCCGTCTTTTCTTCCTGTACAGAGATGTTTGACCGGGCATGTTTTACAATCTGGGGTTCTGTATTTTTTGAACAGGTGATGGTCTCTTTCTCTGGTTTTTTTGTGCCATGTTCCTGTGGATGTAAGTGTACTACCTTGCGGACAGGTGTAGGTATCGTTGTCTGGATTATAGGTGAATTTGGTAACGAGGTACTCTTCTGTTGTTCCAAATTTATTGGAGTTGACTATTTCACTGGGGGCTACAATGGTCTGGATTCCGTTGTTCTGGCAATCCTGTAATTCTCTTCCGTTGTGATATCCTTTGTCTGCGAGAACAGTGAAACCATCCGAATGGAGGTTTTCCTTGGCTTCGGAAGCGATGTCATGGAGGGCGTTTCTATCGTTTTTGTTAATGACATGTGTAGCTACGACGAGTTTGTGTTTGTCATCGACTGCTGCCTGCACATTATATGAGACCTCAACGACCTGTCCTTGTACGAGCAGTGCCCTGGCATCGGGATCTGTGGTGCTTAGTTGGGTATCCCCGCTTTGTTTGAGCTGTTCCTGAAGAAGCTCGTAATTGATTTTGTTGTTTTTGAAGTAGTCGATTTTTTGTTCGAGGAGCTGTATAGTTTGTTCGGATAGTTCTAGACTGTTAGCTTGGTCTAGTTGTAGGAGGTATTCTTCGAGTTTTTGTTCGATATAGTTGAGATGCCTGTCTATTTTATTTTGGCTGTAGTTGTTTTTCTTGCTGTTGGAAGCTCTGAATTTACTACCATCGACTGCAATGGTTTTGCCGCCTATGAGACCTGCTTCCTGCAGGAAAGTTGTGTAGAGTTTGAAGCAGTTTTTGAGAGCTTTGGGATTGTTTTTACGGAAGTCTGCGATGGTATGGTAGTTGGGAGCAAGGCCATTGATGAGCCATCTGACTTCAATATTTCGAAGGCATTCTTTTTCAAGTCTTCTGCTGCTTCGGATACCATTGAAATACCCGTAAA
Source organism: Mongoliitalea lutea (assembly GCF_014652135.1). Lineage (GTDB taxonomy): Bacteria > Bacteroidota > Bacteroidia > Cytophagales > Cyclobacteriaceae > Mongoliitalea > Mongoliitalea lutea. Next base: position 276,736 of record NZ_BMYF01000002.1, read on the forward strand.
AGTAGAGTTTGAGAAGAATTTTAGGTTCAAAAGAAGGTCTTCCGTCGAGATAGGGATTATGCTTTTTGGACTGTGCTTCTTCATCGGTAGGTTTGTAACTAAACCCCAGGAGTTCCAGGTCAAGCTTATCAATAAAGGCATCGATTACTCTGACGGGATTGTCATTGGGAATGGCATCTTCCAAACAGGAGAAGGTCAATTGAAACCGGTCTATTCCTTGGATATGGTGCATGGAAATTTGTTAGTGGTCATCAATATAAATAAAACTAAATTTACTAATTTTAGAGGAAATGAAAAACCGTTGAACTAAGAAAAATGAGGGGCTTTTTTCACGGTCTGACGTTAGTAGCAAGGCGTAACAAACCAACAGCAAGAAAAGTAATCTACTGAAAAAAATGACTTTTTTCGTATCATAATCAAATCTAAACGTATCAAATCGTATCGCTTTTCATTTGCAGTTTCGAATCACAATCGTATCTTTGCGTATCAAATCGTATCGAAATGAACAACGGAGTATATAATTTTAAATTGAATATTGACTGGAATCTAATTAACTTAATCAGTGAAATAGACCGTTTTGATGCAAATTGGACAGCTATTGAACGTAAAGAAGGACAAAGTCTCAAAGAATTGAAGAGCATTGCAACCGTTCGAAGCGTAGGGGCTTCAAACCGTATTGAAGGCAACAAGATGAGTGATGAAGAAGTTGATGTACTACTTCAAGAAATTGACATTACCAAGCTTACTGACAGAGATTCTCAGGAAGTAGTCGGATATTTTGAAGTATTGGATTTGATTTCGGAATCTTATGAAAGCATCAGTGTTACAGAAAACCACATCAAAAGTTTACACAATAGTTTGATGAAATACAGTGCCAAAGACCAATGGCATAAGGGCAATTATAAGATGCATAGTAACGCAGTTGAAGCATCATTTCCTGACGGCACAAGACAAATCATTTTCCAAACCACTGAAGCGGGATTTGCTACCGAAGATGCCATAAGGCAGTTAATAAATTGGTATAATTCAGAAACGGAAGTACACACGTTAATCAAAGTGGCATCTTTTATATATGATTTCCTGAGCGTTCACCCTTTTCAAGACGGAAACGGAAGGATAAGCCGTTTGATTTCAACGCTTTTGCTACTCAAAAACGGATATAAATGGATACAATACGTGAGTTTTGAGCACGAAATAGAAAATCGAAAAAACGAATATTACCAAGTGCTTAGAAGTTGTCAGGCTCAACGCCCAAACGAAGATGTAACAGATTGGATAATGTTCTTTTTGAATTGCCTGTCAAATATACAATCGCAACTAATGATAAAACTGCAAAAAAGCGGTTTGGAAACACAACTTTCATCCAAAGAAAAATCAATTTATTCTATTATTCAAAACCGTCCGAACATCCAGTCAGGAGAAATTTCAGAAAAGTTGGGGATACCAGCACCAACTGTAAAAAGAATTTTGTCAGAGTTGCTCAAAAAAGGACTTATTGAAAAGCAAGGAAAGGGACGAAATGTAAGTTACACGATAAAATAACAATAAAATTTAACAAAACAAATGGCTATACAAGAATTGAAAACGCCCAGCTACTAACATATAAGGGCTAAACCGAAGTGAAGCGCAGTGGAATTTCGGAATTAGCCCCTGTTGACAGAAGCGTAGCGGGGTTGAGCGGAGATCTAGCTATGGGGATTAAAAGTTTGGAGTGGTTCCTGATGGTTAAAAAATCTGGTTTCTTATAGGAGGTTTTGATAGTAGTAATTGACTGCTATCTATTATTTTGAGCTTTTTGCTAAGTTGTTTACTGTTTTTTCAGCGTCTGAATGTCTTTTATCCAATGGTTTTCCTTTGCTCTCATGAGCTGTTTTTTAGGTTTTTGCATGTGTTTTGAGTTTATTGTTAATGGTTGGCGGAGGTGCGTTTGCAGCGAAGTATAAGATGGTGATGAGTGTTCCCTTGTGGCAGCAGGGGCAGATGGTGATGTTGCACTCTTCTTGGAAATAGAGTGGGTCTCCATGTTTTTCTTTTTGAACACCTGTTGAGTTGATGCCCTGTTCTTGCTGGAAAGCTCTGAGTTCTTCTTTGTTTCGTCGGGATAGAAAACCATAGTGCCGGATTTTGACAAACATTGGAGGTAGAATATGTAAGCAAAACCGTCTGAGGAACTCAGATGCGTGGAGTGTCATGATTTTGGTGATGGCCCCGTGAGCGTAGTCTTTGTAGGAGAAGGATACTTTTCCGTTGTCGGTGGATTTTATCCGGTGGTTAGAGATGGCTACGCGATGGGTGTACCTGCCGAGGTATTCGACAACAGCTGCGGGGTTTTGGAAAGGACGCTTGGCGTAGACAACCCAGTTTTTGGAATAGAGGGTTTTTCTGAGTTGTGGAGTGATTGGAAGTTCAGCCTGTTTGGCAAAGCGTAGGAATTCCTGAAGGAACTTTCCCCGGTATACGGTAGCCATGGCTTTGATAGGGAATAGGAAATCTCCGTTGGATGCACATGTTTTCCATAGCAAAGGCGAGGAGGAAGCGGTGTTTGAGGAGTCTTGGGGCAGCAAAGATGTCCTTGCATTCCTGTTTGGAGAGGACTGTTGGGAGCGTTTGGGTATGTTTGATGGAGGGCATATGAAGTGCCTGATCGTTGAGACCGAAGAGTCTGTACCAGTACCTCAGGCCAAAGACGGTCTGTTTGAAGAAGCTGATGGAGAGGTTATCATGGACGGTAAGGCGATAGAGGTATGAGTTGACCTGATCGATGGGTACTTCATGTGGTAGTTTACCGAAGTGAAGTGCCATATGGGCGATGTTCCGTCCGTAGTTGCTGGCCATGCTTTTGGAGCATTGGTCGAGAACCATTCGTTCTTCGAACCGGGAGAATGCCTGTTTGAATCCCGGCACGACGACCTTAGCTTTTTGTACGGTAGTCGTGTAATTTTCTTTTTTGAAAGTCATGATAATTGAATCTGGGTATACTGATGTATACGAAAAATCAGCTATCTTAGGGAAGGAAATGGAATGGCAAAGCTAGCGAAGCTTTTGTTCAACAGGCGTTTGGCTCAATGGCGGGTGACGTGGTTAATTGAACATTCTACCTCGCATCAACTTTTGTGGTGTATTGACAGTTTTGTACTCCGAAATCCGCCACTGCGCCAAGCGCCAAACCGTTATGCATCAGCATTAAAAAACTCACGAACAAAATTAGTTTCCTAAAAAAGAAACTTTTATATTTGAAGTTCTAAAGAGAACTTGAATGGATAATTATAAATTCAGGGTAGAATTTTTGGAAGATGCAAAGCAATTCCTTGATGAACTTGACGAGAAGGCAAGGGAGAAAATTTTTTACAATATTTGGAAGGCCAGCATTACGAAAGACCGAGAACTTTTTAAAAAACTTCAGGATGAAGTTTGGGAGTTTAGAACCAAGTTCAGTAAAACGTATTATCGGCTATTTGCTTTTTGGGATAAAACAGCCAAG
>NZ_BMYF01000003.1 GCF_014652135.1 Mongoliitalea lutea
CCAACATAGGGGCTTACTTTTCATTCATAACAGAAAGAGTAGCTATATTTATTCCTTTCAAACAATTTTCACTAATGGCCGACTTTAGTCGGACACTAGTGATTCGGAATAATTGGAATCGCTCTTGCAGCGTTCATTGGATTTGGTTTGTATAAAGCCAGTGGTTTGAAATCAATTCAAATCGTCAAAACAGTTACCATCAAAGGAACAAAACAAGAAGTTTTTGACATGGTAAAATATTTGAGCAACTTCCCAAAATGGTCGCCATTTTTGGCACAAGACCCAACACAAAAGTATGAAGTTAAAGGAGCAGACGGGTCAGTTGGTGCACAATACCATTGGGACGGCAACAAAGGAAAAGATTTGGGTTATCAAGAAATAGTAAAGATTGACGAACTCAATTTTGTGGGTATGAAGTGTGATATTCAAAAGCCCTTTGTTGCTAAACCAACCTTTGACTATTACTTCACCGAAACAGGAAACGGCATAGAAGTTAAACAAGATTTTAAATTGGAATCTAGTTTAGTTGACGCATTATTTATGTGGCTATTTGGTGCAAAAGCAGAAATGGAAAAAACCAATCAACAAGGTTTAGACTTACTTAAAAAAGCAGTTGAATCTAAAAATTAGAAATTATGGACAAAGCTGAATTAACAATGATGGAAAACCTGAAAGCAAAAACAGGTCATTCCTTAGAAGAGTGGAAAGCAATAATTTCTGAACAAAATTTTGCAAAGTACGGTGAAATTGTAAAGTACCTAAAAGAATCACAAGGTGTTACACACGGCTATGCAACAACGATTGCTTCAAAAGTATTGGGTTCAGATGCTGCATCAGCTTCAGATACAGACGAACTAATCACTAACCAATACAAAGGCAAAGAGCATTTAAAAGCTTTTTATGACAAATTAATTTCAGAAATAAATCAGTTTGATGGTGATTTTGAAATCTCACCTAAAAAAGCTTATGTAAGTTTAAGGCGAAAAAAGCAATTTGTAACACTTAATCCTGCCTCAAAAACAAGATTTGAGATAGGTTTTAATCTCAAAGGTGTAGAAGCCAAAGGTAAATTAGAAGCTGAAAAACCTATGGCAATGTGTTCTCATAAAATCAACTTATCCGACATCAAAGAAATTGACAAAGAAGTTATTGATTGGATAAAATTGGCTTATAACCAAGCGGGATAAATGGGTATTAACATCGGTTTTATATTAACGACTCTTTTATTTCTCTTGTTTTTCTTTTTAGGGACAGGTAGGAATAAAAGAGTTTTATTAATTTCTATTATATGGCTCATTTTAATTAGTTCGCTTTCACTAACAGGATTTTTTCAAAATACAAATACTATTCCTCCAAGATTTTTGATTGTGTTGATTGGCAATATTACATTCATAGCTTTTCTATACACAAAACTTAAAACTGTTGACTTAGAATATCGTTATGCAATGCTAGTTCAAGCATTGCGTGTTCCAGTAGAAATAACGTTGTATTTCTTGTTTTTACAAAAGCAAGTGCCTGAAATTATGACATTTAACGGCTTAAATTTTGATATCATTATTGGTATATCGGCACTTATATTTTTCATTCTAAGTCAATTATTCAAAGTTAATCTTGGCAAAAAAACACTTATGGTTTGGAATATAATCGGACTTTTGTTTTTAATGAATATTGTAGTAATAGCTATCTTATCAGCCCCTTTACCTATTCAACAACTGTCATTTCAGCAGCCCAATATTGCAGTACTCTCGTTTCCTTATATATTACTTCCTTCTTTTATAGTTCCGATTGTAATTTTGACACATATTATATCAATAAAACAACTGACGAAAAGCTGAAGTACTACCGCCAACATATAAGGGCTAAACCGAAGTGGAGCGCAGCGGCACTTCGACAGGCTCAGTGACCACACTTCGACAGGCTCAGTGACCGAATTTCGGGATTACGCGGGGTTGAGCGGAGGTTTAGCTATTATTTTAGATTTTAGAGGGTAGATTGTAGATTGGGTTGTCGAGTTGTCGGGGTTGTCATAGTTGTCGAACCCGCCCCGAGTCTTGAGTCTTGCTTCTTGAGTCTTGGTTCTCGCTACTTAACTCGGCCTGAGTCTAGCGTCTCGCTTCTAGTATCTCGCCTCTCCACTTGGGAGAAGGTCACTTGAAACCGGTCTATTCCTTGGATATGGTTCATATAAATTTGTTAGTGGTCATCAAAATCCTCCTCCGGAGGACACGCAATTACAACTAAATTCACTAATTTAAGAGGGAATGAAAAAACCTATGAACAAAGAAAAATGAACGACTTTTTTCACAACTTGTCCCGCCGTGCGGGGGTCTGACGTTACCCTTTATTTTAAAAACAACTGCTATAAAGTTCAATATTTGAGAACTTTTCATATTTTTGTAAAATAACTTGATTAATGAAAAGAATAATTGCGAAAAGTACATTACGGGAATTTTGGGAGAAACACGCTGACTCAGAACAATACTTAAAAACTTGGTATGATACAGCTAAAAGTTCGAAATGGTTTTCTCCAAACGATGTTAAGCAAACATATATTTCGGCAAGTATTCTCAAAAATGGTCGAGTAGTATTCAATATAAAAGGAAACTCCTATCGACTTGTGGTTAAATTTAACTACGAAAAACAATGGGCCTTTATTCGGTTTATTGGGACGCACCTTGAATATGATAAAATTGATGCTAACATGATTTAAAAAGCTACAGAGTATGAATTTAAAACCTATTAAAAACGAAATTGATTACCGAAACGCACTTGAACGCCTAGAGGTAATCTTTGATGCCCCAGTTGACACAAAAGAAGGTGATGAAGCTGAGATTCTCTCTTTAATGATTGAGAACTATGAAAATGAGCATTACCCTATTGATTCACCTGACCCAATTGAGGCTATAAAAATCCGAATGGAAGAGATGAATTTACGTCAAAAGGATTTAGTTGGTTTGATTGGCGGGAAAAGTCGAGTATCTGAAATCCTAAATAGAAAGAAAAAACTAACTGTTGATATGATTAGGGAAATAGAGAGGGTTCTACATATTTCAGCTTCAGTTCTTGTGAATAATTATAAGCTCGTGAAGAAATAACAAAGGGTAACATATAAGGGCTAAATCGAAGTGGAGCGCAGCGGCACTTCGACAGGTTCAGTGACCACACTTCGACAGGCTCTGTGACCGAATTTCGGATTTAGCCTCTGTTGATCCCGATAGTTATCAGCCTTTTTAGGATGCCAGTAAATTAAAAATGAAGCAGATAGTTAAACATATTAAAGATCAGACGGAGGTGTGGATTCAGGTTTGGTATGAGCCCTATCATTGGGATAATGCTCATGGATACAGCCACACACTTTGGTTAAAAGAGTTGAATGACAACTACTGGGGAAAAACCTATAAGGAATTCTTACAAAATAATTAATAGTTTCATCATCATATATGTCACCTTATCAGGAAGCGTTTACACCCAAGCTTGCATTTCAAGTGTCTTCCATTATGAGCTATATACTCGTAATAGTTTTAGCTTACTATTCGTTTGGGTGTGTTCAAGAAGATGATCGTATCCCACCTACGGCGGATTCAGCGTTGTACTTCCCTCCCATAAATTCTGAGGAGTGGGAGAGCATCTCTATGGATAAATTAGGGTGGAATACCTCAGAGTTATCCAAGTTATTAACTTTTCTTGAAGAAAAAAATACAAGAGCGTTTATAGTTTTAAAAGATGGGAAAATTGTGATCGAGGAGTATTTTGGGGAAAATATTCTGGGTACCTCTTCTTTTGGCCGAAATACGCGATGGTACTGGGCATCAGCTGGTAAGACGCTTACCGCAACCTTAGTGGGCATTGCTCAGCAAGAAGGATTGTTGTCCATAAGTAAACCGACTTCTGACTATTTAGGGAAAGGTTGGACAAGTTTACCATTAGGCAAAGAAGCAATGATTACAGTCAAAAACCAACTTACAATGACTACTGGATTGGAGTACATTATCCCTGATCTTAATTGTACGACTCCCTCTTGTTTACGCTACCGGACCGATGCTGGACAGCAGTGGTTTTATCATAATGCTCCCTACACACTTCTCAAAGAGGTAATAGAACGTGCAACAGGCATGGATTACAATGAATATACCAATCGAAAAATCAGCTCCCTTATTGGGATGAATGGACAATGGGTTTCTCAAGGGAATACGAATGTTTTTTGGAGTACAGGCAGAGATATGGCAAGATTTGGACTCTTAATGCTCAATAAAGGAAAATGGCATACTACGGAGGTGTTGAGAGACGAAGAGTATTATAAGGAAATGGTTACTTCATCTCAGCGTCTCAATCCATCCTATGGGTATTTGTGGTGGCTAAACGGTAAAGCATCCATAATTTTCCCAGGCTTACCGCTTTCATACAACCTGCCGTTGTCAAAAAATGCGCCGAGTGATCTTTTTGCAGGTATTGGCAAAAATGGTCAATTTGTAGAAATAATTCCAAGTAAAAACTTAGTAGTCATCAGGATGGGAGAAGCACCCGATGACTCACTTGTGCCTATTACTTTCCATGACGACATGTGGGAAAAGATTAAGTTATTGATAAACGAATGATAACCCCTTCCTAGCTGCAATTGTACCAATGTCGAGCATGGATAGGAGTTGAGAAGCTTTTATAAAACTAGTACGATATGATATTTTGGAACAGTGAATCAAGATTTTTAGCCGGCTGGGAAATTGATTTTGATAATACAGAGGAACTTAAAAAAATTTTACTGACGCAGGGTGTTAATAAGGATGGCTTTCATTATTTCAGTAGCCTTCAAACCGCTACCGAGTTGATCATTCGAAAGCATAGGATTGTTAAAGTCATACAGCATTCAGAAGGTAGGCAATCGGAAGAAATCGTAGCTGTAGATCTACCTATTGAGCATTGGCCCGACAGAGCATTGTTTTTCTTGCTAAAAGACTCTGCTGGAAAGCACCGCATTGGAGGGGGGTGCCCATCTGATTTTATCTTACCTACCCATGAAAAGCTAAAAACGCCATTTGTTTTTATAGGTACCCTTGATACCAGTGATGAGCATTTTGCCTGGATAAATCTACCAAGACTTGACATTGCTTACCCTTTGTATGAATGTAATTCGGGGATTTTTCTTGACTATTCTAAGCCTCTGACTCCTGTGATCATTAACCCTCAGACGTTTGAAAGTGCTTGGTATGATGGCTCGATAGCGGTAACTGATCAAGTGACATTTCAGGAACAAAGATTCAAGGCTGTGGACAAGTTAAATAGTCTTGGAGACCAGCATATGCTGTGCGGAGTTCCCTTGTGGTACCAAGCGCCAGATATTCCAGTTTGTCCAAAAACTGGAGCACTAATGCAGTATGTTTGTACCATAAATTCTGATAGTGCTATTGGTGTTGAAGACAAAAATGGAATTGAGGATTTGCCATTTGGGAACTATTTAACATTTGGAGATTACGGTCGCTTGTATGTGTTCTATCAGCCTGATTCTAAAGTAGTATATTTGAGAATCCAATTTTGAGTTGTTTGTATTCATTTGCTATGATTATAAGAAAAGCTACAGTTGAAGACGCTAAAATTATTGCTGATTACATCTTGTTGGCAATGGAAGACATCCTATATACCTTTATTGGAGAGAATTCTTACGAAAAAGCGGTCAATTTCTTGAATTGTTTGATACAAGAAAAAGGAAATCAATATTCTTATGAAAATTGCTGGGTGGCAGAAGCAAACAATGAACTAATCGCAGCAGCACTGGTATACGATGGGGCACGCTTACGCGAACTGAGAAAACCGGTAGGACGACTTATTCAAAAGCAGTTTAACAGGGATTTCAATCCTGAAGATGAAACTCAGGCAGGGGAATTTTACATAGATTGTGTTGGGGTTAATCCTAATCAACAAGGAAAGGGTATTGGTACCCAAGTTTTTCAGTTTCTAATCCATGAATATGTGACCAAAAGCGGTCAAACCCTCGGCCTACTGGTGGATAAAAATAATCCTAAGGCCAAACAACTCTATTTGAAATTGGGGTTTGAACTCATAGGTGAAAAAATGCTTGTGGGTAAACCCATGGAACATCTTCAATTTCGTAGCAATAAGCGTTGATGAGTTTTTTTTAGGGTGGATACTTTCGTAAGTTAAATTTGACTACATGTAACCTGTTGAAAACGAAAATCGTAAGAATACGATATAATCTTTCAACGTATACCAGCTATGAAAAAAATATTTTTAACGCTCTTGGTGGCTTTCACTTGGTCATTGGAAACTATCGCCTCCGAAATCACAGCCACTGTGGTGTTTGAGAACTTAACATCTCAGGAGCTTGTCAAAGGAGAGTTTGAGGTAGTAGAACTCAATCAAAAAACAGAGATTTTCACTTTGGAAAGCTTTGAAATCAAACTTCCTGAAAGCGGAAAGTATCATTTTAGGTTTGAATCGGATGATTTTACAGCCTACACATTTTATCCAACGCGCATCAACAAAAGGAATAATGTCATCACAGTAAGGCTGGTAGAAAAGTCGGGTTTTAGAACTAATGGGATTTTTTCTTTTCCCATAAATCTAGAGATCGAGTTGTCAGATGAGCAAATCGAACAAAAGATCGCAGAAGGTAGCTTAAATTTTATTATGCATGGGCTTGACTCCTCTATTCCAGAGAATTACCTGAATTTTAAGGAGAAATATGGCGTAGGTTTAATTAAGGAGAATTGTGTAATTGATCCACTTTCCTTCAAAAGGGCTTCTGAAAATAATCAGTTGATCGTGAATTACTTAACAAATAAATATGGGGAGGAATGGCTCGCTGATTTGAATGAAAAACCCTTTGGAGTGATTTTATAAGCAAATGTGATGGCTTTTTTTGGTACGGTTCCTGCTTTTTTTTAACCTTTAGGAAAGTAAAAGATAATCCACACGAGATGCACATCGATCAAATCATTAAGCTTAGACAAACCATTCATCAAAACCCTGAAATTTCAAATCATGAATATGATACAGCGAAACGGATTGCACAGTTTTTCAAACCCTTGTCTCCTACAGAGGAGTTGGATTTAAGCAAGACTGGTAAAGCTTTTGTGTTTGATAGTGGTGTTGCAGGTAAGACGCTCATGTTTAGAGCAGAGCTTGATGCCTTACCCATTCAAGAAACTTCCGAGGTCCCTTACCGCTCTACAAAGGATAAAGTGGCCCATGCTTGTGGACATGATGGACACATGGCTATAGTAGCTGGATTGGCTGCGCAAATAGCCCAAAATCCTCCTCAAAAGGGCAAAGTGGTGATGTTATTTCAACCTGCTGAAGAAGTGGAGCAGGGGGCAAGAGACGTTGTAAATGACCCTGTTTTCCAATCCATACAGCCAGATTTTATTTTTGGCTTGCACAATATTCCTGGAGCTCCCAAGCATGAGATTATCCTCAAGAAAGGAACATTTGCGGCAGCGTCTAAAGGGATGACGGTCAAGCTACACGGGAAGACTTCGCATGCGGCAGAGCCCGAAAATGGCATAAGCCCTTCCATTGCTATTGCAAAAATTATCACAGCGCTTAATGAATTGATCCAAAATCAAGATCAGTTTACCGATTTAGTGTTGTTGACGATCATTCACGTTAAGATGGGAGAGATAGCTTTTGGTACCTCTCCAGGATATGCAGAAGTAAGGGCTACTTTGAGAGCTTATGAAAATGAAGATATGAAAAAGCTCACAGCCCAAACCGAGGAAATCATCCATGCCATATCCCGAGAAGAAAAGTTGGGGGTGGAAATTTCCTACAATGAGGTTTTTCCTGCGGTAGAAAATAACAACGAGGCTCTTAGTATGGTAGAAGCAAGCGCTAAAGCCCATCAGCTGAGCATCAGCATCAGAGACAAGCCTTTTAAATGGTCCGAGGACTTTTCCTATTTTACAGAAAAATATAAGGGCTGTTTCTTTGGCTTAGGTGCTGGGACAAATCAAGCCCAACTTCATCACTCGGACTATGATTTTCCTGATGAAATCCTTGAGACTGGAATCCAAGTCTTTTTCGAAATCTACCGTAAAATCAATTTGTAGTCAATCTGGAGTCGACCATTTAGTACACATTACCTTCGAAGAATTTTAGAAGTTTTTGGCGCTGTTCAACTGTGGCTGAGATCTCATGGCCATTGCTCATTTTGACAAAGCCCCCCTCTTTGCGCGAGATCTTATCTATGCATCTCAAATTGATAATATGGGATCGGTTAAGTCTATAAAATATTCCTGTTTCTTCTAGGGAGTTATATTCCATAAGTGTCTTGCTGACCATGATTTTAGAGTTATCTCTGAAAAATATATGGGTATAGGAGCTATCAGCTTTGAGGAATATCACGTCATCTACGGCAGCAGACATGACTCCATCAGATACTTGGAAAGCAATACGATTCAGTTCTTTGTTTTTAAAGTTACTATGCAATGTATCTAGCGAAGCATCTCTAAGGTCAGAAGACATCATATCAATTTTCCTCAGGGCACGTTCAACAAATTCTGGCCTTGTGGGCTTCAATAAATAATCTACCGCAGAGAGCTCAAATGCTTTTAATGCAAACTCATTATAGGCGGTCACAAAGATTATATGGAAGTTGCGAGCATCTTCATGAAAAAAGTCTAATAGTTCAATACCCGAATAGCCCGGCATTTCAATATCCAAAAATACAACCTGTGGCTGTGTTTGAGCGATGAGCTTGATGGCTTGCGGAATGTTTTCTGCTTCACCTACAATCTCCACATGACTGAAATTTTGATTTAATAAGCCTCGGAGGGCATTACGGGCATGCGCTTCATCGTCGACTAGTATTGCACGAATTGGTTTCATGATTTATTGGATTGTATGGTGATTATTACTCGTGTGCCCACATAGTTGCTATCTGGGAATGCATCGGCTGTTGTATACCTGATTTCAAAGTTTCCTTGCTGATTCATCAAGTGGATGCGGTCATCGATTGCTTTGGTGGCAAAGGAGCTGGGTTTATCTTTTCGTTTTTCATTGATTTGCTGGGACACTTGAATACCTACGCCATTATCCACAATTTCTATCCGTAGGCCCTTATTCATTCGGTCAAATTTTAGGATCAGTTCTCTTCCTTTTTCGGAGCGGTTCATCAGCCCATGTTTGATGGCGTTTTCTACAAATGGTTGAATGATCATGGTGGGGATTTCATCAGTCATGTTGAGGTATTGGTCTACGATGATTTCATAATTGAAATCATCATAAAATCGCTCCAGCTCTATTTCTAAGTATGTTCGGATACTTTGAATTTCGGTAGTTAAGGGGAGAATCTGCTTTTCCGAATTAGTCAATACTTGTCGTAAAAAATCAGAGAATTTGCTTACATACAATGCTGATTCATTGATTTTCCCAGCATATATCATTCCCTGAAGTGAATTGAGCGCATTATACAAAAAATGCGGATTCATCTGAGATCGTATGGCTCTAAGTTCTGAAATGATCAGCTTTTGATCATAGAGCTGCTTGTTCCGCATGCGTTGTTTGATGATTTTAATGATCAACATGACTATTACCGCAGCTAATCCAAGAATTAGGAACCAAAACCAGATCCTCAAATACCATGGCTTGAGTACTACAAATGTGAATTCTTCAAAAACGCTTTCATCACCTTGTACCTTCGAGAATAGCCTAAACGTATAATTCCCATGTTGCAGGGCATAAAAAGATATAGAAGTAGACTCTCCTTTGTGGGCTGTGATTTGCTCTTGAATAGGTGAAAGCTGGTAGTAAAATTCCACTCTAGGATCAAAAGAAATGTTTGACCAATCAAAGGTTAGTGATTTAAATGTATGAGGGATTTTGAGTTGGTTTTTAACTGGTACTACTTCTCCATCAATCAATACCTGGTTTAATTTCATTCGGTGATAGGTACCTTTGGGGTTAGGATCTGTAGGGATGGTAATCAGTCCCAGATCAGTAGATAGGATAAATTGATCGTTGTATAAGGCCAAATCATAAGCGACCAATTTTGATAGGTCAATGAAATTTTTTAAATGTATTTTATCCGATCTCCGCTCAAAAATATTTATTCCCTTATCCGTCAATAATGCCATCCAGCCATTTCCTGCTACTAAGCGAATATTTAAAGTTCCAATTACCTCGTGTTCTTGTTTGGCATGAAGTGCTAATTCATCTTGCTCCATAATCCATAATCCATCGTTGGTGGTAGATACCCAAATAGCTCCATTTGGATCATTGAGTATATCAGTCCCAAAAATCGGCCATGATTTGCGTGGCACTAGCGACTGATTGGTAACGGTATACGAGATCAAGCTATCTGCAAAAGCGACCAATAGCTCGTCGCCATTCATGAGTAGTTGGCGTACCCGTTCTTTACGGATTTTGAACGCTTCTAGTGGTTGAAAAAAGTCTACGGTATTCTTTACATTTTTCAATTTGTCTTGGAGAATCCATTCTCGAGGGACCCTGTAAAGGCCGTTGTGATAGCCCGCCATTACGTGGGAGGGGGTGAAGGCTACAGACTTACCAAAATAAAAGCTTATGGGATTACCCACTATGCCACTTGAGAAAAATAGTTCTTTTTGCTGAGCATCAAAAGCTATAAATTGAATTTCGGAATTACTTTTAGTGACGAGTAAATCTTTATTGTTAAGGGTTTTGTCAAATCTCCATAGAGCATCTGAATTGTCAGAAGCATATAAATATCCATTAGAGGTGTGGAGTACATCGAAGTGATATCCTTCCAAACTATGAGCAACCTCTCCTCCAAAAACTGATGCTTCATATAGACCATTATCTAGGGAAGAAAAAAGTAGTGTGCCAGCCTTATCTGTGATGAAATCAGACATCCTTGCACCAGTCTGTAATACTTGCATGCGTTTTTCTTTATCCAATAAAATCACTTTGCTACTGGTCAAAATGGCTATTTTATCATCTTGTGCAACGGCATTCAATAAGCGGTCTTGACTGTCTAACTGTGAGAAAAATCTGAAACCTACTCGCTCATCGTAATTAAAAATTTTAACCTTGCCATTCTCTTGAGTGACTAAATATAAGTCATCTTGGTTAGAAATCAGGCGTCCAGGTGCGAGGTCTTTAACAGCTGCTGCCTCGAGGTATTTCAATTGCTTTTTATTCGATACTTTAACTACTTTTTTGGATTTGAGGCTGAGGTAAATTTCTCCTTGATGTGTGGAGGCATAGTGTATGTGTTGTCCACTTGGCATTACGAGAGAATGGACTTTCATAGGCATAGCGTCCTTTACCCAAATGATTTTATGTTCGGTCACGATGATCAACTCATCCTCGTCAACAAACATATCAATGATGCTACCTCCATCGATGATCTTATCTAAGGCTTTGAAGTGGATCATCCTGTTTCCAGCTCGCTTAAATAGCTGTGAGGAGAAATTTCTACACCAAATCTCCCCATTTTTTCCTTGAAGCACATTGGTGACAGAGTTTGCCTTAGCCCCTTCCAAAGGCATTTTTTCAAATACAAAGCCATTATAAGCGTATAATCCAATGTCAGTAGCGTACCAACGGATTCCTTGATTATCCACAAATATGTCGTAGATGCAATTGCTAGGAAAGCCTAACTTTTTGTTGCTATTGAACAGTAATGGCGTACTTCCAAATGCTTTTGAAAAGTAGATCAGGAGCAGGGCGGAAAAGAAGATAGTTTTTGCCACTTTGGATAATACTAGGAATTTGCAAATTTAAAAATAGAAGGATCATTTTGATCTTTTACAACAATTTAGTGAAAGCACTTTCGTGTCTAATGGAAGTCACATTTGTAGAAGTGATACATACAGACTAACTCGTATGGATGAGTTAGTTATATGTAAGCTTGATTTCGCTTGGTGAAATGAGCTTTTCATTAAATAGCCTCAATAGCTTTCAGCTTTTTTGAGTAATCTTGGCGAAAATTCAATTCTACCAATGAAAAAGACAGCATTAATTTTAGCAATGATTACATTATGTAACATTGCATTTGCCCAAAAGCTTAAAGATAAGCTAAATGAAGCCAAAGACAAGGTGATAAATAATTCAGGTTCCTCCAAAGGGCTTGATGAAGCAACGTTTTTTGCTTTCCCCACTGATCCGCAACCAGTAGTAGCTCAGCGTTTTTTTGAAAACAATAAAAATCTAGTTTGGTTGTCAAGCACTTGGAAAAAGAAGGGCTTTGATGATTATCAGGCATTTGGTTCTGGACCTGACAAATACTCGATTTTCGCGGACCTATTAGCGAATGTACCTTCCGGTGAACTAACCAAATTCACTCTTCCAGATAAGGTAGAAAGGGGTAAAACGAGAGACTATACTCCTAACCACCCAAGTTCCTCTTATTTTTATGCCTATGCCTTTATGTCTGATCAATATTCGGATGGATCTTATTTGGTACAAGCCAATACTTCCAAGGTTATGTTCTTTGATAACTTTGCGATATACTTCGATAACTTTTCCAGAAATCCAGATAAGTTTGAAGTCGCAGAATGTTTCATCTTGGTGGATAAATCCAATGAGCATTTTTTTACCGAGAAAGGCCTAGAATATAAGGATGCTATCAAAAAAGTGAACGTGACGGCAACCAATTATTTTAAGCAAATGTCTTCTGGAGTACAGGCAGCCACCGAAGCAGCAGAAGCAGAGCGCTATGAAAAGTTTGGTTTGAAAAATAAGGAAGTGGTTGGATTGACTATTGAAGCATATTCATCCAATAAAAATACACAAGGTTCCATTTTTGATTTCAAGGTAAAAGCCAAACTTAAAGATGGCAATACAATAGATGTAGAGTATCTGAGCGATTTGGATATAACTGCCCAAGGTTTGGTACCGTCAGTGCTTGGAAAAGGCTATACTGTTGACAGCAAAAACTTCATCAAGGATGATATGATCAAACTTAAAGTTGGCTCAAAATTTCATAATGGTGTAAGTGCCAACTATGAGGTTCCCGTTAACTATAAAGATGCCACCTTCTCTGCCAGCTTCAACGGTGTTTGGAGAGGTAATGCTAGCCCACATGGAGGAAGTGTGAAAGTAGAGGTGAAGAGTGTCAAAGATGCCAATACTGGTATGGAATTGTATGCATACAAAATTAGAGCAAATGGTGAGGATTATGCAGCTGTTAAGCTTCCGAAATCAACCATACTTGCCATCTACGCAAGAGGAGCGAACGCAAGAGAAAATGATAAATATAGCGGTAATGGTGGTATCTTAGGTTTCGTAAAAGATCCAAGTGCATCAGATTGTAAGATTACTTATGGCATTGATCCAGGGTCAGCTTCAGCGTATATCCGTAAAGGAAACGAAGGAGTTTACACTGAAACCGTACAGAAACTATCTTGGTAAACTCATGTGAGATTTTTAGGATAATTTTAATTTGAAAAAAGGATTAAGAAGGCTGCTCGAGAGGGCAGTCTTTTTTCATGCCAGATGTTTGGAGGATGAAAATCATAAGCTTTTAGATCTTTACAGAAATTTAGTAGTATTATAGAGACTTAAATGAATCCTATGCAAGTTAATAAAGCGTTAATTTCCACAGACTTTTTACGTTTGGTGGCAAAAGGTGAGGTAAAACAGGCTTTTGAACAATATGTCTCCAAAAACTTTAGGCATCATAACCCCTATTTCAAAGGGGACGGAGAAGCCTTGATGCATGCTATGGAAGCTGACGCACAGGAGAATCCAAGAAAAGTTTTTGAAATTCTAAGAACTGTGGAGGATGGAGACCTAGTGGCTGTTCACTCCACCGCTCAGGAGAATCCAAATGCCGCGGTCTTTGTACTTGTCCATTTTTTGAGATTTGAGGGTGGTAGAATTGTCGAAATTTGGGATATAGCACAGGAAGTTCCCGCTCAAATGGTCAATCAGTTTGGAATGCTTTGATTGGTAATGTCTTGGTAATGAGTAGATTTTAAAATTATTCTAGTGATAATTATCAAAAAATTCAGATAACCTTCTTACCTTTCATGCGTAAATATCACTCGTGAAGTCATTTATCAAGATATCGCTCTTAGTATTTTATGTGTTTTTCAACGCAGGCTTGAGCTATTCTATGCATTTTTGTGGAGATGATTTTCAGCGGATAAATGTATTTGCAGAATATAAAACCTGTTGTGAATCCAACACACCCATGCCGGGCTGTTGTGAGGATGTTTCGAATTTGGAGTTACCTAATTCTGAACAGCAATTATCGGAATTAGTAAGTTTTGAGGCAGAGGTATTTTTAATTGATATTCAAAACTTTCTGCCGCTACAGGCAATCTATACACGTATTGACGATGAGAAAACGGCTTTTTCGGATTCATCGCCACCCATCCTTCAATCTACCCCGATTTATATTTTTTGTCAGGTATTCCTGATTTAATTTTTTTCAAAAGACGCTGTCAGGCCACAAAGACTCAAAGTCACAAAGTGTTTTTACCACTTTGAATGATTTATACCAAAAATCAATTAATTATCGAATTGGAGCATTTTCAATTACCAAATGATATGGTTTAGAGTCAGTTGGGTCTTTGAATTTAGTTTGCCTTTGCTAGCCTCTTAATAGACTTGGTGGGTTTTTAAAACACCCCAGGTCTGGCCCACTACTCGCGTCAGTCTCAAAATCCTTCAATATTTAATTTCCAACAATATCTGTTTTCAGATATCAAGCATGTAGTTCACAATAGCTATGCTCAATACCATTATTAAATTCTTTCTTGAAAATAAGCTGATTACAGTTATCTTCCTATTACTCGTCATCGGTTGGGGGATAGTGACAGCCCCCTTCAACTGGAATACAGGTTTTTTGCCTAATGACCCCGTTCCAGTAGATGCTATTCCTGATATTGGTGAAAATCAACAAATCGTCTTCACTGATTGGATGGGGCGCTCACCTCAGGATGTGGAGGATCAGATTACGTATCCTTTGACAACCTCACTTCTAGGCATGCCGGGGGTAAAGTCCATTCGAAGTACCTCAATGTTTGGCTTTTCTTCCATCTACATCATTTTTGAAGACGATATTGAGTTTTATTGGAGCCGTTCGCGAATTTTGGAAAAGCTAAATTCCCTTCCAGCAGGGCTTTTACCTGAGGGAGTGCAACCGAAATTAGGGCCAGATGCAACAGGTTTGGGTCAAGTTTATTTTTATACACTGGAAGGGAGGGATGAGGAAGGTAATCCTGCTGGAGGTTGGGATCTCCACGAGCTCCGGAGTATTCAAGATTACTACGTCCGCTATGGTTTGGCTGGGGCTGAGGGGGTATCAGAGGTAGCCAGTATAGGTGGCCATGTCAAGGAATATCAAGTAGATCTTGATCCTGTGGCCATGAAAGCGCATAATGTTTCCATGATGCAGGTGATGAATGCTGTCAAGCAATCAAACCTAGATATTGGCGCTAATACCATGGAGATCAATCAGGTGGAGTTTATCGTTCGTGGCCTAGGCTATGTCAAGTCACTAGAGGATATAGAGATGGCAGTAGTCAAGATGAGCAATAATGTTCCCTTACGTGTCAAAGACATAGCCAAGGTAACTATAGGGCCTGCAAGTCGGGCCGAAAGAGCCATTCTGGACAAGGGAGGTGCTGAGGCTGTTGGGGGAGTAGTGGTGGCCCGTTATGGTGATAATCCGCTAGTGGTGATCGATGCTATCAAGCAAAAACTAGAAGAAATATCCCCAGGACTCCCTAGCAAGACCTTGGAGGATGGCACGATTTCCAAAGTGACCATCGTTCCATTTTATGACCGTTCGGGATTGATTAAGGAAACCTTACAAACCTTAAATGAAGCTATTAGTTTGCAGATTTTGATCACCATCATTGTCATAATGGTTATGGTGTATAATCTGCGGGCTTCTTTGTTGATTTCAGCACTTTTGCCATTGGCCGTATTGATGTGCTTCATTATGATGAAGTATGTGGGAGTGGATGCCAATATCGTCGCATTATCTGGTATTGCCATCGCCATCGGAACCATGGTGGATTTGGGGATTATTTTGAATGAAAATATTCTTCGCCATTTGGAAGATTCGGATGGTAAAAAGACCAAACTTCAACTCATTTACGAAGCGACAACAGAGGTGAGTTCGGCTATTTTAACAGCTGTCATGACGACCATTGTGAGCTTCCTGCCTGTATTTACACTTCAGGCTGCGGAAGGAAAACTCTTTGGTCCTTTGGCTTACACGAAAACCTTTGCCTTGATTGCTGCATTGATTTTCACCTTGGTGTTTATGCCTGCTTTTGCCCATTGGGTATTTGGAGCAAAGGTGAAATCTAAAAATTATAAAACCCTTCTGAACAGCTTGATGGCAGTGGCCGGTGTGGTCCTGTTATTCTATTATCCATGGGCTGGATGGGTTATGTTGGCATTCGCCATCAACCATCTAGTCCATCATTTCCTCCCTAGAGAAACTGCTGAAGGGAAATATAAAAATCAGTTGTCCATGTTGATTGCGGTAGTTGCGGTCTCGGTACTATTAGCCATCGAATGGAGACCATTAGGCTTGACTCAATCTGTTTTTGTCAACTTCCTCTTTATTGGCTTAGTGGTTGGCTTGGTTTTGGGTGTCTTTGCCCTATTTATCCGATACTATGCGCAGCTTCTGAATTGGTGTTTGGCCCATGCTAGAGTCTTTTTAGTAATTCCAGTAACCATAATTCTGCTTGCACTGAATATTTGGTTGGGTTTTGGAAAAATCTTTGGATTTGTGGCCACCGGCTTTGATCGTGTAGGAGTCAATATCCGAACGAATTCCGTTTGGTCAGGTTTGACACATGCTTTTCCTGGTATGGGTAAGGAGTTTATGCCTGCATTGAATGAGGGGTCCTTTCTCTTGATGCCAACGTCCATGCCGCATTCAGGTGTGGAGGCAAAT
Source organism: Mongoliitalea lutea (assembly GCF_014652135.1). Taxonomy (GTDB): domain Bacteria; phylum Bacteroidota; class Bacteroidia; order Cytophagales; family Cyclobacteriaceae; genus Mongoliitalea; species Mongoliitalea lutea. The sequence goes on from NZ_BMYF01000003.1 coordinate 16,859, forward strand.
ATGCAAATTGTCAAGCAGTTGGATATGTTGGTTCAGGCGATACCGGAAGTAGAGATGGTGGTGGGGAAAGCAGGGAGGGCTGAAAGTCCTTTGGATCCTGCTCCAATGTCCATGTACGAGAATATCATCAACTACAAAACGGAATATCTGCAAGATGAAAATGCCCGCAAACTCCGCTTCAAAGTTGATCAGGAAGGAAATTATATGATTCAGGTCAATGGTAAAGATTGGTGGTATGACCGTCAGGATGGAGCCATTTGGGATGATGAAAAAACCTACATGGAGGAATCCCAACGAAGATCTGTTGCTAGAAATATCACTAAGTATCTTGTATCTGACGAAAAAAGAGGACAGTACTTCCGTCAGTGGAGGGATGAAATCCGCACGCCGGATGATATTTGGGATGAAATTCAGGTTCGAACATCCAACTTACCAGGAGTGACTTCTGCTCCCAAACTCCAGCCCATAGAAACCCGCTTAGTCATGTTGCAGACGGGAATGCGTGCTCCTATGGGGATGAAGGTATATGGACCTAATCTGGAAACCATAGAGGATTTTAGTTTGAAATTGGAATCTGTCCTTAAAGAGGTGCCTTCCGTCAAAGCGGAGGCAGTATTTGCAGATCGTTCTTTAGGTAAGCCTTATTTGGAGATTGATTTGGACCGAACGCAGTTGGGAAGATTCGGACTCAATGTGGCCGACGTACAGGAATTTATCGAAGTAGCAATCGGAGGGATGACCCTGAGTACAACGGTGGAAGGCCGGGAGCGCTATGCTATCCGTGCCCGCTATGCCCGAGAGTATAGAGACGATCCCGAGGCTTTGAGACGGATTTTAGTAAGCACACCTACGGGTGCCCAAATTCCTTTAGGTCAGTTAGCGGAAATTAATTATCGTCCAGGTCCAATGATGATCAGGGGAGAGAATACCTTCTTGGTAGGTTATGTGCTGTTCGATAAGCGAGATGGCTTTGCAGAAGGATCTGTAGTAGATAATGCCAGAGACTACATCCAGCAAAAAATCAATTCAGGTGAATTAGAAGTTCCGGCAGGAGTTTCTTACACTTTCTCAGGAAGTTATGAAAATCAGATTCGTGCAGAAAAGCGTTTGGCAATCGTAATTCCTTTATGTTTGGCAGTCATCTTCCTGATTCTTTACCTCCAATTCCGATCTACCGCTATGGTGTTGATGATTTTCTCTGCAATTGCCATGGCATTTTCTGGAGGTTTTATGATGCTTTGGCTGTATGGGCAGGATTGGTTCTTTGACTTTAGTTTCTTGGGAACTAACATGCGTGAACTCTTCCAAATGCGCACGTTCAATCTTTCAGTGGCTGTTTGGGTAGGGTTTATTGCCCTCTTTGGGATTGCTACCGATGATGGTGTCGTGATGGGAACCTATCTCAAGCAAAGTTTTGATAATATAAAACCTGAGAGTGTCGAAGATGTCCGAAAAGCTGTTTTAGCAGCTGGCCTTAAGCGCGTAAGACCATGCCTGATGACTACCGCAACCACCTTACTAGCCTTATTACCCGTTCTCACCAGTTCCGGTCGCGGCTCCGACATCATGATCCCCATGGCCATTCCAGCCTTCGGAGGGATGACAGTAGCCTTGATATCCTTGTTTATTGTGCCAGTGTTGTATGGGAAGTATAGGGAAATAAAGTTGAAATAAGCTGGCGCGAAATAAGGTTGAAATAGGCCTCTACTTATGTTAGACAGATTCTGCGAAATAGGATAGAGCGAAATAAAATTGAAATAAAAAATACAAGAAATTATGGAGGATAAGAAGAAATATATACCCTTGAAAGACTTGGAAATTTATCAATTATCCAGGAAGCTTTCGGCAATTGCATGGACGATTTATTCTCGATTGAATTTTCATGAAAAGAAATCTTGGGGAAATCAGATGTTGGAGTCAATCGACTCTGTTGGAGCTAATATAGCAGAAGGGTACGGTAGATTTCATTATTTGGAAAAGGTTCAGTTCTACTTCTATTCAAGAGCTTCATTAGCTGAAGGAAAAGAGCACTGGTTGGATTTAGGCCATGAAAGAGGTTTAGTAACCCTCGAAGAATGGGAAGAAATCTGCTCCATACATTATCCTCTTCAAGTTAAATTAAACAACACCATCTCCAAAACCTATGAAGCCAAGAAGGGAGGTAAAAATGAAAAGTAATAAATTTCAATACTTGTATGATCTAAAAAATAGCCTTGGGAGGAACTCAAATATCAAATTCTTTCTAAAAGGTCAGCATCTACTTGTGAACTTTACTATTGGAATAAGAAGGTTGATCCTGCGACCTATTTCACCTTTATTTCAACCTTATTTCTATTTATTTCACTTAAAACCCAATCTATCCTCCCTTAAGAAAACCATCTGTCTATGTATTATTTCCACCTTATTTCCACCTTATTTCACCTTATTTCCTTTACACGCTCAAACCTTAAATGACTACCTAGACCTAGCCTCCGAAAATAATCCATCTCTACAAGCTTCTTTCCGTCAATACCAAGCTTCTTTGGAGAAGACGAATCAGGTGAGTTTGGAGAACCCTCAGTTAAACATTGGGGTGTTTACGAGACCGATGGAGTTGTTGATGGGGAATCAGCGTGGGGAGCTGTCGGTGATGCAGATGTTTCCATGGTTTGGAATGCTTAAAACGCAAAAGGATGAGGCAACGCTGATGGCGGAGGCGAGGTATGAGGAGTTTAGACAGCAGCGAAATGTCTTGCTCTATCAGGTGAAGGAAACCTACTTCCAATTGCAGCAATTAGAAAATACGATTGCCATTACCAAGGCTAATCTGGAGATTTTGAAGTCTTTGGAGGAATTGGCCATTATTCGTTATCAGGGAGGAAATACCGCTGATGCCGTGTCTTCTGTGTCAACTGCTGTAAGACGCCCAACTAGAGGGGCTCAAAATGCAAGTGATGATGGCATGGGTATGGGAGGAAGTACTGCTTCCGGTGCCCCTGCTATGGGACAGTCCTCCAGTTCATCATCGGCTATGTCGAGTATGGGCTCTGCTGGAGGTTCGGGTAAACTCACGGATGTACTTCGCTTGCAGGTGCAGATCAAAGCTTTGGAGTCAGATTTACAGCAATTGGAAGTGGATAAAAGACCTTTGCAAGTTCGCTTCAATCAATTGCTTGGAAGAGATAAAAATGAATGGATAGCACTTGATAGCCAATTGGAGAGCCAAAAAGCCTATGGATGGGAAGTAGAAATGCTAGAGCAACTATTGCTTTCCAATCCAATGTTATTGATGCTGGAAAAGGAAGGTTTGGCCTATCAAAAACAAGCGGAAATGGCCAAACTGGAAGGTAGACCTATGGTAGGACTTGGGTTGAATTACATGGTTTTCTCCTTTAGACCAGAATCAGGAATGGTTGGACACCAAGACGATATGTTTTATATGCCTGCCGGTATGGGAAACAATATGGTCATGGGAATGGCTACAGTATCCTTACCTATTTACCGTAAGAAGTATAAAGCCATGCAGGCTGAATCCAAACTATACTGGGAAGCCAATGAGCGTCAAAAGGAGGATTTACAACGCAACCTGGAAACCGAGTTTGAAACAATCCTTGCCTCCATCAAAGATGCTGACCGCAAAGTCCGTCTCTTGGAAGAACAAATCGAACTGACGGAGCAAACGCTGGAACTATCTGTCACAGCATATGCTACCGAAGGTAGTTCCTTCGAAGAAATCTTATCTATTCAGCGGGAGTTACTAGACTTTCGGTTGAATCTTCTGAATACGAAAATTGATCGAGAAATTCAGTTTGCACGGGTAGAAACGTTGGTGGGGATTTGATTTGATATTTATTGATATTAGATACTGATAGATATTATCAAGGAAATATCCCAATATCCAATATCCCAATATCTAATGTTATTTTCTCGCAACGACAGCAAAGGAAATACGCAACGACCGCCAAGATTACCGTAGCGCTCGTTGCGAAACCCGTAGCGACCTTTGCGTGAACCCCAATACCGAATCGTCTTTCAACAAAAGTCTAAGTCTTATCTCTTGTCTCTAAAAATACTATGAAAAACAACAAAAATATATTCATCATCATCCTAGGCTGCTTGTTTTTCGGTGGTCTAGCGGGTTGGTTGATCCGTGGGAATGACGACCATCCTGATCACGAACACTTCCATGTAGCGGAAGATGGGACCATCTATACCTGTTCCATGCACCCACAGATTAGGCAGGATGAACCTGGAATGTGTCCGCTTTGTGGAATGGCCTTAACTCCGCTTGCGAGTGGATCGGGAAATAATAGTCCTTTTGTGCTGGAAATGACACCTGAAGCGGTTGCACTTTCCAATGTACAACTCACCCGAGTGAAGGCCGGATCAGGGACTGGCAAAGTGAACTTGACCGGTAAAATCCAAACCAACGAACAGCGTGTCAAAAGCCTGACTGCCAATTTTGGGGGTAGGGTAGACCAATTGTTTGTCAATTTTACGGGGCAAGAAGTGAGAAGAGGGGAGAAGCTGGCAACGCTTTACTCTCCAGAGTTAGTGAATGCTCAAAAAGAATTGCTGGAAACAGCCAAAATTAAGGAGCGTCAACCAGCCTTGTACCAAGCTGCCAAAGAAAAATTGAGGCTTTGGAAAATATCCGATGAGCAAATCAGTAGAATTGAAAGTTCGGGTCAGATTCAAACACAGTTTGATGTTTACGCAGATGTGTCTGGAGTCGTGATGGCAAGGAATGTTTCTGTTGGAGATTTTGTGAACAGAGGATCGGTGATGTTTGAAATTGTGGATTTGAGTTCGGTATGGGTGATTTTGGATGCTTATGAGTCCGATTTGGGAGCGATCAGAAAAGGAGATGAGTTGAGTTTCCAAGTTGCTGCTTACCCTGGAAAATCCTTCTCGGGGAAAGTGACCTATATTGATCCGGTCTTGAATCCAGATACCCGTACGGTGGGAATCAGAGCAGAAGCGGCCAATAGAAACTTTGAGTTGAAGCCAGAGATGTTTGTTTCGGCTACCATTGCAGCTGCTCAGGCAGCACAGACAGGTTTGATGATTCCGAAATCAGCCATTCTTTGGACAGGTCCACGTTCAGTTGTCTATGTACAAGTAGGGAACCGTGAAGCTCCGGCATTTGAGATGAGAGAGATTGAATTGGGGCCACGAGTAGGAGATGATTATTTGGTGTTTTCAGGAGTAGAAGAAGGGGAGCAAGTGGTGAGTAATGGGGTTTTTGCCATCGATGCAGCCGCTCAACTCAGTGGCAATTACAGTATGATGTTACGTCCGCAGGTGAAGACGCTGGAAGTTTCGGAAGCGTTTAAGAAGCAGTTGACTGCGCTTATCCAGAGCTACTTACCGATCAAAGATGGTTTGGTAGCCAGTAACGCTCAAGCCACTCAGCAGGCAATTAATCCTGCCAAAGCCAATTTGACAAAAGTGGATGCCTCCTTATTGGAGGGCAAAGCAGGAGAAATCTGGAATAAATTGGTAAGTCCTATCCGTAGCAGTTTAGATAAAATTGCTGCCACAAGCAATGTGGAAGAGCAACGAAAGCAATTCGAAATTTTATCGGATAACTTGATTGATGCGGTGGAGTATTTTGGGGTAGTGGATAATACTATTTACCGTCAATACTGCCCGATGGCCTTCAAGGACCAAGGCGCTTATTGGTTGAGTGGAGAAAAAGAAATCCGTAATCCGTATTTTGGTGATATGATGTTGACTTGCGGGGAGGTTAAAGAAACGTATCAGCCAGGTAAGCGGGTAGCTGCAACAGGTGGTACATCGGAGGGGAAAGCTGCCCCTACATCTGCAAACGCCCATGATCATTCTGCTCATGGAGCTCATAACCACAGTGCGCACGATCATAGTGCTCATGCAGGACCATCTGCTTCTAAGAGTCCACGAACAGCGGCCATGGCCAATATTGGAAAGAATCATGTGCATGTGGATTATGCCGCTCCGAGTGTACGAGGAAGAGAGATTTTTGGAGGATTGGTAGGCTATGGGGATGTGTGGGTTACAGGAGCCCATATGGCTACGAATATTTCCTTCAATCAGGATTTGGAAATAGGAGGGAAGCGTATTCCCGCCGGCAAATATGCTCTTTTTACTATTCCCCGTGCGGACAAATGGACCTTGATTCTCAATAAGAACTTCAATCAACATTTGGCCGATGATTACGATGAAAAAGAGGATGTGGCCCGTTGGGAAATTACACCTGTGGTATTGAAAGAGTCTGTCGAAAAATTGACATTTAAAGTGATCTCTACCAAAGGAAATGAAGGAAAACTTCGTTTTGCATGGAGCGATCGTTCATTTGAAGTGCCCTTAAAAAGCTTATAAACCGATGACATTATCTCACCCACTTAATCGAACAACTTTTGGTAATCCTAACGACGAAGGAAATTTGATGACACTTGCTGAGGCTGAACTATTACTCAATACTTGGGTGAAAAACGAAAAGCTGGTTTTCCACATGCAGCAGGTAGGGCATTTAATGAAATCTTACGCAGAGGTGAAAGGTTACGATGCATATACCCAACGGCTTTGGCATTTGTCTGGGCTGTTGCATGATGCGGACTGGGATCAGTGGCCGGATGATCATTGCAGAAAAATCATCGAAGAGCTGGAAGCAAGAAATCAGGATCCACGCATGATCAAGGCAATTGCCTCTCATGGTCCTCGGTATTTCGGAGTTGACCCAGATTCAGAAATGGACAAAATGCTATATGCCTTCGATGAGTTATCAGGTTTTGTACATGCTTACTCCTTGATGCGTCCACAAGGGTATGAGGGGATTGAAATCAAAGGTTTCAAAAAGCGATTGAAAGATAAAAGTTTTGCCGCTCAGGTCAGCAGAGAAGATATTACCGATGCCTCTCAACGAGCAGGAATAACAGTAGAGGAGTTGATTCAGTTTGTGATTGATAATCAGTTGAGGGGGGTGGTTTAAAAGAGTTTTAAAAAATCTATAGGACTATATACTGGTAAAGACTTTACTGCAAACTTATAGTCATGTATATTTCTGGTAATAAAGAAGTCAGCTCCGTAATTTAAAGCTGTATAATATTGTAGTGCATCTTCTTTATCCTTGAATTCAGAGTTTAAGGCGTCCTTTAATGATGTTTTCCCCCCGGAAATAATTTTACATGAAGACGAGAAATCATTTAATAAATTTTTAGCATCATTTAGTTTGTAGATTTCGAAACTTAAGTAAAACAAGTTTCCTAAACTGCTTTCTCCGATTAACAGGACTATTTTGTTTTGAAGAAAAAGGTCAATAAGCTTAATAGATGTTTCATAGTAAGGCATTCTTTTGGATATAATGTCAAAAGCAACATCTGTATCAAGATAAATTTCAGGCATATTTATTTCGGATAAATTCCTCAATTAACTCTTTGTCTGGTTTTGTTTCGAGAGTAGGTGCATTCTCTAATCTAGCCAATAATCTTTCAGCAGAACGTTGTTCTTCTGTTTGGATGGACGTTTCTGTCGAACCTTCAAAAATTTCCTCAATCATTTTTGAAAGGGATATTCCTCTGGCCTTTGCTTTCTTTTTAGCAGAGTCAATTACACTTTTCTTTATGGTTAATGTTAGCTTTGTTTTCATTTTTACACGTGTTTTTTCAAATATACGTGTAATTAAACAATTTCACAACTACTTTACCTTTTAAAAAAAGCCCAATAAAATCTTATTGGGCTCATTCATTTTTTATTATAGAGGTTATCCTTTTTGATTTACTTAATCACACCTAACTCTTTTCCAACTTCAATAAATGCGGCAATCGCTTGATCCAAATGTTCTTTTTCATGACCGGCAGAAATTTGAACACGAATTCGCGCCTGACCTTTTGGAACTACAGGGTAATAGAAGCCAATCACATAGATTCCTTTTTCCAATAGTTTTTCTGCCATCTGCTGAGAAAGTACTGCATCATACAGCATTATCGGCACAATGGCATGTTCGCCTGGCTTAATATCAAAGCCTGCAGCTGTCATTTGCTTACGAAAATATTGCGTATTGGACTCTAGTTTGTCTCTAAGCTCAGTAGTCTCTGAAAGCAAATCAAAAACTGCAATGGAAGCTCCTGTAATAGAAGGTGCTAAGGTGTTGGAAAACAAATAGGGTCTGGAGCGTTGACGCAACAGGTCTATTATCTCTTTTCTACCAGAGGTAAAACCACCTGAAGCACCACCCAAGGCTTTTCCTAGTGTTCCGGTGATGATGTCAATTTTTCCCATAACTCCACAGTGCTCGTGTACACCACGGCCAGTTTTACCCATAAATCCTGTAGAATGACACTCGTCACTCATAACTAGGGCATTGTATTTTTCAGCTAGGGCTACGATTTTATCCAATTGAGCGATGGTTCCATCCATAGAAAAAACCCCATCGGTAACGATGATCTTTTGTTGGGCGCCTTTAGCATCTGCATCTTGCAGTTGCTTTTCCAGGTCTTCCATATCGTTGTGTAGGTAGCGGAAGCGCATGGCTTTGCACAGACGTACACCATCGATGATAGAAGCATGGTTTAAGGCATCAGAAATAATCGCATCTTCTGGGCCAAAAAGTGGTTCAAAAACACCCCCGTTCGCATCAAAAGCAGCTGCGTAAAGGATGGTATCTTCAGTACCTAGAAACTCAGAAATCTTATCTTCTAATTGCTTATGGATATCCTGAGTTCCGCAAATAAAGCGTACGGACGACATGCCAAATCCATGGGTGTCGATGGCCTTTTTAGCCGCTTCAATCACTTGAGGATGAGAGGATAGACCAAGATAGTTGTTGGCACAGAAGTTCAATACTTTTTTGCCACCTTCGATGGTGATCTCAGCGGATTGAGGAGAGGTGATGATGCGCTCTCTTTTATACAGGCCTGCTGCTTCGATTTCTTTTAACTCTTGTTCTAATTTAGGTTTAAGGGTATCGTACATAAAATTTTGTAAGTAAAGGTTTTTAACTCCTATTTTCGGAAATAGTGAAATTCATGCGCCGAAATCATTATTTTTGTTTCGAATATTGAATCCCAAATATAATCAAAAATTAAGGGCTTTGTTTGCCCGGAGATCGTAAAGCATGGAAAGAATCTTAATCATCGGTGCTGCTGGACAGCTCGGTTCGGAATTGACATGGGCTCTCACAGAGCTGTATGGTGGGGACAACGTGATTGCCACTGATATTAATCCACAAGCCTTGACTAAGTTTGACTATTGCCAATCCAGGGTTCTGGACGTGATGGACAAAGACGCGCTTAAAAAACTGGTCGTTGATCAACAAGTTAAGCAAATCTATCATTTGGCCGCAGTGCTTTCAGCTACGGGAGAGCAAAATCCACTTTTTGCTTGGAATTTGAATATGGATAGTTTGATTTTTGTGCTGGAGCTGGCAAAGGAACTGAAATTGGATAAGATTTACTGGCCATCTTCCATTGCAGTTTTTGGTCCTAATACTCCAAAAGTTAATACACCTCAATATTGTGTCAAAGAACCAAATACTGTTTACGGCATTTCCAAACAAGCAGGTGAGCGTTGGTGTGAATATTATTTCCAGAAGTTTGGGGTGGATGTGAGAAGCTTGAGGTATCCTGGATTGATTGGCTATAAGTCTTTACCAGGTGGAGGTACTACAGATTATGCAGTAGATATCTATCATAAAGCCATCGCAGGAGAGCATTTTGTGTCTTTTTTGAAAGAAGACACCTATTTGCCGATGATGTATATGCCAGATGCTATTAAAGCTACTTTGGATCTAATGCATGCGCCAAAGGAGCAGGTTTTAATTAGATCTAGTTATAATGTTGGTGCTATCAGCTTTTCTCCGAAGGAGATTTTTGAAAGTATTCGATTACATTACCCTGATTTCACGATTTCTTATGAGCCAGATTTTAGACAAAACATTGCTGATGGATGGCCTGACAGTGTGGATGATACCAGAGCAAGGCAAGATTGGGGATGGAAGCCTCAATATGGCTTGCAAGAGATGACGGATGATATACTGAAACATCTGCCTACGTTTACTTTCTAGAGCGCTCGCAGAAGGCGCAGAATTCACGGAAATAATGTGGAAATAAATGGAAATAAGGTTGAAATAAAGTAGAAATAAATTGAAACAAAAAAAGAAGCGTATGTGGTAGATATTACCGCATACGCATTTTTTCTGGTGCTCCACGAAATTGCAAATTTCGCGGAGCAGATAAATGGGGATTTGCAATCCCCTTGGTGTCATGTAGTTTAAAACTTCATCTTTTTTTCACGCCACGAACGCCACGATTGACGCCATGAGCGCAAAGGTTTGATATTTAAGCAAATCTTATATCTAAGATCTAAAATCTTAAATCAATCTAACAATCTTGGTACTTGGTACCTTGTACTTGGTACATCCAATCACTTTAAGCTCTGAATCTCCTCTGGCTCGAATCCTAAGACCAACTTTCCTTTGCCATTATCAATGATTGGGCGTTTGATCATGCTGGAGTTTTGGGTGAGAACTTGGAGAGCAGATGCTTTGGTGTTTAAAAGTTCTTTGTCGGAATCGCTGAGTTTACGGTAGGTGGTGCCTTTTTTGTTGATGAGGTTTTCGAATGAGGTAAGGTCTGCAAAACCTTCTATCAATTCCTGAGTAGGAGCTTGTTTTTTGTAGTCGATAAATTCATACTTGATACCTTCTGCTTCTAGGAAACCGAAGGTTTTCTTCATGGTATTGCAGTTTTTAATGCCGTAAACTTTCATATTTTTTATTCCAAATTTACGGATTATCAGGAGGGAAGTCCACCTTTTCTTGGTAAAAGGCTTGAATACATCATAAAAATCTTAAATTAACGTCACCTAAAGCACTTAACTCAAGCATGCCAAGCAACCATAGAAAATTGGATTTCTGCCTCAATTGTGGGGAGGAGTTCCATAAACAAGAGCGTTTTTGCCCTACTTGTGGTCAGGAAAACAAGGATACAAAGATGCCTTTGCATGTATTTTTAGGAGATTTTTTCTCAAATTTCCTGAATCTGGACACCATTTTTATACGGACTATTCCTGTGTTTATTACTAAACCAGGTGCCTTGACTTTGGCTTTTAATGAAGGACGAAGGAAGTCATTTATTCAGCCCATTAAGCTCTATTTGCTTATGTCTTTATTTTACTTTTTTGTATTTGCGTTGGTTATTCCACAGAATATGTTGGATAAAACCTTGATGGGTACAGCGGGGAGTTTTAATATTGGAATGGATGGAAGATTGGCTGAAATCAGAAAAGAATTAGCAGATGATGAACAAGTAGCCTTTGATAGTTTGGTAAATAAGGGCGCCTTGGACGCCATTCAAAAAATTTGGCCTGAGGTATCGGATTCTTTGAGTGCTGAACGTACAGACTGGAAAGAATTAAAATTTTTAGCCATTGACCCATCCGTCTCGGATGAGGAGTTTCAACAGGCCTATGCTAAATCACGGTTTTATTTCGATTTAGATTTTAGTATAAGCAAAATCCGAGGCTTTATAGCCAACTCCAATGTGTTTATCAATGGTGTGGCAAGGAACCTTCCGATTATGATGTTTTTTATACTGCCTTTTTTTGCTTTGATCTTGCAGTTGCTCTATATCCGAAGGGATTATTATTATGTGGAGCATTTGATTCATGGACTTCATTTACATGCATTTGCCTATTTTATCTATGGATTGGCTATTTGTTGGACCTTTATCGATGATTACTATGCCATGCAAGTCTTTGGATGGTCTTTTATCATAGTTACCTTGTATGCATATTTTTCGTTGAAAAAGGTATATGCCCAACCTTGGTTTAAAACCTTATTGAAGTTTCTTTTTCTAGGACTGATTTATGTGTTTTTTCTTTTATTGGGCTTTATCTTAGAGATTTATGTGACGCTATTGTTATTCTAAGCGGATATAAAAAATGAAAGAGCTACAGCAACACTGTGAGTGCACGCATGTAGCTCTTAATGCTGTGAGTTTGCAAGCTGATGTTAACCTACCAATTCTTTCATCGTATCGTGGTGGGCTGACACGATGGTTTGGATCAAGTAATCTGTTAAAGCTGTTGATAGAAACAAGGATTCAAACTGGGAAGGGGCTAAATACACTCCTCTTTTCAACATGCCTTGGAAGTATTTTCCAAAAAGCGCGGTGTCCGAATGCTTGGCGCTTTCAAAATCAAAGACTTCTTTAGCTGTAAAGAACAAGCTATACATACTCCCTAAGTGATTGATTGTGTAGTTCAAGCCCAATTTATTCAATGAATCTTGAATACCTGAGGTTAGCTTGCTTCCGATTTCATTTAATTGGGTATAGACTTCTGCATGCTCATTCAGGTGATTCAACATAGCTAATCCAGCTGCCATGGCAATTGGATTTCCTGATAGCGTTCCTGCTTGGTACACTGGACCTGCCGGGGAAACACAGTCCATGATTTCTTTTTTGCCCCCATAAGCACCCACAGGCATACCGCCACCGATGATTTTTCCCAAGGTAGTCATATCTGGAGTCACTCCAAACAACTCCTGAGCACCGCCTTTGGCTAATCGGAAACCTGTCATGACCTCATCAAAAATCAAAACGATTCCTTCTCTATCGCAAATACTTCTCAAACCTTGTAAATACCCTTCTTTAGGAATGGCAAGCCCCATATTTCCAGGAACGGGTTCCAAAATAATGGCTGCAATTTGACCTTTGTTTGCAGCTACGAGTGTTTCGATGGCTTCTAGGTCATTGTAAGGAGCTAAAAGCGTGTCTTTTGCCGTTCCCTTTGTAACACCTGGTGAGTCAGGATTACCCATGGTGATGGCTCCACTACCCGCTGAAATCAGGAAAGAATCCCCATGACCATGGTAGTGGCCTTCCATTTTGATAAACTTATCTCTTCCTGTGTAGCCTCTTGCCACACGGATAGCAGACATGGTGGCTTCAGTTCCAGAATTCACCATTCTCACGCGCTCCACAGAAGGGACCATGGAGATAATCAATTCTGCAATTTCGATTTCCCGCGCTGTAGGTGCACCGAAGGAAGTACCATTTTCCATGGCTTTCACAACTGCTTCCTTGATCATGGGATGATTATGGCCTAGGATCATTGGCCCCCAGCTGTTGATCATTTCTATGTAGGAATTATCATCTTCATCATAGATGTACGCCCCGGATGCACGTTTGATAAAAATAGGATCTCCACCAACTGCACGAAAGGCTCTAACAGGAGAGTTTACACCTCCAGGTATAAAGTTTTTAGCCCGATCAAAGAGGCTTTTACTTGTTGAAATCTGCATGTATATCTGATTATTTAAGTTCTAAGGTTCCATTTTCTAGCCTATAGACCGGTACAAATGTATTGCTTTGTGATTTGGTGAAATTAAAGCCCTGACTGATGCGACCTTCTCTAAAGCCAGACCTGTCAAGTCCATCTCTCCAATCCCGCTTATTGGATTGGTCAAAAGTAGTTTGGATAAAATACATCAATTCATAGCCCAAACTGACATTTAACGATGGATATACCAAATGTTTGCTAAGATAATCCTCTTTGAATCGATCGTAAGCGGGGGAGTTTAACCGAAGGGGATTATTCCCTATGAAATGAAAGTTTTGACCTTCAAGCGTTTCGTAATTGGCAAAGTTGAAATACAGCCAGGAATCCATAACTAGGATGGGTGTCTTGATGTTTTTTGATTCCATAAAACCTACGGCTGCATTTGCTGTGTTTGGATCATCACTAAGGATAATTACCAAGTCAGCCCTAGAAGTAGAATCATTTCTGATTTGGAGCACATCGAAAAATGAGACCACCTCTCTGCTACTTATTTTTTGGGAGCGGATAAGGTTAAAGCCTTGGTTATGTACTTGATTTTCCAATTCTTTGGCCAATAACTCATCCCTTGAAGCACCGGAATAAGCTAAGGCGATTTTACGGCCATCAAGATTTCTTTTGGCAAACTCCATGATTCCTTTTGACAACTCTTCCACAGAAGGTCTAAACAAATAAGCATAATTCAGGTTCCGTATACGATCATCTAGATTTGAAAGAGGATTGATAAAGGGGATTTTGTAGCGTTCAGAAAAATTGGCAACAAGCTCCACTTCCTCTGGGTAAATCGGGCCAACGATGATATCTGCACTGATGACAAATTGATCTTGCAATATCTGTTGTAGCTTATCTATATTTCGTTCAGTATCATAGGACTGGACGCGCAGTCGTACGTTATGCTTTTTGAGTTCTTCCGCAGCAAAGTTTAGTCCTTGATAGAGTTCCAAAATAAAATTGGAGGAAGCTAATTCTCGAACGCCACTGCCACCACTTTGATTGAAGGGTAGGATGACGGCGACATCAAGGTAATCAGTATTTTTATTGATCAGATTACCAGATGATTCTTGTTGCAATTGCCCTTTAAGCTGGGTAAGCAATGCTCTTTCATCAGAAGTCAGTCGCTGTTTTTTTTCCAACTGCTGTACAAAGGCCAGGTTAAATCCTTGGTTCTTTGCACCTAAGGTAGTGTTTTCTTTGAAAAAGGATAGATCGGTATCTTGTAAAAATTCAAAAGTAGCATTTTCTGCTTGCTTGTATAAATCAGTGTCTTTGATTGCTTCTATATTACGGAGCGCAGCTGCCTTTTGTCCTTGTTTGAAGTATGCTAAGGCCAATAAGTAACGTGCTTCATCTTTTTGAGATGCTGTGCCTTTGTTGATTTTAGCAGAAAGTACTTCTTCCGCCAAACTGAACTGCCCTCTTTGGTAGGCTGCAAATGCAAAATGGTGGGCCGCATAATTGGACAGGTTTCCATAGGTTTGTTCATCTAGATAGGGACGTAAAACCTCCATTGCCTCCACGTAATTTCCATAGCCAATCAGTGTTTTTGCACGATTGTAATTGGCTAGTTGATTTTGACCAAACAACTGACTGTTTAGCATCAACATACATAAAAAAGGGATAAGTGCTCTCATCTAAATTTTGGGTAAGGAAAAGATCTGTCCTGAAATCTAATTCGGCCTCGAATTTAGCCTATTTTAAGCCAAAAGAAAAGAAAAAAGCCACCCGTTATGAGTGGCTTAAGTTTTATTAACAGGAATTTACTCCCATTCTATCGTTGCAGGTGGCTTGGATGAAATGTCATAAACCACACGATTGACCCCTTTTACACGGTTGATGATTTCATTGGACATTTTTCCCAAGAATTCATATGGCAGGTGAATCCAATCAGCAGTCATACCATCCACAGAGCCCACAGCCCTTAGCGCAACTACTTTTTCATAGGTTCGCTCATCGCCCATCACACCTACGGATTGTATCGGAAGCAAGATTGCACCTGCCTGCCACACTTGATCGTAGAGTCCATGATTTTTGAGTCCTTGGATAAAAATATAGTCAACCTCCTGAAGGGTCTTTACTTTTTCAGCAGTGATATCTCCCAAAATACGGATTGCAAGCCCCGGACCTGGGAAAGGGTGTCTGCCAATGATAGTTTCTGGAATCTCCAAAGCTCTCCCCACTTCTCGCACCTCGTCTTTGAACAATGTATTTAAAGGTTCGACCACGGATAATTTCATGAAATCTGGTAAACCTCCCACATTGTGGTGAGACTTAATGGTTGCAGATGGTCCTTTGACAGATACAGACTCGATCACATCTGGATAGATTGTTCCTTGTCCCAACCATTTAACGCCTTCGATTTTGTGCGCTTCATCGTCAAATACCTCAATGAATACCCGACCGATTGCTTTTCTTTTTGATTCAGGCTCGGTCAATCCGGCCAAAGCATCATAAAAACGCTGCTTGGCATCTACTCCGATTACATTCAAACCAAGGGTTTTGTAAGAATCCAATACTTCCTCGTATTCATTTTTACGGAGCAAACCATTATCCACAAAGACACAGGTAAGGTTATCCCCAATAGCTCTGTGAATCAAGGTAGCAGCTACAGAGGAGTCAACACCTCCCGAAAGCCCCATGACCACCTTATCATCGCCGATTTTGGCCTTCAATTCAGCAACAGTGCTATCAATAAAAGTATCTGATGTCCAATCCTGAGCACAGCCACAAATGCCAACTACAAAGTTTCTTAACAGATTTTTTCCTTCCAATGAATGAGTGACTTCTGGATGGAATTGAATGCCGTAGGTTTCTTCCCCTTGAACTTTGAAAGCCGCTACACGAACAGAGGCTGTACTCGCAATGACGTCAAAACCAACTGGTAATTCCTTGATGGTATCTCCATGGGACATCCAAACCTGCGAACCATGGGTCATCTCTTTTAATAAATCATAATGAAGATCTACATGGTCCAAGTTTGCGCGTCCGTATTCGCGGATCTCAGACGGAAGTACTTCGCCGCCGTATTTGTGGGCTAACAATTGAGAACCATAACAAACACCTAGCAATGGTAACTTGCCACGAAGACTATCGAGATCAAGGTCGGGTGAACCTTCGTCACGCACGGAACAAGGGCTTCCCGAAAGGATGATGCCTTTGATCTGATCGGTGATTTCTGGGATTTTGTTGTAAGGGTGAATTTCACAGTAAACATTGAGTTCCCTTACCCTGCGGGCAATTAATTGTGTGTATTGGGAACCGAAGTCAAGAATGAGGATTTGTTCTGCCATGCGCAAAGGTACGCAGGCAATTAGGATATGGAAAAAGAATCCTAAAAATTTTCAAAATATTATTTCGTTTATTCTTCGGTGAAATTGCTGTTTTCTCCTTCAAACAAGGTTTCCAATTCCACCGCATGTATTCCCTTTTCTTCCTGTAAGTACCTGGCAAAAACAGCTTTGGAGCCATGGGTGAGGTAGACGGTTTCTGCTTCTGTTGCTTGAATTGCTGCAATCAAGCCCTTCCAATCCGCATGATCCGAAAGCACAAAACCTGCATCGGCAGCTCTTCTTCTACGGGTTCCCCGAATACTCATCCAACCCGAACAAATTCCTGTACGGTAGGGACTGAATTTTTTCATCCAAGGAGTTCCCATGGCACTCGGTGGGGCAATGATCAAGGAGCCTTTAAATCGGCTTTTGGGAATGTCAGCGCTGACTTTTTCCACTTTCCGTAAGGCCACACCGTTTCGCTCCAAGGCTTCATTGGTGTTCCAAATAGCTCCATGCACAAAGATTTCTCCTATATCCTGATTGACATTTTGAATAATCCGTTGGGCTTTGCCTAGGGAATAAGCAAAAAGTACGGAATTTCTGTCCTGTGCTGAGTTTTGAGCCCACCATTGATTGATTTTTTCAAATGTCACAGCCTGAGGTTCCCAATCATATATAGGCATTCCAAAGGTGCACTCTGAAACAAATTCATGGCATTTGACAGGCTCAAAGGGAGTGGAAAGGCCATCGTCTTCTGTTTTGTAGTCTCCCGAAACGACGACTGTTTGGCCTTTATGAGAGATTTTTACCTGAGCCGAACCAGGTATATGCCCAGCCGGGATAAGAGAAATTTCTACCCCATTGATGAATAGGGGCTTTCTGTAAGAGATGGTTTGTAACGAAATTTCCCCTCCTAAGCGGAGTTTCATGACTTCCGCAGAATCATGATGGGCCAAGTAATGCTTCATTCCCCATCTAGAATGGTCCGAATGTGCATGGGTGATGACAGCATGGTCTACTGGACGCCATGGATCTATAAAAATAGCTGCCGCAGGGCAGTATAGACCTTTGGGAGTCAATTCCAACAAACTCATAGCAATTCTTCCAAATGCTTTCCTGGTTTTGGATAGCTAAGTCGGGCAAGTCTTTGGCCAATGTGGTATTCATCCAAACCTGTGTTGGTAACCGTTTCCAAGGCATTTAAATCTAAGGAACCATCCTTTCTTAAGCCTTTGTCATCTACGTAAATATCTTGGATTTCGGCTATGATAAGCTCTGTCCCATTGATTTGAAGTGTGATTCTTTCAGCCAACCTACAGGCTACTTTCAAAGGGCTAAGTTTGACAAAAGGAGCATGAAAATCACCTAGGTATTCTTCCTCCAAACCTGTTCCTTCAAACTCTGAACCTTCGTATCGGGCAGCTGTTTGATGTGCTTCTTTGTAGAAAGCTGGTGTCACATGATTGAGTGTGAAAAAACCTGTATTTAGGATATTTTCAAAGGTGTGCCGCTCCACCGTATGAGGTCTGAATAGAATGCCAACTAATGGGGGAGTGGCCCCGATATGAAATATTTGAGAAAAAGGGGAGACATTCGTCACCCCATGTTCATTTTTTGTACCGATAAGATTGAGACTTTTATATCCCGCAAGTGAATTGATTAAATCCCTTCTGTAAGAGGACTCTTTTTGCAAGATTTCCTTTTTTGAAAAATGTACGATCATATTTCGATAGCTTCTTCTACACTCAGGCAATATTTGATATCCAAAAGATGGATGATATTGTCTGGATTATTTTTCATGATTTGCTCTTTGGCGATTTGCACCATTTTCTCAAACCACTTTTCTTCTGGTAAGATTTTTCTATGGGTATCCAATCCTAATTCGAGCATTTTGTTTTTCCAGTTAAGAAAATACCACTCCATACTCGGTTGATGGAATGCCCGTAGGGCACGTTTGTCAAAAATAAACTTCTTGTAAGAACCACTTTCAACAATGGCGGAAATTTTATAAAATGTTTCTTTGAAGTCTTCGATAGGGATATAATCTGTCAATAACTCGCAGATGATAATTCCTTTTTCAGGATTGTTATAGACCTTGGAGTACCTTTCCTCGAATGCAATGGCAAAACCCTGATAATCCTTGGTATTAGCAGCAATATTCATGAGTCGGTTGTTCTTGGTTTAGTGAAATGTACGGTTTTTTAATGATTTATTGTTGGTAACCTCATCTTTGAAGGAACCTAAATTTTCTTCAAGCCTAATAGCATATTCCAAAGTTGTCTTGATCAATTCTTGCTGGGACTGAATCTGCTCTTTCAGTCTGGACAATTCTTCATTCATGTCAGACAACTTTGCCTTATACTCTGCTTCCAGTCGCTCTTTTTCGAGCCTGGCCTTTTCCAGTTCTTCCTTGAAAATCAAATATGATTCCGGTGGAGTCTTCATAATCTTATACTTTTACTCTGTTGGGAAAGTTCCCAATTCTACTACACATTTCTATCCCGATTGTTTAAAATCACTTTTATTTAAGTGAACTCATGCCGCCGTCAATATTCAAAACTTGCCCTGTTATCCAGCTTGCGCCATCCGAAAGCAAAAATACAGTAGCCGCTGCAATATCGCTAGCTTGTCCATAGCGACCTAAAGGATGTCTTTTATTAGAAGCCTCTTTTTTATCGTCTGTACCCAATAAGGCATTTGCCAACGGGGTATCTGTCAGAGAAGGGGCCACCACATTTACACGAATTTTATTTGCTGCCCATTCAGAGGCCAAGGATTTTGCAAGACCTTCTACCGCACCTTTGGCGGAAGAGATGGATGCGTGAAATCCAAGACCTGTTTTTACAGCAACCGTACTGTAAAGAACCACGGATGCAGAGGAAGATTTTTTTAATGCTTTCATACACGCTTGCAATACTTTGACGGCACCCAGCACATTGACCTCATAATCATGTTGAAAATCGGCAATACTAAAACGATGAAAAGGCTTCAAATTGATCGTTCCCGGACAATAGACCAGTCCATCGATTTGCTCGGGTAAGCCATCGATGGTTGTAAAATCACTGGTGATATCCAATGTGCTGCCAGCTTCACCAGAGCGGCTGAAAGCATACACTGTAGCCCCCTGTGCTTCACAAATTTCTTTTACTTGAAGACCTATACCGGAATTTCCTCCGATGATTACAATATGTTTGTTTGCCAAATTTTCCATACATAATACAATCAAATCTTGGGTGAATTGTTTAAAAAAAAACCGGGACTTTTGCCCCGGTTCAGTTGGTTTAGTAATCCTTCGTCTCTTACAGACTTACGTATTTTATAAATTCTACACGGGCCTTTTCATCTTGCTCAAATTTACCTGAGTAAAAAGAGGTGACCGTGGAACTGTTGACATCCTGTATACCTCGTGAGCTAACGCACATGTGGTGTGCATCGATGATCACGGCAATATCATCTGTGCCGAGCAACTCTTTCAATTCATTTCCAATTTGCATGGTCAAACGCTCCTGTACTTGAGGTCTCTTGGCGTAATACTGGACTATTCTGTTGATTTTGGAAAGCCCAATTACTTGTCCATTCGAAATATATGCCACATGTGCCTTTCCGTAGATTGGGACAAAGTGGTGCTCGCAGTTGGAAAAGAAGGTGATATCCTTCTCCACGAGCATTTCATTGTATTTGTATTTGTTGTCGAATAGCTTCACATCCGGCTTGTTTTTAGGGTCTAACCCACTAAAAATCTCCTGTATGTACATTTTAGCTACTCTTCTTGGGGTACCCTTCAGACTGTCATCTGTCAGGTCTAAGCCAAGCACGTGCATGATTTCACGGAAGTGTTTTTCGATAAGCTCCATTTTAAGCTCATCATCCATTTCAAAAGCATCTGCTCTTAATGGCGTTTCTGTGGAAGTTCCAATGTGCTCGTCACCTAGTTCGTCAATTAAGTGTTCGGAATTAGATATTCCCATCGTATTCAACAAAGTTTCTTTCTGTTTCATATAGTCGAATGGTTAGTTCATATTTGTGATCAATTTTTTCCCTCAGAATATTCCAAATAACCACTGCAATATTTTCCGCAGAGGGATTAAGATTTTTAAATTCATCGGTGTCAAGATTTAAGTTTTTATGGTCAAATTTATTGAGTACATGTTCTTTGATCAGGTCACTCAATACTTTCATATCAAATACATAGCCAGAATCAGGATCGATAGGACCAAGCAATTTGACTATTAACTCATAATTGTGACCATGATAATACTTATTATTACACTTTCCGAAATAAGCTTCATTTTGCTCATCGGTCCAATTAGGGTTGTGTAATCTATGGGCAGCATTGAAATGCTCTTTTCTGTAAACGGCTATTTTCATCAGTTTAAGAACAGTGCTTTTGAAATTTTTGTTTAATATTCATTACAAATGTTTAAACAAATTATTTAATGAACTGAAAATCAATTGCTTTAAATTGAGTTTAACTACAATAAATCTATCAATCAGTCAGTCAAACATGCAAAATGCCTTTATCAGTTCCCTGTATACCGAGATTAAATCAGGATGAATGTCGAAAAAACCGCAATAAACTTGGATTCTCCAATTTGGCTAATAAAAGCTACTCATATGAGTATTTGAGGGTTGGTAGTTGCCCATAGAAATAGGCCTTTGATCAGTTTAAAAACTAAAGGGGGGAAAAGAGTTTGATTTTTTATGAAGTATTTGGAACTTAGGGACTTCGGTCCATGGTTATTAAACCGTCGATTCCTTCATCCAAAAGTAAAACTACCCCAGTACATGCGTATTATCGCTCTTAGTTGGATACTTCTTTTTGGAAGTTCCTTTACCCAACCTATTTACAATGCTGCAACAGCAAAAGACGAATCAAGGCCCCTTTCCATTGTCGATGAACTTTGGGGACAACTTCAAGCCACAGAACAGCCATTTGAACTCCCTTCTAAAGATGTCTTGGAGTTAGGAGTCAAAGGCTACTTACTCTTAGTCGATTCTGAAGCCATAGAAGAAGGTAAGCCATTGGCGGTGATTGATTTTTCGCTGCCATCTTCTCAAAAGCGGTTATGGATAGTAGATATTAGCAATGGAACACTGATTCACAATGGGTACGTGGCACATGGGAGAAATTCTGGAGAACTGATGGCTCAGAGCTTTTCCAATCGTCATTCCTCCTATATGAGCAGTTTGGGTTTCTATCGTACAGCCGAAACCTATCAAGGTAAACATGGCTATTCTCTTCGGTTAGATGGCTTGGAAAAAGGATTCAATGATCAGGCAAGAGAGCGGGCGGTGGTTATTCATGGAGCAGACTATGCACGAGAAGATTTTATCAAGCAAACAGGCCGCCTAGGAAGAAGTTTGGGTTGTCCTGCTTTACCTACCGAAGAAAGTAAGTATCTAATTGATGTCGTCAAAGAAGGGGCCTTATTGTTTATCTTTGCCGAAGATGAAGATTACTTAAGTCAATCCAATTTGATCAATGCTTAAACATTTTTTTCTTACCTTGACTTAAGTTAAGGAACGTTTTATCAAATTATGTGGGAGTTTAAAAAAGAAAAAATAGTAGAGATTATCGATTTTTTTAACGAGATGTTAAGTTTTAGGCTTTTTTCTATTGGGGAAAGCGCTTTGACAGTAGGACTGTTGTTGACTATTTCCATTTCTATTTTCGTGTTGTTTATAGCAGCCGAATGGATTCGCAGAGTTTTGGTCAATCGGGTCTTGAGGCGGTATTCCTTGGAAATGGGTACCCGTCAATCGGTAGGAAAAATTGTCAAATACATTTTAATTATTGCAGGTCTATTTTCAATCTTACAGACCAATGGCATCGATTTAAGTGCTTTTGGCATACTGGCAGGTGCATTGGGTGTAGGTATTGGTTTTGGTCTCCAAAATATCACCAACAATTTTATCAGTGGATTAATCATTCTCTTTGAGCAGCCGATCAAATTAGGTGATAGAATTGAAGTGGGGGAAATTTCCGGAGATGTGGTCAGTATCTCTGCCCGATCGACCACAGTGGTCACCAATGACAATATTTCCGTCATTATTCCAAATTCTCAGTTTATTGATTCTCAGGTAATCAATTGGTCACATAATGAGCGCAAGGTACGATTTAATTTTCCTGTGGGTGTGTCTTACAAAGAGGACCCCGAAAAAGTGAAGGATGTACTGATGGCAGTGGCTATGGCCCATTCATCGGTTCTTCAGGACCCCAGACCTGATGTTTTGTTCGATGAATTTGATGATAGCAGTCTAAATTTCACACTCAGAGTTTGGACGATCGATTACATTAATAAGCCCAAGGTGTTGAAATCTGAGTTGTATTTTGAGATTTTCAAACGCTTCAAAGAAGAAAATATCGAAATTCCTTTTCCTCAGCGAGACATTCATATTGTAAGTGGTGCTGAAAAATTGAAATATTAAAGATTTTTGCATTTCTTTATTCCCGAAAAGTAGACCTACGTGTCATTAATTACCTGATGAAAAAGCTTATTTTACTTGTTGTGTTTATGTGTGCGGGTGAACTTGCTTTTTCCCAAAGCTTTTACAGGTATCGATTTGAGGCTCCATGGTCTGTATCCGCTTCTGGTGGGTTGACTCAGTATTTTGGTGAGTTATACTCCCTTTGGAGATACAATGAAGGAATTCAACCGGAATGGAATGCTAATATTGCTGTCAGAAAAGTTGTAGGTACTTATACCAAATTACGTTGGGAAGCTTCCCATGTGCGTATGTCCGGTCAGGACCCCCCCGCAGATCCTAGGAGTTTTCGATCTCCCCGAAACCTGCATTTTAGAGCCCGAAATTGGGAAACAGCTTTGATCGGTGAATTTCACTTGAAACCAGTGAAGGTATATAATATTACGCGGAATTTCGTCAACTTTTATGCATTTGCAGGGGTAGGGGTGTCCACCAATGACCCCCAAGCAGAGTTGAATGGACGTTGGGTAGATTTGAGACCTTTACAAATAGAAAATAATCCTTACAACAAACATATCATCATATTTCCTACTGGCATTGGAATGAAATATAAGGCCAATGTTTGGTCCGATTTTTTTATTGAGCTCAACTATCGCTGGACTTTAACTGATTACCTGGATGATGTGTCAGCATTTAATATCAGTGAGTTTTACATGGACTTGATCCGGGATTATCGATTTGACGGTACGGGAAATCCTGATCGTCTTCGGTTGGCTGTAAGAAACCCTGATTTTATTAACGATGTAACTGGTGAGCCTGATGTTCAGAAAATTCTCGAAAACCGTGGTCGCATCCGAAGAGGTTCTGGTCTCAACGAGCGCTATGACGGTTATCTTACGATCAACTTTGGGGTAGAATTATACCTGTCCAATGATATTTTTGATAACTGGATTTTTAGAAATAGAATCAATGAAAAACGTTTTAGGTTCTGGTAGAAAAAGCGCCTAGATAAAGTTTTGAAATCAAAAAATCGGACTTGAAGAAAAATCATATTTGTTTGTTTCTATTGAAATTATGAGAGATTTTACAAATGAGTTTTTTTCATGAGAATCTCCAGATTAGGATATTTTCTTTCATGCAATTGATAAATTCTAGTTTTAGTGATACCTTAGAGAATCATATTAATTATTTGATTTATACATGAGAAAAGTTTTATTAGTAATTGTTTTGTGTTTGGTTGCGTCACTTTCTTTCGCTCAAAAGCAAGTTCAAAAATCAGGAGAGCCTTATTGGACATCGGGTGGAGAGTGGATTTTCTCCGGTGCAACTGTAGCGGATGCCAATAATGTTCTTCGTTGGGCACCTGTTTTTAATTTTCAAAATTTCTTACACTTTGATCAGTCAGAGAGTTTTGGATGGTTTACAGGGATGAATTTCCGAAATGTGGGATTTATCTTTGACGAGTCTCCTTCTACCCGTAAAAAAGTCAGAACTTATAATCTTGGGATCCCTATTGGAGTCAAATTGGGTAATCTGGATGGCCAATTTATTTTTGCTGGATATGAATTGGAAATGGCCTTTAACTACAGAGAGCGTACCTTCGTAGATGAACGCAGAGTTGACAGATTCAACGTTTGGTTTAGTGATCGGGTTAACTTGTGGCAAAGCTCATTTTTTGCAGGGATTAATTTGCCTGGGGGAACCAATTTAAAAATCAAATACTATCCTACGGAATTCTTCAATCGTAGTTTTTCGACCACAGATCCTGTTACGGGTGCTATCAGCCGACCGTATGAAAACTTTCAGGCCAATGTATTTTATGTGTCTCTGAGTTTTGATGTTATGAAGCGAGGGAAGTTTAATTTTTGAGGAAAGAAGGGAGGGATAAGAGACGAGAAAGCTCGCAGAATACACGGAAAACGCAGAAAATTCGCATTGCGAGTGTCGAAAAGAAGTAAGAGATAGAGTCAAGACTCCAATGTCATGTCTTTTCAAGTAATAATGGAGAAAAACCATTAAGGGATTAAGGGAATTAAGGTTTTTATGAATCACTGGTTTGAAAGGGGAATATATAAATTTCTGATTTTTTATTATTCACTATTCCCCAATTGCCGGGGCTTAAAAGCCACGGCAATTGATGGGTGTATGCTTTGGAAATTCGGCGAAGTTTTGTCTACAAATTTCGATGACAGTCGTCGGTTAAAACCAACTAAACAGAATTTCTAAATGGAAAGCAGTACTTGAACTCCTAATCCACATGTTAACATTTAACAATTAACAGCTGAAATCACTTCCTTAGGTTCACAGGAAAATAGAGCCATTCTTCATTCCTAATTTGTTCACTGTTCCCAGCTTGTCACAGCTTACTCTTCACTACTCACTTAGCTGTTCACTGCCCACTGTTTACCACGCACCTTTCACTACTCATAAGCGCCAACCTTTACTTTTTTTATTTCCTCATTTGACTGAATGCTTGGGAAGTACATGAGTTCTATTGTGGCGGGATTGAGGGTGTAGGTGCCTTCAAATCTTGGGATCAATGAAATGGAGAAGGTGTAGTTTCCTTTGGGTAGCTTTTCACAAAAGATAGCTGTTTGCTCAGGGAAGTATTCGCGGTGACTTTCAACCCAATGATTTGATTTTTTTTCTGCATAAGAGCAAGAGCCTGGAATGGGTACGTTGATCATGACAAAGGACGCATCTTCTTTCACCTTTACTTCAACTTGTATTTCTATTTCTTCACCCGCTTTCCAGTATGCTTGATTGCCATTTGCATCAGTAGTTGCTATTTCGAAAACTCCTGCTGATTTTATGGGATTGGACTCCCAATACCTTTCATAGTAGGAGTAATATACAGGAGTTGGGCCTGTCTTTATTAGCTTGATTTCTCCTTCATCTGTTATCGTTGTGTTCTTAGATAACTCTAAAAGTTCATTTTTGGTATCGCTGACCAATTGTATCGAAGAACCTGATTCTCCTGTGAGTGTTGGCAGTTCTTGCATGAGATTTTCGATGATTTGAGCACTTTCAAAAGTATTGGCCCAGCCAAAACTTCCTCTTTTTTCCAAGAGATAGTTTCGAGTGCTCGCTAACAATCTTTTTTCATCCGGACGTAGCCGTTGGATGATTTTGTAGGCTAAAATCGTGTGCTGAATATCATTGTGAACGATATTAAATCCATATTCTCCAGCTCCAAAATAGGAGTTACCTAGGATAGACTTTCTTTCATACTGGAGTAATTCCGCAACGTCAAAGGGGATATCCAATCTGCTTTTCAGCTCCATCAGTCTGATTCGTTCCATGAGCGTTGATTGTGAGGAGGTTTCTAGCTTATTTACCCAATCCAGGGTATCAAATGTGGCACCCATCACTAGTAAAGCGTTTCCGATTTGGAGCTTTTCAGTCCACTCTTCGGCATATTCTAATTGCCATATCAAGCTGGCTTCAAGATCTTTTTGGTTGATTTTAAGGGAATATCCTTCTTCTTTGGCCTGAAATAAAGCTTCGAGCACATGTTGAGTGATCCAAAGGTTACTTGTGGAATGCTCCCACCATCCCCAAAAGCCATTTTTCCCTTGAGTTTTTTCCAATTGTTTGATGATCCGTTCTATTTCCGTATCCTGTTGAAAGGATTCATCTTTAAGTTTGGCCAGGGATTTTGCAGCCAAGAGTGCTTTTAATTTGGAGGCCAATTGTTCGTTACAGTCATATTTGTAGGTATGGACGAAAGATATTTCCTCTGCTAAGATGGATTGTAAATCAGAATGGAGGTACAAAGTTCCAAAAGGTAGATTAGGGTCTTTTTGTATACTGACAACCGTATCATTTTCTAGTATAGCGAAATGTCCTTTTGCTGTTTCCAATCCTTTTGGGAAAACCGGTATTTCCCGTAATTCACCATCTTCATAGCTTGTTTCAGCTCTTTGGAGACTATACTCAATACTCAAAGAATTCTCTGCTATAATCAATAGGCTATCTAATTGAATCTGCGCTACTGAAATGGCTGGAAGCTCTTGCTGAAGGCCATCAACACTGAAACTACGGGTAACTTCACTCGGACTTGGGAGATAATTAATCGTTTTTCCGATGACCCATGAGCTATCTCCTTGTATTAAAAACCTTGGTACGCTTAACTGGGCGGCTAATGGCAACATTGCCTTGATGCTACCTTGTGTTTGCCCTGTCCGCTTTTGATTTCCCATGGCTAGATAGAACGACTGCCAAGCGGTTATATCGTCAGGGAACTGGATTTTAAAGCTGGCTTTTCCGTCTTTGTCTGTTCGTAGCTTGGGTTGCCAAAATGCAGCATCCGAGAAGTTTTGACGAATAGATACCTTCTTTTTCAACGACTCTCCCCATAATTCTTCACTCAGGTAGGAGGGATCATTTTTAATACCTACAGATACTGCTTCAGATGTCATCAGGATTATAGCCCCGTTGCTTCCTGCTTGTCCAAATCGTGCAATGGCTTCTTTTGATTCGAGCCACTCCATACTTGAGATTTCATCAGGGCTGATCGAGGAAAAATCTCCCAGAAAAACACTTCCATTGAGTATAATCAGTGGTGGTACTCCTTGTCCTTTACTCGCTGTCCCTCTAATTATAACTTGTTTAGGAGATACCGCAATTCCTTGTACACTTCCATAGAGACTGCTAGAAATATCTATTGGAACCACAAGAGCTTCTTCATAACTTATGGCGTTACTCATCGCTTCTTGCCTTCTTTCTTGGCCACCATAGCCTGTGATGATAATTTCTTCTAAGGCTTGCGTATCTTCTTTTAGGTAGATATTCAGGTTTCTTTCTTTGAAGACAGAAACCTCTTCCGGTGAAAATCCTATAAATGTAATTATCAACTCATGGGAAGTATAAGGAACTGTTAACGAAAAATATCCATTGATATCAGTAGCAGTGCCATAGTTTGTCCCTTTGATCTGTATAAGTGCACCGGGCAAAGGTTGTAAGTCTGAATGATCAAAAACATAACCTGACACCATTTTTCCAGGTCCTGAATAGGGATATTTTGAGAAATAGCTACGATTAAGTTCCGATACCAATTTTTGCTCTTCGGAGATACTTAAGTTTTTATTGAACACATATTGCACCAAGGTCTGTGCGACGTTACTGCTAAACTCATCCTTTTCTTCCAGGGAAAAAAATCGTAATCGAAGGTAGTTCAAGCCATTGTTTTTAACTTCTATCGAATCACGGTACAGATACTTCATACCTTGGTAGAATTGCGTCATTTCATAAAAACCTGGTGCAAGATTAGAAAATACGGTACTGCTACCGGGAAATACCCAGACTTTACTAGCGTCTTCTTTGTGGCGAAGAACAGTTGTTATCGGTGGAGTTGCTTCATCTGAGTTTTCGCTGATTCCTGCAACTATCAATCTCCCTTTATGATCACGGTTATTGTAAGGGTATCGGTATTGGATATTTTGTCTTCGTTTTTCTTGTAAATACCTTTCCCAAAGTTGTTCGAGCCGGTTTTCGGACCATGCGAAGTCCTGTAGGGGAAAGATGTGTTGGGAAGCATTTAAATGCCTGGGAAATTCTGCCGTTTTGATTTCTCTCATTTTGACAACGGAGGCCTGAAACTCATATTCCATTGCTGGTTCATGCAAGAGCGTATGGTTGTATCCACCCAGCAGCTGGTACGTGTATGTTCCAGCTATTGGGCCAGAAAGAATTCTTTTGCCATATTGTGTTCCAGGTATTCCAAGGAAATGGATTTGGTTGCCTTTTTTCAGGTAGGCGAATCGTTCAGTGGGAATATTTTTGAGAGGAAAAATATATGGATAGAGGGACCTTTTTTCTTGCTCAGTTAGATGTTTTTCCATGGTAATTTTTTCCAAAGGACCCTTATATGTTTCCAGATCTATAGAAAAAATCGTTTTAAATCCTTTTTTAAATTCCAAGTCATTCAGCGTTACTAAATAATCAGATGTACGAATTTTCACTTGGTGTTTTCCAGGATTTACAGGGAAGGAGTAGGGACTTTGAATTGAATTCCAGTCAAAATAAACCGGCACATTGTCTATATAAATGATTGCAGCGGACTGAGGTTGACCATTAATAAATAGGAAGGGAGCAAATTGGGTGATACTATCGGGGTCCATAGCATGATGTTCATAGCGCTTTTCTTGAGGGAATAGAAATTTGTAATATTCAATCGAGTCAATATGGGCCAATACTTGCCAGGTTCTTAAGTCTAATTGTTGAGTAACCTGCTGAAGTTTTTTAGGTTGACTATTAAAACTATTGATAAAAGTTTTTCCAGACCTTGATTTTTCAAAACTGGGAACAGAAGGTGGGGAATAGTTGAATTTTTTGGTCAAAGCAAAAGCAGTGACATCTACATCAGGTACCGGATTATTTTTGTAATCAGTCACTTGGAGATTGATGGTGCTTTCTTGACCTGGAGTAATGATGTTAGGTTCTTCCAATTGAATAGTCAACTTTTTTTTTCGAAGAGGGACTCCATAGGTTGCTTTGACCATTTCCCCTGCCCAGAGATAATTTATGTTGATATAATGGTTTTGACGGCTGCTGGTTTTTCTTGAGATCGCCAGGTCTGTATCATAGCCAGATTCAATGAGTTTATTCTTCTTAAACAGATGGTAATTAACCGGTAGTTGTCGGGGATTCCTAACTAATAGTTGAAGTTGATGAGGCGTTCGTTCCGTATAGACTTGAACAAGAGGTATTTCTTCACTCAATGAAAATGTCTGCGAGTATTGATCAGAAGATATCCGATAATGAGAAAAATGAGTGTGGATTGGGGTTTTTAGGGGCAGCTCTCCTTCAACAATGGCTACCTCATTCCCAAACTTATCCAATCCAACTATAGTGGCCGACTTGATAGGGTTTACAAAAGATCCATTCGCTTTAAATATAATGGTATCCATACCCATTTCCATTTCAAATGGATCTCCGAAATGTTTATAGGTCACTTGTACTTGGTCTTGCCGAGCTTCGTTATCGGCTGTTAGTAGCTTGACATCTATGGTGTAAGTAAAGTCAGCGGCCGGAAAGTTTTTGGGGTCAATGGTCAGCTGCGTGGGTCTATCTGGAAGTAGCTTTTGTTCGATGACAGCTAGGGTGTCCGGTATAAAAAGTACAGATTGATGATAGGATATTGGCTGATTTGGGGATATTACGGCCTGAATCCGGCCATCTTTGATCAAAAGACCGTTATCATCTTTGGCAGAGATGTTAATGGAAAGGTTTTCATCCTGTTGATGATGATGCTTTGTGGTTTGAAGCTGCAATGCGATTTTATTCAACTCATATGCTTCGTAATAAAATCGGTTGTCGATCAATGATCTATCTTTAGCATCTCTTAGTTCTATCCTGTAACTTTTATCAAGCCTTAAATCCAAGGAATCTTGAAGAAGAAATTGGTATTCAAATGCCCCTTTCCTGTAGGCTTGTAATTCTCCCAGAAAAATAGGCTCGGATCCTCCCATTAGATAGGCTTTGGCTTGATTTTGTTTGGGATTACCTTGATGATTGCTAATAAATGCCTTGAAAAAAACACTGTCTTGCGGTTGGTATTTCGGTTTGTTGAAAACTAGGAATCCTTTTGGGTATTTTCTGTTGTCACCCCACCAATTGCAATGGCTATCATCAAATAAGCAGGCCGTGCGGTGATAAGCTTTTTCAAAAAAACGAGAAGTTTGATAGATACTACCCCTCGGATATCCATATTTGATGGATTGATAACTATCCACAGGAACTTTTGCAATGAAATATACAGGCTTCCAAATGTATTGGAAAGGACTTTTGTAAAGTAATTTTTGTCCATTCCTTTTTACCCAAGAGTTATTTCTTGATTTAGTAAGCTCAAAAAATGATACCATTTCTTGGTAATTAACCACAAGCAATCCATCCGTATTTGACTTTCTTTTGCTATATGTTTGAGTAGCTGGGTCAAAAGGAATTTTTTTGGACCCAATGCTGACTTTTGCATCATTCATTATATTTCCGGCAGTATCAACTAATTGAATTAGTAAATCTTGCTCATTATTCAGGATGTGAAGTTGAAGATTTTGAATAGAAAAGAGTGTGGTTACCTGCTGATTTTGAATGCTAAATGTTTCTAAGTAATGACCAAGTGGAAGTTTATTGGTGTAATCACTGTCCGTTGGAAAGGAATCAACTAAAGTGTGAAAGTAGGATTTGGCGATACTAGTTGGCTTGTTTTGATAGAGTATTTCAGCTTCTTGGTTGGATAATTGAAAAATATAGGTGTAATAACTGCTCTGCCTGCTCTGTAATAAATCCTGCGCCTGCGTCAAGGTAAGCCCGACTCCAAATCCCAAAAACTGAAGAAAGAGGAAAAAGAAAAATTTTGCTCTCAGAAGAATATTATAACTTATCATACGAAAAATCAAGGCCAAATCTGTTTAGTGATGAATTACCTACCTATTTAAATTAAAAAATGGAAAAATGCAAACGCTAGGATATATGAAAAAAGATGTCGGGGTACCTCTCTTTCCACATTATCTCACCACTGTTCACTGCTAACTATTCACTTCCAATGCTGGGGATTAAAATCCACGGCTATTGATAGGCGTATTTCCTTGAAGAGTATTTGAATCTCAACTAATAACATTCAATTCATTCGTAGGTTAAAACCCACTGACGAAAGTTAGACCAAATTGCCTCTTGATTCCCTAATTGTTCACTTCCCACCCTAGAAGATCTGTAGAATCCCTTCATTCTAAATTCTTCATTCTTAATTGTGTCACTGCCCACAGCTAACTGTTCACTTCCAATGCCGGGGATTAAAATCCACGGCTATTGATAGGCGTATTTCCTTGAAGAGTATTTGAATCTCAACTAATAACATTCAATTCATTCGTAGGTTAAAACCCACTGACGAAAGTTAGACCAAATTGTCTCTTGATTCCCTAATTGTTCACTTCCCACCCTAGAAGATCTGTAGAATCCCTTCATTCTAAATTCTTCATTCCACATTCTTAATTGTGTCACTGCCCACTGTTCACTGTTGTCACTGCCCACTGTTCACTGCCCACTGCTCACTGCTTTTACTCTCTATTCCTCACAAAAATCAGCTTATTCCTTCCTTTACTGCCTTCCCGTTGCTCGATTTCGAATTGGGGAAGGGAGTGAATGAGCGGGGTAAGTTTTTGGAAACCAAAATTACGGGCATCGAAATTGGGCTGCTTTTTCTGTAGCAGATTGCCAACATCTCCCATAAATGCCCATCCATCATCATCTGCTAAATCTGAAATAGTATTGTATATCAAGCGAATCAATTTCGGTCCTACTTTGTCTACATTTGCTTTTTTACTTTCCTTGGATTTTTCAGGGGAACTTTCCTGATCTTCTTTTTGAAGGATTTCCACATAGATGAATTTATCGCAAGCGACTATGAAAGGGTCAGGAGTTTTTTTCTCACCCATACCTATCACCAACATGCCTGCTTCTCGTAGACGTGTTGCCAATCGGGTAAAATCGCTGTCACTGGAAACGAGGCAGAAGCCATTGACTTTCTCAGAATACAAAATGTCCATGGCATCAATAATCATAGCGGAGTCTGTGGCATTCTTTCCAGTAGTATAACCGTATTGTTGGATTGGAGTGATGGCATTTTCTAGCAAAATATTTTTCCATTTACCTAAATGAGGCTTGGTCCAATCACCGTAAATGCGCTTGATGGTAGGGTTGCCGTACTTGGCAATTTCTTCCATCATCTCCTTAATAGGCTGTGAGGAAACATTATCGGCATCAATTAATACGGCAATTTTGATATCTTTATCCATGGGTAAACTCGTGTTTGCACTCAATATATAACTATTTTACACAAGAGTGAAGTTTTCTTTGAATTGCTTGAAAGATAAAACATAACTTTGTGTTACGAATGATGAACATGCAAACTAAAAACAAACAAAGCATTCTATCCTATGTCGTAGCTGGCCTGTTGGCTGGGATGTTCAATGGATTGATTATTGGTCTTTATCAAGGTGAATTGGCTTTGTGGTTGGCGGTTGGTACAGGTCTTGGCTTATCTTTTGGTTCTATGATCGCTTGGTGGAAAGTCAAGCAACAAAATAAAAAATCTTAATTTTTTAAGACCTTTCTTCCATCATTTTTGTAAGTTGCAATATAAAATTTTAGCAAAATGAAGAAGCTTTTAGTAGTTACAGGTGGGGGAGACTGCCCTGGTTTAAATGCTGTGATACGAGGAATTGCCAAGCGCGCCAAAAAAGAAAATGATTGGGAAGTATATGGCAGTAAGGAAGGATTTGTAGGTGTTTGGAGTGAGCCAACTGAATTATTGAAATTGACCAAATCGAAGACGGCAGGAATCCATGTCAAAGGTGGGACGATTTTAAAGACCACTAACCGTGCAGATCCCTTGCATTATCCTGTCAAAGATGAGCATGGAAATATCGTTATCGTAGATAAAACCAAAGAACTTGCCGAGCGGATCAAAGCACTAGGTTTTGATGCATTGATTAACATTGGAGGGGATGGTTCCCAAAAAATATCCAAAGCACTTTTTGACCATGGTTTGCCAGTTATTGGTGTTCCAAAAACTATTGATAATGATCTTTCAGCTACGGACATGACCTTTGGCTTTCAGACAGCGGTGCAAATTGCTACAGAAAGCTTTGACCGATTGGTAACGACAGCAGAAAGTCACTCTAGGGTCATGATTATGGAGGTGATGGGCAGAGATGCCGGTTGGATTGCCTTGCACACAGCCATTGCAGGTGGTGCAGAGATTTGTTTGATTCCTGAGATTCCTTACGATGTAAAAAAACTAGTCAAACGTATCAATGCGCGGTATGATAATGGAAGAGGTTTTGTGAACGTAGTTATAGCGGAAGGAGCAAAAGCACAAGAGGGCAGCATCGTTGCAAGAGCAGGAGATGAAGGAAGCCGTCATGTGCGCTTGGGCGGAGTTGCTTACCAATTGTCACAGCAATTAAAAGATGCGGGTGTGACTGCCGATATTCGAGAAACAGTCTTAGGACATACCCAACGAGGAGGTACACCGGTTGCATTTGATAGAGTTTTAGCTTCTGTTTTCGGTGTAAAGGCATTTGAAATGGTCCTGAATGGAGATTTTGGGCAAATGGTGGCTTTCAAAAACAATGATTTTGTTTCTGTTCCTTTGGAAGAGGCGACAAGAGATTACAATAAAGTTGGTGAAAGCAATTACTTAATTCAAGCCGCAAAAGGCCTTGGAGTTTCTTTTGGAGATTAAACTGAAAAACTATGAAAAGTTCATTGCTGTACTTTTTTGACAGAGATTTGCAAAAAGTCAAACACGAATTGACATGCTATAAAAAGGAAGGTAATATTTGGAGAGTTGTACCAGATGTCAATAATTCTGCTGGCAACCTGACTTTACATCTGATAGGTAATCTTAACCATTATATTGGTAAAAATATGGGGGATACAGGGTATGTAAGGGATCGAGATAAAGAGTTCTCAACGACTTTTGTACCAAGAGAGGATTTGTTGTTGATGTTGGATGAAACCAACCACATGATTACAGACTCTATTTTACAATTTCCTGAAGATTGGTTTTCAAGAACCTATCCAGGAGGTGCCCTGAAAGAACCGATGACCTATGAGTATTACATGTTCCATTTGGTCAGTCATTTGAATTATCATTTGGGACAAATCAATTATCACAGACGCTTATTGGATCAATAAAAAAAGCCCGACTGAAATAAAGCAGCAAACTTATTTCAATCGGGCTCATTATTTTTTGGAGTAATTATTCCACTTCTTTTAATTCTTGAGGAGCTATTGCTTCGATCCCTACCACTGACTCCAAAAAATCAATGGTTTCTTGCAGGACTGTTTCCCAATCTTGAGAAGTTATAGCCGATGCAATTACGTGGTCTCCTGTTTTAGGGAAAGCCATTTCACGCTTATTGGGGGTAGTAGTTCCCAGCTGTTGGAACATTTCCTGCATTTTTGGAACAGACACCACAAAATCCTGAGCAGAGTCACTTTCGTAGTAATAGCCTAAGAATACAGGCATGTTTACTTTTTCAAAGGTTGGCTGTACCATTTTGCTTCTGAGCAATACAGCTAAGGCTTCGTAACCATTTACATGATAATATTCCGACCAATACTTGGCTTTATCTCCTTCTCGGTTACTTTTGCTGACACCCCCTTTGATTAAAAAATTACTGGCGATGAACTTTGCCCAAGGATTGAAAAATTGTTGGAGACGCTCTCCATATTCTTGGATAGCAGGAGAGTAAAGCACCAATGCTTTCATGTCAGGTCTTTCAGAGGCGAGGACCAAAGAAAGCGCACCACCCATACTGGTTCCGATAACGATAACTTCATTACCCAAACTTTTTCCTATCATGTAAGCTTCTCTTACTGCATCTGTCAAAAGCTGCGCAGACAGATACTCCATAGAGTTTGGTCTTGCAATTCCGTGTTCCGGCAGTCGGGCCAAATAAAGATTGGCTCCAAAATGCTCCGCTACTTTTCTATGGACAGGGTCACCCTCCATTTGACTAGCACCAAACCCATGGATGTAAACAATGGAGTAGGGGGTTTTATTTTTTTGCATGCTGTCAGCCCAGATAATTTTCGCTTGATTTCCAGGCTTCAAAAAGCTGACTGTATCTTCAATACTTTGCACAAAAGACGCTAAAGCTATTCCATCAGTAGGTACTTCAGGATATTCACCGTCCAAGGCTTGGATTTTAGCTTTTGGTCCAAGCATGTAGACTATGGCAAAGGCAATAGCTATTCCAAGGACAACTTTTAAAATGGTTTTCATGGGCTTGTTTAACTAAATTGAATATTCTTTGGTCGATTTAATATTTTCAATGGCAATATAAGCCAAGTTGTTGTTTTGAATGTGAAGGTAAGATTAAAAATAAAAGTATTATTTTCGCCGTATTCGAATGACTATGGAAACACTTACAAAATTCATTGCGCCCCTAGCGGCAATCGGAGTTTTTGCTTGCACAAGCTCATCGGAACAAGGGTTCCAAATCACTCCAGCAGATCTTGAATCCCATATCATCGAACTCTCTGATGATTCCTATTTGGGGAGGATGCCTTTTACTGAAGGAGAAACTAAAACTTTGGCATACATGGAGAAAATTTTCTCTGAGATTGGTGCCGAACCCGGTAACGGGGATAGCTACTTTCAGGATGTACCGATGGTTTCCATTACATCCACAGCAGCGCCAACGATGCAAGTGGTGGGTCCCAAAGGAAAATTGGAACTGAAAGGATTTGAAGATTACGTAATCTGGACACAGCGATTGGATGGAGAACAAGCCTTCAAGGATGCAGAGATGGTCTTTGTTGGGTATGGGATAGTTGCTCCGGAGTATGGATGGAATGATTATGCTGACCTAGATGTCAAGGATAAGATCGTTGTGATGTTGGTCAATGATCCGGGATATGGGCAAGAAAATACCGATTTATTCAATGGGAATACCATGACTTATTATGGTAGATGGACCTATAAATTAGAGGAAGCTGCCAAGCAAGGTGCTTTGGGTGCTCTAATCATCCACGAAACAGAGGCTGCTAGCTATGGTTTTGGAGTAGTTCAGAATAACTGGAATGGTACTAAATTATATTTGGATAACCGAGGAAAGGATGTTTATCAAGCGGCCTTTGAAGGTTGGGTAAGTACAGAAACTGCCAATAAGTTGTTTGATTTAGCTGGTCTATCGAGTGTAGAATTAGTTGAACAGGCCAAATTGCCAGGATTCAAAGGGAAATCCATGGGGCTGAAAGCAAGTTCCTCCATCAGTGCAGAAGGCAAATTTGATGTTTCAAAAAACTTCATAGCAAAAGTTACAGGTACGACACGGCCGAATGAATATATCATCTATTCAGCACATTGGGATCACATTGGTATTGGCACCCCTACTGCGGACGGAGATAGCATTTATAATGGGGCCTTAGATAATGCAACTGGTATTGCTGCTATGTGGGCTTTAGCTAAAGGCTTTATCGAAGGAGAGAAGCCTGAAAGGACAGTAGTGTTTTTAGCTGTAACTGCTGAAGAGCAGGGATTGTGGGGCTCGGCCTACTATGCTCAAAATCCTGTTTATCCAGCTTCCCAAACAGTTGCGAATATCAATATTGATGGTCTCAATATCTTTGGTTCCATGAAGGACATTGCTGTCATAGGAAAAGGACAGTCAGAATTGGATGATATATTGGATAAAATCCTAGCAGAAAAAGAGCGATACTCTTCCGGAGACCCTGCGCCAACAGCAGGTTTGTATTACCGTTCGGACCATTTCAATTTCGCAAAAGTTGGTATCCCCGCCTTGTATGTAGGAACTGGTTCTGATTATCGAAACCCTGAACAGAAAAAGAATGCTGAGATACTTTCAAAAAATTACCATACCCCTTCCGACGAATACGACGCAGAGTTGTGGGATATGGATAGTGCAGTAGAAGATTTGATGGTTTTGTACAAAGTAGGATTAACATTGGCGCAATCCGATAAATGGCCTCAGTGGAAAGAAGGCTCAGAGTTTAAAAATATCCGTGAGCGTTATATGAAAAAATAGATTTAAAAAATGCCCCAGTTTAGTCGCTGGGGTGTTTTTTTAATTTTCCTGTAAGTATTACTAACAAAAAGTTAAGATTTTAGAACCTTTTGTAAGTAGCCTACGTTATGCCAAACGTTCTGACACACCAATATGGATAGAATTTTACAAAGAGTAAGAGTTGATGTCAATGAGAAGATCTATCTCAAAGATCCGTTTAGTTCGGATTTAGGGAAGGATATCGTGCAGAAGAGTATTGACATGATGCTCGAGCTTGGATTCGAAAATTTTACTTTTAAAAAATTATCAATAGCTGTCGGTTGTACTGAGGCTGCTATTTATCGTTATTTTGAAAACAAACACAAACTTTTATTATATTTATTCGGTTGGTATTGGGGATTCATAGAACAGAATTTGGTTTATTGCACGGCAAATCTTTCAGATCCTCAACAGAAATTAGAACTTGCCATCCAATTGTTGGTGGAGGGGCCGATTTTTAGTAAGAATGATTTTCTAGACCCTATTAAATTGAGAAGATTGCTGACAGATGAATCCACTAAAGCAATTATGACTAAAGAGGTTGACAAAGAGCAAAAACAAGGATTTTTTCATCAGTATTACAAGTTAGGCGAGCGAATCGCTGAATTGATAGTAGCATACAATCCAGATTATAAGTATCCCAAAACACTAGTAACCACTATTATGGAAGCAAGTTTGATGCAGACCTATTACGAAAATCACCTTCCAGGTTTAACTGAACAGAAGGCTGGAACAGAAAAAAAAGTCAATTTCTTCAATCAATTAGTATTTAAAACAATCGCACATGAAAACTGATAGCGGTTTGACTCCTTTAGACAGGTTCTTCAAACTTATTAATGAGGAAAAACGGGAGGTCTATGCAATTTATTTCTATTCATTGTTGAATGGTACCTTGTCGTTGGTATATCCATTAGGTATACAGGCCATTATCAACTTTGTATTAGGGGGTAGGGTAAGTACTGCCTGGTTAATCATGGTATTGGTCGTAACCATAGCCATATCCTTCAGTGGATTTCTTCAGATTTCCCAATTATATCTTACAGAGAAATTAGAGCAGCGGATTTTTGCCAAAGTAGGTTTTAGTTTTGCTTATAGACTTCCTCGCTTGAAGTTGGATGAATTGGAGAAAAATTATACCCCAGAATTGGTCAACCGCTTCTTTGATGCTGTCAATCTTCAAAAAGGGATGTCCAAGATATTGATAGACTTTTCATTTGCTATCGTACAGATTACCTTCGGTATGATACTTTTGGCCCTTTATAATATATTTTTCCTCCTTTTTAGTTTAGCGCTTATCGCATTGGTGATTTTGATATTTTATTATACAAGTCCCAAAGGTATGGAGACCAATCTGAAGGTCTCAACCATGAAATATAAGACTGCATACTGGTTGGAGGAAATCGGAAGAACAATGGCTACTTTCAAGTTGGCAGGTAATTCCAAGCTTCCATTTTTTAACATGGATAAATTATTGAAATCTTATGTGGAATATAGAGACAAGCACTTTGCTGTTCTGGTGTTCCAATATAAGATTATGATTGCTTTTAAAGCCTTGATTGTAACTACCCTTTTGATTGTGGGTAGTATCTTGTTGATTGACAATCAGATCAGTATTGGTCAGTTTGTGGCAGTAGAAGTAATTATCATTTTAATGGTGACTTCTGTGGAAAAGGTAATTCTTTCCTTGGATGCTGTATACGATACGATGACAGCTACTGAAAAAATCGGTCAGATTATGGACTTGAAAATGGAGCGTGAAGAAGGTACAGAGAAGTCTTTGACTACCAATAATGAGAGCTTACAATTCCAAGTGAAAAATCTTCATTATGCGATCAAAAACACCAATTATGAAGTGTTGGACAATGTGACTTTTGATTTGAATGCAGGAGAGAAAGTGGTATTGACAGGAAATAGTGGAGGCGGCAAGAGTACCTTGATGTATCTGATGTCAGGTTTATACAGCGAATATAGAGGTAGAATCATTGTCAACGGTCTTCCGATTGATACTATGAACTTGGATAAGCTGAGGGGATTTATTGGGGACAGTTTGTCTCATCAGTCCATTTTTCATGGGACTATATATGAAAACATCACTCTTCGTAAAGATGCAGAAGATTCTCATGTTCGTGAGATATTGGAACTTGTTGGACTCAAAGACTTCATTTACAAGTTAACAGAGGACTGGGATACCATGCTGATGCCTGAGGGTAAAGGCCTAAGCAAAGAGGTTATCAGTAAAATCATCTTAGCTAGATGTTTGGTATGCAAGCCAAAAGCATTATTGTTAGAAGATATGTTTGGTTCCATGGAGTATGATGATAAAATGAAGATGGTGGACTACATCTTGGCAGGTAACTGGACCGTGATGTTGGTGACTAAGGAAAAAGAGATTATAGAAAAATTCCCTCGTGTACTTGAGCTGAAAAACGGTAAATTAACTTATGATGGAAGTACAGATGGATTTTTATCAACTAGAACAATTTAATTCAAAGGGCTATGATGCAGATTAGTAAAAACAAGATCAGTGAAAAAGTCTCTTTTAAAGAGTTCTTAAGCCTTAAAATGACGTATCCGGGAGACGATAGTAAAAAGAGGAGAAAGATACTTTTATGGATGTTGCTTGGTGCGTTTCTCTTTTTATTCTTGCCTTGGACACAGAATATCCGATCACAGGGTTTTGTGACTGCCTTACGTCCGGACCAACGCCCGCAAACTGTACATACCATTATTGCTGGTAGGATTGAGAAGTGGTATGTAGCAGAAGGTGATTTTGTTCATAAAGGTGATACTGTACTATTGGTTTCAGAAATCAAAGATGACTACTTTGATCCACAGCTTTTGGAGCGAACCCAAATGCAGGTTGATGCAAAGACTATGTCCGCTTTTTCTTATTCCGAAAAAGTAAAGGCGATAGAAATTCAAATAGAGGCCATGCGTCAAAATAATATTTTGAGAGTCGAACAAGCTACCAATAGACTGCGAATGGCTGAGCTTCAAGTGATTTCAGACAGTATCCGATTTGAGCAAGCAAAGGTTAATTTCAAAATTGGAGAAGAGCAGCTAAAGCGTGCAGAGAAACTTTTTCAGGAAGGTCTTCGTTCGTTGACAGATTTTGAACAACGTGAACTGAGATTCCAAGAGGTACAAGCAGGTATGATTGCTGCTGAAAACTCATTATTGCAAAGCATCAATGCGCGAATTGCTGCCCAAATTGAATTGAATGCCATAGATAATGACTTCAGGGACCGCATGGCCAAGGCCCGTGCAGATATGTTTGAGTCCATGTCAGCCCAATTTGATACAGAAGCTACAGTTACCAAACTTGAAAATCAATATTCTAATTATGAAATGCGTACTGGATTCCGATATATTCTGGCGCCTCAGGATGGCTATATTACCCAGGCGGTACAGGTAGGTATTGGAGAGACTATCAAAGAAGGCTCTGAAATCATCAGTATTATGCCTGCAAATGCACAGTTGGCAGTAGAAATGTTTGTGGCTCCAGTGGATTATCCCTTGATGAGAGTGGGATCTAAGGTGAGATTTATATTTGACGGTTGGCCTGCAATTGTATTCTCCGGTTGGCCTCAGATCACCAATGGTACTTTTGGTGGTGTGATTCATGCGATTGATAATTTTGCAAGTCCTAACGGAAAATACCGAATCTTAGTAGTAGAAGATCCAGAGGATGAGAAATGGCCTGAAGCCTTGAGAATTGGTTCAGGTGCAGATGGTATTGCCCTGCTAAACGATGTGCCATTGTGGTATGAGATTTGGCGACAACTGAATGGATTCCCTGCTGACTATTATACAGCCCGCGAAAAAGCGGATAACAAAAAGAAATAATGATGAGAGCAATTCTAGTATGCTGCTTTAGCTTCATTTCATATACTATTTCTGCGCAAGAGATTTTGGATTTCGAAACCTATATGGACTGGGTACGATCCTATCATCCTGTTGCCAAGCAAGCGGATGTTAACTTGGAATTTGGTAAGCAGGAGCTGCGTGCTGCAAGGGGAGGTTTTGATCCTAAAATTTACACCCAGAGGGATCGCAAGCGATTCAATAACTCTGATTATTTTGATATTCAAGAGACCGGAATATCCATTCCAACCATGGGCGGTGTGGAGTTGAAAGGCTTGTTAGAACAAAACTCTGGTGTCTTTCTAAATAGCGAACGGACTGTTCCTGCTGGTGGCTTATTTGCTGCTGGAGCATCGTTCAATTTGGGGCAGGGTTTGATCATTGACCAACGAAGAGCAGCTTTAAGACAAGCGCAAATCTTTAGAGAAGCTACCGTTGTAGAGCGTCAGCTGTTTTTGAATGATCTGTATCTAGATGCAACGGATCATTACTGGAAATGGGCGTCAGACTATCAAAACGTCAAAGTATTTGAAGAAGGTTACGAATTAGCCGTTCAGAGATTTGAAATGGTGAGAGAAAGCTTTGTTCAAGGAGACTTTCCTGCCATTGATACTGTGGAAGCTTACACCCAAGTGCAGGATCGTCTTTTCAGCCTTCAATCAGCTCAGATCAATTTCTTTAAATCCACTCAAATGTTGAACACATTTTTGTGGGATGAAAACGAGGAGCCTGTGGATTTAGTAGAAGATGTGTTTCCAGAAAATGTCTTAGATCCTTTTATCGTTGATTACCTACCAGAATCCTTGAGAGGGTATGTCAGTATGCATCCAGAACTACGCCTGACAGATTTCGATATTGAAACATTGGAAGTAGAACGCAGGTTTAAAGCTAACTTACTCTTACCCGTAGCAAAATTTAATTATAATTTTCTAACGGAAACATTCAGCCAAGCGGAAGTTGTTCCATTTTTGGAAAATAATTATAAGTATGGATTTACGATTGCTACTCCTTTGTTCCTTAGAAAAGAAAGAGGTGGTCTTGGCGTCACAAGAGCAAAACTGAGTTTCAAGAATTATGAGCGAGATCTCAAGTTTTTACAATTGAGAAACAAACTAGACGCAGAGATTTTTAATTTTGAGACGGTAGGTCAGCAATTGGTGGTTTTCACTAATAATGTGGATGGTCTTCAGAAGTTATTGGACGGAGAAATGATGCGATTTGAAGTAGGAGAGTCCTCACTCTTCCTTGTGAACGCTCGGGAAGTTAGCTTAATCAGTGCTAGAGTAACACTCAACAACCTGGCCGCTCGTAGAAAAATTGCCTACGCCAAAATGCTCAATGCAGCAGGTCTAGGATTTGAAGAGTAACATATACATAAAACCCGGCTCTGCCGGGTTTTATCATTTTTTCTGTTATTCAATAGCTCATCTTTCTAGCAATCGCTTTCTTTGCAGCCTTCACAATATTTTCAGCATTTAGGCCATATTTCTCAAGCAATTGGGTTGGGGTTCCTGATTCACCAAATGAATCCATTACACCCACATATTCCAATGGAGCAGGATTATTTCGAATCAAGGTCTGAGCGATGCTATCACCCAATCCACCATTGATTTGATGTTCTTCCGCAGAAACAGCACAGCCGGTTTTAGCAACTGATGCCAAAATAGCTTCTTCATCCAAAGGTTTGATGGTATGGATATTGATCACCTCAGCAGAAATTCCTTCTTCTCTCAACATCGCTTCAGCTACTACAGCTTCCCATACCAAATGCCCAGTTGCAAAGATGGTCACATCCGTACCTTCAATCATTTTCCAGGCTTTACCAATTACAAACTCTTGATCTTTAGGAGTGAATATTGGCCAGCTAGGTCTACCAAATCTCAGGTATGCAGGACCTTCATGATTGACTAAAGCCAAGGTTGCTGCCTTCGTTTGATTATAATCGCAAGGATTGATGACAGTCATGTGAGGGAGCATTTTCATCATCCCCACATCTTCCAAGATCTGATGCGTAGCACCATCTTCTCCTAGGGTTAAACCAGCATGAGAAGCACAGATTTTTACATTTTTGCCAGAATAAGCAACTGACTGTCTGATTTGGTCATACACACGACCGGTGGAAAAGTTAGCGAATGTACCTGTGAAAGGGATTTTTCCACCGATAGTCATCCCCGCTGCCAAACCAATCATATTCGCCTCGGCGATACCTACTTGGAAAAAACGCTCAGGAAATTCTTTCTGAAAGGCACCCATTTTTAAAGAACCAATCAAATCGGCGCAAAGAC
Source organism: Mongoliitalea lutea (assembly GCF_014652135.1). GTDB lineage: Bacteria > Bacteroidota > Bacteroidia > Cytophagales > Cyclobacteriaceae > Mongoliitalea > Mongoliitalea lutea. The sequence goes on from NZ_BMYF01000003.1 coordinate 60,575, forward strand.
CTACCACATTTGGGTTCTGTCTTCCAGCTTCCAATAAGCCATCACCAAAACCTGAACGCGTATCTTTTTTCTCTGTGTATGTAAATTTTAGATCTAATGTCTTTTCCATGTTAGTAGTCTCCTAAGGTTTCTTTCAATTGTCCCAATGCATTTGCTAATTCAGCATCACTTGGAGCAATGCCATGCCACTTATGGGTACCTACCATAAAGTCCACACCGTAGCCCATTTCTGTATACAACAGAATTAGAACTGGTTTACCTTTTCCGGTTAGGCCTTTCGCTTGTGCAAGACCAGCTAACACAGCTTCCATATCATTTCCTTTTTTGATATCAATCACTTCCCAACCGAATGCTTCCCATTTGGCTTTTAGGTTTTTCAAGTCCATCACTTTCTCGGTCGGACCATCAATCTGTTGGCCATTGTAGTCGATTGCAGCAATCACATTGTCAATTTTGTAATGGGCCGCATACATAGCAGCTTCCCATACTTGACCTTCTTGCTGCTCACCATCTCCCATGACAGCATAGACTAATTTGTCATCACCGTTAAGCTTTTTGACTTGTGCAGCACCAAGTGCTACAGAAAGTCCTTGACCTAATGAACCAGAGGCAATGCGGATACCTGGCAAACCTTCTTCGGTAGCAGGGTGTCCTTGCAGGCGGGTATTGATTTTTCGGAAAGTTCCCAACTCTTCAACACCAAAGTAACCTGACCTAGCCAATACAGCATACCATAAGGCGGAAACGTGTCCATTGGAAAGGAAGAAGAGGTCTTCGCCTTTGCCGTCCATCTGGAACTGATTGTTATGAGTCATTTCTTTGAAGAAAAGCGCCACGAAATACTCCGTGAGGCCCAATGCTGCTCCAGGGTGACCGGATTGCACGCCATGAACCATGCGCAAGCAATCTCTTCTAACCTGTGAACAGATGTCGTTGAGTTGTTCGATTGATTTATTTTCCATTGGTTTGGAATTATTTGAGGATTTGTTTGGTATGTTCTTTTGTGTTTACTTTTTCAATGATTTCTTCCAATATCCCTTCCTCATTTATGATAAATGTAGTACGGGCTGTTCCCATATACTTTCTGCCATACATGGATTTTTCCACCCAGGTACCGTAGGCCTCATGAACTTTCAAGTCCTCATCAGCTAATAGGGGGAAAGGAAGGTTTTGCTTTTCGATGAATTTTTGGTGAGATTTTTCAGAGTCTGAACTCACACCCAATACAACATAACCAGCCGCTAGCAAATCATCGTAATTATCTCTTAGATTACATGCCTGTGCGGTACAGCCAGGAGTATTGTCTTTTGGATAAAAATAGAGGACAACTTTTTTCCCTTTGAAATCAGACAATTTCAAGATGTTGCCTTGTTGATCTTTTGCTTCAAATGCCGGAGCTGGATTACCAATTTCTAACGCCATGTTTTTTGGTTTTAAGTTTTAATTGATTGAACTTTTGAAGGTGGCCTCATTTCCTGCCATATCCCTTACTTTCAATACAACCTCTCCTTTAAAAGGTTGTTTGGTCAACTTCTCAGACCAGATTACATTTTGCTTATGTTCATACCGCATCAATACCCATTCTCCATTAACCAAAGCCTCAAAATCCTTAATTCCAGATTTATCGTCCCGTATAGTAAACCTCAGTTCATCAGCAGTGACACGGATTGGAGTAATGCTAGGAGGGTTGCTATCGGTATCGAGTACAAAAGTACCAAAGTTTCTGGTTTTGAAACGGATATTTCCTAATTCCCAAGAACCGCCCACAAAAGATTTACTTCCATTCCTATTAAGTGCATATACATGGGTGCGATCTCTATCAGGACTTCCTAGGGGTTCTTTCCAAAGGATTTCAATAGGTGAGCGTAAATATTCATCCGTATCATTGATTTTGAGACGATTGCTTTGATTTTCTATCCTCAAATACAAATCATCCAAAGTAGCTTCTTCTGGGACAGTGATTTCGACTTGTTGATTGGCAATCAATCGCTCTTCTCCAAATGGAATAGGTGCAATAACAGACGGAAAAACCATCTCAGTACATAAGTCAATTTGCTCAGGAATCCCATAGCGCATATCCCATTTGTAGATTCTATGGGAATTACTGACATACATAGGGGCCATTTCCATTTCATGACTTTTTACCCAAACTTTCGCTAAAGTTCCAATATCTGAAGTTCCTGTTTCGATAATCATTAAGGGCCCATCAAATTTAATGGATGTCCCCTTCGTGTTACTGATGTTTCTATTACCCAAAAAAAACGGAGCTTCTTCACCAAGTAATGTCATTTTCACCGTTCTGGAATTTCCGAAAAAATCTTGGGCTTTTACCGAAATGTTTTTTCGTTGTTCAGGTTTAACAGTGATGGCTCCTGACCATGTTGAATCAGGCTCATAAATTTCCAAAATGTTATTGGGAACCTTGTACAGGCGCTTAAACCGGTTGTTGGTCATGTGAGAAAAGAAGAATCTCCCCTTGTTGAAATCCACGTGTTGCAGGTTGGCTTTGAAAATTGGTCTGCCATCTTCCATCAACTCATAAATGGGATTTCCAAAAATATTGGTGGAACCATCCATTCTGTCAATAGAATGAATTTCAATACCGACTTTGCCACTAACTTTTACAGGCTCTTTGACCACATACGTACCACCTTCCAGTACAGGAGTTACTTCTATTCGTTGATACAAACCATTCACTCTACTATCCATACCGATTGGACGGATAGCCATCTTGTAAATGACTGGAGGAGTGTTGTCCACTACTTCCCTAAAGCGATAAATAAATGGATCAATGGCACGATCTAAGGTATCTCGGATTTCGAAATGAAGGTGCGGGCCTCCCGAACTCCCTGTATTTCCACCATTTCCAATAATTTCTCCTCTTTTGATAGGAAGAAAATCAGGATCGGGGAATATTTCCAGTTCATTTTTTTTAGCGAAATACATCTCTTTTCGCATGAATTCCATGATCTTAGGAGAGAAGTTTCTCAAATGTGCATAGACGGATGATTGGCCATCGGTATGTCTTAAATACAAAACATTTCCATAACCATAAGTGGAAATTTTCATTCGATAGATGTATCCATCCGCAATTGCCAAGATGGGTTCTCCATCGACACCACCGATTTTAACATCAATGCCTGAATGGAAGTGGCTTGGTCTTATTTCAGAAAAGTTTCCGGACAGCGCCGCCCGTTGACCTGGTTTAACAGGAAATAAATAGTCTTGGGCAATGGTAAGTTGGGATATGCCAAGCCAAAAGCAAAGCAGGAAAAAGAAACTATTTAACCTCAAAGTCCAGTAGTTTTTGGTCTTCTATAAATGCTTCTAAACGATCTCCAATGCTAACTTTACTTACACCGGCCGGAGTACCTGTAAAAATCAAATCTCCTTTTTTCAGGGTGAAAAATTGCGAGACATAAGCTATAATCGCATTGAAATCAAACAGCATCATAGAGGTATTGCCTTTTTGTTTCAGCTCCCCGTTGATGAGCAAATGAAAATTGATGTCGTTCATGGATTTAAATGCTGACACCGGCAGAAACGAACCTACCGGAGCAGATCCATTAAATGCTTTAGCTATTTCCCATGGTAATCCTTTGGTTTTACATGTATCCTGTAAGTCTCTGGCAGTGAAATCTATACCAATACCAATCTCATCAAAATATCTATGGGCAAATTGGGGCTGTATATACTTTCCTTCTTTACATACTTTCAATACCAATTCTACTTCATGATGGATGTTTTGTGAAAAATCAGGATGGTAAAAAGGAGCATTATTTTTAAGGACAGCGGCGTCAGGTTTAAGAAAAACAACAGGTGCAGTTGGTCTTTCGTTGTTGAGTTCCTCTATATGTTCGGCGTAGTTTCTTCCGATAGCGATGACTTTCATGGGTTTTTCTTTTCAGCTAGCAAAGAAAAGGATTTTTGGGGAAAATTTGGCAGCTATTGCGTCTTTAGACGGGGTTTTTATGTTAAAAATTGATACATGAATAATGGAAGTACCCAGTTTAATTCAACTCCTATCGGAGTTGGGCTAGGGGGGTTATAATCCTTTTTTACCCCGAGTGGCGACTCGGGGCTAATACCCTTCGGGATTTAACTCCTGTCGGAGTTATGTTTTTTTAAGCAAACAAGCCAACATGGTTTTTTTCGTCTATTTATAGTTGAAAAAATCAGTAAATCTAATCCAAATAGTAGAGCTCAACTTTTCCAGCTTTGCGACAGCAAAATAACTGTGTAAATCAGTGCAAAACATTTGTTTATCTGTGTTAAATATTTTCTGCGTATTCCCCGCCTTCTGCGAGAGCTAATTCTCAATCAATCATCGTCGCACGCATTTTGGCGATTCGGTCTTCCAAGGATTCGGAAGAAAGTGATGCTCGAAGGCGATCTACCAAAATCGGGAATGAAAACGGTGTAAATTGCCCTAGATATTTAAGGACTATCTGCTGTTGATTAATTTTTTGAACAGCATTCAATACGCTATCCTTATCCATTTGCATCTCTAAAGCTTCACGACGGGACTGTTTAAGCAAAAGATTATCAGGATCGTAATCTTCAAACACCCCGTAAATAATGCTGCTATTGGACTGCAAATGTTTCAACTTGGTGGGTTTGCCTGGATACCCTTGGAAGATAATGCCCGAAATCGTGGCTACATCCCTAAATTTCCGTTTGGCCATATCACTCTCATTAATACATGCCTGTATATCCTCCATAAGGTTTTGCTCCGTAAATAAATCCTCCTCCAAAATATCATCGATCGGAATAGCTTCATCGGAAAGCAATTCAAAACCATAATCATTCATCCCAATACTGAAGGTAATCGGGTAGTTCAAACTTATCCTGTAGGCTACAAGTGCACCCAATACCTCATGCACCATTCTCCCTTCAAAAGGATAGAAAAATACATGGTGGCCATCCTTTGAAATGCACTTTTCAATCAAGAATGTCTGGGAGTCAGGAATCAATGAAAGCCGCTGCTGCAAGTCTAGCAAGGGAGCAAGGTAGGCCACTTCTTGGGAGTAAAATGATCCTTGTGCGGCATTCTCCAAAATGGTCCGCATGATAGTCGAAAGCTTAGAGGTCAGCGAAATTCTACCCCCCATATACGAAGGGATATTGCTCGTCTTTTTATTGGATTGCTTCACAATAGCACTCAGGTCCCTGATGGCTATAAACTCTAAGGTCCTACCTGCAAAGAAAAAGCGATCTCCAGGTTTTAATCGGGAGATAAAGTATTCTTCAACCATTCCCAAAAAGGTCCCATTCTTAAACCGAACTTTATACATAGGGTCACTCACGATAGTTCCCATGGACAATCGGTGGCGCATGGCCGTTCGTTTGTCGTGAACTTTATAGCGCCCATCTGCTTCGATTTCCACTTTGGAGAACTCATCATAGCCTCTTAAGGATTCTCCTCCTTGGGTGATAAAATGCAGAACCCATTCAAACTCTTCCGGCTCTAATTCTTGAAAGGTATAGGTGTTTTTCACCAACGCGTAAGTGGGCTGAGGATAAAAACCCTCCCCAACTGCCAAGGTGATCAAAAATTGAATCAATACATCGTAAGTACCTGTAGGGCAGTGGATACTTTCCATGTCACCGGTTTCCATGGCATAACGAAGCGCAGAAGCTTCTATGAGTTCAAGAGCATTGGTCGGAACAAAGTAGATCTCGGAAGGCAATCCGGGCTGATGACCTGCTCTTCCAGCCCTTTGCATAAAACGGGCAACACCCTTGGGGCTTCCGATTTGAATCACGGCATCTACCGGCCTAAAATCCACTCCCAAATCTAAGCTTGAAGTGCAGACTACCAATTTGAGTTTATTTTGATGCAAAGCTTCTTCTACCCATGTGCGAACGGCCATATCCAAGGAACCATGATGCATGGCCACCCATCCCGCCCAATCAGGACGTGCCTCCATAATTTTCTGATACCAAATTTCGGTTTGCGCGCGGGTATTGGTAAATAATAACAGGCTGTTATGTTTTTCTACTATGGGAATAATTTTATCCAACAACTTCAAACCCAAATGCCCTGACCAAGGATATTTTTCTAGTTCATCCGGATACACCGTGTGCACGGCAATTTCTTTTTGGATGTCTGCTTTGACTATATGAATAGGAGCGTCTATTCCAAGTAATATTCTATTGGCTTCTTCTAGATTCCCAATAGTCGCTGATATACCCCATAATTGAATATCCTTTTGCAATATGCTCTGTATGTAAGCTAATCCTAGTTGGACCTGAACACCACGTTTATTTCCCATTAATTCGTGCCATTCATCTACAATGATGCATTTGACCTCTTGAAAGGTTGCTGCACTATCTTTTTGACTGAGTAAAAGTTGAAGAGTTTCTGGGGTTGTGACCAAACACTGGGGAGGCTTTCGTTTTTGTTGCGCACGGGTTTTGGCATCGGTATCTCCATTACGGACGGCAACTTTCCAGGGTAATCCAATAGTATCACAAACTCCTTGCATGGCTTGATGAATGTCTTGGGCCAAGGCACGTAAAGGGGTAATCCAAATGACTTGGATGCCCATCTTTTTAGGTTTCTGCCAGTTATGGGGATGCTTCCGGATATAATCCAAGATAGGTGGGAACCATAAGGCAAATGTCTTTCCACTTCCAGTAGGAGCATTGAGGATTCCTGATTTTCCTGCTAAGAAGTCTTTCCAAGCTTCTATTTGAAAATCAAATGGTTTCCACCCTTTTTGCTTAAAATAAGTGTAGCCAACTTCTAATTCCTTATCCTCCATAAAGCGAAAGTAATTCTTTTAAATCAGTCAAGGTATTCGCCTCTTCAATTCCTTTATCCTTTCTCCAGCGATTGATACGAGGGAATCGGAGTGCAATGCCTGACTTATGTCGAGGGCTTTCTTGAATTCCTTCGAAGGCTATTTCAAAAACTAACCCTGGTTTTACAGTTCGCACAGGGCCAAATTTTTCTAGGGTATTTTTCTTAATATACTGATCCGCTTCTTTCAGTTCTGCATCCGTTAAACCCGAATAAGCTTTCGTAAAAGGGACCAATTTATCCTCTTGCCAGACAGCCAAGGTGAAATCTGTAAACAAGTCAGCTCTTCGTCCATGTCCTTTTTGGGCATAAATCAGTACTCCATCAATCGTCAGTGGATCAATTTTCCATTTCCACCAATTACCTCGCTTCCTTCCAACCTCGTAAGGAGAGTTCTTGTGTTTCAACATAAAACCCTCTGCCATTCGCTTTCGCGAGCTTTTCCGTAGTTCTTTCAAACTCTCCCAACTATCAGCTTCAACAGTCGCTGATAACTGTATGCGAGGCGTTTCAAAACCCATCAACATTTCTTCTAAATGAGCTCTACGAATTTTCAATGGCTGTGAGCGGAAATCTTTTCCTTCCAGTTCTAAAAGATCGTAGGTGAAAAATGAAACTGGAGCTTCCTGAAGGATTTTTTTACTCAAAGATTTTCTCCCAATCCGAGTTTGTAAAAGCGCAAAGGGTAGGGGAAGGTCACCTTGAAAACACAGAATTTCTCCATCCAACACCGTATTATCTGGAAGTAAAGCAGCTGCATCCACCAATTCGGGAAATTTTTCAGTCACTAATTCCTCCCCACGTGACCAAATGAAAATCTCTCCTTTACGCTTGATTAATTGTCCGCGGATTCCATCCCATTTCCATTCTACCTGCCAATCTTGTGGATTCTCTGTTTCCATGAAAGAAGATTCCACTGGATGGGCTAAATAAAAAGGATAAGGTCTTGATAAATCATCTGATAGATTGGATGTTAGAAGAAGGCTTTCAAAGCTATCATTTAGGGGGTTCCAATCGCCCATTAATCGGTGGGTGACATCAGTTTTCTCTAAGTTCAGAACATCCGCTAAAGCCTGAATGACTAATTGCTGACTAACTCCAACCCGAAAGCCACCTGTGATCAATTTTGTGAAGATAAATCGCTCTTCCTTATCCAAACATGGCCATGCTGTAAGGATTTGTTTCTTTTTTTCATCTTCCTCCAACCCTTCTAAATTCATTAGAAAAACTATCCATTCACTCAAGGTTTGATTCAATGATTCGGTTGGTGGGGGTAAGAGAAGAGCAATCGTTTCAGCTAAATCTCCCACCGTTTGATACGACTCTTCAAATAACCACGCCGGTATGTTAGCTAATTCGCAGCACCATTCTCTTAGCAAGCGAGTATTCACCTGTCTTTTGGGGCGTCTATGAGTAAATAAGGCTAGCGTCCAAAGTTTATCCTGATCATTTGCTGATAAAAAATATGTCTTTAACGCCTGTAATTTATCACTCGTTTTGTTACTTTGGTCCAAGCGATTGAAAAGCGCAACAAAATCTTTCATAGTTGGGTTATTGCTCAGAAATGTGAATCAAGTCACATTTCGTTCCAAGAGATTTAATTAACTTGTAATTGTTCAACAAAATAGCCTTTTCCGGCGTATTATTGATAAAACCACACACGAATGAAAAAGTTACTCAGCATTCTTTTTATTAGTTTAATTTTCTTTGCATGCAACAAAGAGGATGATAGAAGATACACCCGAAATGAAGTGACTTACCAACTATTTCAAAGTTCCGACTTTGCATACACCGGCATGGCTACCCTTAGGGAGTTAAATACCGGAGAGTTGGAAATGGAAATAACCTTAGATGGACCTAAAGATTCAACTCCGTACTTCTTTCCGGTACATTTGCATTTTGGGAGCTATGACCAAGCGGATTCACCAATCGCATTTTTATTTAATCCTGTTGATATCCGTACATTAAAAAGTGTAACAAAGATGGATGTGCTATCTGATGGACGTGTATTGACGTTTGAAGATTTTAAAAATTTCGATGGACATATTAAAATTCACCTAGCCGATTCTGGCCCTGAATACAATATTTATCTTACTGTAGGGAATGTAGGAGGGAATGATAACAGCCGCGCAGCATTTGACAGAAATAATATCAGCTTATGTGCCCCTGATATGGGTGGCTTAGATTGACTTCTTTCATGAAAAAGGATTCTTGGAAGATTTTGCAATATAAAATGCGTTTTTTATGAAAATTTATGAATAAACCAACTTCTCAAGAACGCCTTATTCATGCTAAAGTAGCAATCAATTCTAGAAAACAAGGAATAAAGGTTGTTTAATTACCCTTCATCCTCGTCCATAATTTTCTCTACCGTAAGCAATTTGAAACTGTCAAGTAAAGTCTTGATTTCTGCATTCATTACTTTTTGATATTCTAGGTGTTCTTCTGCTGAAAATGGCTTCATACGGTTATGCACATGGTATTTTCGTTGAAACTCATCATCATGGGAATGTTCAAATCCAGGCACCTCGATAATTTCTTTGTCCCAAATTTTCAATTCCTCTTTTAATTCAGAAAAATCAATCTCCCGCTCTTTCAACAACTTTTCGATTTCCATGATTTCTTCTCTAGCATCTAGGCTGCTTTGATGATAGACATTTGCCTCTGTATAAATCTCTGAATTATCCCCCTCATTTTTTTCGGAGGAACAAGCGATAGTTAATGTAAATATAATAATGAAGAAAACATGCGTGAATTGCTTTTTCATACTTTAAGCTTTTTTTAACAAAATTATTGAAATCATTTAAAAAACAACCTAATTCAAGGAGATTTCACTTCAAATTGATCGTTTTAGTTTTATTTAAGCAAGATTAAATATTTGTAACAGGCTATTTTTTTATAAATAAAACCATTTTCACAGCAAAGTTTTTCCCGTTCAAGTCAAAAATCTAAATATGTTATTGAAAAGGCCGAAAACATTTTATGCTTTTCTCTTAAGAAACGACTCACTAAAAAAGGGAATATTAGTACAAATAGCTGAGCTATGCGAAAAAAAAATATAAAAGCTTCCAAAAGCCAGCTTGTGATCCAATTTTCAAAAAGTATGTCTTACTAAAATCTTCGTAAAAATTAGTGAAATTCGTGGACCCTCATCCCTCACCCTTCATCGTTCTACCTTCATCCTTCATCCTTCAAAAACGTAAATCCCCTCGCATCATTCCCCTCATAAAAATCCACCAACATGCCCATCAGAAACATGTAGTGCTTCTTTTCAACCAACACAGGTATCCCATCCACATCGAATTGCTGATCGCCCTCTTTAGCTTTGTCGAAACCGAGTTGGTAGGCCATACCGCCGCAGCCACCACCTTTGACACCTACGCGAAGGGCATAGTTTTCAGGGATATTTTTATGCTGCATGATGTTTTTAATCTCTTCCTGGGCTTTTTCTGATATTTTTATGGGTACAATCATGTCCGTATAAGCGCTTTTTGCGTTAGCAAGTTCATCTATTTCTTGCAAAATTACCAAAAACAAGGTTTTATCCTGCTCAATAATTTCGGATATTCGAAGCTTAATAACTTACACCCATGGAGTACATTGCAGATTTGTTGAAAATTGTCTTACCCGCAGGACTCGTGATTTACGGAATGTATCTGACAGTCATGTCTTTCCTCAACAAAGAGCGGGAAAAGCTTTTGGTAGACCTCAAAACACAAAATACCCAAACCATCCTTCCCATCCGCTTGCAGGCAGGAGAGCGTCTGTGTTTGCTCTTAGAGCGTATCACACCGAATAATCTGATCAGAAGAGTGAACAATCCTACATTTTCGGCAGCAGATTTGCATAGACAGCTACTGACGGAAGTACGGGAGGAATTCAACCATAACCTGGCTCAGCAGGTGTATTTCTCCGAAGAAACTTGGGAATCCGTCCGTAGAGCAACAGAATCAGTCGTTACCTTATGCAATACCGCTTTACAGGATATGCCTGAGGACGCAAGGGGTATAGATTTAGCTAAGCGCATTTTCCAGCTTTCTCTGGATCAGCGTTCGGATGCCATTCAGGTAGCTCTGCAAAATGTCAAAAACGAAATCCGTATCTTCTTCTAACATGAGCTCTTTCCGCGAACATACCACCGACTTCTTCTCCAAAGCTAAGCTGATGTACCAAAAGCAGGCTGAGCGTATCTTGGGCGAAGAAGGTGAACTGAAGAAATTGCAGCAGCAGGTGGTGTTTAAGCTGGAGCAGGTCAGCCATCATCCCAAAGTGCAGGAAGCCTTGGAGCCTATCATGGTTTTTAAACGCATGATACAGGCCCACAAACGAGGGGATTTTAAAGTTTCCTCCAAATCCCTGATGCTTATCGTCCTAGGCTTGGTGTATTTTGTGTCCCCATTGGATATTATTCCCGATATCATGCCTGTCATCGGCTATGCGGATGATTTATCGGTGTTGATAGCGGTCTATAATGCCATCAAACAGGAGGTAGAAGAGTTTTTGGCTTGGGAAAAAAATCAAACATTGTCCAAATAAAGGACTTGGAAAGAATCAACTATTCATGAATCAACTCGCATTTATTATTGGAACTTCTGGCTTGATTGGAAAGCAGCTGATGCATCAATTGCTCCAGGACAAGCGCTACGAATACGTCATTTCAGTGGGCAGAAGAAAACTAGCCCTCAAACACGAGAAACTTATTCAGATCACTGGTGACTTTACCCAAATACAGTCTTGGAACCTAGACCGTATGCTTCGGGAGGAAGATCTCGGCGGGCAAATTTTTCCACTTTGGGAAAAGATTTCCCAAAAATCAGTGACCATGCATGCCTTTTGTTCCTTAGGAACCACCATCAAACAAGCAGGCTCGAAGGAGAAATTTTATCAAATAGACCATGATTTTGTGGTGCAATCCGCTGTTTGGTTGTATCAACAAGGGGTAAGCCGCCTGATGTATGTATCGGCCATCGGTGCAGATCCTATATCCAAGGTATTTTACAACAAGGTCAAAGGTGAGGTGGAGGAAGACCTGAAGGTGATTCCATTCGAATACCTCGGATTGATGCAGCCTTCCTTGCTGTTAGGAGATCGTTCGGAATTCAGACTAGGAGAGGAGTTTGCCAAAATCATCACCAAGCCCATGGTCTGGTTTAAGATGTACAAAAAGTACTGCCCGATTTATGACCGTCAGGTGGCCAAGGCCATGATTGATCATGCAAACCAAGCGAAATCAGTCAAAGTACAGGTCATCTCCAACAGCGAAATGCTCGATTATTGATATGATAGCAGTTATCCAACGTGTATCCGAATCATCAGTCAAGATCAATGGAGAGATCAAGGGGGCTATTGGTGAAGGGTTGATGGTTTTAGTAGGAATAGAAGAAGCCGATGGTCAGGAAGATATGGAATGGCTGAGCAAGAAAATTGTCAACCTACGCATTTTTCCCGATGAGCAAGGTGTGATGAATAAAAGTATCTTGGACTGTGGAGGGGATATTCTATTGATTTCCCAGTTTACCTTACATGCCAGTACTAAAAAAGGCAACCGCCCCTCATATATCAAAGCGGCCAAACCGGATATAGCCATTCCTATTTATGAGCAATTTATCCAGGTATTGGAAACTGACTTGAGAAAAGGCATTCAAACAGGAGAATTTGGTGCTGATATGAAAGTTTCCTTGGTCAACGAAGGACCGGTCACCATCATCATGGACAGTAAAAATAAGGTCTAATGTTACTTCAATTGCATCAAGTAAGCGTTCAGCAGGGACAACGGGTCTTATTCGAAAACCTGGATTTTACTTGGAATGAAGGCGAACATTGGGCAATCATTGGGGAAGAAGGGCAGCAGCTGACTGATTTTTTGCAATTACTCTTAGGCAACCGTTCGGTGGTGTCGGGAAAGGTTACAAGACCGTTTGCTCAAGCCTATATTGACGAGAAAAGCCGTTTGGGAGTGGTGAATTCTTTTCGGGATTTGATTGCTTATGTGGGGCAGGACTATCCTTTTCGCAATAAATCCAATCTCCAGAACTTTTACTATCAGCAGCGCTTCAATTCCATGGATGCAGAGGATACTGTTTCCGTGGAAGTCTATCTCAAAAATAGTCCAAAGCGCACAGGCGTTTGGACACTGCCTGCTGTCATCCAACTCTTGCATTTGGAGCATTTGCAGCAAGAATCTCTGATTAAATTATCCAATGGAGAGTCGAGACGCTTGGCGATTGCCGCAGCTTTGATGCAGCAGCCCAAATTGTTGTTGATGGATCATCCCATGACAGGGTTGGATGTGCAAACGAGGGCTTCTTTTGACCAAATTTTGAAAAACATCCAAGCGGTAGGTGTACATATTTTGATAAGTACGATTCCTGCTGAAATCCCGAAATCGTTGACACATATTGCTGTGCTTCAAAACAAGCGATTGGAAGTAGTGGAAAGGGAATCCATTCTTCAAATTTCCTCGCCACGGGAAGATTCTCATCCATCCGTAGATAAGGAAAAGCTCCGGAATCTACTTGCATCAACTGTTTCGACTAAAGTACATTCCTTGGTCCGTTTGGAAAAAGTATCTGTCCGCTACGGGGAAAAATGGATTTTGAAGGAGCTGTCTTGGGAAGTGAAACCTGGGGAACGTTGGTTGCTGAAAGGGCCTAATGGAGCGGGGAAATCAACCTTGATCAGTTTATTGATCGGGGAACATCCACAGGCTTATGCAAATGATATTGTATTGTTTGACCGAAAACGGGGAACGGGAGAAAGTATTTGGGATGTCAAAAAGCCCACGGGATTTGTAGCTCCTGAACTCAGCCGCTTTTTTCCTAGAAATCAAACCGTATGGAAAGTCCTGCTATCGGGCTTTTTCGACACCATGGGATTGTTCAAAAAACCAACGCCGGAACAAGAATCCAAAGCAATCCAATGGTTGGAGTTGTTACAGTTGCCTACCAAAGCACAATTGCTCTTTCATCAATTGCCTTTAGCGGAACAACGAATGCTTTTACTCGCAAGAGCGTTGATAAAATCTCCACAGTTGCTGATTATAGATGAAGGAGCACAGGGATTGGATACAGGACAACGCCTACGATTCAAGCTATTTTCGGAGGCTATACTAGAAATTGCTTCTATTGGATTAATTTATGTGTCTCATTATGAAGAAGATATTCCTAATGGAGTGTCAAAAACGCTAGAACTCCATCCAGTTTAAGGCTTTTGATAATCTTCGGGAATTGTAGGAAGGGTATTGATCCAATTAGCGTAGAATTCAATGTCTAGTTTAGATTTTTCAAATTGGGCTAATGTTTCTTTTCCTCCATTATACAGCCAATTATCCAGTTTCGGTTCATGGATATATTCTAGTAAAAGTTGCTCATGATTACTCGGATAAAATGCACTGTTTGTTTAAACGTGTTTTTTAATTCAAAAGCCAAACGGATGGTATCAGGAGAAAAATTTCCACGATCTACAAGATCACCTACTTAAATTAACTGCTCTTTTTTAGGATCCCATTAAATTCATGAGTGTTAAAGTAAGTGTGTAAACAACCGTTTACGTGTCCGGTTACAAACAAATCCATCATGAGCAATCACTACCAAATTTTCGGCGATATACCTTTTTAAGGTGCTAAGGAAAAAAGGCACTTGATTTATGTAGGAAAAAGTATGTAAATTGTTGAGCCACAATAGGTCATTCTAAACAAAATAGAATTATGTAAGTTAAACCTCCAATTGAAAACCATTTAATCATGCGACAAACCTATTTTATCCTTGTTCTTGCGCTGCTCATTTTGGGTTGTGCTTCACAAAAAGACTTCGTGGCCGAATATGATTTTAATTATTCGGGAAATTTCAAGAAGTATAAAACCTTCAATTTCGTTGTCAATGCAATTCCAGATGATAGTGTTACGTACTATCAAGCGATCGAACGGACAATTTCTTCCAGATTAGGTTCCCAAGGCTTTAGAATGGATCAGGATCGCCCCGATTTATTGATCAATTATAAAATTTTTAGTGATTCTGTTAAATACAGAGGATATGATCAGCCAAATTTCGATTATTGGTTGAATAGAAGGATGCCAGATTTTGATTTAACTGAAGAGGAAGAAAGACAACAACGGGAGCGTGATGAAACCTATAACCGTGTAAAGTTTGTAGAGAAAAATGGACTTTTAGTAATTTATGTAATCGATAATAAGAGAGGAAATACTATTTGGCAGGGATATACCGCTGGAGATTTTGATGTGTACTCTCCTGATGGGCAATCTGATTTGACAAAAGCAACCTACCGGGTGATGGATCAGTTTCGCCTAGTCACAAGAAATTAAAATAAAGCCAAGTTCACTACAAGACTAATAGCCTTTATGTGATACTTGGCTTTTTTATTTTCACCAAAGAAACCCTGCTAGCAAATTCGTTCACCAGCTTTTTGCAGGCTTACGGTATAAAGGTTATCTTTGCAGCCTCATAAAAAAAGAAGCGCATGATTTCGGTAGATAATCTTTCCCTCAAGTTTGGTAAACGTACCCTTTTTGAAGACGTTAACCTCAAATTCACACCCGGTAACTGCTATGGTGTAATCGGTGCCAACGGGGCAGGGAAATCCACTTTTTTGAAAATACTTTCTGGTGAACAAGACAGTACTTCTGGTGCTATCAACATCACTCCTGGCCAAAGGATGGCTGTGTTAAAGCAAAATCACTTTGCTTACGATGAAGTTGAGGTGTTGAAGGCTGTATTGATGGGGCATCAAAAACTCTTTGCCATCATGTCCGAAAAGGATGCAATCTATATGAAGGAAGATTTTACCGAAGCAGACGGTATCAGAGCATCTGAATTGGAAGCTGAGTTTGCTGAGATGGATGGTTGGAATGCAGAGTCTGATGCGGCAGCTTTATTGTCCGGTTTGGGCATTACGGAAGACTTACATTACCTTCCGATGAAAGAATTGGCAGGTAATCAGAAAGTGAGGGTATTATTGGCCCAAGCGCTTTTCGGTAATCCTGATATCCTAATTCTCGATGAGCCTACCAACGATTTGGATGCAGAAACGATCAATTGGTTGGAAGACTTCTTAGTCAACTTCAAAAACTTAGTTATTGTAGTTTCCCACGATAGACATTTCTTGGACTCCGTTTCTACACATATTGTGGATATTGACTTTGGCAAGATCAAGATTTATTCAGGTAACTACACCTTCTGGTACGAATCCTCCCAATTAGCTGCCAAGCAAAAGTCTGATCAAAATAAGAAAGTAGAAGAAAAACGTAAGGAATTACAGGAATTTATCGCACGATTCTCCGCCAACGTGGCGAAGTCTAAGCAGGCAACTGCCCGTAAAAAAATGTTGGAGAAATTGAATGTGGATGAAATTCAGCCTTCTACTCGTAAATATCCTGGAATCATCTTCAAACCTGAAAGAGAAGCAGGTGATCAAATCTTCATGACCGAAGGACTAGAGCTGAAGGATGATAATGCGATTTACTTTACCGATGTCAATTTGATGGTAGACAAAGGTGATAAAATTGCCTTTATCTCCAAAACCAAACAAGCTGTCAATAAATTCTTCCAAACCATCATGGAAGAAATTCCTGTTCAAAAAGGTTCCTTCAAGTGGGGCGTAACGATCAACAAAGCCTATTTACCCAATGACAACTCTAAATTCTTCCAAACGGAATTGAATTTGATCGATTGGTTGAGACAATTCTCCACGAATCAGGAAGAAGCCTATGTGCGTACTTTCTTGGGAAGAATGCTGTTTACAGGTGAGGAAACTTTGAAAAAATCATCTGTTCTTTCCGGAGGTGAAAAAGTTCGCTGCATGGTATCGCGTATGATGCTTCAAAACCCGAACTTATTGGTCATGGATGAACCAACCAACCACTTAGATTTGGAATCCATCACAGCATTCAACAATGCAGTAGTTGAATTTAATGGAACTGTGTTATTAAGTTCTTATGACCACGCATTCGTATCTACTACCGCTAATCGTATTATCGAATTCACGCCAAAAGGCACGATTGATCGCCGCATGCCTTATGATGATTATTTGGCATCAGAGGAAATTAAGGCTTTGAGAGCGAAGATGTATGGGTGAGGGGAGAAGTGAGAAGCGAGAGATGAGAAGCGAGAGGCGAGATGCGAGATGCGAGAGACGAGAAGCGAGACAGAAGATATAAGACTTTATTAATCGTGATAGAGGAGAGGGGGATACAGAGCGAAGAATTCAGAATGCGTTAATCGATGAAGGCCATGTTAGAACAGAAACGATGGTCAAAATCGTAAAAAACCTGGGAGATTTGAGTTGATTTGCTGCTGATTTAAAGATAGTTGGGCAATTCGGAATCTGCCAGGTTTAACTAGTACCTTTACAATGTACCAAGTACAAGGTAACAAGTACAAAGTATGGATTCAAGTAGAAATATAGAATAATCGTATTCCTAATTAATTGAATTGTTGATACTCTCTAACTTATCGTTAATTCCTAATTCCTCATTTAAAACTGTTCACTATGCACTGCCAATTGCTCATTGCCAACTACGCTCTGCTCACTGTTCAATGCTTACTGGCTTCGACTCCGCTCAGCCATCAGAACACTAAGCACTGATCATTACTCATTGTTAACTATGCACTGCTCACTGCCAACTGTTCACTGCTCACCGGCTTCGACCCCGCTCAGCCAGCAGTTCACTAATTACTATTTACTAATCACCAATCACTACAATTGCTACTAACCTCCATCGTCATATACCTGTTGATTACCGTCCTGATAGGGGCTTGGTCGTCGAAATTGGTGAAAAACTCCAATGACTTTGTGTTGGCTGGTAGGCAGTTGCCCTTGTTTTTGTCAGCGTCCGCATTGTTTGCAACTTGGTTTGGTTCGGAGACTATTTTTGGAGCTTCATCGGAATATCTGGAACATGGCCTACAGGGAGTTATTGAAGATCCGTTTGGTGGAGCATTGTGTTTGATTTTGTTTGGTGCATTTTATCTAAGACCCATGTACCGGATGAATGTGCTGACCATTGGTGACGTATATAAAAAGCTATTTGGAAAACGGGTAGAGTTCTTTGCTTCCCTTTTTATGATACCTGCCTATTTTGGATACGTGGCAGCACAGTTGGTGGCCTTAGCTTTGATTTTTACCTCAGTTTCAGATCTGACTATTTCACAAGGGATTTTAATTTCTGCGGGGATTGTGGTGTTTTATACCTTTCTTGGTGGGATGTGGGCGATTTCCATTACCGATTTTATCCAAACTACCCTGATTGTGGTTGGGCTGATTTGGGTTGCGGTATTAGTAGCGGAGAAAGCAGGAGGAGTGATGCCAATTTTGGAATCTGCCCCGGAAGGAAGCTTTCAGTTTTTCCCGGATATGGATAGTATTTCTTGGCTCAATTATTTGGGTGCATGGATGATTTTGGGCATTGGAAGTATTCCCTCACAGGATATCTATCAACGGGTGATGGCTTCCAAAAGTGAGAAAATTGCTATTCAATCCACATATTTGGCTGGAGGTTTTTATGTGACTATTGGATTGTTGCCTTTGTTTATTGCTTTAGGTGCCAAGTTTCTTTACCCTGAAATTTACCTGGAAAACAAGCAGTTGCTACTTCCTGAAATGGTGTTGCGGCATTCAGGTCTGCATGTACAAGTCCTCTTTTTCGGGGCCTTGATTTCGGCCATCATGAGTACCACAAGTTCGGGGTTACTGGCACCTTCGGCCATTATCTCAGAAAATTTAATCCGTCCTTATTTTGGCAAACGCTTAAAGGATGTGCATTTCCTTTGGATCTTGCGCCTGAATATTATTTTGGTGGCAATCATTGCAGTCTTGATGGCCAATTGGAAAACCAATATTTATGAATTGGTCGCCGGAGCATCTATTTTGATGATGGTATCCTTGTTTGTGCCATTGACAGCAGGCCTATATTGGAAAAAAGCTTCGGAAATGGGGGCCTTGATGTCCATAGTCCTTGGAATGATTGCCTTCCTTGGTTTCTCTTTACTCGAAGAACTACCCGTCTACCAGCATCTTCCTGCACTTTTGGTTAGTGCTTTAAGCATGGTTGTGGGCTCCTATATTTTCCCTCGTAAATCATCAAACAATGCTACCATATCCCATCATTAAATTAGGCAAAGGCAAAGAGATTTCTCTTTTAAGAAGACATCATTGGGTGTTTTCGGGTGCTATTTTGGAAAAAGATGAAGCTCTTAAAAACGGTGAATTGGTTCAGATTCATAGCTTTAAAGGAGAATTCTTAGGGATTGGGCATTTTCAATATGGCTCCATCATGGTGCGAATCATCAGTTTCCAAGAAGAATTGATTAATGCTTACTTCTGGCAAAAACGACTGAGCGATGCCTATCAGGTAAGAAAAAGTATAGGATTGGTTAATGCAAAGGAAACGAATGTGTATCGATTGGTGCATGGAGAAGGGGATGGTTTTCCGGGATTAATCATCGATTTTTATAATGGCACTGCAGTGATTCAGTGCCATCAGATAGGCATGTACAAGCATGTGAAAGAAATTGCGAATGCCTTGAAAACAGTCTATGGGGATACTTTGGATTGTGTGTATGATAAAAGTGCGGAGACTTTACCAAAGAATATTGGTGTAGAGAACCGAATTGTCTTGGGTGAACCCAAAACTACACAAGTACTAGAATATGGGTGTGCCTATGAAATTGATTGGGAGAAAGGGCAGAAGACAGGATTCTTTGTAGATCAACGTGAAAATAGAAATTTGCTTGGCCTTTATGCCAAAGGCAAAAAAGTACTCAATACCTTCTGTTATTCGGGTGGTTTTTCTGTGGCTGCCTTAAAAGCAGGCGCTACGGAAGTTCACTCGGTGGATATTTCAGCTAAAGCCATTGAGTTGACGGATAAAAACGTGGCTTTAAATACCGGTTTTAACGGAAAGCATGCATCCATTGTGGCAGATGTGGTCAAGTATATCCGAGAAATTGACTTGGATTACGACATCATCGTACTGGACCCCCCTGCTTTTGCAAAAAACATGAAAGCTAGGCATAATGCGGTGCAGGCTTATAAGCGATTGAATGCAGAAGCACTGAAGCGTATTCAAAAAGGGGGGATATTATTTACCTTTTCCTGTTCCCAAGTAGTGGATAAGAAATTGTTTGCTGATACAGTCACTGCTGCGGCCTTTGAAGCCAAGCGAAATGTGCGGATTTTACATTACCTATCTCAGCCGGCAGATCATCCTATCAATTTGTTTCATACAGAAACAGAATACTTGAAAGGATTGGTTTTGTATGTAGAGTAGACTTAAGGAAGGAAATTAGCAGGGGAAATAAAAAAGTAAAACATCAAGGCAGTTAAAGATATAGAGATCAGCAGGCTGATAAGCATGATTCTTCCATAATAAAAGATGGGTTTGATTTCACCTTTTTTGTCCTGAATAAAGGTCTTACTGTAAGGGAAAAAACCTTGGGAAAGCGCAAGACTTGTCAGAAAATAAATGCTCAACAAAAATCCAATCGTAAAGTAAATTTCCATAACTCAACCAATAGATTTTCAAGTTAGTATATTTTCTTTCATGCCCTATAATTTTCCTAAAAAAGTAACAATTTGATAACCGAGATAGCGAGAATAAGAAAAGGCCATGAAATCTTTCAGCTAATAAGTTTTCATTGGTTTGTTTTGTGATTTTTGGCATGATTTTTTGAACAAATTCAACCTAAATGATGTCATTTTAAAGGCGAATTACCCCATAATGTAATATCTTTGAGTTTAAGAGTTCAACCAAATACTATCACTATCAAGCGATTTTTCTACAGACTTTTGAAAATCTTAGGAGGAGTTCTCGCCTTCTTGATACTTTTTATTGGGTTAACTATTCTATTTATCCGTTCACCTTGGGGACAAAATATTATTGTAACCAAAGCGGTTGACTATCTTTCCAAAAAAACAGGTGCTGAAATCAGCATAGGACGACTATTTATTACCTTTTCCGGTGATTTGTACTTGGAAGACTTGTATGTTAGTGACGCCAAGGGAGATACTTTAGTATACTCAGGGTCTTTGGAAACAGGAGTTGCCATCCGACCTTTGATCCAATCAGGAGATATTACGGTGACCAAATTGGAATGGGAGCGATTGGTAGCAAGAGTTAGTAGGTCGGATGAAAGCGAGGCATTTAACTTTGATTTTTTGTTAGCGCCATTCGTTGGTGAACCAAGTCAAGAAGAAGAAAATTACGCTACAGCAGATGAATCCGAATCCGACTTTCCCAAAATCAAACTACCGGTTGTTTCGATCAAAAAGGTTGATCTAATCTATGATGACCAATGGTTGGGGATAGATGCCTCACTTCGATGGGATACATTCCGATTGGATGCCCAAACGGTGGATTTGAATCAAATGAACTTTGATTTGAAAGCCTTGCTCCTTACGGAAGCTAGTATTCGGTACGTACAATCCAAACCTTTTGAGCCTTCCACCGATCAAGAGGAAGACACAGGAACTCCATTGCCCTTAATTACTTTGCAAAATGGACAGTTGCATAACATAGCCCTGTATTATGAATCTATTCTAGATGGAATCTTAGCGGATGTCCACATAGGAGACTTTAAGCTACAACTACCCGAAGCTGACTTGGAAAGTCAAAAGGTCTTGCTTAAATCAATTTCTTTGGAAAACTCATCCATAGATTTGGCTCTCAAAACAGTTGAAAAGGATATTTCGAATACAACTGAACCCGAATCCCCTTCCGGTTTTGAATGGCCCGATTGGACAGTGCATTTGCATTATTTAGGGTTATCCAACGTTGACCTTAACTATACACTAGATGACAATCTTCCAAGGGTAGGCTATTTCAATCCAGATGCATTAGCTGTCAGGGATTTTAACTTGGAAACCCATGCACTAAGTTTAGAGCCTGGAAAAATAGCCTTGAAATTGGATGAACTGCGTTTCCAAGAAGCATCAGGATTTCAGTTGAAGGAGTTTGGAATGGACTTTTTGCTGACAGATCAAAAGCTCGACATTCCTAAGGTTACCTTCCAAACAGGTGAAAGTAAGCTCAGTTCAGCCATCAACTTAACGTTTGCCTCCATCAATGATTGGATGGCCAATCCCTTGGCAATGAATTACACGATCAATCTTCTGGAGTTCGGTACTAATTTCCGGGAATTAAGCCTTTTTGAACCAAGTTTATCGAAGGAGGATTGGTACCAAGAGATCAGAGGAAAAGCACTTGCCATCAATGGAACAGTTGCCGGCAATGAGCACCAGGTAAAAGTGAATAGCTTGAATGCTTCTTACAATCGGGACTTGAGGTTTGCGATGAAAGCAGGGGAGTTTTTCAACTATTTGGATACAGAAAAGCTATCATTAGCGATCAATGAAGCAAAGCTGACAGGAACCAAAGCGTCCATTGCAGGATTTTTGACAGAAGATATAGAAGCCTACGTTCCGGAAAATTATGCTTTAGCCATACAGGGGAAAGGCAGCATGAAAGATTTTGAAGGAACTATAGATTTTAAGAGCTCCTTAGGAGATGCCTTCGCCAATTTGCTTTTGAAAGACCAAGATGCTTGGATAGTAAGTACAGAGCTCCAATTGAAGGAATTGCAGGTTGGTTCCATGCTTGATTTGCCCGAATTGGAGCCCATTTCTTTACAATTGGCCTTAGATGGAGAAATAAAGGATGTGTATAAATCCATCGCTCAATTAAACTTGGGCTTTGATCAACTTATCTGGGATGGGATTGATTTTTCTGCATTGGAAATTCAGGCTTCTTTGGAACAAAAGGATGCAGAGTTGACCGTCAGTCATCCTTTAGAGTTTTTGAAAATGGACCTTCAGGTAAAGGCAACCATAGACACCCTTCGACCAGAAATGCAACTTTTGTTGGATTTGAAGAACCTCAATGCACAACACCTTGGCTTAACCAAGCAAGCTGTAAACACCACCTTTAAATCTACGGGTGAATTTGCTTTTGATGGTTCTGATTTTGTGGGTGAGTTGATGATTTCGGATGCGTTTATGCGTATCCAAGGGCAGCGGAGCATTCCTATGGGCGATATGCAGCTGACTGTTGAAAACAAAGAAACCAAGAGTTCATTGAAGCTCATAAGTGATTTTTTAAATGGAGAAGTCAAGGGAAATCGAGGGTTTGATGTCATAGGGGAAGCTTTAACTGCATATATTGAAGATCAATTGGCTGTTGAGAAGTTGCCTAGAGAGCAATTGGAAGATGTCAAAGCGAGAGGAAATTTTACCTTTCAATCAACCCCATTTATCGATCAGTTGTTGATAGCGAATGTAGAGCGGATTGATTCCATCAGTGTTGACTTTGATTTTGATGCGCAGGCATCTCGATTAAATGGTCAAATGAAAGTTCCCTTCATGCAATACGGAGGCTTGGGAGTGGATAGTTTACTGTTGACTTTAACAGGAAACAAGGAAGAGTTGAAAGTTGCTCTGAGTTTTGAATCCTTGGATACAGGTCCCGTTGCTATGGAGGAGACCAAGTTTTCCGGTAGATTGAAAGAGCGGGAAATTTTTACCCAATTCCAATCCAAGCAAGGGGATGATTTTATCATTTTTGTAAAATCCCACATTTTCTGGGAAGGAGATACCTTGGTATACAAAATCATTCCTGAGAATTTCACGCTCAATAAACGGGCTTGGGAGATTCCCGAGGCAAACGCTGTCCGATATGCTGAAGGGTATTTGGCATTCGAAAGTTTTGATTTGACCAGAACGAATCAGCGCTTTTCATTGACTAATCAAATGGAAGGCATTGATGAGGATCATTTCGCTTTGTTGGTTGATAATTTTGATGTCAATACGATAACCTCTTTTTTGAATCCTGATGAACCCTTTCTTAAAGGAAGAGCCAATGGAAGCATCATCATAGAAAGGCCTTTGGCGGATATTGGTTTCCTGGCAGATTTTTCAATCAAAGATTTGGTGGCTCTCGATATACCCTTGGGTACCCTAAGCTTGGATGCTGATTCCCAAAATCTAAAAGAATATGTCTTTGGATTGCATTTGAAGGATGGCTTGATAGATGCGGATATTGAAGGCCAATTGCGCTCAGATAAAGTAGCATCGTTGCTGGATCTAGACGTAGCCATCCAATCCATAGATTTAAAACTGATAGAAATATTGTCAGAGGGCGAGATTACTAACGCAACTGGTAAATTATCAGGACAATTGAAAGCATTTGGATCAACCGATGACCTGGATTACAAAGGATTTTTGAAGTTGGATCAGGCAGGTTTCAAAGTAAGTGCAATCAATGCTCAATTTGCATTTCCTGATGAAAGGGTAGACATAAACAGAGATTACTTGGAGTTCAAAGACTTCACCATGAAGGATGCATTGGGAAGCAACTTTTTGGTCAATGGAAGAATTTTGACGGAGGATTATTCCGATATAGGTTTTGATTTGACTTTGAAAACCAAAGGATTCCAATTATTGAATTCTACGAGAGCTGATAATGATTTATTTTTTGGAAGAGCCAATATTGATTTGGATATGAAGGTGACTGGTCCGCTCAGTTTGCCAAAAATTGATGTCATATTTGCTATGAACAGAGGATCTGAAATAACGTTTATCGTGCCGGAAGATCAGCTGGATATGCAGGAGCGGGATGGGGTAGTGCTCATGGTCAATCGCAAAGATCCCTATGAAATGTTTTACCAGCGAGAATTGGAATTATATACACAGGGAGCCCAAGGGTTTGATGTACGAGCCAATATCAAGATTGATCCAAATTTTGTATTCAACCTGATTGTGGACGAGCGTACGGGTGATAACCTCAAGTTGCAAGGAGAGGCAGACTTGAATATGTTGATGGATCAAAATGGGAATATTTCCCTCTCTGGAAAATATGAAGTCAAACAAGGACACTATGAGTTGAATTTGTTTGGCTTGGTCAATAGAAGATTCTTATTGGGAGAGGGGAGTTCAGTGACATGGACAGGAGATCCATTGGATGCTAATTTGGATTTGACTGCTATTTATAATGTGCGTACTTCTGCCGCAGAGCTGATGCAGGCACAATTGAGTGGAAGTGATGCCAGCACCCGAGGACAATTTAGGCAGGTTTTACCATTTATGGTCTATTTGAATATCAAAGGTGAATTGATGAGCCCAGAGATTTCTTTTGAGTTGGATATGCCGGAGAATGAGCGAGGAGTATTTGGAGGGAATGTATATGCAGCCGTAACACAATTGAATGAAAAAGAGGATGAACTAACCAAACAAGTGTTTGCCTTGTTGGTACTAAACCAGTTTTTCCCAAGTATGGGTAATGATGGGAGTACCGGTGGTTCTGTAAATTTGGCCCGTTCCAGCGTCAGTCAGGTCTTGAGTACCCAGTTGAATGCCCTTTCGGACAGATTATTTGGGGAGTCTGGTTTCTCTTTGGATTTTGATTTGGATTCTTTTACCGATTACCAAAATGGAGGTCCCCAAGACCGAACACAATTGAGTGTGGCAGCCAAGCAAACCCTCATGGATGATCGATTGGTGATTTCCATTGGTGGACAAGTAGATGTAGAAGGGGGAGATCGAGGACAGGTTAATCAAGGTGACGCGTTGTTCGGAGACGTAAGCATTGAGTACCTTTTGGATCAACGTGCCCAATGGAGGGCTAAAGCATTCCGCAGAAATCAGTTTGAATCAGTCATTGATGGTCAGTTGATTGTTACGGGTATAGCCCTAATTTTCAATAAGGAGTTCAATGCATTTGCTGAATTATGGAAACGTCGTTCCAAAGAAGCAGAGAACACATCTGATGAAACTAAGCCTGTACAAGAAGCCCAATTAAAAGAGGAAGAATACGAATGAGAAGAATTTACTTACATATGATCTGCTTCTTATTGCTATCGGCAAGTGCTTGTAGTGTGAAAAAGTTTATTCCAGAAGGAGAGCATTTGTATACAGGTTACGAATTGACCTTAGAAACTCCCATTGAACGAAGGGAACGGCAACAACTCCGTTCAGAATTAGAATCCTTGGTGCGACCAAATCCTAACTCCTCTATTCTAGGGCAACGATTTGGTTTGTGGGCCTATTATAAAGGACAAAAAGAAAAGCCCGGATTCATCAATCGTTACTTAGCAAGAAAGTTTGGGGAAGAACCGGTATATATTTCCAAAGTCCAACCTCAACGAACAGAAGGTATTTTATTAAACAGACTGGAGAATAAGGGTTATTTTTTAGGTAAAGCGAGTTCGGAAATCACCCGTGGCAGAAAATATGCCCAAGTGGCTTATACGCTAACCTTTGGAGAAGCTTATCGCCTAGCATCCTATACCTTGCAAGAGGACACAACAGTTCTCATGAAGACCATTAAAGAAGACTTGGAAAACACCTTACTGCCAGTGGGGAGTAGGTTTGATTTAGAAAAATTTAAAGATGAGCGTACGAGAATTGATGCGATGCTCAAAAGGAAAGGGTATTTCAATTTTAATGCGGATTTATTGATTTTTGAAGCAGATACCAATCAATACACAGACAAACAATTTGACTTGGTCCTGCGCTTGAAAAGCAATGTTCCTCAACGATCCCTGCACCCCTACACCATCCAAAACATAGCAGTTTTTCCTAATTTCTCGATTGGCGGAAGTGATAGAACTGGTGATACCGTTCATGTCAGAGGGGTTGATATCATCCAAGATGAGTTGGTCTTCAAACCAGAATACTTAGAACCTTATATTCTCTTTAAGAACAATACCCGGTTCAATCCGGCTACCTCCCGTTTGACAAGTAATCGATTGTCAGCTATCGGGAATTTTCGCTACGTGAATATTGAATTTCAACAAGCGGATACAGTTCTAATGGAAGATGGAACGTTCCCTTTAAATGCACGCGTATTTTTATCTCCCTTGAATAAACGAAGTGTTCGTGCAGAACTCCAAGGGGTCACCAAGTCCAATACTTTTGTTGGACCGGGTCTTGTCCTGAATTATACCAATCGAAATATATTCCAAGCCGGAGAAATCTTTACCCTTCGTGGGAATGTAGGGTATGAGCAGCAAGTAGCTACCGGGCAACGGGAAGCACTACAATCCATTGAGTTGGGATTGCAGGCAAATTTGATTTTTCCAAGGGTACTCTTCCCGGTACCTGTGATGAATCGATTCCAAATTGCTATACCTAAAACACGGATGGGCTTAGGCTTTGAGTATCAAAACAGAACGGATTTGTATCTGATTCAGTCCTACAATGCTTCTTTCGGTTACTTTTGGAATGTCAACCGGTATGCCTACCATGAGTTTAATCCGCTAGCCTTAAGTGTGGTAAATCTTGCGCGGACTACCCCAGCTTTTGAGGAAATTTTAAATTCGAATCCATTTCTAAGACGAAGTTTTGAGCAGCAGTTTATTCTAGGATTGAATTATGCCTTTAACTACAATCAATTAGTGGATGAACATCGAAAGACCCCATTGTTCTTTGCCAGTACGATAGATATCGCTGGGAATACTCTAGGAGCATGGAACTCCATTGTAAATTCAAGAAATCCAGAGAGTTTCTTAGGCTTGGAGTATGCCCAATACATCAAAGGGGATATCGACCTTCGTTTGTATCATCGGTTTACCACTGAAAATCTGTTGGTTGCGCGCTTCTTCGGAGGAGTGGGTGCACCTTTAGGGAATTCTGTTTCTTTACCTTTCGTAAAGCAATATTTCAGTGGTGGGCCTCGAAGTGTCAGGGCATTTAGAATTCGCTCCTTAGGCCCAGGTAGCTTTGTTCCTCAGAGTATTGGTACAGGCGGTTTCTTCGATCAGGCAGGGGATATTATTATAGAGTCCAATTTGGAATACCGTTTTCCATTTAACAAATATCTGAAAGGAGCTTTATTTGTGGATGCAGGTAACGTTTGGTTGTTCAACGAAAATGAGGCACTGCCTGGAGGTAAGTTTTCTTCTAAATGGGCGGAGCAACTTGGGGTAGGGGCAGGCTTTGGTTTGCGATTTGATATTCAAATATTTGTACTGCGTTTTGATCTTGCAGCGCCTTTGAGAAGGCCTTGGTTGCAACCGGAAGAGCGATGGTTGACGGATGTTCGTTTAAGAGAGCGCGATTGGCGAAGAGATAATTTAATTCTCAACTTCGCCATAGGCTATCCATTCTAAGCTTTGGTGAGGTACAATTCAAATTCCAAAGGATTAGATAATTTGAATTCATCTACTTCTAAGTCCTCAAAGATCTCTTCATCAAATTCCAGTTCTGTTTTCTCAACCTTACCGTCTGGATGGATAATCAATTCTATTCCTGTGAAGGTATCGGAATCTACTTTGACCAATACTTGGTAATCGTCAAATACGCGCTTAAAATATTGAGGGGAGCTTTTGCCTTTTTTCATGACCGAAAGGTAGAAAAATTTCATCAGGCTTCCCAAATCTGAATCTAGGAAGAATTTTCTATGGCTGTTTTTGTCCACTGATTGAAGAAAACGACCATTTTTATCAAAAAATCGTAAAAATTTAGCTTTGAAATTTTGACTTTGTAAATGCATTTCTAACTTTGTTGCATAGTTAATACAACGATGAATTTACACATGAACTATTGGTGGTGGCATTTGAATTCTTTCCAAGGGAAGAACCTTAAAGCTATTGCCTAATATGTAATGTCAAAACTATATTTTAGAGGCTTGCTGGTTTTTCCCGCAAGCCTTTTTTCGTTTAAATCAACCTTATGAAAAGATTTAATTTACAAACGAGTTTTAAAAAATTATTGGCAGATACGATCACCCCTGTGAGTATCTACCTTCAAATCCGGGATCGTTTTTCAAATCCGATCCTATTGGAGAGTTCCGATTATCATGGACAGGATAACAGTTATTCGTATGTCTGTTTTAATCCATTGGCTACTTTTGTTTTCAATGAAGGAAAAGTGAAAGAGACTTTGCCTGATGGGAGTTTTTTAGAATATAAAGTAGGCAAAGAACAGGCGTTGGTAGATGCCTTGAGAAGCTTCTCTGCAAAATTCAAAGATGATAATGGGAAGCATAAATTCATCTCTAATGGACTTTTTGGATATATTCAGTACGATACAGTCAGTTATTTTGAAGATATTCAATTGACATCCAGGGAGTCTGCGGAGGTTCCCATGATGCAGTATGCAGTGTACCAAAATGTCATTGTAGTGGATCATTTCAAAAATGAAATGTACCTCTTCGAACATCAGATTGAAGACTCTCCCAAAGAGCCGGTGATGCCATTGCTCGAAACCATTTTGAACTCCAAAAATATTCCAGCATACAGTTTCAAAACAGTAGGAGAGGAAGTTTCCAATTACACGGATGAGGAGTTTTTGGATATTTTGAAAAAAGGCCAGGAGCATTGCTTCCGTGGAGATGTGTTTCAGATTGTATTGTCTCGCAGATTTTCGTCCAAATTCAAAGGTGATGAGTTCAATGTGTATCGAGCCCTGCGTTCAGTTAATCCATCCCCTTATTTATTCTATTTTGATTATGGATCTTTCAAAGTATTTGGAAGTTCTCCCGAGGCCCAGATTGTAGTCAAAAACAATAAAGCAACAATTTATCCTATCGCAGGGACATTCAAACGAACAGGAAATGATTTGGCTGATGCGAGTTTGGCCAGAAAGCTATACGATGATCCGAAAGAAAACTCAGAGCATGTGATGTTGGTGGATTTGGCTCGAAATGATTTGAGTAGAAGTTCGGAAAAAGTGGAAGTAGAAGTATTTAAAGAGATTCAATACTATTCTCATGTAATCCATTTGGTTTCCAAAGTTACAGGGACACTTCCTGAAAATTCTAATCCATTGCAACTAGTAGCTGATACCTTTCCAGCAGGAACACTTTCTGGTGCCCCTAAATACAAGGCCATGGAAATCATTGATTCCTTGGAAAATGTACGGAGAACATTTTACGGCGGAGCGATAGGCTTCTTAGGCTTCAATGGAGACTTCAATCATGCAATTTTGATCCGTTCGTTTGTGTCCGAAAATAATGAATTACGTTATCAGGCAGGTGCTGGAGTAGTGGCAAAATCCTCTATCCAATCCGAGCTTCAGGAAGTCGCCAATAAATTGGAAGCGCTCCGAGTAGCCTTGAAAGCAGCTGAAACCATTTAATGTTGAATGAAGGGTATGAAAATTTTAGTAGTAGATAATTACGATTCCTTTACCTACAATCTGGTATATATCATCCGCCAATTAGGATATGGATCGCAAATGCATATCGTTAGAAATGATAAAATTGGGTTGGATGCTGTCAATGATTTCGATAAAATCCTCCTTTCTCCCGGTCCTGGAATTCCTTCAGAAGCAGGGATAATGCCGGAATTATTGAAACAATACAGTTCCACAAAGGATATCTTAGGAGTGTGTTTGGGACATCAGGCAATAGGGGAGGCATTTGGAAGTGGCTTGACCAATTTATCTGAGGTGGTGCATGGCTTGGCATCCGAAGTCACGGTACAAGAAGACTTACTCTTCCAAGGTTTACCTACCAAGTTCAATGTTGGCCGGTACCATTCTTGGGTCATAGATGAGGAAACATTGCCAGCTTGCCTCCAAATCACTGCCAGAACACCCGATGGACAAATCATGGCCGTCCGTCACGAATGTTATCTCGTTCGGGGAGTCCAGTTTCATCCAGAATCCATCCTCACGGAATATGGGGTGGAGATGATGAGGAATTGGCTATCAGTAAACAGTGTGCAGTGAACAGTTAGGAGTGTACATTGAGCAGTGAATAGTGAACAGCGGGGAATGTGGAATTAGGAATGAAGAATTAGTAATGAGCTCACAGCATATACGGAAACGCAGAAAAATTCGCATTGAATAATTTTGAATCCAAGGAAAGAAATTAATATTCAGCTAGTTAAATTCATCAATTGCCCTTGGTTTTAATCCATTGAAAAAATGAATGAACCCAAATCTAAAATCTAAAATCTAAAATCTAAGATCTAAGTTCTAAAATCTCACCTCCAAAATCTCACCTCCAAAATCTCAGCTCTAAAATCTAAAACAAAACAAATGAAGGAGATATTAAACCAATTGATTGAACACAAGACCTTATCCAAAGCCCAGGCGAGGGAGGTATTGAAAAATATAGCGTCAGGAAATTATAACAATAGTCAGATTGCAGCATTTATGACGGTATACTTGATGCGGAGTATTACTGTCGAGGAACTGTCGGGTTTTAGAGAGGCAATGTTGGAGTTGTGCGTACCTGTGGATATTCCTGAATACGATGCAATCGACCTTTGCGGAACGGGTGGAGATGGAAAAGATACCTTCAATATATCAACCCTTGCGTCTTTTATCGTCGCAGGTGCAGGTCAACATGTTGCCAAACACGGCAATACAGGTGTTTCATCGATCTGTGGTTCTTCCAATTTGTTGGCATCTTTTGGGTATGACTTTACCAATGATATGGACAAAATCCGCAAAAGTTTGGATGAGGCGGGAATTTGCTTCTTGCATGCGCCCTTATTCCACCCTGCGATGAAACATGTGGCTCCTATCAGAAAAGAATTGGGCGTGAAAACCTTCTTCAATATGTTGGGACCCATGGTTAATCCATCCTTTCCAAAAAAGCAATTGGTTGGAGTTTTTAGTTTGGAGTTAGCCCGTTTATATGGGTATCTTTATCAAGAAAATGAAGGCAGATTCAGTATTCTACATGCCTTGGATGGATACGATGAGATTTCATTGACAGGAGATTTTAAGATGATATCCAATGAAGGCGAAAAACTATTTACTCCCGAGCAGATCGGACTTCCCAAAATCGAGGCATCCCGAATTGCAGGAGGGGAAACCATTGCTGAATCAGCTCAGATATTTGAAAATGTACTGAAAGGAAAAGGGACTGTGGAGCAAAATTCAGTTGTCATCGCTAATGCAGCAGCTGCGCTTGTCACTGCCCATTCGAGTCTTGATTTTCCGTCTGCGGTTGAAAAAGCAACAGATTCTTTAATGGGAGGAAAAGCCTTGAAAGTGTTTCAAACCTTACTTTCTCCGAAAACTAGTATTTCACTTAGCAATTAATCAAGTATGAATATTTTAGATAAAATTATTGCCCACAAGGCAGCAGAAGTAGCAGAAAACAAAAGTTTAGTGCCTGTCAAGTTATTGGAAAAAAGTATCTTTTTCGATTCAGAGGTTGTTTCCATGAAAAAGTACATCACCCGAGCTGACAAAACAGGAATTATTGCAGAGTTTAAAAGAAAATCTCCTTCCAAGGGTGTGATTAATGGTTCGGCTAGTGTAGAAGCTACCACGATTGGTTACATGCAAGCAGGCGCTTCTGCTTTGTCCATTTTGACAGATACAGCGTTTTTCGGTGGAAAAAATGAGGATTTATCCACCGCCAGAAAGTATAACTTCTGTCCTTTGTTGAGAAAAGACTTTATAATCGACGAGTATCAAATCGTAGAAGCGAAATCCATTGGAGCGGATTGTATCTTATTGATTGCAGCAGCTTTGACTCCAGAAAAATTGGCTTCTTTAGCTTCTTTTGCCAAGAGTTTGGGATTGGAGGTATTGATGGAAGTACATGATGGAGAAGAGTTGGATCGCAGCTTGAATTCACACTTAGATTTAGTAGGAGTCAACAATCGCAGCTTGAAGACCTTTGAGGTGAGCCTAAACACTTCTTATAGTTTGGTAGACCGCATACCTCAGGAATTTGTAAAAATCTCCGAAAGTGGGATTTCAGCTCCAGAAACCTTGGTGGAATTGAAGCAAGCAGGTTTTGATGGATTCTTGATTGGTGAAAACTTTATGAAATCCAGTAGACCAGAACAAGCGGCATTGAATTTCATGAATGCTTATAGAAGATTGATTAGAACTCCACAAGTTAGCTAAGATGTTGATTAAAGTCTGTGGGATGAGGGATTTAGAGAATATACAGAACTTGCAAGCGCGAGTTCAGCCAGATTACATGGGCTTGATTTTCTATCCTCCATCGCCAAGATATGTGGGAGACAAGGATCCCGGAGTCTATCATTCGATTCAACTCCGAAAAGTCGGAGTTTTTGTAGACGAAGAATTGGAGAAAGTTTTGGACCGAGTGAAAACTTATGGGTTAAACGGAGTTCAATTGCATGGAAAGGAGTCTAAAGATTACATTTTAGAGTTAAAAAAGCACACGAATGTCTTTGTTTGGAAGGTTTGGTCTGTGAAAGAGGAGTTGAATTGGGAATCGCTAAGACCATATGAGGAGCTAATAGATGCCTTTTTATTCGACACCTTTACAGAAGCACATGGGGGAAGTGGAAAATTATTTAATTGGCAGTTGTTAGCAAACTATCCTTTTGATAAGCCATTCTTTCTCAGTGGAGGTTTATCCTTGACACATGCAGCAGAAATAACACAGCTGAAATCAAAAATTCCGCAATTAGTGGGAGTTGACCTAAATTCAAAATTTGAAATCAGTCCAGGATTAAAAGATATTGAGCAATTAGTCGCATTTAAAAACAGTTTATTGAATACAGAAATTAACGAGGGAAGCATATGATACGAGTAGATGAAAAAGGGTTTTACGGAAAGTTTGGAGGAGCGTATATCCCGGAGATGTTGCATCCAAATATTGAGGAATTGCGCGATAATTACGAGCAAATTGTCGCAATTCCAGAATTTCAAGAGGAGTTTAACGCGTTGTTACAAGACTTTGTGGGAAGGCCAACACCCTTATACCTTGCTTCCCGATTATCGGAAAAATATGGTGCCAAAATTTACCTCAAGCGAGAAGACCTTTGCCATACCGGAGCTCATAAGGTAAATAATACCATCGGTCAGATAATTTTGGCCAAAAAACTGGGTAAAAAGAGAATCATTGCCGAAACAGGCGCAGGCCAACACGGTGTTGCAACTGCCACAGTTTGTGCTTTGATGGGCATGGAGTGTACGATCTATATGGGAGCATTGGATATCCAGCGTCAGCGTCCGAATGTGGAGCGTATGCGTATTTTGGGAGCCAAGGTAGTTCCTGCAACTTCAGGAAGCCAAACGCTTAAAGATGCCACCAATGAAGCTATGAGACAATGGATCAACAATCCGGTAGATACCCATTACATCATTGGCTCGGTAGTAGGTCCACATCCATATCCAGAGATGGTAGCCCGATTCCAGTCTGTAATTTCAAAAGAAATCAAAGCCCAGTTACTCGAAAAAGAAGGTACTGAAAATCCGGATATCGTGATCGCTTGTGTTGGTGGAGGTAGTAATGCAGCAGGTGCGTTTTATCATTATTATAATGTCCCTCAAGTGCGATTGGTAGCTGTAGAGGCCGCTGGATTAGGGATTTCATCTGGAAAATCAGCTGCTACAACCGCATTAGGTACTCCGGGAATTCTTCATGGAAGCAAGACCTTATTGATGCAAACAGAGGATGGGCAAGTAGTTGAACCTCATTCAATTTCTGCTGGTTTGGATTATCCTGGGATAGGACCAGTGCATGCGCATTTATTTGATATTGGTAGAGGAGAATTTGTTGCGGTTGAGGATGAAGATGCAATGAAAGCAGGAGTAGAACTTAGCCGAACAGAAGGCATTATTCCAGCGATCGAAACGGCTCATGCTATTCATGCACTTAATATGATCGAATTCAGACCAGATGATATCATTGTAATCAATCTTTCCGGAAGAGGAGACAAGGATTTGGATACGTATATCAAGTGGGGAGGGTATTGAGATTTGGAATGAGAGTTGAGAGGTGAGAAGCGAGAAACGAGAAGCGAGATTTTAGAAACAAGAATCAAGAATCAAGAAAAGCCAAGGCTCGCAGAATACGTGGATAACGGAGAAAAAATTGTATTGAAAAATTTGTTTCCAAAGAGAGAATTTAAGATTCAGCTAGTTACCTCCATCAATTGCCCTGTTTTGAACCTAGGGAAATATAGGTCAATCCAAATTCATAAATGTGGGATTAAACCCATGAAAAATTAATTTAATGAAATGCTATTAAAATATTCATAATGAATCGATTACATAGATTGTTTGAACAAAAGCAGGAGCGTGTCCTATCCATCTATTTTACGGCGGGTTTTCCTCAGTTGGTGGATACCTTACCAGTAATGCAGGCTTTGGAATCGGCGGGGGCAGATATCATTGAAATAGGCATGCCATATTCCGATCCTATTGCTGATGGTCCAACTATTCAGGACTCCAATATGGTAGCTTTGGATAATGGAATGAATATGAAAAAGTTGTTTGAGCAACTTCAAGAAATGCGTCAAAGCATCAGCATTCCCGTGGTTTTGATGGGATATTTAAATCCTATCATCCAATATGGGATTGAAGCTTTTTGTAAAAAATGTCAGGAGATCGGAGTAGATGGTCTGATTGTCCCTGACCTACCCATGCAGCAATATTTGGATGAATACAAAGGACTATTCGAAAACTATGGACTTTCTAATACCTTTTTGATTTCTCCTCAAACCAGTGAGAATCGCATTCGCGAGATTGATGAGCATTCCAACGGCTTTATCTACATGGTTTCAAGTCATAGCATCACAGGAGCAAAATCCGAAATCTCTGAAGAACAAATTGCTTACTTCAAAAGGGTAGAAGCTATGAATCTTCGCAATGCCCGATTGATAGGTTTTGGTATTTCAGATAAGAAAACCTTTATCACAGCATCAACTTACAGTAATGGCGCAATTATCGGAAGTGCCTTTATCAAAGTCTTGAAAGATAGCAAAGACCTATCCAAAGACATTCATACGTACATACAATCCATAATTTCATAATACCATGATTATTCAATTACAGGAGGATATCTCCGATAAGCAACGGGAATCTTTACTAGCAGAAGTTATTAACATAGGTTATAAAACCACCGAAGTAAAAACCCAATTGGGTGATTATATCATTGGGATTGGAAAAAAGGAATTTGATATCCGTAAAATCGGTAAAAAAGAAGGTATCAAGGATATCCACATTGTATCTGATGAGTACAAATTAGTTTCTAAAAAGTGGAAAGCGAAACCTACCTCTATCGATTTGGGTAATGGGGTGTTTATCAAGGATGGGGACATGGCCATCATCGCTGGACCTTGCTCTATTGAATCCGAAGATCAGATCCGTAAAGTCATCAAGCATTTGAAAGAAAATGACATTAAAATGATGAGAGGAGGGGTTTTTAAACCTCGTTCAAGTCCATATGCTTTTCGAGGTTTAGGGATCGATGGTTTGAAATTATGGTATGATTTAGCATCAGAAGCAGGTATCAAAATCGTTACCGAGGTCATGCAGGTTTCTCAAATAGAGGAAATGTACCCTTATACAGATATTTATCAAGTTGGAGCTAGAAATACTCAGAACTTCAATTTGCTGGATGAACTTGGGAAAGTGGATAAAGCGGTGATGATCAAAAGAGGTATTTCAGGTACCATTGAAGAGCTATTACAGTCAGCAGAATATGTGTTTTCTGGAGGAAATGAAAAACTCATTTTGTGTGAGCGAGGAATCCGAACGTATGAGCGAGCGAGCAGAAATACCTTGGATTTGAATGCAGTTCCGATTTTAAAAGCAAAATCCCATTTACCGGTTATTGTTGACCCATCTCATGGGATTGGCATTCGTGCTTATGTGCCTCAAATGGCTTTGGCAGGGGTTATGGCAGGAGCGGATGGAATCATTTATGAAACCCATGAGATACCTGAAAAGGCTTATTCTGATGGTCAGCAAACATTAGATTTTACCCAGTCAGCTCTATTGGCAGATTGGATACGAAAAACCTTTGCCATGCGTAAGACCTTTGACTTGGTTTAAATTGGATTTAGGCTCCAATTGAACATTCAAACATCCACTATTCAAAAAGGCATTGAATTTTTCCAAAAATTTGTGCCTTTTTGAAACATCAAACCGATGTCCTAAATTTACGTTAGCTTAGACAATGGCTTGCATAGAAAACCCAAATATATCATGACTAATAAACCCAAAGATTGGGTCTTTTCTGACCCTCGATTACAGGAGATGAGGCAAGATTACGCTGCCTACACGGATGAAGATTTTAAAGTTTGGAAAATCCTTTTTGATAGACAGATAGTAAACCTCCCGGAGGCTGCTTCTGAAGCTTATCTTAAAGGAATCAAAGAAATAGGGTTTACATCGGATAAGATCGCTGACTTTGAAGATGTCAATAGGAGACTTGCTAATTCCACCGGTTGGTCTATTCAGGTAGTTCCAGGACTCATTGATGATGATTTGTTCTTTGGTTTGATGAATAACAGGCGGTTCTGTTCTTCTACCTGGCTAAGAAAAATGGAGCAATTGGATTATTTGGAAGAACCGGATATGTTCCATGATGCCTTTGCTCACATGCCATTATTGACCAATCAGCATTATGTGGATTTTCTGGAAGATTTGAGTGGTATTGCTTTAAAATATATCGATAATAAGTGGGCGATTGAATTGCTTTCTAGGATATACTGGTTCACCATTGAATTTGGTCTTATCCGTGAAAATGACAACCTGAGAATTTATGGCGCAGGTATCCTGAGTTCTGCAGGAGAAACTAAATACAGCTTATCCAACGAGCCAGCTCATTATGAATATGATGTGAAAAGGATTATGAATACGCCGTATTGGAAAGATAAATTCCAGGATAAATATTTCATCATCGAAAGCTACGAACAACTATACGAATCGCTTCCAGAGATTGAAGCGGTGTTGGAGGAAATGGTAGCGGAAGAAGCGAAGTAGAAGCGAGATACGAGAAGCGAGAGATTAGAAATTAAGAATGTTGAATTAGGAATGGAGAATCAAGATTCAACAAATTAGCCTTTGGCAGCAGGTATTTCTGCCAAAGGTTTTTTAATTGGTAAAAAGAAACATGTTAGTCCAATAGAATGGAAGTCGCAGTAATTAAATACAATGCCGGTAATGTTCAGTCGGTATTGTACGCTTTGGAGCGTTTGGGTGCTAATGCCATCCTGACGGATGATTTTGAACGAATTTCAACTGCCGATAAAGTAATTTTTCCTGGCCAAGGAGAGGCGAGTACTGCTATGCGGTATTTGAAAGAAAAAAAATTAGACTTGCTGATTCCTGAGCTAAAGCAACCTTTCTTCGGTGTTTGTCTTGGACAGCAGTTGTTGTGTGAACATTCAGAGGAAAATGATACGACTTGTTTGGGGGTGTTTCCCGTAAAAGTTAAGCGTTTCCAGCCGGAGAGTATCAATGAATTTAAAGTTCCTCACGTAGGATGGAACAGTATTTCGGATTTAAGATCGCCCTTATTTGAGGGTTTGAATGAGGACTCCTTTGTGTATTATGTGCATAGCTATTATTGCGAGCTGAGCGAACACACCATAGCCTCAACCAACTATGTGTTGGATTTTGCAGCTTTGATGCATAAAGACAATTTCTACACCATGCAGGCCCACCCTGAGAAGAGTGGCTTGGTCGGAGAACGTATTCTACAAAATTTTCTAAACCTATAACCCTAAAAGCAAATTCATGTACATCATACCTGCCATTGATATTATTGGAGGAAAATGTGTTCGCCTAACCCAAGGTGATTATAATCAAAAAAAGGAGTACCACGATAGTCCATTGGAAATGGCCAAGCGATTCGAGGATGCCGGCATCCAACGCTTGCACTTAGTTGATTTAGATGGTGCAAAAGCCAAAAAAATCATCAATTCTGAAGTT
Organism: Mongoliitalea lutea; assembly: GCF_014652135.1. GTDB lineage: Bacteria > Bacteroidota > Bacteroidia > Cytophagales > Cyclobacteriaceae > Mongoliitalea > Mongoliitalea lutea. Next base: position 98,994 of record NZ_BMYF01000003.1, read on the forward strand.
CTGAAAAGTGTCAGTCAAGGAACGTCCCTACAAGTGGATTTTGGAGGAGGTGTTCAGTCAGATGAAGATGCTGCATTTGCTTTTGAATTGGGAGCGCATCAATTGACCGGTGGAAGTATTGCCGTAAAAAATCCCTCAATGTTTGAAAATTGGATAGAGAAATTCGGAGGGGATAAAATTATTCTAGGTGCTGACGCTAAACACAGGAAAATAGCCATTTCCGGTTGGGAGGAAACCACTTCAGTTGATCTCATTGATTTTATTAAAAGCTATGTTGTCAAGGGTATCAGCTACGTGATTTGCACAGATGTAGCTAAAGATGGATTGCTTCAGGGACCATCCACTGAACTTTATGAAGAGATAATGCAGGAGATTCCCGGGCTTCGTTTAATTGCGAGCGGGGGAGTATCTTCTATGAAGGATTTAGAAGCTCTGGAGAAAACTGGAGTCTATGGTGCCATTGTGGGGAAAGCTTACTATGAGGGAAGAATCAGCTTGGAAGAATTGGCAAGTTTTGGCACTAAGTAATTTACAGAAGAAATAGCGATTATGCTTACGAAGAGAATTATTCCTTGTTTAGATATTAAAGACGGTAGAACTGTCAAAGGTGTCAATTTTGTGCAATTGCGAGATGCGGGTGATCCTGTGGAATTGGCTAAAATTTACTCTGATGAGGGGGCGGATGAATTGGTTTTTTTGGATATCACGGCAACGGTGGATAAAAGAAAGACACTGGCAGATTTGGTCACCAAAGTTGCCAAGGCCATCAATATACCATTTACTGTGGGAGGAGGAATTTCAACTGTGGAAGATGTCAAAGTACTTCTAAATGCTGGTGCAGATAAGATTTCCATCAATTCTGCCGCTGTCAAAAACCCGGAAATCATCAATCAAATGGCTCAGGAGTTTGGAAGTCAGTGCGTGGTAGTTGCTATCGATACCCGTAATGTAGATGGATTGGATTTTGTGCATACCCATGGGGGTAGAAAACCTACTATCCTTCAGACCCAGGCATGGGCCAAAGAGGTTTGTGAGCGAGGTGCAGGAGAGATCTTACTGACCTCTATGGACCATGATGGTACCAAGGCAGGTTTTGCCAATGAGATAACTGCTGAAATCTCTGCAATGCTTTCTATTCCGGTTATTGCTTCCGGTGGGGCTGGAAATATGGAGCATTTTAAGGATGTATTTACAGTTGGTAAAGCAGATGCAGCTTTGGCAGCAAGTATTTTCCATTTCAAAGAAATACCAATTCCGAGTTTGAAAAGCTATTTGCATCATCAAGGAATTCCCAGTCGAATCTGAATTAAAAATGTTTTGTAGTGGTTTACTGATTAGCATTAGCCACTTTTGAATAAAATTTGCATAACCATGAGTGAATTAACAATAGACTTTCAAAAAGTAAATAATCTTGTTCCAGCAATCATTCAGGATGCCAACTCCAATGTAGTATTGATGTTGGGGTACATGAATCAAGAGGCATTGGATATCACCATGCGGACCAAAAAAGTTACTTTTTTTTCAAGGACAAAAAACAGACTCTGGACCAAAGGCGAGAGTTCAGGAAATTTTCTCCATGTGGTTTCTTTGACTGTTGATTGTGATAATGACACCATCCTGATAAAGGCTAGGCCTGAAGGGCCTGTATGCCACACTGGTGAAGATACCTGTTTTTCAGAAGTCAATACCAGCAAGACTTTTTTTATCGATGTGCTAAGAAAAATCATCAAAGCCCGTAAACAGGAATCAGCTGATAAATCCTATACAGCTTCTCTTTTTGCCAAAGGAATTAACAAGATAGCCCAAAAAGTGGGAGAGGAGGCAGTAGAATTAGTGATTGAATCCAAAGACGATAATAAAGAGCTTTTTATGGGTGAAGCAGCTGATTTATTGTTCCATTACCTTGTGTTATTAGAGGCAAAAGGGTATGAGTTGGATGAGGTGATGGAGGTTTTGATAGGGAGGCATAAGGCGTAATCCTATTATAAATAAGGAAAAGTAAGTTGAAATGTTTGAAAAGGTTGAGCTTGGGGTAAATCCAAAAACTGTCTACGAACGTGAAATGACTTTTTCTGAGCTTTTATAAAGTTTTCTCTTTTGAGGGCCTTCGTTTTTGTAGCAAAGGCCTCAGTATACACCAAAATCCAAGGCTGTTTTCTAGCGGTATATCCTTTGTGCGGTCGATTATGTTTAAGCAACCGTTCTTCCGGATTGGATGAAACGCCAATGTAAAAGCTGTTATCCTTTACGGATTGAATAATGTATACAAAAAAGGCCATAAACAAAAAAAGTCTCAGATTTTACTGAGACTTTGCGGAATGGACGGGACTCGAACCCGCGACCTCCTGCGTGACAGGCAGGCATTCTAACCAGCTGAACTACCACTCCTAATTATCTTTTTTTAATTTGATGATAAACAAATTTGCGGAATGGACGGGACTCGAACCCGCGACCTCCTGCGTGACAGGCAGGCATTCTAACCAGCTGAACTACCACTCCTTTTATTTTAATAACTCAACCGTAGCGACCTTCCCGAGTATCGGGACAGGTATTCTAACCAGCTGAACTACCATTCCTTTTTTCCTTCTCGTTTGAAGTGGTGCAAAGGTATATAATTGGTGTATCTTTGCAAAGATATTGAGTAAAAAAAAGAAAGCTGGAAGAGTACAATCCTCAATTCCAGCTAAATAATTTTACCTTTTTGCTAGTTTTAACTCCCAGTTCCAGGCATCTCTCAATGAATCCTCTAATGAATATTGTGGTTTCCAACCCAGAAGGCGTGTGATTTTTTCCGTACTAGCCCATGTTTTTACTACATCACCAGGTCTTCTTGGACCTATTTGATAATTCAAATCATTGCCAGCAACTTTTTCAAAGGTCTTCACAACTTCCAATACGGTATTTCCATTACCTGTTCCTACATTTAAAATATCATAGAAATTATCTTCTTGTTTCGCTAAGTACATGAGTGCTCTCACGTGTGCATCTGCAAGATCCATCACATGAATATAATCTCTTACGCAAGTGCCATCAGGAGTATCATAATCATCTCCAAAAACAGTCAATTTTTCACGCTTTCCAATAGCCGTTTGCGTGATGAATGGAACAAGATTGGCGGGAACACCAATTGGCAATTCTCCGATTTCGGATGACGGATGCGCACCAATAGGATTGAAGTATCTTAAAGAAATAATTTTGTTTCCAGCATTGGATTTTGTTACATCGAACAAAATGTCCTCACATATTTTTTTGGTGTTCCCATATGGGCTTTCTGCATCTTGTCTAGGAGTATCTTCTGTTGCAGGTAAAACTTTTGGTTCACCGTAAACAGTACATGAAGAAGAAAACACAAGGTTTTTAATATTAAACTTTTGCATTGTCTGCAAGAGTAAAACCAATGAACCAATATTATTGTGGTAATATTTTAATGGCAACTGCGTGCTTTCACCAACTGCTTTGAAAGCAGCAAAATGAATGATGCCTTTAATTTCATAAGTATTAAATACATTTTCCAAAACAGAAGGTTCATTACAGTCTCCTTCAATTACTATTGGTCTAAATCCTATAATTGCCGATAAACCATCAATCGCTGATTTTTCTGAAGTGCAAAAATTGTCTAAAATAACAGGCTCAAAACCTGCTTCTACCAAAGCAACTGCGGTATGGGAACCAATATATCCTGCTCCGCCAGTGATTAAAATTTTTTGTTTCATTAGAGATAGATTGTCGTTTATGGCTTGAAGATAAGCATTTAAGTTTTTATCTTAGAAACTGCGAAATCAAATTTTGAAATTTAGTTTTTTCTTTGTTCAAAAACAGTTTATTTAGCTAAGGCAATCAAAAACACTATGAAAAGAATCTTAGTAACCGGAGGCGGGGGATTTTTAGGAAGTCACCTCTGCGACAAATTAATCGAAGAAGGCAATGAAGTACTTTGTATGGATAATTTTTTTACAGGTAGTAGAAAAAATATCCATCATCTTTTAGATAATAAAAACTTCGAACTGCTCAGGCACGATGTTACTCACCCAACATTTGTTGAAGTAGATGAAATCTATAATTTAGCTTGTCCAGCAAGTCCAATTCATTACCAATTTGACCCTGTACAGACTACCAAAACTTCTGTTCTTGGAGCTATCAATATGTTAGGTTTGGCCAAGCGACTAAAAATTAAAATTTTGCAAGCCAGTACGTCAGAAGTTTACGGCGATCCTGAAATCCATCCACAGCCGGAATCCTACAAAGGAAGTGTAAACCCAATTGGTATCCGTGCATGTTACGATGAAGGAAAACGTTGTGCTGAAACATTATTTTTTGATTATCATAGACAACATAAGGTGAAAATCAAGGTCATGAGAATTTTTAATACTTATGGACCAAGAATGAATCCCAATGATGGCAGAGTGGTAAGTAACTTTATCGTCCAGGCCTTAAAAGGTCAGGATATCACCATGTATGGAGATGGTACACAAACCAGAAGTTTCTGTTATGTGGATGATAATATCGATGGTATGTACAAGCTGATGAATAGTAGGGATGGATTTACAGGGCCTGTAAATATTGGTAATCCTGGAGAATTCACCATGCTTGAATTAGCACAACGTGTCATTGAAATCACCAATAGTAAAAGTAAGATGATATTTCTTCCGTTACCGCAAGATGACCCAATGCAGCGTCAGCCTGTTATTGACTTAGCCAAAAAAGAACTTGATTGGGAACCAAAGGTCAAATTGGAAGATGGTTTGAAAAAGACCATAGCTTATTTTGATTCAATACTTTAATTGATCAACAAGAAAATTTAAGGCCCAAATCAAGTTCGGTTTGGGCTTTTTTTGTTTTTAATTTTTAAGTCACATTTCTTTAGTTCTCCCCAAAAGTTGCATTTTGACTTGTGTTATCAATCATGCGTTAACATGATTTTCATCATGTTTTAATTAGACCTCTGTGCGCAATTTTACATCATCAAATCAACCAAAACACACAGAGTCTATGAAACAAGTAAAGTTAAGCACCCGAATAATCGCTACGCTTGCGCTTTTGTTGGTTATCAACATTTCGGCAATTGCACAAGCCAACTATACAATCGCTTCAGGGACTGAGTTGAAAATTACCGGTGGGTCCTCTCTACATGACTGGGAAATGATCTCCAAAGATGCCAAAGGTACGGCAGTATTTACAATGGCAGGCAATACCGTTAATGGTGCTCAATCTCTACGAGTGAACGCTGAAGCAGAATCCCTTAAAAGTGGAACAAGAGGTTTAGATAACAATGCATATAAAGCATTGAAAACAGGTCAACACAAGCAAATCAGTTTTACGCTGAAAGAGCTTAGCGGTTTAGCACCAAACTTTACTGCTAAAGGAGATTTCACAATCGCAGGAGTTACCAAGCCGGCAAGCTTTCCAGTGAAATTAACCCAAAACGGAAGCAACTTGGTATTTGAAGGTAGCTATGATACCAAACTAACCAATTTTTCCATCGACCCTCCAACGGCCTTGATGGGAACCGTCAAAACACGAGACGAAGTAACTATTTCTTTCAAAACAATATTTCAACCAACAAAATAAAAGCCCATTTCTATGAAAAAGTATTTTATCGCAGCAATTGCGTTTGTAGGAATCACTATGTCCTCTTTCGCTCAAGGTTTACAGCGTGACCAGCAATTCTGGAGACCTTATGATCAACGTGGTATCAACGTATTTGAAACAGGTAAAGAAGACACGGTAGCTTACGACGGCATGCGTGTTCGAATCGGTGGTCATTTTGCACAGCAATGGCAAAACCTGAGCCACTCCAATACGGCAACTCCAGTTTTGAATGCTAATGGAGTTAATCTCAATCAATTAGTTGATATCGGAGCTGGGACCAATCTAGCTACAGCTAATCTTAATATTGATGTGGCATTAGCAGATGGTCTAAGATTAAATTTGATCACATATTTGTCATCCAGACACCATCCAGAAGCTTGGGTAAAAGGTGGTTACATTCAAGTAGATAAATTAGGATTCTTGGGTCTTGGAGAAACAGACTGGTTTGATAAGTATTTGACCGTAAGAGTAGGTCACATGGAAATCAACTATGGCGATGCTCACTTCAGAAGGTCTGATAACGGTAACGCAATGTGGAATCCATTTGTAGGTAACTATATCATGGATGCATTTACCACAGAGGTTGGTGGTGAGGTATTCTTCCAAAGCAAGGGCTTCTTGGCTATGGTAGCTGTAACAGGAGGTGAAATTCAAGGCGGTGTTACCAATCCTGACTTTAGAAAACCAAATTTCATCGGTAAATTGGGTTATGACAAACAATTAAATGATGACTTGAGAGTGCGTATGACAGGGTCTGTGTACACAACATCTGGTTCTAACAGAAATACACTTTGGGGTGGTGACAGAGCTGGGTCAAGATACTATATGGTAATGGAAAATACCTTAGCAACTACAGCAGCTAACTTTACATCAGGACGGTTCAACCCAGGACAAACTGACAATATCACTGCTTTGGTATTCAACCCATTCATCAAATTCCAAGGATTGGAGTTCTTCGGTAACTTCGAGCGCTCTACAGGTAGTGCTAGAAATGAAGCAGACAATAGAACTTGGAATCAAACAGGTGCTGACTTAGTCTATAGATTTGGCACTGCCGATAAGTTCTATGTGGCAGGTAGATACAATAAGGTATCTGGTCCTCTAGCTGGTTCTGGTTTGGAAGTTAACCTTGATAGAGTACAAGTTGGTGGCGGTTGGTTTGTAACCAAAAATGTTTTAGCTAAATTAGAGTACGTCAGTCAAAACTATAACAATTTCGCTGCTACTGACAGATTCAATGGCGGTAAGTTTAATGGTCTAATGATTGAAGGTGTCATTGGCTTCTAATAATTAAATTCCATGAGTGTCTTTCTTCTAATTCTGATTGGCTTCCTATCCGTAACCCCCCAAGAAAAAGAACTGGTAATCACCCAAAAGACGATCACCGTTTCCGGCCAGACTTCAATTGGTAGCTTCAACTGTAGCTTTAACAGAAATGGAATGAGAGACACTCTTGCTTTGAATTCCCAAACAAATAATTCAGTCCTTAATTTCAATATTCCCGTAAGCGAATTCGCTTGCGGGAATTTCTTATTGAATCGTGATTTTCGTAAAACAATTAAAGCTGAGGAATTTCCCAAATGCCAGGTAAAAGTGGCTAATCTGCGAAAAAACCAACAACACTATACCTGTAAACTTACTGTAAACATTGTTGGCAAAACACTCGTATTTGACAACTTTAAACTGGATAATACTAAAGATGGTCTGGAAGGAAAACTTTCCTTATCTTTTACAGAATTGGCTTTGGAAGCACCCAAAAAAATGGGAGGCCTAATTAAAGTAGAAGAGCAATTAGACCTCCAAATAGTGCTTGGTTTTTAACCTGATATCAAAGCGATCAATGCCTCGTCAATTTTTGTAAACTTAAACTTCTCCAAGGATTGTTGATTTTTTTTCTGAATTTCAGCAAGACATAAGTTTCCAATACTCCCTTCATGAGAATGATTTAATTGGTCCTGCTGAGGAGAGAATTCATTTTTCTCTATTTCCAAACCAACCTGTTTATAGGCGTCCCGAAATGGTGTTCCTGCCAATACCCGCTCATTGACCACTTCCACACTGAATACATGCTTATAAAATTCATCAGATAGGATATTAGAACGGATGTTAATATTCTTCAACATTAGAATACTCATGTCCAAACAGTCAAGTAGGGTAGAGAAAGAAGGAAAGGTTACTTCTTTCAAAATTTGTAGATCCCTGTGATACCCTGTAGTCATATTGGTCAGCTGCATGGACACCAGATATGGCATGGATTGGATATGATTGGTTTTTGCACGAATCAATTCAAAAACATCCGGATTCTTTTTATGAGGCATGATGCTGCTACCTGTGGTCAATTCATCAGGGAAGCTGATAAATGCAAAATGCTGATTCATAAATAAGCAAACATCCGAAGCCAAACGATTTAAAGTCGAAGCCAATCCGGCTAATGCAAATGCAATCGTCTTCTCTGTTTTTCCTCGGGAATTTTGGGCATTGATGGAATTGTAATGCAGATCAGAAAAACCGAGCAGTTCAGTTGTCAAAGTTCGATCTAAAGGAAAGGATGACCCATAGCCTGCGGCCGAACCCAGGGGATTTTTGTCCGCCAGATGAAATGCACTGGATAAAAGCTCCAAATCTTCTGTCAACCCTTCTGCAAAGGAACCAAACCATAAACCAAAAGAAGATGGCATGGCTAATTGCGTATGCGTATAGCCGGGCATGTAGTCTTTTTGATGCTTATCAGCTAACTCAATCAGTAAATCAAACAAATCCTGCGTGGTCTCAACAATATCCCGGATGGCTGAGCGGTAATACAGCTTCAAATCAACCAGAACCTGATCATTTCTTGATCTTCCCGAGTGCAATTTTTTTCCAACTTCTCCCAAACGCTCAGTTAATAAAAACTCTACTTGAGAATGTACATCTTCCACACCTGGAGCAATGCTGAAATCTCCTTTTTCTATTTCAAAGTAGATTTCTCGAAGTCCGCCTAACAATGTTTTTAACTCATCAGCTGTTAGTAGACCGATTTTTTCCAGCATGGTAGCATGCGCCATCGAACCCAATACATCAAATGGAGCTAATAAATGATCAAACTCAGGATCTCGACCAATGGTGAATTTTTCCACTTCTTGGGTCGCTCCTTTATCTTTTTGCCAAAGTTTCATGGGTATGTTTGTATGTAATGTGTTAAGAATTGAATATAGCCTTGGATTCCTTCATGGATTTCCTGCACATAAATAAATTCATCTGCGGTATGAGAGCGCGCAGAGTCTCCAGGCCCCATTTTGAAGGAAGGATAGGGGATCAATGCTTGATCGGATAAGGTAGGACTTCCATAGGTTGGGGTACCTAAGGCTTTCAGCGTCTGATAAGCATGATGATTTTCGGGTAATTTGGAGGAGTTTAAACGCTTGGATCGTGGACTCATTTCGGCTTTTATCGCTTGTGATACTTCTCCCAAGATTTCCTCCAAGGTGTAGGCATCCGTTACCCGCACGTCTAACGTAAATGAACATTCGTCCGGGACTACATTATGTTGGGAGCCAGCTTGGATGACTGTGGCCGATACTTTGGATTTACCGAGAAAGGTTGATACTTTTTTGAACTCAAAATCTTTGATAGTTTGTAAATCATCCAAAGCCTTGTATAATGCATTTTCACCTTCTTCTCTAGCTGCATGGCCTGCTTTACCTTTAACCACGCAATCAATGACCATCAATCCTTTTTCAGCCACAGCAGCCTGCATTAACGTCGGTTCTCCAACAATGGCTAATTCAAAAACTGGAAGTAATGGCAAGATAGATTCAATACCGTTTTTACCGGAGATTTCTTCTTCTGCAGTAGCTGCAAGTATAAGATTGAAGGGTAAATTTTCCTTTCCGTAAAACCATAAAAAAGCAGCTATCAAGGCTACCAAAGGTCCCCCTGCATCATTGCTTCCAAGGCCAAAAAGTTTTCCATCCTCAATAGATGGATTAAATGGGTCACGGGTATAGCCTGCATTCGGTTTTACTGTATCATGGTGTGAATTCAGCAGAATGGAAGGCTTTTTCGCATCAAAGAAGAGGTTTTTCACCCAGATATTATTACCTGAGCGCTCGGAAGGAATTTCTTTTGCCTTGAAAAAGGATTGAAGAATATCAGCTGTTTCAGACTCTTCTCTGCTGAAAGAGGGAATAGCGATTAATGATTGCAGTAATTCAACTTGCTGTGTATGTAAGGATGATAAATCCTTGATTGGTATCATCGATGCTGCTTAATAAAGGTCGTACTTATGATTTTCGATAATGGTGCCGGAAAGTTTTCCTTTGGCTGCTAAAAGTAAATTTTCAGCTTTGCCAATCCAAACATGGTTAACTCCTTTATGGAGGGCTGCAAATGCGTTATCTAACTTTGGAATCATTCCGGAGTGAATGACACGCTCTTTTTTCAACTCTCCGTAAATCTCTTCATTGATCAATGGTATGATTGAGTTTTCATTATGCTCATCGATCAATACTCCCGGTTTATTGAAACAGAAGTAAAGATTTACCTTGTGATTATTAGATAGGGAAGTAGCCAACTCAGAGGCAATACTGTCTGCATTAGTATTTAATAATTGACCTTTTTTATCGTGCGTAATGGCTGAAAATACAGGTATGATATTGTCTTCGAGTAAGTTTTCAATCAGTCCAGTGTTTATTTTCAGAATATCTCCTACATAGCCATAGTCGATGGTTTTGATAGGTCTTTTTTCGGATAAAATACTGTTCCCGTCTGCTCCTGTCAGACCGAGGGCATTTTGGTTCAAGCCTTGAAGCTTTGCTACAATTTGCTTGTTGATCAATCCTGCATAGACCATGGTTACGATGTCCAAGGTATCTGCATCGGTAATTCTCCTACCATCTACCATTTTAGGCATGACTCCCATGGATTCTCCAAATTTGGTAGCCATTATTCCCCCTCCGTGAACTAGTATTTTCTTGCCCGGAAATCTAGAGAAGAGGAATAGAAACTCCTCAAGTTTTTGAGGATAGTCGATGACATTTCCTCCGATTTTGATGATGTTGATTTGCATGGTTAATAGGTTGAGTAGTTAAAGTGGTAGTGTATGTTAGCCTAATAAATGGCTGATTACTGCTTGTGCAGCATAAATTCGGTTGGTAGCTTGCTCTTGGACTATGCTTCTAGAACCATCTAATATTTCATCTGAAAGTTCTACATTCCTACGGACAGGAAGACAATGCATCACCTTTGCTTGTGGAGCAGCTTCAAAATGCTTTTCGGTTAGCATCCATGAACTATCCGTGCTATGAATCTTTCCATAGTCATTGAAAGCAGACCAGTTTTTTACATAAACAAAATCAGCATCTGCCAAAGCTTCGGCTTGATTGTGTGTAATGTGGGCTCCTTTGGTAAAGATAGGGTCTAATTCATATCCTACAGGATGCGTAATGGTAACATCATGGTCATTGCCGATTGCCCATTCTGCAAAGGAATTGGCAACTGCATGTGGAATAGCCTTGATGTGAGGTGCCCAAGTGAGCACAACTTTCGGTTTACGTGCTTCTTTCCAGTGTTCTTGGATAGTAATCATATCAGCCAAACTCTGTAAAGGATGTCTAATAGCAGACTCCAAACTGATTACTGGTTTACCCGAATATTTTATAAATTGATTGAAAACAAAGTCCTCAATATCTTCTGTTTTATTCGTTAATGAAGGGAATGCACGGATCGCTAAGATATCAAAGTAGGAGCCTAACACAGCTGCTGCATCTTTAATATGTTCCACCGTTCCTTTATTCATGATAGCCCCTTCACGCATCTCCAAAGCCCAACCTTCTTTATCCATATTCACGACAATAGGCTCCATTCCCAAGTTCAAAGCTGCAATTTGAGTGCTTGCTCTGGTTCGAAGAGACGGGTTTAAAAAAATACATCCAATCCTTTTCTTAAAACCTTTTTGCACATCAATCAATGGATTGGCTTTGTATGCCAAGGCTGATTGAATTAGGGTTTTGGAAAGGGATAAGGATTCGAATTGTGTAAAATGTTTCATTTTTGTTGAAATATTTATATGAATCTACCGCATTGAATTATGAATTCAAAATTATCGATAGGTTTTTAGCGAATTTTAATAATGACTCTTCGTCAATGTTTAGCGGAGGCAATAGGCGAATGGTATTTTTTCCTGCGGCACTTCCTGTAAACATGTGGTAATTATGTACGAAGGACGTCCTTACAGGTCCTGCTTCTCTATCAAGGTCTATTCCGATCATCAGTCCTTTACCACGAACTTCAGTTACACCAGGTATAGCTTCCAAGATTGGGATAAGTTTATTCCCTAACTCCTCTGCGTAGGCTATTAAGTTTTCGCTCTCGATTACTTCTAATACAGCTAATCCAGCTGCGCAAGCCAAATGATTACCTCCAAAAGTAGTCCCCAAGAGGCCAAAAGAAGCTTTTATTGAGGGATGAATCAACACACCACCGATAGGAAATCCATTTCCCATTCCTTTGGCTACTGTAATTAAATCCGGTTCAAGTCCTTCTGCCCATTGAAAAGCAAAAAATCTACCGGTTCTTCCATAGCCTGATTGGACTTCATCTAAAATAAGTTTCGCTTCATACTTTTTTGCTAAGTGCGCCAATTGCTGCAGGGTAGAGGCTTCCGGAACATGAATACCTCCAACACCTTGTATCCCTTCAATGATAATTCCCGCAATATTGCCTTTGGCTAATTGGGCCTCAACTGCACCTAAATCACCCCATGGTAAGATGTGCACATCGTTCCGTTGGTTGGAAGGAGCGATGATTTTTGGATTATCTGTCAAAACTACTGCACCCGAGGTTCTTCCATGAAATGCACCTGAAAAGGAAATAAATCCAGGTTTTCCTGAACTGAAAGATGCCAATTTCAATGCATTTTCATTTGCTTCCGCCCCCGAATTGCATAAGAATAGCTCGTATTCTTCACAACCTGAAACTTCTCCTAGCTTTTGAGCTAATTGCTTTTGTATAGGAATATGAATGGAGTTGGAATAAAAGGCGATTTGATCGAGCTGCTCTTTTATTCGTTGGTTGAAGTGAGGATGGCTGTGTCCTATAGAAATCACGGCATGACCTCCATATAAGTCCAAATATTCAGTTCCCTCTGTATCCCAAATGCTTGCACCAATCGCTTTGACAGGTGTTACATTGATTAAAGGGTACACATCGAATGTTTTCATAATCAATGATTTAAAAGGCGATGCTTTTCAGCTGAAGCCCAGTATGTTGAGGAAGTCCAATGGCAATATTCAAATTTTGAATTGCCTGCCCAGAGGCACCTTTTAATAAATTGTCAATAGCCGAATAAATGATCAACATTCCAGCTTCTTTTTGAATATGAAGAATACATTTATTAGTATTCACAGCTTGCTTGAGATCGATATCTTGAGAAGAAATAAAGGTAAATGCCGCGTCCTTATAGAACTCCTGATATGCTTTTACAGCTTCTTCTTCACTTCCTTCAAAAGGAAAATAAGCAGTTATCCAAATGCCTCTTGTAAAGTTTCCTCTGTATGGAACAAATAGGACTTCCTGATTGAAGGATGGGTCTAATTGCTTGAAAGTTTGCTTGATTTCTTTTAGATGCTGATGCGTGAAGAGCTTATACACTGAGAAATTTCCAGTTCTGTAGGAGAAATGACTGGTGTCAGCAAGTTTTTTACCTGCTCCTGTACTTCCTGTTATTCCTGAAACATGGATAGCGTCCTTCACCCAGCCTTTCGCTATGGAGGGTGCCAATGCCAGTTGAATACCTGTAGCAAAACAGCCTGGGTTTGCTATTTTGTTTGCGTTTTGAATAGCCTCCAAGTTTATTTCAGGTAAGCCATAAACGAATCCATGACTCTTGTCACGAAAATCCGCACTCAAATCAATGATGAGGGTATCCTCAGCAAAAGGATTTTTATCTAAAAATGATTTGGTTTCACCATGAGGTAAGGCCAAAAAGACAGCTTGAATTCCTTCGGTCTGAACAATATCGGTGAAAACTAATTCCGTTTCACCAATAAGGTCAGGATGCGAATGTGTAATAGGCTTGTCTTTTTGGCTGTTACTATGGACGTATGCAATTTCCACGTGGGGGTGATGGATTAGCAGGCGCAGTAATTCTCCACCGGTATAGCCAGCACCACCAATGATGGCAGTTTTAATTTTTGTCATGATTGTTTACTTGATGGAAGATGGATGTTTGGTTTCCTAAGATTCGGGTGAATCCCTTGACATCTTCGGCAGTGTATCCCTTATTCATTTCTCCGTAGCTACCAAATTTGGAAGCCATCAAATCATGGGCAGAGGTGATCCCCACTAGTTGAAATCTATATGGACTTAGCTGAACATTAACTTCTCCTGTTACATAGAGTTGTGTGCTTTCCAAAAAGCTTTCTAAATTACGCATTACGGGATCTAGGTAGTGACCTTCATGCAGATGATTTCCATAAAACTCAGCTAATTGGTTTTTCCAGAAGGTTTGCCATTTGGTCAAGGTGTGCTTTTCAAGTAATTGATGGGATTTGATGATAATCAAAGGTGCCGCAGCTTCAAATCCTACACGGCCTTTGATACCGATAATGGTGTCTCCGACATGTATATCTCTTCCTATTCCATAAGGTGCTGCAATGGCTTGGAGTGCTTGTATCGCTTCAACCGTATGCTCAAATTTTTTCCCATTGATACCTTTTAGCTCACCACTTTCAAACTGTAAGGTTACGGTTTCCTCACCTGTTTTGCTTACTTGTGTAGGCCAAGCTTCTTCCGGCAATGTTAAATTGGAAGTTAAGGTTTCTTTCCCACCTACAGATGTTCCCCAAATACCCTTATTAACAGAATAAGCAGCTTTGGTGAAATTCATGTGAACTCCATGCTTTTGTAAGTAATCAATCTCTTGCTCACGGCTCAGCTTAAGGTCACGGATAGGAGTGATGATTTCAATATCAGGAATGATGGTCTGAAAAATCATATCAAATCTTACTTGATCATTTCCTGCACCTGTACTGCCATGGGCAATGGAAGTAGCTCCTATACTTTTAGCATAATCTGCTAGCGTTTTAGCTTGCAGAATTCGTTCTGCACTGACTGATAGAGGATAGGTTTGGTTTTTCAATACATTTCCAAAGACCAGGTATTTGAGCACTTCATCGTAATAGGTTTTGGTTACATCTAATACGGTAAAAGAAGCAACACCTAACTTTGTAGACCTTTCTTGGATTTCCTGTAGTTCTTCGGAAGAGAATCCTCCAGTATTGATCAATACGGCATGTACTTCATAGCCAAGTTCTTGGGAAAGGTAAATGGCACAAAAGGTAGTGTCCAAACCTCCGCTATACGCTAAAACTGTTTTTTTCATAATTCAATAATTGATCCTTCTCAGGATGATTAGAATAAGTTCAATGTTTTGTTTTTAGTGAGTTTCAAATTCAATAGGATGCGCTTTTTTATTCTCGTCCAACGTTCAAATAACTTGAGGTTTTTCTTGAAGTCTTTTCGGAGAGCGATATCCTGGGTTTTAGATTTTCTGGCAGGATCATAAAGCATAGCTGTACATAAACAGTTTTGCTTGCTTTTACTTTTTAAGATCTCAACGTTTACGCAGCTATTGCAACCTTTCCAAAAATCTTCATCATCAGTTAAATCTCCGTAGGAAACAGGAATGTATCCAAGGTCTGAATTGATTTTCATAACAGCTGGACCTGTAGTTAGACCAAAGATTTTGGAATCAGGATATTTGGTACGGCTTAATTTGAATATTTCTCCTTTGATTTCTCTCGCCAGTCCGTATTTCCGAAACTCAGGTGCAACGATAAGGCCAGAGTTGGCGACAAACTTTCCATGCCCCCAAGCCTCAATATAACAAAATCCAGCCCATTTTCCAGATTTTGTCAAAGCTATTACAGCTTTCCCCTCTTTCATTTTGGTTTCAATGTATTCTGGGGAACGTTTAGCAATACCAGTACCACGGGCTTTCGCAGACTCTTCCATTTCTTGCGTAATGGTGAGCGCATGAATGCAGTCTTTTTCCGTAGCTGGTCTGATAATGAAGTTTATTTCTTCCATGAATTGCAATGGATGATTATGCCAAATTTGTTGGCTTGGTGATAGTTTATACTAATGTAACGTTGGAGCTATTGGCGGTATTCCACATGGGATACCATAAAGTTTTAGAGGGACCTTGCCCTGAACAAAGACCTAAATCTCCTCAAAGGAGTAAAAAAAGTCATAACAGCAACAGAATTTTCTGCTTTTGAGAGGGTAACTGCTATGTTGGTTAGGTTCTTCATGTGATAAACGCACACAAATGTTGAAACTATCCAAATAATATGCAAGATAACTATGTAAAAATTTCCAAAAATTTAATTTTGACTCATTTCCTTTAATGCCTTTACAAAAGAATCGAGCTCAGCTGTACTGGTGTAAATATTCGGTGTGATCCTGCAACCATACACCCCTGCATAATTTATTCCTACGGTATAAATCTTATACTCTTCTAATAAGGATTTTGCCATTTGGTTTGGTTCAATGCCTTCTATACCAACATTGGCAATTCCACAAGAGCGGTCTGGATCAATGGGAGTATTGAGCAGAATTCTTGGAAGTCCGCGAACTTGATCAGACCAATAGCGCTGTAAATAACGTAAGCGTTCTTCTTTCCTTTTGGCCCCGATAGCTTCAAAATAATCCAAAGCATCATTAATCGCCAAGTCAGTAGCTACTGGATGTGTTCCCGTATGGTTAAGGTTTTTGATGTTGGAATGGTCTAATTCATAGGGTGCTAATAGAGGCCAAATTTTACTTATGTGCTCTTTCTTAGCATACAAAAGCCCAGCTCCTAATGGAACAGATAGCCATTTATGAAGGCTACAGGCATAATAATCACAGTCAAGTTCGTCAATTTTGAAGTCAAAGTGAGCAATGCAATGCGCTCCATCCACCATCACTTCCACTCCGTAAGAGTGAGCCATTTGAGCGATTTTCTTAACAGGTAAAATCTGGCCTGTGATGTTAATCATGTGGCTGAGCATGATTAACTTGGTTTGAGGAGTGATAGCTACTTCATATGCTTTGACGATTTCTTCATCATTCTCAGGATGAAGCGGAATATCGATGATTTTATTGATAATTCCATGCCTTCTAGCTGCCAGTTCAAACATGTTTTTAATGCTTCCATAATCCTGATGGGCATAAATAGCTTCATCACCTTTTTGCCATGGATAGCCGGAAATGATGATGTCAAGTGATTCGGTAGTGTTTCTTGTAATCGCCAATTCATCAGGACTTCCTCCAAATACTTGAGCTAATCGGGCTGCCGTTTTGTCCTTATTTTCCCACTGAACAGTTCTAAAATACCATGAGCCTTGGTAGTTGATTTCCTTTATTTTTTCGAGGTACCTATTGAGCGTTTGCTCCGGTAGAAAGCAGTAATAACCGTTTTCCAAATTGATATAGTCTCCCTTCAACTTATAGCCAGAGCGGATGATTGACCAATAATCTTCATTGGTAGCTAGTTTATCAGCTGGAAAATCATGGAATTGCCCCAATCTATTGGCTAGGGTTTCAATTGAAGTAATTCCAGCGGCACTGGTAATTGCTAAGGATTTAAGGAAGTCTCTTTTGTTCATGTGTGAAAATTAATTGGAAAAAAGGATAAAAAAAACAAAAAATAATGACTATTTTTGTCAACAATAAATTTGTCAACAAATGGAGAATTTTAGCACCTTTATAGCTTTTAGAAGACAATCTTTGGGTATGGTTGTAAGAGAAGTTGCCGCAAAGTCTGGCATTGATGCGGCTTTGATTTCTAAATTTGAAAAAGGGGTTAGGTTCCCATCAAAAGAAAACTTACCAATGCTGTCAGCTGCATTACAAATTCCATTAGAAGAGATGAAAAAAAAATGGCTGACAGAGAAAATCTATAAGTTAGTTGAAGATGAAGATAATGCCTTGGAAGTATTGACTTTGGCAGAATCACGTGTAGAATATTTAAAATCAAACCAAGTATTGGTGTTGGATTCTTTGAGTCAAGAAATTCAGGATAAGCTTCAGGATCTAGACGAGCTTAAAAATAGATGGACATCCAATCGACCTTTGAATCAGACACAATTGGCGAAGATGAAAGAATATTTTCACACAGCCTATACTTTCGAAAGCAATAGGATAGAAGGAAATACCCTGACGCTGCAAGAGACACATTTGGTCATTAATGAGGGAGTTACAGTTGGAGGGAAATCTATGCGAGAGCATCTTGAAGCAATCAATCACTTAGACGCAATAGGGTATATCGAAAGTCTGGTTTATGATGAAATGGATTTTAGTCCTAGAGTATTGGCCCAGATCCATTACTTAATCTTAAAAGGTATTGATAAGTCTCATGCGGGTATTTATCGAAAAGTACCTGTACGGATTTCAGGAAGCACTCATGTTCCACCACAGCCTTATTTATTGGATAAATTGATGGAGGATTATTTCAGACACTATCACCTTCAAAAGAAACAGTTACATCCTGTATTGTTGGCGGCAGAGATGCATGAGCGATTAGTTACTATTCATCCTTTTATCGATGGCAATGGCCGTACAAGCCGCCTGGTTATGAATTTGATTCTCTTAAAGCATGGTTATACTATCGCAAATTTGAAAGGAGATTTGAATGCCAGAATGAGTTATTATCGTGCTTTGGAAGCTGTCCAGGTGGATAATAATCCTGAGGTTTTTTATCACTTAGTGATTGATACCGTCAAAGATTCGCTTATGCAGCACTTAGAATTAGCAGGTTAAAATAAGCTGTCCAAAAAGGAATTGGACAGCTTATTTATTAGAATTTGTCTCCAAAGAAAATGGCATTCAGAAACAACTTGTTTGTCCCAAACCAAGTCCCTCTGAAATTTGGGTTATCAATAAAATGAATGACCCTACCTTGACCCACGTTGCTCACGATTACTGATCCACTTTGCTTCACTTTCTCTAAGTTTTGCGCAGAGACATAGCCACCCAATAATGGATTATTGGTATACCTAACAGGTGTATTACTAGGGTTTTTGGAAGGCTTCATAAATATCGTAGAATTTCTATACACAGGAAGCTGTTCAGACCTGTAGCCAAAGGCTAATGGATGCGTGAGGTCTAAGTTTGCCATATAAATATTTCCTCCAATATTTTGAGCGCCGGCAGCATCTCTTCTGGATGCGAATGGTATAAATTCTGCTTGCTTACTTTCACCTTGGACAAACTCTTCTTTCGTAATATCACTGCTTTGTAACCACAAACTGCTTTGACGAAGTGAAAGGATAGTGCCACCTCTAGTTAACCAATCTTTCAAATGATTTAATTGGGCAGTGTTTAACATAGTGTAACTTCCGGAAGGTAGAATGAGCGTATTAAAATCATAAAGATTGACCCGTGAAAACAAACTGACGTCCATCTTGGTGATTGGCATACCTACTTTGGTGTCGAGCAAATGCCATATTTCCCCAGCTTCATATTGGGAAGTTCCTTGTCCAACTAACATCAAGACTTTTGGTACTCGTACGGCTGATACATTATTGCTTCCCAAATCGATCCCCGATTGACTCAATCCTGTCTTGGTGGCAAATACTTTTTGTCCACTTTGATTTGCAGCATTTACTAGCGTTTCCCGAAGTTGTTCTGGACTCATACTTTGGAAAGCAGTCGGTATCATTAAACTTCCAGCAGGGAATAGTCGGTTACCTGCTTGGGTAGCTGCAGTGAAGGGTAAAGCTGCTACTTCCACATGTACGCCTTTGCCCTGCAATTGATGGAGAAATTTGGGAGCAAAATAATCGGACCAATCAACCAGATACGCCACATATGAATCATTGATGGGAAAGTCTATTTTTCTCTCAGGAATTGAAGTTAGTTGCTGTCCTGTGGTCGCAGTAACTTGCCCCTCGTAAGGGATGCCATAGGCTAAAGCCATAGTCCAAGCCGAAGCGTCATAAAATACAGAGTCGGGAAAGCTTGTAACCTTCTCAAACATGGTTCTGACCATGCGGTATTGTGCTTGGTTGGTTGGTACCACCCATGATTTTTCTTTAGTAAAAGTCTTACCGTTCACTGTGACATCTCGGGTGTTTTCATAGACCTTAATTTGATGGTCCATTAATAATTTGAGGAATAATTCATTTCGGGAATCATCATAAAGATCTCCAAAAACATAAGCTTTGAATTTGTCTTTTCCTCCTTCAGTTACAGCAGTCTCAAAAAACTCTCGTAAATATCGGTGCATATATACACGCTCTTTTACACCTGCTTCCATCGTGGCAAGAGATATTTTCAACTGATTTCTAATCGTAAATGCGAAGGTGATGTCCCCCCGTTGGGATTCCTGGACATGGCCTCGGGAACTTCCTTGTTCAAATACAATTCCTAGCCCACCTTGGATATCGGGGTAGGTGCTACCATAGCCTGGATAACTGTTGTCAAATACCTCTTTGGTCCAATATAAAGAACCTATTTCATCCAAGGATTTGGCAAAATATCCAGCAAATTTGCTGTTGATATCTTCATAGTTTTTGCGGGGAACAACCGGGTTTTCACTGCTAAAAGGTTTGGTTGGTTCGAAAAAATAGGTACTGTTGGTACCCATTTCATGAAAATCTCCCACCACATTGGGATACCACTGATGATACCATTTGAGTTTGTGCTGCAACTCTACTTGAGCCAAAGGCAACCAATCTCTATTTAAATCAAACCAGTAATGATTCACTCGACCAGATGGCCAAATTTCATTATGTTCTCTATCCAAGGAATTCGCAACAGGAGGAGTGCCCTTGTGCATATTGGCCCAATTGCTGTGTCTGTCCCGTCCATCGGGATTGATAGCAGGGTCTATCATAACCACCGAATTATTTCTGATTTCCTCTGCTAGAGGATTATTAGAGGCCAAGAGCCAATAAGCAGTCAGGATTGCGGCTTCCCCACCTGATGGCTCGTTTCCATGCACCGAATACGCTAGATTGATAATCGCAGGCATGGAGTTCACATCTGGCAACGGTATGGAGGGATCAATAAGCTTGATATGTTCTTTTCGGATGTTTTCCAGATTTTGAATATTGGCCGGATTACTGATGGTTAATACAACCAATGGGCGAAGTTGATTGGTGTAGCCAACCGTCTGAATGGTTGCCATGGGTGAGGATTGTGCCAAATGCTCAAAATAACTGACCAAACGATCATACCGTGTATGCCATTCACCGATTTCATAACCCAAAAAGTCTTTTGGAGAAGTTATGCTGGGGTTGAAGGATTCATTTGGGAAGAAATAGGAATTTTGAGCATACAAGGTATTTAAACCAATATTTAGCCCTAAGATCAACAGTAAAAGCTTTTTCATATACAGTAATTTTGTGGAAAGTAATCGCTTTTCCTTCCACTTTCAACCAAAAATCCACCAATGGCTTTTGAATGTGTAGGATATGCATTATTTTGAAAATCAAATAAAGTAATCCTATGAAAAACCTATTCCTTTTTGGAAGCCTTCTGCTTTCATTCGCATGTATTCAACAGGTAGTTGCACAGCAACAAGCCATCAAGTTACCGCCAGAAGCAACAGAATTTTGGGAGCCAGTTCCTAGAAAAGTTACCCCTGGCAAAGAGAATCATTTACCTCCATCTGATGCTACTATCCTTTTTGATGGTACTTCTTTGGATAGATTTGAATCTGTCAGAGATGGGGCACCCGCAGCTTGGAAAGTTGAAAACGGAACCTTCACAGTAGTTCCTAGAACGGGTGATATTCAGACTAAGGAATCTTTTGGAGATGTGCAGCTACACTTAGAATGGTCGGCTCCGGATGTGATCAAAGGAGAAGGACAGGGGAGAGGCAATTCGGGAGTTTTCTTGATGTCAACCTATGAGATTCAGATTTTAGACTCTTACGAAAGCCAAACGTATTCCAATGGTCAGGCAGCCAGTGTGTATAAGCAATACCCACCTTTGGTCAATGCGATGAGAACTCCTCAAGAATGGAATACCTACGATATTTTCTTTACCGCTCCACGTTTCAATACAGATGGTATGCTCGTATCTCCTGCACGTGTGACGGTAATTCATAATGGGGTGTTGGTACAAAATAATGTGGAACTTAAGGGGCCAACCGAATATATTGGCATTCCAAATTACAAAGCGCATCCTGAGGCCTTACCGATAAAACTACAAGACCACGGAGATTTGGTGAGCTTTCGGAATATTTGGGTGAGGAAACTATAAAAAAATAATGGGTCTCAATTTTGAGACCCATGTGCTGCTTGGTGTAACTTACCAATTTCTTGATCGATGGTCCAAAGACCAATACCTTCTTCACCGATGATGTCGAAGAGCTCAACAGCTCTTCTTGCCATCGTTTCTTCCTCCCTTTGCTCGGTTACATACCACTGCATAAAACTGAATGTTGCGAAGTCTTTTGCAGAAAATGCATGATCTACGATCGAATTGATTGACTTTGTGACTTTAATTTCGTGTTCCAATATCAATTCAAAGATTTCTCTCAAAGAATTGAAGTTATTTCTGATACCTGTGATTTCCGGCTGCAAGGCATGCCCACCTGCTTCATTGATGTAATGGAATATTTTCATCATGTGCATTCTCTCCTCATCGGCATGGGTGTACAAATACTTCGCAGCATTTTCATACCCCATCATGTGGCACCAAGAAGCCATGGATAAATAATAAGCGGAAGATCTCCCTTCCATCTCAATTTGCTTGTTCAGTAAATCCTCTGTATCGTGCAAAAGTGAACGCTGTAGCGTTACGATTTCTTTTCCTTTCATAGTAATAGTCATTTATACAAACATAACTAATTTACTGTGCTTTAGTTCCTATGTCTTGAAATTTAGAATTGGTATTAATTTAAATCCAAACATCAGGAAAAGAGTCCGTAAATCTCACGGTCCACTTTCTGTACAATTGTGGCGAAATCCTCCGGATGAGCTACAAAATCCATGTCATTGACGTCTACAATCAGTAGCTTCCCTTTATCGTAATCTCCGATCCAATCTTCATAGTGGGAGTTTAGATTTTTCAAATAATCAATTCTAATAGCGTTTTCATAGTGGCGTCCACGTTTTTCAATTTGTCCAACAAGTTTTGGGATATCCGCTTTCAGGTAAATCAACAAATCAGGCGCTTTGACATAGTTGATCATAGAATGGAATAATGCAAGGTAATTGTCATAATCCCTTTCTGAAATCAAGTTTGATTTGGCAAGATTAGCTGCAAAAATGTAGGCATCTTCATAAATCGTACGGTCTTGAATCACGGACATTCCGCTCTCACGGATGCGTTGGATTTGGTTGAACCGGCTATTCAGAAAAAAAACTTGCAAATGGAAAGACCATCGCTTCATATCTTCATAAAAATCTGCCAAATATGGATTGTTTTCCACGGCCTCTAATTCCGCATGCCAACCATAATGTTTGGCCAATTTGATTGATAGGGTAGTTTTACCGCTTCCGATGTTGCCGGATACTGCTATGTGCATAATAGATTGGATAAAGAAGGCTACCCAAAAAGTAATGCTCCTACTGTTTGGATAGCCTGAAAATGGTGGTTTGTATTACTTAAATCTAGGAGAAACAACAAGTTCTTTGCTTCCTGGAGTGTATTTGTAGAAGCCTTCGCCTGTTTTTGCGCCTTTGTAACCTGCCTCTACCATGTTTACCAGTAGTGGACATGGTGCGTATTTAGGATTGCCAAAGCCATCGTGCAAGACTCTTAGAATGGAAAGACATACATCTAATCCGATAAAGTCTGCTAATTGTAATGGCCCCATTGGATGAGCCATGCCAAGCTTCATCACCGTGTCAATTTCTTCAATGCCTGCCACGCCTTCATACAATGTATAAATAGCTTCATTGATCATTGGCATCAAGATACGGTTAGCCACAAATCCTGGATAGTCATTCACTTCGACTGGTACTTTTTCCAATTTTCTAGAAAGTTCCATAGTCAAGCTGGTCACTTCATCAGAGGTTGCATAACCACGGATGACTTCTACTAATTTCATCACAGGTACTGGATTCATAAAGTGCATACCGATTACTTTGTCCGGACGCTTGGTGACTGCTCCGATTTTGGTAATGGAAATCGAAGAAGTATTGGTGGATAGAATTGTCTCAGGCTTACATAATTCGTCCAATTGACGGAAAAGCTCCAATTTGATGCTGATGTTTTCTGTGGCAGCTTCCACAACCAAATCGGCATTTGCTACACCTTCTGCAAGGTTAGTAAAGGACTTGATTCTGCTAATAGCTGCATTTTTATCATCCTCGGATAAGGTTCCTTTGGACACTTGTCTATCCATGTTTTTGCCAATGGTCGCCAATGCTTTTTCCAAGGACTGCTGATTGATATCAATCAAAGCAACTTCATATCCATACTGAGCAAATACATGGGCGATACCGTTTCCCATGGTTCCAGAACCTATAACTGCGATGTTTTTCATGAATTTTTGGGTTTAATTCTTATATAGTAAGTTCAAAACTAAGCCATGTACCAATAACTAGGCTTTTGAATGAGTGTTCAAATCTAGGTCGATTGAAAAGGATTTGCAATTTATCAAATTAGATTTTGTGTACCTTTGACAGATATTTACACAAAAAGTTACGAGGTAGGCTTGTCCTATCTTTTTCAATCAACTCCCGGTGAGGGATTCTTGTTACCATTATGCGCGAATTAGGAAAAGTTAGTTCATTACTTATTAATCGATTTTCACCACACGGAGCTTATTTGGCTCTTCAAGATGGAGGAGAAGTGTTGCTTCCAAAATCATATTTGTCCGGAGAAGAGAAAGTAGGAGAAGAATTAGAGGTTTTTGTTTACACGGATAGTGAAGATAGACCAGTGGCGGTCACTAACCGCCCGAAGATGTTGTTGGATGAATTTGAAGTGTTGGAGGTAAAGGAAGTGACGAAGTTTGGAGCATTTCTAGATTGGGGGCTTCCAAAGGATTTGTTTGTACCTAAAGCGGAAATGGGCAAATCTATGGAAGTTGGTGAAAAATATTTGGTGATGCTCTGTAGGGATAACAAAACTGAGCGTTTGATTGGTGTATCAAAATATGAGGACTTTTTACTTCGGGACACCCAAGGATTCGAAACAGGTCAGGAGGTAAATATCTTGATTTTTGAAGAAACAGACTTAGGATACAAAGCTTTGATCGATGGAGATTTTGAAGGATTGATTTATAAAAATGAGGTTTTTGAAGAAGTACAGATCGGAGATCGTAAAAAAGCGTTTGTCAAAAAGAGGAGAGAGGATGGTAAAATTGACTTACAGTTACTACCTATCGGTAGGGCAAAATACGAGGAAGGGGCTGAAAAAATTCTGGAAACCTTAAAAGTCCGGAAGTTTTTGCCCCTTCATGATAAATCATCCCCTGAGTCTATCAAAGAGTTATTGGGAATGAGTAAAAAGCACTTTAAACAGTCGATAGGTCAATTATATAAAGCTCAAAGAATCAATATTTTGGATAATGGAATTGAAATTATCGAATAAGCCTCTATAAATTTCTGCCGATAGCCAAAATTGAAGTTGAACTTACTATAAAAAATGCGTAAGTCCAAATAAATATCTAAATATTATCATTTACAGGGGTGTTTTAGTTGTTTTCCATGGGGGAGTTTTTAGAGGATTTCGGGAAGTTGAGTAAATCATCATTTGCGCAGCATAAAAAAATGCTTCCCAAATTGAAACGGGTGAAGAGTAAAGAGTTGGATCAGCATTTTGCTAAAGCACATGAGGAAAAATTCCAATACATGGATTGCCTTACATGTGCCAACTGCTGTAAAACTACCAGTCCAATTTTCCTTCAAACGGACATTGAACGATTGGCGAAAGTGTTTCGCATGAAACCTTCAGAGTTTACAGATGAGTACCTATTTAGAGATGCGGATGGAGATTTTGTGTTGAAAAGTGCACCTTGTCCTTTTCTAAATTCGGACAATACTTGCTTGGTGTATGAGGAGCGTCCAAAGGCGTGCAGAGAATATCCGCATACTAATCGAAAAAATATGCATGGCATCCTGAATTTGACGTTGCGTAACACATTAGTATGCCCGGTTGTTTTTGAAATCTTTCAAGACTTTGAGAAAGATTTTAGGAAGTAAGCAAAAGTCTTTGCTAATTTAGAGTCTAAAACCTATTGAATGAACAAGTATGAGTAACAATGAGCAGTATTTTTTAGGTGTAGATGTAGGAGGCACGCATCTAAAAATCGGTTTGGTCAATAAATCGGGAGAGATTCTTTCTTTTGATAAAGTTGAAACAGCCCCATACCGAGATGACCCCAAAGGTTTCAATGCCAAATTTGTTGATGGCATGGCTGATATCTTAGCCAAGTATCCCGAGGTATCTAAAGTGGGTATTGGCCTGCCTGGATTGATTTCCAAGGACAGGACCACAACCTTAGAAATACCCGCAATTCCTTCCTTGAACGGTTTTAACTTGAAAGGAGCCTTGAAGGAGAAATATCCCAACATCTCTTTTTTTCTAGAAAATGACGCTGCCGCAGCTGCCATTGGTGAGTACCGCTATGGTAAAAATAATCCTCCGGAAAACTTCATGTTTATTACTATGGGGACAGGTATCGGAAGTGCCCTTATATTGAATGGAGAAGTATTCAAAGGCAGCCGAGGAAATGCCATGGAAATGGGTCATATGCTATCCAGAGGAAATGAAGGATTGGAGAAATTGATCGGGAGAGGTGGAATTCTTAGGATTTTGGACCGTTTTATAAAAGGCTATCCCCGTTTGGTGGGAGAACTTGCTGATAAAGAATTAGGAACACACTTATTAGTAGATACTGCAAAAAGTGGTAATGAGGTTTCCTTAATGGTTTTCGAGGAGGTTGGGAGAATCTTAGGGGAAGCTATAGTATCTGCTATCCGCTTGTTAGATGTGACGCATGTGTATTTCGGTGGAGGAATTTCCGCAGGTTTGGAATTTATGATGCCATCTTTGGAAAAAACAGTTCGTCAATACCTTACACCTTATTATGTACAAGATTTGGTCCTGACCAAAGCTACTTTAGAAAATAATGCTGGTACGCTTGGTGCGGCTGCGTTGTGTTTTATGGAAGATATTTAATTCAAGCAAAATAAAGGTTCAATTGCCACTGAGTTTATGATTTCAGTGGCATTTTTGTTGGATAAGATTTTTATTCACTTCTGATGTGCATAGAAAAAGTGGCTTTAAATTCTCTGCAATCGATTTCTTGTCCTTTGTGATAAAAGTCCAAAAGTATTTTTTCTAATAAAACCGTGATTTTTTTAATAAAATCCTAATTTTGAACATTGATTCTACAAAATTTACTTACTCCAATGCCCAGAAATAAGAAATTTATCATTGACTTCGATAGTACCTTTACCCAAGTTGAAGCTTTGGATGTGCTAGGGGAGATTTCTTTGGCCAAAGATCCTGAGAAAGAACAGAAACTGAAAGCGATCAAAGATATTACCGATCTTGGTATGGAGGGTTCCTTGAATTTTAGGGAAAGTTTAGAGCGTAGATTGGATATTTTGCAAGCTGATAAATCTCAAATCGAGGAACTGATTACTTCCTTGAAGCAAAAAGTTTCCAAGTCTTTTCATCGCAATAAAGAATTTTTGCAGGAGCATGCAGAAGATATCATTATTATTTCCAATGGTTTTAAGGATTTTATCACCCCTATTGTAGGAGAATACGGTATTCCACAGGAGAATGTATTCGCCAATGAGTTTATTTATGATGAAACTGGAAAAATCATTGATTTTGACAGAGATAGTGTGTTATCAAAAAATGGAGGAAAGCCAGAAGTGATTAAAAGTCTTCATTTAGATGGAGATATTTACGTAATTGGGGATGGATACACAGACTATGAAATCAAAGAGTCGGGATTGGCCAATAAATTTTATGCCTTTACCGAAAATGTAGCCCGTCCAAAAGTGACCTCCAAAGCAGACCATATAGCACCGAGTTTAGATGAAATTTTATACATCAACAAAATGAATAAGAAGTTTTCCTACCCAAAAAGCCGCATCAATGTGCTTTTACTAGAGAATGTACACCCTGTAGGTGTCGGATTGATGCAAGAAGAAGGTTACAATGTAGAAGTTATTTCTTCTGCTTTGTCCGAGGATGAGTTGGCTGAAAAAATTAAAGATGTCAGCATTTTGGGAATCCGCTCCAAAACAAATGTGACTAAAAAAGTTTTGGAAAATGCGAATAGGTTGATTTCTATTGGGGCTTTTTGTATTGGAACCAATCAGATTGACTTGGATACCTGTACCAAGAAGGGGATTGCGGTCTTTAACGCACCCTTTAGCAATACCCGCTCTGTGGTAGAAATGGCTATAGCTGAAATCATCTTCTTAATGCGTAATTTCCATGACAAAAGCTTGGGGATGCACAAGGGGATTTGGGACAAATCCGCTACCGGAAGCTTTGAAATCCGTGGTAAGAAATTAGGGATTATCGGGTATGGAAATATTGGTGCACAGCTATCTGTGTTAGCAGAAAACATGGGTATGGATGTGTATTACTATGACGTTATTGAAAAACTTGCTTTAGGAAATGCCACTAAGTTGGATTCCTTAGAAGAATTGCTTCAAACGGTAGATGTGGTATCTCTTCATGTAGATGGCCGTAAGGATAACAAAAACATCATTGATGCAGAGAAAATAGGCATGATGAAAAAGGGAAGTTATCTTGTCAATCTGAGTAGGGGCCATGTAGTCGATATCAAAGCCTTAAAAGATGCTTTGGAGTCAGGGCATATCGCAGGTACAGCAGTAGATGTGTTCCCTGAGGAACCCAAAAACAACGATGAGCCTTTTGCTTCCGAGTTGATTGGCATGCGGAATGCCATTCTTACCCCTCATATTGGAGGGTCAACTTTAGAGGCACAGGTAAATATCGCCCGTTTTGTTCCTGGTAAAATCATGGAGTATATCAATACGGGTAATACTTACAATTCTGTCAATTTCCCGAATATCCAATTGCCATTCTTGAAAGATGCCCACCGATTAATCCACATTCACCAAAATGAACCAGGTATCTTGGCAAAAATCAACCAATGTTTGGCACATCATGAAATCAACATTGTAGGACAATATCTGAAGACTAATGAGTCTATAGGTTATGTGATTACAGACATCAATAAAGTATATTCTCCTGAAGTCATTGAGGCGATGAAAAATATTCCTGGTACGATTCGCTTTAGGGTGTTGTATTGATTATCAACTTAGATTATTATTTTTAATGTAAGGAGTGTCTATTAGGCATTCCTTTTTTTATGGTTTAAGCAAAAATCAACCGATAGTCTTTTGATAATTCTTTGATAATGCGACAAGCTTCTTATTTTTGGCAAAACACTCGAATTACTTATGACAAATTCTACAACTGGAAAGAAGAGTTTTTTAGACCGATTTCTTGACATCATCGAAAAAGCAGGAAATAAATTACCCGATCCTGCGATCTTGTTTTTGGGTTTGATGATTCTCACTTGGATAATTTCTGCACTATTAGCTCCTATTGATTTTAATGCATTTGATCCTCGTACAGGGGAAGCTTTGAGGATTCAAAATATGCTTCAAGCGGATCGTATGGCAGCTTTCTTTGCCAATATGACATCAGTGTTTATCAATTTTGCTCCTCTCGGAGTGGTTTTGTTAGCAATGCTAGGCGTAGGGGTTGCCGAACACAGTGGATTTATAAATGCTGGATTGAAATATGTCTTGGGTGTGACTCCTCAAATGTTGTTAACTCCAATCTTGGTTTTGGTTGGTATAGTCAGTCATACGGCTGCCGATGCAGGATATGTATTGGTAATTCCCTTGGGCGGGGTGATTTTTTATGCAGCAGGGAGACATCCTTTGGCAGGCATTGCAGCGGCTTTTGCAGGGGTTTCAGGTGGTTTTTCAGCCAATTTTATTCCATCAAGTATTGATCCGTTGATTCAATCATTTACTCAATCCGCTGCCCAGATCACTGATCCAGATATTGTCCTAAACCCCTTAAACAACTACTATTTCACTTCTTTATCTTCCATAGTAGTGATTGCAGTGGTATGGTTTATTACAGATAAAATTATCGAACCAAGGTTACAAAAAAATGTGCCCGTGGATGAAAACTTGGAAGATGTACCAAAAATGGATGCCATCACAGCAGCCGAGAAAAAGGCTTTTTGGAAGGCTTTTGGGACTTTGTTTGCTGGGGTGGTATTATTGGTCATTTGGGTGATTCCCGAAACCTCAGCCATGAGAAATCCTGTAGGTGAGATCACGGCAGGGGATGCACCGTTGATGAAAAGTATCGTACCGCTCATTTTTGTGCTTTTTTGGATTCCCGGGATGGTGTATGGTTTTGCATCCAAGACTTACGCTTCTATGAAAGATATGGTGATGTCCATGAGCAAGTCCATGGGAAGCATGTCTTATTACATTGTTATGGCCTTTTTCTGTGCTTTGTTTATTGATGCATTTACTCAGTCTAAAATTGGTTCTTTGACGGCATTGAAAGGTGCTGAGTTTCTACAATCCTTGCAGTTACCGGGGCAGGTGACGATTGTGGGGATCTTGTTACTGACTGCTTTTGTGAATTTGCTGGTAGGCTCTGCATCGGCTAAATGGGCATTGATCAGTCCGATTTTTGTTCCTATGTTGATGCAATTGGGTATTTCACCGGATTTGACACAAGCTGCTTATAGAGTGGGGGATTCAGTATCCAATATCATCACGCCTTTGCTTCCGTACTTTCCGTTGATTGTAGTATTCTGTCAAAAGTATGTGAAGTCTACAGGTATAGGAACATTGGTGTCCATTATGATTCCGTATTCTTTGGTATTATTGGTTGCTTGGACTTTATTCCTCTTATTATATTGGGCGTTGGGAATTCCTTTGGGTATCCAAGCTTCTTATGAATATATAGGATTCTAAAAAAAACAACTCGCAGATAATCTGTGAGTTGTTTCAATATTTTAAAGCCTTGATTGAATATAGTTGCTGTGTCAATCAAGGTTTTTATTTTATCTAAATCCTAACTTCTGACGGACTTTCGTTAGGATGATTTGAGCTTCTTGACGGGCTTTTTCTTCCCCTGCAGCTAGTTTTGCCTCCAATTCTTGAGGATTGCTCATATAGTAATCAAAGGCTTTTCTTTCATCTTGGTATTTCGTGAGGATAAGATCCAAAAACTCCTTTTTGGCATGACCATAACCGAAGTTACCGGCCAAGTATTTCTCTCTCAAAGCTTGTGTTTGGTCCGCATCAGCAATCAGACTGTATAGCTTGAACACATTACAGGTATCCGGTTCTTTTGGTTCTTCTAATGGAGTAGAGTCTGTAACAATACTGTTGATATTTTTTTTCAGTTCCTTTTCCGTAAGAAAGATGTCAATATAATTATTGTAAGACTTACTCATTTTCTGCCCATCGGTCCCTGGGATAATCATTACTTCCTCGGAAATTCTAGCCTCGGGCAGTGTCAGTATTTCCTCCTCCATACGGTGATTGAAAGAACTTGCGATATCACGGGCCATTTCCAAATGCTGTAATTGATCTTTGCCTACTGGGACAATATTTGCACTGTACAGTAAGATATCAGCAGCCATTAAAACTGGATAGGTAAATAATCCAGCGTTCACATCAGCGAGAC
Organism: Mongoliitalea lutea; assembly: GCF_014652135.1. GTDB lineage: Bacteria > Bacteroidota > Bacteroidia > Cytophagales > Cyclobacteriaceae > Mongoliitalea > Mongoliitalea lutea. The sequence continues at coordinate 130,236 of NZ_BMYF01000003.1, forward strand.
GATCAGATTTATCTTTGAAGCTATGTGCATTGGCTAGCATGGGGAAAGGTGTAAAGCAGCTAAGATACCAAGTGAGTTCAGCCACCTCAGGAATCATGGATTGTCTGTAGAATACGGTTTTCTCAATATCCAATCCAAAAGCAAGCCATGCAGCAGCTACTGCCAAGGTATTTTCTTTTCTCAATGCGCCATCTTTGATAGATGTCAGTGAGTGAAAGTCTGCTATAAAAATAAAAGACTCATTGGAAGTATCCTTGGTAAGCTTAATTGCGGGAACGATTGCCCCCAAAATATTGCCCATGTGTGGCCTGCCTGAACTTTGTATGCCTGTTAAAACTCTTGCCATTTCATTAAATTTTGCTGCAAATTAAGGAAATGCAGGTACAATTCGCTCGATTTTTAACGTTATTTGCGCATATGAATCATGCTTTAAAACACTCCATCTTCTTTCTCATATTCTTAGTTTCTTACAATCTTGCTGATGCTCAGGAACTTGAACGAAAACTATTGAATTGGCAACAAAAGTCAATCTATCTAGGCCCTGTTTTGGCTGAAAATGGCGTTACAACTGTGGAGTTTTTGGCCACAAACCCTCATGCTGATTCCTTGTTTATCACGGACGTTATTACGGATTGTGGCTGTACGCTGGTTGATTACAGTCGTGATACCTTAGTGACTGATGGATTACTCAGTCTTAAAGTAAGCTATGAATCAGATTATCGAGGGGGAGACTTTTCGAAGTTAATTTTGGTACGTACAAACTTGGATATTTATGGAGATACCTTGGTTTTGGAGGGGATTAATTTTCCGGTTATCGACGATGCCGGGAGAAACTTTCCGTATAAGAAGGGTGGTCTAGGATTTAGGTTGCCTTCGATTAACGTTGGGCAATTATTCACTAATGAACCTAAAGTTAAATTTTACGATGTGTACAACTTTGGTAAAGACTCTGTTTCCTTTAAGGATCTAATGGAACAGCCATGGCCTGCTTATGTCCAATTTAATCTGGAGCCAACCAAGGTGGCACCCTCCGCCAGAGCTTTATTAGCGGTTACTGTAAATGCAGAAAAGCTAGGTGATTTAGGTTTTTTTTCAGAAAATGTAAAAATTCTGGTTGAAGAGTCTAATACATCCATTGATTTAAACCTCATGGGAACAGTTTTTGAATTTTTTGAGCCTATTCCCAAAAGTATGGAAAAGATAGTTCCAAGGCTTTTAATATCAGAGCCCGATATTGATTTTAAAGAGATCAGTTCCTCTCGTACAGTTCAGCGCTCATTGGTTTTGAGCAATTTAGGGCAAGAACCACTATTGATCCGTAAGGTCAGTACCAATTGTGATTGTGTCAATGTGATTTTGGAAGAGAAAGAAATTTTTCCCGGCGGAAAAGCTGAAATTAATATTACATTTGACCCTAAGGGTAGACAAGGTATAGACCATAAACATATCACACTTTTTACCAATGATCCTATCAATCCCGTCCGAACAATTACGCTTAGAAGTATGATTAAATAAACTTTGATGTAAGATTTTCGTATAATGGTATGACTCTTGATGTAAAGAGAGTAGGAAATTAGTCCTAACAAAAATCATTTCTAACCAAAAAACCATAATTGTTATGAGTTCTACCAAATTTATTTTAGGTGCACTAGTTGGTGCAGTTGTAGGTGTTCAAATCGGTATTTTAATAGCTCCTGAAAAAGGAGAGGTAACAAGAAAAAAAATCAGCAAGAAAAGTGGAGAATATTTTGACGAAGTTACTGGCAAATTGAATGGGTACTTTGATGGTTTGACCAAAAAAGTAAGTGAAGCATCCGATGAAGTTGAAAAGCTGGCCCAAAAAGCCAAATTGGAAGCTGAGAAACTAACAAAATAATTTTATTAAATGAACAAGAGTCCTTCGGGACTCTTTTTTTTGTGATACGTTTTTTTATATTCAAAAAGTGTTTTTTTTGATATAAAAATACTTAACTTTGAGCATCCATTGTTATTTACACAATATGACTCTCAAAGTCAGTTAGTCGTTAGGGGACAGGTGCGCTTGCTTTTTGTGATTTTTACTCCATTTGGGATTAATCTTCTCCTCAATCAACAAAACCCTCAGTTTGAAGAACGTATTATCCCCTTGTCAAGATTAGGTTTGCCTTTGTTTAATTTGGTAACTAAGAGGAAGCTTCGTTTCAATCAGGATACAGAAGAAGGGGTAAAGGTAGTGGATGATGAATTCAGAAGATTTTATCTTAAAGAAAATAACCTTAAGCGCTCTAATAGTTTTATCTCCCCATCTGTTTTTCCTTTCTTTCCAGGAGAATCAAGTGAGTCAGAAGTGTCAGACGAGCGTTAATTTACCAAGTATTCCTGAAATTTTCATTAGTTCATCACTCGTTAGAATAACTGGATTTTTTCGATTTTGAAATGTGAGTTCGAGCACTCCATCTTCTAATGAAAGTGTGATATCCATTAGTTGTTTAATAGGATAGCTCCTTGTTTGGTGTCTATCTTGGATTTCAATTTGTCGGTTACTGATTCTTAAAATTCCCTCAAGGTCTACCACATAGCCTACTTCTTTGATACGCTGACGATTTTCCTGCCATGAATTCAAAATCCGTTTTGTTAAAAATTTGCCATGACCTTCAAAATAGCCTTCCTCAGCACGGACCATTTCTCTGCTGAAAGTTATTGGTCGTAACTCTTCTTCCTGAATAGTTCTCAATTCTTTAAACTGAACGATTAGATTTTTTTCTTCTTGAATCTTGTCGAGTGGCAATTTCCACGTAGTTTCTATTTCCCAAAGTAAGCGTTCTTCTGTATCAGATAATTGATGGTCTGCCAATGATTCATCCACGATAGTTTGGTAGAGGTATATGGTGATGGCTTCTATTTGTTTTTCTTGAATAGGCAGAAATGAGCGTTCTTTTTGAATTTTCTTTAATTGACCTTCGGAAAGTTGGTTTTCCAGCCAGCAAAAAGCGGTATGTAAAGCCAATGATGCTTGGTTCGCTTCTTTAATTCTTTCAGTTTGTTGTTGCCATTGTTCAGCTGTCTGTTCTCTTACAGGTAAATCCTTGAGTACTTCGAATGCTTTGCAGATTAATTTTTGCTGTTCCTGTTGCTGATACCAATAATAGACCAAAGCAGCTGCTACAAGCAATCCTATGCCAGGCAAAATTGAAGGATTAAATAAAAACCACAGTACAATAAAGCCTGCAATAGCTAAAGGAATTTTACTCACTTCTCTGTTTAAAGCTGGAAGGTTAAGCTCATCTTTTTGAACGCCTACTAGAGGAAAGGTTAATCCTGTATCTTGAAATAGTTCGATAGCTGATTGCCGCTCAACAGTTGCCCGGTAAGAAGAATTCCCGCCTTTACCGCCAGTAACATTGCCCAAACTTTTTCGGTAATACAAGCCATGTCTTCCCCCATGAACATAGGCACGACCCTGTGAGTTTACACCGATTCTCGCGCCGGTAACACCCGCAGATAATCCAATTCCTGATTTAGAGAAATTTACTCGTAAAGGACCAAAATTCAGTCCTTTTCTTACATAAAAAGGCATAGACAGTAATTAGTTGCAACAAATTTTCCCTAATCCTACGAAAATCCTGAAACAAAGATTTACCCCAAGATTTCCAAGGCTGCTTGATTAAACAGTTGAACCTCTTCTACAGTGCCTGTACTTATCCTGCACCAATCGTTGAGAGGAGGGAATGGGCGTCCGATAATAATTCCTTTTTTCATAAATTCATCTGCAAGCTTGGATACATCCCTTTTCGCATGAAAGAATACAAAATTTGCTTGTGAGGGTAAATATTCCAATCCCAGTTGATCTAATGTGTTTTCAATTAGCTTACGGCATTCAAGGTTTTTTTTGAGGCTAAATTGATAAAATTCCTGATCATCTAAGGCTGCCTTTCCTGCCTCAATCGCCATAATATTTGTATTGGCAACTACGCGCTCTGAAAGCTTTTCTGCAATATCCGGTCTTGCTACCAGATAGCCCAAGCGGATTCCTGCCAGACCATAAACTTTGGAAAGTGTTTTGGATACAATTACATTTTTACCTTTTTTTACCAATTCTACCATGGAAGGATAATTGGGGTCTTCTATGTAATCACAATAAGCCTCATCGCTGAAGAGCATGGTTTTATTGCTGACAGATTCACAAAAATCCAATACTTGCTGAGCGGGTAGGAGTTTACCAGTAGGATTATTTGGGTTGCAAAGAAAGACTAACTTTGTTTTGGAGGAAATCCTTTTTTCTATTTCCTCCAAATCGTAATCGAACTCTTTATTTAAAGGAACCCAATTAATGGAGGCACCCCAGACTTCAGCATAGTTCATCAAGGATAAAAAAGTTGGCAAGCCTGAAATAATTTCATCCCCGGGTCCAGCGTAAGTAATTCCAGTGATTTTTAATCCTTCGGTAGACCCTGCTACTAGAACTATATGGTCAGCTGGGACTCCTTCTTTTTGAGCGATTTTTTCCCGTAGTGCAGTATTGTAGGACCAAGGATAGCGACAACCTAACTCAAAACCATCTATCATGGCTTTTCTCATCTTTTCGGATGGACCATAAGGGTTCTCATTACTGCCAAGACGGATGGGAAGACTTAATTTTCTAGGATTGAATTTCTTGACTTCTTCCGTTGTCAATAAGCTACTGGCCTGCGCACCTGTCAAGAGTGTGGTTCCACTAATGATGCCTGCACTTTTAAGCCATTGTCTTCTCGATAGTTTCATAGATTATTTCTTCCTTAATGATGCAATAAGCTACTAGAATCAATGACCACTTCCAAATTCCTTGGGATGTTTGGTTGATTTTTGTTTTGACTATGCTAAGATGGATTCAATTGCCTGAATTTCTTCTTCGCTAAAGTGCAGATTTTCTAAGGTAGCGATATTTTCTTGGAGCTGTTTTGGATTACTAACGCCTATGAGAACAGATGTAATTTCTGGTTTCCTTAGAATCCAAGCTAAAGCCATCTGGGCCATTTTTTGGTCTCGTTGCTGAGCGATTACATTTAGGTTTTGAACTTTATTCAAAATCTCCGGTGTCAAATTGTTTTGGGTCAGATACCTGCCATCAGTGGCTATTCTACTGTCATCGGGTATGCCATTAAGGTATTTATCTGTCAGAATACCTTGCTCCAAGGGAGAAAATGCAATGCCTCCAATTCCTTTTTCACGGAGTACATCCAATAACCCATTTTCAACCCATCGGTCAAACATGCTGTATCGTGGTTGATGGATTAATAGTCGAACTCCCATCGATTGTAAGATTTCGTAGGCTTGAACGGTCTGTTCTGCACTGTACTGGGAAATACCCACATAGAGCGCTTTTCCTTGCTTGACCATCAGTGCCAATGCTTCCATCGTTTCTTCCATGGGTGTATCAGGGTCAGGACGATGATGATAAAATATATCTACATAGTCCAGCTCCATGCGCTTGAGGCTCTGGTCCAAAGACGCGATAAGATATTTTTTGGACCCTAGATTCCCATAAGGTCCCGGCCACATGTCCCAACCAGCTTTTGAGGAAACGATCAATTCATCTCTGTATGCTTTCAAATCAGTTGTCAAAATCCGTCCAAAGTTTTCCTCAGCCGATCCAAAGGGTGGACCATAATTATTGGCTAAGTCAAAGTGGTTAATTCCTGAATCAAAAGCGGTCCGAATAATCTGACGCATTTCAGTAAAGTTTCCATTATGACCAAAGTTATGCCATAGACCCAAGGAAAGAAGCGGGAGCTGAATGCCGCTATTCCCGCATCTGCGGTAGTGCATATGGTCATAGCGGTCAGGATTAGCACTGTAAGTTGGTAGTGGATTGTGGTCGTTTATTCTCATGAGGGGGTTTTGTTATCTATTAATTTGCGCACGATTGTATCGATAAAATCAGCATTTTCTGTTACATAAAACTCTCCGGCTTCTTCCAAAGCTTTCATATTTTCTTTGCAGGCATCATCCATATCCGGTTTAGCCTTGTGTAAGCTTGGTTCGATGCGAATATAACCTTCTGGATTGTTTCCTGCATCAAATAACCACTCTAATTGGTGGGAAACTGTTTCTGAATTGCCGGACATCATGATATCTATCAATGGTCTTATCCATTGTACCAAACCAAAGCGCTTGGCCCGCTCAAATGGTATGGATTCCTTAACGCTTCCAGTGCCTACAGAAAGCATCAGCATATCTTTGGAGCTTGGTCTATGAATATCACCAAAATCACATTTTCTGGCTTCTGCATATGCACACATCGCAGGGTTATTGGCAAATACTCCACCATCTATCAAGGCATGTGCTACTCCTTTTCTGGATAAAATCTGGGCAGCTTCAAAATAAGTTGGAGCGGCCGCAGTCGCTTGTGCCACATCCCGAACCAAGAAGTCAAAGGATTCATGGTCACAGGCTTTTCCATATTTGAAAAAGCTAGCTTTCCTAGCTTCGATATCATAAGCGGTAAATAGGCAAGGTTTCAATAATTCACTGAGATAAGTATCTCCAAAATATGTTTTAAGTGTTTGAATTAGTTGAGTATTTGGATATTTTTCCTCTTTGAATCCAAATAAAGTCCTTAACCTGTGCCCTAAGGGTTTTTTGAATATTTCTTCCCCATTTTCTAAATACAATTGGACAACTTCATACATGGAGTACAAGGGTCGGTGTGGATTATTCCTGTCTGGAATTAGCATACCGCACCCTAAGATTCCTCCTGTGCTTGTACCAGCTACAAAATCAATATAGTCAAGGAGCCGTGCCTGGGAGTTTTGTGTGCGTTCTTGAATTTTTTGTTCGATTTTGCTGAGGATGGTACCAGGTAAAATACCTCTAATACCTCCTCCATCAATGGAGAGGATAGCTACTTTTTTCATTGTAAAAGATGGTTAGTGGTCCCCTAATTTACAATAAAAATACTGCTAATACTACTGATATAGAGGCAATTCCGAAAATAATTAAAAAGGGTCTCCATGCAAATTTTATCCAGTCTTTGTAGGAGATCCCAGCAGCGGTAAGAATAGCCATCAATCCGCCATTGCTTGGTGTGATCAAATCCATCATCCCTGCCCCATATTGATAGGCTAATACCACTACTTGTCTGGACATTCCAATCAAATCGGCCAATGGACTCAATAAAGGCACGGTCAATACAGCCTGTCCTGAAGTGCTTGGTACGGGGATATGGAGGATTGCCTGCGCTATCAGCATTCCAAATGCAGATAAGGCTGTTGGTAGATTTTCTAAAGGATTGAAAAGCCCCAAAATCAAGGTATCGATGATTTGACCCTCTTGAAGCACAAGGTAGATGCTTCGTGCCAAGCCTACAATCACCCCAGCAAATACCAATTCGGCAAAACCAGCGGAGTAGGCTTTGGCTGTTCCATTGACACCCAGCTTACCAATAATACCGGCACTCATGCCCAATACAAAAAAGATAGCTGACATTTCATTGTAATCCCAATCCCAGTTAGTCAAACCGTAAATCATGACAGTAAACGTAAGTGCCACAAGCACAAGAATAAGGCTATGATTCCATGACAACTCCTGCTTATTTCCAGATTGAGTGGTCTCAATGGCTTGTTTGTCTTTGCCATAGTTAATGACATAAGCAATCCATATTGTCAATGCAATGATAAAAAATACCATTCGGTATAGTCCATCTGAAAACACATCTACATTGGCAACTTTCTGGGCAATAATTACTGAAAATGGATTGGTAGGACCAAAAGAGCCACCTATAAGCGCACATCCCAGACTTATGGCAACGCCTGCTATTCGAGTATATCCGATTTTCCCGACCAAAATCATCAATACAGGAACCATGGCGATGATTTCCTCTTGCAAACCGTTCAAAGCGCCTGCTGTGGCAAACAGCATTCCAACGATAATGAGGAGAGAGGATTTAGCATTTTTAAATCGATGCACTAAAACTTCCAATCCCGACTGAAAAGCACCTGTTTGATCCACTACGTAAAAAGCACCTCCAATGATGAGGATTAATACCACTACTTCAGCCCCTTCAATGATTCCCTCAGGTATGGATAAAAACGTTTTTCCAATGCTGACAGGTTGGGAGCCTTGTGCAGTGTAACTTCCGGGGACAACAAGCTCACGGCCTGTGCTTTCATCCAACACCCGTTCAAATGTACCAGCAGGCACAAGGTAAGTAAGTGCTGAAGCAATAAAAACAAAGCTCAGCATGATTATCAAAGGATGCGGAAAGGAAAGTTTCTTCATGGGTTGGGTTACTCGTTTGTATTCGCATGCAAAGATTGCAATTTTTGGAATACAAGCGACATATGCTTGGGTGCAGCTTGGTGGTTACAGATATTTTCTTCTACCATTCTCCCCAAACCATTACAACTGCGGCAATCACTGACTTCTTCTAAACTTCCTTCACATTGTGGACAGGTATGTTTTCCCTGACCGCTGCACTGACCACATTCATGGTATTCTACGATGTTGAATATATTTCTTCGGGTTACCAAACCTTTTCCAAAACATCGGTTACAGCCAACTGCCCCACGTCCTTTACAGTAATTACAGGGTTGAGAGATTTTTTTCTCTCCTTCACAGGTGGTACACAAAGCATAGCGATAACCTCTTCTATCGCACAAATCACAAGCTTGTATGGCTTTTAGTGGTTCTTTTAACCGCTCTTCTAGGTCTTTAGCTTTTTGGTAATTTTCTCCCCTGAATCCATTTATTTGAAGATATCTTGAGAGGAAGTTTTGACTATTATCGTACTGTTCCAATTGAAATAAGGTCTCCGCAAAGAAATAGGGCATTTCAGGAGGAATAGGCTGATTGCTTTCGATGATCTGTCTAAAAAATGTATTGGCTTTTTGATAATCACCCTTTTCCATTTCTGTTAAGGCACTGTTCATGAGTCGGGAGGTGTTGCCAAGATTGGGGCGTACCTGTGCTTCCAAGTTTCCGAACAGGTAACAGCTTATAAAAATGAATGCAAAACTTATTTTAAGATGTGTTTTTGGGTTTAGTATATTCATTGACTTCCAGTATTCTTTCATGTGTTATGAACTAACAATCAAACATAGCACTAATCTGTTTTTTAAACCGCATGTTTTCTGCAAAAATTCCCATCATTTGATGGTTGATTCACAGTTTTGATTGTAATTTTGAATTCATTTTATCAAATAATCTGTGAGAGTAGGAGTTTTAGAGGCCTTAACAGCAGGTAAATAGGGTATGCAAAAATTAAGAATTGGAATCATTGGTGCAGGTGCGGCAGGTTATTTTTCTGCAATTCATGCAGCATCTATCCATACAGAGGTGACAATTCTGGAGAAAACCTCTAAAGTTTTGTCAAAAGTCAAAATATCAGGAGGAGGCAGGTGCAATGTCACCCATCAAGCTCCTGAGATTTCCAAATTGGTCAAGTCTTACCCAAGAGGGGCTAATTTTTTGAAAAAAGTATTTCGTCATTTTGCTATGCCAGATACGGTTGATTGGTTTGAAAGTAGGGGAGTAGCGCTCAAGACAGAGGAAGATGGCCGAATGTTTCCCGTGACCAATAGCTCCCAAAGTATCATTGATGCCTTAGTCAATGAAGCTACTCAAAAAAACATCTCAGTGAAGTTGAATGAGCATGTGCAAGGAATAGTAAAACACGGTGAAACTTTTGAAGTGCAAACGGTCAAGAATAAATTCGTTTTTGATCGACTGATCATATGCGCAGGAGGCAGTCCAAAATCTTCTGGTTATGAATTCATTCAAAAGCTTGGACATACCATCGTGGATCCTATACCCTCACTATTTACATTCAATACCCCTCAATCACCCCTGAAATCCTTGATGGGGATATCCATGCGGGATGCTTCTGTGAAACTGGAAGGTACCAAACTCCTATATCGTGGTCCAGTGCTGATTACGCATTGGGGTATCAGTGGTCCGGCAGTGCTCAAGCTTTCTGCTTTTGGAGCTGAATGGCTAGCAGAAATGCAGTACACTGCCAATGCACATATTCGTTGGGGGTTTGATTGGACAGAGTCAGATTTGATCTTAAATTTGGGAGCTTTTAAAGCGAAGCACCCGAAGAAGAAAATCTGCACGAATTCTCTTTTTGGTGTTCCTCAACGGCTTTGGGCTTTTTTTGTAGCAGAATCAGGTATTACTGAGGAGCAGATTTGGGAAAATTTATCAAAAAAACTCTTCAATAAGCTTGTTCAAAATCTTTTTTGCTATGTTGTACCTATTCAAGGAAAGACGACCTTCAAAGAAGAATTTGTGACAGCAGGTGGTATTGATCTTAGCTTAGTAAATCCAGAGAACCTGGAAAGTAAGTTGATAAATGGTTTGTTTTTTGCTGGTGAGGTATTGAATATTGATGGGATAACTGGAGGATTTAACTTTCAAGCTGCGTGGAGTACTGGTTATCTCGCTGGTCAAAGCAGTCAAAAATTACCATAATTGAGAATATGCCTATTAATTTAAATATAATCGACGTTCTTGCAGAGGGAGATATCGAATTCAAAAATGAGTTGGTAACTGCACTTTATAACTCTTTGAATGAGTTCAAAGAAAGATACATTTTAGGGGCTCGGGAACATGATATGGCTGCTATCCAAGAAATCAGGCATAAAGTGAAACCTTCTCTATCCCTATTCGAAATGCATGAGCTTACAAGAATTGTGTATGAAGGAAAGGCTATTTTGGAGGAAAATGGCTTTTCCCCCGAATTTCGTGATCATTTGATTTTATTTAGACAGCAAGTTGACCAAGCAATTGCCTACATTAAACCATTAGTAGAAGCTTAAATTTTTCGAACCAAATCTACCAAGCGGTTGGAATACCCGGCTTCATTGTCATACCATCCCACGATTTTACAAAGATTCCCTTTGACGGAAGTAAGACCTGCATCAAATATACAGGAGTGAGGGTCTCCAATGATGTCTATAGATACAATAGGGTCATTACAGTAGGATAGTATTCCCTTCAGATTAGTTTCTGAAGCTATTTTAAATACCTTATTGATTTCCTCGGCAGTGGTGGTTTTTTCCAAGCTCACAATCATATCTGTCAATGAACCATCCGGAACAGGAACACGCATGGCCGATGCTTCTATTTTCCCTTTTACAGTAGGATATACCAATTCAGTTGCAATAGCTGCATTGGTTGTGGTGGGAATGATGGAATATGCCGCTGCTCTTGCCCTTCTCAAGTCCCGGTGAGGAGCATCATGCAGGTTTTGGTCATTGGTGTATGAGTGCACAGTGGATACAAAGCCATGTGCTATGCCAAAATGCTCATCCAAGACCTTGACCATTGGAGCTAAGCAATTGGTCGTACAGGAGGCATTTGAAATGATTAATTCATTGCCTGTCAAGATATGGTCATTGACCCCAAGGACCACTGTTGGGATATCTCCTTTGGCGGGGGCGGTGATGATTACTTTTTTTGCTCCGGCTTGGAGGTGTTTGGCAGCATCCGTGCTTTGGGTAAATCTGCCTGTGGATTCTAAGACTACATCAACAGCCAATTCATGCCATGGGATATTAGCAGGGTTTGCTTCAGCGAAGATTTTTATTTTCCTGCCTTTGACATGGAGGAAGCCATCTTCCACTAGAACAGGGTGAGGGTACCTCCCATGAATGGAATCGTATTGAAGTAAATGTGCTAAGGTCTCTGGATTAGTCAGATCATTTACTGCCACCAGCTCCAAATCATCACAATCCAATAAGAGTTTAAATGTCAACCTACCGATCCTACCACAACCATTAATTGCAACTCGTTTCTTTTTCATTTGGGTCTAAAGCTTACAGGCGGCGAAGTTAATAAAGTTGGGAATGAAACCCTATAAATAATTTTTTGTCCTAATTTTCAGTAATTTGAAGGTTTGTTTCCAAATATTTTTTGGCAGCCTATTGGAATATAAAATGGACTTCCTATATTTGCATCACCATTTCAAAAGGGGGTATTTCTCAAACAAAATGGTCCGTTCGTCTAGGGGTTAGGACGTATCCCTTTCACGGATAAAACACGGGTTCGATTCCCGTACGGACTACTACAAAAGGCACTGTTTATCAGTGTCTTTTTTTGCCCCTTGAAAAAATAAATGGTCCGTTCGTCTAGGGGTTAGGACGTATCCCTTTCACGGATAAAACACGGGTTCGATTCCCGTACGGACTACTACAATGCATTGTTTGCTTCCATTTACTATAAATGCAGAAGAAATAATGAATTTGTTTTATGGTTGTTAGTGGTTAAAGTGAGTGAAAACCCTGTCTTTTGGACAGGGTTTTTCATTTATACCCAAAGTAAACCAGCTTCCGACAGGTCTTGAAATACCGGGCTTTGTACAAATACTTCAATTGGACCCAATCCAGCCGCTTCGAATTGTTGGGAAAACTCCTGAAATGTCATTTCTTCTGTATTGGAATGGGCAAGATGGTTGTTAAGAATAGTAGCGACCCATTTAGATTCTTTCGTTCCAATTTTAATTTGGAGCGTTTGTGACTTTTGCTCTGCTTCCAAATAAAAACGCTCTACCTTTTTCCCCTTTTTATTGAAGCTTGTCTTTTTGAGACTAACTCTTCCACCAAGCCATACTCCTTTGTGATTAGGTTTCAACGCTTGTGGCAGTGCATGATGAATGGCGTTATGGATAAAATTGTTTGGAACAGTTGTGCGGGGAACTCTAAAATCAAACCATTCCTGTAATGGATAATCCATGCAGATACCATGCATGTAATTGAATAGAGCTTTTTTCAGCCCATGGCTAAATTGTTCATGATCAGCACCAAAAGGGTCCTCGTGGCTTAAATCATTATCTGCAAAGAGGCCTTTTTCTGGACCTGTTCGGATGATTTTGTATTTTTCAGGCTCTAATCCAATTGGTGCATGCGATGTCATGGCAAACAAATGCCAAAAGCCAGATTGTAAGACTTCTTCTTGGAACAACTGACGCACCATTTCCAAGCTATCGATGGTTTCTTGAATGGTCTGTGTTGGAAACCCATACATCAAGTAAGCATGAACCATAATGCCTGATGCAGTAAAGTTATTGGCTACTCGGGCAACTTGGGATACAGTTACCCCTTTTTTCATGAGTTCCAGTAAGCGATCAGATGCTACTTCTAAACCTCCGGAAACGGCAATGCATCCAGATGCTTTTAATAACCTGCATAAGTCATAGGTAAATCGTTCTTCAAATCGAATATTGGTCCACCAAGAGACTTTAAGCTTTCTTTTGAGGATTTCAATAGCCAATTCGCGCATGAGTGCAGGTGGTGCTGCTTCATCCACAAAATGGAAACCTGTTTCTCCTGTTTGTGCAATCAACTCTTCCATGCGGTCACAGATGATGGCAGCGGAAATAGGCTCGTAATTTTTGATGTAATCTAGGGTGATATCACAAAACGTACATTTCTTCCAATAGCAGCCATGGGCCATCGTCAGTTTATTCCATCGTCCATCCGACCACAAGCGGTGCATAGGGTTGGCGATTTCTATGACGCTGAGGTATTTTTTAAGGGGTAAATCTGAATAGTCCGGAGTTCCTGTATTGCTAAAAGGTATATCGCGCTCCAGTGCTTTGTTTTTGTAGATCACCTTTCCATCCATAAAAACATAAGTACGCTTCAATTGCTCGATGCTTCTCTTGCCATCCAAGTATTCCAGCAGGTTTTGTAAAGGACGCTCCCCATCATCCAAAGTGATAAAGTCCATGTACTTAAATACACGTGGTTCCTGCAAACTTCTTAATTCAGTATTGGGATAACCACCACCCATTGCTACTTGAATACTTGGGAAGTTTTCTTTGATGTATTTACCAATTCTGAAGGCCCCGTAAAGATTGCCTGGAAAAGGTACTGACATACACACAAGTTTGGGTTGTACACTTACAAGCAATTCATGTAAGCTTTCTGTAAGTATGTGATCAATGTAGGTTGGCGTACCCTGTAGTGCTTCTTCAATAGGGTCAAAGTCAACAGCAGATCTTCCCAATCGTTCGGCATAGCGGCTAAATCCAAAAAATGGATCTACTAATTCTTGAATAAAATCACCAATATCTTCTAAATACAAGGTAGCAAGATGCCTAGCCTTATCCTGAACGCCCATGGTTCCGAAGGCCCACTCCAAATCATCAAGTTGCTCAAATCGGGAAGCCTGGGGTAAAAAGTCCCCTTCGCAAATGGTATAAGAAAGTGTAGGATTCTCAAACTGTAAGAATTTGATGACAGGGTCTATACAAAGTATATATTCCTCTTGAAGATAATAAATCCGCTGAGCATTGGCTGGTGCTTTTTTTATGATTTCCTCCGTAACCGAGGCAAACAATTCCTCAAGCCCTTTTCTTGAAAAAATTTTTAATATCACTTCAATACCCAAATCTGCTTGATATGCAGAAACGTCAAGGGTATTAAGGAAACCTTTGATGTAAGCAGTGGCAGGATAGGGTGTATTAAGCTGGGTAAAGGGAGGAGTAAGAAGTAAAATGTTGGCAGACACGGATTCAATAATTTATACAGATACAAAGCTACAACTTTCCCATTTCACACAATAATTAAAGCCTTTAAAACTATGGTTTTGACTAACGTATCAAGGTGACTACTCCCCGGATTTCTTCCTTTACGATACTTCCTTCAAAAGAGTACTGATATGCAAAAACATAAGAATAACTTCCCAAGGGAGCAGGTTCTCCATCAATCAATCCATTCCATCCCTCATTACCCATATAAACGAGCTGTCCCCATCGGTTGATGATTTTTAGGTCAAAGTTGAGCGTACAATTGGAAACTGCTTTGAATTCGCCCTCCTCCAATTTAAAACCTGTTGGCATACGCACAAGTGGACTTGCCTCAATCATATCCGCTTCACCTACACTTACACATCCTGATTGATTGCGAACGGATACGGTATAGGTGCCTCTTGGAATATCTGAAAGAATTACATCTCCTGAGTTATCAAAATCCCAAGTAAAAATGAAAGGCCTGAATTCACCGGTCGGCTCTGCAATTAATTGTCCATTGGATTCGCCGGGGCATGCAGGCCTTAGAATACGTACGTCTACCTCTAATGGTAGCGGGGATGTTACCTCAAAAATTACAGGGATAGTACATCCATTGGCATCACTTACTTCCAGGGAATAACTACGCCCCTCCAAGCCTGTCAGGATCAAATCTGAACCTTGAAATTGCGCACTTGGAAAATCAATCGAATAGGGCAAGGTTCCTCCTTGAATACTGATATTCGCAACTCCATCATCTTTACCAAAACAGGAGGTGGGCTCAGTATTTAAACTTATGATTTCTAATAGGTCAGGTTCGGTGATTTCTATATCCAATATTTCGATATCACAGCCTACATTATCAAGAATTCTTACCTGATAAAAGCCTGCAATCAGCCCCTCTCCCCTAGGTTGATTTAGTGATGGATCGTGAGACCATTGAAAGGTGTATGGAGCAGTGCCTCCCGAGGTGGATACCTCAATGAATCCATCAGTTCCTCCAAAGCAACTAACCATTCTTATTGTCTGGACTTGAGCTTCCAATAACGGATTGATAGAAACATTCAATTTAGGGGATTCACCTTCACATAATTCGTCGATAGTGCTGACTTCTGTATACCAAATTTCACCGAATGCACCAGCCGTAGTCCATAACACCTCTACTGAACTCCCTTCATTTCCACCCACAAATTCACCACCTGTAATAAACCAGGTAAATATCCGATTAGGACTTGGGTTTTGAATGGTGTAAGTGTCTGTTCGGTTTAAATCGAAACATATTTGGGTATCGCCCTGCGGTATAGATGATTCGATCACTTGGTTAATTACTACAAGTAATTCTACTTCATCTCCCGGACAGCCTTGTAAGTTGTAAGGAGTGGCGATAATTTTTGCAGCCGGATTAGCTTCTCCCCATTGGATGGTTACGGTTCCCGCACTTTCATCTAAATCTGTAATTGTACCGCCCTCTACGACAAACTCGGTTTTCAAAAGGTCAGTAGTTCCATTGAAACGATAGGTGAGCTCTTCTACCTCAGGACACACACTTTGTGTTCCTTCTAATGTACCTGTAGTTGATTCCACTCTGACCTCGAAGGTAATCGTCTGTTGCTCATCGCAACTATCAGGGCTTAAAGCGGCAATTACGGTAATTTCAAAAAGCCCTTCCTCTGTGTATGTATGGTTAATGGTTTTACCTTCTTTCTGAGTACTTCCATCTCCAAAGTCCCATATAAAGTATGTGAATAACTCGTTTTCAGGGAAAATTTCCCATAATGCTTCATTATTTAAACAAGCTACCCGATCACCTGCAACCTCAAAATCATAGAGTGGTTCAACTTCAAAGTTTAAGTTTTCCAAACGCGCTCCGGCAGAGTATCCATAGGATTCAATAAATCCAAATCCGTAAACATAGGCAATAAAGCCATCCGGATTTTCAAGTCTATGGACTCCCTGAGAAATTTGTAAGCGCATGTATGAAAATTCAGTTCCCGGTACAGGTTGAAATAAATTGGCGACTACTGGACCACCATCATAACGTGTAGCTCCAATACTTTGAGTAGGTACTATGACCGTAATGAAGTGTTGGTCGATGGAAGGAAGTTGAAGTGCATTAAAAGTTAAATTTGTTAGTCGCTGATTATTTGGGCTATAGGTAATCATGAATGGATCTCCGTTACCAAAATTCAATTGTGCAGGATCATTACATTCCTGACTTTTTGCAAAAACAGTTACCGCACTTGGCTTGGAAGTAACAATGGATGCTACTTCTGTAGGAGAAAATTCAAGGGTCTGAAATTGTCCCATGTTTAGTGTGGAAATGACAGTTCCATTGACACTTACATCTGTTCCATCTTCAGATGCGAGTACCTTCACCAATTCGCCAGATGTCCTTCCTCCTAAGGGGATGTGTATATAGTCAGTACCCCAAGTATTTGTAGGATATATTTGCTGAAAAAGGTGGTCATTGGCAGCGCCACATTGTCCTACGGAAGTCCATTTATTGCCTCCAAAAACTGCGATATTTTTACAATCATTGGCAGTATCGCCAACAACTCTTACCCTCGAACCTGTTAAGTCATTAATTGCTTTTAATTGATAGGTTTGGCCTCTGTTAAGCGTGATTGTGAATGGGACATTAGGTGCATTTCCATTCAACGTGAATACAGATGGGGTGATTTCAACACGTGTATTATTCTCGGTAGCTAAAACCAATAAAATACTTTCATCATTAATGTTTGGGTTATAGTTTAAAGGTAAATTCATGAATTCATAATGAGAAGTAACCAGGTAGTCTTTTCCCAATGCCGTTAGTGGTAATATGACTGTCCCATCTGCTGATCGAATACGCTCGTTAAATGCATGAACAGATACATTACCAGAAGTTGTAATGTAGACCCATTTGCTTTCAATTATACCCGATGTTCGGTGAATAATATCAAAATCTTCAATTCTGTGGATAAATTGTTGACCAGCATTTAAAGAAAAGGTTATCGTATTAGCTTGGTATTGAATGACTCCTGTGGTATTTTCTTCTGCTGTAATAATAATAATACCTACATCAGGAGCAGAATTGAATGGGGTGGTACCTTGCACACGATTGTTTTCCATAAAACCGAGCCAAAACTCCCTACCCACTGTTGATAGTTGGGCAACTGATACACTTGGCGCACTCAATCCAATCACAAGCACACATACAACCGCCGCAAAATACTTTCTACAATCCATCACAAATTTAATCGCTTGGTAATATACAAAAGACATTCAATTGATTGCATACTTTTTTCATGATTCGTGGAACAAGTATTTGAGTGGAAATGGCTGTCGGAATTTTAGTTCAAGAGAATATGTTTATCTTTGTCCTATTCAAATAAACAGGATATGTTGCTAGAATTCGAAAAACCCATCGCTGATCTGGAGCTTAAACTTCAAGAAATGAAGGATTTAGCAAAAGGTAAAAACATTGATTTAAGCAATGAAATACAGTCTTTGGAGGAAAAAATACATGCATTGAAAAAAGAAACTTTCCAAAATTTGACCAGATGGCAGCGAGTACAGCTATCGCGCCATGCTGATAGACCCTATGCATTGGATTATATTTATGAAATCACCAATGATTTTATAGAGTTGCATGGGGACCGCACGGTTAAAGATGATAAAGCAATGATAGGAGGCTTAGGCGATATTGATGGCCGAACAGTCATGTTTATTGGTCAACAAAAGGGTCGAAATACCAAGCAGCGTCAAGAACGTAATTTTGGTATGGCCAATCCCGAAGGCTATAGGAAAGCCCTTCGCTTAATGAAAATGGCAGAAAAATTCGGTAAACCTATAGTAACCCTTATTGATACTCCTGGTGCATTCCCTGGATTGGAAGCAGAAGAAAGAGGACAAGGTGAAGCCATTGCCCGCAATTTGAAAGAAATGTTTATGCTGAAAGTTCCTGTAATTTGTATCATTATAGGTGAAGGTGCATCAGGAGGAGCTTTGGGTATTGCTATTGGAGATAAAGTATATATGTTGGAGAATACTTGGTATTCTGTGATTTCTCCGGAGTCCTGTTCTTCTATTTTGTGGAGATCTTGGGATTATAAAGAGCAGGCAGCTGAAGCGTTGAAATTGACCGCTATAGACATGCAGAAAAATGGGCTCATCGATGGAATTATTGAAGAGCCATTGGGAGGAGCACACAAGGATATGAAAAAAATGGCGAGCACTATCAAGCAAACCATTTTAGAAGCCTTAAAGGAGTTAGATAAAATTAAGCCTGAAAAACGAATTGATCAGCGAATTGATAAATTCTGCTCCATGGGGGTTTTTGAAGAATAGATTACAACCCAAACCCTGTTAAGCGTATATTGACAGGGTTTTTACTTTCCATACATCAATGAAATTACATGTAATCAATACTGGATTTTTTAAACTGGATGGAGGTGCCATGTTTGGTGTAGTGCCTAAAGTGCTTTGGTCCAAAACCAATCCATCTGATGCAAACAATCTCTGTACTTGGGCTATGCGCTGTCTCCTAATCGAAGACGGTGATCGATTGATTTTGATTGATAATGGGATAGGAACCAAACAAGACGCCAAGTTCTTTTCTCATTATTACTTGCATGGGGATGATTCCTTGGAGAAATCCTTGAAACAAGCAGGCTATCAACCTTCTGATATCACAGATAATTTTCTTACCCATCTGCATTTTGATCATTGTGGGGGAGGGGTACAGTACAAAAATGGGAATCCAGCGCAAGTAGAAATGGTATTTCCAAATGCTCAGTATTGGTCCAATGAAGATCATTGGCAATGGGCTACAGTGCCCAATGGTCGAGAAAAGGCCTCTTTTTTGAAGGGAAATATTATTCCCATTCAGGAAAGTGGGCAATTACAATTTGTTGATTTGGAAAAACCGCAGCTAACTGACAATTTTTCGTTTTTTACAGCTGATGGCCATACCGATAAGCAAATGCTTCCCAAGATCGCTTACAAAGGAAAAACCATTGTGTTTGCAGCTGATTTGCTACCATCGGTTGGTCATATTCCTTTACCTTATGTCATGGGATACGATACGCGTCCGCTGATTACTTTAGAAGAAAAAAAGAGATTTTTGGAAGAAGCTGCTGATAATGAATATATTATTTTTTTTGAACATGATTCAATATACGAATGCTGTACAGTTAAGCGAACAGAAAAGGGGGTTCGTTTGGATCAAACATTTAGCTTAAATGAAATCTAATAAGAAAATTGGAATCGTCCTTTCGGGTGGGGGAATCCGTGGGATTGCCCATTTGGGAGTGTTGAAGGCGCTCAATTATTACAATATATTTCCAAATAGGTTTAGCGGTAGTTCTGCCGGAGCAATTGCCGGTTCCTTGTATTGTTCGGGCTATTCTCCGGATGAGATTTTAGAAATCATCATCAAGACTAATTATTTCAAGTTTATTCGGCCTGCAATATCTCTTACAGGTTTGTTAAAAATGGAAACTGCCCAAGAACTGTATCAGAAATACTTACCTGAGAATTCTTTTGAGGCATTAAAAATCCCCTTGACTGTTGCTGCAACTGATATTAAGCGATCTAAGGTTGCTTATTTCTCTGAAGGTGAATTGATACCGCCCATTATGGCTTCATCATGTATTCCCGGAATGTTTGATCCTATTCAGATTAATAAACATTACTATGTGGATGGAGGAGTTTTGAATAACTTACCAGTAGAACCCTTGGATGGTGTCTGTGATATAATTATAGGTGTCAATAGTAATCACCTCCCAGATGAGCATAATATCAAGAATATCAAAAATCTGATTGAACGAACAGTAATCATGTCAATGAACTACAATGTCTACAGTAGGAAGAATAAATGTGATTATTTTATTGAGCCTAAAGGATTGGCCCGGTATGGGGTATTTGATTACAAGAAGGCTCCCGAGATTTTTCAAGCAGGATATGATGCGACGATTACCTTTATTGAACAAAACGAAAGTATATTAGCATTAGCTCAAACGAAATAAGCTATGATGAAATCATTATCCAGATTTGTCTTTTGGATTACAGGCTGGAAACTTAAAGTTGGATGGCCTGAAGGACTTAAAAAAGCAGTTTTAATTGCTATTCCGCACACTAGTAATTGGGATTTATTGTATGCAAGGGCTGCCTTTTACCTGATGGATATTCCTGTGAGGTTCACTATCAAAAAAGAGGTGATGGTAGGACCCTTAGGTTGGATGATTAAAGGGCTTGGGGGTATTGCTATTGACCGTAAAAGAATCCCCGGAGGTAGGAAGCAGACCTACACAGAAGCCATGACCAATATGCTCAAAGAAGCAGATGAGTTGGTTATTATGGTAACACCTGAGGGAACAAGGAGTTATGCTCCAAGATGGAAAACAGGTTTTTACCATGTAGCTCTTGGAGCAGATGTCCCTGTGGTCATTGGATTTTTAGATTACAAAAATAAAGTAGCCGGTATAGGTCCAGTTATTTATCCAAATGGAGATATGAATGCACAGATTGAAGAGATGATGACATTTGGTCGCACCATCCAAGGAAAGTATCCTGAAAAGGGCATTAGGTGATTTTATTCTACTGTTAGAGTGATTTCATCAAAGTAAATTTTTCCAGTTGTTCTTGGACCCATGACCAAGAAAACACTGATTCGATTCGAATCATTTGGGAAGTTTGGTAATGTCAGTTCAAATGGAGTCCAGTCAAAGGTTCCTGAAATGAAATTGGTTCTTTGACTGGAAACAGATCTTCCAAAAGTACCGCTAGCACCTTCTGCGGGCCAAGCTCTTACGGTCACCCATACATTAGAGTTGATGCCGTTCAGCTCAATATTTTCCCCTTTCATCATCACTCGAAGTCTCAGTCTTCTATTGGCAAATGGCATGGGGCCTGTGTAATGTTGGACCCAGGCAACAGAACCTGTAGCTTCTTCTGTGGTTCCTTCAAGGAATAAGGATCGGTTACCTGAAAAAAAGACTTCATCAGATACTCCAACATTAAATGGAGTAGCCATCACTGAATTCCATGGACTCACATTATCCAATGAATTGGATAAATCGGTATTTCTGAGGAGTTGACTACCGGATGGTACCAGCTCTTCACGCTCCATACAACCCCAAAACAAACAAGCAGCACAAAATAGCAACAGCCTTTTCATTTCCTTTTCAATTTGAGATTTAAAACGCTCATTTTTAAGTTCTTGTTGGGTATTTTGTTAAAATTTCTTAGAATTTCGGAAGAATTTGTTTATTTGAGAATTGTTTTGAAGAAATTTTTGATTTGAAATCATTTATAAACCCAAAAAAACGCTACAACCTATGCAAGACAGTATATTAACTGCTGTATTCTTACCCTTGGCTTTGGCATTTATCATGCTTGGGATGGGGCTATCACTGACTACCAAGGATTTTAAAAATATTTTGGTATATCCTAAAGCTATTGGTTTAGGTTTGCTCAATCAGTTAATTCTCTTGCCTTTAATCGCATTTGCCCTCATTCAAGTGTTTGGTTTAAGTGGAGCTTTTGCTGTAGGTTTTATGATTTTAGCTGCCTGTCCGGGTGGTGCTACCTCTAATCTAATAACGCATTTGTCCAGAGGGGACGTGGCCTTGTCTATCAGTTTGACGGCTGTTACTTCTTTCATTACGATTGTGACCATTCCTCTGATAGTTAATTTTTCTATCAGCTATTTTGGAGAGGAGGGAAGCGTTACGCTTCCTGTTTTGCAAACAATTATTCAAATTATGGGAGTAACGGTTGTGCCTGTGATCATTGGTATGCTATTGAAAAGAAGATTCCCTATGTTATCCGTCAAAGCAGATAAACCTGTAAGAATTGCATCGGCTGTAATTTTTTCTTTAGTGTTGATTGCAGCTATTTTAAAAGAAAGAGCGTCTATTGTTGAATTCTTTATCGTGGCTGGACCAGTCTCTCTCAGCCTTAACATCGCTACCTTGGTTTTGGGTTTTTTCCTTGGTACACTCTTTTTCCTTCCCAAACGGCAACGGATGACTATTGCCATTGAGTCGGGTATTCAGAATGGTACCTTAGGGATTATGATAGCAGCGACCTTATTGAAAAATTCAGAAATGACCATTCCCATAGCTATTTACAGCTTGATTATGTTTGTCAGTTCTGCAATCATCATTGTGGTGGAAAGTATTGTTAGAAAATGACGAGATTATAACATAACCATTATGACCCATAGATTTTTGTCCAATAGTGATAGGCAAGGTAAATAAGACTCTAGATTTTATTTCTAATGCCTATTTTTACAGTTAAATGTATGGAAAACCTAAGACAAATTATACTTATCAGTTTTGAAATTTACCATGAATTAATATCCAAAGTTTTCAAAAAAAGAAAGTAGAGTTTAGATTAAACTCTACTCCCTAATTCCAAAGGAAATATCTTAAATTCCCTTGCTGAGAATCAAAAAAAATTAAAAGACATTTGTTCAAATTTACACTAGAATATTGTAAAGCTTGGTAAGAAATACCCTAGCTTCTTTTAAATACTAAGTTAGAAACAGCTTTTTCTTCAATTTCCTTCGCATTCATCAACATAGGGCGATAGTTACCAGTGGCAAACATGTGTGCTTGATCCTTATAGTATTTACTGAAAATATTTCCACTTTGACCTGTAGGAAGCACAGAGATAGCTGCATCTACATCTGCAAAATCCAAAATGATCCGCATTGCAGGGCCAGAATTAACTTTGTAAATACCATCTCCATTCAACTTGAATGGTAATTTATTCACAGACTCTTCATTTGCGGTTACGGGAACAGTTTTAACGTTAAAGATTTTATCCAATGGTTTTTTGGAGCCCAGGGGATGGGGATGTTCTACCTGTACCACTTTTTTCCACAACCACTCCGAATCTTTTTTACCTAATTGTTCAGCTAATTCCTGTAGCGTTTTTTCCAAAGCAGCTGCAACGATGTCCTTTTTGGTTTCTACCACATCTGTTTCGATATTATCCCACCACTTGGAATCTTCTGAGCGAATCAAGGTTGGCACACTGCGGATATAGAGAAAGGTGGTCAAGAAAGTACTGAAATCATCTTCTCCCAATTCATCTGCCATCATGCCATGCAGTGTATGATACAGCCATTTATAATAGACGGTAGGGGCAATGATATCCAAATCATGATTACCTGACCAGCGTTCAAGTGCTTTCAACGCATCTGTATAAGGTCCAAAAGCTTCTTTTCCAACTGCGGCAATCATAGACTGCGCATTCAACGGATGGTTTTCATTGATGGCTTCTAATTGCAGTTTTTGAATACTTTCAGCTGTCCAATCGTTACGTGCGGTTACGGTTTTGGCAATTCTGTTCCACCGATCTCCTGGGTAGTAATAGCCAGGGAAAAATGTTCCATTGCTTAAAGTATCTGGCTGATTATTAGCTGAAGCCACAAATCCAGAGGGAGGATTGATGCTCATGGGGTTTTCCGAAAAAGGCATCCAACCCTGAGGTTCATCATCCGGATTGCTACCGTCCAAAAACACCTTGGAATTCACATGTGCCGGACGTATAGGCAAGCGAGCTACTGCCCACCAAGCTATATTTCCTTCCTTATCTCCATACATGATGTTCAGACCGGGCGCATGAATCAAAGGAGCAGCCGCTTCCACATCCTCAATGGTTTGTGCGTGATTCAATTTCCACAATGCTTCCATAGCCTTGGAAGGCTCCAATATATACACCCACCAAGAAGCCACTGGATTGGCGGTCAAGCGGGAGATTTCAGGAACCACTTCATTCATAATCGGACCATGAATAGACTCACGAATGGTAATCACTACGGGGTCCTTTCCTTTGACCGGAATGAGTTCTTCTCTAATAGTCATGGGCACAAAACCATCTCCATACTTAGTTTCAAGGGAATTTTCTGGGTTTAATTGCTCCTCAAAGAAATCCTGATCATCATTTTCAAACATGGTCAAGCCTATGCTATGATGTCTGCTATGACCTACCAAGCCAAATGGAAGGCCTGCTAAATGATTTCCATAAAAGCTAAAGCCAGGATACTCCAAATGCGCTTCAAACCATACAGATGGCTGTGCAAAACCAATATGGGTATCGTTGCAGAATAAGACTTCTCCAGATGCTGTCCGCTCCGGCGCAATCACCCATGCATTGGAACCTTCCAACATAGGGACGGGTAGTTTATCCAAGAAAGCGATGGTTTGCTTGCTTCGGACAATGGTTCCTGTTTCTACATCCCTTTCAGGATAGTGATTAGGAATAACATAATGCTCCGGTAATGTATGAATGGAAAGCGACTTGGTGTAATCAGCACCTAAGTTTCTGACAATTTTGGTCACCAAAGGATCAGTCCTGACAGCCATGGCAAAAGAAAAAGCCATATAGCCTGCCACTCCATGCATGTCATTGATCGTGAACTCACGAGGTTTGGATCCTAGCAAGGTATATTCTATGGGTAATTTACCTTCCTGAATAAATTGATTCACTCCTTTAATATATGCTTCTGTGGCTGATTTCCACTCAGAAGGGCCTTCTTGATTCCATACTTCTGTACTCCAGACGGCATGCTGTGGGATACCAAGGGTTCTGAAGAATTTATCGATATCTAAGACATCTTCTCCTAAAAATTCAGCTAAGGTACCTGTACCCACTCTTCGCATCATATCCATCTGGAAAATTCTATCTTGAGCATGCAGATACCCGAGTGCTTGATAGGTGTCTTCGGCATTTTGCCCGTAAATATGGGGGATACCATGTGAATCAAAATACACGGTAACTTCCTCATTCAGGCCATCCAAGGTTATTTGTCCCGAATACTGTGGAGAATGGGCGTTTTTAAGTAACAAAAAGCCTACTAATAAGACTACTAGTAGGCTGAAGAATACGTAGAGTAATTTTTTCATGGGTAAGTTTGGGCTTTAAAGAAGGAAATTTAAGTCTTTCCTCCTGAATATAAAAGCCGCTTATCCGATTGCCTGCAAGATAATTGCGCAAGCTTCACGGATTTCTTCTTCGGTTATGACCAAAGGTGGGGCTATCCGCATGCTATCATCGCAGAATAGAAACCAATCAGTAATCACCCCCATCCCGATTGCTCGATCAATGATGGGTTTCAATACCTCGAAGGACTCAAATTCTATAGCCATCATTAAGCCTTTATTTCGGATAGCTATGATTTTAGGGTGTACTAAAAGCTCTTTAAAAAGGTTTGCTTTAGTTTCTACCTGTTCCAATAAATTGGATTTCTGAATAACTTTTAGGGTGGCCAATGAAGCTGCTGAAGAAACTGGATGCCCTCCAAAAGTAGTGATATGTCCCAACAATGGGTTGCTTTTAAAGGAAGCCATCACCACTTGATTAGCGATAAAAGCTCCAATAGGCATACCGCCGCCCATACCTTTGGCACAAACAAGTATATCTGGCACAATTTCAAAGTGTTCAAATGCCCAAAATTTACCTGTACGACCAAATCCTGCTTGTATTTCATCCAAGATCAGTAAGGTGCCTGTTTCATCGCAGCGCTTTCTTAAGGCTTGAAAATACTGCTTACAGGCAACTCGGATACCTGCTTCTCCTTGAATCGTTTCAATAATTACAGCTGCCGTTTGCTCAGTTATCTGATCCAACTGATAATAGCTTCCATACAGAATATTACTGATACCAGGGAGTAGGGGACGATAGGCACGCTTAAATACCTCATTCCCTCCTACGGATAAGGAACCATGACTCGATCCATGATAGGCATTGATACAGGAGATGATTTCTCGTCGATTGGTGTAGCGTTTGGCTAGTTTTAGAGCACCTTCAACTGCCTCTGAACCTGAATTGACCAAATAGACATTATTCAAGGTGTCAGGAAGTGTTTGACAGAGTGCTTGAGCTAATTGCACTTGTGGGCTTTGTACATATTCCCCATAGACCATCAGGTGCAAGTACTTATCCAATTGCTCTTGAATAGCATTCAAAACCTGCGGATGTCTATGGCCTACGTTACTCACTCCAATTCCGGATATTAAATCAATATATCGTTTGCCATCTGGCCCATACATGTAAATTCCTTCCGCACGCTCGATTTCTATCATCAAGGGAAAATCAGTGGTTTGTGCCAAATGATTGAGAAATAGCTGTCTATTGTTCATGCTTAACTTCTGAATCTAAAAAAGATGCCTAGTGGTAGTTTCTTTTCAAATTTATCAACCAAATAAAGCTCACCATGTTCAGCATTGTCCACTTTTGGGAAATTGGAACGGATTAAGTTGGCTGCAATCATGGAGCTAAAACTCAAGGAATACATGTTGAGGATAAGAAAATGATGTTCAGGATCTAAAATCTCCGAGCATACTTTGAGCATTTCATTGATTTGTTCTTCCAAAATCCATTTTTCACCATCGGGCCCTCTACCGTAAGCAGGAGGATCCAAGATGATTCCATGATACGTATTTCCTCTTCTTTGCTCCCGTTTGATGAATTTCATGGCATCGTCTACAATCCAGCGGATGCCATCGAGTTTGGAACTTTCCATATTGTGTTTGGACCAAGTCACCACTTGCTTCACAGAATCCAAATGGGTGACATCGGCACCACAAGCACGAGCAGCAACACTAGCCGCTCCAGTGTAGGCAAAAAGATTCAAGACCTTTGGCTTAGCAATCGGGAAGGTTTTTAGTGTTTCGCTAATGTAATCCCAATTGACTGCCTGTTCGGGAAAAAGTCCGATATGTTTGAAAGAAGTCATGGCTAGATTGAGTGTTAAATCCAGACCATGAGGATTTTTATAAGCTACCTGCCAATTGTGTGGAATGCGCTTGAACTCTTGCCATTGGCCTTTTTCGGGATTATTTTTTTCTTTAGCAAAATGTGCATGTGCTATGGATCGCCATTCGGATTCGGGCATACTTTTATCCCAAATAGCCTGAGGTTCAGGTCTACTTAAGATAAACTTTCCAAATCTTTCCAGTTTTTCAAATCCTCCTGTATCGATCAATTCATAGTCTGTCCAATGGGAGGGGCACAAGGAGAGTATACTTTCTTTCATCCTGCAAAAGTAAGCAATCCTTTATGATGACTGGATATTTTATGGGAGAACTTCATCGGCTTGGTTTTATAATTGATAATTCTTTCCGATTTTAATGCTATTATTGAATTGATCAAACTAAACACTATTTTAAAAAATGAATTGGAGAAATTTAGTAACTGTATGTCTGGTTTTAATAAGTTTTGTAAGAGTAACCAAGGCACAAACACCCATTCAGGAATATACGCTTGATGCCTCTAGAAGCTTCAGGTTGAATGCTATTTCTGTAGGGGTTAAATGTACTCCACTACTTTTTGAAAAAGCACAGTTGGGTACAATTACCCTAACTAATGGAAAAATTTATGAGAATATCCCCTTTAATATCAACTTGAATAGAGGAGATTTATTTATTCAGACTGATGGTGTAGATTCAGATCCTTTTCCGGTAAATAATTGGGTAAGTGTAGAAACAGGTCAAGGTCAGAAGCGTTTGTTTTCTCGTGAACGGATTGGTGCTAAACAAGAGATTTCAGAACTTTTATGGAAAGGAGATGGCAAGCGTATCGTTGCAGTACACCGGAAAACTTTTATAAGACCTTCCACGCAGCGTGATAGCTATTCAGGTCCTCAATATGATGAATTTAGGCATGAAATCAATTATTTTGATATTCAAGGTATGAACATTTCAGAGATAAAAACCACCAAACGAGGATTAAAAGCTTATGCAGGTTCGAAGGAAAAAGAAGTGCATGAACTGATCAAAAAAGAAAAACTTAAGCTTGAGAATCCTGAGGATTTTAAACTTGTGGTAGAACTTGTCAATAAGTAAATTTTAATTGATGAAAAAAGCAATTTAGATACTGGAATAAACTCTAAAAACACTAACAGCACTTAGTAGCAGGGTTATTATCCAAACTGTCACTGCTATTACATTTTGAATCTTTGTATTTTGAAACTTTCCCATGATTTCTGATTGATTGACTATCCAGATGAGGTAGGCCGCAACCAATGGGAGGAGGATGCCATTAGCAACTTGGGCGAGGGTAATCAGTTGCACGGGCTTGATACCCAATGAAGCAAATAACAGCCCCAAAAACACGATAAACCCCATACTGATCCGCATGGGCATACTTTTGATGGAATTATCCCAACCAAAACTTCCACAAACCACTAATGCAGCTGCCATAGGCGCAGTCATGGCTGAGGTTAGACCTGCGGCAAAAAGGCCGAATGCAATAAAATAGGTCGCATATTTCCCCAATAAAGGCTCCAAACCCAGGGCCATATCCACCGCCGAGCTTACCGCTCCACCTTGCTGACTTGCTCCGGTAATCACGATGGCCATGGATACCGTCCCACCAATGACGATGGCAATGAGTGTATCTTTTCTTAGAATCCCCAAATCTTCCGAATTACGCCATTTTTGGGCCACCAAGGAGGCATGTAAAAACAAGTTGTAAGGAACTACGGTAGTGCCGATTAAGGCTACGATGACCAAAATATTTCCTCCGTTGACTGTGGGCACAAAACCTCTCCCAAACTCAGTCCAAGAAGGAAATACCATCACAGCAGCTACTAGAAAAGCTATACTCATACCCACCACCAAGGCAGTTAGAGATTTGGTAATCAAGGACATATTACCAGATAATAAAAATCCAAATGCCAATACCCCGATTAACAGTTGGGCAGCATTGAGTGTAAGTTTGCCCAGGGTGTATACGGGCAGGGGAAGCAATAACGAAAGTCCCAAGGTGCCTCCGGTAATATTTCCTGCTTCATAGGCGGCATTTCCCAATACCACAGCTAGTATAACCAAACCTATGGAAAAAACTTTAGCCATCGGTAGGGTCAGATGCTGTTTGAGGTTTTCTAACAAACCCTGCTGACTGATTAACCCGATTCTAGAGGCCATTTCCTGTAAGACCGAGGTAGTGATGATGGACAAACCTAGCGCCCATAGTAAATCATACCCAAATTCAACCCCAGCTAAGGTACAGATGGTGACAGTGCCAGGACCGATAAAGGCAGCGGCAATGATGGGGCCGGGACCTAAGGGGCGCTTACCAAGCTTCATAGGGGACGTTGTATCAAGGCATAGATCGCAAAACTACCCAACCAATGCGTACCCTCGTAATTATCATCTACGATGGACGGCAAGGAGAAATTCATATGCACATCGCCCAAGTCAATCAAGTGAGGAAAGATATCCGGGAAATTTCTGGCCAAACCATACATCACCCAAGCCCGACTGAAATTCACTCCATCCAAATGCACCAACTTTCCATCCGCTCTGTCAGAAACTTTACCAGGTTCCCAATAAAAATCCGCCGTAAAGATTTCCGGTAGAAAACTGTAAGCCCAATCAATAAATTCGGAGGGCGGCATAACCTTTCGCATGATATCCAATTCCTGAAAGCAAGGGGACAAAAAGTCAAAACCACTGGGTTCCCAAGCTAAGGGACAATTCATGTCCTCAAAAAACCAATCCTTTGACCGCTGTTCAATTAATCTAGCTAAGGCTTGATTTTGAACAGTTTGGGCATAATCATACGCAAAACTCAGCCCAAAGGCAATATTCGTATGCTCTCCCACACGGATAGGGTAGATCAATTTGGGTAGAAACTCCAAATATTTTTCCACCATCAAATCTGTCAGGGGCTGCAGGTTTTGTTCCAATTGCTTGGCCCAAGGATCATCCCAAGTATGTAATTCTTCTGCTAATTTCAACACCCATGCCCAACCGTAGGTCCGCTCAAAACTTCCGTTTTGCGGCATATGGAAATAGGCAACTTCTTCCAGAATATTAGCCGCTGAGATATTTTCTTCCAGTTTCTGACGGATCACATCCGCATCATCCAATTCAGGAAATTGTTTCAACAAGGCAATCAACATCCAATGCCCATGAACACTTGAATGCCAGTCAAAACAACCATAAAAAGCCGGAAGAAGCGCTTTTGGGCCTTTGAGATAAGATGCGTCGCCTAAGGTTTGATTCAGCTTATTGGGGTATTCTGTCTGAAGACAATGCAAAGGAAGCTGGGCCAATCGGTTGGCTTGTTCCAGATTAAAGGTGGGGGTGCCGGTGTCCTGAATGGTCCACATAGACCACAACAAAAGCATTAAGTTCATCATATCGCTTGATTACAGCTATTGTATAGGCAAAGTATGGATAAAATCACTTGTATACCAAAGTTTTTTCTTCAAATTCGTTATTCGAACACTTCACTGAAAACATAGACTATGAGTTTCAAACGGATTTTAAAAGGAATAGCTTATTTGCTGGTGGTGCTTTTGTTGCTTTTCGTAGCCATTTTGATGGTGTTTTATTCTAAAGATAAGCCGCTTTCCCAATTGTTGGAAAAATATTCCGATGAGAGTTCCTACTTCTTAAAGGTAGATGGAATCAATGTACATGTACGGGTTAAAGGGGAGGGAGAACCTATTTTCCTTATCCATGGGAGTTTTGCTTCCTTACATACTTGGGCTGATTGGGAACAGGAGCTCAATACTTATTTCATGACCATTTCAATGGATTTACCCGGACATGGCTTGACTGGACCGGATGAATTGCAGCGCTATGGTATCAGCGATTATGCTTCCTTGGTTTTTGGAATCGCGGACCAATTGGGCATAGATGAGTTTCACATCGCAGGAAACTCTATGGGAGGAGCCGTTGCCCTCAAAATGGCTTCTGAGCAACCGGATCGAGTCTTGACCTTAAACTTGGTGGATGCTGCCGGTGCTCCAAGCAATCCTAGGCCAGTAACTACCGAAACTACTGCACCGGCTGTTAAAAACGAGCGGAATTCTCGATTTTCCATATTCTCTTTGGTCCAGCATCCTCTTTTCGGGAAGATGATTACCCGATTTACCCCAAAGTTTTTGTTTCGGATGAATTTGAAGCAAGTCTTTGGAGACGAAAGCAAAATCACGGATGAACTGGTCAACCGCTATTACGATATGATGCTTCGGGAAGGAAATCGGGAGGCAACCTTACAGCGCCTGACGACCAGAAAGCCGTATGAAATTGAATGGGACAACATCACCATGCCTGTCTTGATTATGTGGGGAGCCTTGGATTCTTGGATACCCCTAAGAGCAGGAGAAGCCCTGCATGCCAAACTCCCACAGTCAACGCTCAAGGTCTATCCCAAGGCAGGACATGTGCCTATGGAAGAAATCCCGACAGAGACTGTCATAGATTATTTAGCATTTCTAGGTATACAAGCAGATATGGACTACTTTAACAGTCCAAAATATCTCAGTTATGTCCCTTGAGCACCTGACCCTAATTTTAGTTCTTCTCCTTCTCTTGATGAATGGTGGCTTATTCTTCTTGTTATGGCGGAAAAATACCGATCAAAAGGCCTTGGAAGCACGTATGCGGGACTTGAATCAATCACTTACCCAGCAGGTACAAAGCAATAGAACGGAGATACAGCAAGGGGTTTTGCAGCAGTTTTCCTTGGTTTTTGAGCAATTACGCGCCCAAAGCAAGGAACAACAGGAGGCCATTGCGGAATTTGGGAAGCTTTTCCGTGAAAATGTTCGTGATTTCAATGAATTGCAGCGGGAAAAATTCCAGGAACTTATTCTGAAGCAGGAAAAGCTATTGAGCAGTACCGAGCAGCAGTTGGAAAAAATGCGGGAGACGGTGGATGAAAAGCTCCAAAAAACCTTAGAAACCAGATTAGGCCAATCATTTGAATTGGTAACCAAGCAATTGCTGGTGGTGCAAAAGGGCTTGGGAGAAATGCAGCAGCTTGCCACAGGAGTAGGGGACTTGAAGCGGGTGTTGAGTAATGTGAAAAGTAGGGGTGTGATGGGAGAATACCAGTTACAGAGTATCCTGGAAAATATCCTTTCCCCCGAACAGTATGCCTTGAATGTAGCCGTAAAACCAGGTTCTGCAGAAAGAGTTGAGTTTGCGGTAAAAATGCCCGGCTCTGATGAAAGCTCTTCGGTTTTTCTTCCCATCGATGCCAAGTTTCCTCAAGAAACCTACTACAGGCTGCTAGATGCCTATGATATCGGTGATAAAAATGCCGTGGATATCGCCCGCGCTGAACTTTTCAATGCTATCCGAAAAGCCGCTCAGGATATTTCATCCAAGTACATTCATCCCCCGCATACCACGGACTTTGCTATGCTGTTTTTGCCTATGGAGAGTTTGTATGCCGAAATTATCCGCGAACCAGCGCTTACCCAATCCTTGCAGCGGGAATATAAAATCATTCTGACCGGTCCGACCACCTTAGCCGCTTTATTGAATTCTTTACAAATGGGCTTCCGTACCCTCGCCATCCAACAGCGAAGTGCAGAAGTTTGGAAGGTTTTGGGTGCTGTGAAACTTGAATTTGGGAAGTTTAGTGAGTTGATTACCAAAGCTCAAAAGAAAATTTCCGATGCCCATTCCGATCTCGATAATCTCGTCGGCACCCGCACCCGTGTCATCCAACGCAAACTCCGTGAAGTAGAAGAACTCCCGGAAGAAGAAGCGAGAAAAATGCTGGAATAAGTTTGTATAATCTAATATGCTCTAAGCTTCTTCATCAGGCCTGAATCGAATTTCTTTTGGATAGGGGAATGCGTGTAGCAGTTCCCCTTTTTTAATTTTTTCCTGAATGCTTTTCCAATAGTCTGGATTGAACATATTTTTATGGTATTCCCAAAAATGCTGTTTTACATCTTCTCTACCGATCATAAAGCGCTTGAAGTCCTCGGGAAATACATCGTTTGGAGCTATATCGTACCATGGTGCAGAAGCATAGATTTGCTCATAAGTTTCAGGCTTTGGTTTCCATCGGAAATTCATATCCGTCAAGAATTCGATTTCATCATAATCATAAAATACCACGCGTTTTTGACGAGTCACCCCAAAGTTTTTGGTCATCATATCTCCCGGAAAAATATTGGCCTGTGCTAATTGCAAGATCGAATACCCATATTCTTCCACAGCCACTTTCGCTTCTTCGTAGGTACAGTTCTCTAGGTAAATATTTAAAGGAATCATTCTTCGTTCGGTGTACAAATGCTTGATAATGATTTCTGTATCTGTAATAGTGAGCAAAGAGTTAACGGTTGCCCGCAGGGTTTTGAGCAGGGTTGGGTCTACCCGGTTGAGTGGGAAGTGAAAGTATTCAAATTCATGTGTATCGGCCATTCGCCCCACCCGGTCATGTACACTGACCAGCTTGTATTTTTCACGCACTTCCTGCCGGGTCATGGTTTTGGGTGGCTCAAAATAGTCTTTGACCATCTTAAATACAATGTTGTAGGAAGGTAATGTGAATACTTCCATTACCATCCCTTTGATGCCCTCTGCTTCCACCAACATATCCTTACTATGCTCCAAATGGATCAGGAAGTCTCGGTAAAATTCCGTTTTTCCGTGTTTATTGAATCCAATGGAATTGTAGAGTTCGTGAATTTTCTTTTGGGAAATAACGGAATTTAAGAATGCGACTAACTGCGATGGAATGGGGGCCTCTACCATAAAGTAGGAGCGTGTAAATCCAAAAAGCGAAGACATGGTCAGAGGATCAAAAATCAAGGTGTCCACATAGATACCTTTGGGACCATTCAAAAATGGGATGATAAAAGGCATCCACTTGCCGCCAACTTTGGTCCTTCCGATCAAGTAAGCTGCTTTATTGCGATAAAAGACGTTTTTCCAAACCTGGGTGATGGTATCTTTGCTTGCCTGATAGCGAGTGAGAATCACCTCTCGTACCGCTCGGACCAACAATTGAATGTCACCTTCTTTATCCATGTAGCGCACGCCAAAGTCAAAATCCTGAATGATGCTTCGGATGATTTTTTGAAGTCCCCATTCGGGTGGATAGGTATAAAAGAGCTTTTCGCTGGAATGAAAATCACAGGTGTCATAGCCCTCAAATACAAACATGAGGTCTTTTTCGATGCCTTGCATGGGGTAAATTTTTCGGATAACCGAATTGAAAAATGTTTCAGCTAGTTCTTTGTCCTTGCGTTCAGTGATGATCCAAGAATAGTAGGATTTTGTTTCCCTCCAAAATTCCTTTTCCAGCGCAACATCCTTGACAAAACCTTGCAATAAGAGTTTGGTCGCTTCCACTTGGTCTTTATAGAGTCGTAATCTTCGCTTGTGGTTTTGCTGCATGCTCAACCAATCCTTATCTACAAAGAACTGGGGTGCAAGTGCCGTCAGTTCATTAAAGGTGGTAATGTAGGTATGGTAGCACTCGGCAATTCGCTCTGCTGCAAGTTTGATCTGATCTCTGTTCATTGGAATTGTTCTTTTACGCGGGCGAGCTTTCGTTCTTTTTCCAATTTGGATTGCATTTTTTGCAATTTGATTGGAGGTGATACACGCACTTCACAATTTTCTACCGGACAGGTCTGACAGGTAGTTCCCACATGTTTGAGTTGGATGTTGGGATCATTGTGGAACTTGGCCTTCCGCTTAAACGTACTGTTGACCTTTAGCCCGAAGGAAATGCTTATTTGTTCCTGACGCTTGAGTCCTGATTGATAAGCTAAGGCAAATACGAAATAGGACTGACCATCCGGATAGAAGGAATATTGCGCCTTCCCAATTCTTGGCGCGCGGCTTTTCGCAAAATCATCGAATATCGTAGCAGAAACCCATCTTCTGCAATAATCTTCTTTCTGTTTGGAAGCATGGGGGTGGTGTATTCCGGATAGGTGTAACTCTTTATCCAAGGAGAAATTTCCAATGGGCAGGTTTTTGCTGATGCGAAGGAAAAAGAGTTCTTTCAACCCAAAGTGTTTCGGAAGGAGATTCGTGATTCTATAAACCAGTGTTTCTGGGGTCACATTGTATTTTTCAATCAAACTCAAGAGCAGTTCATGGTCCAATTCTGGATGGCTAAAGAATTTTTCCAGGTCTTTGGTAAACTCTTTTTCATCCAAGAGAATGGCGCAACTAAAATAACTGGCTTGGAAGTGTTGTAAGACTTCCTCAAAGGAATTGACTGTAATCCAAGAGGAGGAGTATGGGCGGTTTTTAAGATTGAGATAGGCATATCCTAATTCCCTTCCTAAAGCGAATATCTGCTGGTTTTCAGTCAGGTTGGGATTCAATAGGAACTTAGGAGTTTTGCCAGGAAGTAATAAGCTCCTTGTTTTAGCCAAACCCACTTCTTTTTCAAAATCATAGAAAACCACTTCATAGCCGAATTCTTTTTCCAATATCTCCGTCAGCTGTTGGGTATTCGGGTGAAGGGGTAAATTGAACTGGTTTTTACAAGCCTTGACTTGCTGTTCAATATCCGGGAAATAATTATCATGCATTTCCTGATACGCCCGTAAGGAGGAGAGGAAAAACTCTTCTAAACTTACATCATAGGCTCTGCTGATGTCCATCATTGTAATGATAAAAGCATTTAGTTTGGTGGGGGTATCAGAGAGTAATTCTATCAAAGAACTTGGATCAATTCCAAAGATATCCAAGGGTAATTCCGACAAGATATTGGAATGCAAAAGATCCGAAATGGGCTTCATTTTGTCTTCCAATTGTAGGGAAACAAGGTAATCATACTCCACTTGTAGGGCAGCTGCTAGTTTGAATACTTTGTCTGCTTTAGGGTATTTTTTAGACTTTTCAATCTCATTTA
Source organism: Mongoliitalea lutea (assembly GCF_014652135.1). Lineage (GTDB taxonomy): Bacteria > Bacteroidota > Bacteroidia > Cytophagales > Cyclobacteriaceae > Mongoliitalea > Mongoliitalea lutea. Next base: position 166,330 of record NZ_BMYF01000003.1, read on the forward strand.
AGTAAGAAATAGAAATCCCGCTTTTGTCAGATAGATCTTGAAGGGACATGTTCTTTTCCTTGCGTAACTGTTTGAGCTTTAGACCAAATATGATGCGTATATTTTCTTCTTTCATGGGTTTAAATGGCTGATGTGTTAGAGGGTTTTCCTATCAATGAATGAATATAGTTCGAATTCTTGAAAAATTTGCTGATTTAGCGTGTTTTTTCTTTTGACGAAAATTAATGAAAAAAATAAAATATAAAAAAAGCGAAAATTCGCTTTTATATTTAAATTCGTTTTTGTAGGTTTACATCATCGAAACATTTTAACCAAGAACAACATGACCATTGCAGTAACCGACAATTTAAAGCTAGCCGTATTGGGAGAAATACCTGCTAGTTGCGAGCACATCCTTTCGCCGGAAGCCTTGGAGTTTTTAGCCTATTTAGAATTGAAGTTTCGGGAAAAACGCTACTCTATTTTGGTCAAAAGACAGCGTATCCAAGAGCGTTTGGACAGGGGAGAGCTGAATCAGATTCTGGAGGAAATTCCTTCTACAGATGGAGATTGGAAGATAGCCGGTGTGCCAGCCGATCTCGAAGATCGAAGAGTGGAAATTACTGGGCCAGTGGATCGAAAGATGGTGATCAATGCTTTGAACTCAGGTTCCAAAGTATTTATGGCTGATTTTGAAGATGCCTCCTCACCCACTTGGACCAATATGATCGAGGGACAGGCGAATCTGTATGATGCTGTGAGAAATCAAATTGATTTCACAGCGGATAATGGAAAAACCTATCGCTTGAATGAAGCACATGCGGTCTTGAAAGTAAGGCCAAGAGGTTGGCATTTGGAAGAAAAGCATTTGCAGATCAATGGTGAGCCATTGAGTGCATCCTTGGTGGATTTTGGCTTGTTCTTTTTCCATAACGCTGCCGAATTGCTTGAACGTGGTTCAGGTCCATACTTCTACCTTCCTAAGCTGGAAAGTCATTTGGAAGCTCGCTTGTGGAATGAAGTATTTATTGCTGCTCAGGATTATTTGGGTATTCCTCAGAAGACTATCAAAAGCACGGTATTGATTGAAACAATTTTCGGAGCATTGGAGATGGATCAAATTCTTTTCGAATTGAAAGATCATATTGTCGCATTGAATGCAGGAAGATGGGATTACATTTTCAGTGTGATCAAAAAATTCAGAAATCACGAAGATTTTGTCCTACCGGATAGAAGTCAGATTACCATGGGAGTCCCTTTTATGAAGGCCTATGCTACCCGGTTGGTAGAAATCTGCCATAAGCGAGGTGCGCATGCCATCGGTGGAATGTCTGCATTCATTCCCGCCAAAGATGAGTCCATCAATACCATTGCAAGAGAAAAAGTAAAGATAGATAAGGAAAGAGAAGCAGGTTTGGGTTACGACGGTACCTGGGTAGCACATCCGTTCTTGGTTGATATTGCTAAGGATGTGTTTACCCGGGCCTTCGATCCGGGACAATGCAATCAAAAAAACAAGCCTCTGATGGAATCTGGCTTGGAAAATAAAGACTTGTTGGATGTACGGATTCCCGAAAGCAGCATCACTGAAGAAGGTGTGCGCACCAATATCAATGTAGGAATTCTTTACATCGAAAGTTGGCTGAATGGCGTAGGGGCAGCTGCTTTGTACAACTTGATGGAAGATGCAGCCACTGCCGAAATCAGCCGAGCCCAATTGTGGCAATGGATCCGTCACCGTGCAAAAATGAGCAACGGACAACGCATCACCGATGAGCTTTACCAAGAATTGAAGCATCATGAGATAGAGAAGATCAAAGAGCTTCTAGGCGAACCAAGGGCGAGTTCCGAGAATCTCCAAAAAGCAGCCATGCTGATGGATAAGCTAGTACTTGGCAAGACCTTCATCGACTTCCTAACACTACCGGCGTATCAGTTGCTGGAGTGAGCAGTTGACAGTGAGGAATGAAGGATGAAGAATGAAAATGAAACATTATCTGTGGGTTTTAACCCACGAACGGAAGTGGAATTTAGGATGATGAGTAATTGAATTTCTTCAGATTAAGCTAATCAATAGCCGTGGGTTTCAACCCCCGGTATTGGGTGAACAGTGAGCAGTGAAGAATGAAGAATGAGGAATGAGTCTCATCGCTCGCATCTCATCTCTCGCTCCTCGCATCTAAAAGTCTAAACAAACAACCAAACAATACAACCATAAAACAAATGAAAACGAACAAAATCGAACGCGCAATTGCCCTTGAAAAAGATTGGGCAGAGAACCCACGCTGGGCTGGTATTACACGGACATATTCAGGAATGGATGTGGTTAACCTAGCGGGCAATTATCAGTTAGAGTATTCCATTGCACGGATGGGTGCTGAAAGGTTATGGAATAAGTTGACCACGCAGCCATTTATTGCAGGTCTGGGTGCTTTGACGGGGAATCAGGCTGTACAGGAAGTTCAGGCCGGATTAGAAGCCATCTATCTCTCAGGTTGGCAGGTAGCTGCTGATGCTAACTTAGCAGGCCAAATGTATCCTGACCAGAGTTTATATCCAGCAGACTCTGTACCGGCAGTAGTTAAGCGAATCAACAATGCTTTATTAAGAGCAGATCAGATCCAAAGCTTGACGGACAAGGAAGATTTACATTACTTGGTACCTATTGTTGCAGATGCTGAGGCGGGTTTTGGGGGAAACCTGAATGCCTTTGAATTGATGAAAATGATGATTGAGGCTGGTGCTTCTGGTGTTCACTTTGAGGATCAACTTTCTTCTGCCAAAAAATGTGGACACTTAGGTGGTAAGGTTTTGGTGCCAACACAGGAAGCAATTAATAAATTGATTGCAGCACGTTTAGCTACCGATGTAATGGGTGTTCCCACGGTATTGATAGCCCGTACTGATGCAGATGCGGCCACCTTGATTACTTCAGATATTGACGAGCGAGATCATAAGTTTATCTCTGGCAAGCGTACTTCGGAAGGTTTTTATGAAGTGAATCATGGAATCGAGCAAGGTATCGACAGAGGACTTTCTTATGCACCTTACTGTGACCTGATTTGGATGGAAACTTCCAATCCTGATTTGGGATATGCCAGAGAATTTGCCCAAGCGATTCATGCGAAGTATCCAGGAAAAATGTTGGCTTATAACTGTTCGCCTTCTTTCAACTGGGCAGCACACTTATCTAAGTCTGAAATGTTGACATTTAGAGAGAGTTTGGCAGAGATGGGTTATAAGTTCCAATTCATCACGTTAGCTGGTTTCCATGCCTTGAACACGTCCATGTTTGAGCTATCCAAAGCCTACAAAGAGAGAGGAATGGCAGGATATTCTGAGTTGCAAGAAAGAGAGTTTGCCTTGCGGTCAGCAGGTTTCAAAGCCATCAAGCATCAGGCATTTGTAGGAACAGGTTACTTTGATGCTGTGCAAGAAGTGGTTACAGCTGGAACAGCTTCTACTGTGGCCTTGAAAGGCAGTACAGAGGAGGCGCAATTTTAGCCGAATAAAATTTTCGCAATCGATTGCTTGCGCAGAAAAAAAAGATTTTATACCTTTCGACCATGTTATTCAATCACTGAATATCTACAATAGGTTTAATAGGTTTGAGAGATAGAAAAAGGTCGGCACATTGTTCCGACCTTTTTTGTTTTTTGCTCAAATTTTAGCTTGATTAGTGGTTCAGAAAGTCAATGCCTATGCGTTTTTATTTGAAATTCAGCGTTATACCTATTTTTCTTTTGTTGGCCGTGTTTATGGGATGCAGCAATGACTCGAGTCAAACCGAAGAAATTGTGGAGGGGGAGATTTTTGATGATGAAGAATTGCAGCAGTTGTTGGATACAGGCATTCAGTTGATGGCTCCTTGGGAGCGGTTTTGGAACAATCAATTTTCCAATTTCAAAACCAATCAGTTTGTGTTGGATAGGGAGGAAACCTTTGAAGATTTGGAGTGGCCAGAAGAAAATTTTATTACACCGGGAAATCCGTTTCATCCGTATTTGATTCCTCATCCAGAAGGTGATGGCATTGTGGATATTTACAGCTACAAGGTAACTATCCCAACAGAAGGTAAACCAGGTTTAAATCCCGATTCGGAAGTGATTTTTTTTAAGTCCAATGGTATGCGCAAACGACTTTTGTTTATCGGCCCATCGGGTGGTTTTGAAGAAGCCGCCTGGATAAGCCCTGATATTTTGATGGTAGCTGGATGGTTTGAAGATGAGGAGGGTGTCAGTCCGGTGATTTGGATGATTGAACCTGAGAACAATAGCTATAAAGTGTTTACCAATCCCTTTCATACCAACCAATACGTCAAAGATGCGTATCTGAAAAAGAAGTTACAGGGAATTGATTTGTAGTATTTTTAATTCTCTAGAGATTGAACTATGGAAGTTTAATCGGGTTTCTTCTTATAGCTATATGCATCTGAGATTATGGAATTTAAAGAATTAGTAAAAGTATTGGAGCGAATGATGGCTATGCCTTTACCCGGCAGGGAAGGGCAGGTGACCATGGCACCTCAGAGCAGGATGAATGAGGAGCAATACCGGGCATCTATTCGTGAAGATCACCGCAAAGGAGCTGTGTTAATGCTTTTTTACCCACATCCAAATGGTACCTATCTTCCTTTTATCAAAAGGCCTTCCTATGAAGGAGTTCACTCTGGTCAAATTGCTTTTCCTGGGGGGAAATTTGAAGAGGCAGACGGCAATTTGGCAACCACTGCCCTCAGAGAAACGGAAGAAGAAATTGGAATTGACAGTTCAAAAGTACATTTGTTAGGTAGCTTGTCCGAAGTATATATTCCCCCGAGTAATTTTATGGTTTATCCCTACATTGGGATTACAGAAAGCCTTCCTGAGTTTAATCCAGATCCCTTAGAAGTAGAACGGATTATTGAGTGCTCTTTTCATCAGTTGCTTGACAAAGGCAATCGAAAGATTGGAACAGTCAGAAGCTCCGCCGGCCTTATCAAAGCACCTTATTTCGAGCTTGCGCAAGAAACCGTCTGGGGTGCTACAGCTATGATTTTGGGGGAATTCACCTACATGTGGAAACAAGCTACTAGAAATTAAAAAAAAATGTGAGGAGGAAATGCTTGATTCAATTAGAATTTGAAATTCTAAATCCTATATTAACCTTTTCCTCCTCCAATTTTTCTATTTAACTAGACATGTACATCTAAATACGTTAATTAGCCAATCTATGAAGGGATCGCTTTTATTTTTTAATGATAGGTAGTTTTATGCTACTCGGATATCTAGTAGAATGGTGAATTTTGTTGGTTGCCACTATACCTTCAGCCTCATCGTAATTATTACCTCCTGTATTCATGTTACGATCGAATCTTGGGAAGTTGGAAGAGGAAACCTCGATACGGATGCGGTGACCTTTTTTGAAATAGTTGGAAGTGGACATAGGAGTCATGTTGACTTCATATACTTTTCCAGATTCCATAAAGACTTCCTTTTCATATCCTTCACGATATCTTACTCGCTGAATGGTTTCATCCAGGTTATAGGCTCTTCCGTCAGGATATACATCAATGATTTTAATGGTCAAATCAGTATCTTTTACATCCGAAGAAAGATATAGGCTCGCTTCAATAAACCCACTGACTTCCACACCTTCGGCCAATGGTTCGGAGGTATAGACCAAAATGTCTTCTCTCAATTCCATTTCCTGCTGATCAAAGGAACCTCCTTGTACGGCATTTCCGGTACAGCAAACATTTCCACCATAAGAAGTTACCGGGTCTAATGGATCATATTGGAACGTATCCGGATTATCTCGGCCAGGTCTTTTGGTTGTGAGGACACCATCACCTAGGCGGCTATTAGCTTTTCCTTTACTGTCTAAGAAATAGGTGGTCATCTGCGCTTCTTTTGGAGGCCAGGTATCGGAAGTCTGCCATACATTTTTACCCATCGTGAAATAGGTGACTTTCGGCATTTTTTCAAGAATACCATTGTCTTCTCCTTTCAACCAATAGTCAAACCAAGCATAGGTGATTTCCGGATCAGGTAATCGTGCATCTCCCATGCTCCGCTCGCCGACGATCGTGTTTTCAGTAGCTCTCAAAAAGGCACAATGTAGGGTAGGACCGATGATTAGGAACTGATTATTTTTACCAACTTCCGTTTTGGCATTCGCTTGAATATGGTTGTACATGGCCAAGTTGGGGGAGGTTGCGACATCATACCAAGACACAAACCAGAATGCAGGCTTTTCAAACTCCATATCATCATGGAATAAGCCACCTTCATACCATTTGGGGTCGTTGGGTTTTCTGGTAATCATTTCTTCGTAAATGCCTTTTGGTCCATTGACATTTTTAATAATGTCCTGTACCGGCAAATGGCTTAATCCTTGACTCCAATCTACCCGCGGATAACGAGGCCCCATATCATAGAAGCGCTGAATCCTTTGCAAATCCTCTTGGGAAATACCTGCCGGAAGTTTAGGCGCCATGGGATCATGTTGTACACCATAAAGCCATGCAGTAAATAACATCTGTCCTGCACCACCTCTGTACCAGTTTCCTTGCTCATAATAATTGCCAATACGGCCTACACCGGCACCATACCCTTGGGCTACCAAAGCAGTATTTGCAGGATGGTCCAAACTCGCTACAGCCATTTGCCACTCAGCGGTGGAAGAACAGCCGATTGCACCGATTTTTCCATTGCTCCAGGATTGGGAAGACATCCACTCATACGCATCATATCCATCCGTCAGTGGAGCACCCAAGATCTGCCACTCACCTTCTGAAAAGAATCTCCCACGCTCATTTTGTACAACATAAGCATACCCTCGATTCACATAATCTAAGGCTGTTTGAAGGGTTCGGGTGACCAATTCTCCATCTCTGTAGGAATTGAATTGGTAAGGGGTACGGGAAAAGATGATGGGAACCGGTTGATCGGTTTTGGGACGATAAATATCTGTGGCCAAACGAACACCGTCCCGCATAGGCATCATGACCTTTTGGTCAATGATGGCAACTTCCTCCAATTGTTGGAGAATACTTTTTTCTTGGGCAACTAGGTTAGCTGAAAGGAGCAGCAAAACTAATAACCCAATGTAAGAGGTAATTTTTTTCATAATGCTTGATTGTTTGTTTTAAGATACCAAAAAATAAAAACCAAGCAGCTAAAATTTACGCAAAAGGGGAAAAAGGTGGTTTAAAGGATACGCAATCAAAAAATTCGAAAATAAATCATCAATTCCGCTGAAAGACACCCCTGATACGATCGCCAATAGGTTCCCGGGCTGCTTTTCTTTTGGCTCGTTGCTTTTTCCTCCATTTCTTATCCTGCTCTTTTCCCGTAACCAATACCCAACGTGCAGAAACACCCACTTGCCCACGGGCAAACTCTTCTCTTCCTGCCATATTGAAGTTTGGCTTATAGTCTAATGATACAACAGTTCCTAAAACCGTAGCTTCGACTCCGACAACCAAATCCACACCAGTGGTAGGGTTGGCATAGGTATGCGTGATTTCACGGGTAACACGATTTTTGACAAAACTTTCTTCATAACCAAAGGAAAAACCCGCGCCATAGTAATAGTTAAATCGCTTCGAAATAAGTGGTTTATGATTTCTTAGTAAAAGATGAGAAGTGGTATTTCTTGAAAAATCGGATTGAATAATTCCTTCAAGGGTAGTGTGCCTCAATACTCGTTGAGTGGCAGAAATACCCACAGTTCGGCTAAAATCATTGCTGCCTAGACGCAGACCAACAGCTGACCCATATCGCTGTCCGTAACTAAGAGCGCTCCATCCCAACATCAGAAGAAGCAAAGTCATTATCTTTTTCAATCGGATTTCATTTGAAATAGTTCGTTCAATAACTGTTCCAATTTTATTACCAATCCTCGTCCAGTCCCGAAAAACCATCTGATTTTGCAATGATTTTTTTTAATTGCTGACTATCAATAAATTGATTTTCTTTGATTAGAACTTGATTGAAAGTTAACTGATGCTGGGCCTTCAACAGATTTTCATGTGTGGGTTGGGAGATATGAAAAGGAATTTTGCTGATGGCTTGGCGGGATTTTGCTTGTTGGAGAACTGTATTATCCTTGAATAAAAAAGGAATCAAGGTGGTGGCACAGGAAAGAAACACATGGTCCATCCGCATGTGTGTATTATACTGTGTTAACCGTTCAGCAATTTCTTGGAAAAATATCTTAGTTTCACCAAGTCTTACACGTGAACCTGCTCGAGATTTTCCTTTGGTTTTTAGGTAATTGATTTGGCTTTTTCCCTGCTTTTTTCGGACCATATAGGCTCTAAATACTTTATGATCTACCAAGGCTCCATTGTCATAGCAGAGTAAACCCGCCAACCCGGCACGAACACCCAAGATAACATGGTTAAAAAACTCTTTACTTTGAAAAAAATCTGAACCGATCAATTCCTGATAGATGCTGTAACGCAAGACTGCAATTTTTTCTTGTTGGGGTGTGTAAACAAGGACTTTATGTTGCTGGGGAACGTGCTCGAAAGGAAGATTGAGATTCTTGATATTCTCCAAAAATGGATTGAGTTCATGATTTTCCAGTTTTAAATGCTGCATTGTTCTTTCTTCCGCCCAAGAATGGTCTTATTTTTGTTCGAAATTAACAAATCCTCGTGCATGAAAATGGAAATCGATCAATTATTGGAGAAAATGTGTGACAAAAGTGAGTCTGAAGCTTTCCTCTATTCGGATAAGTTAGCTAAAATAGGAGGGGAAGAACTCATGCAGAAATTGATTGACTTGATGAAAGGGGAGGATATGGACACCAGTTTCTTGGCAGCCCGCACTTTGTCGAAGATGGAAAATAATGCAGATGCGCTCAAATTTGTTTTTGAGTTGATTCATCATCCTTCATTTAAATTAAAAAATGGTTATCTTGTACAACTGCTGGAAGGGTTTGACCTTTCTGATAGTTTTGTTGATTTATACAGGGTATTTCTCTTCGGTAATTTTAAGTCTTCCTCATTGGCCAAAGAATACTTGGATACCATAGAATTTGAAATAACCCCTCGGGTATTGAAGAAAGCTGAGAAACATTGGAATCACTTTTTGAATAATGTAGATCAAAATTCCGATGAATTTCATGCAGTAAAAGGAGAAGCAGAGCAAATGTTGGTCGAGATTAAAGAATTGTTAAACTCATAAAACAAGATGCTCCGATTTGGAGTTTATAACTATATATGGAAAAAGTAGAAGTAATGCAGTTGCATCGAAATTTTTTAGAGGATTTCGGTTTCACCTTAGACAAATCTATCTTGCATTATGCAAAAGACAATGTCTATGGGAAACAGATTGTGTTTTTTCACCTTACTCAACAAAAAAACGTCACCTATTTGGAATACAACTTGGGCATTCGAATAGAAAAGGTTGAATACATTGTGCACAAATTCCTGCCATCGTTGGGGGATTACAGAGAAAAGAGTGTCACCCTGGTAGAAACTATGGATGGAATTGATGAATCTTTTCCGCGCAGATTTGTCATTCATGATGAACAAGAAATTCCCAAACATATTGAGACCGTGGAAAAATTCTTGGTGAAAGAAGGCTTCCGCTGGTTGGATCGTTATATGGAAGGAGAGGCCTTGGAAAAGTATTTCAATGAAGACTTAGATAGCCCAATTGTTACTCAAAACTTCACGTATAGATCCGCACGAGGAATCGTTTTAGCCAAAATTTACAATCCTGAACGCTACGATATCGTCAAAGATGAATATTTGCGTAAGTTGGATGAAATTCAAGTGACACCTTTCACCTTAGCTTGTTTCTTGAATTTACTGGCGTATTTAGACGAGGAATTTCAAGCTTAATCTACTTTTTTTTAACGACACCTCTGACAGCTTGAGCATTTAGTGGATTCTCAGGCCATGAGTGTTTGGGGTATCTTCGTTTCAGTTCTTTCTTGACCTCAAAATAAGCATCTGCCCAAAAGCTGCGTAAATCGCTCGTGATTTGAACCAACTTAAATCCTGGAGATAATAGGTGGATGGTTAATGGAATGGTGTTTTCACAGATTTTGGGTGTTTCAAGCATACCAAACAATTCCTGAAGGCGAACTTCCAAAATGGGTGTCATACCATCTGCTTGATATTGGATAGGAATTTGACTACCACTAGGTACCTGGAAATGAGAGGGTGCCAATAAATCCAAAGCTTGTTGTTGTTCAAAACTTAAAGCATGTTTTAAAATTGAATAAAGGTCAAGCTTGGTGAAATCTTCCATTCGCTTGATTCCGTATAGGTATGGTTCGAGCCAAGTTAACTCACGTTCAAATAATGCTTGAATGGAATAGTCTGGCAACTCCAATGATGTTTTCCAGATCCTAAGAGATTGAACTCTATTCAAAAGATTTTCTACCTCCTTGGAAAGTGAGAAAAGTTGTGAACCATGTTGAATGATGAAGCTTTTTAAAGCACTGATATTTTCTTCTTCTTGGAGATCTGAGATTGGAGTAGCCCGCAGGATAATACTTCCGATACTCAATTGATTTTCAGCAATAAATGAACTTTTATCTTTATCAAATTTGACAACTCTGCGGGTTTTGATCAGAGGCTTAAGATCTGTTGGTAAGAGGGGAGAAGCTAGGAAGATTTTCCCCAATCCCTCTCGCTCATCGATGTGGGAAATAGCCAACCAAGATTCATGTGCCAAATCATCCTGATGACTCATTTGGGCAAGTTTGCCATTGGCCAATTGGAATTGGGCATTGTTGCCTGGTCTTGCAGAAGCGATACGCTCAGGGAAAGCATTGGCTAAAAGGAAGCCAGTTTGGTAAGGATCTACAGGAGCATTGCTTGGTTCAATACCAAAAATTTTCCGATAATGATTCGCTACCTTTTCTAGCTTGGCCAGTCCTTTTTGATGAAGTTGCTCTTTCCGTGCTCTTCTCAAGGCTTCTATGCGCAAATTGATATCCACATTTTTTTCTTGTGGTAGTGGATCACGCTCTTCCAAAACAGCTGCAACATCACAAGCTAAAGGTAATAAATCCAATTCTTCTGCCATCAGCATCATGTGGGAAATCCGTGGATGCGCTGGGATTTTAAGCAAGCGTTTACCATGTTCGGTAAGCTTATGATGCTCCAGTGCATTGATCTGATGCAATGTTTCAATTGCTTGATTTACTGAACCCTGAGGAGGCTTACTTAACCAAGCCAATGAGAAGATGTCATCTACGCCCCATCCAATCAGCTCCAAAACTAAGTTGCATAGATCGGCTTCTTCAATTTCTGGCTTTTTAAATTCCTCCATAAACTGATGGGCAGCTTTGGACCATAAGCGGTAGCAAACTCCAGGACCCAATCTTCCTGCGCGACCTTTTCGTTGGGTAGCGGAATCTTTGCTGATAGCAACCGTTTCCAAGCGGCTAAGTCCGGAACGTGGATTGAATACTGACTTTTTGGTAAAACCTGAATCAACAACAACTCGAATACCTTCAATGGTCAAACTCGTTTCTGCAATAGAAGTAGCCAGTACCACTTTTCGCTTGTCCGAGGGATGCGGACGAATGGCCTGTTGTTGGGCTGTGGGTGAAAGTTTGCCGTACAATCCATGGATGGCAAAATCTGGAATTCTTTTGTTGAGTAGTTCGATCGCCTTTTTGATTTCTCCTTCTCCCGGAAGAAAAGCTAAAATATCCCCTTGCTGCTCTTTGGAAGCTCTGACTACTGTATCAACTACACCTTCTACAACAGTGAATAAATCCGTATTGCCCACATAAATTTCCTCTACGGGATAATGCTTTCCTTCAGAAACTACCGTATCGCATTGAAGTAGCTTTTCCAGTTGAGGCATATTCAAGGTAGCCGACATGACCAAAATCTTCAGATCAGGCCGTAATATTTGCTGACTTTCCCGACAAAGGGCCATGGCAAGGTCTGCGTGAATATTTCGCTCATGAAACTCATCAAAAATCACTATTCCAACGCCATCCAAGGCATTGTCCTGCTGAAGCATCCGGGTCAAAATGCCCTCTGTCAATACTTCTAACTTGGTTTCTGGACCAACTTTGCTATCGAATCGAATTCTGTAACCTACTTGCTGTCCTACCTTTTCACCCAGCAGAGAAGCCATGCGCTCTGCAATGCTTTTGGCTGCTAATCTGCGGGGTTCCAGCATCAAAATTTTTGCTCCATTGACCAAATTGGCTTCAAGAATCGCTAAAGGTAAAAGTGTACTTTTTCCAGCCCCAGGCGGTGCATGGACAATTAAGGTATTGCTTGCTTGAAGTTTGGTCAAAACTTCAGGTAGGACTTGTTGGATTGGTAATTCCGGAAAAACTAGGGGCGTTGTCAAGACGTAGGATTTTTGCAAAAATAAAAAAACTATTGAGGAATATCCCTGAAAAGATCCTTGAACAAAATTCAAATCTTCCTACAAGGGAATAATTACCTCAATAGTTTTATTACATGTGAGTGAACGTGCTTATTAGTCTATTTTCACCCAAGCTTGTTTGCGATGACTTTCAATAATGCGCTCACAGATCAACAACTCTCGATGTCCGTCAGCAAAAGTTGGGTAACTCGGATTTTCCGGCTGCTTTCCTTCACGAATAGCGGCATATACCTCTTTGAATAGCTGCTTGGAAGTATCAGGAAAACCTTCATTATGCCCACCTGGAAATGAAATCAATTCTGCTGCTTCCCTGGTAAATAGAGAAGGATCCTTCATTAGATGATGATTGGCTGTTTCCCGCTTGCCGATCCATAATTCATTCGGTTTTTCTGAACACCATTCAAAATTGGATTTGGAACCTGCAATCTCAATATTCAAACGGTTTTTCCTTCCGGCATTTACTTGGGAGACAGTTACAGAACCCTTATTGCCATTACTGAATCTCAACAAGACGCTGGCATGATCTTCGGTATTGATCGGAACTTCCTCGTAATCTTCAGCGGAAAGCATTTTTCCGGAATATGTCTCTATGGCCTTCAGAGGCTTTAATCGGGTTTTATGAACAGTTGAGAAATCAGCCATTACTTCAGTGATTTTCAAACCTGTAACATACTCTGTCAAATCCAATAAGTGAGAGCCTATATCCGCAATGGCCCTTGAGTCTCCTGATTTATCAGGCTCCAATCTCCAATTGTAATCTGTTTGTAAAAAGAGCCAATCCTGTAAATAGGATCCCATGATAGAGTAAATATCTCCTAAGTCTCCATTTTCTCTCATGGTTTTCATTTGGCGCACCATAGGATAGTAGCGCAAGTTGAAGTGCACCGCGTTGACCAATCCTTTTTCTTTGGCTAATGCTACCAATTCCTCGGCTTCGGCAATGCTAGTCGACAATGGTTTTTCACATACCACGTGTTTGCCAGCCATCAAAACTGCTTTGGATTGAGGGAAGTGAAGAAAGTTTGGCGTACAGATATGCACTACATCGATTTCTTCATCTTGAAGCATTTCTTCAAAGGTGTAGGCAAACGGAATACCCAACAGGTCGGCTTTTTCCTTGGCTAATTCTGTGGTAACTTCACAAAGCGCTTTGACTTCAATATTCGGTAATCTTCTCAAGGCTTCTAAATGCGCAGGACCAATGAATCCTGTGCCAACAATGGCAGCTTTTATTTTTTTCATCCAGGTTATATGGTTTGATTTCGATTTTAAATATAGTCCATTTGCTGTTGAATTAAAAACCTTCCACTTTCAAGAGAAATTGACTTTAATTCAAGTGCCTTTTATATGAAAAAGAATGATCTTCATCAAAATTTCTAAGATTCACCATGAAATCAGGGAAGAAAGTCTTTAAATTTCGTTACATTAAACGTGACTAAACAACAAAATAAGCTATGGCTAACTTCAATCTGAAAATTAACGGTCAATCACATCAAGTAGAGGTGGATGAAGATACCCCATTACTGTGGGTGCTGAGAGATCATTTAGGTTTGGTAGGAACCAAGTATTCCTGTGGAATCGCTCAATGCGGTGCATGTACTGTACATGTCAATGGAGAGGCAATGTTTTCTTGCACCATGCCTGTATCGAGTGTTGGGTCTGACGAGGTGACGACTATTGAAGGTTTGTCCAAAGATGGAAATCATCCGGTACAAAAAGCTTGGGATGAGGTAGATGTGGCACAGTGTGGCTATTGTCAAGCAGGTCAAATTATGACAGCGGCTGCATTTTTGAAGAAAAACCCAAAGCCAACAACCGATGAAATCGAAAATGCGATGAACCGGAATATTTGCAGATGTGGTACTTATCATAAAATCAGAGAAGCAGTTGCAATGGCTGCTAAAACCAAATAAGTATGGCTACTACAATCAAAACAAACAGAAGAGATTTCCTCAAGATTGCTGCTACTGCAACAGGGGGATTATTGATAGGATTTGGTTGGTCCAGCTGTGACACGCCAAAGGTTCAGGTATTAAGCACAGAAGAAGTACTTGCTAAGGCGCATAACTTTAATAGCTTTTTATCCATTTCTCCTGATGGGGATATTGTGATTTACTCCCCAAACCCTGAATTGGGACAAAATATCATCACCTCTTTCCCAATGATTGTGGCGGATGAATTGGACGCAGATTGGAAAAAGGTGCGCGTACTCCAAGCTCCTTTAGATAATCAGCGTTTCGAAAGACAGCTGACAGGGGGCTCGGGAGCGATGCCTCATTCTTGGGAACGATTGAGAAAAGCAGGTGCTTCAGCAAAATATTTACTATTATCTGCTGCTGCTGCTAAATTAGAAGTTCCTCAAGAGGAATTGTATGCAGAGGAAAGTATGATTTACCACAAAAATAGCAAGAAAAAAATCAGCTACGGGGAATTGGTGATGGATGCGGCTGCCTTGGAAATTCCCGAGGAGGTACCCTTGAAAGATCCAAAAGATTTTAAATTGATAGGCACGCCGGTAAAAAATGTCAAAAATAAAGAGATGTTTACCGGACAGCCCTTGTACGGCTTGGATGTCTACAAAGATGGGATGGTCAATGCCATGATCCAACGGGCTCCTTTTGGAATGAAGATCAAATCAGTGGATGATGCTGCTGCACGCTCTGTCAAAGGAGTGTTGGATGTGGTGGTGTTTAAAAATAATGTGGCGGTTGTCGGCAGTACTACTTGGCCTTTGATGAAAGCTAAACGCATGCTGAAGATCGAGTACGAACCTGATGGAGCAGTGGAAAGCACTTTTGATCATGATCGATTGTTTGCCGAAATGCTAGATGCGAAAACTGCCCAGATCATGCGTCAGGATGGAGATGTGGATGCAGCTTTTAAAAATGCTGCTCAGGTAATCACTGCTGAATACCAATGTCCATTTTTACCACATGCTCCGATGGAGCCGCAAAACTTCTTCGCACATGTGAAGGAGGATTCAGCGGAATTAATTGGACCAACGCAGACGCCTGATAGGGCCCGTATGGAAACAGCTAGACTGTTGGGTATTCCTGTTGAAAATATAACGGTGGATATTACCCGACTTGGAGGAGGATTTGGTCGTAGATTAATGGCTGATTTTGTAGTAGAAGCAGCAGAACTTTCCAAAATTTTGGACAAGCCTGTGAAAGTAACCTGGAGTAGGGAAGATGACAACACTGGTGGTGGTTATAGACCTGCGGTGCGTTACAGATTTTCTGCGGCATTGGATGAAGCAGGTAATATGATTGGTTATAAATTGCGTGGTGCCGGGATGAATGCCGGTAATACTACCCGTGAAAATAACTTCCCTTCCGGAGCAGTTCCGAATGTGTTAATAGAAAATGTCAATCATCGTTCCACAGTAACGACCAATGCATGGAGAGCACCGATCACCAATTTCTTGGCCTATGCGGAGCAGTCCTTCCTAGATGAAGTAGCTCTTGCGGCGAAAAAAGATCCCGTGGCATTCCGATTGGAGTTGTTGAAAAAAGCTAAAAACGAACCTGTCGGTCAATTGGGTTACGATGTTGATCGGATGATTGGTGTAGTAGAGGGTGCAGCTGAAAGAGCTAATTGGGGTAAGAATGCGAATGTGAAACAAGGGTTTAGCGTTTATTTCTCCCATCGTTCCTATGTTGCGCAGGTGGCAGACATTGAGATGGAAAATGATCAGCCAGTATTGAAACGAATTACGGCAGTGACGGATTGCGGGGTTGTCGTCCATCCAACCGGTGCTGACCATCAGGTGAGAGGTGGAATTGTGGATGGGATGGGTCACGCCATGTTTGGTAATCTAACCTTTGAAAATGGCATGCCTAAGCAGCGAAACTTTGACAGTTATCGATTGATTCGAATGAAGGAAGTTCCTGAAGTAAATGTGCATTACCTTCAAACACCATTCGAACCAACAGGATTAGGGGAGCCTGCACTTCCTCCAACAGGTGGAGCTATTGCCAATGCAATTTATGCAGCTACGGGTCAGCGATTGAGAGCCCAGCCATTTATTGAACAGAAAGAATATTCCAGTTTGAATTTACAAATCAAGCGAGCGTAAAATACAAACGAAGCCTAAGCCAAACAGCCGCCCCAAGTAGGGGTGGCTGTTTTTTTTAAATGTAGTTTCTTTTAGGTCATAATCATTATATTAACCGCCATGTCTTTGGACATGAAAATGGTCTTTTTGTTGTCGACCAAAATTTCGACTGAACCATCAAACTCCACTTTTTCGAGGATTTTAATACGCGCCCCGATATACACCCCGATTTTGTCCAGGTAACGTAAAAAGGCAGGACTGTTATCTTTTACTGCTACGACCTGACCTGTACTATCTACATCCATTTCAGCAATTGCTAAGCGTGGCCTTACTTTGACATCACCAAATTCATCTGGGATAGGGTCACCGTGTGGATCAAATTTTGGAAAACCTAAATATTCATCCAATCGCCTTACCATGAGAGGGGATTGGATATGTTCTAGCTCGTTGGCAACTTCCAATACTTCATCCCATGAAAAGCGTAATTTTTCTACCAAGAAAACTTCCCACAAACGCTGCTTGCGGATGGTCATCAAGGCAGCTTTTTTTCCTTCTTCAGTCAGACTGACTCCGTAATATTTTCTGTACTCGATCATCTGTTTGTCAGAGAGCTTTCGGAGCATGTCAGTAACAGAGGCGGGCTTGGTTTTGGTAGCAGCGGCAATGTCGTTAGTGGCCACACTTCGGTTGCCAGCTTCCGATACTTCAAAGATTGCCTTCAGGTATTTCTCTTCAGAATAGGTAAGGGTCATGCGTATTTTTTTTCAAATATAAGGATTTAGATTAATCTAAAAAATATAGAAGAGTGGTCTAAAACAGCTGTGGATAAGTTAAAATAACCTGTGGTTTTGTTTTTAGGAATGTCTAAAATATGGTTTTTGATAACCTAAAATAAAACTTAATCAATTGATATACAGCAATTATTAGAGTAAAATTTATACAAATATGACGTCCAGGTGCAATTTTTTTGAAGTTTCCACTTTTAGAAAACCGGTTTCCAAAATGGCCAAAAAGTGGATAAAAATCCACAGACATGTGGACAAGGTGGATAAGTCAAAAAAGGCTGTGGATTTAGACTTTGATTGATACTATTGCGTTAATAAGATCATCCTGTAAAATAAAATATAAGATGAGTGTAGGCTATTTGGGAATACCCTTGTATTTTCAAGACAAATAAAAATCCTATGAAAAAAATCCTTTTCCTTATCATGTTGTTCTTGGCATTTAATGCCGAAACCAAAGCCCAATTTTCGTCTGATAGAATGAGTTTTGGTCAAGGTAATTTCTTTTTGAATGGCAGTTTTATCAGCTTTCAGCAAGCAAGGGAAATTATGAGAGTCAATGAGGAGGCAAGTCAGTATATGAAAAGAGCTCGAGCTAACAGGACTTGGTCTAATATACTGTCTTATCCTGGTTATTTTGTGATAGGTTGGGGAATTGGTGGATTGTTGGGAGGTGTGCCATTTAGTGAGAGCGCTCCTTATTTGGGCGTAGGTGCTGGATTGATTGCGGGAAGTGTATTATTAGATTTAGGTTTTTCTAAAAATGCTGACTTAGCTGTTAATATTTTCAATACAAGTATGCCAACTGGACATAAACCAACAGATGTGCGGCTATTGGCAGGATTTACATCTTCGGGAATTGGGCTAAAATTAGCTTTTTAACCCTTTTTCAGTGGCTCTAATCCCTCAATCATCTGATAAAATTCAGGTTCCGAACTACTCCAAAGTGCTTCCGGAATATGGGGGGTCGTGTAAAATTCAGTAGATAAGATGGCTTCAATGGTGTTAGGTATGTTTTCAAATTTCTGAAAATCTATGCATAGACCAGCTTGATGAGGTTCAATAAGCTGTTTCCAGGCATCGTTTTCAGGTAATAACATAGGCTTTTTAAGTGCCATACATTCATAAATCTTACTTGGAAATTTGGGGGCAATACTTGGAATCAAATGATAGGGGAGCATAACTAAATCGGCTTGCTCATATTGTTCCAATATCTCTGCGTAAGAGATTGGTTCTTGACTGAGGGTCAAGTGTATTTTCTTTTTGTTATAGGTTTTTTCTATTAACTGATGTTCAAAAGATTTCAAAGGACAATGGCCAAAAATAATCAGCTCAACATTTGAATGGTATTCAATTAGTGATTTGAACCAATAGATTCCCTCTATCGTGCCATATACGGGAGTCAATGTGCCTGTGATAAGAAATCGAATGGGTTTATCTCTTGGAATCCGGATATTACTTTTGTTTACTTCTTTTCCTGGAAAGGTGTTGGGGAGTAGCGTCACAGGTTGGAAATGGGGGAGTTCTGCCCGATAACAATACTCCGCAAGTATGTATTGATCAATCCAAGGTTTGGACAAGTTTTCGATACTTCGAATCAGTAATTGCTGGATATATTTTTTGAATTTAGAAGCCTCAGGTAAGTTCCATCGAATGTTTTTAGCGTAGTTTTCCTGTACATCATAGATGAGTCTATAGTTAAGCCAAAATTTTCCTATGATAGCTGCTGGAAGCAATTCCCAAGTGGTAACCGTCAGTATCTGTGCAGGCTGCTTTGTCAAGATGGATAAAAGCCTAAAGCTGGCTCGCAATCGTTTCCATAAATTTATGGGTGAATTTAGGAGGGGGCTGAACTTTATATTTTCCTGTGAAGTTTCATTTTTTGAAGAAAAGCCTATGATGTTTATACAGTATTTGCTTTTTTCACGCAGCGAAAGCGCCATCTTGTAATATGCACGAGCATCTTTTACAGGTTTCAGTACTGAAGCGATGGCTATTTGGATCAAGGAAATAAAATTTGGTTACCCACAAAAATATGGATTTACAAAACATAATTGAAAAGGCCTGGGAAAACAGGGAGTTATTAAAAGAAAAAGATGTTGAAATCGCCATCAAAACGGTCATTAGTGATTTGGATGCCGGGAAGTTGAGATGCGCGGAACCCTTAGAGGATGGAAGCTGGAAGGTCAATGACTGGGTGAAGAAAGCTGTCATACTTTATTTCCCTATTCAAAAAATGCATACCATTGAAGTGGGACCTTTTGAGTTTCATGATAAAATGGCACTTAAAACCAATTATGCCAAGCAAGGTGTACGTGTAGTACCTCATGCAGTGGCACGATATGGGGCATATTTGGCCTCTGGTGTGGTCATGATGCCTTCTTATGTAAATATCGGGGCATTTGTGGACAGTGGCACGATGGTTGATACTTGGGCTACCGTTGGGTCTTGTGCACAAATTGGTAAAAATGTTCACTTAAGCGGGGGAGTTGGAATTGGAGGAGTTTTGGAACCTGTGCAAGCGGCTCCCGTTATAGTGGAAGATGGGGCCTTTATTGGTTCAAGAGCCATCATCGTTGAAGGGGTGAGAATTGGCAAGGAAGCTGTGATCGGTGCAGGTGTTACCTTAACCGCTAGTTCAAAAATAATTGATGTAACAGGTGCTGAGCCTGTAGAATACAAGGGATATGTTCCCGAGCGATCGGTAGTCATTCCAGGTTCATTGACCAAAAAATTCCCTGCGGGAGAGTTTCAGGTTCCATGTGCTTTGATTATTGGGCAGCGTAAAGCATCAACTGATTTAAAAACCTCTTTAAACGATGCATTGAGAGAAAATAATGTAGCCGTTTAATAGTAAGGAAATGAAAAGAATTTGGAGTACTCATTGGCTGGTCCTGGGAATCTTGTTGGTATTTTCAGCATGTTCATCAGACAGTCAATCAGAAAAAGGGGATGTTTTGTTTAAGAGAGGTGATTATGAAGCAGCGATTGTGGCTTATTCATCTTTCTTGGAGACTAAACCAAAGAATGTTAAAGCACTTTACAATCGTGGTAGAGCTTATGAGGAGTTAGGGAGTTTTGAGCAAGCGGAAAAAGATTTCCTTGATGCATTGAATTTGGATAAGCGTAATACACAAGTGATGTTGAGTTTGTCCAATTTGTACCAAAAGCAAAAAAACCATACCAATGCTTTATTGTATGCAGACTATGCAGTAGAAACCCCAGGTGCACCTGCTATGGCCTATTTTATGAAAGGAAGGGCTTTGCATCAATTGGGAAATACCGATGAGGCTTATAAAGATTACTCCACAGCTATCAAAATGGATAAAGATTTTGCTGAGGCATTCTTTTATCGCGGTATGTTAAAGTTAGCCACAGACAAGAAAAAAGCTGGTTGTGATGACCTTGCCTTGGCAGCTAAGCTTAACTTCCCTGAAGCAACGACTGCAATCGAGAAGTTTTGTAAATAAGCATCTTAGGTTAGCAAGATTTAGTTACCCCTTGGAACAGTTGATTCAAGGGGTTTCTTTTGCACATAATTGGAAGGCAAGTGTGCTAACAATTTTTTTTTGAATCTGTGTGCATCTACCGTGATGGTATGCCTAGGTGTGTTTATTTGCTTGTAGTGCGGGTTTTCTACTTCTTTTTGGCATAATTCAGCGGTGTTGGAAGGTCTTTTCCATAAACCAGCAACTTCTCTCGCCATGATTTTTGCTTGAAGTTCCGCTCCCGGCCAAATACAACCTAAGGGTTGAAACATGCCAACGAAATACAGATTATCAATGGTTGGATGGAGCATTTTGAGGTATAGCGGAACAGGTCCTGAACTATAGTCAATTAAACTTCGGTCAAAAAATGGGTGTGAAAGGTAATAACCTGTGCAGGCAATGATGGTATCGTATGATTCCTCCCGACCATCTTCGAAAATTACCTTTTTCCCATCCAAACGCTGAATATCTAAACGGGGATGCACCTTTCCATGGCGTATTTTGTACAAGAGTTCATCGTTGATAGTAGGATGAGTCTCACCAAATTTGGTTTCTACAGGACGTAAGCCATACAGTTTATTATCACCTACCAAAGTTTTCAATAAGACATCGAAGAAGAAGGTTCGAATAGGAGTAGGTATCCAATTGCTGTTTTGGCCGATAATGTCGGATGGTTTGCCGAAGAAAAATTTGGGTATAATTCTATAGCCTCTTCTCCAGCTGATGGCAGTAAATGCACTGACACGACTGGTTTCCACCGCTACATCACAAGCAGAGTTACCTCCACCAATGACCAAAACTCGTTTATCAGCAAAAGGAGCAGCTTTTTTGAAGGAGTGTGAATGTAAGAATTCTCCTGTAAACTTTCCCGGATAAGAAGGCCATCGTGGATTCCAGTGATGTCCGTTGCAGACTACTAAATGGGTAAATTCTTCTTGGTACTCTTTGCCTTCTTTTTCAAGAGTAAGGAGCCAATGACCATTTTCCAAGCGAGCACAATTCAGGACCAAGGTCTCAAATTGAATATGCGGATACAAATCAAAATGCCTCGCATAAGCCTGAAAATAGCGTCTCAATTCATCATGAGAGGGATAATCAGAGGTATTCGGGTCAAAATCGTCAAAGGTAAAATCCTCGTATTGAGATAACGTTTTAGAACTGATGATATGGGTAGTTTCAAAGACGGAGGAGTGGCTTTCATTTTCAGAATAGATCCAATTTCCACCTACATCTGAATTTCGGTCAAAAGCTAAAATGTCAATTCCTTGGTCTTTAAGGTTTTTGATGGCGCTTATCCCGGAAGGGCCCGCTCCAATTACGGCAACTCGTTTATGCATACAATCGGATGATTTCTTCTGACATGATTTTGGTACCTATACTGGCTTTTTCAGGGATTTTTCGAAGATGAAGATAGCTTCTTGTAGAGGGAAGGTTCGGGTCAATCAAGTATTTGGGGATATTGGTTTTTGTATATTCTATCAAACCGGCAGCTGGATATACAGCCAAGGAGGTACCAATAACCGCGAAGATATCGGCTTCTTCCACCAACTCAGCAGCTGGTTCAATCATTGGCACCATTTCCCCAAACCAAACGATGAATGGTCGAAGTTGACTGCCTTTTTCACAGATATCACCTGTTTTGATTTCCCAACCATCCATTTCGTAAACTAGGGAAGGGTCAATAGTACTTTGGGATTTAAATAGTTCACCATGTAAGTGCAAGACCTTGGAGGAACCAGCTTTTTCATGAAGGTTGTCCACGTTTTGGGTGATGATGTGAACATCGAAAAATTCTTCCAAATGGACTAATTCTTTGTGGGCATCATTGGGTTCACAGCTGGCCGCTTGTTTTCTTCGCTGATTGTAGAAGTCAAGAACAAGTGCTTGATTTTTCCGCCATCCTTCAGGGGAGGCGACTTCCATGACGTCATAGCCTTCCCACAGGCCACCCGAATCCCTGAAAGTGCTGATACCGCTCTCTGCCGATATCCCAGCCCCCGTTAAAACCACCAGTTTCTTTTTCTTCATGTAAATAGTTCGTTTTTCAGATCATAGTAAACCTGTCAGTTTTTAGTTTGATTATTAGGACTTTATTTGAATCCATTTTCTCGAAAACCCTGACAGTTTAATACGTATTCACAATAATATTTCAATCCAAGTAATCTAAAGACCTCAGGGCTGACGCCCCTCAGATTAAACTAACAATACTTTATGCTACGAAGATTACAGGGCTGACGCCCCTTATTTCTCTATTTTGTAAGCGGTCCGAATGTTATTTCAATTTATTTCCACCTTATTTCTACTTTATTTCCATATCTACTAATATCCAATATCAACCAATATCCTTTTTAGCAATCCTTATAGGTTTTTACTTGTCCCGAATATTATTTCAATTTATTTCCACCATATTTCTACTTTATTTCAATATCTTCTAATATCCAATATCAACCAATATCCCAAATATCCAATATCAATAAATACTTCAACATAGCCTACACTATCCCTTGATGCTCAGCTCTCAATAAATCATTGACAGTCTTTACTGGATTGAAGGTAATTAGCGGAACTTCTACGAATAAAGTGTTCCAACCTGCCATGGCACCGTTCCATAAGCCTGGTAATTCCAAGGCTTTTAGGTCACGGCCACTTTTGGATTTTTCAGTGATAAATCCAGTACGCATATCTCGGAACTGAAGGAGATCAAATTTTTCTCCTTTGTAGTTTTTCGTAGCACAGACCAAATCTACCGGGTTGAAATGGGTGGATGATTGGAAGATTGCTTTGTGTTCAGGATTGTCTAAGTCAATCTGTGCTGTCTCAGCAATCTGCAAGGAAAGTGATCCATCGTCTTCCTGGACCCAAAATGGACCTCCGCCTGGTTCGCCCGTATTTTTCACCATACCGCACACACGGATAGGTCTATTCAGCTTTTGATGCAAGTACAATGCTTGGCCTTCATCCGATAGTTCACTATAGTGCGCAGGCAATTTACCGCCCAAGACCTCTTCTAAAACACGCTCTGCTTCGGTAACCGCTTCTGTGGAAACGCCCGCATCCAAACCTTCTAATGCTTTGAAGACAGCTTCCTGCACATCTAATAAAATACCTCCAATCGCTACTTTATAGTCAGCAGTAGTGGATTTCAATCGGTCCGGCACCACATTGTCTACGTTTTTGATAAAAATCACATCTGCATCGATTTCATTGAGGTTTTCCAATAAGGCACCATGACCTGCTGGTCTGAAAAGAATGCTGCCATCTTCTTCTACAAATGGTTCATTGTCCATAGTTACTGCAATGGTGTCGGTGGACTTTTTCTGTTGAGAATAGCTTACATGAAATTCAACTCCATATTGAGCCTCTAAACCTGATTTGATAGAAGCAACCTCCGCTTTGAATTTTTCCTCGTGCTCGGGTGATACAGTAAAATGAATTCGAACAGTATTCCCTGCACCTTTGGCATACATCACTCCCTCTACAAAATGCTCATAAGTAGGGGTACAATCTCTATCTTCATAATGGTGGAATTTGAGCAGTCCTTTTGGTAATTGACCATACCCTAATCCATCTTCATTGAGCAAAGCACCAATGATTCGCTGGTATTCTTTGGCAGCGAGTGCACTTGCCAAGGATGAACCTTGATTTTTCAGCGCTGCATCTAAATCGGATTTAAAAGCAAATCCATCGATTTGATTGATAAATTTCTGGACAAAAGCACTTTTGCTGATATCTCCATCTCCATCTAAAAAAGAATAAAGATCCTTGAACATACGGGAAGCAGCTCCACTTGCAGGAACAAACTTTACAATCACTCGGGAACTGATCTTGGAAGCGTAGCTTTCCTGTAGCGCTACCAAGTTTTCTTCAGAAACTTGTAAAACTCCGTTGCCGACAGTTGCAGCATCTACTATGGGTAAAAAAGGGAAGCCTTCTTTAAAGTTTTTCAGTTGTTCTTCCACTTTTGCAAGGTCCATACCTTGATCTAAAATTTGCTTTTGAAGCGTTGCGTCCATGGTTATTGGTTTTAATGAAGTAATGGCTCAATATAGGAAATCCCCCATTTCAAATAAAGTGCTTTGTAAAAAAAGCGTTTCTTTTTCTTGGAAAGGGGAATAATAGCTTTGTTAAAAATCTAATAGCTGAAATCGAATGATGGTTCGAGCTCTTAATTGACTCAGTTGATTAATAGATTGTTCATTCAATTGTAAGATTCTTGGATAACCACCTGTCACTTGTGCCTCTCGCATTAACGCAATCATTTTTCCCGAAGGTGTCAACTGAACAGTTCCTGGAAAAACAGGAGCCGTTAATAACTGAGGTAAGGAATTGGAAGGTAAGCTCAAGATTTCATAACCCATCCGATCTTGCCTTAAACCAAGTTCAAATTCTTGGTTTTGGATAGTTGTTTTTAATATTTCTGATAATAAGTTCCAATCGGAACCCTTATAGGCGTATATCATTGATTCAGCGGTTTCGGAAAGGTATTCTTTGATTCGGGAATGGGTAGCCTGATTGGCTTGGTGGCTTTGGGAAAAATAGGGGAGCTTCATTCCCTTTTTCAGTATCCATGCTTCGGTAATCCCTTTGGACCAGCTCCTGCTGCCCAATATTACAGGGCTTTGAAAACCTTCTTTCACACCCAAATAAAGCCAATTTCCTTGTTCAATGGATACTATGCGCAGGAGGCTACCTGCTTCAACTTGGAATGGTTTGTTTCTTTGAATCTCTACTCCATCCACAAGAAAGAGACCTTTTGCACCTGTAAGCACACAGATAGTTGGCGTATGAAATTGAAATACTACAGCCGCTGGACCTATCTCTAAACATGCAGCATGTGATGGATTAATCAATAAGTGATTCGCTAAGTTAAATGAAAAAGTATCCATAGCTCCAGCATACGGAACTCCCCAATGGGCATGCTGCGTACGTCCTGTATCCTGAATACTGCATTGCAGACCACCTTGGATGAGTTCGAGAAAACCTACTGATTTATTCATGGTTCCATTCATAATTTCCTTGACTGATGGCTTGTTCCAATGCTTGGTATGCTGATAAAGAGATAGCGCGGAAAACAATGCTGTCTCCGATTTGCGGTCTTACAGGAGGCTCTTGCTCTGGGTTGAAAAGCATCAACGGAGTTTTACCGATGATGTGCCATCCTCCTGGAGATGGGAGCGTATAAATGCCTGTTTGGGCACCACCAATACCCACCGAACCAGCGGCTATCTGTGGGTCAGGAGTTATTTTCCGATTTGTATGCAACGTGGTATCCAATCCCCCCAAATACATGAATCCCGGCAGAAATCCATAGAAATGGAGTAAATAGCTTCGACTTGAATGAAGTTCAATTAATTGTTCGGTGGTTAAATCCTTCATTCGAGCCAACATTTCTAAGTCCTTACCTAATTCATAGCACACGGGTATTTCCCATTGATTGCTTGAAGTTATAGCATGTTCGACAGGGTCTTTTGTCAATTCTTCCTCCCATGTTATTCGCTGTATACCTGATTGCTCGTGAGTAAATAGCACATTTAGTGTATGATACCCTATTCGGAGGCTTTCAACACCAGCTTTCTTTTGTAGGGAATGATAAAGCGCAAGTTGTGCATGAAGGATGGCTGTGTCAATCCGTTCCTCCCATCTTATTTCCAGGAGTTTGGGGTGAATCCATAAAAACTCAATGATTGGAGGCATATGTTTGTATCAATTGAAGAATGGATAATGCAGCGGGATTGTCTCCATGAATACACAGTGTGTCGCCTTTTAAGTTTAAGATTTCCCCATGAATAGTTTTTAATTTACCCTGCATCAATCGCTCAATATGGTCTTTTGCTTCTTGGGCATCAATAATTAATGCCTGTGGATGGGTCCGTGCCACCAAACTGTAATCTGACTCGTAATGTCGATCACCAAAGACTTCAAGCATTATAGGAATGCCCGCTTTTTGGGCTAAGGAGGCTATTAGGCTATGGGGAGGAACATAAAGTGTAATGCCAGGATAATGCTCTTGAACCAAGCCTATCAATAAATTGGCTAATTCATGATTTTTTGCAGACTCATTGTATAAAGCTCCATGGGCTTTGATATGATGCATAGGAACTTGGCAGGCTTCGGCACAAGTAGCAACGAATGCTATTTGTTCGCGTAGGCTTGTTTTCAACTCCTCCAAAGGAATGTCTATCACGTTTCTTCCAAAATTGAGCCGGTCCGGGTAGGAGGGGTGGGCTCCAATTTTCACTCCATGTTGAGCTGCGAGTAGAATGGTTTCTTGAATGCTTTTTTCGTCTCCGGCATGGCCTCCGCAAGCAATGTTGCAGGAATGTAAAAAAGGCATAAGCGCAGCATCATGGGGCAGTCCTTCTCCTAAATCGCAGTTGATATCCATCATAAAGTGTATCTTTGGCGATGAAATTAGCCATTTTCACGTAAAATTCACACCATGTTTGAATACAACCCAGAAAAACACTATCCGAAAGAAACAGAAAGCAGGGTGGTCATCCGCTTTCAGGATTGTGATCCCTTGCAGCATTTGAATAATGCCAAGTATTTCGACTATTTCTTTAATGCTAGAGAAGATCAGGTTCCGAAGTTGTACGGCCTTGAAATGATAGATTTGATTACCAAATACAAGGCGGCCTGGGTGGTGTATAATCATAATATTTCTTACGTGCGCCCTGCAAGAGTGGGGGAATGGGTACGCATCATGAGCCGCTTGCTTTGGTATAATCACAATACCGTGGTCTTAGAGTATTACATGACAGACGATACCAAGAAGGAACTTAAAACTGTTTTATGGACCACTATGCGCTATGTAACCATCAAGGAAGGAACATCCACAGACCATGCGGGAGCAGTTTTGGATTTCCTCAAAGCAACTTCGGAAGATTTAGATATAAGCAATATGAGTATTGGAGAGCGGGTAAAGAGTTTGAAGCAGAAGCTACTGGTAAGCTAGATGAATTACTTGTGAGACTACACGGCATTACATAAGGCTTAAGGTAATACATTAAACAATCCTTTTTTTGTGAAAGGTATTCATGAACTCAACAGTAGGTTTCATGAAGTATTTTGCCTATTTCGTGAATTGTTTATGAGGAACCAAATTTTATTTTGTTTCTTCAAAAACAAAAAACGTTATGAGAAAATTTACTTTAATCTTTTTTATACTCCTGGGATCTTTTG
The DNA here is from genome assembly GCF_014652135.1 of Mongoliitalea lutea. GTDB lineage: Bacteria > Bacteroidota > Bacteroidia > Cytophagales > Cyclobacteriaceae > Mongoliitalea > Mongoliitalea lutea. Next base: position 194,180 of record NZ_BMYF01000003.1, read on the forward strand.
CGTGCCAAATCGATAATTTTGATGATGGCTTGGTTGGACTTGAAGGGGAAATACAAGTTTTTGAAGCTGTTTTTGTCCGTGATCAACAAAACCTTCGTGTTACAAGTGAAGAGAGTGTTAAGCTCCAAGTAATTCGTAAAGGCAACCCCAATCGAAGCGAAGTAAGTTTTAGATTTTTAATTGATAGAGAAGCATTTCCAAACGCACAAATAGTTGAAATAATTGCACTTGAGGAAAACGCAGATGGCGCCCTGTCTAGTTCAAGCCCTTTAATTGCCAGTGCTAATCCTGGAAAAGGTAAAGTAGGCAATTTCACAAGTCCATCACTTCCTATTGAGTCTTTGACAGATATTTTATTAGGTTTTTCCATCATGGATGGGAACGGAAACTATCTTAGCGGCGGATTTTTCGACATGAAAATTAATTCCAGTTCCAAAAATGGCTTGGAAGTTTCTTTTCAGAAATCAGTCAACACAGAATTCGATGTGATTTTATCCTCAGTAGGTGGTGAAAAATTGAAGGTAACTCAAGTATTACAAACTGGATTAGCCATTTCAGAAAAGGAAGCCACTACCTTAATTGAAGAATTGCCTACAGTAGTTTTAGGAAAAGCTAGTAAAGAAGAAGCCAACCAATTGAAGTCAGCACTTGAAGCAGTAGGAGCTACTGTAGATTTGAAAAGAGCGGCTGAGGGCGGTGGCGACGATGGAGGTGATGAAGCAGAAACCCTTGAATTTGACGTGATTTTGTTTTCGGTTGGTGGTGAAAAAATGAAGGTTATTCAAGTATTACAGACTTAATTAGCTATCTCAGAAAAGCAAGCTATTACGTTAATAGAAAAATTGCCAGCAGTAGTTTTAGGAAAAGCTAGTAAAGAAGAAGCCAACCAATTGAAGTCAGCACTTGAAGCAGTAGGAGCTACTGTAGATTTGAAATAGGAGAAGCATTAAATATTGCTATATAATACTCGCCTTTCGTTTGGGAAGGCGATTTTATTTGCTCCCTCGGAGACTGACTTGTGGGTGGCATTAAGTTTTTAATGCTTGTGCCAAACTGTTCATGCAACAGTTTCTCATAGTTATTTTTCGGACAAAACCTGTACACTTTCGTACAGGTTTTTTTGTGACTTGGTGTGGGGAAAATCTAAGTGAAAAATTTTTGAAATTAAATTTTCATAAATTCTTGTGACAGATGCAACCTTCGAAAATTTAGACTTTTGGGATTAATGTTAAAATCTGTTACAAAAGTGAACAAGTCGCACAGGATTTTTCCCAATAGCTGACAGTTTTTAGGAACTGTCATGGTTATTTGTAAATCGCAGGAGATATTTAGGTGATAATTTTTTAGAGTAGTGAGCACCGCCTTCGATGCCGGTAATTTTTTCAGGTACAGAATTGGCCATAATCCAATCATACCAACTTAAACAAAACCACAAATGAAAACGATTTTAACATTCGCATTAGCCGCAGTACTAGGTACAAGCAGCTTCGCAAACAACTCAGAAGAAAGCATCTCTAACTTGACTAATGTTCAAGCAAAAGAGAAAAAAGTACAGGTTACTTTGAGAGAAGGAGCTGGTAAAGTAAAAGTTCACATATTGGATGCCAATGGTAAACGTCTATTTCAACGTAATTTTCATGTTCAAGAAAATATACTTGTGCCCTTTGATATGACAGCCTTACCCTGCGGAGAATATCAAGTTGCTGTCATCAGCAAAGAAGATCCCAGTAATCAGAGTATTCACACTGTAACTATTACAGAATCGACTGTTATTGAATTGCCTTTAATGGCTTATGTCAAACCATTAAATGAAGATTCATTTAAGCTAACCGTTATTGGTTTAGAAGAACCAGGAACTCAAATTCAAATTTGGGATGAATCTGGAAGAAAAGTACATTCGGAGACTGTCAATATAGCTGCAGGATTCTCTAAAGTTTATCACTTGCGTCAACTGAAATTAGAAAATCTTATTATTCAAGTTAGTGATAATAACGGCCGTACGAAGCATTTACAATTTAATTGAAACAATCATTGTTTAACGACCATCCCTGGGGGCGAAAGTCCTTGGGGATTATTTATTAGCAATTGTGATAGATAAAAAGTCTCAAAAACTAATAGAAGGACATTTTGAAAATAGATAGTTTAATACAAGCTTAGAGACCATTTTTTGCCCTTTTCCCTTTGAAACTGTATTAGGTGAAAGTTCTACTATATCTAATCCTAAAACATCAAATTTTTCAAAAATCGTATTCAATAATTTTAGTGCGCTGTAATAAGAAATGCCTCCGATTTCAGGTATGCTGGTATCATGTTCAATTATACCATAGTCAAAACAATCTACATCGAAAGTTACATATACTTTACTGTCTTTTGGAATGTGATCAAAATAATTGAGCTGTGGGTAATTATAAATGTCAAAAGATGAATGTAAGTACCATTTAGGGTGATCGATTATTTGAGTATAGTCGTTGATGTCAATTGTTCTCAATCCTACTTGTGTAATAGTTTTAATGGAACTTAAATCAATTACTTTACAAAGCCAATTAGCATGTGAAACGATCGTTGCTTCATTATTATATCCAACCAAATCGTGGTGTGCATCAAACTGAATAATGTGGAATTGCTCTCTTTTAGCAAGTGATTCTATAGGAAAAATACTCATTGAGTGATCTCCTCCAAACATAATTGTACGGAATTGATTAGAAAATAATTTATCAAAAACTATTTCCGCTCGATGTTTCACTGCCAAAATACCTTCACCTGGCAACCAAACAATATCACCTAAATCAAAAACTTGGAGAGAATTTCCATCATAGATTTTTCTGACATCAAAATCACAAAAATTTGTTTGATTAATTGAATCGTTTAGGATATTGAGTTCATCACGAATTAAAGAAGGACCACTTCGCGCACCACCAAATTCGCCATTGATATCAACAGGAATACCAACGATTGCAAATTGATCCGGTGAGTAAGTTGAAATTCTATTTAAATCAAATAAATTAATATTGTTTCCAATTGGGTTATTTGAAAATTCTAAAATACCTTCAGAAAGTGTTTTTACTTTAACATATTCGATTAAAAAGAAACAGTCTCTAAGGTCTTCAAGTACAGAATAAGGTATACCATAACGATGGTGCGCTTCATCAAAGCTAGTAGGTTCTTTGAATAAATTATAAAGAAATAATAGGTGTTGATCACCAGATACTACTTTATTGAAAGAATAGATGTCGAAAGAAACTTTATCGCCTATTGAAGTATTTTTTAGACAATAATTACGTTGGTATAAAACCACAAATTTTATTTTTTAGGTTTACTTACACTACGTGAAATCCTTCTAAAAATATTTGGTTTAGAATTAGTCTCCAAGGAATCTTCTATTTTTACTTCCATATGCTCTATTTTTGAAGATGTTTCAGAGCCTTTCTTTTCATTCGGTTTGTTCATAAGTCTAAATTATTTGTATTGTTTTAAAGATATCAAATTAAGATTCTCAATTTTACTTTTTGATAATTTTTTTTTGAGACAATTTAAAATTATTAAACCAAATAAAATAAATCACTTTTAATATCCACTTGTTAAAGTGGTTCTGAAAAAAATCAATTAAAATTTAGCAGATTAGGTCGATTTTTCAACCAAAGGTTTTAATGAAAATTAATTTTTGTATAAAAAAAACCTAATTTACTGAGTCAAGTAAATTAGGTTTATTGGCAGAGAGTGGGGGATTCGAACCCCCGGTACGGCATTACCCGTACGACAGTTTAGCAAACTGCTGGTTTAAGCCACTCACCCAACTCTCTTTCTCTAAAGAATATTTATTTTCTTTAGGACAGTGCAAATATAATTCATAAATGTTGGAATAAACAAAGCCTCAAACTCTCCCAAGAGATATTTTTTATAAAAATAATGGCTATAATGTATAATGAATTGAAATTCAGTTTAAAAAAATTACTTCTAAAACAAGTTTCTAAAATTGAATGGAATCAAGCGCGGTGGTAAAACAATGGTTCCTCCAACGATCCTCTCTGAGCTTATCCACCCTGTGTTGTCTTCAAACAAATAAACGCCTTCTGTTTGACTGAGAACCAACGGCGAACCTATAGAAATCCTATTTCTTTTTCCCTCAAATATATCAAAATCAGGATACCCTGAAAGTAACCAGACAAAGGACTGTGTAGCAAAGCCTTGATTGGTATAGCCTAGCAAAATAATATCACCTGTCCTTGTATTTATATCTGCGGCAGTAATTAATCCCTGCACATTAAAACTGCCTTTTAGTTTGGCCACATAATCTCCAGGTTTGGAGGGAAGACTGTACCATCTTGTTTGATTATCCGTCCAATTTTTGCTAAATAAGTATAAAGAATCATTGGCAAAAAAAAATGCTTCACAGTCAAAATTATTGTTATTAGGGGCGGTTGAAAAAACTGTTTGATCTTCGTATTTAAAGGAAATTTTTTCCGCAGTTACAGAAGTATTTGTTAAAACATCAGATTTTTTTACTCTGTAAATAGTTAAATCTGTTCTATTGCCATTATTATTTCCAAAATCACCTATAAATAAATGGGTTTCATTTTCAGCAAAATCTTCCCAATCAACATTGGTTGCGTTGGAAATTGTAACTGTTTTTAAGATAGCTCCATTTGTTCTAGAAAATTGAAAAATTTCATTAGTATTACCTGAATCGTTGTGACTCCATAATTCACCACCAAAATATGCTAATCCAGAACTTTCCAACAAAGGGGCTTGAAGTGTAGTAGTGGGGCTAAGGTTTATTGAAGTAGGCACGCCACCTATGTTCACTAATAATTCTTCTTCTATTAATTCAAAATCTTCAACCAAAATATCAACAACTTTTCCTTGTCCATCAGATACCTTTATGATAAAATTGTAATGTCTATATGCCAAAATAACGAGATTTCTTCGAATCGTATTTCCAAAAATATTTTCAATCACTTCTAATACAGGCTCTTTTCCTTCTTGAACATAGCTATAATAAAAATCTCCAATTAAAGTCATCTCGTAACTTTGACCTAAAACCAAAATTGGAGTGTTTTTAACATTACTTTTATTTACCGTAATCAAACCATAAGTGGTTGTGGCTTGTAATGATAAATTAAGATTTGGTTGATTTAATCTAAATGTACCTTTTGCAGAAATCGGAAGAAATGTTTCAACATCTTCACCAGTAGATGACAGCTCATAAGAATAATCACCATAAGGTAAAGATAAAGAAGAACCAGTGCTTAGATCATTTGGATTAAACCGTAGTTCATAATTTTCATTTGTTGTTGTTGAATTAATCATTAATACCACTTCTGATGCATATATATGTGGCCAGTTACTTTGAGATTCAATTCTGGAATTCAAAGATGCATTTGACTGATATTCTTCTAGTGAAATTCCTGAGATAATAAGCGTTCCTTGATTCAAGTCCTTAGTGTCTTCATTTTCACATGCAGATAACAAAAAAAGCAGCAATACTATTGGGTATAACTTTTTCATTTTTAAATAAGAATTAGTAATAGTGTATATCAAAAATACTATTTTATTTTAGCGCCTTACATTTTTATTCATAAAAACAAACATTTTTCTTAGACAGTCTGTTCAAAACTTGTAATAATTAACGTAACGGAGATGAAAGAGTATAGTTTGAATGGGAACGGAACAGTTTATAATGATTATGAAACTGAAGAAAGCAATATCCTAGTAAAGGACGCAATCTTTGTAAGACATAAGGGGAATTTGGTTAAAGTCAAATTCAAGGATATTCTGTGGATGAAGGGAGATGGTAACTATACTACTTTAGTTACACGTCAGGAAGTATACTCTCTAAGAAACATCCTAAAGGAATTAGAGGCCGTATTGCCAGCAGATGAGTTTATAAGAATTCACAAAAGTTATGTTGTTCGCTTGGATGAGATTACTTGTATCAACCCACGAGAACTGGTTGTTTCTAAAGATACAGTTCCCGTAGGTCGAACATACTATCAAAGTTTATTGAACTGTATTCAAAAATTAGGTTCGTCTAACCTAGATTAAATCGTGTCTCCAAAGTAAGCTGCTGTCTCCATAGCTAAGGAATCTGTAACCCTTAGCTAGCGCTTCTTCGTAAATTTTTCTCCATTGCTGATTCGTAAACGCTGCTACCAATAGTATCAGGGTAGAAGATGGCTGATGAAAATTGGTCACCAATCCATCACATACCCGAAACTCATAGCCTGGAAAAATAAATATTTCCGTAGTTCCTGTTATTTCCTCTATATCCTGATTTTCCATGTAGGCTTGGATTGCTGCAAATGCTTCATTCCGTGCAATTTTTGGTCCAGTATATTCATAAGGATATAATTTGGGTATGGCAAAACTTGCAGTTGGATTCTGAATAAGCATCATCCCGTACCAGTAAAGAGATTCCAGTGATCGCATAGAGGTAGTTCCAACAGCAATCAAGGCTTCTTGGTGATTTGTCAAGGCTCGGATGGTTTCTATATCTACAACCACTTGCTCGCTATGCATTTCATGTTCTGTCACATTAGAGACTTTGATCGGCTGAAATGTTCCGGCTGACACATGCAAGGTTAGAAACTCTTCTTTTACTCCATTGGCTTTCAAAGTAGCTAACACCTCATCCGTAAAATGTAAGCCAGCGGTAGGGGCAGCAACAGCACCTTCTTTTTTAGAATACACTGTTTGATATCGTGGTTTATCTTCAGCTGTAGCTTTTCTATTCAAATATGGTGGTAAGGGCACTTCTCCTGTAGCTTCTACAATATCCACAAAGGCATGCGTTGAGTCCCATTCAAATTGAACAGTCTTTGATTCCCTGTCTAAAAGAAAGGCAGAAATAACCAAAGTTTCATTTCCAAGTTGGATTTCACCTTTAAGCACTTCTCCATCTTTCCATTTTTTTAAATTACCAATCATACACTCCCAAATAACAGAATGCCGTGTTTGCATCACTTCGTTGATATTTGTACTTGGCCCAAGTGGTTTGAGCAAAAACAATTCTACCTTTGCTCCAGAAGTCCGTTGAAAAATCATTCGGGCAGGTATAACTTTGGTGTTGTTGAATACCATCATGCTGCCAGCTGGTATCAAGGAAGGCAATTCATAAAATACCTGGTGTGCTATTTTACCATCTTTGAAATGTAAAAGCTTGGAATGGTCCCGTTTTTCCAAAGGAAATTTAGCAATGCGCTCATTTGGTAAAATGTACTCGTAATCGGATAACTTGATGGATTCAGCTTGTTGAAACATAGGGGATAGGTCCTCAGTTAATTTTAGAACGCAAATATAAAACGAATGTCTTCAATTCATGCAATTCGATTTTCATACGTTCCTCATCAGCTAAAGTTTAACTTTGATGCAGGTACTTCCCGAGGAGTATTGAAAGAAAAAACGACCTACTTTATTCAAGCAAATACTTCTGAAAACTCATCAGTCGGCTGGGGTGAAGTCGCTCCTTTGGTCAAATTAAGCATCGATGATAGGCCTGATTTTGAACAACAACTTCAAAAGTATTGCAAAAAACTGGTTTTTGAATATGATTTAAGATCGAAAGTAACAAGCAAACAAATTTTTCACTGGTGTGCAGAAGTCATTTCCAATGAGTTTCCGAGTATACGGTTTGCCTTTGAAACGGCGATTTTAGACTTGATTAATGGAGGTCAGCGCATGATTTTTGATACGGACTTCTTTCATAAGGAGCAAGCAATAGCCATCAATGGTTTGATTTGGATGGGGGATAAGGAGTTTATGTTGGATCAGATCAATGAAAAATTGGCTAAAGGCTTTTCATGTATCAAAATGAAGATTGGTGCAATTGATTTTGAACAAGAATGTAGGCTACTGGAGTATATCCGATCCCGATTTTCAGCAAAATCAATCACGCTTCGGGTTGATGCCAATGGAGCTTTTCATCCATACGAGGCATTAAATAAATTAGAACGGTTGGCCAAATTTGATTTACATTCGATTGAGCAACCTATAGCAGTCAATCAATGGAAAGAAATGTCAGAACTCTGCAAAGTCACCCCTTTACCGATTGCCTTGGATGAGGAATTGATTGGTATTTATGGTTTTGAAAACAGAAAACAATTGTTGGAAAGCATTCGGCCACAATACATTATTTTGAAACCAAGCCTGTTGGGTGGTTTGCGGGATACACAAGAGTGGATAGCGTTGGCGGAAGCAAAGGATATTGCCTGGTGGATGACTTCAGCCTTGGAGAGCAATGTTGGTTTAAATGCTATTGCTCAATTTACTTCGACTTATCAAGATTTAATGCATCAAGGATTGGGTACCGGTCAATTATTTACCAATAATATAGATTCTCCATTGGTGGTTGAAAATGGCTTCATTACTTACAAAAAAGATAAGAGTTGGGGAGAGATGCCATAAAAAAAGCCCCATATATGGGGCTTTTTACTAGATGTCAATGTTGTATATAGAGGTAGATTAAACTACTTTTACATTCACTGCATTTAGGCCTTTTCTTCCTTCTTTAAGGTCGAAAGTAACATCATCATCTTCTCTGATTTCGTCAATCAGACCTGTAACGTGAACGAAATACTCTTTAGATGATTCGTTGTCAACGATAAAACCGAATCCTTTAGACTCGTTAAAAAATTTAACTTTTCCTGTGTTCATGATAAATTGTAATTATATTTAATTATATTTCAAAGGTACGCATACTTTCTCAGGTTCAAAGCTTTTTTAAAATAATTTTTTGGAAATCGTACAAAACACTTTGAAAAAATTTTAAAATATATTTTCATCACTTCAAAAATTAAAAAAATATTCTGATTATCCATCAAGTGAAAATAAATAAACAGGGCTATTTACTTTAATTTCCATAGTAGTTTTGGTCAATTTTCCAGTCTTATTATTGCGTTCAAAGACCTGTATATCCCCTGAGTCTTGGTGTGCTACCAAGAGGTAATTCCCATCTTTGGTAAGCGTAAAATTTCTGGGAGTAATTCCTCCGGTTGAAATACGCTCAACAAGCGCTAAAGTTCCATCTTCCTGTATTTGGAATGAGCTGAGTTCATTGGCATCTCCTCGATTGGAAACATACAAGAAGTTATTTTCAGGAGAAATACGAACTTCTGCGGCACTAATTGCTCCAACATAGGTAGATGCTGTGAGAGGATAAGAATCTATATGACTCAATCGACCATTTTGAAACTTATACACACCTATTTCTGCACTCAATTCATGGACGAGGTAAACAAATCTTCCACTAGGATGTACGATGAGATGTCTTGGTCCTACACCAGCCTCTACTTCAAAATGAGGTTGACTGAATGGTTGGAAAGGTACCGCATAATCCGGTCTGTAGTTATACACAAATACCTTATCAGTGCCCAAATCACCTACTAATAAATACTTTCCCTCAGGATGGAAAACCACACTATGCACATGGCTTTGATTTTGCCTGGCGGAATTGATGCTACTGCCCTCATGCTGCACTGTTTGCACATGGGTTAATTTGCCTTCATCCACTTTATATACTGAAAAATTACCGCCTGAATAGTTCCCTACAACTACTATATGTTCATCCGGACTCAGGGCAATGTAACAGGGATGTGCACCAAAAGTTGGCTGTTCGTCTATCAATGTGAGGGTATTGGTAGCTCTGTCAAAAGCATATGATTTAATTTTTCCTTCGTTCGTTTCTTCTACTGCAAATACAAGATCCTGCGCTCGGTTGGCGATGACAAAAGAAGGATTCTCTACCCCAACTTTCAAAGGATTCATCCCCAAAACTCCTTCTTCAAAATTAAAGGATAAAACCCCTATCCCATGCTCAATACCATCTGTGTACGAGCCAACTAAAAATGAATAGGTAGGTTTCAAAGTGCCTTCTTGGGGTGTTTCGTCACAGGAGGATAAGCTACTGAAAATTAGGACAGATATGATAATGTATTTAATTCTTTGTTTCATTGTTTAATTCTGGTGCTTTGCGTGGAATTTCGCTTCTCAATTCATGGGTCTCATAATCATAGTGTCCGGCCAATTCATCGAGTTTTGTTTTTTCCCAAGTGGGTGTTTTGGTAAAATATGCGGCTCTTGCCAGCATATGTCCGCCAATCGATATTGTCAAAAAGACAAAAATAATGGTTGCTGTAATTCGTGTTCCTACCGATACTTCATTGAAAAATAAACCAGAAGAAAGCAGTAATAAACCTATCCCAAGCGTGGATGCTTTGCCGGTAATATTGATCCGGAGGTACACGTCAGGTTTTCTTAAAATCCCAATAGAGGATGATAGGATAAACAGGGCGCCCAAAAAGCTCAATATCATGATAATGTATTCTTTCATTTCCGTTGTCTTTGTTCGATGTAATAAGCGTATGCAGCAGTACTCAAAAATGCAATGAGCGAAAACAGCATGGCAATATCCAAAAAGGTACTTTGATTGAATACCACACTGTACACGGCAATGATGCCGATTGAAATCAAAATCAGCATATCCAAGGCAATCACCCGATCTGCCAAACTAGGACCTTTGATAAATCGGATAAATACCAGTATTACCGAAATTCCCAGCATGGGGATAATGATCATATAGTAAAACTCGCTTAGACTCATCGGATGATTTTTAATAGCTTGTTTTCAAACTTGGTTTGAATCTCTTTGATAAAACTTTCCTTGTCTTTCAGATGCATCACATGGATAAACATCACTTTTTTATCATCTGAAATATCGATCACAACCGTACCTGGTGTGAGCGCCACAATATTTGCTAATAAACTAATCTCTCCATCTGTTTTCGCTTTCAATGGATATTTAATGATAGCAGGTTCCAATTGATCTTGGAAGATGGATTCCTTTACCGTCATAAAGTTCGCTTTGATGATTTCCCACAAAAGCGTACCGATAAAACCAATCAATGTCGGTACAATGTAGAAGTATTTACGGTCAGTCTTTCCAGTGGTGACAATCCACAGAACACCAAAACCAAGGAAAAAACCAAACAAAAGATTTTCCTCAGTTAGCACACCTGTGGCCAAAACCCAAATTAGGGTCAACATCAAATTACTTAAAAACAGGGATTTTGTCATTGTTTGCTTATTTCATGCCCAAAATACTGTTGATATACGCTGAAGGATCCATCAGTTCAGCAGCTATTCTGCTTGCCAGGGAAATGATATTTTCCGCTGCAAGACCAATATACAGAGAAACGATGGAAAGGAACATGATAGGTACCAATATTCCCCATTTTTCCTTTGTTGAAAACGTACTCCAAGGCTTTCCTGAGGAAGATGCTTCTGGTTTGTCTTTCCAAAAACTCTCCGACCATACCTTGGCAATCACCCATAAGGTCAAAAAGCTTCCAAAGATAATAGAACCAACCAGCAGGAATTCTCTTGTTTCAAAACTAGCCTGTATCAGATACACCTTGGCCCAAAATCCTGATAACGGGGGTATTCCAACCAATGAAAATAGCGGAATGGCGAAAAGCAATGAGAGTAGGGGGTACTTTGCATACAAACCGCCCTGTTCCTTGATAAAAGGGCTCCCGGTGAGTTTATTCATCAGGCCTGCCACTATAAATAGATTGGTTTTGACGACAATATCATGAATCAGGTAGAAGATTGTACCCACTAAGGCCAATTCCGTAAATATCCCTAATCCGGCAAAAAGAAAACCAATATGACAGATAATTAAGTAGCCAAAGATTTTCCCTAAATGCTGTTGTCGAATAGCTCCCAATCCTCCTGAAATGATCGTCAATGCTGCCAATCCTGATAAGGTGATGCTCATAAAAGTGTCTCCAATAAAAACCATGGTGAACATACGGACCATGGCATAAACACCAACCTTCGTCAATAGGCCTGCAAAGATGGCTGAAATGGCCGCAGGAGGCGTGTGATAGGAGGCAGGAAGCCAGAAATACATGGGGAATAGGGCCGATTTAATTCCAAAAGCCACCAAAAACAATCCAGCCGTCATATTGACCAGTCCTCGGTTTTCTACGGCTCCTATTTTGATGGCTACATCAGCTAAATTCAAACTACCTGTCAACCCATATACCAAAGCAATACCTATAAGGAAAAAGGTAGAAGCCAACAGGTTGAGGGAAACATATTTCAAGGCACCTTCCAATTGGGTCTTTTTGCCTCCTAGGGTCAATAAGACAAAAGAGGAAATGATGACCACTTCAAACCACACATAGAGATTGAATATGTCGGCTGTCAGGAATGCGCCCTGTAAGCCCATAATCAAGAAATGTAAGGTAGGGAAGTAGCCAAATTTGATCCGCTCTTCCCGCATGCTTACGGTAGAAAAGATAGAAACAGCTAATAAGGATATTGAAGAAAGCAGTCCTAGGGTGCTTCCTAGCGTATCGGCAATAAAACTGATCCCAAAGGGTGCATCCCAGTTTCCAGCTTGGGTGACCTGAAAGCCTTCGTGCCAAACCAATCGGAAAAGCCAAACGCTTATCCCAAGTCCAATCAGTGAGAAAAGTATGCTGAGGAGTTTTTGGACTCTTGGCTGAAACCAACAAAACATCAGGATCACGGCTGCGGCCATATGAAATACGATGGGTAAGATGATGTATGGATTGCTCATAGTTCTTCGTCAGTAGAATTTAACTCATCCAAATCATCTGTTTCCAGCACATTATATACACGCTTGATCAGAATAATGGCAAAGGACTGCAATCCAAAACCAATCACAATCGCTGTCAAGACCAATGCCTGAGGCAAAGGGTCGGCATAAGCATCTGCAAACACTTTCAAGCCTTCGTCAATCACCGGGGGCTTACCTTTGACCAGTCGCCCGATTAAGAAGATCAATAAATTGGCACCATTCCCTAATAAGATCAAGCCAATAATCATTTTAAACATGCTGCGACGCAAGAGCATGTACAGACCGCCTGCGTGCAATAATCCAATGATAAAAACTAACAGTATCTCCATATCAAACAGTATCGGCTATAGTAAACATAATGATAAGGGTGGAACCTACGACAACCAGATATACCCCAATATCGAAGAACAAGGCAGAGCCCACCATGCCCACAAACTTAAACGGTTCCTCAAACCATAGCCCTGTCATCAAAGGTAAGCTGACAATCCAAGGAGCAAGTGCTGCAAGTACACATATCGTTAAGCCAATAGGCATCAAAAACCCAGGGTTAATTTTGATGATATTCCGCGTTTCCTTCAAGCCAAAAGCAAAGGAATGGATCAAAAATGCAACTCCTGCCATCAATCCACCGACAAAGCCACCTCCGGGAAGATAATGTCCCCGAAGTAGGATAAAGATGGAAAAAAGCAGTAATAAGGGCAGTAAATAAATAGATGCCGTTCGAAAGATGAGTGATTTCATTGCTCTTTAGAAGGGTTCAAGTTTAACTTAATTAAGCTGAATACACCAATTGCTGCGATGATGAGTACAGTGGTTTCCACCAACGTATCCATTCCTCTATAATCCACTAAGATCACATTCACCACATTTCGGCCCTTAGCTAGGAGATAGGCATTGTCTGCATAGTATTTAGAGATATCCGTTACGGAGGGCTCTTCAAAGACTTCTAAAGTCAAGATTGCGATTAACAAACCAAATAATACAGAAAGTACAGCATCTCTTATTCGTATTCTTTTACTGGAAAAGATTTTGTTTTTAGGAAGCTTGAATAACACCAACATAAATAATAATACTGTCAGCGTATCAATGGAAAACTGTGTCATGGCCAAATCAGGCGCCGAATAGAACAGGAAAAACAAACAGTTGGCAAATCCAACTACTCCCAATGCCACAATAGATGCTGTCCGGGAAGTGGATACGATAGCAAAAATAATGGATATCACCATCAAGGTAACTACTATCACTTCGGAAGGCGTAATTTCGGATAGTTGATTCCAGTCTAAATAGATGCTGACACCCTCGTAGAATCGATATCCCATAATGACCGTCAAGAATGCCAAAATACTGAGCACATAGTTTCTTAGGTAGCCATTTTGAACTGCTCGTGTCCAGACACCTGCAAACGTATGGAAGCCTACAGCAAACCCTTCCAATAAGGTTTGAGGGGATATTTTTTCAAATCTGAGTGTACGTGCAAATTTCCCTTCGGAAGGTTTCCATTGGAAGTAAATGGCCGTTCCGATAATCAATGTCAAGATACTCAATAAAAGAACAGTATTGAATCCATGCCATAAGGCCAAATAAATCGAAGTATCCAAACCAGAAATATTGGCGAAAACAGGTTGAATTAAACTTTGCTCGATAAGAGCTGGAAAAACTCCAAATAAAACTGAACCAACACCCAAGAGTAGGGGCGGAACCCATAAAATAGGAGAAGGTTTTTTGGTGGCTTTCAAATTTTCGGGTAATTCACCGGTAAATGGACTGATACCCGCCCAGAAACCCGCAACTAACAAAAATATCTTAGTCAATACGATAGCCGCAGTCAAAAGGATACCTATTTCAGCATACTTAAACGTAGCCTCATACATGATTTCCTTGCTCAAAAAGCCCAAAAATAAGGGGAATCCAGCACTTGATAATGCAGCAATAAATCCTGCTATGGCAACAGGCTTCATGACATGTTGCAATCCCTTCAGCTGGCTGACATCCCGACTGCCTGTTTGATAGTCGATGATACCTGTGATCAAGAAAAGCGCTGCTTTGTATAAGGCATGCGTCAAAATAAAGATACCAACGGCAAGCAGGGCTTTTTCTGTACCCACTCCTATTAGAAAGACCAAGATTCCTAAAGCCGAAATGGTGGAGTAAGCCAAAATCCCTTTCAAATCCACTCTAAAAAGGGAGTGAATCGCTGCATATACCATTGTGATTCCCCCAACAATCATCAGTGTATGATTCCAAGCAGGCGTGCCACCTAATAAAGGAGTCATTTTCGCTAATAAGAAAATTCCCGCTTTGACCATTGTAGCTGAATGCAGATATGTACTTACGGGAGTTGGAGCTTTCATAGCACCTGGAAGCCAGAAATGAAAGGGAAACTGAGCCGATTTAGTAAAAGATCCAATGAAAACAAACACCAATATCCAACAATAGGAGGATGAGCTAAGTATGGAATTTCGCTGGCTTAAGAGTTCGGAGAAACTGTAAGTGCCCCCAATGCTGGATAATAAGATTATTCCCCCCAATAAAACCAAGCCTCCCAAACCTGTGATGGAAAGTGCGGTAAGTGCTGATTTTCTGGATTTTGGATCCTCATTGTTAAAGCCAATGAGGAAGAATGAACTTATACTCGTTAATTCCCAAAAAATAAATAAGGCGAGCAAATTATCTGATAGGACTACTCCAAGCATGGAAGCCATAAACATGGACAAATATCCATAAAATCGGTCCATGTACGCGTGGCCTTTCAGGTAATAAGTAGAGTAGAAAAAAACCAAGCTACCTATACCAGTTATCAACAAAGCAAAAAGCAAAGACAGCCCATTCAATTCAAATACCAAATCTAAACCCAAACTTGGTACCCATTTGTAGGTCCAAGTCAAGGAATCCCCACTACTTACCACTCCAATTTGGCTACAGAAGTAGATAAAGAGTAGAACCGGTAAAGCTGTAAAAACCCATGGTAACGCTTGTTTGAAAATGGACCCAATAGGGCGTGTTAGCGCTGAAAATAAAAAACCTGACAATACAATTAAAAGCATCATGGAGTATTAGATTTGTTTGAAACAATATACCGTTTACTTCTTCTTGGTAAACCTTCCTTTCTTCTTCTCCTGTGGGGCTTCGATGATTTCTATGGTTTCAGCGTAGGTTAGTTGTTCGGCTTCTTTGTCTTTAGGGATTTTGAAGTTGTTTTTACCGAATTTAATATAGGGTCCCCAGCGACCATTAAGGATTTGGATTTCAGGATTTTCTTCAAAAGTTTTTATATGCTTTTTCTCGTCAGCTTCCCGTTTTTCCTGAATCAATGCTATCGCTTCAGCCTCTGTAATGCTCAACGGGTCCTGCTCTTTCTTAAGGGATACAAATTTCCCGTCATGGCGCACATATGGACCGAATCTTCCAACACCCACTACCATGTTTTTACCTTCAAATTCCCCAACTTCTCTTGGTAGTTTAAACAGTTCTAAAGCATCTTCCAAGGTGATATTTTCGATAAACTGCCCTTTTTTCATGCTGGCAAACTGCTTGTTTTCGTCTTCTTGATCTCCAATCTGAACGAGGGGGCCAAATTTCCCTAGTCGTGCAATGATAGGTTTACCTGATTTTGGATCGATGCCTAATTCTCTGGAGCTATTGATATCTGCTCTTGCTACGTTGGCAGTTTCTTCTACACGTGTATGGAATTTTCCGTAGAAGTTTTGGATCATGTCTTCCCAGTTTTGTCCACCATGTGCAATGTCATCAAATTCTTTTTCCACTTTGGCAGTAAAAGAAAAATCGATCACATTTGGGAAATGCTCCACCAGGAAATCATTCACTACCATGGCAATATTGGTAGGAAAGAGTTTATTTTTATCTGCTCCCGTAATTTCCTTTTTCTGGTTTTCTGTGAACTTACCGGCAGCAACTTTCATCTCAATGTAAGGTCTCTCGGTTCCTTCACGTGATTCTTTCAGTACATATTCACGCTTTTGAATCGTGGAAATCGTAGGCGCATACGTAGATGGTCGACCAATTCCCATTTCCTCCAATTTCTTTACCAAAGAGGCTTCTGTGTAGCGCGGTGCCGGTCTGCTAAATGTTTCTCTTCCTTTTAATTCTACTAAGTTAAGTACTTGACCAATGTTCAATGGTGGCAATAAACCTTTTTCTGTACTTTCTTCATCTTCTGGCTCATCATCTGTACTTTCCAAATACACCTTCAAAAATCCATCAAATTTGATTACCTCACCACTGGCAGTCAATTTCTCATCTCTGGTATCAATAGCAATGGTAGCTACAGTTTTTTCCAATTGAGCCTCGGACATTTGGGATGCGATGGCTCTTTTCCATATCAACTCATATAACCTCTGCTCATTTCGATCACCAGTGGTCTCGTGCTTGGAAAAATCTGTAGGACGAATAGCCTCGTGTGCCTCTTGGGCACCTTCGGATTTTGTAGCATATTTTCTTTCCTGATGATATTCCGGTCCGTAGGCGCTATAGATTTCATTTTTAGCAGCAGCACGGGCGTCATCAGAAAGATTCACACTATCCGTACGCATATAGGTGATTTTCCCCGATTCGTACAGTTTTTGTGCAACAGACATGGTCTGAGCTACAGAGAAATAAAGCTTCCTACTTGCTTCTTGTTGCAAAGTAGAAGTAGTAAACGGCGCAGCAGGTGATTTCTTTCCAGGTTTGGTTTCAAGGTTTTCGATGGAGAAGCTCGCACCCAAACAATCTTTAAGGAATTTTTCAGCTTCCTCTTTAGTATCAAATTTCTTAGGTAATTCAGCCTGTAAGGTTTTTCCACTGACATCAAACTGTGCAGTAATTTTGAAGGAAGACCTCGAATTAAACTTTTCAATTTCACGCTCACGTTCTACAATCAAGCGTACTGCTACGGACTGTACCCTTCCCGCGGATAGACCTGTTTTGATTTTTTTCCATAGAATTGGAGAAAGCTCAAAACCTACCAGCCTATCCAAAATCCTTCTGGCCTGTTGGGCATTGACCAAATCATAATCAATACCCCGAGGGTTTTCTATGGCTTTGGTAATAGCAGACTTGGTAATTTCTCTAAAAACAATACGCTTGGTGTTATTTTCCTTAAGGTTCAACACTTCTTTTAGATGCCATGAAATAGCTTCTCCCTCTCGGTCATCATCGCTCGCGAGGTAGATCGTTTCCGAATCCTTAACCAAACTTTTAAGCTGCTTGATGACATCGCGTTTATCAGGGGTGATTTCATACGTAGGCTTAAACTTATTTTGAATGTCTATTGCCTTATCACCTTTTGGGAGGTCACGTACGTGCCCATAGCTTGAAGCTACTTTAAAATCCTTACCCAAATATCCTTCTATTGTCTTTGCTTTAGCTGGGGACTCTACTATTACTAAATTTTTTGGCATATTCTATTTGTTGTTGCTACCTCCCTTGGAAGTACTTTAAAATCCTAAAAATAGATGGCATTCTACTCTATTCCAAATTTAGCTAGTAATCTAGTGGAATTAACAAGTATTTTTTGCATATTTGACTTCCTGACAAAATCTTTTTTAGTTATGAAATTTTTGTATGTGTTAAGGCATGGCGAATCTGAACCCTCCAATTATGAAGGTGATTTTCAGCGTGTGCTGACATCTTTTGGAAAAAATCAAGTCCAGTTTTTAGCGGAGAGACTGGCTAAAAGAGAGCTTAATTTTGACAAAATTTTATGTAGCACTGCTAAAAGAACCAAACAAACTTGCGACTACATTTTAAAAGAAATTCCAGTGGATAAGGTTGCATATAAAGATAATTTGTATGAATGCGATCTCATGGAATTGATCGAGGAGCTACAAAGAGTTGAGAAGGATGTGGAACATTTACTTTTGGTAGGCCATAATCCTGGTGTAAGCGCTTTGGTGAGTTATTTGTCAGGAGAGTTCTTTTTATCTATGAGTCCTGGAGATTTGGTCATTTTATCCTTAGAAATTGATAAATGGAACTTTTTAAGCCAGGATATTGCTATTATATTGGATATTTTAAGATAATTTCGGACTTCCGAAATCTACAAACCCAATAATCAAATTTATTTCATTATGTCTTTAAAACATCAATTGATCGAGTCCTTTGATCCAAATGGAGTAGGGGCTCACGAGGGAATTTTTGGACTCCCTTTTGACGAAGTTACCGCAGATTTAATTTTAATCCCCGTTCCTTGGGAGGTTACGGTATCTTATGCATCCGGTACAGACGATGGACCGGAAGCCATCTTAAACGCCTCCTATCAGGTAGATTTATTCCAAGATGATATACATGATGCTTGGAAAATGGGCATTTATATGTTACCGATTCCTGAAGATATTGCAACCAAATCATCCAATTACCGAATAATGGCCAGAAATTATATTTCTTGGTTGGAAGGTGGGATGAACGAAGCCGATAAAGAACGATTTATTGCAATTCCTACGCTTATCAATCAGGCTTGCGAGGAAATGAATCAGTGGGTGTATGAACAAGTGAAGCACTTTAGGGCACAAGGCAAATTGGTGGCCTTAGTCGGAGGCGATCACAGTACACCATTGGGCATGATCAAAGCGCTTTCAGAAGAGTACAATAGTTTTGGTATTCTTCAAATTGATGCGCATGCGGATTTACGCAAGGCTTATGAGGATTTTGAATATTCTCATGCATCCATTGCATACAATGCATTGAAGCTTCCTCAGATCAGCCGTTTGGTACAGGTAGGTATTCGTGATTATTGCCAGTCAGAAGCTGTGATGGCCAAGGAAAACAATCGTATTCATACATTTTATGATAAAGATATCAAAGAGGAAATGTATGAAGGGAAAGCTTGGAAAATCATCTGTGATGATATCCTTGATCAGCTGCCTCAAGACGTTTATATAACCATTGATATAGACGGCTTAGATCCGAAACTATGCCCACATACAGGAACTCCTGTGGCCGGTGGGTTTGAGATGGAGCAGGTATTGTATCTGATGAAACAGGTGGTACGCTCCGGTAGAAAAATCATTGGTTTTGACATCGTAGAAGTTGCTCCAGGCCCTGATGGAGATGAGTGGGACGGTAATGTGGGCGCACGTGTATTATACCGTATGGCCAACCTCTTTGGAGCTTCTCAAGGAAAATTGAATCTTAAATAAGTTCAAACAACTAAGAACACATAAAAAAACTCCCATTTGATAATTCAGATGGGAGTTTTTTTGTTTGAAGTTCCGGGGTTAATCCTTCTTAGTCTCGATAAATACAATCCCTTTGCTGCTAGCAGAACCATAGAGGTTATTCATGGCTGCTGCTTCTTCACCTTTCACGATTCTAATGGATTCAATCTTGTTTGGATCAATCTTGTTATTGACAAAATCTTGGGACTTTACAGTCCCGTCTATTACATACACGGGTGGATTACTTGAGGCAGATTGAAATTTAACCCCTTGAGCCGTATTCAGTGAACCACTCGCATTTCCGTTTAGTTGAATCCTTGCCATCCCTTGTTCTGACTTAGATGCTTCATTCCCACCATAAGCCATGATTTTTATCTCAAAGGGATGTCCTGTACTTACCTTTTTATCAATATCAGGCAAGCTGAATGATATAGGCATTTGAACCGTATATTGTTCCTGACTACCATCTACCACCCAACGTTCTCTGTTTTGACCTAAGGTCCACATCACCTCTGAATACAATTCCTTACTTGGGGTTTCTCGAATAGTAATGGACTTTACATAACCATCTTTATCTAATACCAACTCTGTATTGACTACTCCAGCGATGCCATTCTCTCGAGCCTCCAAAGGATATTTCAAATTCTTTTTCAGGAATGTATTGAAGGCTTCACTTGGTCTTATCTCTGCAATAGAAGAGGAAACAGAATTTTGACTGGAAGAATTAACTGCTCCATTCAATTGTACTTTAGATGCCTGATTCAATCTGAATTGAATGGGTACCCTCATACGCACATTTACCTGTTGATTTCTTTGTGTACCCGGAATCCAATCAGGTGAATTTTCAACTACGCGCAATGCTTCATTATCCAATTCACTCATGACTCCACGAAGCAATTCAGGGTTTCTGACTTTTCCTTCGCTGTCGATTACAAATGCGATATATACATTTCCTTCAATACCCATCCGCTTTGCTGCTTCTGAGTAGCGGAGATTTTCTTTCAAATACGCTAACCAAGCATCCATACCTCCTTTAAAACTCGGAGGGTTTTCCACCACATCAAATACTTCAGTAGGGTTCGAAATGTCCAAAGGTCCATTTTCAATTACGTTTCTAGGTGGAACAGGATTGTTGAAGAAATTCAATGAAGCGCGTGTTTCAGCTGGAATCTCGGGATGAAAATTGAAGCTTACAGTAGCCAAGGATACAGTAGGTTTATCGTTTAAAGTTCCAGGTTTCCACTGATTGAAGCGTTCATCTTTCAATAAGTCCAATGCTTGCTGATCTATACCAGCTCCTATACTGTTTCTAATTATTGCTTCGGTAACTTTTCCTGACTCATCCACTATTAATTCCAAGGTCAAGCGATCCAAAAGACCTAAACTTTGCTCTTTTTCTGGGATATTCAGCGCATCTATGAACTCTTTTTGCCATTCATTAAAGTCAATCACCGGCTCTGCTGATTTGACTCCTGCTTGGTAGCGAGTGCTGACTCCATTGAAAGTTTTGGTGATGCGGGAATTGTTCCGAAGGGACTGAATCAAACCTCTGATTTTCAAATAATCCTCTGTGGATTGAATGTTGGAAAACTCATATTGTAATTCCCCAAGTTGAGCCGTTAGCTTATCACCTCTTAATGGTCCGATCAACTCATAATGCTGGGGATTGGTGATTTTTTTCACCTTTACACTGAAATTGATAGAGTCTTGAGCCAATGTTAATTGTTGACTGATGTCCTCTGTTTTACTTACCCAAACTTCCGTAGGGAAACTTAAGTTGGTCTTGGTTTTCATCGCCACTAATCCCAATAGCATGGCAGTTAGTGGCAACACCATAAGTGTCTTAAGCCAGTTTTTCTTTCCTGATTTTTTCATCATGACAATTCTTTTAAGTGTGGTAGATCTAATGAAATAATTGCCAATAGGAAGATCTATACCCTTAAACGCCATTTTCACGACTAATTTCGGATAGTTTTCTTTCGATGAAGTTTCTTTCAATACCCCTTCATCTGCAAGGTATTCATGTACGTCTACCAGTGCCGAGCGCATCAAATGAATGACAGGATTAAACCAAAAAATAATGCTCAATACTTGGTAATATAGAATGTCGTAAGAATGATACTGTCTGATATGTATCAATTCATGTTGAATGATCTGGGCTTCCTCTTCTTTGGAAAGCTGTTGGGAATCATCCCAGAATAATTTGTTGAAATAGGAAAAGACAGGAGCGAGTCCAAAGGTGGGTATGAAAAAGTAATTGTCTTTGAGATTGAAGCGGGTTTGGTACCAGCCACGCTCTTTTAAGATTCTCAGCTGTATGTAGCTCCAAAAAATCCGTAAAACACCCAAAGAAATAGCAATTAGGTAAACTATCATCAAGGTGTCTAACCATGTCCAAAGGACAGGAAGCTTGGTACTGCTTACTGTTACCTCGGGTAATCCAAAAGTTGCAACAACTTCTTCAGGGCCCTCTTGTATCGTAAGGGCCTTGAAGAATGCAGTTTGTTCTAGCGATATATCTGGCTTGGCAAATTCAACAGGAATCTGAATCAGTGGAAAAGTGAATGCGAGTAGGGGAGTTACCAATAAGTAAATCCTTGTAAACGTAAAACTTTTCTCATTTCTAAGGAATACAGCATATACCCCGAAGAAAAACAGCATGCAGAACGTGCTTTGCCAGATATAGTCTAGAAGGATAGCCATGAATTACTTCACTTCATCTTTCACTTCACTTAAGATTTTCTCTAAGTCTTTCACGTCCAAATTTTTGTCTTTGGCAAAGAAAGAAGCTAGTCTTGAGAAAGACCCCCCGAAATAACCTGATAGTAAATTTTTGATTGAGAAACTTCTGTATTCATCTTTCGATACAATAGGGAAGTACTCATGTGACTTACCGTAAGCTTTATGGCTAACAAAACCTTTTCTTTCCAAAATCCTTACGATGGTGGAAACAGTGTTGTACGCCGGCTTAGGCTCCGACATTTTTTCTAAGATATCCTTTACGAAACCTTTCTCTAGGTCCCACAGGATTTGCATGATTTGCTCTTCAGCGCGTGTTAACTCTCTCATATTGGCGTTTAAGTTTAATAATGTCCGAACTTATCCATTTAGTTTCATAAAAGCAAGCGTAGGTTGTAAATCTTTCTATTGGCTCCGATAAAATTAGTAAAATTATTTTAGTTTCGCAAAATATTTATTAGTTTATTTTGCAAAAAAAATAACCCCCAATAGGAGGTTATTAAAAGAGCTTCAAGTATTTAAGCAGATTTGAGCCGGATAATACCCACACTATGAAGTAATTTCACCATTGGATAGGTGGGATCAAACTCATACCATTTCACTGCAAAATTAGGTCTGTTCGGTAATTTGTGGTGATTGTTTTGGAAAAGCTCACCTAACATCAATACGTCTAGTAACAAACTGTTTTTAGATTTATCGTTGTTATCAAAATTAGCATATCCATATTTATGGCCACTCCAGTTAACAATAGCACCGTGAACAGGGCCCATCAAAAAGTGTAAAGGCAATAATAAATACATCCAAACATGCGTACCTGGTAATTCAAAAACAGAAATACTCAACACATATATTAATACATATACTACACCCCAACCCAGACGTGCCATCATAGAGTCTGCAAATAAATCAAATCTGTTCCAATCAGGAACATCTTTTGAAAAGCGCTCTTCTGGTTTTAGTCGGAAGGTAAAGTAATCATTGTAGATGTTTTTAGTCTTCCACATCATAGTAAATAGATTTTCTGTATGATGGGGACTATGAGGATCTTTAGGGGTATCACTGTAGGCATGATGCATTCTGTGAAGCACTGCATAGGCTCTAGGAGACAAATAAGAACTACCTTGGCAAATCCATGTAAAGATGTAGAAGAATCGTTCCCAAAACTTGCTCATTGAAAACATCTGATGAGCGGCATAACGATGTAAGAAGAAGCTTTGGCAGAACAAAGAGAAATACCAATGCAATAGAAAGAACGCAATTAAAATCACTTGTAACTAATTTTTAAATGAATATCTACCACAAATATACGGCCTTACAGTTAATTTTATAAATATATTTCCCGAAATGGTACGATTCTGTGACAAGTTTCCTAATTTGGTGTATTAAATTGCAAACTATTTATATATGAGTAAGTCATCAGAAGCTTTGGGTATCCTAGCTCAACTTGTTTTGGGAGGGGTTTCCGTAATCATTACAGCATTTCTTTTGCCAGGGGTGCATGTAGATGGATTTTTGACAGCTGTTATCTTAACTGCTTTATTGGCCTTGTTAAATATCACAGTCAAACCAATTTTAATCATGCTGACCATTCCAATTACCATTGTAACATTGGGTTTATTTTTATTGGCCATCAATGCTATTTTGATTTTGCTAGCATCGGAAATTATTGGAGGCTTTTATGTAGATGGGTTTTGGTGGGCTTTGGCTTTTGCTTTGATTTTGAGTTTAATTAACTCTTTATTGGGTGTTTCGCTAGGGGAGAAGCGTCCTACTAGATAGGAATTGTCTGGTCGCCTTCCCGCCTGTAAACAGTTGCTTTTCCATCGCTGTTTATATGTGTGTGCTGAATTCCCGTTTTAGGGACTTTAACTAATAAAACATAGCTTTCCTCCAATTCTACTTCACCATCCCAGTTTTCGATTTCATATAATTCATAGGTGAGTGGGATTGGAGGAGAGCAAAATTTTTCGCTTGCTAGTTCCAACATATATTGTTCTTCCTCTCCATCAATGCCTTTTATTTTACCGGAATCAGAGACTCCTATTAGTATCATACCTCCATGAGTATTTGCAAATCCGACCAAGGTTTTGGCTATTTTTTCCGAATTACTGATATGTAACTTAAAATCAAGGGTTAAGCCTTCCTTTCTTTTGAGTAAACTTTCAATAAATTCAAGATTTTTTTTAGGTAAAAGCATTTTTTATTTCCAATTTGTAGCTATATTAATGTATTGATTGTGAAAAGCGGAATTTATTTTGGCATTTCATAGTTTTAAATCCTTAACCAACCCAAATAAAGACACCAACCGAGCACGAAATGTTATGAAAATACCGAATGAAGGTTTTGATCCAAAAGTGATTGCTACATTGAAGCAGGAATTAAAAGACAACAATGCATTATTCAAACTTGCAGATTCTGAAGAGAATACGGATGAGTTTGTTAATTTTTACTTTATAGGAATGCATGAAGGAAAAGAAGTAATTTATGATGCGGCCTTGTATACCCTCAGATTGCATCATGCATCAGAAGTGTATGAGTTAGCAGAACATGAAGCCGCCAAAAAATTCCCTAATTTTAAAGCTATCAAATACGAAGAGGATGAAAATGGAAATCTGAAACCGTTGAGCAGTGAAGAGGAAGAGATTGGCTGGTTTATTACAGAAATCATCATGGAAATAGAAGATGAGGAAACGGTGAAAGTACAGGAGTTTGTAGATATTGATACTAGTCATGATTATGGTATTGGTTTAGATGCTGCTTTGAATGTAGAATACATCGATGAAAAAGTCGTCAATAAATTTGTCAAACAATTCAATGAAGATTCCCTGGTCTTAGATGAGACCTTGTATTCTTTCCAAACAGAAGAGGAAGAGGATTTCGACACCCCATAATCCTTCTTCATTCAAACATTTTAATTTTCAAGCTTGTTAACCAACAAGCTTTTTTTATGTATGCTTAAGATCGCCTATTCAGATTTGTATTGTCATCCTTTACCGGATGGACATCGTTTTCCGATGGAAAAATACACCCTCTTGCCCGAGCAGTTGCTCTACGAGGGTACCGTTTCTTCCGAAAACTTCTTTATACCTGAACACATGGCCATGGATTGGATTTATAAGACCCATGATAAAACCTATGTGGATCGGCTATTCAATCTAGAACTCACGAAATCAGAAATCCGCAAAACAGGCTTTCCATTGAGCAGGCAATTAGTGGACCGTGAAATCCATATCATGAATGGCTCTGTTCAGGCAGCAGTTTACGCCAAGAAATTCGGGGTAGCTATGAATATCGCCGGTGGAACCCATCATGCCTTTACCAATAGAGGAGAGGGGTTCTGTTTACTCAATGATATTGCCATTACTGCAAACTACCTATTGGATCAGCAATTGGCCAATAAAGTTTTGGTGGTTGATCTCGATGTGCATCAGGGGAATGGTACAGCAGAAATATGTGCCAATAATCCCAATATATTCACATTCAGTATGCATGGCGCCGGTAATTACCCTATGCACAAAGAACAATCCGATTTGGATATAGGGTTGCCGGATAAAATCGATGATGCCAGCTATCTCAAACTATTACGGGAAAATTTTTATCCGTTAATGGACAAGTTTGAACCTGATTTCTTAATTTTCCAATCAGGAGTGGATGTTTTGGCCACAGATAAATTGGGGAGGTTAGGTTTGAGTATGCAAGGTTGCAAGGACCGCGACAGAATTGTGTTGGAGGCTGCATATCAGCATAAAATTCCCGTCATGTGCTGCATGGGGGGGGGATACTCAGAAAAAATCTCCCATATTATCGAAGCACATGCGAATATGTATAGGTTAGCACAGGAAATTTATTTCTAGGTATGAAAGCAATAAAGAAAAAGTGGCTCAGCTATGCCGTAGGTGGTATTTTACTTTTAGGTTTTGGCTTTAGCTTGATGGGTGAGTCCTTGAGTTGGAAAATATCGGGCGAGCCTTTCTGGAATTGGTTTGGTTTGGGGACCTTAGCATTGTCTATCATTATGGCTGGACTATCAGTATTTGGACAAGCGATAGTATTTAAAACACAAATCGATTGGAAGAAGAAGTTCAAGAAGAAAAAGTGAGTTAACGCATTTTAACAAGAATGAAAGTTTGTAAACTTTGACAAACAATTACTTTGTTTATATTTGCGTCCTATTGACAATTAATCAAAAAATCGTGAGAAAATTAGTATCTGCATTTGGCCTGCTGACAATTATGGCAGTTGCGCTAGTAAGTTGTAACCAAGGTTCAGGAACATCTTCTACTCCTGCTTCAGAAGAAGGCACTCCATCTGAAACAGCCATGACTGACATCAAAGTTGCTTATGTGTTGACTGACAGTTTGATTGCCAAGTATGAGTTTTTCAAAGAGAAATCAGAAGAGATCACAGAAAAAGGAAGAAAATTTGAAAGTGACTTAAGTTCTAGAGCGAGAGGTTTTGAACAGGAAGTGGCCAATTTCGAGCAAACTGCCGGATCAATGACTCAGAATCAGGCAAGAGCTAGACAAGAAGATTTGATGAAGAAGGAGCGTAATTTAATGACCTTCAGGGATAATCTAATGCAGGAACTTTCTGCGGACGAATCCAAGCTTTACAGTGATGTATATGATCAAATCCAAGAATACTTAAGTGCGTATGCTGAAGAAAATGGCTTTGAAATGATCCTTTCTTACACTCGTGGTGGTGCTATGTGGTATGCTAATAAGGCCTTGGATATCACAGATGTTGTGATTGAAGGGCTCAATAAAAAATATGCAGCCAGTAAAACAGCTGCCAAATAACATTCCATCAAAAGAATTCAAGAGCCTCGCATTTTAAGCGAGGCTTTTTTTGTCCCTGATAATTTGGTACTTTTGCAAGCAAATTAAAAAACTGAGAAATGAAAATAACGGAGTTTCTGAAACACAACTACAGGCATTTTAATGCAGCAGCCTTAATCGATGCTGCTGAAGGATACAAAGCCCATTTGGATAATGGAGGAAAAATGATGGTGACGCTTGCAGGAGCCATGTCCACGGCCGAGTTGGGGATTTCATTAGCTGAAATGATTCGTCAGGATAAGGTTCAGATCATTTCTTGTACTGGTGCAAACCTGGAAGAAGATGTATTTAACCTTGTTGCGCATAATTATTATGAAAGAATTCCAAATTATCGTGAGCTTTCAGCAGAACAGGAACAGGATTTGTTAGATAGACATTTGAATCGTGTGACTGATACCTGTATTCCAGAAATGGAAGCGATGAGAAGGATTGAAAATGTGATCTTGGAAGAGTGGATGGCTGCTGATGCAAAAGGTGAGCGCTATTTTCCACATGAGTTTTTCTATAAAATTCTTCTTTCAGGAAAAATGGATGAATCTTTCCAGATTGATCCTAAAAACTCTTGGTTGTTGGAAGCTGCTAAGAAAAACCTTCCGATCATCGTTCCAGGTTGGGAAGACTCTACCTTGGGTAATATGTATGCCGGTCACGTGATATCAGGCGATGTGAAAAATGTTCACACAGTGAAAAGTGGTATTGAATACATGATGTTCTTGGCAGAGTGGTACACGGAAAATGCTACAAATGATAGCACTGTCGGTTTCTTCCAAATTGGCGGAGGTATTGCAGGAGATTTCCCAATTTGCGTAGTTCCTATGTTGCATCAAGATTTACAGCGCGACAATGTGCCATTGTGGGGGTATTTCTGTCAGATTTCTGACTCTACTACATCCTATGGTTCATATTCCGGAGCTGTACCCAATGAGAAAATCACTTGGGGTAAATTAGGTCTTGAAACACCAAAATACATCATTGAATCCGATGCCACAATCGTTGCGCCACTTGTGTTTGCGATTGTACTGGACCAATAAAATGATTAACATTAGCTATTCTTATCTTATTTCGAAAGCAAGGGGAGTCCTTTCCCTTGCTTTCCTATTTTCTAACCTGGCCATAGCCCAGGAATTGGAGCACTTAAAGGTGCTTAACTCACCCTATGATGAAAAGCATCCGGTTCTTGCACCGGATGGCACACTTTTCTTCTCAGTAGGCTTTCATCCCGATAACGTGGGCGGCTTCAAAGATTATGGTGATATTTGGATGTCCGCACAAAATCCTTTGGGAGAATGGACCCGTCCTACCCGCGTCAATGCCTTAAGCACAGAAGGAAATGATGTGATTGTAGGCTTTCCAGATGCCATTACTGTCTATGTTTATCACAGTGAAGGAACTTACGGAAGAGGCATCCATCAATATGCCAGATTTGGCAGTTCATGGAATCATGTGAGACGTTTATCCATTGAGAACTTCCGACCTGAAGGGAACTACTTCAGTGGGAGGCTCGATGCCACCGGAACCAAGATGGTCCTTTCTTTCCAACAGCAAGGTGGATATGGCAATGAGGATATTTACATCATCCGTAAAATTCGAGAAGGTGTATGGACCAACCCGATGAACTTGGGTGATGAGATTAACACCTTTGCTCAGGAACAAGGACCTTATTTAGCAGCAAATCAGGAGTATTTGTTTTTTTCTTCCAATAAATCCGGCAATGGAAGAGGAAAAGATATTTATGTCACCCAACGCATGGACAGTACCTGGACTGAATGGTCTACTCCTCGTGCACTCAGTAAGGCCAGCACCCAAGGATCTGACTTATATTATTTGCCGATTGATCCGGTCAATCAACTGGCGCTTTTTTCTACCACCCAAAATTCAGAAGGCTTTGGGGATTTTGTGTTGGTTGCCTTAGAAATGGACGAATCCATTTTTCAAAAAGAAGCAATTCAATCACCCGCTGTGGCTGCAGAGGCTAGGGCAATAGAAGTAGTAGAAACTGCTGTGACCCGTGAAGACTCCTTAGTTTCCTTGAACAAAGCAGAAATTGCACCTGCAAATGTATCAATGAATGAACCTGTGGGGCCAATTGAAAAGCCCCAAGAGAGGAAAGCTATAGAGGTATTCGATTTAAAAGAGCGTACGGCTATTCCTTATCAGGTAACTTTATTGGGTAAGCGTGGCGATCGCCTACCATTGGAAAATGTTAATGAAATTGATTCTTTGTTGGCTACAGATGCATTTGAGGGAATTTTGATCCAATCTCCAAGTTATATTCCTAGAGAAGTAGCAGCTGCTAGTTGGGCTGATTTGGGCGATTATACATTCTACCTAAGCAAGGCAGTGGCTGGGAGTTCTTTGGTCTTGAACAATATTCAATTCAATGTAGGTACTGCTGACTTTGCTGATGCGCGATCCATACAGGTATTGGATAATCTGTTGGAATTCATGAAAGAAAATCCTGCTCTTAAAATCCGTTTTGAGGGACATACGGATAATTATGGAGATCCTATGTTAAACAAAGATTTATCTCTCAAACGTGCCTCCAAGATCAGAGCTTATTTGACCTTGCATGGAGTGGAGTTTGAAAGAATCCGTATTTCTGGATGGGGAGGAACCCGTCCGATAGCAGATAATAGCACGGAAGAGGGCAGACAGTTGAACCGCCGAGTTGAAATGTTAATTGAGCAATAGGTTAGTCTGCATATTTTTCTTTGTTGATGTATTCGTTTTCATGGATTCCAAGTATATTGGACGCAAGCATTAAAGATGTAGCGTCATGAGTGAGCGAAGAAAATTAACGTTGAAGGATATTGCTAAGGATTTGGGGATTTCTGTGTCCACAGCATCAAGGGCATTGAAAGCCCATCCGGATATAGCACAAGAAACCATACAGATGGTAAAAGATTATGCCGCCAAACATAATTATGTACCCAATATCATTGCCGTTAATTTTCGAAAAAGCCGCACCAAAAATATTGGACTCATTGTACCTGAATTAGTCCACCATTTTTTCTCTACAGTGATTAGTGGCTCCATCGATGAAGCCAAAAAATCGGGGTATAATATTTTAGTAAGTCAGTCTAATGATTTTCTTGCAGATGAAATCGTGGCTTGCAAAACAATGATGGCAAGTAGCGTAGATGGTTTGTTGATTTCAATTTCCAATGAAACCTACGATGGTGACCATATTTTAGAATTTATCGATGAAGGTAAGCCCGTCATTCAGTTTGATAAAATCCTCGAAAAACTGCCCGTTCCCAAAGTCATCGTGGATGATTTTGAGGGGGGGTATTCTGCTACCAAACATTTAATAGACCAAGGATGCAAGCGAATTGCGCATATTGCAGGTAGAAAGGACGTGTTAAATGCCTGTGAGCGTATGAAGGGATACAAAAAGGCTTTAAATGATCATCAGATACCTTTTAAGGAAGAGTACATTCGTTATTGTGAGTCCATTTCAGAAGAGGAGGGAGAGCAATTTATGGAAGAATTTTTGGCCTTACCTAATCCTCCGGATGCCGTTTTTTGTATTACTGACTTGGTCGCCTTAGGAGTGATCAAGGCATTGAAAAACAAGGGTATATCCATACCTGATCAAATAGCAATTGTAGGCTTTAGTAATTGGAAATTAGCCGAAATCGTCAGTCCTAGCTTGACATCTATCGATCAGCATGGATATCAGATGGGGGTAGTAGCAGTACGTATGCTAATTCAGAAGCTAGAAGATAAAAATTTTGAAATTCCAGACACATTAGAGCTGAAAACACGTTTAGTTATCAGAGATTCTTCAGTAAAAGTAAAAGCGTGAGAAGCTGAGCAGCTTGCATCCACACCCAATGTTAATTGCAGGTAAAATTTCGGTAAAGATTTCTTAACAATTGTAGGGTAATATCGGAGCCTTATGTATCTTTGCGATGTCGATTACAAGTTATGGAAACAGCATTTTCATTGATTTTACTGACGGTGATTTACGCTGCGGTAATATTGTCTTTCTTCCCCGAGAAATACTCAAAGAAACTTAGTCACTATTACTCACACCAAAAAAGTCCAGGCTATCAAAAGGTCTCCCTATCTGGACCCATATTTTTTTCCTTACTTATAGGATATACACTAGCATCTACCATGTTGTATTTTATTGTTGCTTAAATACTTCCCATTAAATTATCTTTAGATTTCTAGTAGTGTAGCAGTAAAAAAGTTTTGGACTTCAAAGATTTTTTTAAAGTTGCAGGTTTTTTGTGTGCATTTATTTATCTTGGTTGAGTACTAATCGTAACTTTTTGTGAGCAAGAAACAAACATTAAAAATTTTACAGGATGAGGCTTGGCTAAAACCGTATGCCAACGAGTTGGAAACAAGGTATATACGTTTTAAAAATAGCCTGAGTCAACTGGAAAGCCATTTTGGGAGTATTTTGGAATTTGCAAGAATCCATGAATATTACGGTATTCATTTTGACAAAATCCGGAATGGATGGATCTATAGAGAGTGGGCACCGGAAGCAAAACAGTTGTTTTTTATGGGAGATTTCAATGATTGGAATCGCTATTCCCATCCCATGAAAAAAAACCATAGAGGTGATTGGGAGATTTTTCTACCTTATGCAGATTACAAAACCTCCTTTGTGCATCAGGGTAAAGTAAAAGTGCATGTGATTTCATCCAGGCATGAATTGGATAGAATTCCTGCTTATATCCGTAGGGTAATTCAAGATGAACGATCACATGATTTTGCGGGTCAACTTTGGATGCCTGTGGAATCATTTGCTTGGACGGACCATCAATTTGATCCTCAGAAAAACTTACAACAGCCCATCATATATGAGTGCCACATTGGGATGGCCCAAGAGAAAGAAGGAGTAGGGACCTATGTGGAGTTTGCAGATACCATTCTGCCAAGAATCAAAGCCGGTGGCTACAATACCATACAGATGATGGCCATCATGGAACATCCATACTACGGTTCTTTCGGTTACCATGTATCCAATTTCTTTGCGCCAACCTCGCGCTTCGGTACACCTGAAGAGTTGAAGTATTTGATTAACAAGTGCCATGAAATGGGTATTTCTGTCATTATGGATCTTGTGCATTCCCATGCTGTAAAAAATGTATTGGAAGGTCTCAATGAGTTTGACGGTTCATTTGATCAGTACTTTCATCCAGGTTCTAAAGGGTATCACGAAGGATGGGACTCCAAACTCTTCAATTACGGCAAATTCAATGTATTGCAATTTTTGCTTTCCAATATTCGCTATTGGTTGGAAGAATTTCACTTTGATGGGTTCCGATGGGATGGAGTGACTTCCATGATTTACGAGCATCATGGGCATGTAAGCTTTGGAGATGCCGGGGCTTATTTTGGTGAAGGGGTGGATGATGAAGCGGTAGTTTATTTGCAATTGGCCAACAAATTAATCCATGATTTTTCTGCGCAAGCCTTATCAATCGCAGAGGAGGTTTCCGGGATGCCGGGTTTGTGCAGGCCTCAGGATGACGGAGGTATTGGCTTTGACTACAGATTGGGAATGGGAATTCCTGATTTTTGGATCAAAACTCTGAAGCATAAACCTGATGAGCATTGGGATATGTTTGAAATGTGGCATGAGTTGACCAATAGGCCAAAAGGGGAGAAGACGATTGCTTACGCCGAATCCCACGATCAGGCATTGGTAGGGGATAAGTCCATTGCTTTTTGGTTGATGGATAAGGAAATGTACTTTTCCATGTCCAAATTACAGCAAAGTTTGGTAGTAGACCGTGGTATTGCCCTGCATAAAATGATCCGAATGATTACCATCACCTTAGGTGGGGAAGGGTATCTGAATTTCATTGGAAACGAATTTGGTCACCCGGAATGGGTGGATTTTCCACGAGAAGGCAATAACTGGAGCTATCAATATGCCCGAAGACAATGGTCTCTGGTAGATACTGAACATTTACGCTATCGGGATTTGGATGCCTGGGATAAAGCGATGATTGCCTTGGTCAATGCGTACCAAATATGCGCTGCCGAACCTGCAAATCAATTATTCTTAGATGCGGATAAAAAAATTCTTGCTTATGAGCGGGGAAATCTTGTTTTTATTCACAACTGGAATATCTCTGAATCTATTTTTGGGTTTGAGTTACCTGTACCGAGCAAAGGAACATACGAATTGGTGCTTAATTCGGACGACAAACAATTTGGAGGATTTGAACGAATCGCTGAAAAATTGACCTATCCAACAGATAAAAACAATAAAATTCATATTTACCTTCCAAATAGAACATCCTTGGTTTTCAAAAAGGTATAAAAAAAGCGAACCCCTTGAGTAAAGGGGTCCGTTTGAACAATGACAATCATCAACTAAACTAAAGAGAAAAGCCTTACTCTCCTTATGAGCAGTAGGAAGTCCTCCCGTCATTGCATTCAATACATACAAACGGGGCTTTAGCATAAAGGTTTCTAAAAAAATGTAAAAAACTGTGCAAATTTGCTTATCAAATGCCAAAAAGGTGTTCCTTAGTTGTTGATTCCTATGAAAGTTTATAGTCTATACCTGAAAATAATTGCCCTTTCTTTACTTTGCTTAACACAAAAATCCTTCGCACAAACAATCTGTACCCCGGAGAATAGGGAAGCTTTGGAAGGAATAATTCGGGAGATTTTGACTTATGAAAAGCTGGAAGACACCTTTTCCGAAAGAAATGTGCAAATCGGAAAGCTATTTTTGAACACTCCCTATGTTGAAAAAACACTGGAAATCACCGATAATGAGACTTTGGTCATCAATGTGATGGGACTAGATTGTACGACTTTTGTCAAGTCGGTGATAGCTTTAAACAGAAGTAAGGATTTACTCAAACACGGAATTGGCCCTTTCGAAAATTCCTTGACCTTTGTCCGGTACAGAAATGGGGTTCGGGATGGATATCCTTCTCGATTGCATTATTTTTCCGATTGGATCAGTGATGCAGTGGCAAAAGGTTTTTTACTGGATGTTACCAAGGATTTGGGAGGGGTGCCTTATGAAAATAAGCCAACGTTTATGAGCGAAAATCCTCAATATTATCCGCAATTGTCCAATCCTTATAATTTAAATGCGATACGGATTATTGAGCAAGGAATTGCCAGAAGGCAGTATCACTACATCCCAAAAGCAGCTGTCAAAGGGATGGAAAGTAAACTCCAAAATGGAGATTTGATTGCCATTACCTCGAGTTTGGGAAACTTGGATATGGTACATGTGGGCTTCGCTGTTGAGAAAAATGGGCGCATGCACTTGCTACATGCTAGTTCGGCCTCAAAAAAAGTGGAGATATCCGAGAAACCTATTCACGAATATCTCCAAGGGTCCAAATCCCAATCAGGGATCATGGTTGGAAGGTTTAAGCCTTGATCATTCTATAAAGCCTTTGGATCTGTAAGCTGGATTCGGGTAGGTATAAAAGCCTTCGCCCGTTTTTTCTCCTAATTTTCCCGCATCTACATAGGTTTTCAGAAATGCCGCAAACTTCTGAGAAGCCGTATCCTTTTGACTGCTAGTCACATGCCAAGCAGTGTCTAAACCTATGCTGTCCAAAATACCGAATGGTCCCATGGGCATGTGAAAATTGACCATCCACGAACGGTCAATGTCTTCAATACTGCCCACATGGTTGGTGATTAACTTACCTGCTGCCCCAATAAAGGCCATCAACATGCTATTGAAGATATAGCCTGGGTTTTCTTTTTTCACAAATACGGGTACCTGCTCCAAACTTCTGCCAAAATCCATCAAAAGCGGAATTAAATCAGAGTCAGTTCCTGTATGTGGCATGATGTCTACTACTTTGGAATAAAATACATCATGGAAATGCAGGGCACAGAATTTCTCAGGTCTGCCGCTGAAGTCAGCAAACATGGATGGAAGCATGTAAGAGGTATTGGTAGTAAAAATGGTCTTTTCAGGTGCGATTTGACCAAATAGCGTCCAAACTTCTTTTTTGACAGCATAATCTTCTAAGACACTTTCATTGATGATATCTGCATCCATGACCGCATTGGCAGGTATATCGGTGAAGATGATTCCCTCAATTGCATTCAAACCGGCATCAGCCTCTAAATTGGCTGATTTTGCTAGTTGATGGACTATTTTTTCCATCACTTTTTTGGATTGCTCCGAGGCTTTGGGGTTGATATCATAGATGCTAACCTTATATCCTGAAAGTGCTGATTGCAAAGCCACTCTGGTGCCTAATGTTCCGGCACCTAAAATGCATACATTTTTGATTGTCATATGGTGTGAGTTTGAATACTGTTCAATGCTTTTTTCCCAGCAGCTTTGACTACATGGATCAAACCTGCAAATCGCTCATCCTGAGCAAAGCCCAGGGTATAGCGTTTATAAATCTGTTGTGCAATTACCCCGACTTTGAACAAGCCAAAGGCATAATAAAAAACCATGTCGATGGGAGCTTGATTTTTCTTTTCAAAGTAATAGGAAACGACTTCTTGCCTTGTCATATTTCCCGCCACATGACTGATATTGAATTGCTTGAGAATCGCATCATCCTCATCTTCCGCCCAATAAGCCAAACTCGTTCCCAAGTCCATCAAAGGATCGCCCACAGTTGCCATTTCCCAATCCAACACTGCTTTGATGGCAGGGTTTTCATAGGAGGAGAGGATAAGATTATCGTATTTGAAATCATTATGAATGAATGCCACTTCTTCTCGCGTAGGGATATTATTGCCTAACCATGCTGCAACTTCCTTCATTTCCGGTAAATCATTGGTTTCGGATTTAAAATAGCGATCCACCCAGCCATGTACCTGTCTGGAAACATAGCCCTCCGGTTTGCCCAATTGAATCAATCCTGAATTTTTCAATTCCAATTGATGCAATTCTACTAAGCAGTCAATTGCATTTTTGGAAAGCTTGGAAAAAAAGGAACTGGGATCTTGAATTTCAGACGCTAAGCGGTTTCGTAAAATTGGACCGTTTACTTCTTCCATGATGAAAAAAGGTGCTCCTATGATACGTTCATCCTCACTAGCATCGAGTGGCTTGGGGATTTTGGAATAACCTGCTTTTTCAAGTGCTTTCAAGATCGTAAACTCCCGTAGCATGTCATGGGCCTTAGCTATTTTTAAACCTAAGGGAGGTCTTCTCAATACCAAATTTTTTCCTGGACTTTGAATCTTGTAGGTCAAGTTTGAATATCCTCCTTTGAATTGCGTAATAGTTAAGTCAGCAGGATCGATGTCAAATTTCTCCTTTAGGTAGTTTTCTATCCCTTCCACTCCAACAGGCAGCTTATTCATGGCTTGTATATTTTTTTAGAATTTGTCGGGCCAAAACAGATTTGTGGACCTCATCCGGACCATCATAAATCCGTGCACCTCGCTCATGCCTGTACCAGAAGGAGAGAATCGTGTCATCTGTTACTCCCAAAGCTCCATGAACTTGAATTGCCCGGTCAAGGGTTTTCATCAAGATATCCGATACATAAAATTTGATGGTTGAAATGTCGATTTTGGCAGCTTTGGCACCTTCCTGTTCGATTTTTTCAGCAGTTTGCAAAACCATAAGCCTAGCTGCTTTCACTGAGGCGACAGCTTCAGCAATCCAGTTTTGGATGGTCTGTTGCGAAGCCAGATTTCTTCCTGGGTCCAGATTTCTGGCCAAAGCGCGTTTACACATCAGATCAATTGCCCGCTCACAAATGCCAATCCAGCGCATGCAATGATGGATTCTCCCTGGTCCTAAGCGCTCTTGTGCCAAAGCAAATCCAGCACCTTCTTTGCCAATTAGATTACTTATTGGAACTCTACAATCTGTAAATTTCACCTCTCCATGAGACATGTAATCTTCCCCTACATCGCCCATGATAGGAATGTTTCGTAGCAATTGATAGCCTGGGTTATCCAATGGAACCAAAATCATACTTGCCCGAAGGTAGGGATTGGGATTTTCAGGGTCAGTCAAGGCCATCACGATGGTAAAATTGGCCCCATCTGCAGCAGTAGTAAACCATTTATGACCATTGATCACGTATTCCTCTCCATCCCTAACAGCCGTCGTGGACAGGTGGACAGGATTGCTACCAGGGTTCTGAGGTTCCGTCATTGCGAAGCAACTTCGGATATTTCCTTCCTGTAAGGGCTTAAGGTAGGTTTCTTTCAATTCCTTAGAGGCAAACTGATGCATCAGTTCCATGTTTCCAATATCCGGTGCTTGGCAATTGAATACAAAATGTCCCAATGGAGACATTCCCAAGACCTCTGATACAAAGGCAAACTCTACTAAAGACAATCCCAAACCACCTTCTTTTTCGGAAAGATGGGGAGCAAAGAGGCCTTTTTCTTTTGCCAATCCACGAAGCGCATGGAGCTTGGGAAGCGTTGCTTTGAAAGAGCCATATACAGCCTCTTGTTCTAGGGGATATAGATGTTCCTGCACAAAGCTTTGGTAAGCAGGAACCAACTCATGCACACGTGTTGAGTTACTTAGATAGCGTAAATCCATATCCTTAAATCGTAAATCCTCCATCAGCTGTGAATACGCCTCCTGTAGAATACGCAGCCGCAGGGGAAGCTAAAAATAAACTCATGGCTGCAATTTCTTCGCTGGTTCCTACACGTTTGATTGGGAGGGCTTTCATCATGTGGGACATGATTTTATCATTGCTCCACAAAGCTTCTGAGAACTTTGTCTGTATCAACCCCGGACAAATGGTGTTTACACGAATATTGGCAACTCCCCATTCTTTTGCATAGACCTTGGAAAGAGAAATCAAGGCTGCTTTACTGACAGAATAGATACCTAAACCAGTTTCAGGAGAAATACCCCCCACAGAACTAATATTGATGACCGATGGGTGAGATGATTGTCTGAGATAAGGGAAACAAAGATTCATCAAATGAAAAGGTGCCTTGACATTGACATCCATGATTTTATCAAAAGCATCCAAGGATGTCTCATGTACAGGCCCGAAAACTGGATTGGATGCAGCGTTATTGACCAAAACATCTATCTGTCCATAGGCTTCCACAGTTTTTTGTACCAAATTTTCCAACTCCTCCATTTTGCCCACATTACAGGCAATGCCGGTGGCTTCATAGCCTTTGTTTTTGAGGAGTGCGGTCATTTCATCTAAGGATTCTTGCTTTCTGCTAGAGATGACTACTTTGGCGCCTGCGGCTGCAAATGCTTCCGCAATAGCAAAGCCAATGCCCTTACTGGCACCGGTAATCAACGCAACTTTATCTGCTAGTGAAAAAAGGGAGGATAGATCCATTTCTACTTGGGTTTATATGTAAATGTATGCCCTAAGATAAGAAAAACTAGCTTTTTTGTAAACCTTCTCTCAAAAATATTCTGCATACCGAGTATTTTTTATAACTTCAAGATTCAGAAATTAACCTTTAAACTCAAACAATCGTGTTGGCATGTTCAGGTAGCACACCCACAAGCCAAGTACAATAAAAAGCTAGTAAGAAATGAAACAAGTAGTATTTAATGAAACGGGCATGCCCCTAGACGTATTGAAAATGGAAGAAGCAGAAATGCCAACTCCTAAGCCTCATGAAGTGCGTATTCGAGTAACCGCCCGTAATATCAACCCATCGGACATCATGTTTATCCGCGGTATGTATGGTATAACACCAAGGCTACCGAGTTCTGCTGGTTTTGAAGCAGCGGGTGTAGTGGAAACTGCCGATGCTGAAAATAAGATTCCTGTAGGAACACGAGTGATTTTCACGGCTATTGGTACTTGGAAAGAATATGTTTGTGTACCTGCCGTAATGGTCATTCCTACGCCTGCTGGTATTTCGGATGAAGTTGCCTGTCAGGCATTCGTCAACCCATTGACTGCTTATGGTATGATAGAAAAATCGGGATTGAAGGCAGGGGAGTGGTTATTGGTGACAGCTGGAGCATCTGCCTTTGGAAAGTTGGTAATTCAATTGGCTACGAAAAAAGGAATTAAAGTAGCTTGCACGGTTAGAAGGGATGAACAAAAGGCCTTATTGGAAGGTTTGGGAGCGAATTTAGTAGTTAATACAGAAAAGGAAAAGCTTCAAAAAGTGATCATGGAAAAAACCGATGGTGGTGTATCTGTGGTATTCGATGCCGTAGGAGGAACGCTTGGTGCCCGTGCTTTGGCAAGCTTGAAAGCAGGCGGACGGATGATGGTTTTTGGCTTGTTGAGCTTAGAAAATATTCCATTAAACTCTGGTTTGTTGATTTTCAAAGATCTAAAAGTTGAGGGCTTTTGGTTGACTACTTGGATGGAAAGCCTCAGCAATGAGGAGCGAAACACTGCCTTTAAAACGGTTTTCGGTATGCTACTTTCCCAACAAATGAAAGTAGATGTAGATGCGGTTTATCCTTTGGAGCAATTTGCAGAAGCCATCCAAGCCTATGAAACAGGAGGAAGAAATGGGAAAATCATTTTGGCAAGTTAACAGTGAGAAGCGAGAAGCGAGAGACGAGAAGCGAGAGATAAGAAACAAGAGCCAAAGCCTGCCACGATAATCGGGGAATGAAGAAAGTTTAAAACCAAAGTTTCTTAGAGACGGAAGACATTTCAGCTATGGGTTTTAACCCATTAACGGGATGAGGTTTTATAACGATCATTTTGATTAACTTCTGAGGAATAGCTGCATCAATAGCCGTGGCTTTTAAGCCCCGGCATTTGT
Organism: Mongoliitalea lutea; assembly: GCF_014652135.1. Classification (GTDB taxonomy): domain Bacteria; phylum Bacteroidota; class Bacteroidia; order Cytophagales; family Cyclobacteriaceae; genus Mongoliitalea; species Mongoliitalea lutea. The sequence goes on from NZ_BMYF01000003.1 coordinate 234,177, forward strand.
AGGGAAAGTGAACAGTTGGGAATTAGCAATGATGAATTAGCAATGAAGAATGGTTCGATGATCTTGTGGACCTTCGGGAATGGTTTCAGGTGTTTATTGTTAAATGTTATGATGTGGATTAGGAGTACTAGAACCGAATACCTATCACACATCCTGAGAAGTGGGTTTTAACCCACTAAAATAATTGAGATTTTGAGCTAAAATTTATCATGATTTCCAAAGAAAAGACGCTATCAATAGCCGTGGCTTTTAAGCCGCGGCATTGGTGGTTAGCAATGAACAAGTAATGCAGTAAAAATTCAATATAAACAGCTGATTGTAAGCAGGTTTAGACCTGGCAGGTTTTCAAAACCTGCCAGGTCTCTTCTTGAATACTAATTTGAATAGTCTGAAAATCAAGTTGATACAATTGATTTTAATCTTCGTTCCAAGCTATAAAAGTCAGCACCCGATTATATTTCGCGAGTTGCAAGGATAGTGTCTAAACTTTTGGCCCCTTGCGCTTCATCGTAGCGCCCTTTGCGTTTTCCATAAAGTCAAAAATTCCATTGTGCCCAAGACAACACCCCAAAACCACATGTTAACACTTAACAACTCCAACCACCCCCGCCAATCTAGAGTAATCCAACCTTTTCCCTTTCTCCTTTAATCTTTTCTTTCATTCACAATTCCTCATTTCAAATTCCACATTCCACCCCAACTGTTCACTGCTCACTGTTCACTTTTCTTACCGCTGGCTTCGACTCCGCTCAGCCACCGGAGACAGACTTCCCACTGTTCACTCTTCACTGCTAACTTTCCTCGTAGGTCTCTAGAATCCCCTCATTCCTAATTCTTCATTCCTAATTCCACATTCCACCCCAACTGTTCACTGCTAACTGTTCACTGCTAACTGCTAACTGCTCACCCCCACCTACCACGCTATCCCATAATCCTCACCATGATTACTTGAGCCTCCCCAAAGGGTACCGTGTTTCCAGTCAAACCAAATGGCATTCAATGGCCCGGAGGTACGTTCTTGGAAGTCCATCTTGTAGCCTCGCTTGCGTAGATCGTTACGAATCCAAGAGGGAATAGCATTGTTGAGGGTAATTGAACCGGGTTTAATTTCATGGGCACCGAAGGAAGACTGCATTTGGTAACTGTGAATATTGGCTGCTTCGGAAGCTTCTTGCACGGTCATTCCAAATTCAACAATATTTAAAAATAGTTGCAGCAAATCCTGATCTTGGGTATCGCCTCCCTGAACAGCAAAGGATAAATAAGGCTTCCCATCTTTCAATGCCATGGAAGGAGTGAGCGTTACCCGTGGACGCTTGCCCGGTTCAAGCAAATTGTATGGATTCATGCGCTCATCCAAAACCCAAGACTGCATGCGCTGACTCAAGCCAACCCCTGTATTTCCTGCAATCACCGCAGGAACCCAACCCCCCGAAGGCGTAATGGAAACCACCCAGCCTTCCGCATCAGCTGCCTGAATAGAGGTGGTACCGGATTGGAACTCCAATAGAAATGGATCCTCAGGACCAGAAATTGGTTGCTCCGGCGTATGATAAGCCAAGGCTTCCGTTCGTTTTTCTAGTAAATCCAGGAAGGGATTTTTGCCGCCCTGAAAAGGATAAGGATCACCTGGACCTATAGTAGGGTCATTTTTTTCTTGAATCAATTTCGCACGCTCTTTTGCATATTCCTTGGACAATAAACCTCTCATCGGGCTTTTTGGCTCAAAATCAGGGTCTCCATAGTAAAAGTCCCGGTCAGCAAAAGCCAAGGACATCGCTTGGTACACCGTATTGATGTAATTAGCGGAATTGTAACCCATGGATTTTAGATCAAAATTCTCCAAAATGTTCAATGACTGAAGGAGCGCAGGACCTTGGGTCCACTCTTGCAGCTTATACACGTCTATTCCCTTGTAATTCACCGAAAGCGGCTCTTCAATCTTCACTTTCCACATAGCTAGATCTTCCATGGTGAACAATCCACCTTGCTCACGGGTAGAGCGGACGATTTCCTCCGCTATATCCCCGCTGTAGAATCGCTCATAGGCTGCATAAATCGCTTCTTTTCGGTTTTTCCCATTGGCTAGAGCAGTGCGTTCGGCTTCTACCAGTTTTCCCAAAGTCTGGTATAAATCTTCCTGAACAAAAATTTCCCCTGCATGTGGGGCTTCTCGCTCTTCTCCCAAATGAGGTAAAAATACCTTTCGGGAATAGGGCCATTCTTTGATTCTTGCTTTATTGCTCTCGATGGAATTGGCTGTTTGGGCTTCGATTGGATAGCCTTTGGCCAATTGCATGGCTGGCTTGAGCACTTGTTCCAAACTCATGGTTCCATATTCTGCCAGCATGGTCATCAAACCACCGGGTGTTCCTGGCGTAGTAGCAGCCAAGGGACCAAAAGCAGGTGGGTAATCCATGCCTTGAGATTTGTAAAATTCTATGGTCGCCCCAGTTGGAGTTACACCCATGGCGTTGATAGCAATAACTTTTTTGAGTTCGGGATGGTAAATAAGGGCTTGGGTTTCACCACCCCAACTCAGTACATCCCACATAGTGGCTACTGCTGCCAGCATGCCACAGGCAGCATCTACAGCATTTCCTCCCTGCTGGAAAATCATGGAGCCAGCTGTGGCCCCTAGAGGCTTTCCGGTGATAGCCATCCACTCTTTTCCGTGTAGGGGAGGCTTTTGGGTTGTTTGAGCAAATATGCTGTGGTTGCCTAGCAAGACAAAGGCGAGGATGAATAGGCGGAATTGCTTGAACATAGCTATGTAATTATTCTTTAGATGAATACTTGGGAGACTTTTAAAACATTCCGAGTCCGAATTTTAATTGTCCATCAATTGGTTACTGATGGGTTGGAAACCTTCAAACTGACTGTTGTAATAGGTGAAAATACTATACCATGATGAGGGGTCATTGTATCTCAGTTTATTATCAGAAACAAAGGTGGAAATCATCGTTGCTTTATCTCCAAAGATTTCCAGGAACTGATTTTTCTTTTTGGGTACCATAAAGATATCTTTCCCAACAGCATAATAATACTGATTCCGCTTCACGATTTTATCATCTTTTTCACCAACCATCAAAGCTTCGTTATAATTGGAAGCACGGATGGTGGCAACGGTTCTACGCAACAAAGGCTTTTGTCCATCCACCAATACCTCAAAGAATCCGGAAATCGGAGAACCTTCATCTTTAAAATCCATACCATTCACAAAAAATCGGGGAATATTGAAATCCTTATCCACCCAAACGACATTTTGTATGCGCAATCCAGGAATGGCGCTGACCTCATCCGAACCCTCTGCTCTTATTTCAAAAGTATTGGAATTGATCTGATAGCGGACCAAATAGCCTTCCATAACTTCTGAATTCTTATAGAGTAGGATAGAAGCCTTATTCCAGTTCCCATCTAAATAGTAGTCTCCAATCAATTGCTTCGGCTCCGGTGGAATCCCGAAAACCGCATTGCCACCCACCAGATTGGGGCGGGAGGTAAACAATTGGGCTACATTGGTAGCTCGGATAGTTTTTTGTAAAACATCCCCTGTTTTTTCTTCCATCCCCAAAGGATACAAAAGAATGGTTCCCAAATTCAGGTTGTTTTTGACATTGATCTGATTTTGGTAGGGTTCAAAACCCGGGATGAGTATCTGTACCATAAACCTTCCTTCATATATATTGGAGATTTCAAACTTTCCAGTTTGATTGCTGACAGCATAAAAAGCTGTTTCTCGAATGGTTATAGTGGCATTGCTAATTGCTTCCTCCGTAATCCCATGTTTGACAGTTCCACTGATCTGAAATGTCTGAGCATGAGATAAAATCGGAGTGAAAAGCAGGCAGAAGGCAAAAAATAGCGTACCTTGTAGTCGTATTAGAGTATTCATCGGCAAATTGGTAGTTTTATTTAGTGAAATCAAAATATCAACAATTGTTTTGGTTTAATTCAGTTCGAGTGTAATTTTATCAGTAATATAAGTATTGATTTGCAAAATCTTTCAAAAATTGGGATTTCAACAGTTTAATTTTGACAGCAGCCTCCAAGATGGGCTGGATGCCATGGGCTTCGACAAGCCAACACCTATACAAGAAGCAGCCGTTCCAGTAATTCAAGCAGGAAAAGACTTAATCGCATGCGCACAGACAGGCACGGGTAAAACAGCTGCATTTATTCTTCCCGTTATTGACAAAATCGTCAAATCGGGAAAAAGCTCCTTAAATACCCTCGTCCTCGCTCCAACCAGAGAATTGGCCATACAAATTGATCAACAGATCCAAGGTTTTGCCTATTTCGCAGGTATCAGCTCCATTCCGATTTATGGTGGTGGAGATGGGATTGCTTGGGAACAGCAGAAAAAAGCCATGGAAATGGGAGCCGAAATCATCGTAGCCACGCCCGGACGTTTAATTGCCCTATTACAGGGAAAGAAAATTGACCTCAGTTCATTAGAGCATTTGATATTGGATGAGGCGGATCGCATGATGGATATGGGATTTTCGGATGATATCCTGACCATCATCAATTACCTCCCCAAGGAGCGTCAAACCATCCTGTTCTCGGCTACTATGCCTCCAAAAATCCGCTCCTTTTCCAAGCAGATTCTGAACAGTCCGGAAGAGATAAGTTTGGCTTTGGGGAAAACTGCTGCAGGTGTCACCCAAAAAGTATATGCGGTCTATGATGGACAAAAAGAAGCGCTTATCCGCTTTATTTTAACCAGCAAGGATTATGAAGCAGTGATCATTTTCGCATCCACCAAGGACAAGGTCAAGAGCTTACACAAACTCCTAAGAAAAGACTTTGAAGTAGAAGCCTTTCACTCTGATTTAGAACAAGTTGAACGGGAACAGATTATGTCCCGCTTTAAGAATAGACAGCTGAAAATTCTTATTGGAACGGATATTATTTCTAGGGGAATCGATGTGGTGGGGATTGAATTGGTAGTCAATTTTGATACGCCAAATGACCCGGAAGACTATGTACACAGAGTGGGTAGAACAGCCCGGGCGGATTCTAAAGGGGAGGCCATTACCTTTGTTTCTGACAAAGATGCCTACAAGTATTTCAGGATCGAACAATTGATTGGAATGGAGATTGAAAAGTGTCCACTTCCAGAGGGATTTGAAGCGGGACCTGTGCTTAAACAGCGTTCAAATAGTGGTTCCTCTCAGAAAAAATCAGGGAAAAAACCATTTAAAAAGAAAAAAAATCGTCCCAAAGGAGAACGAGGAGAACACACGAAACCACAATCAGAAGGAAGTAGAGATGTTTCTCTTGCCAGAAAACCGAGAGTATCACCAGTAAACAAGCCTGCTACTCCAAGGCAAAATGAACAAGCTACAACTGGTTCCTCCGAATTTCAATCGAAGCCGTCCAAGTTTAGGCAGCGAAAAAATATCGATTAGTCCAGCTTACCAAGGGTTGGTGCGGGTAATTGTTACCTCACTGACCCTGTTTAATGCATTGAGTCGCAGGATGATTTTTAATGGCTCTTCGTCTTTTTTCACAAATTGATTACACTCCGGCCCCGGTTCAGCAAAGTAAATAAAAAAGGATTGGGAGCGATCTGCCAGTTCCACTTGGTCAGGTCTTCCAAAGGTCTTCATCAAAGCCTGATTGTCTTTGCCCAATAATTCATCCTTTAAGGGACGAAACGTTTCCACAGAAGCCAAACGGTCACCTTTGCATCCTCCCCGGTCATTTTTCCAAGCCTCAAAATCCACACCCTCCATTTCCAATTTGGATGAGCAGGCAGTGGTAAAGCCTAGCATAACTGCCAAAGCCACTAGTAAACTGAAGGAAAAGAAACGATTTTTCATGGGTGTATATTTGAATGCAAAAGTAAAGGAATATCTATAATTAACCACAATCAAAGAAACTAGATGGATGCAGCTTTGTTTCTAACTTACCTGAGGGATTCGTTTAAATTTGCATGATCAGCAGGCAGAAATATGCGCTGGTACGAAAATTCCAGACTTTCTTAAAATTCATTGAAGCGCTAGGATATTAAATTCCAGCAGCTTGTGAGACAATAAGTGCCGCAATTTGTTAGAGGCGATCATTTACAGCGTTCCATTTTCCTTTAAATAGCTATATTAGCAGGCTAAAATTGTGTGGTATGTATATTCGATTTGGAAAAGTATTTCATGGTCTAACCATTCTCCTATTTCTCTTTGTATTCCTGTATTTCTATGCAGCGCTCTCAGATAGAATTGCTTATGCAGTGGATGAGGACGGAGGTTGGTTGAAAACCATCACCAAAGGAACCTTCTTTTACACAGGGTTGATCATCTTTGGCCTCTTAAATGTAATCTTGGCCGTGCCAGGAAAAATGATTGAAAATGGAAGTATTGCTAGCTTGAAACGTCTGTTTCCCGTTGGGGATATTTTCCGTGAATATATCTTGTTATGGATTTACAGCTTCATTGGAATCATCAATGTTTCGCTTTCCATTTTGACGCTATTTGTTCATAGCATCAATAATCAAAACGAAATTTCAGCGGATAGCTTTAGCTTCTTCTTTTACCTAGTGCCAATCTTTTTCCTGACCTGGATTTTGGCGCTCTTCTGGATTTTATTCAAAAAATTTCAGGATATCAAAGAAAATTCACCCTCATAAACATTCAAATAACCCATGGCGGAAAACGTACAATATACCGAAGATAGTATTCGATCCCTTGACTGGCGGGAACACATCCGCTTGCGCCCAGGGATGTACATCGGAAAGTTAGGAGATGGTAGTGCCCAAGATGATGGGATTTATGTCCTTGTAAAAGAGGTGGTAGATAACTCCATCGATGAACACATGATGGGACATGGACGTACGATTGACATCAAGATATCGGAGCATAGAGTGGAAGTAAGGGATTATGGCCGTGGTATTCCTTTGGGAAAAGTGATTGATTGCGTGTCAAAAATCAATACCGGTGGTAAATACGACTCGGGTGCTTTTCAAAAATCTGTGGGCTTGAATGGAGTAGGTACCAAAGCTGTAAACGCTCTTTCCGATTATTTCAAAGTGCAATCCTACCGAGATGGTCAGTCCAAAGTGGCCGAATTCGAAAAAGGAATTTTGAAGCATGAGGAATTGATAGAAAAGACTTCGGACCGTAATGGAACGAAGGTGGTATTTACCCCTGATGCCAGTATTTTCAAAAATTACCATTTCATTCCCGAATATCTTGAAAATCAGATTTGGAATTATGCATTTTTGAATGCCGGGTTAACTATCAATTATAACGGGAAAAAATATTTTTCTGAAAAGGGCTTGCATGACCTTTTGACAAGAAAAGTAGATGAGGATTCCATTCGTTACCCCATTCTCCATTTAAAAGGAAATGACATTGAATTTGCCATGACCCATGCCAATCAGTATGGAGAAGAATATTATTCCTTTGTGAATGGACAGTACACGACCCAAGGAGGTACACACTTAGCAGCATTTCGTGAAGCGGTGGTGAAAACCTTGCGGGAGTTTTACAAAAAAGACTTTGATGCCTCCGATATCCGTCAGTCCATCGTGGCAGCGATTGCTGTTCGGGTGCAGGAACCGGTTTTTGAATCCCAGACCAAAACAAAATTGGGTTCACAGTCTGTTGGCCCTGATGGACCTACGTTGCGAACTTTTGTCAATGACTTTGTTAAAACAGAGCTAGATAATTACCTGCATAAAAATCCGGCGGTGGCAGATGCCATTTTGAAAAGGATTTTGCAATCCGAGCGGGAGCGCAAGGAAATATCCGGCATCAAGAAATTAGCCAATGAGCGGGCTAAAAAAGCCAATTTGCATAACAAGAAGCTGAGAGATTGCCGTTTGCATTACGATGATGCAAAAGGGGATGAGGAGTTGAAAAACAATACCATGTTGTTTATCACAGAAGGTGACTCAGCTTCCGGCTCAATTACCAAATCCAGAAATGTGCAAACACAGGCAGTATTCTCCTTGAGAGGGAAGCCTTTGAACTGCTATGGCATGACCAAAAAGGTGGTGTATGAAAATGAGGAGTTTAACCTTTTACAGCACGCCCTGAACATTGAAGATGGCATTGATGGCTTACGATTCAGAAAAATAGTCATTGCCACGGATGCGGATGTAGATGGTATGCACATTCGTTTGTTGATTATGACCTATTTCCTTCAATTCTTTCCGGATTTGGTAAGAAATGGGCATCTTTTCATTTTGGATACACCTTTATTCCGTGTCCGTAATAAAAAGGAAACCATCTACTGTTATACCGATGAGGAGCGTCAACGCGCCATTCATAAACTAGGAAAAACAGCTGAAATCACCCGATTCAAGGGCTTAGGAGAGATTTCCCCGGAGGAATTTGGAAAATTTATCGGCGAGGATATCCGTTTGGACCCTATTATCTTGAATAAGGAGACCAAAATTGCGGATCTGTTGAGTTTCTACATGGGAAAAAATACGCCTGACCGACAGAATTTCATCATTGATAATTTGAAAATCGAAAAAGACTTGGTTTTTGATGATCCTTCGAAAAAGGAGGCAGATGAAGAATCCGAAGCTGCCTAATTTCTAGGGACTACCCAAACCAATTTCAACTTAGTACACAAGCATGAGCGATACCAATACACCCAACCCAAACGAAGAAGACGCACGCTTACATGATTCCGTTCCTGTTACAGGGATGTATAAAGACTGGTTTTTGGACTATGCCTCCTATGTGATCCTGGAGCGGGCAGTTCCGGCCATTGAAGATGGTCTGAAGCCTGTCCAGCGCAGGATTCTCCATGCTATGAAGGAAATGGATGATGGACGCTTCAACAAAGTGGCCAACATCATCGGTCAATCCATGCAATACCACCCACATGGAGATGCTTCCATTGGAGATGCCATCGTCAACTTGGGTCAAAAGGATTTGTTGATCGAAACTCAAGGGAACTGGGGGGATATCCGTACTGGTGATGGTGCTGCTGCTTCCCGATACATCGAGGCACGCCTTTCCAAGTTTGCACTTGAGGTTGTATTCAACCCACAAACCACCGAATGGCAATTATCCTACGATGGAAGAAAGCGGGAACCGATTACTTTGCCTGTGAAATTTCCTCTGCTATTGGCTCAGGGGGTGGAAGGTATTGCCGTGGGTTTGTCCACCAAGATTCTCCCACACAACTTTGTTGAGTTGATCCAAGGTTCTATTGCGATCCTAAATGGGGAGCGAACCAACATACTCCCTGATTTTCCAACGGGAGGTCTGGCGGACTTTTCAGAATACAATGAAGGACTCAGAGGAGGAAAAGTAAAAGTTCGAGCAAGAATAGAGGAGGAGGATAATAAAACCCTTTTAATCAAAGATATACCGTTTGGAACGACTACCAATTCTTTGATTGATTCCATTATCAAAGCCAATGATAAAGGGAAAATCAAGATCAAGAAAGTGGTCGATAATACTGCCAAAGATGTAGAGATTCAGGTCCAATTGGCGCCGGGTCAGTCTCCCGATATGACCATAGACGCCTTGTATGCGTTTACAGACTGTGAGGTCAGCATTTCTCCAAATGCCTGTGTCATTATCGAAGACAGACCTGTATTCCTATCTGTTAACGATATTCTAGCCTACAATACCAACCAAACCAAGCAATTACTTAAGCGGGAGTTGGAAATCCGTAAGGCGGAGTTGATGGAGAAATTGTTGTTTTCCTCCTTAGAAAAGATCTTTATTGAAAACAGAATCTATCGGGATATAGAGGAATGTGAAACTTGGGATGCAGTAATTGAAACCATCGACCGGGGATTAGACCCATTTAAACCAGATTTTTATCGGGAAATCACCACAGAGGACATTATCCGCTTAACCGAAATTAAGATCAAGCGAATCTCCAAGTTTGATGCCTTCAAGGCAGATGAGCTGATGCGCAAGTTGCAGGAGGAGTTGAAGGAGGTGAATTACAACTTGAAGCATTTGACAGCTTATGCGATCAAGTACTACGAAAATCTCCTGACCAAATATGGTAAGGGTAGGGAGCGAAAAACTGAAATCCGCACATTCGATCAGATTGAAGCTACTGTCGTGGCTGCCAATAATGCGAAATTGTATGTCAATCGTGCAGATGGTTTTGTAGGTTTTGGATTGAAGAAGGATGAATTCGTCTGCGATTGTTCTGACTTGGATGATATCATTGTCTTCAGAAGAGACGGGGTCTGTGTAGTGACCAAAATCCAGGAAAAGGGATTTGTAGGAAAAGACATTATCCATGTGGCAGTCTTCCGAAAAGGAGATGAGCGCATGGTGTATAATTTGATTTACCTCGATGGAGGCAGTGGCAGGGCTATGGTCAAGCGATTCCAAGTTTTAGCTGTCACAAGAGATCGAGAGTATGACCTGACCAAAGGCGGTAAAGGCTCCAAAGTGCTGTATATGACCGCCAATGCTAACGGAGAAGCGGAGATTGTAACTGTTTACTTAACTCAGGGAGCCAAAGCAAAAATCAAGGTATTTGATTTTGACTTTAGTTCAATAGAAATCAAAGGACGTGCAGCAGGTGGAAATATATTGACAAAATACCCTGTTCGTAAGATTCAATTGAAGATGCAGGGTGTTTCTACCCTCGGAGGTTTGGATATTTATTACGATAGTTCCGTAGGTCGATTGAACACCGATCAGCGGGGTAAGAAAATTGGTAATTTCCTTGGAGACGACCGTATTTTGGTCTTTTACAAATCCGGAGAATACGAGTTGACCACCTTTGAATTGACCAATCGCTATGAGTCCGCAGATGTCTTGTTGATCGAAAAATTTAATCCTGAAGGTGTCATTTCCTGCATCTACTACGACGGAGCTAGCAAAACCTATTTTGTGAAACGCTTCTTGATCGAGACGACAACCATCAACAAGAAATTCTCGGTAGTTTCCGACCATAGGCAATCTTACTTAAAAGTAGTCTCCACCGCCAAACAACCACAGGTGAAAGTTCAGCTGCAAAAAGGCAAGGAACGAGAGGAGGTTGAATACGATTTGGACATGTTGATTGATGTCAAAGGCTGGAAAGCTATCGGTAACAAATTATCTTCCCATCCGATCCTAGACATCCAACTGATCAGTTCAGTTGCTGAAAGCGAGGAAGAAGAAGAAACAGCATCCTCCGAAACTGAAGATTCAGCATCCTCCTCCGAAGAAAACACCACCACCGAAGGCTTCGATGTAGGTTCCACCGTCGAGTTCAAAGTCAAAAAAGACGACGAGGAACAGCTGGGGCTGTTTTAGTAAATTATTGTCGAAAAGCGAGAAGTAATTCAGTCATTTAGGTGCATAGTAAGTAAACCATTAGATATAGAGAATCAATGGTTTACTTATTTGTTACTAATTCCTCACTCAAACTCCACAATTTTTCTCGCATTTCCTTAGATCTAGCAGTGGATGATGGTGTGTTTGGTTTAGAGCTTTTGAAGTAGTAACCATTCAACTTTGAGGAAATTTCCTGAGTTGCAAGATATATGGATGTGCTTGCCCCTTTGGCAGGCGTTAACATAAAAGGCTCAGCTAATTTCCACATTACTTTAAATATTCCACCTGCCTCATTTCCGAATCTTGTTTTAACCACACCTGGATGTAAGGCATAAGATGATAGTCCCTGATCTCCATAATGATCAACCAAAGATTTGCTGAAAAGGATATTACACAATTTTGCATTCGCATAAGCGGTGAATGAATTGAATCCGTTTTGACATTTGGCTAAGTTATTAAAATCAATTTTTGCTGCTCTGTGCGCTTCAGAGCTTACATTAATTACCCTAGGATGTTTTGATTTAAGTAAAACAGGGATTAATTTTTTTGTAAGTAAAAAGTGCCCCAAATGGTTTGTAGCAAATGAGAGCTCCAAACCATCAACAGTTAATTCTTTCTTCTGGAAAATTCCTCCTGCATTATTAATCAAAACATCAATAACTTTAGTATTCGCAAGTATATTTTCAGCAGCTTTTTCAACAGATTTTAAATCAGATAGATCAAGTTGAATAAATTGGATTTTTTCTTGTGTGTTGGGGCTAAATGTCTGTATTAGTTGCCTTGCTTTGTTATCGTTTCTAGCTAAAATAAAAATTTTATCAAATTTTTTAACCAATGCTTTCAAGGTTTCTTCCCCAATACCCGATGTTGGGCCAGTTATTGCAAGTATCATAGTTCAATCACATATGTTTGAGAAATAACATCAAGTTTGATTTAATGGTTTAGAAAAATATATTTCATATAAGTGTTGAAATACTTGCAAAAAAATCAAAACAATGACGCTTGGATGGCTTTAGGTTTTGAAGCTTGAATAGTACCTCGCAACATTTCTTGCATTAATTTAATGAAGCCTGGTTTCCAGTTTTCTAGATGCAATTTTAACTCTTTGCCTTCAAATCCAACAGGACCTGAAAGTCTTTCAAAACCAATCAACATGCTCCAAATTGTATAAAAGGTAATTTCTGCCTGTAATTCAGGGCGAATACTTCCATCTTTTATTCCTAGTGAAACCATTTGAACACCTAGCTTACCACAATCATGATGGATTTCCAACAGTTTTTTAAAATGCTCACTTTCCAAAATTAGGGGATGGATAGAATTTCTGCTTTCTTCGTTATTATATAACTGTACCAAATTCATAAAATTCAGGATCGCTTCATTAAGCATCCTATTTTCTAAGACGAATTCAAGATATCTGTTCGTCAGGTCGGTAACCATTTCCATGCCAGTACGTCCCTTGAACTTGAAAACTTCTCTAAAAACAGCACGAAGCTCATCAAAAGCCTTTTTCGTGACTGCCATATATAAATCTTCTTTGTTTTTGAAATAAAAATAAGTCAATCCTTTACTGATTTTAGCATGCTTGGCCACATCTTCCATCTTAGTTGCTGTGTATCCTTTGGTGCTAAAAAGTTTGATTGCACCATCTAAGATTTGTTTTTCCTTTTTTTCACGATCTTTTGTTGCCATATTTTATGAATTATATTCAAAAGTATTAAACTTCATTCAAAAAAAATAGGCTGTATAAACAGCCTATGATAACTCATTCATTATAAGTCTAGAAAATTTAACTCAATATACATAATTCAAATGATAACCATTGACTTTGATTCATAATCCTTTCTATATTTTCAATGTATGTACTCAGGCATTCTCTTAAGTTTATAGAATTTTTTAGTTTTTCATCTATGATTTGAGATTTGCCAATTTCATGGAGTTTAACTAAGCGATTTTCTAACTCTTCAAGATCAATCTTTCCATTTAAGTATAAATCCAAAACAGACCGTCTTTCATCAGATAAGTTATTGATAATTGTTCTAATTGCTATTCTATAATTCTGGCTATTAGCATTTCTACATTCACTAAAATTATTTGTTGCAGTTCTAACTCTAACTAATTGTGATAAAGAAAGATTAATACTTCGAATGCAGGAAAACAAAATGAGATCATTTCCTTCTAAAATATCTGAATCTGATCTTGAAAGTCCATAAATACCATGCATTCCATCATTTTCTACACTGAAATCTTCACTTTCAGTACCACCGAGTAAATTAAATTGAAAGAAAGTGTTATGCAACGATTCGATTAATATTTCGCGTCGTTCATTTGGGCCAATAGAATCATCTTCTAATCGACAGGAATTTAATATCCCTGTCAGAATAAAAGCAACGAATAATTGGGCCAATAATCTTTTCATGAACACTTACTTTATTATGTAAAGTCAATAATTTAGAAAAAAATTCTCATATTAAAGTAGATATATTTTACTTAATTTGCACGATGTAATAGTTCTTTTTCCCTTTTTGAACCAACAAATACTTATTCTGAAGCAAGCTGAAGGATGGTTTAGCCTGTGGGTCAGAAACTTTTTCCTTATTGATCGCAACACCACCTCCTTGAATCATTTTTCTTGCCTCACCTTTGGAAGGGAAGATAATAAAGTTTGTTTGCTCAGACAGCAAATCCACTAGTGAAGCACATGCCTCATAGGATTCTTTGGAAATTTCAGCTTGAGGAACACCTTCAAACACCTGTAAGAAAGTACGTTCATCTAAGATTGCTAAATCTTCTGTAGATGATTTTCCAAATAAAATCTCGGATGCTTTCAAAGCCATTTCATATTCCGCTTCCCCATGCACCATGATTGTCACCTGTTTGGCTATTTCACGCTGCAATGCCCGTAGGTGGGGGGCCGCTTGATGTTCTTCCTCCAACTTTTCAATGGTAGCTTGATCCAACACAGTAAAAATTCGGATATACTTTGCAGCATCTTCATCGGATACATTCAGCCAAAACTGATAAAATTTATAAGGTGAAGTCTTTTCAGGATCTAACCAAACAGAGCCTGATTCGGTTTTTCCGAATTTGGTACCATCAGCTTTGGTAATCAATGGAACAGTCAATGCGTAGGCGGAACCACCTTCCATTTTTCTAATCAATTCTGTTCCTGTTACGATATTCCCCCATTGATCGGAGCCACCTAGTTGGATGCTAACATTGGAATTTTTCCACAAATGATAGAAGTCATACCCCTGAATCAGTTGGTAGGAAAATTCAGTAAAGGATAGGCCATTACCATCTTCCAATCTTCTCTTGACTGAGTCCTTAGCCATCATGTAATTGACCGTAATGTATTTGCCTACATCCCGGATAAATTCCAAAAAGCTAAATTGGGACATCCAATCGTAGTTATTTACTAGTTCGGCTTTATTAGAGGCTCCTTCGGAGAAATTTAAAAATTTACCCAATTGCTGTTGCAAGCAGGCTACGTTATGGTCAAGTGTTGCTTTATCTAACAAATTTCTTTCAGCAGATTTGAAACTTGGATCCCCAATCATTCCTGTCGCTCCACCTACCAAGGCAAAAGGCTTATGTCCGGCACGTTGAAAATGCAAAAGCGTCATCACACCAACCAAATGCCCAATATGTAAAGAATCTGCTGTAGGATCAAAGCCAAGATAGGCAGAGGCCATGCCTTTGGCTAAATGTTCCTCAATCTCAGGTGTCATATCCTGAAGCATTCCTCTCCAGCGTAATTCTTCTATAAAATTGTTCATGTTGACTACTAAATTTTTGAATGCGCAAATATAGACTATGTTAACCAAACAAACTTTTCTCTGCTTTGAAAATTGGGCAACTAAAATGAATCTATGCTTCCGAAGTTTAAAATAGAAGCTAGGAATCTACATTCTTTAGTCTAAAAACATCCTCAGCTGTGTCCACATCAAATGCACCTTTTGGAAAGGAGATCGTATCTACATCCTCAGGATACTTGAAAAAAAGTTTCTTGGCACCCATATCCTTTTGTTGGGAAAGTAATTCTTCAAAATAATCCCGATGGATAAAAGCTGGAACTCCTAAGGTATCGGAATAAGCAGAAGCAATCAACTTTTTATTAGTTGATAAATGTTTGTTTTTTAATTGAGTAATTACATCTGTATCAACAAAAGGTTGATCTGAAACCAATAAAAAAATCCCATCGATTGCATCCTCTTTCAATAGGGCGGATAAGCCCAATCGTAAGGAAGTTGACATGCCATCTGACCAAGTCTCATTGATCACGTAAGGAAAGGGGTAGTTTTGAAATACATCAAGAATCTTGGCTGCATGAGCACCTAGTACTACCAATAACCGCTGACCTACCACTGGGCTGACAACTTCTATTGCATGCTGAAGCAACATTTTTCCTTGGTATTCCAACAATTGCTTGGGTTGCCCCAGACGCGTAGATGCTCCGGCGGCTAGAATGATGGCAGCAAAATCATTCATGGCTCGCATGAATTGGTCCCTCCAATGCTCTCAAAAATCCTGCTGGCTTCCTTTGCAGCACAGCCATTATTTCACTCAGTGCGGATAGTGCTATCGCTTCCGAACCCTCTGCACCAATATGCAATCCCATGGGCCCATAAATCCTGTCTTGTGGGATACTTAGTCCTTGTTTTTCCAAGCGCTCAAAAAGCTTCAATGATTTCTTTTTGGGACCAAGGATTCCAATGTAAGGTAAGGGTAGGGGAAGTAGACTTTCGAGAAGGGTAGCCTCGTATTCGAAATTGTGGGTCATGAGAAGTGCCACAGTGTATTTATCCACTTCAATTCCGATCAAGGCCTCAGAGGCAGAACGAACACGAACTTCTTTCGCTAAGGGAAATCGCTCAGCGGTTGCATGGGTTTTTCGTCCATCCGTTACGGTCACTTCCCAACCTAAAATAGCAGCAAGTTGCGTCACAGCAATCGTATCATTGCCGGCTCCAAATAAGAGGATATGAACAGGAGGGTAGATGGGTTCAATTAAACAGAAATGCGCTTCATTTTCAGCTATTTTTTTTACTATAGTATTTTGTATATCAACATATTGACTGTACTCATCTAATAATTGATTGATTAAATCTAAAGTATTAGGTGTAGATCGAAAGAATGTTTCTGTTTGAGTTAAACAGGCAACAGTTCCAACTTGATTTTGAGCGGTAGGATCCAGGTCAAAAAGCGTTAATAGTGTAGCAGTTTCCCTATTGGAGATAGCTTTTTCGAGGAGTTTTACGGGATTGCTTGCATCCTTAAAATCAACCGATTCGATCAGTACATGAATAATACCATTGCACCCCAATCCAACACCAAATTTTTGATCATCTTCATCGGTGGTATCATACATCACAATGCTAGCGCGCTGTTTGAAAATGACTGCTTGAGCTTTCCTTAGCGCATCACCTTCCAGGCAACCACCAGAAATAGCACCCGTAAGTTGACCGTTTTCAGACACCAACATGCGTGCACCAGGTCTTCGGTAAGCTGAACCTTCGACTTTTACGACGGTTGCAAGTGCACAGGATTCATTTCTTGATTCATACAGGTGATACTGACGGATGATTTCTTTAAACTCTTTCATTGTTTCAAAAATAGCGCTATTTAAAACTTAGTTCAATGTTAAATTCATTTTTTACAGTAGATTTAAGCCAACAATCCAAGATTCATCACATGATCAATCCAAAAATTGCAGAAATAAAGAAATCGTTAAATTATTTAGACGAAAAGGAATTACGGAGTTTACTGCTGGATATTATCGGGTTTACGACGGATAATAAACGTTATGCATATTTTAAGTTGCATGAACAGCAAGATGAGCATTTCTTTTTGGTAGAAAGTAAGGAATTCTTGGGAGAAGAATTTGGTAAGGCATCTATGGCAAATTTTTGGTCAAGTAAGAAATCTCTACAGAAGCTTCGTAGCACCTTGAATAAAATGTTGAAGTTTACCAAACGGAAAGAATTTCAACTTGAGTTGATTTTATTTTTCTGTGAGCAAACCAAAGAATACGGCTATCTAGATTATAGACATCCGGTCATCCACAACTTGTATCATACACAGCTTCGCAAGGCAGAAAATCTAATCAGCAAGCTACACGAGGATTTGCAGTACGATTACCAGATGCAGTTGGAAGAGTTGGCGGTGGAAAGTGAATAGTGATCAGTGAACAGTGAGTAGTGAAATTGCAAAAGGATGAAGGTTGAAAATGAAATATGCTAGCGCGAAATAAATTGAAATTTGCTTTCGGCGATATAATTGCGGCGTGTTGGTAAAAGAATTATTCTTAAAAAAATTGTCAAGTAATTTTAGGATGAGACAAAAATAAGAAGTGAGAGAGCAGTTAGCGTACCGGTGGCTGAGCGGAGTTGAAGCCATAAGTCTTTTATCTAAATCCTTGGTACTTGGTACATGGTTCTTTGTACTACCTATAATTGTTATATAATTTACATTATGTTAAATAGAATTACGCAAGAGTCCCTAACATAGAACAATCATAGCCCTTTAGCCTATCTACAGCACCTTGAAAAATTTGAAGCTTCCTCCCTTTTCTATCGGCCTATTGATGGGTCCGCTATTCTTTCTGGTCCTTTTGTTATGGCCGGATTTATTTGGCATGACTCCTGAAGCTCAGGTAATGCTTGCAGTGACAGCATGGATTGCAACTTGGTGGATAACTGAAGCAATACCTATTCCTGCAACCTCTTTATTACCCTTGATACTATTACCACTTTTGGACACTATGCCAATTGCTGAGGTTGCCAAAGCTTATTCCAATAAGATGGTTTTGCTCTATATGGGCGGATTTATGATAGCTGTAACCATAGAAAAATGGAATTTGCACAAACGCATAGCGCTGACAATCATTCATTGGATTGGTACGGATTCTAAAAAGATAGTTTTAGGTTTTATGGTTGCTACTGCATTTTTATCCATGTGGATATCTAATACAGCGACCTCCTTGATGATGTTGCCTATTGGAATCGCAGTTATCATCCAATTGGATGGAAATGAGGGGAAATTCAGAAAAGGAAGCAGTTTGGGTAAATCTCTGATGTTGGGAATCGCTTATGCGGCGTCTATTGGTGGTATTGCAACCCTTATAGGAACCCCTACCAACATTATTTTAGCCAGTGTTATCAAAGAATTATATGGATTTGAGATTAGTTTTGGACAATGGATGAGTTATGGATTTCCGGTAGCCTTATTTTTATTGGTCATCTGTTGGTGGTATTTGACCAACATTGCATTTCCTTCTACCGCAGGCTTGTCAGATTTAAGTGCTGGAAAATCGGAGATTTCCAAGCAATTACAGGATCTAGGGCCCCTATCCTATGAAGAAAAACGGGTAGGTTTAGTATTCTTATTGGTGAGTTTAGCCTGGATCTCCCGCAGTTTCGAAAAAGTAAATGAATTACTGCCTGGGTTAGATGATACAGTGATCGCATTGGTTGGGGTATTAGTTTTGTTTGTCCTACCAAGTTCCAAATCATCAGAAAAACTATTGGACTGGAAAACAGCAGAGAAAATTCCATGGGGAATCTTGATTTTATTTGGCGGAGGTTTATCCCTAGCAGAAGGTTTTAAAGTAACCGGACTTGCTGAATGGACTGGAAGTCAGTTTGTGTTCTTGGACGTTATGGCATTTGGTTTGTTTTTGTTGATCATTGTTTTGGCAGTCAATTTCTTAACCGAGATAACCTCCAATGTCGCTACTGCCTCCATGTTGTTACCCATTTTGGCTGCTGTCTCCTTATCTATGGGAGTGCATCCCTTTGCATTAATGTTTGGGGCTACGATGGCAGCCAGTTGTGCTTTTATGCTTCCCGTAGCCACCCCACCCAATGCCGTGGTCTTTGGTTCCGGCTACCTTGAAATCAAGGATATGATGCGTGCCGGTTTTTGGTTAAACGTCTTTTCGGTGTTGGTTATCACTTTGATTACAAGGTATATACTTCCCTTGATTTGGGGATTGGATTTGTTTGAATATCCTTTTTAAAGGAAATAGTATAAAAAAAGGCCAAACCTTTTATCTGTTTAGCCTTTTTTATGCACAAATCTTTACATTTATTTTTGATGATATTTGTTAAAATATTCCAAAGCAATCGGCATTTGCTTATTTAATTCATCTTTTCGCCTATTTGGTCCTGGGTGTGTAGAAAGAAATTCAGGCGGTGCTCCTCCCCCTCCAAGATTGGCCATTCTTTCCCAGAAATCTGGAGCAACTCTTGGGTCATAGCCTGCCATTGCCATAAAATTAAGTCCCAATTGGTCTGCTTCCAATTCATGTTTCCTACTAAATGATAACATTTTTAATTGACCTCCTACCCCAAAAGATTGTAGAAATATTTGCTGGGTCAAGGTTGGGTTTTGGCCCATAGCGACTTGGGCGCCACCAATCAAGCCATTCAATAACAAGCCATTTGACATTCGCTCTCTACCATGATTGGCAATAGCATGTGCAACTTCATGTCCCATCACTACTGCCACACCAGCTTCATCTTGGCAAACAGGCATAATACCAGTGTAAAAAGCAACTTTTCCTCCTGGCATACACCAAGCATTAACAATGTCTTCCTGGATCAAATTAAACTCCCATTCGAAACCTTGTAGCTGTCTTTCCATGCCATTTTCTTTCATGTAAAACTCAACAGCCTCTGCAATTTTTTTACCAACACGGACGACCATTTGGCCCTCAGGAGTATTCGTAACCAGTCTACCTTCCCTCAAAACTTGACTGTACTGCTCAAATGACATAGGAAGTAATTCAGCATTACTTACTAAAGCTAACTGATTACGGTTAGACATAGGAACTTTGGCACAACCGTAGGCTATTAAGCCAGCTGCCAACAAAAAGATAATTTTTTTCAACATAGGGTTTAATTTTTTTACAAAACTGGCCAAAAAACATGCCAGTTCAAAATCACTTTCAATTATAACTTATATTAACTTACCTTTCTTGTAATCCAATTAATCAATGCTTGCTTATACGCATCCTTTGGTTGCAGAAGCAAATCGTCTACCTTTTTCAAACTTCCTCCCAACATGAGGTTTTCGTATTGCGGGAGACGGACTAATTTGAATCCGTGTAAGCGACTAATTAGGTCGTATTGTGCATCATTATAAGCTGTCAATTTCCATCCAGAAGCACCTGTCCCGATAAGGTCTCCTGTATCCTGAGAAGGACCAAAGACCTTTTGTGCAATAGGAGGACCATTCCAGATTCGCTCTTGGATGCCTGCTTTTAAACAATCTTTCTCATAAGTTCTACATAGGCGCTTGTAACTTTCAACCCAATCGAAAGAAAAGGTGTCGTACAAATCAGTTTTCAGTGTATGCAAGCGATACCTATTGAAATGCACCTCATCATCGTAAATAAATACGTAGCGCTGTATTTTGAAATCAAACCTAAGCTTTTCCAAAATGGGTATATTTCCTTTTCCTTCTAGAGAATCAAAAATACCTTTCAGCAATTCTTCTCCTTTACCTTTAATATATGCAGGGTTGACCTCTAAGGAAAAAGACGGTTCCAAATCCAAATCGGATTCCTGCAAAATGCTGAGCAAATTGGTGATTTTTAATTGATGTTTGGACATAAAAATTAATCCTGTTGAACTTCCAGACTGCTGTCACCTTCCCGAAGTATTTCCCAGGTATGATCTGCCAATAATTTGATTTCGGCTACAAAAATGAATTTCTTGGATCTACCCCACTCCTCTGGAGCGACCATACTTAAAAAATCTGTTCCATCAGCTTTTTCATATAAAAAATAAACATGATTTATCAAGGGCTCAAAGGACATGGAAGATTGATAGATTCTCTCAGAAACCTCTATTCTTTTTTGTATTAATTTAGCCTGTTCTGCTAGTAAAGACATTTGCTGATAGATTTGTGACATCTGCATATCTGTTTGGGAATGCATAGCTGCAACAGCACGACCAGTGATCTTTCCTTTATCTTCGGGCTTGATTATGGCACTTCCGGATTGATGTGCATAAGGAAGTAACCCCGGTTGATCCGTGGTTTTTTCCTTCATTTTTTCTAAATCAATCCTATCAATATCAATCTTATTGTTTTTCACTTGATGAATTACTTTCGGTTGTTTCTGAGGGTGCAATACGCTCTTTTAAATTACCTTTAGAGCCAGGAAATGTAGTACGTGTAGAAATATCATAACTTACTCCTAAAATTATCAACATGAAAACTATAGCTAGAATAAGGAAAATCAATTTATTTCTATTCATACCTCCTTAACAATAAATTTATGGGTACAGTTTAAAGCAATTCAAAATTACTATGAAAATCAAAATAATTAAGGCGTTAATCTTTAAATTTTAACCAACCCCCTATTGACTATAATGGCATTTGTATAATAATTTGGTTAAGAAACTCTATAAATTTAAACTTTGGATTTATTTTTTAATTCTACTGAAAAAGCTGTGACTATTCCTACAATAGCACCTGACAAATGAAATTCCCAAGATATCTTTCTTTCAGTTGGTATTACTCCATAAATTAGACTACCATAAAAGAAAAGAGTTATCAATGAAATCAAGAAATATTTTAAACGGAATTTCAATATTCCAGCTGTGATGATAAAAAAAACCAATGTGTAAACGATTCCAGAAGATCCAATATGAAAATATGGCCTGCCAGAAAACCAAACAATTATCGAAGGTATAAAGTAGGCAAAAACTAAAATTCGATCAGCATCTTTTCTATAAAAAAGATACAAAAAAGAACTTAATACTATAAAAGGTACAGCATTTGACATAAAATGCCCCATAGAGCCGTGAATCAAAGGCGCAAAAATAATACCGATCAGATTTTTTATACTTAATGGTTTTATTCCCAAAAAACCTAAATCAATCACAAAAGAATATTGTATCAATGTGATTACAAGCATTAAAAATGCAAGTTTTAATGGAACCTCAATACTTGATTTGATCAAAGAATGCAACTGCTTCATTAAATTTTAATAACATTTTTTTTGGTTTAACTCAAGATTAAAACTTGAAATTTTTATATTTACTATTAATTGGTTAAAAGAGGAATTCTGAATGTATCATTTCATTAACCCACAGATAATTGTCCAATACTTTGGTGACGAAGATGAATCCCTAATTGCAGAAATGATTAGGATGATTAGGGACACTAATTTAACTGAGTTATCACTATTAGATGATGCTTTTAGTAAAGAAGATTACATGCATATTAAAAGAGTATGTCATAAGTCAAAGCCATCCTTGAGTTATATTGGTGCAATAAGTTCAAGAGGGTTAGTAGAACAAATTGAACAAGATCCTTCATCAACTTATGAGATTTATGAACTTTTAAAAGTTGAAATCTCATCAATTATTCAAGAACTAAAGCATTATGAATCTACTCTTCAGTAACACTATTTTCTTACCGCTGGTTTAGTTTTTTTATTGCCTTTCATTTTTTTTCCGATCTTTAGCTACCCAAATAAACGGTAGTTATGAAACAAAGATTATTCATCCTGTTTTTCCTGTTGACAGGAAGCCAATTCCTTTTTTCGCAACAGTTATCTGTGGAATACATTATGAGAGATCCTTCTTGGATGGGACATTTTCCTTCCAATTTACGGTGGTCAGATGATTCGCAGACCATTTATTTTAATTATAACCCTGAAAACCATCCGGGAGATTCGCTTTACAAGATAGAGCTTTCTGACCCGCAGCGTTATCTGAAAGTTTCAAGGGCAGAACGTCAAAGCTTCGCTCCTGCCAATGCAAGGAGTAATGGAGCCAAAACTCAGAAAGTTTATGCAGAGGGGAATGAATTGATGCTCTACACCATTCAGACCAAGGATAAAAAATCCATTCTCGAATGGCCTGAGCGTCTCAGTAACCCAACCTTTCTTTATGGGGATAAAAAAATTGCTTTTGAATCCAAGTCAAATATTTACATCTATGATATAGAGTCGGGAAAAGCACGAAAAGTTACCAATATTCAAAGTGGTAGTAAGTCAGAAAACCGTCCTACTAAACTTAATGAACGGGATGAGTGGTTAAAAGAAGATAATTTGCAGTTACTGCAAGTGGTGCGTGAAAGAGAAGAAGCCCGTGAAAAAAGACAAGCATATAGCGAATCATTCGCAAAACCTGAACCTTATACCTTTTACACAGGAAGCAAACAACTTTCGAATCTACAAATCTGCCCTGATGGATCTTACGTGACTTTTTCTCTAATCACTAGAGCAGAAAATAAGAATACCATCGTACCTGATTACACCCATCTAAGCGGCTACACTACGAATCTTAATACACGAAGTAAAGTTGGAGATCAGCCAACAAGAGTGGAAATGGGCATATATAATCTGCTCAAGGATACTGTATATATGGTAAATACCTCCAATCTTCCTGGTTTAAAGGATTTGCCAGATTATGTAAAAGATTATCCTAACAAAAAATGGGAGGCCAAAGAACGGGATTTGCTACTGTCAGGACCTTATTTTTCTACAGATGGTAAGCATGCAGTAATCAATGTTCGCTCATTTGATAACAAGGATCGTTGGATCGCACTTTTGAATCTCGACAATGGTACCATCAAAAGTTTAGACCGTCAACGGGATGAAGCATGGATAGCCGGTCCAGGGATTGGTTGGAGTTTCAGCGGGGGTACCATGGGATGGTTGCCTGACAATAAACATATTTACTTCCAATCAGAAGAAAGTGGATATTCTCATCTGTATGTACTAGATGTTACCAAAGGCTCCAAAAAGCAATTGACTTCTGGAACCTTTGAAGTTTTTGACCCAAAAATTTCGAATAATGGAAAATATTGGTTTTTGACTACGTCAGCCGTGGACCCAGGTGAGCGTCATTTGTACATGATGCCACTGATGGGCGGTAAAATGGAGCAATTAACCAGCATGACGGGTAATAATGATGTAGCTATTTCTCCTGATGAGAAGAATTTCGCTATTCTTTATTCCTATTCAAACAAACCATGGGAAATTTTCCTACAAGCCAATGAAGTCGGTGCAGAACCTAAGCAGTTAACTTTCGGTCAAAGTGAGGAATTTAAAGCGTATGCATGGAGGGATCCTGAAATTGTCCGTTTTAAAGCTGAAGATGGCGCAAGAGTACCTGCCCGACTTTATAAACCCGATCCGGAAAAAAGTAATGGTGCTGCAGTCATTTTTGTGCACGGAGCAGGCTACTTACAAAATGTACACAAATGGTGGTCGACTTATTTCCGTGAATATATGTTCCACAATTTATTAACGGATTTGGGTTATACAGTATTGGATATTGATTACCGGGCTTCTGCGGGCTATGGTAGAGATTGGAGGACAGGTATCTACCGACATATGGGAGGAAAAGATTTATCCGATCAGGTCGATGGTGCAAAATACTTGATAGAAGAACATGGTGTACAACCTGGAAAAATCGGAATTTATGGAGGAAGCTATGGAGGTTTCATTACCTTAATGGCCTTATTTAATGCTTCTGATGTGTTTACCTCCGGCGCAGCATTACGTTCGGTAACAGATTGGGCACATTATAATCATGGATATACCAGCAACATTCTGAATGAACCATTCAATGATCCAATCGCTTACCGAAGATCCTCTCCTATTTATTTTGCTGAAGGATTGAAAGGGCATTTATTAATTGCACATGGTATGCTAGATGTAAATGTTCATTTTCAAGATGTGGTCAGACTTGCACAGCGATTGATTGAATTGGGAAAAGATAATTGGGAATTTGCAGTATATCCCGTGGAGGACCACGGTTTTATCGAGCCAAGCAGTTGGACGGATGAGTACAAGCGGATTTTAAAACTATTCAATGACACCTTAATAGACTAAACATGTTTAACTCATCCAGCACCTCCCTTTCTTTTGTATTTGGTTTAACATTTCTCTTCTTCTCTTGTCAATCGAAGGAGAGTAATGATTCAAGCACGAGAGGCTTGATTGCAGATAAGGCCATGGTAGTTTCTGCTCGTGTAGAAGCATCTGCGATTGGCTTACAAATTTTAAAACAAGGAGGTAATGCCTTTGATGCCATGGCTGCAACAGAACTGGCATTGGCTGTTGCATTCCCATTTGCAGGAAACTTGGGAGGAGGTGGTTTTATGGTTTATCGCTTGGCAGATGGACAAGTTGGTTCCATCGATTATCGGGAAAAAGCACCCCTCGCTGCTCATCGCGACATGTATCTGGATGAAGATGGAAATGTTATTCCAGGTTTGAGCACCAAAGGAGCTCTAGCAGTGGGTGTGCCGGGAACTATAGCCGGGATCTATGAAGTACATCAAAAATTTGGAACGCTTCCATGGTCAGAAATTATTCAACCTGTAATTCATCTCGCAGAAAATGGAGTAGTAGTAACTGAAAAACAGGCGCAACGATTAGCTAACAACCGAAAAGATATTATTGAGGTCAGTGGAGAACAGACCTTGTTTGCAAGAGAATTTCAAGCAGGAGATACAATCAAGTATCCTGCCTTAGCTGAAACCTTGCGTAGAATTGCTGCAAATGGAGCGGATGAATTTTATAAAGGAGAAACCGCACAGCGATTGGTTGCTTTCCTTCAGGCCAAGGGTGGTATCATCACTCTTGAGGATTTGGCTTCCTATCAGGCTCAATGGAGAGAACCAATTCGATTCGATTACCGCGGACATTCCATCATCTCCATGGCTCCACCGAGTTCAGGTGGGGTGACGTTAGCTCAAATTATGGGCATGTTGGAACCTTTTAACTTGGCGGCTATGCGCCATAATTCGCCGAATTATATTCAGGTGTTGACGGAAGCAGAAAGACGGGCTTATGCAGATCGAAATTATTATTTAGGAGATCCTGATTTTGTGGAGGTCCCTATTAATCAACTTATAGATAAAAGCTACCTCAAAAGTCGCATGGCTTCTTTCGATCCTGATAAAGCAACTTTATCATCAGATGTAGGCCATGGTGAACTTTCGATAATTGAAAGTGATGAGACTACCCATTATTCCATTGTGGATCAGTTTGGTAATGGGTTATCCATCACCACTACCCTCAATGGTGCTTATGGATCCAAATTGTATGTAGATGAGTTGGGATTCTTTCTCAATAATGAGATGGATGATTTCAGTTCCAAAACAGGTGTTCCCAATATGTTTGGCTTAATAGGAGCTGAAGCCAATGCTATTGCGCCGGGCAAACGTATGTTGAGTTCCATGACTCCCACCATTGTAGAGAAAGATGGAAAACTGTTGATGGTTGTAGGTACTCCTGGCGGTTCCACTATCATCACATCGGTTTTACAAACTATTTTGAATGTAGTAGAATTTGGTATGAATATGCAGGAAGCTGTAGATGCTCCCCGTTTTCATCATCAGTGGCTTCCTGATCATATTAATTTTGAACCGGAAGGATTTTCCTCCAGTGATATGGAAATTTTAAAAGCTAAAGGCTATAAAATCAATGAAGGCTACACTCCAATTATAGGAAAGGTTGATGCGATTTTAGTTTTGAAAAATGGACGCCTGGAAGGGGGCGCAGATAAAAGAGGTGATGACACGGCGGAAGGCTATTGATATGGACCCACAGATTTTAAAAGACTTAGTAAAAGAGCGTATGCCATTTGGAAAGTACAAAGGCAAAATATTAGCTGATATTCCAGAGTATTATTTGGTATGGTTTCATAGACAAGGATTTCCTCCTGGAAAATTAGGAATGTATTTACATACGTTATATGAAATTCGACTCAACGGTTTAGAAGATATTTTAACAGAACTAAGGAAACGATAATGATAGTATTGATCTATAATCCTATTTTGAATTTAATGAACTAAAAAACACCTTTTCATGAATCTCGGAGTTTTTAACAATATCTCTGTACCATTTTTCTTTTAGTAGCTGTTTTTCATCTTCATTGAGGTGGAAATTTTGAATAGTTGATTGGCTTTGCACTTTTCTAATCAGATCAAACAGAAAAATGGAGACTGCTACGGATATATTGAAGCTCTCGGTAAAACCCATCATGGGAATATGCACCAATTTATCTGCCATAGCTTTTACTTCGTCGGATACTCCTGCATGTTCATTCCCAAAGACCAAGGCTATTTTTTGAGACACATTTAATTCATGAATGGAAATACTACCCGAATCAGGGCTTGTAGCGATGATTTGATAACCTTCTGAACGCAGTTGTTCAAAACAATTGCTTACACCCATTCCTGCTTCGTTTGAATACTTATGGATATCCACCCATTGCGCTGCTCCCCTCACCACATAGGGATTGACCTCGTATGAATTTTCTTTTTCTATGATATGGATATCCTGAATCCCAAAACAGTCTGCTGTTCGCAATACGGCCGAAGCATTATGGGGTTTGTAGATATCCTCCAATACCACCGTAAAGTATCGGGTTCGCTGCGCAAGCACCTGTTCAATCAGTTGGCGTTTATGTGGCGTCACATATTGGGTGAGGTATTCGAAAAATGTTTGGGGATTGGTCATGTTCGTTGAATTATAAAACCTGTGCAGTTTACAAAAAGATTGCAAAAAAGAAAAAATCCCAGAAATATCATCAACGAGCACGAATCTATTCAACTCCTACCGGAGTTGAGATTTCACCAAAATCTAATCCATCCTTGACCCCGAGTTGGCACTCGGGGCTAATAACCTTCGGTAGTTAACTCCTGTCGGAGTTAAGATCTCGGAACAATGGAGCAAAATAAAAAATGTTTTCTATTTCCTTTCTGCGACTTCTGCGACTTCAGCGCTTTCTGCGAGCCCCAATTGGCGTCAGCCATCCATCTGTGTTGATCTGTGAAAATCGATTTAAAATCTGTGTTAAAAACATTATCCAGCTCTAAGAATTCAACTCCTACCGGAGTTGAGATTTTTCCAAAATACAATCCATTCCAGACCCCGAGTTGGCACTCGGGGCTAATAACCTTCGGTAGTTAACTCCTGACGGAGTTAGGGTTCTACATGCGATAGATCAATCCAGAGGTGATTTTCTGTTTTTTCCGCGCATTCAGCGCTTTCTGCGAGAGAAAATACTTTTTAGTGTCACAATATTTTCTACAAATAATCTTTAATAATTTTATTCACTCTTCTATCTTCAAAATTTTCAAATTGAGGAAAGAGATATAGATCGGCTTTATACAATTGCTTAGTTCTTAAAGCTCTTTCAAGATAATTATATGCATTATCTTTTGAGTTTTTCTTAAAGTTTAAAACGGCTAAAGCATACAGCACTCGGGCATTATTTGGCTCATTTCTTAAAAACAATATTGCTTCACTTTCGTCCAGGCTATTTTCAAACAATTTCTTTGTTATTGAGAGCGATTCAAATTTATTTTTTTGTCCTCTACCCAAATCAATTCTTTCTAAGGATGTCAAAAAATATCGAATATCTTCTGGGCTATTCACACTTAAAGATGCTAAAAAGCCATATTCTAAACTATTTTCTGAAAACTCAGAATTCAATCTTACTTGACGTAAATGTTTTAAAGCTTCAGAGAAATTACCATCTCTATAATAAGCCATTCCTAAATAGTAATTGCAATTATCTTTAAGTTTTTCATTTGTAAGTGCCTGAGTGAAACTACTAATGGAATTAGAAAAATATTCTTGAGAATAATTTATCAAGCCCCTTATATAAAACAATTCAGTATTAATTGGATTAATCCGTAAACCCTCCGCTACATAATTAGCTGCTTCCTTTTGTTGGCCCAAAGCTAGGTAAGATTTAGCAATCATCAGAACCGGATATTCGTCTCGCCTCGCAATATTTTTTGACTTCATGTAATAATCTATAGCTTCATTAAATTGATTATATTTAAAAAAAAGATCTGCTAGGCCTCTATAGCTTTTTTCCAACTCTAAATCATATGCATTAGATACCGTCGAGGTCCAATTTGCACTATTCATATATCGCTTTTTGGAATCCTCTAATGATTTGATTAACTTAGAAAATAATTGAAACGATTGCTCAAACTTTCCATTTAGGGAGTAATTTTGGGCAAGTTCATATTGAATTTTAGAATTGTTGGGGTTAGTTGCCAATAATCTTTCTAAAATCGGTATCGCTTCTTGGAAATTTCCATCATTTTTTAGCATGATCGACTTCTGAAGTAATGCAGAAATAGAATTATTATTTACTTCTAACGCTTTTTCAACAATTTCCGTAGCAAAATCTAAACTATCCCTATACATAAAAGTCTCGGCTATTTGCATTGCAAACGAAATTTCTCTTTCGATCTGTTTTTCCAATGCAGATTCATTATCTAATTCCCTAGCTATTTTTAAATGCTCAAGCCCTCTTAGAGCATCCGTATTTTTTACAGCCAGCGCATAATAATAATGATATATTGGATTTGCGTACTGTGCTTTGATACACTGACGGAAGTGGAATTCCGCCTCTTCAAAGTTAACTGCTGTCTCAAGATAAATCTTCCCTAGCTCGAAGTGTCCATCAGGAGCATTTGAATTAATAGTATTGGCCTGTCCAAAATCCGTAATTGCAGCTTGAACATTTCCATTCAAAAGGTGTCTTCTACCTCTTTCTACATAAAATAAATATTCATTATTATTTTTATCAATTAAATAGTTGAAGTCTTTAATAGCATTTTTGTAATCACTTAACAAGGTAAAAATTTCTGCTCGCTGAACTCTAGCTCTTACAAATTCTGGTTCTTTTTTCAACAAAATATCAAGTGGCTCTAAAATAGGCTTTAATTCCTTAGAATTTCTTGACTGTTCATACATTTTTCGCATGACCAAAGCTACTCCAAGTTCATATTCTATATTTTTATTTTTACCCCTAGTTTTCTTTGAAATCTCTTTTACGAGTTTTTTATCTGCTGGCAGAGTCAATAAAAAATCTACATCTTCTTTGGCACGTAGTCTTGCTTCAAGAAAGTCTAAACTCTTTTGAGCAGCCTTATTATCTTCTAGCATTAAAATCTTTTTATTTCTTCCTATAGCTATTTCGATTTCACCTTTAGCATTTGCTGCCATTGCTTGACGAAAATAAAGATTCATTAAATCACTTTTCGTATTCAGGTTTTGAACATCAAATAATCGTTTTGAGCGTCCAAGCATTAAGGTATTATAAGAGTCATAGCTTTTGATGGCTCGCGCTTGTTCAAAAAGCTGAATAGCATCATCATAACGCTCTTCATTAAATGCCTTTTCTGCATTCCTTAAAATCGAATAATATTCTTCGTCGTACCCTACTGCTACCAATGGCATTCCCGAATCCGAACCTGTTGACTCCAAATCATTTGACAAACTTAAGATGGGGTTATAAGAGGGTAGAATCTCAACCTTGGATGAAGCTAATTGTGTAAATAGATTTGGCTGTACAGCAATGATGCTAGTAATTGTTGCAGCCCATTTACCATTAGAAGCCCTAAAAACTTCCATTTCAATGGCTCTTTTTAGAGGCTCATAGGTTTTCCCCTCTTTTCCATATGTGCTTTTAAAAATTCTATCCACCGTTGCTATTAAAAAATAATGATCTTTAAAATATACATCTGACAATTCAATATTATCAAAACTCACTGAAAAATCACTTGTTTTTACATATTGCAGGTTGAAATTTGACAAATAGCTTCCTATTTCAGTATTTCTTCTTCTTGCAATTAAATCAGGATTAAGGTCGTCCTCAATAATGACTTTTTCATTTTTAAAAATTTTATTTCCATTGTTGGGATCAAGAGAGTTTTTGATGATTTCCTCTATTTCGGTATCATACATTTGATTGTTGGAAATTAAATTTAGCAAGCCCTCATACTCTTTTACAATCAAACGAGCCTTGCTCCTTATTTCTTTAACATCCCTTTCTTCCATGGTTTGCGCTATGGAATCTATTGATGCAAAGTGAAAAGTAAGAAATAAACAACCTAACAAATAAAACTTCTTCATAAACTCTTTATTCTTAATAAATTTCTGAGATTAACCAACCTGATGGAGTACTTGGAACATCGAAATAAGAAACTAAAAACTTAAACTTTTCATCTATGGAGATTCTGTAGTCAATCTTTTTTATTTCCTTAATTTCAAGATTCCCTTCAATAATTTCATGCACGATAATGCTAAAGTTATTTAGTTCAAAGTCATTTGCAAACATCCCTTGAATATCATTTCCTTCATTGATTAATTTAAAAAGGTTGGAAAACCGCAAATTGTGATTACTTGGATTGATAAATTTACTAGGGTTTTGTTCGATGGTCTTCCATGGAAAAGATGTTGACTTAGCATCAGAAATTACCCATTTCATTGCTCCATTTTCTAAAACTTCTATCTTTAGAATGAGATCTAGATTGAATTTTTTCTGTTTATAGAAAGCATCCACATTCAATTCGCACTGAATATTGTCTTTACCTAGTTGTAAAAAAAACTCTTCTTTATAAATCCATTGTATAAAATCCTCCACTAGTAACTGATCTTTTACCTTATCATAATTGACAAGGCTTGACAGAAGCTTAGGCCGAGTTTCTGGAGAAAACTTATTTTTTACCAAGCTGCCATTTTTTAAAAAGTTAATCTCGTTATTGAATCTATCGACAAAGTCATCAATTTGCTTGACTTTTACAGACCAAACCTCATCATAAAAGGTATTGCTCAACCCCTGACCAAAAGATTGGTAGGTTTGAGCAACACAAATAACTAGTATCAGTAAGAGACGTTTCATTTTGTATCTACTACACCAATATCCGATAATAATACATCCCAAACCATTTCAATTTGCCCCTGAACTGATTTTTCCATCCCTTTAATAACAACCTCCACATCCTTAGTTGTTACATCAGAATAAACGACTTGGTTGTCTTTATAACCTCTAAAAGTTTGTTGAACCGATACGGTACCATAATAATTTCCATCAGGAGCTTTTCTAAAATTGGAAACATAGTTTATATTCGCCCATTGAATATCAACCCTATCATATTTTAATAACTTCAATCTATTTAAGTAGTCTCTAATCTTTCTTTTCATACTTGATGAAAATCCGGCTGTAGAAACCTCTACCTGTACGTCCTCACTTACAAACAGCTCTATCGCTAATTCGATTGCCTGATTAGCAGACTCAGGGTACGTTTCCTTACTTGCGATGATACCTAGATAACCTGTGAAATCTTCAATCTTTTGAAGTGCCTTATCACTGAATTCATCGAAATCTATATCAGTTAATTCGCTTGGTCGATTAGTTGAGGCATTTCGATTGAAATTAGAATTAGCGGTTGTACCATTTATATTTCCACTTTGTACTTGTTGTGGGCTTTGCATAGGCTGCGTAACCTGAACACCTGAATTTTGTCCGCTTTGACTTACATTATCAACAGTAGCAGATGCCGCTCCAGTTGATTGAACCATGACGGTAGCTGATTGTTGTGCAGCCGGAGGACTATATCGCTCTTCTGATTGTGCAAGATTATTGCCTCTACTTTCGCTTGCATATGATTGAGTGGAAACACTAGCTGCACTGGTCTGTGGATTGCCTGATAAATGGGCTGGTCGTCCAGGTGATGAAGAGGCAGCTGAAATACTACTTGGAGCTGTTTCTATCAATGCAATTACTTCAGGTTGCATATGCTCTAAAAAAACCCTGATTTCTGGCGCTTTTCTATACAGTGTATGATCTCCATTTTTATTGATGACCATCAGTACTTCATCCAATTTAATCGAGGTTTGCATATTGGATTTTATGTTATAAAAGTCAATTTTTTCAGATGTTGTATTGGTAATTGTACCCTCTAATACGTCAACGTATTTGGTTAAAATCACATCATTGGGTAAGGTTTTCTTTTCCTTAATACTTTCCATTGACATTTTTGGATTTGGAAAAGTCAGGTAATGCCCATTTTCAAATACGATAATTGAAATCTGCTCTGGTTTTAAAACAGTGGCTTTCGCATTTTTTTTAATTGGCTTAAATGAAACTGATTTCCCATCAATTGCGCTAATCTCAGCCTCAATGATAGCCCCATCTGTAGTGTAAATTGTTTCTTGGGAAAATACATTGACTACCACAAGCATTTGTAGCAAACATGTAAATACAGCTTGTAAAATTTTCATATTTCAGTTATTTAATGATTCCAAAATGAAATTTAAGTTTGATGTCTACCGTCTGTAAAGAATTGAACTCTAACTCAAGGGGGTCTAAATCAGGGAATTTATCTCTATCTAATTTAAATAGAAAACTGTCAGTGTTTAAACTGTTAAAATTGGCAGTTAACGATAGATAATTCTTATTAGCTCCCACAGGTATTAATTTCCCCAATCCAAACGTATAACCCGACATTGATTGGCCTGTTATTTCAGGATTAGATTGTGAAATGCTTATAGTTGAAAATTGAAAACCTCCTGTCAAAATGATATCTTTTTTAGGATAAAGATTTAATTTGATAGTAGTGGGACTATTAATTAGGCTTATTCTTTCTCTTGAGGAGGATTCTTCGGATGCCGGAAGATAGGACTGATGACTCATGTAACCTTGAGAAATAGAAATACCTAAATATTTTATAGGATCAATTGATAGAGCAACTTCTGCTCCAAAACCATAATAAAGTGCCAATCCATCTTTTGCACTAATCCAAGAACTAGGTCCAAAAATAATCGGAAAAAATCCACCAAAATCAACACCAACCAAGGACCTCCAATCTTGATTGTCTGCTAATCTTTCAAGTAAGCCTGAATCAGCGAAAGTAGTTTTTGAGCCAGTGGATTTTGACTTGACGCTAGAATCTACCTGTTTAGAAACACCTTTTGATTTTTCTTTACTTCCATTTTCAGAGGGTATCAAATCTTCAGGCAATGGATTGTTAAAAACTTCCTCATATCCATTAGAATAGAGTATTTTCCAAATGATTGAAAGACGAATAGTGGTTTTCTCCTGATTGTCTTTTTCCTGAAAAATAATTTGAAATTCATCTATACTTTTGACAATGCCAATTTTTTTGGTTTTATCCACTAGGTAAACTTCGTCATATGCTGACTGACCAAAAAGACAAAGAGACAAGAAGAACACAGGTAAAAATAAAATTCTTTTCATATTAAAATAGTTTTATACCAATGCTTACAATAAACTGATTAGGTCTAAAGTCACTTTCTACACCCAAAATCTTATCAGCCAATTCACCTGCCCCAGACTCATACTTCAAATCAATAATTAATTTCCAAATATCAAAACCCCCATTGACTTGAAATCCTGCGGTGGCATTACTGAATCCAATGGAATTATTGGTCATACCTGTTGAACTATCTGAGGTTACCACGCTGAATATCGGGCCTGCCCCAACCCGAAGAAATTTGAAAAATCTAAAACCTGCCATAATAGGAAAATCCACTCGATTGGTTTTGTAATCGATAAAGGAAGTAGTTCCATCATCATTGATCAAGGAGCTTTGGAATTGATTCATTGAATATAAAAGCTCTGGCTGTACATAGAGAAATAAAAAGTCTACCCTTCCAAAAACACCAACATGGGATCCAGACCAGGAAAAATCTTTAAATTCTGTTAGTTGCTCATAGCTTTCAATACCTGTGTTGATACCTACTTTTGGTCCAAAATTTAATTGTGCTTTTACTTCAAAAAGGAACAGAAAAAACACACAACCGAAAATCAAATTAAATTTCATCGTTCACATTTTTAGGCGTAGCATTGCAAAAAAAGTAGTTTTGCAGTGTCTACCATTTGTTAAAGAATATTGCAATTATGTAAAATTAAAAATTGTAAAAAAGATTTTTAGCAAAAAAAATAGAGACATTTTTAAGGATTTGACAAATCTAACTTTCTACAAACTTTTTCAACCTTTCTACAAGGTCAACGAAATATTACCCAGCAAAAAAATTATTTTTAGACACCTTTTTAAACAAATAAAAAAGGTTTTCAAACTAAATTATATATGAGAAATTTTCTACTTATCCCACTTCTTGCTCTTGCTATTTTTACCGCTTGCGAAAATGAAGACCCAACAGCACCTACGTTTACGTTAACAGTCAATGTAACGCCAACAGAAGCTGGAAAGGTATCCATTTCGCCACAGGCGGATCAATACAATCAAAACACAACAGTTACCCTAACACCTGAGGCAAATGAGCATTGGGTATTTCAACAGTGGGATGGAGATGAAAGCGGTAGTGCCACTCCCCTTCAGATCACTATGGATACCAATAAATCGATCACAGCAGTCTTTGTGCGGAGAAACTATCCACTTACCATAAGCATAGAAGGTGGAGGAACGGTAGAAGAAAAAATAGTGAGTATGCCTAACGGGAGAGATCTCCCTCATGGGACTGTAATCGAACTTACTCCTAAACCTGAAGAAGGTTGGGAGTTTGATGGCTGGGGGGGTGATTTGAGTGGAAATACTGTTCCCCAAACACTAACGATTGATCAGCCCACAAGTGTACTGGCAAAATTTGTGGAAAACAAGAAGTTTTTCCTTCATGAAAATGGTATCACCTGCCTTTGTCCTGAGACCAAACCTGGGGACAAAGGTTTTATCAATGGCGTTTTATACGAGTCTGTAGATAATCAATTAATCCGTCAAAGAAGGGACCAAGGTGTAGATATGACCAAGCTTTGTACTACTTTGGTGACAGATATGTCAGAATTATTTGCAGGTACTTTATCCCAATTGAATCCTTTCAATCAACCAATTGGGAATTGGGATGTGAGTAATGTAACTGACATGAGAAACATGTTTCTGTTTTCTAGATTTAATCAACCTCTTGGGAACTGGAATGTAAGTAAAGTAATCAACATGGTAAGTCTATTTTCAGTTTCAGAGTTCAATCAAGCTATTGAAGATTGGGATGTTTCTAAGGTAGAGAACATGGAATTTATGTTTTACCGTTCTTCATTTAATCAATTCATAGGAAATTGGAATGTCAATAAGGTTTCAAATATGAGGTCAATGTTTGGAGGTGATGAACAAAATTTAAATAAATTTAATCAAATTATAAAAGATTGGGATGTTAGCAATGTCCTGAATATGAGTGGGATGTTTGTTCATTCTGAATTCAATCAAGCCATTGGTGATTGGAATGTAAGTAAGGTGAAGGATATGACCGGAATGTTTTGGAATTCTCAATTTAATCAACCAATTGGCAATTGGGATGTAAGTAATGTAATTGAAATGTTTGGGATGTTTAACAAATCAAGCTTCAATCAAAATATTTCCAATTGGTGTGTCATCAATATTCCTTCAGAACCTCAAGCATTTTCCACAGATTCACCGCTTACCTCCGCAAATAAACCAAGGTGGGGAACTTGTCCAAGCGATTCGCAAACAGGTGATTTATGGCCTGTGGGATATGTGCATTGCAATGGTGTGCCTACAGAAGTGGTAGAAGTCACCAACCCTGTGACAGGGAGAACTTGGATGGATAGAAACCTTGGCGCCAGCAGAGTGGCTACCAGTAGCACAGATCAATTAGCTTTTGGCGACCTCTATCAATGGGGACGGGGTGCTGATGGACATCAGTGCCGCAATTCAGGAACGACTACAGTTTTGAGTAGTACAGACCAGCCCGGGCATGGGGATTTTATCTTAAAAACTACTAGCCCTTGGGATTGGCGCAGTCCACAAAATGATGAATTATGGCAAGGTGTCAATGGAATAAACAACCCGTGTCCAAATGGCTACCGTTTACCTACATCTCAAGAGTTAGAAGCTGAGTATCGAAGCTGGACAATCGATAACTCTCAAGGTGCATTTGAATCAAACTTAAAGTTACCTATGGCTGGTTCGCGTGTAATCATTACTGGAACCCTTGTGTTTTCTGGATTAGGTACGAGAGGGGATTATTGGGGTAGTTCATTTAACGGATCCAAAGCAAAAGGAATGTCATTTATGAACATAAGTCCTGCTGGTGCTGGCGGACTTACAGCCGATCGAAATAATGCTTTTTCAGTGCGCTGCATAAAAAATTAATTTTCCTAAAAAAATCAAAGTAAGGTGTAATATTAAAATTTATGAATCAATATAGTTGGCTATTAGTTTATATAACATTTTCATCCCCTCTTTTGGGACAAAGCATCAGCGGCTCTTTAGTGCAGTTGGCTAATCAGGAAATCAGATTAGAAAGTTTTGATGGGCTGAAAACATATATGGTATCTCAGACCACAATTGATCAGCAAGGCAATTTTACTCTTTCGTATGCAAGGAACGATTATGGTGTTGGCTTTCTCATGTCAACCGATAATCAACCCTTATTTGTATTGTTAACAGGAGAAGATATTGAACTGCATGGAGAAAGTCTCGGGCAAAAAGAAACATTGACAGTATCCAAGGGTGAAGAAAACAAAGCTTTTGTAGCTTATGCAACAGCTCAACCCAAAAGGGAACAGGCACTAAGCGCATGGTCCTATTTGCAGAATCTATATGCCACCGACCCTGTCTTTCAAAACCAGAGTACTCCTCAAGCCCATATCGTAGCAGAAATGCAGCGGATCAAAAAAGAGGATGAAGCCTTTATCAATGCCTTGCCTGAGGAAAGCTACGTTCGATGGTACCTGCCTATGCGAAAGTTGGTGAGTTCAGTACCCATCGTGGCACAGCAGCGGACAGAGGAAATCCCCTCCGTCATTCAGGCGTTTAGAAGGATCAATTATGCCGATCCACGCTTGTATAAAAGTGGGCTATTTAGGGATGTATTGGAAAGTCAGTTTTGGCTCTTGGAAAACAGTGGCAAAGATATAGAAGGGGTTTTTGAAGAAATGAGTCTCTCGATTGATGCTCTCTTGGCTTCCTTGATACAAGATGAAAAAATCTTCAATGAGGCTACAAATTACCTCTTTGACTTATTGGAGCGACACAGTTTATTTAAAGCCTCGGAACATTTAGCCATTAGTGTCCTCAATGAAACTGCCTGTACAGTAAATACTGACTTGGCCAGGCAGCTGGAAACCTATCGGGCCATGAAGCTCGGCAACCAAGCAAAAGATATTTCCCTAACAGGTCTAAGCTATTATCAAGGTAAGGCACAAAATCGGGTGAATAAACTATCAGGTTTTGAGACACCTTATACCTTGGTGGTTTTTGGCGCTAGTTGGTGTCCCAAATGCAACGAAGAGATTCCCAAAATCGCACAGCAGTATGAAAAGTGGCGCTCTCAAGGTTTGGAAGTACTCTATGTCTCCCTGGAAACAGACCCTAGCACAGTGGAAAGAATCAGTAAGGAGTATCCATTTATCACCTATTGTGATTTTCAAAAATGGGACGGACCAGTGGTGGAAGACTACTATGTCTTCGCTACCCCTACCCTATTCTTGCTGGATAGTGAACAAACGATTATCCTACGCCCCAATTCCGTCGCTCAGATGGATGCCTGGGTGGATTGGTTTCTGGTACAAGGAAACAAGGTAGAAGAATAAATGTAATTCAACTAAGCAGCTAATGCTGTAGAATAGTAAAGACTAATAGAATTACACTTTTAATGAAATTGTTATGAGATCATTGTACACGTTATTTAGCCTATTGGCAGGCTTAGTTTTTTTGACAGGATGTATAAAGGAGATAGAATTAGAAAATGCTTCTGAGTCTTCCAATCAATTTCCAAAAGATTTGAAAGGAAAAATTGAATTACCTAATAACTTAAATCACACGGATATTTTGGTTTATTCTGAATTAGATATGTCGCCCATTGACTTAACAAATTCATTTGCTTTGGCCGGTCATTCAGTGGTATTTGCAGAAAATAATAGTAATAATCAACCTATATATTTTGGTATTCCACAAATTAATGATCCCAACTTTGTATTGAATTCAAAAGAAACAGCGCTGTACTTTTCATTATTAGCATTCCCTCATATCAGAAGACCATACTACAGAACAGTCATCAATAGTATAAAGGAGGCAATTTACACATTTCAAGAGGTAAAAGATCTTAAACTAGCAATAGAAAATAGTATCCGAATCAATGGGTATTTGAATTATGACCTTATTGGCCCTTTTATAGGTTTAGCAATTGATAGAGTGATTGATGAATTTGATTTTATTTCAGCTACAATGGAACCTTTTACCAACCGAGCTACATGGAATCCTACCTATGCGGCAGGGGGTGGCTTTTACAGAGTAAATAACTTACCACCCGATAAATGGTCTGATATTGTTAATGAAACTTCAAATACTTACACTTTTAGAAGGGATTTTTTTAACACTACAGCCGCTGTCGTAGGCGTACGGATAGAAAGCTTTGATCCTAAAGAAGGTGTGGCTTTACCACTGTCAGGTAGTTACTTAGGCTTTATAAAACCCTATTATCCGCCTGACCTCACTACCATAACAGGTAATATTCAAAATCACTAGTGTCCGAGAAACGATTTTAAAATAAGGGTAGATTCAATTGCTTAAACCTACCCTATTTTGTGTACTTTGTGTTTACGACAACATAAATTA
>NZ_BMYF01000004.1 GCF_014652135.1 Mongoliitalea lutea
AGGAGGCGCAGTTTTAAGAGCGCTAAAGAAATAAATTGTATCTGTGCCAAATCTGTTCAATCCCCTTTATCTGTGAGAGACATTTTGCCAAATCTCCTATATCTGCGAGATGCTTATCACATTCCCTCCCCTATCGCTATCAGCGCCTCATAAGCTTCATCACCTGGTCGGGGGGCGTTGACTTGGAGGATTTTATTTCCCTTACCTAAAATCAGGTATCTGGGAATGCCCCATACTTTGAAGTAACGCATGATATCTGCTTCAAAACCTTGCCCTGCAAATAAATGAACCCCATTCATCGGGTTTTTATCTAAATAATTTTTCCAAGATTCTTCTTTTTCATCTACAGATACATACATCAAGATAATATCATCCAAACCCACCAGCTTCTTTTCAAAATCAGGCGTTTTGG
This sequence comes from Mongoliitalea lutea, assembly GCF_014652135.1. Classification (GTDB taxonomy): domain Bacteria; phylum Bacteroidota; class Bacteroidia; order Cytophagales; family Cyclobacteriaceae; genus Mongoliitalea; species Mongoliitalea lutea. Next base: position 413 of record NZ_BMYF01000004.1, read on the forward strand.
TCTTAAAGGTTTGAATGCATGGTCCACACCAAGATGCCCACAAATCCAAATAAATAATCTTATCATGGTAATCAGAGAGACGCACCATCGCTCCTGTCAAATCCTTAAATTCAAAGTCAGTCACCTGGGCTCCTGTTCGCAGGCGCTCCAAATCTTTCAAATCTTCCATCATATTGGGCAGGTGGACTGATTCAGGATACTCTGCAACAAATTGATTGACCAAACGCTCACTGACTTCGTAGCCACCAGACAGCATGACCATTTCATTCATGACCATGGCCGCTTTCAAACTTTCGCGCATGGGTTCTTCTCTAGACAAAATAAATTCCTCCACACGGGTATTGGGCATACCAAAGGGAATCTCCAAGGAATAATGAAGCGCCATCATCAAGGAACGGGATAAATCATCATTGAGGTTAGTCAAGTCCTCCAAAATCCCCAACTGAACCAAGTACTGTTGAAAGAAAGCGGACTTCTCTTCTGCAGAAAGTTCCTCTGCACGTTCCATATACGCTTCTGAGAGCTGTACCAGCAGGGCCTTTCTCATCGCCACAGCCTCTGAGATATCGGATGCATCCAAGGATGTCTCTTGTCCTTTGAGGTGATCCTTCACCTGCTGATCAATTTTTTTCGCCAAAGTAATAAAATCATCGACCGTAGGTGCCTCCTCAACATCAAAAAGTGATTCTGCAATCATAGGATACAGTTCCTCTTGGACATATCCATACAAGGAGGTGGTGTAAATAGTTAAGGCTCCACTTTTTTGCTGGGCAAAGGAAAAAGAAAAGGGCAGCACTAACAGACTTATGATCAGACAAAGGTATCTCATATATTCAATTGGATTAGTTTGTATAAAGTAGCCCTAAGTTACTGCCAACAATGAATTAAATGCTTATTTTTGGAAAAATAATCTGCAATTACAATCCCGAATCCATGAAAAAGTTAATCTTCAGCACCAAACCTTTTGCTATTGATTTTGCATTAGCCCTCTTGAGAGTGGGTTCGGCAGGGATGATGATCACGCATGGATGGGCCAAAATTGCAGATTTCACCAACAAGCTGGGTACTTTTAGAGACCCCTTAGGTGTAGGTCCGGCAGTATCCCTTCAGTTGGCGATTTTCTCTGAGTTTTTTTGCGCCATATTGCTACTGTTAGGATTTATGACCCGGATATGCTTGTTGCCATTAGGATTCACTATGTTTGTGGCGGCGTTTATGGTACATGCAGATGACCCCTTTGCATCCAAAGAAAAGGCCCTCTTGTTTTTATTGATCTTCGTGGTATTAAGCATTACAGGCCCAGGACGATTGTCTTTAGATGCCCAAATCAACCGAAAGCGGTATTGAGGAGTTATTTAAGCTTTCCGATGATTACAAAATAGCCACCCTAACTTCTCAACTCAAAAAACACACATTCCGCATTTATCCCTTTGAGTATCTCTTTAGAACGCTCCGGGCGGGCATCGGTGATAAACAATTGCCCAAAAGCATGGTCCGCCACCAATTTCATCAATTGGGATATCCGACCATCATCCAGCTTATCAAAAATATCATCCAACAACAACAAGGGCTTTACCTGCAAATGTGCGTGAAATACCTGAAACTGTGCCAGCTTCAAGCCTATCACAAATGATTTCTGCTGTCCCTGAGAACCAAATTTCTTGATAGGATATCCTCCAATCTGAAAAACAAAATCATCCTTATGGATACCCATCGTACTTCTTTTCAAGACAAAATCCTTGGATGCTGCTGCACGAAATGCTGTATCAAAATCCTCTTCCAGGCACTGGGTTTCATAGCTGATGCTGACAGGTTCCTGTGCATCGGAAATAAAGCTGTAATAATCCACCAATAAGGGACTGTATTCATCCACAAAAGCCTGCCGCTTGGCTGCCAATACTTTCGAGCCTTGGATCAATTCCCGGTTATAGGGCTCCATCAACTCCTCCTGCCACTTTCCTTTATCGGCAAACAGTTTGATCAGCGCATTGCGTTGCTTCAAAAAATGTTGATAGCGGACCAGCTGATCCATGTACTGCCGATCCAGCTGACAGAGCATGGAATCAAAAAAGCGCCTGCGATCTTCACTCCCTTCGCTGATCAATCGGGTATCATCCGGAGCGATGAGAACAATGGGAAGCAAGCCCACATGTTCACTCATCTTATCTATGGCCTTCCCATTTTGAAGCAATTGCTTTTTCTTTCCCGATTCTACTACACACCGAACTTCCAGAGATTTCCCTTCCCGCTCAAAATCTCCCATAAGCGTAAAAAAATCAAATCCATGCTGCACTGCAAGGGAATCTGCACCATTGATAGCCGATTTGGTCAGGCAGAGGTAGTGGATGGCATCCAGAATATTGGTTTTTCCACTCCCATTTTTCCCCACCAGACAATTGATCTCTGGGGAAAACTGGAATTCTGCCTTGGCGTAATTTTTAAATTGCAGCAATTTCAGATTTTTGAGATGCATGGTGTGTGTACTCTAGGTATTTTGACTATTTTCGCAACTGGTCTTAAAATTCAGTCCAATTGATTATATTTGAGGCCTAAATTAGCATATTTTACTTGAATTGATATGGCAAAGAAGAGTACTGCTACCAAAGCAAAAGCGAAATATTCCAAAGAGACCTATGCATACTGGTACGAAAGTATGCTGTTGATGAGAAGGTTTGAGGAGAAAGCAGGTCAGCTTTATGGACAGCAAAAAATCAGAGGATTCTGTCATTTATACATCGGTCAAGAGGCCTGCGCTTCTGGAGCAATCACCGCATTGACTAAGGACGATAAGTGGATTACGGCTTACCGTGACCACGCTCATCCACTAGGCTTGGGTACAGACCCAGGTGCTGTGATGGCAGAATTGTACGGAAAAGCTACCGGTACTACCAAAGGTAAAGGCGGTTCCATGCACATTTTTGACAAAGAAAGAAACTTCATGGGTGGTCATGGTATTGTAGGTGCACAAGTTCCTATGGGCTTGGGTATTGGCTTTGCGGAGAAATACCAAGGCACCAAAAACCTGTGTATCTGCTACATGGGTGATGGAGCCGTGAGACAGGGTGCTGTACACGAAGCCTTCAACTTGGCCATGTTGTACAAAGTACCGGTAATCTTCGTAATCGAAAACAATGGTTACGCCATGGGTACTTCTGTAGCAAGAACCTCCAATGTAACCGAATTATACAAAATCGGTGAAGCATACGATATGCCTTCGTTCCCGGTAGATGGAATGAATGTAGAAGCGGTACACGAAGCAGTAGCCGAAGCAGCGGATAGAGCACGTAGAGGCGATGGACCAACCTTATTGGAATTCAGAACCTATCGCTACAAAGGTCACTCCATGTCGGATCCTCAGAAGTACAGAACCCGTGAAGAGGTGGAAGAGTACAAACAAAGGGACCCTGTGGAGCAGGTAAAAGCGACCATCCTTGAAAACAACATCCTGACAGAAGAAGAAATCAAAGAAATCGACGCAAGAGTCAAAAAACAAGTAGATGATTCCGTGAAATTCGCAGAAGAATCTCCTTGGCCTGATGGACAAGATGCCTTCAAAGATGTCTACATGCAGGAAGACTATCCTTTTGTAATGGAATAAAATCAATCAACCTGACAAAATCAGTCATCGTGTACAAAAATACACATGACTGATTTTTTGTTAGTATTTGGGAATTAAGTAAAAGCCTTATATTTGCGGGCGAAAATTTTGAAATAATGGCTAAGAAAGAGACAAAAAAAGCTGAAGTAGAATACGAACTATTGGAAAATCCAGAGGAAATCAAAAGTAGACTGGAAAGAGGCGAAGCTTATTTAAGAGAAAATACAAAATTGGTAGGTGGTCTGATCGCTGTGGTCATCCTGATTATTGCAGGTGTCCTATTTATGCAGATCAATACCCAAAACCAGGACAAAAAAGCACAAGCAGAAATGTTCCAGGCTGTTTACTATTTCGAACAAGATGAAACAGATTTAGCTTTAAACGGGGATGGTTCCAATGCTGGTTTCTTGAAAATTGTAGAAAACTACAAGAGAACGGATGCTGCTAATCTAGCACATTTCTACATCGGTTCCATCTACCTATCCGAAGGTAATCATCAGAAGGCTATTGATCATTTGAAAAAATTCTCTGCTAAAGATTATTTTGTTCAGGCAAGAGCGTTTGCTTTGTTAGGTGATGCTTATTTGGAAATGGGCAATACTTCTGAGGCTATCGCTAATTACAAAAAGGCTGTCAACCACAAAGAAAATAAATTCTTTGCTCCTCGCTACCTAAGCAAATTAGCTATTGCTTACGAAGAAGCAGGCGACATCGCCAATGCCATCAAAACCTATGGAGAAATCGAGGAGAAATACTTCGAGTCTTTCGAATTCACTAACGCTAGAAAACATAAAGCTCGTTTGGAAGGCCTTGCTTCTAAATGATGCTTGCTATATGCATACAATCATGAAGAGTAAGGCCTCCGGTCTTACTCTTTTTGCTTTATAACCTATACTAAAATTTAACACTCATGGCTACATCCTTAAAAAGTCTCAGCGAATACAGCACCAATAACCTTCCGGATATCTCCCAAAAGAAATTTGGTATTGTGGTATCAGAATGGAACGATCAGATCACAGATGCCTTGTTTTCAGGAGCACTGGAAACATTACTATCCCATGGTGCCCAGAAATCCAATATTTACAGAAAAGATGTTCCCGGTTCCTTTGAACTGACCCTAGGAGCACAATGGCTTGCAGAACAAGAAGCCATCGATGCTGTCATCTGCTTGGGTTGTGTGATTCAGGGAGAGACGCGTCACTTTGATTTTATCTGCGATGCGGTGGCCCATGGCATTACAAATGTTGGCCTGAAATTTAACAAACCGGTGATTTTTGGAGTTTTGACCCCTGATACCATGCAGCAGGCACTAGACAGAGCGGGAGGTAAACATGGGAACAAAGGAGATGAAGCAGCAATTACCGCTATTAAAATGCTTGGATTTTAAGTAAAGGTTAAAAAAAATTAGTCCCAAATCCAATCAGTAGCGGTCAGCTCTCCGTTATGGTTACACATTAGAATTAAGCAGCAAAACCTTAGCAACTCAAACCTTACACACAATGAAAATAATGAAATTCGGGGGAACCTCTGTTGGAAAGCCCGAACGCATGCATCAAGTAAAAGACTTGATTACCCGCGACAATCAAAAGAAGATTGTGGTCCTTTCTGCCCTGTCCGGTACTACCAATGCCTTGGTAGGAATCGGAGAAGCCTTGGCTGAAGCTAAAAAAGACCTGGCAAAAGAGCGCATCGACAGCTTGCACAAGCATTACCAATCCTTTTACAAAGAATTGTTGAAAACAGATGCTGCAAGGACCAAAGCAGAGAAAATCATCAAAGAACATTTTGAGTTCCTGAATATCATCCTGAAAATTTCTTTCAACGAAGCCATCAACCGGGATATTCTTGCACAGGGGGAATTACTTTCTACCAAGTTATTCTATACGCTTTTACAGGAATTGGATGTTCCGGCGGTATTTTTACCTGCCTTGGACTTTATGAGCATTGACGAAAATCATGAGCCTGAATTGCCAAAAATCACTGAAAAGTTGAAGAGCATTTTGGTCAATTTCCCTCAGGATAGAATCTTTGTTACCCAGGGCTATATCTGCAAAAACCATAGAAACGAAGTAGATAATCTCAAGCGTGGGGGCTCTGATTACTCCGCTTCTTTGATGGGTGCAGCTATCAATGCTGAAGTAGTAGAGATTTGGACAGACATAGACGGGATGCATAACAACGATCCACGTATCGTAGATAAAACCAAGCCTATTGCACAATTGTCTTTTGATGAAGCAGCGGAATTAGCCTATTTCGGAGCAAAAATTCTACACCCAGCTTCCATTTGGCCGGCACAGAAATATAATATCGCGGTCAAACTTCTGAACACTATGGAGCCAGATGCTGTAGGAACAACTATTACGGCGAAGGAACAAGGTTCGGGCGTAAAAGCCATCGCAGCGAAAGACGGAATTACTGCCATCAAAATCAAGTCCAGCCGTATGTTGTTGGCTTATGGCTTTTTGAGAAAAGTATTTGAAATCTTCGAGCGCTACAAAACCTCCATCGATATGATTACTACTTCAGAGGTGGCCGTTTCTGTAACAATTGACGATCTGTCACATCTGAAGGAAATCACCAAAGAATTGGAAAAGCTGGGAACAGTAGAAGTGGATAAAAATCAGGCTATCATCTCCATTGTGGGCAATATGATTGCTGAATCCAAGGGAACTGTTGCCAACGTGATGAACTGCTTGACAGACTACCCTATCCGAATGGTATCCTATGGTGGCAGCAGACACAACATCTCCTTGCTATTGGATGCTAAGCTTAAAAATGAAGCGTTGAAAAGCCTCAATGAAGGCTTGTTTCAGTGGAACTAAGTTAGCATTTAGATAACAAACTTCAATCAGCGCAACTAGGGTCTGAAGCAAGAAAAGAAAAAGGCTGTCTCACTTACGCGAGACAGCCTTTCTACGTTTATTATTCAGCTGTAATGGATTAAAATTTACTTTAATAGCAACCTCCGTCACTTATCCTCCTCTTTACGTTTAGGCTGTATTGGCTGACCGAGGCCTAGACTACCTTTTACTCCACTAAGGCTGGTTCTCCACCAGTAATTGAAAATAAACTTCTCCTGATCCCGCTCTTCATAGATTCTGGAACGTACGGTCCTTCCCGATAGCTTTCTCGGATTATTGCTATTGACTGCAAAAGAATTCAATACAAAGGTCAGGATTTTTTTCCTTCCCTTTCCAGGTTCTAAGGTACGCTCGTCAAGTAACTGAACTCTCAAATCCGAGTAAAGCAAGGTCATTTTTCCCGTTGCAAATTGATCATTGGCTACAAAAGACCAATTACCTCCATTCACTTGACCCCGGGTCACGCGGGCAAACGCATTAGAAGCGATGATGCTGTTGATGGAACCTAGATCAAATGCACCCAACTGCACATTTACTTCCATAGGATAAGGAAACTGGTAACGCATCCGAGCTTGTAAATCAATTGGTGCTACACCATTCAGCAAGGCCTTTGCGTACAAATCTGATTTCTCTAAATCAAAACTACTGCTATCCATTGATAGGGCAAACGGAGTCAACGTGGCCTTCAAATCTGTAAAATGAATATTACCAGGCACCATTCCTTTTTCTGGAAACTCCGTATATCCTACGAAGGCCTGATGAATTGCCAGGGTATCTAACCTCACATCTATCCCCGCAGCTTGCATAAGAGCTTGAGGCATCGGACGAACAACTCCCTCTTTTTTTGGAAAACGCTTATCCCGGAAAATTTTAGCATGCACTTGAGCTATACTCAATTTCTCGGCTTGTAAAGCCTGTTCGGAAATCAAGGCTTGCCATAAAGGATACATGATTTCAACATCCTCTAGTTTCAACTCAGCCACATCTGACTGAGTACCTACCATGCGATGGTACTGAAATCTCCCCACTGTTGGCATCATGCTTAGGCCTTCTATGCCTATTCGATTATTTTGAATGCTCAGGCCCCGAATCCTTAAGCGGTTCAGACTATCCTTCATTATCACTTCGTAGGAGGGAAGGAAGATAGAAAATTCCTCCTTGAGGAGGTCATCCGTAGTCAAGGCTCCCAAATCGCTTAATTCGGATTCAAATCCTCCATAAAACAGATCCAACCCTTTCAACTGTCTCCCAAGTTTTACTCCATATTTGTCCATCAAAGCGATAGTACCCTGCTCTATTTTAAAATCATCTACTTTTAACACTTCCAACACAGCAGCCTCAGCAGCCTCTCTATCTTTTGGTTTTTTGATATTTCGGACAGTATCTGTAAAAATTTCTAAATCAGGCCTAAACAAGGTCAGCTCCTTTATCCATAAATCCTTTGACTGCTGCAGCTCACTCAAGGAGTTGATTTTAAGCAAGGCTACTGGAATCTGCCCTGAAAAAACAGGCTGACCCGGATTTCCACTCAAGGAATTGGGAATCACTCGGAAATTATTAACCAAAATACCATCTCTTCGGGTATCTAGCTCGACTTTATCAAAAGTAATTTGATGTACGCTATCCCCAAGATTCAACCAAAACTCATCCATTCCCAATGACAAAGCTCCAAAAAGACTGGCAATATCAGCCTGTTTTGCTTTCAACGAATCCAATTCAAAATCATAAATCCCTAAATTGATTCCGGTATTGATCAGGTTACTGGTACTTCCTCCTTCTTTAAAAGATAAACTAAACTGCGAGCGCTCTGTCAATACAGTATCAATGGAAACCCGATCAATCGTTTTGGGTAGCGTCCGATCTCTGCGCCGCGCTCTCCTGCCTATAGCAGTATCTTCTACCTCCACATCCCGGTTGATCAAGACCTGTACATCTGAGTCCACTAGCCTTACCTTTTGAAGTTGTAAAACGTTGTCAAAGAGGAAGGCTTCTAAGTCTACTCCACGAAAAGACATCGCAGGGATGGTAGCGGATATTTTGGTTTTATCCTGTGTACTGGTACTAGGAGTTAAGCGGACATTTCGGGTAATGATTTCCTCCGTAGACGTATTGAAGTTAATCCGATCCGCTACAATATTATACTTTCCATTGGCTACGGAAAACACATAGTTGTTCAAATTCAAATCCACTTCTTCGGAAAATAAAGAAGATATTTGGTCCAGATCAGTATTTTGGTCTATGTAAAAGTTCCTAACAGCTATGGAAATATTATCTTCTGAAAAGGTCCTTAATCGCTCCCGAATAGAGTTTTCATAACTCAAACTCCCTCTTTCCAAACTGAGAGAGCCAATAGAAATGGACTGAAAGTACGATATCAGTAATTCCAGTATGTCTCGTTTAACCTTTTCTTCTTCGTCTTCTTGCTGTGAACGATAGCGATGGATCTTAATGGTAGGGGAAGGAACACGAATATTCCGTATGCTCAGGATTCCTTCTTCATAAGCTTTGGAAATATCCACACCATTAACCGTAAATTCAGGTACAAAAATCTCCAAAGTAGTGCTTTGCTCATAGCGGTCCAAAATACTACTGATCCGCTCTTGGTCAAATGGACGGATTCGAAAACCTCTAATAGCCACCCGATCCAACTTGGTATCAATTAATACCCGGTCGGCAGAAAACATGTGTAAATCATCTGACAACTTCAAGGCATAATCTAACAACTCCAAACGCATATCATCTGCCCAAAATACGCTCTTAGTACCAGAAGCTACGGTAGTAGCATCCAATGCAAAGTTATCAAGCAATAAGTTGACCGTTCCAAATGACAAACTATCCTGACGGGATCGCAGGTTATTATCGATCACGATAGATCCTTCCCGTAATTCCAATTGCTTGATATAAATCCCTTCCAAGAAATCTTCATACAGTAGAGCTATATCGAATTCCTTTCCATTATCTTTTCCTTGCACATCACGAAGTACTATCGTAGGCTGATTGATAATTAACTCTTCTACCTGAATAACTCCTTCCTGATAGATTTTTTTCAAATTTGCTTTAGCTATACTGAGTTCAGGAACAGCAATATCCAACAAGGTATTCCCACTACCGAAAAGAGACTCATCTAATGCCTGCAACTGAAACCCTTGTATCAGTACCTCATCTTCGAAGGAACTCAAGCGAACAAAGCTACTAGTCACCCGGTGCAAAGAGTCTCCTAAATACAAATCCACATCGTACAAATCCAGCGAAGCGTCAGCCGCATAAAAAAACTGCTCTTTCTTCCGTTCTAAATCAGGCCCAACATACACCTGATTCATTTTAAAATCAACCCGCTCACTGTTGAGTGAGTAGAGATGTCTATTGTAGGTATTGCGTTTGACAAACTTACCTTCGCTAATCTGCAAATCCCGAATATTAATTTCTTCCAAGATTCCTTCAATCAATTGATACAACTCAAAATCACCCAAATCCAAGCCCTGTCTTTTAGGAGTCGAGTACAATTGAAAAAATGGTTTATTCAAGTTTAGAAATTCAATATCCACAACTCCCGTATAGAAGAGTTTATTGATATCTGCTCCCTCCAGTTGTAACTGATCCAACTCCAATTGGAAATAGCTATCCAAAGGTTTGGAAAAGTTGGGGTCAATGTTGATAACGCTTGCCTTGATAAAGGATTGTAAGGAAGAAATATCGATTTTTTGGGATGAAATGGTATGCACACTATCAGCCAACAATATCTGAAAATCCTCCATAGAGAACTCAAAACCCAGTGCATTGAAAGGAGTCTCCGGTACTCGGTTTTGTAGTAGCTGTACATCTTTCAGATAAATGCGAGAGTTTTCTCCTTTGATCGCACGTTGGGAAATAAAGTTGTTGAGAAGAAAATCCGCATCCAATACTTCCAAATTTTTGATTCGAATGTCCTTAAGAGATGAAGACAAAAAGGATTTTTGGATCTCTTCCTGAAGTAAAACTAAAGGAGAATCTACTGCTTTTTCTTCTTGATTCTGTAAAAACCTAACCCTCAAATCCGGTTCTAGGAGGCGAATATTGCCAATGATCAACTCCTTACTTCTGAAATGATAATTGAGACCCGTGATTTTTACATAAGGTAGGTCAGCCTGGTAAAATGGAATTTCTTCGGCAAACTCTAAGGAATCTGTCAATGGCAATAGCTTTAGTTCGCGAAAAGCAAACCCCCTTTGAAGTAAAGAAACCCGAAAACTTTCGAATTCTATTGCATACTTCCCTTCAGATGCTTCGGTTACCTTTTGCTTCAGGTAATTTCTTAACAGAAAGTCCGAGCTAAGAAACAACACCCCGTGGAGAAACAACAAAACACCCACTAACCAAGCTAATGGGCGGAGGATTCGCTGATGTCGCAAATAGAATGCTTTCATAGGCTGATTCACGGGAAATAGCTTCAGTGTCGAAGTAAAAGTACTATAAAAGCAGGGAATACACTCGAAGCAAGAAGTTAAAATTTTCTAACGGAAAAAGGCGACCAACCGTTTACACAGCCAACCGCCTTTTTTATGTAGAAAACCCAAATCTAATCTAATAGCTGTAGGAGAAGGACTCGAACCTCCACGGAGTAGTTAGGCCACACTGAGCTCTGTGCGCTTTATCCATTCCCAACAATTGTTGGTACCTCCACCCCCGAGACAGGAGGGCATGTCTGCCAGTTTCATCACCCTACAATAATATACACCTTATGATGAGGAAAACGTCTTTCTCTCTCGGACTGTGACAAAATTAATAAAACGATTCATTCATTAAAATTTTTGCAAGTTTTTTTCTTATTTTTTACAGTATTTTAAATTTTATAATCAAACGAGAGCAGTTTACAAAATCAACTAGCTGATTTTGCCCAGCTGATTATGAATTTCTTAATTGAAAAAAATTGTTTTTTTTCAAAACTACAAGCAACCATTGAAGGACTGAATGCATTTTACCAATTAAATAAGCAACCAAACAATTGATTCACCAACAAACCATAGCCAAAGCCCGAAAAGGAGATCAGCGAGCCATGAAAGATATCTTTCATGCTCAAAGCAAAGCTTTATTTATGCTTTGTCTAAGATACATCCCTCATCAGGCAGACGCTGAAGACGTTCTTAGTGCTGCATTTAGCAAGATATTTGAAAAACTATCAGGCTTTAAAAATCAAGGTGAGGGAAGCTTAGAAGCATGGATGCGTCAGGTTGTGGTAAATGAATGCCTGATGTTTTTACGCAAAAAACAAAAAGCTCCAATGATGGTAGAGCCTGATTCAACTATTACAGCCCTGGAAGATAACGCTATTAACCAACTGACCAATCAGGAACTATTCCAATTAATCTTACAATTGCCCGAAGGGTATAGAACAGTATTTAACCTTTACGAAATCGAAGGGTACAACCATAAGGAAATATCGGAAAAGCTCAACATTAGCGTTGGGACTTCCAAATCTCAATTGAGTAAGGCAAAAGCCTATTTAAAAAATCTTATCATCAAACACGGCTGGTACAATGCATCCTAATAGAAAAAATATTGACCAAGAAGCTCAGCTGCCTAAAGGCGTTCTTTTCAATGAAGAAGCTATTTGGAACTCAGTTCAGCTTCCTCAAAAAAAGAAGCCAAAAACTTGGCTGCGGGTAGCCGCTGCTAGTATAACCGCATTGTTCATAGGTTGGTGGTTGACACAAGAAAACGCACCAGATTCGTTGGAGACTATCATAGCAGCAGAAAACGTAACCGAAGAGAAAACAAATTATACAAAATCGGAAGAACTAAGCTTCAAGGAACCGATCCAAGAAAATCAGCTTAGCGAAATAGTGAAATCACCATCTATCGTTCAAAACATGCTCCCAAAAGTCTTGGCTAAGGATGATTCGCTAGAAGAAAAACAAAACTCCATTGAAAGCCCATCCTTAACTACAATTGCAAAAAAGGACACTGTGACTAAAGAATCACAACAGCATCAGTTGGTCGCAGAAACGACCAAACCCAAAGCAAGCGGACCATCTATTGACGAAGTAGTACTAGAATCATTAAGTCCAGCAGCAAGACGCTTACAAGCCAATCTTCAAGCGCAGCAAAAAGAACTACCAGTCAAAGAAATTGAAATCAGTGAACCATTTCGACTACAAGACATTTGGGCTACCAAACCCTACGTCAGCAATAATCAGAGATCCAGAAATGAGTCTTTTATCACAACATTAACCACAAAAACCCATGAGAAAAATTAGTCTTTTTATTACTCTCGCATTATTTATTTTCTCCTCAAAAGTCCAAGGCCAAAACTTGGTAGAAAAAGATGAATACAAGTTCTTCAATACATCCTATGATAAGGAAAACTTTATTTTACGCAGGGTTAATGATACTTTACATGTATACATTCAAGAGGAAAAGAAAATCAGTTTTTTCTGGGCAGATATTAGTTCAAAAAGAGGATTCCCAAGCTTTGAAAATGACATAGAAAAATTTCTAAAAATCTTAGCTAGTTTAAAATTACCTACAGCTACAGAGTCTTACAATATTCGATTCAGCCCGAATTCCAACCAAATTAGCTTTAGCCCATTGGAAGAGGTTAGATTTAGAAAAATGGAAGAAGAAATTTTTCCAACAAAAACTCAAGTAGTCCGATTTTCATATGCAGAGGGGATGATGGATGTAGTTATCTACCTCGGAGAAATAGATGAGCTACTTGTTTTGAAAGAGGCTGGGATTTCTGATATGGTTAAAGAAGTATGGGAAGATAAGGATTGGATTAGTCAATACAAACATAGAAAATTAAACAAGGAATTACATTTACTTTCTGATGGAAGAAAAGAGCTTATCACATATAGCAATTTGGATAGCAAATCTCTATTTATAAATCTAGACTTCAGTGTAGGAGCAAGTATTCTTGGTAATCAACTCCCGATAACATCTGATTGGATGTTAATTTTTGATAATGGAAAACGGCGAAAATGGACAGGTTTTAAGTCAACATGGGAATTATCTTTTAAAACATATAACTTTTTCCAACCTGACTCTGAAGGCAGCTTTGATTATCTAAGAGAATCGTTTATCAATGCGGGATATTCAATGAATTTTAATTATGATTGGAGAACTACCATTAAATATGGACGTAAAGTCAATAATTCAAGAGAAGACTCTATTTTGGCAGCATACAACAATCGACTTTCATTTGATTATCATCTCAATTCAAGCTTTATTTTTACAATAGACTTTTTCTTTAAAAATTTCAGGGAACCATGGATTCCATCAGTCGGGATAAACTACGCTTTCTAATTCAATCAACTTAAATTAAAAGAACAAAATTTTTACTCGAAACAAAAAAACCTGCCAAAGTAACAATTGGCAGGTTTTAACTTAGTGCAACTATGTAAGAACATTATATATGCAAAGCACGATTATCCGTCGCAGCTAAACACGCTTCCTTGAACGCCTCTGTATAGGTCGGATGCGCATGAGACATTCTGGCAATATCCTCAGCTGATGCCCTAAACTCCATCGCAACAACTGCCTCGGCAATCATATCTGCTGTTCGTGGTCCAATCATGTGCACGCCTAAGATTTCGTCCGTAGTAGCATCTGCCAATACCTTCACCAAACCATCCGTATCCATAGAAGCTCTTGCTCTTCCGGAAGCCATAAACGGGAACTTACCAGCTTTGTATTTGATACCTTTCTCTTTCAATTGCTCCTCTGTATAACCAACAGAAGCAACCTCAGGCCAGGTATAGACTACACCCGGAATCAATAAATAATTGATATGTGGTTTTTGTCCTGCAATCTGCTCTGCAACAAAAACACCTTCTTCCTCGGCTTTGTGCGCAAGCATAGCGCCTTTCACCACATCACCAATAGCATAAATATTAGGAACATTTGTTCTTAAGTGATCATCCACTTCTACCTGTCCCCTATCGGTCAACTTCACACCCGCTGCTTCAGCGTTCAACCCATCCGTATACGGTCTTCTACCAATAGAAACCAATACATAATCCCCTTTGATTTCAACAATCTCACCTTTGGAGTTTTCTGCCTTCACAGTAACCTCTTCTCCAGTATTTTCTACAGCAGTTACTTTGTGCTTCAGGTAGAAATCAAAGCCCAGTTTCTTCAATGATTTTTGCAATTCTTTACCCATGGTTCTATCCATGGAAGGAATTAGTGCGTCCATGTATTCCACTACAGATACCTTTGCTCCCATTCTACCATACACAGAACCCAATTCCATACCGATTACCCCGCCACCGATGACAATCAGGTGTTTTGGGATTTCCTTCATTTTCAAAGCTTCGGTTGAAGTGATGATACGCTTTTTATCTAAGTTGATAAATGGCAGGGAAGATGGTTTGGAGCCCGTAGCGATGATGATATTTTTCCCTTGAATCTCCGTGCTGCTTCCATCCTCTTTGGTCACTTTTACAGTGTTTTTATCTACAAAAGAACCCAAACCATGGTGCACATCGATTTTGTTTTTCTTCATCAAAAATTGGATGCCGTCCACATTCTGCTTCACCACATCGTCCTTACGGGCTATCATTTGCTCTAGATTGACCTCCAAGTTACTCAAATTGATACCGTGGGTTTTAAAGGTATGTGCAGCATTATGGTAATGCTCGGATGAATCCAATAAAGCTTTTGAAGGAATACAGCCTACATTCAGGCAAGTACCTCCTAAGGTATTATATTTTTCAATAATGGCTGTTTTCATGCCCAATTGTGCACCTCTGATCGCTGCAACATATCCCCCCGGGCCTGAACCAATAACTATTAAATCGTACATAATTTTGGGTTTGTACCAAGTACAAGGTACCAAGTACCAAGTATTGGCAGATTAATGTAAATTCAAACTTTTTTTCAGCTTGGCGATCATATTTTGTACATGCTCAAGCTCTTTTTCCAGTCGTTGATAATCCTCTTTTTGAACAAAACTCAATCTAGTTGAAATAACAAGTTGAGTGTCTAGCTCAAAAGAGGAACCTAGTGCGATGCCAAGAAAATTATTAAAGTCCTTTGGGGAGTTTCTTCCCGCACCCTCCGCAATCTAACTTAAATGCTTATTTAAACATTTAAATTCTTACCTCAATTTTTTTTTTCCACTTCCACTGCACCAGTCTTGGTACTTTGTACTTAGTACTTGGTACAACCCCGGTCCTGCTTCTTATTTCTAGAATCTCGCTTCTCGCCTCTCGTTTCTCACCTCTCGCTTCTCGTCTCTCGCTTCTCTCAGACTCCAAACAGCAACCTCGTCGGGTCTTCAAGCAATTGCTTGACGCGGACAAGGAAGCTTACGGACTCTCGGCCATCAATGATGCGGTGATCGTAGGAAAGGGCTACATACATCATCGGTCTGATGACGATTTGTCCATTTTCCACCACCGGTCTTTCCACAATATTGTGCATACCCAAGATGGCAGACTGAGGAGCATTGATGATTGGCGTGGACATCATGGATCCGAAAATACCACCATTGGTGATGGTAAAGGTACCTCCTGTCATCTCTTCGATGGACAATTTATTGTCTCTTGCTTTGGTCGCAAGACGTACCACTTCCTTCTCAATTTGCTCGAAGCTCATTTGTTCAGCATTCCTGATCACAGGTACCACCAAGCCTTTTGGCGCAGATACTGCAATGGAAACATCGCAGAAGTCATTGTAAACAATTTCGTTTCCATCAATCATGGCATTTACTGCTGGCCATTCTTGAAGAGCAACGCAAACCGCCTTGGTGAAGAAGGACATGAAACCAAGGTTTACCCCATGCTTCTCTTTAAACTGATCTTTGTATTTCTTACGGATTTCCATGATTGGCGCCATATTGACTTCATTGAAAGTCGTCAGCATAGCTGTTTCATTTTTCACAGCTACCAATCTTCTGGAAACAGTTTTTCTCAAAGAAGTCATTTTTTCTCTACGAGAATTTCTAGCACCAGTCACTGCTGGAGCCTGAGCTTCTTGTGCAGCAGCTTTGGCAGGAGCAGCTGTGGCCGCTGGAGCCGGAGCTGTCTTTGGTTTAGCTTCTGCCGCTAGTGCATCTTCTTTCGTGATTCTTCCATCTTTACCCGTACCGGCTATATCCGCAGGATTCAATCCTTTTTCTGCAATAATTTTAGCTGCTGCTGGAGAGGCATGACCAGTGGCATACGTTTCTTGTGCTGATGCTGAAGAAGCTGCTGGAGCAGGACTAGCCGCAGGAGCATCTGCAGCAGGGGCACCGCCCTCTACTACTTCAATCTTACAGATCAGTCCACCAATTTCCAAGGTATCACCTTCCTGTGCTACATGGCGTAAAATACCTGTAGCCTCAGCAGGAAGTTCAAAAGTTGCTTTATCAGAATCTACCTCAGCGATGATTTCATCCAAGGTCACGTAGTCTCCATCCGCTTTCAACCAAGAAGCTAGCGTCACTTCCGTGATTGACTCACCTACAGTAGGCACGATCATTTCTTTTACTTCTCCTGTTTTGCCGCCTCCCGAGGAAGCAGTGGCAGGAGCTTGTGGAGCTGGAGTAGACGCAGCGGAAGCACCACCTTCTTCAATCACACAGATAGTAGCACCGATTTCCAAGCTATCACCTTCCTGTGCTTTGATACGAAGGATACCCGCAGATTCCGCAGTCAATTCAAAAGTTGCTTTATCAGATTCTAATTCGCAGATAACCTCGTCCATGGCAACTTGGTCGCCATCTTTTTTAAACCATTGTCCAATGGTTACTTCGGTAATGGATTCCCCAACCGCAGGGACTTTCATTTCTAGGCTCATTGTTTTTTCTTTTTGACCCCTAAGCTCTCAAATGCTCAAGGTTAATTTAACAAATATAACTTAAATTAAACCTGCATCCCGCCAATGCAGGGATGCGGGGAAGATTATGAAATTTTTAATGCTTTATTGATAATCGCAGTCTGTTCTTCTACGTGGACTTTATTATATCCTGTAGCAGGAGATGCTGAGGACTTTCTAGCAATTACGTCCATAGACAAGTCTTTGTATAACATGCGTAAGATGTAATTCCAGTAACCCATATTTTCTGGCTCCTCTTGAACCCAGACTAACTCAGCGCCTTTGTAGGCTTTTAGGATTTCCATCAATTGGGTCTTTGGAAGCGGATGCAATTGCTCCAAACGGATAATTGCTACATCCTTGATTTTCTCTTTTTCACGAACTTCTTCCAAATCATAGTATATCTTACCAGAACACAAGACCACTCGCTTGGCATCCTTAGCGCTTACTTTAGTATCAGGTAAAATCTCTCTAAATCCTCCGGAAGTAAATTCTTCCAATGGAGACATTACTTTCGGATGTCTCAACAATGACTTCGGAGACATCACCACGCATGGCTTTCTGAATTCCCACGTCAACTGTCTTCTCAACATGTGGAAGAAGTTGGATGGTTCGGTAATGTTAGCTACTACCATATTGTATTCAGCAGCCAACTGAAGGAATCGCTCAGGTCTTGCATTGGAGTGCTCCGGTCCCTGACCTTCGTATCCATGAGGCAACAACATGACGATACCATTCATTTTCTGCCATTTGGACTCACCGGATGATATAAATTGGTCAATCATCGTTTGTGCACCATTGGCAAAATCACCAAACTGAGCTTCCCATATGGACAAGGAATTAGGATTAGCCATGGCATATCCGTATTCAAAGCCTAGAACAGCATACTCAGAAAGCAAGGAATTGTAAATATGGAATTGACCTTTACTATCCTTCAGTTCACGTAGGAAATTGTACGGCTTATTAGTGGTAGAATCGTGTACCACTGCATGTCTGTGGGAGAATGTACCTCTTTGCACATCTTGGCCCGTGATACGCACAGTCTTTCCTTCCAACAACAAGGAACCGTAAGCTAGCAATTCAGCAGCAGCCCAGTTTAGAGACTTGGAATTGAAGAACATGTCTTTCCGTTGCTTCAACTGCGCATCGATTTGTTTGATAGCTTTGAAACCTTTTGGAATCGTAGTAAGGGATTCAGCCACTTTTACGATAGCCTCTTCCGAAATATATGTTTCTGGAGATTTTTCAAAATCCTCCGGCTTAGATCTTCTTAAAGACTGCCACTCTTGTTCAAACTTTGTTTGCTGATATGGAAGAGGCTTTTCTTTCACCATATTCAGTCTATCCTGCAAGAGCTGTCTAAACTCTGCATCCATATCCTGAGCGATTTTAGCATCAAAGTCTCCTCTTTCAGTGAGACGCTTGATATAAATTTCTCTAGGATTAGGGTGCTTGGAGATGATATTATATAATTCCGGCTGCGTGAATTTTGGTTCATCAGACTCATTGTGACCATGGCGTCGGTAACAAACCATATCTACAAAAATGTCTCTACCAAATTTCTGACGGAATTCAGCTGCCAATCGTGCTGCGAAAACTACTGCTTCAGCGTTGTCACCATTGACGTGGATCACCGGCGCATCAATCATTTTGGCTACATCTGTACAATAGATAGATGTACGGGCATCATCGAAGTCTGTAGTAAACCCAACTTGGTTATTGATTACAAAGTGGATAGTACCACCTGTATTATAACCTTTCAGACCCGCCATTTGAGTCACTTCGTACACAATGCCTTGACCAGCTACAGCCGCATCACCATGGATTAAGATAGGAAGTGCTTTACGAGCATCTCCTTTGTGTTGTGAGTCAATTTTCGCACGAATAAAGCCTTCTACCACAGGATTTACCGCTTCCAAGTGGGAAGGGTTAGGTGCTAATTTCAAGTTTACTTTCTTTTCACCTGTAGTGACAATATCAGAAGAATAACCCATGTGATACTTCACATCACCATCACCCATGGTTAAATCAGGCTTAGCAGTACCTTCAAATTCAGAGAAAATCTGCTCGTAAGTCTTACCCATGATATTGGCAAGCACATTCAGACGACCTCTGTGGGCCATCCCGATCATCACCTCTTCTACACCATGATCTGCACCAGTATTGATGACAGCATCCAGAAAAGGAATGGTACTTTCCCCACCTTCCAGAGAAAAACGCTTCTGACCAAGATATTTGGTATGCAAAAAGTTTTCAAAAACTACTGCCTGATTCAGCTTGAATAAGATTCTTTTTTTCTCATCTACAGAAGGGTTGAAAGAAAGTGCTTCCTTTTCTATTTTGGTTTTCAACCAATCCAACATTTCCGGGTCACGGATATATAAGTATTCAAAACCAATTGATCCTTCATAAATGGTCTTAAGCGCTTCCACAATTTTGGATAGCTTAGCTGTACCAATTCCAATTTCATTGCCAGCTTGGAATTCTGTATTCAGGTCTTGTTGACCCAATCCAAAGTCCTCCAAATCCAACAAAGCCTTGCGGTCACGTCTTTCTCTTACGGGGTTGGTTTTGGAACGTAAATGCGCTCTTGATCTATAGGCATGTATCAATGCTCTAACCTTAATTTCTTTCGGTAATTGCTCCATATCCATGATGGTGCCTTTAGTTGCTAAGGCGCCATTGGCAGCAGGTGCTGCGGATGTGGTAGCAGAAGAAATTTTTACTGCACCTCCATCTTCGTCTTCTCCAAACTTGCTGATGGCAAAATCAAAACCATCAAAAAATGTTTTCCAGCTTGGGTCTATCGCTTCAGGGTTGTTCTTGTAATCTGCATACAGCTCATCAATGTAGGCCACATGCGCATTGGAAATGTAGGAGAATTTGTCCATGATGTGTATTTACTTGCTTCACAAAGGTATACAAGTAAAAATGATATTAAAAACCGTATATTCGTATATCCAAATATATATTTTTTTCAAGGTAAAATCAATTGAAAATTTCAGAAAAGTCAGAAATACTTAATAGAGATTTGTGGATAGAAGAAAAACCAAATAAAAAAGTGAATCAGTGTGTATAAGCCTGGATAGAATATAAGAAAAGCAAGGACTATCTATATTTTTTTAGCGTATATATAAAAAAACAGCGTCTACAAGACGCTGCTTTTATTATGAAGAAAGTTTACTAGTTTACAATTATCTCAATCCAGCTGGCCAAGGTCTGCCTTCATTAGCGAACAGAGTCACCGTACCAGATTCATTATAGGTATTTCTCCAGATAAAGGTTAATTCTTGTGCGGTAGCACTAACAAATTCCATAGAATAAGAATCTCCATACTTATCTGTACCAGACATGGACAATAATCCACAAGCGTCTGTTATACGTACGTTTCCGTTACCCCAAGTATCACTAATACATGACCAATAGCCAAATGTACCGTCAGAAACTACATACTGAGTAGTATTTGCTACTGGCGTTAAGGTAATCATCATCTCAACTGGACCAGAACAAGAACCTATCGGACCTGTTGCTCCCACATTGACAGAGCGGTAAGTTCCACCTAAATCAGAAGGACAAACTACCCCTACATTGTATAAGAAAGGAGAAGCGTAAAACAAACCGCCTTTGACATCAGCAGATGCATTCACATCATTGAAAACACGACCTTTGGTATCTCTAACGGTAAGTCTAAACTCAAATATATCTCCACCTTCTACCTGAGCAGCAGTAATACCTAATCTAGACATTGCTTCATTAGCAGTTACATTGATTGTTGCTCTAGGAAATCTGCTATCTGGAACTGCTGTGAAATCCGAACGGGACAAGGTAGTAACCAAAACATCATTTACTGCACCACCTGCACCCGCAGCTGGCACAAATTGAAGTCCTACACCAGGAATCAAACGTCTCTTTCTAACTCTAACTTCAACCGCATCAACAGTAGCTCCCAACTCTTCGTCTACCGCCTCAATAGTGATATTAAAACGTGAATTAGCAAGATCAAAGAAGTTAAAACTGGTACTGGTTCTAGCAGTAGTTCTCAGGTATAGACCAGTGTCAAAATCCGTGTAAGGAATTCTAGGGTCTACGAAGTCAGTACAGGCAGTGAATAACATCAGCATGCCTACCAACATTCCAAAACTATATTTTATTAATTTCATAATTTTCGCTATTTGTTTGATTTAGTTAACCCATCCGTTACCTGCTGGATTTGTATCCCAGAATACACGCTGACCTAAATCAGGTTTTTGAGTAGCAAACCTGTTTGTCACAACAAAGTCGTTAGGATAAAGGAAAGAGCGAGGGAATAACCCTGGATCAACAGTCAAGGCAGGCTGCATTCCATCAGGCTGACCAGTTCTTCTATAAAGATTGTAAGACTCTACCCCGTTACCAAACAAAGACAACCAGTATTCTCTGGCAATCAAGTTCATTTTTCTGCCAGTAGGTGCGCCATCCCATTCATTGGACACATAGTTTACGTAGTTATCAACTAAGGTATTCCATTGTGCATTTGGGAAGAAACTTGTAACAACACCAGCTTCAGCTGTGGATAGTGCATAAGACCTCACATAATCCATGTGCTTTCTTATACCACTCAATGTAAGTGCTTTAGCATCTCCAGTAGTACCTAAAGTTTCCGCAGCTTCCGCTAACATGAAATCAACATAAGCCGCTAACATAATTGGCTGTACACCAGCACCTCCAGCACCCATAGTCGGGGAGTTAATTGGTAGAGCAGAATCCTCATCAAAACGACCACCTGCTGGATATAAACCAAATACAGTTCTAGCAAAACCATCCGGTGGAATACCCTCATTATTCAAGTGATCTCTACCCCAATAACCTCTACCATCAATCATATTTGGCAAGCAGAACGGGAACCCACCAGCTAAATAATGTCCAGGAGCGATTTCTCCGATACATCTCAATTCATCTGGATCAGTTGGATTAACTTTTCTTTGTCTGTACATGTAGTAACGTACTCGCGGATCATCAAAACCTTTAGCTTCTGTCAAATGGAACATATACCAAGTACCTTGATATGCTCCACCGCCTTGACCATACTGTGAATATCTAGGTGATCTAGAATCAGGGTTAGTAAGGTTAGTACCATATTTGAAAACAAAGTCATCACCAGGAGCAATCAAATTACCACCAGAAATTAAAGCGTTGATTGCAGTTCTTGAACCAGCTTCATCCACCAACCTTCTATTCAAATGATATCTCAACTCTAGAGTGTTAATAGCCTTTTGCCATCTAGCAACATTATTATTGTAGAAGAAATCCTGAGGTAGATTAGCAGTAGAAATAGCAAATAATGCCTTAGCAGCCTGAAGCTCAGCAAATGCAGCCTGATATACATTTGCAGCAGGATCCACTTTAGGGTTAAAATTGTTTGGATCCAAAGCTTCAGACAATGGTACATCACCCAAATAATCTACCAAATTCATCAAAACCATCGCCTTAATAACTTTTGCTATTGCGACATGTCTAGGAGTTGGGTTAACTTCATTCAATTCTTCAATGAATTTGATGTCATTCAAAATTGATGCATAAGAAGTGTTCCATGTACCGTTGAATGTTTGTGCAAAATAAGCATTCGCATAATTCACATTTGGTTGAGAAACCACCCTAGTAACCTGCATTCCGAAAGTACTAAGTGTATTAAACATCCCTGCATAACTTAATTGCACGTTGTTTAAGATTAATGTAGGGTTAGCCGTATTTGCAGTAACTACGTTCGGGCTATCTAACAAATCTAAATCACATGATGTAGCAAATATTAAACTGAATGCTACAATCAAACTATATAATTTTCTTTTCATTGTCGTAAGTCTTTAGTGGTTTAGAATGTAAGCGTTAATGTACCACCGAATCTTCTCGAGCTAGGACCAGTTACGAAATCGAAACCAAGACCATTACCAACACCCAAGCCCAATACGTCCACGTCATAGTTCATATTTGGAGGGAAGTTAAGCGCTCTAAACCATAGGTTTGTACCAGTCACAGCAAGCGAAGCTCTCTTGAATGGAGTTCTAGAAACCAACGAACGAGGAAGGTCATAACCAAAAGATAGCTCTCTCAAACGAGCAGATGAACCATCAAAAACATTCGCTTCATCCGCACCTACGTGATAACCATCAAAGAAGTAGTTAGAAGCTGTAATTTGAATATCATTAGGCGTACCATCTCTTTTCACACCTGGTAGGATCAAAGAAAATTCTCTATCTACCACAGGATCTTTGGTTACACCACGAGCCAAAGTAGCAGTGACAGTATTGGAAAAGATGATACCACCTCTTCTATACTCTAACATAAAGTTAAAGAAGAACCCTTTGTAACGGAATGTGTTAATCCAAGAACCCGTCCAAGCTGGGTTTGGATCACCCAAGATACCGATTTCTGGAGCTGTCAAATAAGTCCCTACATCATCAACAATTGGTTGACCAGTGTTCTCATCTCTAGCAAACACAGTACCTTTAATAATGTTGAATGGCTGACCAGGAATAGCAAAGTTTCCAAGATCAGTAAAACCAGCCACTACGATTTCATCCAATCCATCACCCAACTCCATCGTAACTGTTCTGTAAAGTGTCCAGTTAACGATCGTTTCCCAGCTAAAGCCAGAAGCAGTAGCTACAGGAGTTGCAGTACCTTGGAATTCAATACCTCTATTTCTTATTCTACCAATGTTGATAGCTGTTCTAGTAAATCCAGTAGCTGGATCAATCGGAGATTCAGTAATCAAATCTCTTGTGTTTTTCTCATACAAAGAGATATCAAAAGTCACTTTGTTATTAAACATAGCAGCTTCTATACCAAACTCCACCTCTTGGTGCAACTCAGGTCTCAAATTAGGGTTACCTAAGAATGAGTTTACAGATTGTGTTTGGAAAATCGCTCCATCTCTTTCAAAAGAACGAGAACCCTGATTCAAAATATTACGAGTTCTGTATGGACGAGGAAAACCCGCAGATGTCCCATAGCCCAATCTCAATTTCAAGTTATTTAAGGTTGATGAATTCCAATTGAATGCATCTGTAGGAATAAAAGAAACCGAAGCTCCCGGATATAAGATTCTTCTGTTTTCAGGCTCTACAGTAGAAGTCCAATCATTTCTCGCAGAAACATTGAAAAACAAGTAATTGTCATAATCAAATGTCGCATTGGCATAAATACCCATCCTTCTTTCCTCAACCAAGAAATCCATAGCACCTGCACCAAGTGGATCGATGTTAGCACTTTCCAAGAAGTTAGTATGTCTAAATAAGTCAAATGCCAACTGCCCAGTAGATGAAATACCGTATTGTTGATATCTATCATAACGAGAGTTACCACCTAGCAAGGCACTCATACTGATTTTGTCAGAAATAGTTTTTCTGTAATTTAAAATGAAATCCTGATTCCACAAGCTATTGGTAATGTTGATAGTTCTGTAATAACCTTGTCTTGCGATCAATGTTACGCCGGGACCTCCACCCTTATTATACATCGCCTCTTGCAATTCAGTGTAGGTATCAAGACCAACTCTATAAGTCAATGAGAAGTTATCATTGATATCATAATTCAAAGATGTAGAATTAAAGAAACGATCAACGGTAGAACTATTTACAAAGTTTTTAGTTACCCATTTTGGATTTGGAATACCATTGTCCGCTCTAAAATAAACTGTTGATCTATCTACAGGATGCTCAAATGGAAGGTTAGCCAAGTCAATAGATCTTGGCGTATACAATACGTGTGCATAGGCAGATGGAACACCTCCAGAAGGCCCTGAACCAAATGCTGCATTAACAGGAGGAGAAACCACGCCAGTTCTAGCAAATGTGAATGAAGAGTTGATAGTCAACTTATCTGTTACGGATGATTTGATACCTAAACCAAAATTATATTTTTCTAATTTGTTACCTGGAAGGAAACCTTCATCACTTGTATATCCGAAAGACGCAGAGTAACCAGTCTTTTCAGAAGCTCCCTGAATTTGAACAGAGGTATTAGAAACTAAACCTGTTCTGAAGAACGCAGTACTTGGATCTTCATATGCTTTGTAATCATAACGAATTGGTGTACCGTCTGCATTAAAGAACTCAGGGAATCCATTTCTGATAAATGCTAAGTTAGATGCTGCAACTGGGTGATTAATCTGCAAACCCAAATCCATTCTAGGACCAAAGTTAGAGAAGAATAGACCAGGCTGCTGCTGGAAACCATTACCATAGATTTGCCCATAATCAGGCAAAGAAGCTGCGGTATTTGTAAATACAGACTGGTTTACAGTAACCTCAGCTGCTTTTCTTTTGCTAGCGCCTGACTTGGTCGTAATCAAAATTACACCATTTCTACCCTGATCACCATATAATACAGTAGCAGAAAGACCCTTCAACACTGACACATTTTCAATATTATTAGGATCAATATCTAGGAAACGAGATGAGGTAGTAGCACCACCTGTAGTAAATCCTGTCTGCGCATTAGTATTGGTGTTGAAAGGAACACCATCTACAACGAATAATGGCTGATTGGAACCTGTTGCAGAAGAATACCCTCTAATAACAATATTAGTACCAGCACCAGAGTTTCCATTGGTTGCAGTAATGTTTACACCAGCAACTTTCCCTTGTAAGACCCTAGAAACATCTGCCTCAGGCCTATTTTGGATAAGTTCATCGCCCACGGTAGAAACCGCATAACCTAATGCACGCTTTTCTTTCTCGATACCGATTGCCGTAACTACCACCTCGGATAGTTGGGATGCATCAGAAGTTAAAGTAACATTAACAACGGATCTGTTTCCAATTGCTTCTTCTACAGCTTTCAAGCCGACAAAAGAAAAAATCAGGACATTTGATCCGGCAGGTACGTTAATGGAGTAATTACCATCCAAATCGGTGGTAGTCCCCACTGTAGTACCCTTCACGAGGACGGTAGCGCCTGGAAGGCCTTCACCATCTTCATCGGAAATTACCTTTCCGGTAATTACCCGCTGTTGCGCTGACACCTCGTAACTGAGTGTCAGGGTGAAAAGCGCAACAACAAAGAGTAAAGCTTTTCTCATAAGGTATTTAGTTTAGTTGATTCGTCAAAGAAAATTTATTTCTAGCAAAAATCAAAACTGCCAAATTTTTCATATGAAAAAGATTAAAACCAAGCTATAAAAAATATTTTCTTATTTCAATACACAACACATCGGAATATTTATGTTTTTTTACCTTAAAGTTCTTTTTTAACATATTTTAAGGGAGTTTTGGTAAAAATTCTGTTTAAACGGTTTTTAAAATTAAAAATTTGGAAAAACCCACTCCATTGCGTCTAGTTTCCTGAAACATTCCAGAATATGAGTATTAAGCAAATTTTATTCTGTTTTGAATGATTTAAAAAAAATTAAAAAATTTTCAACTCCAAACACCCTCATTAGCAACAAGCTAATAAATTCACTTCTGATTTGAATTATTCACTTTTATAAGCATATTTTTTTTGTATTTATTAATAAAACACTGATTATGTTGCATAAATTTTAATTGACAAGTAAAAACCACGTAAAAAACTTTCATTTACAGGATTATCAAGCCAAAAATCAAGAAACATAATTGAAATCTGAATTTATTGGGGGGAGAGGGTATTTTGTAGCAGCAAAAGGTTAAAAAAAACGTTTAATTAACAGTTTCAGGCTTTTTACTTACAAAATCCTCGTAAAAATTGAACTTGACAAGAAACCAAATAATCTATTGAAACAAAAAAAAGAGCTGATTAACAGCTCTTTATTAAAACACATAGCGAATTGATAGCGCCACTTCGTCTCCCCAAGTTCGTTGTCCACTGAAATTAATGGTAGGTTTCCAGTCTAAGGAAAGCCCAATTGGCACATCTTGAAAGTTATAATCCAAGCCTATAATTCCTGATAATCCAACCACTGTAACACTTTCATTATTGTTTCCCCAAGGGCGATTACTACCAGCATTCCAAGAGCCTATATGTGCACCACCCCCAAAAAACCACATCAATCCTTTGACATCGCGAATATCCTTATGCACTTCATACAAACCAGTGATGACAAATCCACCCCATCGTGTATGCAGGATTCCCTCTAAAGCAGCGTCATTAGAAATAAAATGCTTTACAGTCAACCCATTGGACACACCCGCTCGTAAACCAATCCCTGTAGTGTATTGAGCATAGGACTCATGGGACAAGCTCAACATCACTGAAAACAGTACTAGTAATAACAGTTTTTTCATAAAGTTTAATTTTTTGCAAAAATAAGCATAAATAATCATGCCAAAATATACTTATGAGCCAAAAATGATAGCTCCCTCAGGGTAAATACATGCATCCAAGGCAATATCATGCTCCTCTACAGGTAGTTGGTCTACAGGTGGAAACAAAGAAATCCCAAGCTTAAAAATATCTTTAGATGAAATTTGGTCGAAAAATTTATCGTAATAGCCTTTTCCATATCCCAACCGATTACCTTTCCGATCAAAAGCAAGCAAAGGGACCAAGACCAATTCCAAAGCATCTGTTGCAACGACAGCTTTGTTTTTTGGAAAAGGGATTCCTTTTTCATCTTTTGCCACTTCCGAACCGGAAGGGAATAGCACCGTATCCATTTGATTGAGTGCATAATTCATTTTCGAAGTATAGACTACACAATCCAAGGACCAGAGATACTGAATAATGGGATTAATATCTAATTCTTGATTATCCAAAATCGGAATAAATACGTGTACATGCTTGGCTTTCGAACCCTTTTCGAAAAAACCTTTAAACGATGCAAAGACACTTTCGGAATATGCAATCAGTGTCTCTTCGGTAAGCTTTTTCCGTTGAAGTCTGAAATAGTTTCTAAAATCAGCCTTTGTCTCCATCCTGACTGAGAATGATAAAATTGAAATCTAATGGATCAAAAGCCCCAAACAACTCTTCTATAAATTCAGGATTACCTAAATAGAACTTCATAAAATTCTCCACCCGCTCCTGTGGAGAACCTCCTGGATATAGATAAGAGAATATTTCTTCACGAATCCGAATTTCCTGCGCGTGCTTTCGCTCTTCTGCTTTTCTTAGCTTTTTCGCTAGCTGGTCAAGAATTTTGTTCGCACGAACAGTAGCTGCTTCAAAGGATTTACCCAAGGTTTGGTCTAAAGTTAAAGCTTGTGGTTTAGCATTTTCAAAAACTGCTTTCAAAGCATCGCGCTCTTCTGACAAAAATAGATCCGTGCTCGCATGTGTTTCTATATAGCCTTTTTTCCAATCCAGAACGGATTGAAATAATTCTTTATGAGACAAACCCAATTTTTCAATTTTCCTCTGAATGGGTTTATCCAAAACTGTGGCAAAATTTCTTGGCATCACCGCAGGAAAAGCTTCTCCAAAATAATCAAATACCGGTTTTAACTGCAACCAATATACAATTTCTGCCGGCCCACCAATGTAGGCCAAATTTGGCAGGATCATTTCCTGGTACAAGGGTCTCAACACTACATTTGGACTGAATACTTCCGGGGTATCTTTTGCTAATTGCAAAATCTCTTCTTTTGAAAACTCCAGTTCAGTATTCAACACCTGATACCTATCCCCCACTTGCTCGATTCGTTCGCGGATACCTTTTACTGAATAGAATAAATTGATCTCTCGAGGAAATATTTGGGATTTGTAACCCAAATCTTCCAAAACTTGGGTTTGCTTCGTAGCTTTTGTAAAAGCAGTATGTTGTGTTAAATCATCCTGGATTACCTCTGTGAAGAATTCCCTCAATTCTCTGCTTTTTCCATCCACAATTAATAAGCCTTTCTCTCCAAACAGGTGATGGACATATTTTCTACCCGCTTCGGCTAGCGTCTTTGACCCTAAATAGGCATCCTTAAAAAATTCAGGCGCAAAATGGGCAACTGATTTATAAAACTCTCTAAACGTCTCGTCTAATTGAAAATCTCCAACCGACCCTGTTTGATTGGAATTCCACTGATACTTTTGCCCATCTAGCTTAAAATAGTTGATTTCATCAAAATCGTGGTCTTCACTCGCTAGCCAATAAACCGGGACAAAATGGTAATCAGGATACGCTTTTTTCAGTTGCTCAGCGAGATTAATGGTCGTTACAATCTTATAAATGAAATACAATGGCCCGGTAAACAAATTCAATTGATGCCCGGTGATTACCGTAAATGTTTTTGCAGACCTTAGGGACTCAATTTGATCTTTAGTACGTTCGCTGATAGTAAATCCCTCGTATTGTTGATGCAAAACATCTGTCAACACATCCCGCTTTTCCTGAGAAAAATTCTTTTGTTGGATCAGTTTTTCAAAGTTTTCAATGGCTGGAAAGAAACTATAGAAAGACTGTAATTCAGGCTTTTGCGCAAGGTAATCCAAAAAAAGTGATGAGAACTGACCTGTACAGGAAGGCTCAACGGTAGCTTTTTTCATGGGATTTGGTATTGGGTTATCTTTGTTGATGTGTGAATACTAACAAGTAAAACTTTTTAGAACTATACAAAGTTCGAAGTTTCAGCGAATTTACAAGAGTGGCAAAGCAGCTGTTTAATCTTTCCCAAAATTATATAAATCCTTTGAGGAGTAAGCTGCTTATTTTTGTCAGGTGAAATGATGAATATGAAGAAACAAGAAATACCTGTATTGGGCATGAGTTGTGCCGCATGTGCTTTGAGTGTTGAGAAAACACTTCAAAAACATGCAGGTGTAAAAAATGCCCAAGTAAATTATGCCAACCACGCCGCAGTAGTAGAATGGGAAGAGGACACCGTGAGTCTGGAAGAGTTGAGAGATTCCATTGACAGAGCAGGGTATGAATTGATGATCGATGCTATCCTGCGGGAAGATTTGGAAAAATTACATCAAGAAGCTTTCACACAACTGAAGCAAAACACTTGGAGAGCAGGCATACTGGCGTTTCCGGTTTTTATTATCGGGATGTTTGGCATGCACTGGCCTTATGCGGATTGGATAATGTGGACATTGACTACACCGATTTTATTGATTTTTGGCAGACAGTTTTTCACCCATGCCTATAAACTTGCCCGAGTAGGTCAGGTAAATATGGATACCTTGGTTTCGCTCAGTACTGGCGTAGCATATATATACAGTACGTTCAACACGTTTTACCCCGCATTCTTAACTGATAGAGGCTTGGAAGCCCATGTATATTTTGAAGCAGCAGCAGTCATCATCTTTTTTATCCTCTTGGGAAAAACAATGGAGGCTTCTGCCAAAGCAGGTACAGGAAAAGCTATCCAGCAATTGATGGATTTGCAACCCAAGTTGGTTACCTTGATAAGAGATGGAAAAGATGTAGAATTATCCATAGAGGATGTCAAAAAAGGGGATCTTATCCGCATCAAGCCAGGACAAACCATCCCCGTGGACGGAGTAGTAAGTGAAGGAAGTTCCTACATTGATCAAAGTATGCTTACGGGCGAACCTGTCCCAATTCTTCGACAAACTGGCGATCAGGTTTTTGCAGGGACCATCAATCAACAAGGAAGTTTTGTATTTGAATCTACAGCAGTAGGAAAATCCACCTTATTGGCCAAAATCATCCAAAGTGTCAAAAATGCCCAAGCCTCCAAAGCACCTGTCCAAAAATTGGTGGATAAAGTTGCCGGCATTTTTGTCCCGGTAGTGATGGGGATCGCTGTGTTAAGCTTATTGATATGGGGATTTTCGGGAGTGGAAGATTCCTGGTTGAGAGGGATGTTGGCTTTTATCACCGTATTGGTCATTGCCTGTCCTTGTGCCCTAGGTCTAGCTACTCCTACAGCTATCACTGCAGCTATGGGCAAAGCAGCCCAATTGGGAATCCTAATCAAAGATGCCGAAACCTTAGAAAAAGGCACTAAAATCGACACTTTAGTATTGGACAAAACCGGTACAATAACTGAAGGAAAACCCGTTGTGGCAGAAAGCTGGTGGGCAACACATGCTAGCGAGCAGGATAAGCAGGCAATTTATACCTTGGAAACTTACAGCGAACACCCGCTCGCCATGGCTTTAGTGGAGCACCTACAAGAGATGGGCACTACTTCCATGAATGCTTTTGATAGTATTACTGGAAAAGGATTAATCGGGAAAACAACCAATCATACATATAAAATTGGTAATAAAGCATGGGGTTCTGGCGAATCACTTGGTCCTGTTAGCGCTATTCAAGAGTTAGAGCAAAAGTACCCTACTGCCAGTTTGATTTATGCAAGTAAAGATGATCAGTTAATTGCTTGTTTTGCCATTCAGGACACCATCAAATCTACCAGCAAAACTGCTATTGCATCCATGCAAGCAGCTGGTTTGGAAATCCACATGCTCACCGGGGACCAAGCTAATACCGCTCAAGCAGTAGGCAAAGAAGTAGGTATCCAACACATCCAATCGGGAGTACTTCCTCATGAAAAAGGCGCCTACATCCAAGAATTGAAAAACAAGGGCAAAAAAGTAGCCATGGTCGGTGATGGCATCAATGATTCGGAAGCCTTGAGTTTGGCAGATGTTTCGATTGCCATGGGCAAAGGCTCCGACTTAGCCAAGGAAGTCGCTTCCATCACCTTGATTCACGGAGACCTTAGCAGCATCTCAACAGCCCTAAAACTAACCAAGAAAACGGTTCGCATCATCCGTCAAAACCTCTTCTGGGCATTTATCTACAACATCATTGGAATTCCAATCGCCGCAGGATTGTTATATCCATTCTTCGGCTTCCTCCTCAACCCGATGTTGGCTGGAGCCGCAATGGCATTAAGCTCAGTTTCGGTCGTGAGTAATAGCTTGAGAATTAGAGGGGTGGTGTAAAGGAGGAAGGAGGACAGAGCGTGAAGAAAAGCTAAATTGATAGCTTTTTAGCGAGGGGCCGGCTTGGAGGGTAGGAAGAAAAGGATGAAGGATGAAGAGAGAGGCGAGATACTAGAATCAAGAACCAAGAGCCAAGAATCAAGACTCATTCGCGCCGAATACACAGAAAACGCAGAAAAATATCTACAGAAATGCTTGTACTTAAGAAGGGAATCTGTAAAAGAACGAATTAAACCCATCAATTGGCTTAGGTTTTAACCCTCCAAAAGCGTAAAAAAGGATTGAATCCAAAAGAAACGTAATGTATAAAGTGTCAAATTTTCTCAGGAAAGGTGATTGCAAATGTGTAAAATCTATTCTATGAATATTCAAATCTTAGGGAGTCAATATCTGTGCTAATCCGCGAAATCTGTGGACCCAGAAACATTCGTGAAATTAGTGGACCTTAAAATAAAAACTATGATACAATTAAAGACAAATGTGAAATGTGGCGCTTGTGTAGCAGCCATCACACCTGAAATGGATAAACTATCCAACATCGAATGGTCTGTGGACCTTAAAAATCCTGATAGAATCCTTACCGTAACAGGAGAGACTTCTAAAACCGAAGTAATGGAAGCACTGAAGAAGGCAGGCTATCAGGGAGAGCCCATTTCTTAAACAAATCCCCTAAAAATTCTATTTATTTCTTAGCTTTGGCAGGCCTGTAAAAGTTTACCTTTTAGTAGCCTGCTTTTCTATTACTCCATTAACCCGCTTAATGGGACACATCTAATGACTCAATTTATCAATGATTGCATACGAACAGTTTTTCTTGGACAATGGATTACAGGTTTTTGTACACCAGGACCCGAGTACAAAGATTGCGGTTTTCAACATGCTCTATAAAGTAGGTTCGAGAAATGAAGTTTCTGGGAAAACAGGTTTGGCGCATTACTTTGAGCACCTGATGTTTGGTGGTTCACAACATGTCCCAAGCTTTGATACTGCATTGGAAAATGTCGGAGGCAGCTGCAATGCATTCACAAATACGGATATTACCAACTATTACATGAACCTGCCTGCTGTCAATCTGGAAACAGCTTTTTGGCTAGAGTCAGATCGGATGATGTATTTGAATCCACGGGAGAAAACCATCGAAACCCAGCGAAAAGTAGTAATCGAAGAGTTCAAGCAACGCTACCTCAATCAGCCTTATGGTGATGCGTTTCATCACATGCGTGCACTTGCCTATGAAACCCACCCCTATCAATGGCCTACCATCGGTAGAAATATTGAAGATATTATCAATTACCAAAAGGAAGATGTAGAGGAATTTTACTGGACACATTATCGCCCAGACAATGCTGTATTGGTGGTCGCCGGTGATGTAACAGTAGAGCAAGTGAAAAGATTGTCTGAAAAATGGTTTGGAGGAATACCTAAAGGAAGTATTCGACGTCTAGACATTCCTAGCGAAGCTCCACAAATAAGTAAAAAAACAAAAACCATCGAAGCAGATGTACCCACAGATGCTTTATATAAAGTGTATCACATGCCTGCCAAACTTCAGGATGGATACTTGGAGGCAGATTTGATTACAGACATCATTGGTTTTGGAAGATCTTCCTTACTGGAGCAAACTTTGGTCAAAAATTCAGATTTGTTTGCTTCTATCGGAGCTTATATTTTGGGAACGGTAGACCCTGGATTATTGGTTTTTTCGGGAAAACTGGAAAAAGGAAAAACAGCCGAAAGAGGAGAAAAAGCCTTGGATGAAGTTGTTAAGCAATTTTTGCAACAGCCCATCGAAGAAACTATCCTCCAAAAAGTGAAACACCAAGCCAAAGCCATGAAAACCTATGAATCTGTTCAGCTATTGAATAGAGCCATGAGTTTAGCTTACTTTGCACACTTGGGAGATGTCAATTTGTACCAAACAGAATACGAAAAGAAAACGGCCATCCCTCCCAAAGACATCCTGGACTGGGGACACAAATTATTAAGGGAGGACAATGCCTCCACGATTTACTACAAAGCAATTTCATAAAGCAGAAGATATCATATGAATTTTAGAATAGGATTTGGCTATGATGTACATCAATTGAGAGAAGGTTATGACTTTTGGTTGGGTGGTATTAAGTTAGCACATGAAAAAGGGGCCGTAGGCCATTCCGATGCAGATGTACTGATTCATGTTATCTGTGATGCACTTTTGGGCGCAGCTAACATGCGGGATATTGGTTATCATTTTTCCGATAAAGACCCTAAGTATAAAGGAATCGATAGCAAAATTTTATTGCGTGAGGTGATGAAGCTTTTACGCGATGCAGGGTATGAAGTCGGCAATATAGACACCACGGTCTGCTTACAAATCCCCAAAGTCAACCCTCACATCCCAACCATGAAAACTTGCTTGGCAGAGGTAATGGGCGTGGAAGAAGGAGCCATTTCTATCAAGGCCACTACTACCGAGCAATTGGGTTTTGTAGGAAGAGAAGAAGGTGTTTCAGCCTATTGTGTAGCCCTTATTTACAAAAAATAATATGAGTAGAGAGGTAAAAATCATCACCACAGAAGACGGTTCACATTCCTTATATGTACCGGAAATCAACGAAACCTACCACTCCTTTCACGGAGCCTACAGGGAATCTGTGCATGTTTTTATGCTCTATGGCTTAGAAGCTTGGTACATGCGCAACCCCAACAAATTCCCTATTCGAATTTTCGAAGTTGGTTTTGGCACAGGTCTGAATGCTTGGCTAAGTTTGGTATGGGCGGAGCAATACAAAGTACCTGTCCTCTACCATACCATCGAACCTTTCCCTTTACAGGAAGAAGTGTACAAGCAGCTGAATTATACAGAAGTGGATGATAGCATTTACCATTATGCACCATTCTTTCAGGTGTTGCATGAAGCTCCTTGGAATAAAGGTGACATTGTGACCGAGTATTTCAATATGAAAAAAGATGAGGTAACCTTGGAAGATGCCACTCTTTATCCAAGCGATGTGATCTTTTACGATGCTTTTGCTCCCAACAAGCAACCCGAACTTTGGACAAAAGAAATGCTCGCCAAAGCTGTAGACACCCTTAATCCAGGAGGTGTTTTGGTGACCTACTGCGCCAAGGGACAACTCAAACGCGATCTTAAAGAACTTGGACTTCAAGTAGAAACGCTTCCAGGACCTCCGGGAAAAAAGGAGATGACGAGGGCGTGGAAGGTTTAGGGGGGATGTTGGTGGATATTGGTAGATATTAGTAGATATAAATTGATATTTTTTGATATTAGTTATTCGATAATTGAAACATGGTGGAAATAATTGGGAGAGAGATATTGTTGCAGGTGCTGAACAGACCTGGCAGGTTTTAAAAACCTGCTAGGTCTATACCCCTCATTGCTAGCTACTTATTTTTATTTCTACATAAAAGCCCACCGATAAGATTAGAGTTTAAAGTACTTGGATTTCATCAGTCCATCAAAGGGGCGTCAGCCCTGAAATCTAAAGGCTACAGAAGCAAATGAAAAATACAATCCTCTCAACAATTACAACCACCCTTCGCGCTCCTGGCGCAAACTTTACGCCCATTACGAGAACCTTAGCAGTATTAGATTCTTTAACAAAATCTATTTTGGAAAATAATGGATAAATCTCTAGTTTACGAACTAAATTTGGACCTATGAGACTACTATCCATTTGTTTATTAGCTAGTTTGATTCTTTTTTCTTGCGGCGGCAAAGAATCAGAACAAAAGACTGATTATTCTTCCATAAGCTTTACCGTCGATACGGTCATGGTTGACCCGGGAGAGGAGATCTTGAATTTAAAATACGGACTTTTTGTATCAGATATGACCCCAGATAAGCAATTTTTATATCTATGGGATCCTGACCAAAATAAAGTCAATGAAATAGATTTAAATGCCCTGAAATTACGTAATCAGTACCCATTTGAAAAAGAAGGACCTGACGGCGTTGGCAATACTTTTATCAATGTGTTGGCGCTAGTCGATAATAATTTCGTGATTGGTGGTTTTGGTAGTCGTGGATTATTTTCCAAAGATGGAAAGAAGCTACAAGATTTGCGCATCAAACCTGAGGAATTTACCGGTGATAGCTTGGACGCAGGAAGAGATTATGATTCCAAGCCAATTATCTTGGAAAATGCTTCTCAATTAGTCGGTCTTATGAATAATTGGATGGCCGGCACATTCGACTTGGTGAAAACTGATTTTGATAAGAAAACCATTAAGAAATTCACATTTCCAGGCATCGAAGAACTGCCAGATTACAAAATTATCCTCCGAGGAGATAGGATGGTATCCATTACAGGTTCAGAGAAAAACCTCAGAAAAGTAGGTTCCCGAGCAATTTTTAGTAATTCTCCTTATGCTGACTTGTATGTATTGGATATGGATTCTGATAGTATAAGGCACGTAAGCTACACTCCTACCCTCACCAAAGCCCGAAAAAAAGGAGGGTATCCCGATGAAGTAGAAACTGAAAAAGCCATGGAAGAACTACGAGAAACGATTTATGAAGAGATCAATTTTCTGGCACCCATCTGGGACGAGGAAAAAAAGGTATTCTATCGCTTTTCATACACCTCCCATAAAAACCCCTCTTACTCTCCAGATGTTGAGGATTCTCCCAAATTCAAAAACCGTGTTTACCTGACTGTATTAAACGAAAACCTCGAACTCATAGGAGAGTCCTTTTTGGAAAAACTCGACTTCACCCCTCACAGTGCATTTGTAAAAGACGGAATGATTTGGTCCTATTTGAATGTGGATGACGAATTAGCATTTCGAAGAATCAAACTGAATTTATAAGCGTCCACTTAAAAATTGATATATCCTCAGGCGGTCCTTGAAAAAATCTTCGAGGTCTACAAGACCTCAACGATTAAATTTCCATCCTTTCCGTGGATTCCGCGCCTTCCACGAACCAAAAACATCCCAATAGTCAATTGATTACTTCAATTTCACGATTCCGATAATTGGGTTTTGTTCTTCATTTGCTACATCAGCATATGTATCTGTCTTCACATAATAAAATGTATCAGTACTTGCATCCAACAAATTAAGGACAACTACATCCCCTTCATCATCCAACGGTCCACCTTTGAAATTAAATCGCTTTGAGGTATTTCTGTCATACAAGAAAAAATGAATATTGTTAGCCTCCTTATAATAGTGAGCACCCAAATAGTTGGCTGTTGAAAAAATATTGGCAATCCAATATGTTTTGATACCCTTCTCATCTACATGTGGCTCAGCAAAACGTAATTTAGCGTAAGGAACTACCGTATTAGCTGCAATTTGAAAAATTGTATCCCGTAAAAAACCCTCATTTGTAGCTACTGGAGCATAGATAAACGTATTTAATCCATCTGTACTAATAAATTTGTTATAGCCCAAAATACTTGCTTGCCTGTCTTTTCTCACCACCCTCCTTAGTGGAATTGTATCCAAACTAGCAAAAGTTTTGTCCAAAACGTAGAGGGATGTCTCAGTCGCATACCCCTCCTCCACTGGTATTTCATAGGCATTCGAAACAACATAAATGTTGTTATTTTGAATAGATAAATTGCTGATATAGTAATCCAAAGTAAATTCATCTATCAGTTGAAAATCGAAACTGTACACCAATACTTTTTTAGAAGATACCACATAAAATTTTCTTGAATCCTCATCCTTGGCAAAAGCCGAAATAAATCTATGTTCACCAGGACCTTCCCCTTTTTTCCCTACAGCATTTACAAAAAGCCCATCTTGGTCGAAAATTAATATTCTGGAATCATATGTAATGACAACAAAATAGGAATCAATCGTTACCACTTCCTTAATAGTTGTGATCAACGCATCTTCATGATTTTCAAGCGATATTTTAATGACTGATGCTGAAATATCACTCAATGCAAGCTCTTTTTCAGTATTTTTAGTAACGTCAATAGTCAATAACCCTGATACCTCAGCCTTTTTACAAGAAGCCAAAAGCATCACAAAAACAATCAAAAGCTGTATCCTTATACCCTTCATTCTAACTAAGGTATTAAAAAAATATAGATTCGATATCATCGCACAAAAAAATCTTTTGTCTTTTTTTGTAGACTATTCAAGTCATTAGGCTACTTCCCAAGATGTTAGATTATTAAACTTTTTTAAGTCTCCAGCGCAAATACTGCGAGAAAAATTGGGGAACATTTCTGCATCTGTGGTAAACCTTCGAGGTCTCCAAGACCTCAAAGGTTTAATTCCCCTTCCTTTCCATGGATTCTGCGCCTTCCGCGAGCTCCTAATCCAATCGAGGCAAACTCAACTTATACTTCACTGCCAATATCCTAATCGTAAAAATCAACGACCCTGAAATAATCAAATTCCAATCCCGCTCAATGCCAAAATAATTGAGGACTAAATATAAAATCGCCCCAGCCAAACAAGCAGAAGCGTATACCTCCTTGCGGAATAAGATAGGAATTTCATTGACTAAAGTATCTCGGATAACTCCCCCCATCACCGCAGAAAACATCCCCATAATAGCCGCAATCTCGGGACGAACTCCCAATGAAAGTGCCTTTTCCACACCCAATACCGTAAATAAAGCTATCCCCAGGGTATCAAATAGAAACATGGTTTTCCGCAATTTCAACATGATACTTGGAAAGACAAATGCCGTCAAAACTCCAGCTAAAATAGCATACAATACCCAAATATCTCCTACCCATACCAATGGATAGGAGCCCAACAAAATATCCCGCAAACTCCCCCCTCCAATCGCCGTAATAAAACCGGTAAAGCCTGCTCCAAAGACATCATGTTCTTTATCCCGAACCGCTAGAGCACCTGAAATTGCAAACACATAGGTTCCCAACAATTCAAAAGCATATTGAAGGTTAAAGTCCATCAGCGATCAAAATTGATGGTTTCTCTGAGATAATGTGCTGTATGATTATCCTGGACTATTAACATTGCCTCAGGAGTTCCCTCAAAACAAAGATTTCCTCCACGCTCTCCTCCTTCAGGACCTAAATCAATAACCCAATCAGCTGCCCGAATCACTTCTGTATTATGCTCAATGATGATCACAGAATGGCCTTGGTCAATCAATGCCTGAATGGAATGCAGTAACTTTCGGATATCGTGGAAATGAAGTCCCGTGGTAGGTTCATCAAAAACAAAAAGGATATGATCACCAGCTTTCGTGCCTCCTTTTCCTAGGAATGATGCCAACTTCACTCTCTGGGCCTCCCCTCCTGATAAGGTGTTGGAAGACTGACCCATCCCTACATAACCCAATCCTACTTCCTGTAAGGGTTGCAGGCGATTGATAATTTGGCTCTTTCCTTTGAAAAATTCCATCGCCTCATCTATGGTCATCGCTAATACATCAGAGATATCCTTGTCTTGGTATTTAATATCGAGAATTTCGTTTTTGAAACGCTTCCCTTTACAGCTTTCGCAAGTCAGATGAATATCTGCCATAAACTGCATCTCTACAGTCACCGTGCCTTCTCCCTGACATGCCTCGCATCTTCCACCATCCACGTTGAAGGAAAAGAATGCAGGCTTATAGCCCCGCTGCTTTGCTAAAGGCTGTTCTGCATACAAAGTCCTGACCGCATCATATGCTTTCACATAGGTCACAGGATTAGATCGACTGGATTTTCCAATAGGATTTTGATCGACAAACTCAATTTGAGTGATTTTCTTGTAGTCGCCTTCCAGTTTATCAAACTTGCCTGTTTCATCTAAAACAGTACCCAATGTCTTTCCAAGGGCTGGATACAACACTTTTTTAATAAGGGTAGATTTTCCTGAACCAGATACCCCTGTCACCACTGTAAGTGTATTCAATGGAAATTTCACCTGCAAATTCTTCAGGTTATTTTCTCGGGCACCTTTGACCAAGATAAAATCCTTCCAAGTTCGGGGCTGTAATCGGTCTAAAATCTTTTCTTCCCCTTTCAAATATCTAGCGGTATGCGTTTGAGCGCTGGAGAGTAACTGTTGCAAGTTACCTTGGAAAACAAGCTCACCACCCAAGACACCAGCATCTGGGCCAATATCAATGATTTGATCCGCAGCCCGCATGATTTTTTCCTCATGCTCTACTACAATAACGGTATTGCCTAAGTCTCTCAAGGATTTGAGCACTTCAATCAAGCGATCGGTATCTCTCGGATGCAAACCAATACTGGGTTCATCTAAGATATACATGGAGCCTACAAGTGCGGAACCCAAAGAAGTGGCTAGCTTGATCCGCTGATACTCACCTCCTGATAATGTTGAGGTCAGTCGATTGAGGGTTAAGTACCCCAAGCCAACTTTATCTATATATTCAAGACGATTTAAAATCTCCTTGAGCAATCGTTTAGCAACTTTTTGCTCCTGTTCAGTAAGAGAAAGATTTTGGAAAAACGCTAACCCTTTCTCTATTGGAAGCAAGACCAAGTCAGTAATGGATTTCCCTCCAATTTTCACATAAGAAGCATCTTTTCGCAAACGTGTCCCTCTACAATCAGGGCAAGTAGTACGTCCACGGAATCGGGAAAGCATTACCCTGTATTGAATTTTATGGGTCTTGGACTCTAAGTCTTCAAAGAATGCGTTTAATCCTTTGAAGTAAGAATTTCCAGTCCAAAGCAATTCTTGTTCTTCAGGGCTTAAATCTTCATAAGCTCGATGAATAGGGAAATCAAAGTAAATACCTTTTTTCACTAATGGTTCCAACCATTTCCCTGTACTTTCTCCTCTCCAAGGCGCAATAGCTCCTTCAAAGACAGACATACTCTTGTCAGGAATTACCAAATCAGGGTCAATTCCCAAAACAGAACCGAATCCTTCACAGGTTTTACAAGCTCCATAAGGATTATTGAAGGAGAAAAAGTTGACGGAAGGCAGTTCAAAGCTAATCCCATCCAATTCAAATTTATCCGAAAAGGTGCGGGTTACTTCTCCAGGAACAGTGATCGTGCATTCCCCATGCCCTTCGAAAAAGGCTGTTTGTACAGAATCCGCAATACGGAATTGATTATCCTCATCATCCTTTCTCACAGAGGCTCTATCAATTAAGATATCGATTGAACCTTTGGGCACATCCTTGTTTCCAAGTAAATCCTCTACAAAATAGGCTTCACCTTCAATCAATATGCGGGTATATCCCTTTTGTAAGAGCAATTCCAATTCTTGCTCCAAGGTACGTCCGGCCAGGACCTGCAAAGGGCAGGAAATCATGACCTTTTGCCCTTCCTCAAAACTCAAAATAAAATCCACCACATCCGTCACGGTATGATGCTTCACTTCTTCCCCGCTTATTGGGGAATAGGTTTTGCCGATTCTGCTAAAAAGCAATTTGAGGTAATCATATATTTCTGTGGTCGTACCGACAGTAGAGCGAGGGTTTTTGGTAGTTACCTTCTGCTGAATAGCAATTGCAGGAGAAACACCTTTGATGTATTCTACATCCGGCTTTTCCATCCTACCTAAAAATTGACGGGCATAGGAACTCAAGGACTCTACATACATCCGCTGTCCTTCAGCAAATAAGGTATCAAAAGCGAGAGATGATTTTCCTGAACCGGATAGGCCAGTTACCACCACCAATTTATTTCGGGGAATCGCCAAACTCACCCCCTTCAAGTTATTGACGCGGGCATTTTTGATGATGATATATTCTTTGGGATCTAACTGATCGATCTGATCTACAGGAGTAGCAATGGTAGCATTCATAACAGGCAAAGTTACCCATTCAACACTTGAATTGGTAATTTGTTGGTGAAATTACTGTTGGATTTTGTAAAGAATATATGCGTAAACAAAAAAACGCAAGATCCTGAAGAGACTGTTCAGCAAGTACTTTTTCTGAGAAATACCGCTAGAACCTGCCAACAAGGCAATAGCAGAAAAGGGCAAGGGGCTAATGGAGGCTACTATGACCAAGTACGCTCCATATTCTTTGATCAAGGCAAGGTTCTTCCTAATAAATCGATTGTTGGCATTTCGCAAATCGTAGCGCTTGGAGATCATTCTTCCCAGGTTAAAATTGATCCAACCAGCAGCATAAGAAATAATTGAGAGAATGAGAATGGCTAAGTAATATGGCCCTAAACTTTTTGTTTCCAGAGCCCATAGCATAAAGACTTCGGGAGGAACTATGCCAAAAAGGTGTTCTGAAGCTACAAATACAGTCATTACCAAAGTAGGATTGTTATAGATAGCCCCAAACCACTCCTCCCGTGCCTCTGCCCCGATCAAGTGTCGAATAATAAAAAACAGCCCTACCAAAAGCCCAAGAAAGAAGAAACCCTTCCCTACCTGATAGAGCATAAATTTGGTTTTTTGAGCCGCTGTCGGTTGTCCAAATTCCATGGATGAATATAGTGTGTTTTTGACAGGGTTGAAAAAAAGGATGTAATTTCAATTGGAAAAAGGTTGGGTTCACAAAGACCTGCCTGGCGAAAGACAGGGGCGAAGAGACACAAAAAAATTATTCCCTGAAAGTTTCACGCAAGAGGCATAGCCCTGATATCTTCGTAGCACAGATTTTCAATGGTTGTTTAAGAGGCGCGTAGCGCTGATATCTTATCCATTAGTGGCCAATCCAAAAATAACCGATGCAATACACCATTTTCCAAATGTCCAAAATTCTGAGCAGTAGCCTCTAGACCTCAGGGCTGACGCCCCTCTGATCTCGTGCTATCCCTTTTTTTCTACGAAGATCGCAGGGCTAGCGCCCCTAAAGGGTATTATACAAATAGTAGTTGTTACAAGTAAAAAATGTACGCCTCTAAATTAAGTACTTAAGTTGGTATCCATTTTGAGTTTTTTCACCCTCAAATTTTAAATTAGAGCATTCTAAATCCAAATCATTGTGCCAAATACATATACCCAACTTTTCACACAATATGTTTTTGCTGTAAAAGGAAGAACAAAATTCATTAAAGAACCTTATAGGGAAGAAGTTGAAAAAATCATGTGTGGATTAGTAACAAAGAATAAATGTAAAACATATTCCATTTACTGCAATCCTGATCATGTCCACATTTTTGTTGGAATGCATCCTTCTATTTCTCCATCCAAATTAATGGAACAAGTTAAATCTGGCTCCTCCAACTGGATCAATGGAAAAAGAATCGTAGTTGGCAAATTTGCTTGGCAGGATGGATATGGAGCTTTTTCTTATTCTAAATCACAAATTGACAATGTTGTAAAATATGTCTTAAATCAACCTATCCACCATAAAAAACAGAGTTTTAGAGAGGAATACCTTTTAATGTTAAAAAAATTTGAGGTAGAGTATGACCCCAAATATTTATTTGAGTGGTATGATTGATTATTATCACAATAGTTGAAAAAAATAGGTAAAAAAGGGGCGTAGCCCTGATATCTTCGTAGCACGGATTTTCAATAGTGGTTTAAAAGGCGCGTAGCGCTGATATCTTGTCCGTTAATGCCAATTATAAACGATATAATATAACATCTTCCAAGCATCCAAAATTCTTTGCAGTAGCCTCTAGATCGCAGGGCTATCGCCCCTAAAGCTGGACTGATGGAATTAAATTGCATGTTTTTGTTCAGGGATGGTAAAATAAGGTTAGGTTTAAATCTAGCCATATTGACGGGGCATATTTTGCATGAGTTGGGCTACATCCGCAAATCTGTTAGTTATTCTGAAGGAAGAAATAACATTAAGTAGCTATTTATCAAAGGTGTAGTCCTGGCAGGTTTTAAAAACCTACCAGGACTTTTCCGCGCCTGCACCAATATCTCTCTCCCAATTATTTCTGCCTTATTTCAACTTTATTTCCACCTTATTTCAATTATCGAATATCCAATATCAAAAAATATCCATCAATATCAATCAATATCCCACTCTCCCAATTATTTCAA
Organism: Mongoliitalea lutea; assembly: GCF_014652135.1. GTDB lineage: Bacteria > Bacteroidota > Bacteroidia > Cytophagales > Cyclobacteriaceae > Mongoliitalea > Mongoliitalea lutea. The sequence goes on from NZ_BMYF01000004.1 coordinate 44,324, forward strand.
CTTTATTTCTACATTATTTCAACCAAGAGCGTATTTCTAATTATCAAAGCATTAACGAACACCCCATTTCCTTATCTACCGGGATTTTAGTAATCTTGTACTTTCAATATATCATCATGAAAATAGAAAAAAATAAAGTTGTAGCCGTAAGTTACGAGCTACATGTAGACGATGGAGAGAGCGGCATGGAGTTTTTCGAAAAGGTGGATAAAGAGCAGCCGTTTTACTTTTTATTTGGAGCAGGCAATCTATTACCTGCCCTAGAACATGCACTTGAGGGTAAAGAAGTTGGAGACACCTTCGATGTTTTTATTGACTTTGAAAATGCTTACGGAGACTATGATGAAAATAAAAAGGTAATCATCCCAAAATCCAACTTCAAAGAAAATGGGCAGAAACAAAAAGATTTATTGAAAGTAGGAAAAGTGATTCCCATGCAAGATGATAAAGGCAACCAACTCCGTGGAGAAATCATCAAAATAGATTACAAAGGAGTTCATATGGATTTCAACTCTCCTTTGGCTGGATTTGACTTGCATTTTAAAGGGGAAATTGTAGCCATTCGTGATGCTGACCCAGAAGAGATTGACCATGGCCATGTTCATGGCCCAGGAGGTCACCATCATTAATTCTTTTTAATTACAATTGACATGTCTAAAATCAGAGTTGGCTTAGTCGGCTATGGATCGGTAGGTGAAAAATTTCATGCTCCCTTAATCAGTGTTTGTCCTGGGATGGAATTGACAGCTGTTGTCGAGCGAAAAAGCAATCGCTCCCAGGAAAAGTATCCCGATGTGACGGTTTATCGAAGTTTGGAGGACCTCTTGGAAGCAGATGCCGCTGATTTGATTGTCATCGTCACACCTAATGAATTTCATTATACCCAAGCCAAACTCGCATTGGAAGCGGGAAAACATGTGGTTGTGGACAAACCAGTTACTGTTCATTCCCATGAAGCGGAAGCGCTGCATGCCTTAGCTCAAGAAAAAGGACTTATACTCTCGGTATTCCAAAACCGACGATTGGACGGGGACATACGAACTGTGCAGAAATTGCTTCAGGAAGGAACCTTGGGAAGAATCGTCCATTTCGAATCTCATTTCGACCGATTCAGACCTGATTTAGTCGATAATTGGAGGGAAAAAGATGTTCCCGGTAATGGAATTACGTATGATCTAGGTACCCACTTAATTGACCAAGCAGTCTTGCTATTTGGTAAGCCTACCTCGGTACAAGCAACTATTCTCAAGCAAAGGAATAACGCGGTAGCGGATGATTTCTTTGATATCACCCTACACTATCCAGGTATCCATTGCCGGTTGACAGCTTCCTGTATGAGCAATGTTCCGATGATGAAGTTTTTAATCTTAGGAGAAAAAGGAAGCTACATCAAGTACGGCTTGGATGTACAAGAAAAAGCATTGAAAGAAGAACGAACTCCCAAAGGACCAAACTGGGGAATGGAGCCTGCCCAATCTTGGGGTCAATTACATTTGGCTCATGCGAGCATGTCCTACCCTACAGAGCGTGGAGACTATCGCTTGTACTATCAAAATATCGCTGAGGCAATCCAAGGGAAATCCTCTCTTTTGGTGAAAATGGAGGAAGCTATCTTAGTCTTGAGAATTATTGAGGCAGCTTTTGAGAGTCATCAAACAGGCAAAAAAATCACACTTGCCTAGTTTTGGCCCATTATTTGTCCGGCACACTAAAGAACCAACTACTTATTTTATGAGAAAACTATTTGTTTTGATCTTCCTATTATTTGGAGGGCTAGTAATCAATTCCCAAGCTCAAATTGCTGCCGGAATTCAGCGATTAAGTTCTGACACCTTTGTAGGTATAGGCACAGATCCTGATAATCAGATTTTTGGAGAAGCTAGATTATCAACGGGACGCAGTGTAGGCATTGAAGGAACTTTCGGTTACAACTTTATCAAAAGAGATGAGGTGAATTTCTATTCTGGGTTTCATCTGGGATCAGAAGGAGATAGCAATGGATTTTATTTGGGTATTCCATTCGGCTTATTAGTTAAGCCATTTAACTCTAAAAATGTGGGTGTCTCTATGGAGGCTAGTCCAATCTTCCCTAATGAGCGAAGAAATTACTTTAGAGCCGGTCTCGGTCTGAAGTACACCTTCCGTTAATTATCAACAAAACAATCTTTTGCAAAAATCCTTTCATATTTTTCACATGAAAGGATTTTTTTATGTCAATTATTCAGGAATAGACTAGACCTTTACCTTGCTATTCAGTCATTTTACTTATTTTTGCGCCCTATGGCAAAGAACGAACAAACTGCGGAAAACGCACAATTGAAAGATATCATTGCACATGCCAAAGAATACGGTTTTGTGTATCCATCCTCCGAGATTTACGATGGACTTCAAGCAGTCTATGACTTTGGACCTTATGGAGTAGAGTTAAAAAACAATTTGAAGCGTCTGTGGTGGGAAACCATGACCCGATTGAATGATAACATCGTTGGGATTGATGCTGCAATTTTTATGCATCCAACTACCTGGAAGGCTTCCGGTCACGTAGATAGTTTCAACGATCCGATGATTGACAACAAGGATTCCAAGAAACGCTACAGAGCGGATGTCCTGATTGAAGAAAAAGCTGCCACCTACGAAAAGGCCGGAGATAAAGAGCGTGCACAGAATCTACTGAATGCGATGGCTCGACTGCTAGAGGCTGAAGACTTAGCTGGTGTCAGAGAATTGATCATCAATGAAGGAATTACATGTCCACTTTCAGGAACATCAAATTGGACAGAAGTACGTCAGTTTAACTTGATGTTTTCGACGCAAGTAGGCTCTGTGGCTGAAGATGCTTCTACCATCTATTTGAGACCAGAGACTGCACAAGGTATTTTTGTCAACTTCCTGAATGTACAGAAAACGGCCCGCATGAAAGTTCCCTTTGGTATTGCCCAAATTGGAAAAGCCTTTAGAAATGAAATTGTCGCAAGACAGTTTATCTTCCGTATGCGTGAATTTGAGCAAATGGAAATGCAGTTCTTCGTGCGACCTGGCTCCGAACTTGATTGGTACAAAGAATGGGCAGGTACGCGTATGCAATGGCACAAAGCACTTGGTATCCCGGAAGAAAAATTAAGAAGACATGACCATGAAAAGCTGGCGCACTATGCCAATGCTGCCATGGATATCGAGTTTGAATTTCCTTTTGGTTTTAAAGAGGTAGAAGGAATTCACTCCCGAACTGATTTTGATTTGAAGAGCCATCAGGAATACTCTAAAAAGAAACAGCAGTATTTCGATCCTGAAATCAATCAAAATTACATTCCTTATGTCATAGAAACCTCCATTGGAGCCGATCGTCTTTTCTTGATGACCCTTTGCAATGCCTATGTCAATGAGCATGTGGATGGAAAAGAGCGTACGTACTTGAAGTTTCACCCTGCTATCGCTCCGGTAAAAGCGGCGATTCTTCCGTTGACCAAAAAAGATGGGCTGCCAGAAAAAGGTCAGGAAATCGTCAACTTGTTGAAATACGACTTCAATATTGTCTATGAAGATGCCGCTTCCATCGGAAAACGTTATACCCGTCAGGACTTGATAGGAACTCCTTTCTGTATTGCGGTAGACCATCAAACCTTGGAAGATAATACAGTTACTATCCGTCACCGAGATACCACTGAACAAGAACGCGTCGCAATTGGAGATTTACATAAGCGCCTGAGCGAGGCATGCAGTTTCCGCAGAGTATTCGAAAAGTGCTGATGAAAATCAGCTTTATAAATGGAACCCTTTTCAGCGTTTGTTGAAAAGGGTTTTTTAATTTTGAGCAAATCCAAGGTAAGCTTTATGAGGATAGCTTGAACATTTCGGTATGGGATTAGTATTGATCAAAGAAATTAACAAAAGGTGAAAAAGGTAATTGTAATCGGAGCAGGTATTGCAGGTATTGCTTCCGCTATCCGCATGGCATGTAAAGGTTTTGAAGTAACAGTGTTGGAGTCCAACAGCTATCCAGGAGGTAAGCTATCGGAATTTCAATTACATGGCTATCGCTTTGACGCAGGACCTTCACTCTTTACTTTGCCTGAGCAAGTAGAGGAATTATTCCGGTTAGCAGGAAAGAATCCCTCGGATTATTTTCAATACACCAAACTACCTGTCGCCTGTCATTACTTTTGGGAAGATGGGAAGCGGGTACATGCGTATGCTGATTTGGAGAAGTTTGCAGAAGAAGTAGAAACACAGCTGGGAGAACCAAAAGCAAATATCCGACAGGCCTTGCAGAAGTCGTCCTTTATTTACGAGCACTTAGCCCCGCTTTTCATGCATCGCTCACTTCACCGTTGGCAGACTTGGCTCAATGCGCAGGCACTCAAATGTTACCTGAAGCTTGGGAAGCTAGGCATCTTTAGCACCATGCACAAAGCAAACCAAGCCCAATTTAAGCAGGAAAAGACTGTACAGCTATTTAACCGCTATGCAACCTACAATGGCTCCAACCCTTATGAAACACCTGCGACTCTGAACATCATCCCACATTTGGAATTCAATATAGGTGCTTACTTTCCAAACAAAGGGATGTTTGATATCACCAATAGCCTGTACAAACTCGCCAAAAACCTGGGTGTACACTTTATTTTCAATACCAAAGTAGAAGAAGTAATGGTAGAGGGGAAACGAGTGAACGGCGTTAAAACTGAGGACAAAACCTATCCAGCGACCATTGTCATCAATAACATGGATATGGTCAATGCCTATAAAACTATCCTTCGCAAACAAAAACAACCAGAAAAGCTACTCAATCAACCCAAATCTTCTTCCGCCCTGATCTTCTATTGGGGCATCAAGCGGGAGTTTAAAGAGTTAGACCTTCATAATATTCTCTTCAGCGAGAATTATCAAGAGGAATTTGACCACATCTTCAATAAAGGAAGCATTTACGAAGACCCAACGGTGTATATCAATATCACATCGGTGTACAAAAAAGACGATGCGCCGGAAGGCTGCATGAACTGGTTTACCATGATCAATGTACCCAATAATCAGGGACAAGATTGGGACCACATGATCACAGATGCCAAAAAAGCCATCATCCAAAAAATCAACCGTATCCTCCAAACAGACATTGAACCTTTGATTGAAGTAGAGCAAATACTGGAACCAAGAACCATTGAATCCAAAACTTCTTCTGCCAATGGTGCCTTGTATGGAAACAGTTCCAATAACCGCTATGCAGCTTTTCTCCGACATGCTAATTTCTCTTCGGATATCGCCAATCTCTATTTTGTAGGTGGAAGTGTGCATCCGGGCGGAGGTATTCCACTTTGCTTACTTTCCGCCAAAATCATGGGAGATATGGTTAAATAAGCCGATAGCCTTTTTCTAACACAAAAACACCCATCGCACGCTGCCCATGTACCAAAACGGATTTTGGCGGCTCCAAATACGAAAGAGGAAATTTCTCCAAAAGGGAGTTTAGAAGGCTTTCTTTCAATATGAATCTCTCAGAACCATCGGGAAGTACATATACTCCATCTCCTAAATGAGGGGCATTAGCCAAAATCCCGCCTGCATCTGTACACATGCGCAGGAAAAACACTCCACCTGGCTTGAGTATGCGTACATGTTCGGCAAACATCTGTATAAACTCCTCCTCGGACTGAGCAAAATGGAGCACTGCTGAGCTTATGACAGCATCAAAGGCTGCCTCGTGGAAAGGAATCTCCTGAGCATTCCCCTCTTGAAACCGTAACAGATCGTAAGACGGTTGAATGGTTTTTGCATAAATTCTAGCCATTTGAATAGCTATAGGATTGGGGTCAATTCCAAAGATTTTATAGCCCTCACGAAGAAAATAAATGGTGTTTCTACCCTCCCCACACCCTACATCCAAGATATTCATATCCTTGGTAAAGCGCCCTTTGAGGATCTGATCCAAGAGATAGATATCAATAGTACCAATTAGTTTATTTAAGTCTTCAATTCCCATGTTCAAATGCTTCGATTGCTTGTTTCATTTTATCTTTACCAATCTGAATCAGCTCCGGTGCCTTTTCAAATTCCAGGGTGCCCGCCTGGTCACGTGCGATTTCAATCAGGATATCTACCTCATGTTTTGCTATCACCAAATCTGAAAGTTTATCTTGCAAGAGGTCGAAGGAATAGTTGAGCAAATCAACGAAGCCCATGCCTTTATGTTTCTCCTCTTTTCCTTCGTCTTTAAAATACTTGCTAACCTTTTGCTTATACTCCTTCATCCAAGAAGGTAACTGAAGAGCTTCTTTCTCCTTTACTTTCTTGACTTTGACCAAAGCATCTAGGGAACCATTTAGATCCACAGCAACCATGATTTCACCCAATTCTTTTTTAGGAATAATATCAAATGGGATGGGATTCAGAATACCTCCATCGATGTATTCATGCTTTCCAATTTTGGCAGGAGTTAAAACCGAGGGAATTGAAACCGATGCCCTAATTGCTTCATACAAACTCCCTGAATGGAAGACTTTTTCCTTACCATTAGGAATCTCAACTGCTGTGCAATAAAACGGAACCTTCAAATTTTCGATCTGACAATCCTCAATAAGCTTTTTTAGCTCACCAAATACCTTTTCCCCTTTGATAAAGCCACGACTGGAAAAGGTAAAATCCATTAAGGAAAATACATCTACCTTGTCTAAGTTACAAATCCATTCCTTGAATTTTGGAAGATTACCTGTGGCATAAATCCCGCCTACTAACGCTCCTGCCGAACAACCAGCGATAGAAACAATCTCATAACCTGCCTCTTCCAAAGCCTCAATTGCCCCGATATGTGCCATACCCCGTGCACCACCACTGGATAACACCAATGAAACAGTTTTCTTACCCATTTGTAAAAGCCTTTTTTTAAAGTGAAAAATTTGATTGATTTTTGTCAAAAATAAGGAAATATGAATCAATTCAAGCCATTTCATTTAGCTTTTCCCATTCGGGATATAGAAGAGACACGGGCATTTTATGGAGACCTATTGGGTTGTGAAATTGGAAGAAGCACCGACAAATGGATAGACTTCAACTTTTTTGGACATCAACTTTCTGCACATGTAAAGCCAGATGAACTCGCACAGGTCCGTGCCAATGAAGTAGATGGAAAAAATGTCCCCGTAAGACACTTTGGAGCCATCCTTCCATGGGATGAATGGCATACCTTGGCAGATCACCTCAAGGCTAACGGAATCCAGTTTGTGATTGAACCCTACATTCGATTCCAAGGTGAAGTTGGAGAACAGGCAACCATGTTTTTCTTAGATCCCGCTGGAAATGCACTAGAATTCAAATCATTCCAAGACCCAAATCAAATATTCGCCAAATAACAACAATCACTAACGCATGTGGGTGGAATTTTCTTTTAAATTCCACCCACATAGGCTTATTCTTTAAAATAAAATTTTCCCCAGGCAGGATTTTTTTAAAGCTGAAAAAGGAACTCTTCCCGGCAAATTTTCATTTGGAACTGAGGTAAAGTTACTAAAGAAATTTTAAGGCCATTGATATCCAATTCCAGCCATCTATACCCATTCAGGTTTCAACCAATGGGGAAACAGCGTAAATTACCGTTTAATAACTTTCTATATCCTGACCGAGTTATACTGCCAAGAAAATGAATAAAAGAATGTTGTATCACAAAACATACATACATGCTTCCAGCAAGGAATGGGTGGTATTTATCCATGGGGCAGGAGGATCCTCATCCGTTTGGCATAAGCAAATCAGGGATTTCAGAAAGGAATTTAATCTTTTATTGATTGACTTAAGAGGACATGGGCGATCAGCCAATTCCATTAAAAATTTATTCAAGGAAAAATATACCTTTCAGGCTGTCACAAGAGATATCGTTGAGGTCTTAGAGCATTTGCAGCTACCTCCGGCGCATATTGTCGGTGTTTCATTGGGAACCATCCTAGCCCGTCAATTGGCAGAGTTAGCGCCCGAGCGGGTGAAGTCTATGGTTATGGCAGGTGCTGTGACTAGGCTTAATTTCACTTCCCGTTTCCTTGTGTTGATGGGCAATACATTCAAAAGTATACTTCCCTACATGTGGCTGTACCGTTTGTTTGCCTTTGTCATCATGCCGAGAAAAAATCATGCGGAATCAAGAAATCTATTTGTTAGAGAAGCCAAGCGATTGTGCCAAAAGGAGTTTATCCGATGGTTTAAATTAACCAAAGATATCAATCCTTTGCTCAACTATTTCAAAGAAAAAGATATCAATATCCCTACCCTGTACATCATGGGGGATGAAGATATCATGTTTTTAGAACCTGTAAAGAAGATAGTACAATCCCATAAACGCGCTTTCCTGAAAGTAATCGAATCCTGCGGCCACGTAGTCAATGTGGAACAACCGGAGCAATTCAATCAGCTTTCTCTACAATTTCTAAGAAACTTAAATCAACCCATACAGAATTCTTTCGAACAATAAGAATGAAAAAGTCTACCAAAGTCATTTTGTCTGTCGTGATTGCCGCCGTAATCGCTGTCATTTTTATCTATCCCCGTAAGGATAGCATTTTTGGAAAAAAACAAGAAAATACTAACGCAGGTCCTGCGGCTGGCCCTGGAGGTGCATTAGCTCCGCTTCCTGTAAATGTAGTAGAGTTAAGACCAGAGCGCTTGGAAAACAACCTAAGCATCACAGGCACCATTATCCCCAATGAAACTGTCAATCTTAGGCCAGAGATTCCAGGTTTGGTCACTAGAGTTGCTTTTAGAGAAGGTGAATTTGTAAAAAAAGGCACTCCTTTGGTCTATCTCAATGATGATGAGTTAAAAGCTCAATACGACCGCTTAAACTATTCCAAAAAACTTTTTGAGAGTCAGGAAAACAGACAAAAGCAGCTTTTGGAAAAAGAAGCGATTTCCCAAGAAGAATACGATATCGTCCTCAATCAGTTCAATACCAACCTAGCAGACCTGCGCTTAGTGGAGGCACAATTGAATAAAACAGTTATCAGAGCACCTTTTGATGGAGTGGTAGGATTGAGACAAATTTCTGAAGGAAGTGTTATCGGAACTGCAGATGTGATTGCAAGCATTGTCAATATCGACCCAATCAAAATCGAATTTTCCATTCCTGAGCGCTATGCAAATGAAGTGAAGATTGGTTCCAAAATATTCTTTGCCAACGACGCAGGTGGTGCAGATATGGAAGGGACCGTTTACGCGTACGAGCCTAGTATTGAAACAGGCACTAGAACGCTTCGGATTCGTGCGACAAGTCCAAACAAAGACAGACGCTTCTTACCTGGAATGTTTGTAAGAATTCGTTACATCCTAGGTGTGAATGAGGGCGCTTTGATGGTTCCTTCAGAAGCAATTCTTCCCGAATTGAGTGGCTATAAAGTTTACATTGTCAACAATAAAGGCAAAGTAGAAGAAAGACAGGTAACTATTGGAACTCGTACAGACCGATATGTCCAATTAGTTGATGGAGTAACAAATGGCGACCTTGTGTTGACCACAGGAATATTGCAAGTGAGAGGTGGGATGCCTGTCAATTACACAAAAATTAACTAATCATGGCTAGTTTATCAACGATTAGTATCAGAAGACCTGTCTTGGCGATAGTGATGTCCCTGACGATTCTTTTGTTCGGGATTATAGGGATTTCATTTTTGGGCATTAGAGAATTCCCAAGTGTGGACCCTCCGATTATCAATGTGCGTACCACTTACGTCGGTGCCAATGCGGATGTAATTGAAGCCCAGATTACTGAGCCTTTAGAAGAAGCTATCAACGGTATCGCAGGGATTAAATCGCTTACTTCTACCAGTAACGATGGAACCAGCAATATCACGGTTGAATTTGAAGTGGGGGCTGACTTGGAAGCCGCTGCCAACGACGTACGTGATAAAGTATCAGGTGCGGTCCGACGACTTCCCCCCGATGCAGAGCCCCCTGTAGTATCCAAAGCCGATTCGGATTCCCAGCCCATCGTTTTTCTCAATGTGCAAAGTGACAAGAGAAACCTGATGGAACTGTCCGATTTAGCCAATAATGTCTTCAAAGAACGTTTACAAACTATTCCTGGCGTCAGCACTGTGCAGATTTGGGGAGAAAAACGCTATGCTATTCGGCTTAGAATTGACCCGCTGCGGATGGCTTCCTACGGGATTACTCCTTCGGATGTACTGACCAAAGTACAAACCGAAAACGTAGAACTCCCTTCCGGAAGAATTGAAGGTTCGGCGATAGAACTGTCAGTCCGAACTAAAAGCCGATTAAATACTCCTCAGGAGTTCAATGAGCTCATTATCAAAGAAGACCAAAATAGCATAGTACGATTTCAGGATATTGGAAAAGCTGAATTAGCTGCATTAAATGAGCGGACTGTATTAAAACGGGATGGAATTCCAATGGTAGGAGTTGTTTTAATTCCACTCCCAGGATCTAATAATATTGAAATCGTTGATGAATTTTATAAGCGATTAAAAGTTATCGAACGAGATATTCCAGATGATATCAAGCTAGGTATTGGATTTGATTCGACGAAATTTATCCGAAATTCTATTAAAGAAGTACAAGAAACGATATTCATTGCCTTTATGCTGGTGGTGACTATTATCTTCTTGTTCTTGAGGGATTGGAGAACTACGTTTATTCCAGTGTTGACCATTCCAATCTCCTTGATTGGGGTATTCTTTATCATGTACTTGATGGATTTTTCTATCAATGTATTGACTTTGCTGGGGATTGTATTATCCATTGGACTCGTGGTGGATGATGCCATTGTAGTTTTGGAGAATATCTACACCAGAATAGAAAAAGGAGAAAATCCAGATAAAGCGGCAGAAAAGGGCGCAGAAGAAATCTTCTTTGCTGTAATTGCAACCACTGTGGCCTTAGCCGCTGTATTTCTACCGGTGATTTTCCTTACGGGTACCACTGGTAGATTATTTAGGGAATTTGGGATTGTGGTGGCAGGAGCAGTTATTATTTCCTCTTTCGTGGCACTTACCATGACGCCAATGTTGAGCTCTAAGCTTTTGAAGAAGCGTGAAAAGCAAAATGCATTTTACAACTTGACAGAGCCTATTTTCGAATGGTTGAATGAAAAATACAACATCGCTTTAAATGGATTCATGCGTTTCCGTTGGGTAGCATTTATCATCATTTTGCTGATGAGTTTGGGGATTTATCAATTCTTCCAAATCATCCCAACTGAATTATCTCCTATCGAGGACAGAGGGGAAATGCGGGTCAACTTAACCGGTCCTGAAGGTGCAACCTTTGGCTATATGGATGAGGTATTGAACCAAATGACGCGGGATTTTATAGAAGCGATTCCTGACGAAGAGCGCGAAGGTATCATTACAGTTACCTCTCCGGGCTTTGGCACCGCAAGTACCAACTCCGGTTTCCTTCGACTCATTCTGACAGAATCCAGCGAAAGGTCCAGATCACAACAGGAAATCTTTAATCAGGTCCAAGGGAAACTAAGAGATTACACTGCTGTCAGAGCTTTTGGTACGCAACCACCTTCCATTGGAGACAGGAGAGCAGGTCTTCCGGTGCAATATGTGATTCAAGCACCTACCTTGGACAAATTGAAAGAAGTAATCCCTCCATTCTTGGAACAGGCTAATCAAAGCCCAATCTTCAGCTTTGCAGATGTAAACCTGAAATTCACAAAGCCTGAGATTGAGGTAGAGATTGACCGTCAGAAAGCCAGAAATATTGGAGTTTCCGTACAAGAAATCGCCCGTACGCTTCAGCTATCCTATTCCGGTCAGCGCTTTGGCTACTTTATCATGAATGGAAAGCAGTACGAGGTAATTGGAGAGATGCAATTACAGGACAGAAATGAGCCTGTTAACCTTCGAATGCTTTATGTGCGTGCAGACAATGGAGAACTGGTTCAGCTAGACAACTTGGTTTCTATTAAGGAAAAAAGCACACCTCCACAATTATATCGTTTCAATCGATTTGTAAGTGCGACAATTTCTGCACAGTTAGCGGAAGGTTATACCATTGGTGTGGGCTTGGATGAAATGGATAGAATTGCTTCTGAAGTATTGGATGATTCCTACAGTACTGATTTGGCAGGTCTTTCCAAAGAATTTAGAGACAGCTCCAACAGTTTGATCTTTGCTTTCTTATTTGCATTAGTTTTGATTTACTTGGTGCTATCTGCTCAATTTGAAAGTTTCAAAGATCCATTGACCATCATGTTTACGGTTCCGTTGGCCCTATTCGGTGCATTATTCTCTTTGTGGTATTTTGACTTCACTTTGAATATCTTCAGTCAGATTGGAATCATCATGCTCATTGGCTTGGTAACGAAAAACGGTATTTTGATCGTAGAATTTGCCAATCAGCGGAAAGCACAGGGAATGTCGATTGATGAAGCCATTATCGGTGCAGCAGCAGCCCGATTTAGACCGATCTTGATGACGAGTTTATCCACAATTTTAGGGATTTTACCTATTGCATTAGCCTTGGGCGCTGGCGCTGAAAGTAGAGTCCCAATGGGTGTTGCTGTAATCGGCGGATTAGTCTTTGCCACCATCTTGACCTTATTTGTAATTCCTGCTGTATATACATACCTCACATCTAAAAAAGGACGCTTAGCGAGAGTTTAATGAGAAAGCTATTTTTAATTGCCTTTATAGTATTGATTTCCAACCAATCCCTACTTGCACAAAGCGAAGGAATGGATTTGGAAAAAGCCGTATTGATGGGTTTGGAAAGAAATTTTGGACTAAAAATAGCCCAAAATGATTTAAATATTGCCCAACGGGATGTCAAAATCGGAATTGGAACCTTCTTTATGCCCACCTTGACAGGAACCTTCCTGAATTCCTTCAACAGAGAGGACGTTACCCAGCAGTTTGCAAACTCATCTGAACAAAATCAGATCCCTGCGGCTTTGACAGAGAATGAAAACTATTCCTTGGTTGGTTTCTACGGTTTTAGGCCGGACGCTATCTATACAGTAAAAGTACTTGGTAAACTGGCAGAGATTTCTGAGTTACAGGCCAAAGTGTTGGTTGAAAATACAGTTGCAGCAATTTCCATTGCTTACTACCGATTAGTCCTGGAACAGCAACGTTATAATGTACTGAAAACAACGCTTGATCTTTCACAAGCACGATTGGATATTGCAAAGGCCCGTTATGAATTGGGGGGGGCAGGAAAAAGAGATTTCCTGACTGCCCAGGTGGATTACAATGCTGATTTATCTCTATTGGTCAATCAAGAACTGACCATCAAAAACTCTCGAGTAAACCTGAATGAGCTATTAGCACAAGTTCCTGCTTTTGATTACGAGGTAAATGATACGATTACCGTAGATAAAAATCTACTTCTGGAAGACTTGGTAGAAAATGCATACATTCACAACAAGCAATTCTTAGTAACACAGCGCCAGGAAAATGCAGCATTTCTAGCCATTAGGGAAGCACAGGCAGCTAGATTACCGCAAATCAATTTGAATGCGGCTTACAATAAAAACACCTTCACCTCAGAAGCAGGTTTTCTTTTGCTTAACCAACGTCAAGGATATAACTATGGGGTCAACATGAGCCTTCCTATATTTTCAGGTTTGACCATTAACAGACGTATTCAAAATGCCCGAGTACAACAAAACAGTGCCACGATTGCTTTGCAGGAAATGGAGATCCAAATGGTTTCCGACATTCAGCGTGCTTACAATACATACAACACCAATTTACAATTACTTGACATTGAGTTTGCCAACTACAAGACTGCGGTAGAAAGTGCCGACATTGCCTTGGAGCGTTTTCGATTGGGGATTGCAGATTACTTACAATTCAGAGATGCACAGGTCAACTTACTGACAGCAGAAAACCGTCTTCTGACAGCTTTATTCAATATCAAGGAGATGGAAATCGAATTGATGCGTCTGTCAGGCAGAATTTATTTTCAAGGCGATAACAACAAGTTCAACCTCAGTTTAGATTAAAAAATACAGCTCTTTAAAATCTTCACAATCGATTGAGTTCATGTAAATCATTTGCATGAACTTTTTTATTTCATCACATCCAAGGTGCCCCAAAAACCAATTCATTGACACACGTATCTTTTTGGCACACAATTTGTTAATAATCGCCTTGGTTTCACCATGTCCGTTTTCAGGACCTTATTGAAATGCAAAAAATAGTATATGTACTTATTTTAATTAGCGTTTTTGCTCTCTTTGGAGTGCAATGCACGCAGAAAGAACACGAGCTTAAAGAAGAAATTTTTTACGAAAATCCGATTATCTTGGATTTGGAAGAAATTCAAAAAAGAGGCTTTATCAGAGCTATTGTAGATAATTCTTCTACAAGCTACTATATCTACAAAGGTCGTAGAATGGGTTATGAGTTTGAGCTATTGAAAAACTTAGCTGCCCACTTAGGAGTACGCTTGCACTTGATTGTGCAGTCCGATATCAATGAAGCTTTTTACATGTTGAACAAAGGTCGGGCAGATATCATTGCTATGAATTTTGAAGTGCATGAAAGTCGTTTTCATTTAGCCAACTTTACTCATCCGCTCGGAGAAATGGGAACTGTGCTGGTTCATCATAATGATCGAGACGGTATTAACTCATGGCAGGATTTGGATGGCAAAACGATTCATATCCGCAAAGATGCCATCTACAAAGCACAACTGTGCAAAATACAGCAGGAATATGGGATTCAATTATCCATTATTGAATCCAACTTGGATAGTGACGCATTGATTCATCAAGTGAAAACAGGGAAGATCGCTTACACAGTAGCTGATAAAGTGGAAGCCTTGGTCAATGCAAGTTATCACTCGAACCTAACTATCGAGTGGGAAGTTGCTCCTAAGGCGGATGTGGCTTGGGCCGTAAGGAAAAATGCTCCTGCTTTGGAAGAAGCAATTAATGCGTGGATGTCTGCAAAAACTGGTTCAGGTTATGTGCAAACCTTATATGCCAAGTATTATAAAAACTCTACAAATTCTTACTACCGTTCCAACTCAGATTTCTCCTCTGTGGCAGGAAACAGGATTTCTCCATACGATGAAATCATCCAAAAAGGAGCCGATCAATTAGGTTGGGATTGGAGATTGTTGGCTTCTTTGGTCTACAAAGAATCTAACTTTGACTCTGAGGCTGAGTCCTATGCCGGCGCTCAAGGACTCCTGCAATTGATGCCTGTTACTTTACAAAGGTTCGGTGTGGATAATCCTCAAGACCCTTATCAGAGTTTGATGGGAGGGGTAAATTACCTGAAATATTTGGATAGATTTTGGAAAGAGCGAATCCCTGAATCCAATGAACGAGTACAATTTATCCTTGCCTCCTATAATATAGGGCATGGTCACGTAGAAGATGCATGGAGACTTGCATTAAAATACGGAAAAAATGCACACCTATGGGAAAATGTTAGCACTTTTCTAGGATTAAAGTCTCACCCCGAATATTATAAAGATCCCGTTGTTAAAAGTGGTTTCGCCAAAGGACATACAGCTGTAAATTATGTGCAGGACGTACTCCTAATTTATGAATCATACAGAACTCTCATAAATCCCTAAATTAATACAAATAGCCTCTGTAAATTTAGAGGCTATTTGTATTGTTCTCCAGCAAACAATACAAATACAGTTGGAATTTTATGCAAGTCAATTGTTTCTCTTTTCCAATCCTTTGCAGTTTTGGTAACAATCAGTTCATCAGAACCTGTTAGATTTTTTGCCACACATAGCTTTGTGAGTGGATGGAGATTGCTGATCAAGTCCTGAAACAAGTGATTGTTTCTAAAAGGTGTTTCCATAAAAATTTGTGTTCGCCGATTCTTAATGGAATCGGCTTCCAATTCCTTGATAGCCCCTATTCTCGCTTTTTTATCAATGGGTAAATATCCATGAAAGGCAAAAGATTGTCCATTGAATCCCGAACCCATCAATGCTAGAAACATAGAACTAGGACCTGAAAGGGGAACTACCTGAATCCCTTTTTCATGTGCATAAGCTACTGCTACCGAACCTGGATCTGCGATACCTGGACATCCTGCTTCGGAAATCACTCCGACATCCTTCCCCTCAAAAATCGGAGCCATCAAACTCGGCATAGCAGCTAGTCTCGTCTTCTTATCCAAAATTTCCAAATGCAATTCATCAATCACCACTCCCAACTTCAAACTACTGATATACCGACGTGCGGTACGCAAATCCTCCACTAAAAAGTGCTTGGTATGTTGAATGACTGACTTTACCTGTGGACTGATAATATCAGCAGCTGTATCTGGTGCCAAAACCGAGGGAATCAAAAACAATTTTCCTTTACTCATGCGAACTTTTTTCAGAAATCAAGTTTAAATATAGGCCAAAAATTCCGTAGATTACGAATAACAAACTCAAGGACTCTATGAAATCACTTTCGCTGATAATGTTCATGCTACTAGCTATCACCTTCTCAGGTGTTGCACAAATTGCGGAGGATACGCAGTTGATAGACGTCAACCGTGACTGGTTTTCCGGCTGGAATAAGTACTCAGTAAAGGGGCAAGAATTTAATTTTAAAGAGCTAGAAGCTGTTATGGCAAAGTTTCCGGACAGTAAAGAGTTTATGGACATTGCAAAAAAAAGAAAGCGGGTTGGAATTCCTTTAGCTTTTGCAGGATTGGTAGGAATAAGCACCGCTGTATTTCTCGCACCAGGGAGTGATAATATCAGTCCAGTCTTTTGGCCTTCTTTTGGTGCATTAGTCATTGGCTCAGGATTTATCTCAAGCTATTTTGTCAATCAGCAACGCGCAGTCAATGCCTATAACCAACAAGTTTTCAGTTCGGTAAGAGGAACTGCTACGCTGGAGTTACAGCTTTCACCAGTAAAAAGCGGGGTGGCTTTGAGATTTTAAGAAGTTCTCGCAGAAAGGGCTCTCGCAGATATAGGAGATAAAATAGATTGAACACAGATTTTTCAGCTGTATTTTTAAAAATCAGCGCCAAATCCGCCAAATCTCCTTTATCTGCGAGAACAACCTATCCGAGGAAAGCCATCACCGTCTCGATCACCGCCTTGGGCTGCTCGGCATGTAGCCAATGACCGGCGTCTTTGATAAAGATGATGGATGAATTAGGGAATAGTGTTGCGATTTCTTCCTTATCAGAATCTAAGATATAATCGGAATTGGCACCGCCCATAAATAGGGTTCGGATCTCTATAGGTTTGTCAGAAGTAATGGCTTCACCAACAATTTCAATCTGCTCAGTAATCACCGACAGGTTGATCTTCCAGATAAACTTCCCAGCATCATCCCTGCCCAGACTTTTCAACAAAAACTGTCGGATACCCGGTATCTTGATGAACGCTGCTAAAACATCGTCAGCTTCCTTTCTGGATTGGATAGTATCCAAAGGAATCGCATTCAGCCCTTCCAAAATCCTACCATGATGTACAGGATAATACCGTGGAGCAATATCAGCTACAATCAATTGGTCTATCATTTCAGGAAACAAAGTAGCAAACTTCATCACCGTCTTTCCTCCCATAGAATGACCCATCAAATGTGCTTTGGAAATCCCTTCATTGTCCATCAATTCCTTGATATCATTCGCCATGAGCTCATAGTTCCATTCATCGCTATGCGGGGAATCCCCATGATTGCGCTGATCCACAAGGTAAAGTGTGAAATGCTTTTCTAACTCTCGTGCTATGCTGAACCAATTATCAGCAGAGCCAAATAACCCATGCAGGATGATCAACACATCGCCCTGACCGGACTTTTTAAAATTCAGTTTCATCGATAGATTTTATTCGTATTCAAACGTTCCATGCGCACTTTGGATAGTGACTTTTTTGCCTTCATGGGGAAGTACTCTGCCTATGATTTTTGCTTCTACACCCATGGATTCTGCTATATCAATGATCTCTTCCGCATAACGCTCTTCCAAGTAAACCTCCAATCGGTGCCCCATGTTGAATACTTTGTACATTTCCTTCCAATCAGTCCCACTTTCCTCTTGGATGATTTTGAATAGTGGTGGGGTTTCAAACAAATCATCTTTCACCACATGCACATGATCCACAAAATGCAAAACCTTCGTCTGCGCTCCACCACTGCAATGAACCAAGCCATGAATGTGCGGACGCAAATATTTCAACACATCCACCATAATCGGGGCATAGGTTCGGGTAGGTGAAAGCACCAATTTACCCATATCCACAGGCAAACCCGGCGCAGGGTCTGCGAGGCCATATTTTCCGGAATATACCAAGTGCTCGGGTACTGCCGGGTCAAAACTTTCAGGATATTTTGCTTTTAGTACTTTACTAAACACATCGTGACGGGCAGAGGTCAACCCATTACTTCCCATGCCCCCGTTGTAAGATGATTCGTAGCTGGCCTGCCCAAAAGACGCCAAACCTACCACCACATCTCCCGGGCGGATATTGTCATTAGAAATTACTTCATCTTTGCGCATACGGCAGGTAACCGTGCTATCTACAATTACTGTTCGCACCAAATCCCCTACATCAGCAGTTTCTCCTCCCGTCAACACTACGTTCACTCCATGGTCTCTCAACAATTGAAGCACTTCCTCTGTACCATTGATGATAGCGGAAACTACCTCCCCAGGAATCAGGTTTTTATTACGTCCAATGGTAGAAGATACCAAAATGTTATTGACCGCTCCCACACATAACAAATCATCCGTGTTCATGATGATAGCATCTTGGGCGATGCCTTTCCATACGCTCAAGTCCCCCGTCTCTTTCCAGTACATGTAGGCCAGCGAAGACTTCGTTCCTGCTCCATCTGCATGCATAATATTACAGAAATCAGGATCATTGCCAAGTGTATCTTCGACAATTTTACAGAAAGCGTGAGGGTACAAGCCTTTATCAAGATTAGAAATAGCCTTGTGCACATCTTCTTTTGAGGCTGAGACACCTCTTTGCATATACCTTTCGTTCATAGAGGAGGGAAAGTTAGTTTGGTTGAGCAAAGTTAAGGATATTGAGGGGCAATAAAAGAATCAAAATTTAAAGATTACAATTGAGGTGATTTAATTTTCTAAATCAATAAGAACCCTTATTTTTACGGACTTATTTCAAAAGCAATCTAAAAATAGTTATATGCCTTATTTATTTACGTCCGAATCAGTATCTGAAGGACATCCAGATAAAGTAGCGGACCAAATCTCAGATGCATTGATCGATAATTTTTTAGCATTTGATCCTAGATCCAAAGTAGCCTGTGAAACACTGGTAACTACCGGTCAGGTAATCTTGGCTGGAGAAGTTAAATCCGATACATACCTAGATGTTCAGCAAATCGCTCGTCAGGTGATCAACCGTATTGGTTACACCAAAGGTGAATACATGTTTGATGGCAACTCCTGTGGTGTACTATCCGCTATCCACGAACAGTCTCCAGACATCAACCAAGGGGTAGACAGAAAAAATCCTGAAGAGCAAGGTGCAGGTGATCAAGGAATGATGTTTGGGTATGCTACCAAAGAGACAGAAAACTTTATGCCTCTTGCATTGGATCTTTCGCATAGAATTTTGAAAGAATTGGCTGCTTTGAGAAGAGAGTCCAAAGAAATCTCATATCTCAGACCAGATTCAAAGTCTCAGGTAACCATCGAATATTCTGACGATAATCGACCTCAGAGAATCGACGCTATCGTTATTTCTACGCAACACGATGAGTTTGCTGATGAACCTACAATGCTTGCAAAGATCAAGGAAGATTTGATTAAAATCTTGATCCCGCGCGTAAAAGCTCAGCTGAAGCCAGAGATTCAGGCCTTATTTACGGACCAAATCACTTATCACATCAACCCTACCGGAAAATTCGTGATCGGAGGACCGCATGGAGATACAGGATTGACTGGCAGAAAAATCATTGTAGATACCTACGGAGGCAAAGGCGCTCATGGAGGTGGTGCATTCTCCGGAAAAGACCCATCCAAAGTAGACCGCTCGGCGGCTTATGCAACCCGACACATCGCCAAAAATATGGTAGCAGCAGGTGTATCCGATGAAATCCTTGTGCAGGTATCCTATGCAATCGGTGTAGCTCAGCCCATGGGAATTTATGTAAATACTTATGGAACATCCAAAGTTAACATGACCGATGGGGAAATTGCCCAAAAAATAATGGAGCTATTTGACATGAGACCCTATAGCATAGAAAAACGTCTAAAATTACGTTATCCAATCTACGAGGAGACTGCTGCTTATGGACACATGGGAAGAGAGCCTCAAGTAGTCACCAAAACATTCAGAACACCGGACGGAAAAGAGCTATCCCTAGATGTAGAACTTTTCACTTGGGAAAAATTGGATTACGTTGATAAAATTAAAAAATCTTTTGGACTGTAAGCCTTAAAAAAAAACGACTGATCACTCAGTCGTTTTTTTTTATTCATGTTGGAGAGTATTAGTCCTCATCCCACAGCTCATCCAGTAATAGATTATAAAAATCTTTAACCTCCATGCCTATGGCTCGCACTTGCTGGGAGATCAAACTCGTTTCTGTTTGGCCAGGAACGGTATTGATTTCCACGAAATAAAATTTACCCGTTTCGTATTCCAAGAAATAATCGATGCGAACTGCACCTTTACAGTTCAACTTTTGATAGACCTGTTCGATGATTCGGTTGACACGAGCCACTTCTTCCTCTGACATACGCCCTGGTGTAATTTCCTCGGTAATACCGGGCTGATATTTTGCTTCGAAATCAAAAAACTCTTTGCTACTAACAATTTCTGTGGCTGGCAGCACCGTGATTTCACCCCTGCTTTTAAATACGCCAATAGAAAACTCTCTCCCAGAAATAAACTCCTCTACCAAAACCTGCTTATCCTCTGCAAATGCTTTTTCCAAAGCCTCTGACAATTCGCTTGGATCTTTCACCTTACTCATGCCAATGCTACTCCCTCCATTATTTGGCTTGATAAATAGTGGCAATCTTAGTTCTTTCAAAATTCTAGTTTCATTTTCAGGAGTTTGCTCAAAAAGCTGAACAGATCGGGCTACAAACAACTCTGGAATATCCTGAACAATTGCTTTGGTATAGCCTTTATTCATGGTGATGGCAGAAGTTAAAGCATCGCAAGTGGTATAGGGCAAACCTATCATATCGAAATAGCCCGCCAACTTCCCATCTTCTCCCGGAGAACCGTGAAGGATGTTAAACACTCCGTCAAATGTGGTTTTTTCATCGCCGATTGTAATAGAAAAGTCATTCAAATCCACGGGAATTTGTTCTCCTGATTCGGTGGGGTGATACCAATTGCCTGGATAAATCAGAATTTTAAAAACATCATATCGATCCCGGTCGAGGATAGCGTCTACAACGGCGGCACTTTTAAGTGAAATAACAGACTCACCCGTGAACCCACCGGTAACTAAAGCAATTCGTTTCTTCATAAGGCTGTGAATTTGACTACGAATTAGCATAAAATCAGGAAAATTCCATCCTTTTAGTTCAAAAAATCTCCGTTCAACAGCTTCACCTTTGTGAACCATACATTTTGAGTAACTTAGCTCGCTGAATTAAACCCATGTAAATATATGTTTCGAATGAAATGGATGGCATTGCTTGCATGCCTGATACTTTCTTGGCAAATACAGGCCCAAGAAAAGAAAAAAGTAAGCTTGGAAGATGTGTTTAAATCTTCAGTGTTTTCCCAAAAGTCTGTTTTTGGAATCAATTGGATGAAGGATGGTCAATTTTATTCTTCCTTACAGCGTAGTCCGGCAGGCCCGAAAGTGGTGAAGATCAATGTTGCTACGGGAGAAGAAGCAGGTGTATTGATCGATGGTGCTGCTTTGGGCATCAACTTCAGCAGCTACAGCTTCAACTCGGATGAATCCAAAGCCTTGGTAGCTTCGGATATTGAAAGAATTTACAGAAGATCCAGTAAGGGGGTATATCATGTGGTAGACCTAAAAACAGGCACTGCCCAGCAATTGATGGATGGGGAGAAAATCATGTACGCCACCCTATCACCTGATAATGACAAAGTAGCCTTTGTCAAAGATAATAACCTGTATTACGTCAATCTCAATAGCAATGAGGTGACACAAATTACCCAAGATGGAAAATGGAACCATGTACTGAACGGTGCAGCGGATTGGGTATATGAAGAGGAGTTTTCTATGGCCAAGGCTTTTGATTGGTCTCCCGATGGTAAAAGAATTGCCTTTATCCGCTTTGATGAAACGGATGTACCTGAATTCAACATGCAGCTTTGGGGTAAGTTATACCCGGAAGATTACCGTTTCAAATATCCGAAAGCAGGAGAGAAAAACTCAGGAGTCAGCATTCATGTCTATGATTTGGCTAGCAAAAACACGGTCAATGTAGATGCAGGGGAAGAAACAGATATTTACCTCCCAAGAATCTACTGGACTAATGATGCCAACACCTTGGCTTATCTACGCTTAAACAGGTTACAAAATCAGTTGGATTTGTTTTATGCAAATGTCCAGACAGGAGCCAGTCAATTGATTTTGAGGGAAGAGGCAAAAACCTATGTGGATTTGAATTCCAATGATGACTTACGCTTTTTGGAAGGAAACAAAGGCTTTATCCGTACTTCGGAGCAAGATGGATATAAGCATATTTACCATCATGACAATCAAGGGAAATTGATCCGTCAGATAACTTCCGGAAATTGGGAAGTAACCAATTTGGTAGGAATCGACGAAAAAGGAAAGAAAATCTATTTCGTATCCACCGAGCAATCTCCCATGGAGCGTAATCTCTATGTCATCGGCATGGATGGAAAGGGTAAAAAATTGCTAACACCAGAGAACGGTAACCACTCTATCAACATATCAAAGGACTTTAAGTTCTTCATATCCAATTACACCAATGCCAACAGCCCTTTGATGGTTCGTCTTTTTGATACCTCTGGCAAATTGGTAAAAACTTTGGAGGATAACGCTGAATTAAAAGAGCGATTACAAGGGTTCGCCATGAGTGAACGAGAGTTTTTCTCATTCCCTACAGTGGATGGAACCTCCCTCAATGGCTACATGATCAAACCAGCTGATTTTGATCCCAACAAAGAGTATCCGGTCTTGATGTATGTGTACGGAGGACCGGGTTCGCAAAATGTAATGAATTCATGGGGTGGTGCGCGTGATTTTTGGCATCATCACTTGGCGGCAGAAGGCTATATTGTCGTATGCGTGGACAACAGAGGCACAGGCGGACGTGGCAGAGACTTCAAGCATATCACCTATGCCAACTTGGGCAAATTGGAAACAGAAGATCAAATAGCAGGTGCCAAACATCTTGGTTCCCTCCCATACATTGATGCTGCCCGCATAGGTATTTGGGGTTGGTCTTATGGTGGATACATGTCTTCATTAGCCTTGATGATCGGAAATGATGTATTCAAAGCGGCAATCGCAGTAGCCCCTGTGACCACTTGGAGATATTACGACACCATCTACACCGAGCGCTACCTGCAAACGCCACAACTGAATGCAGCAGGCTATGACGATAACAGCCCGATTACCCATGTCAATAAACTAAAAGGAAACTACTTATTGATCCACGGAACAGGTGATGATAATGTACATTATCAGAATGCTGTTGACTTGGTTGATGCGCTGATCAAAGCCGATAAACAGTTTGAGACCATGTACTACCCAAACAGAAACCACGGCATCTCCGGCGGCAATACGACTTGGCATTTATATAGCCTGATGACGGACTTTATTAAGAGAAAATTGTAATTTTTTTAAAAAAACCTAAAAACTCCAGGTAAGTTGTTTAACTTACTTGGAGTATTATTAATCCTTTTTGTATATTAAAAACTAATCAAACCGTACCATAGATGAAAGAACGTTTAAATTTATCTATTCAATCCGCAAGTTTGATTTTAGTGGCCGCAGGTCTGGCATGGGTAGTATGGTCCAATGACACGACTATGCGGGAAATGCTAACCTATTTGTTGATTTTGGTAGTATTTATCGAATCATTGAGTCTTTATTTGATAGGCAAGCTTTATCCGGAGTCTCATACAACCTTTAAGCTCGGCATCATCGCCTCTATGGTTATACTCTTGGGAGTACGCATCATGTTTCCTTCGGTTTTTATCCCCATGACCATTTTGGTTTTCGCCATCAACTTCATGTATAACTTTTACACAAATGGAAAACGGAAATCTTCTTCCTTTCGCAGGAAAGCATTAAAAAAGAAAAAACAATAGGCATAGGATTTGCTGATTAGTAAGCATGAATTACAGAAGAATTGTTAGTTTTATCTGCATCTTGTGTTGGTTTACACCAATACAGGTTTTTGCTCAAGCCAAATTGGAGCGCTTAATGAAAGAGCGGGAGCGTATGCATGAGGAATGGAAAGTTTCTGAAAGTAAAAAAACGGGAATTTTTGGTAATCGTACCAAAAAAGATATGATTGAAACCCATGAATGGATGGCAAGAATCATCCAAAAGGACAATCAAATCATGGAAGAACTTAAGTTATTAAATGAGATAGAAAAGACTGAAATCACCTACGAAAAAAATGATTACAAATTCATCGTCCAAAAGCAAGAAAGAGAAATAGCAATTCTTAAAAGAGCACTAGAAGCCAAAGATGAAAATACCAATAAGTCAACAACCTCAATAGGAGAAATTCTGTGGAAATTTTTAATTATTTTTTCATTCATAGCAATAGGCTACTTAGTCTACGTTAGAAAAGTAAAACCTTATTTCAACACATAAACGCCCCTTCTCTCCAAGACATAAAGTTCCTTAAATGAAGGAAAAACATGTATCAATTCCATAAAAACTCCTTCTTCATCTATGATGATTTCAGGCATATCCATTCTCATCGCTTGATAAACTTGCGCCATTGAACTCATATCTAAATAGTTAGTCAATAGCTTTTTAGAATGAAAATAATTTAAATAAGGAGTAGCCAAAGAAGCATTCCAATAATACCCCAAATCTGTACCTAATACTAAAACCTTTTTCCCATTAGCAATTTCATGTCTGTTTTCTTGCTTTACTGTATAGGCATTAGATTCATTTAGAGCCGTTTTTTGAAATAGCCAAAACATACCCGTCAGTGGTACACCCATCAAAAAGAAATAGGTTAAAATGGTCATAAGAATACCTGATGAATTCGATAAAAAAAACAGACTTATAAAGTAACACATCGGTAAAACAAATAAAACTAACTGGTAGGGCGTATTTCTATTAGATAAAAAAACCACAACTACAGCAGATAGAAAAAAAATCAACATGATCTGTAATTGCTTTTGTTGATTTACGGTTAAAGATTTGAAAAAGGAACCATAAATTATTCCAATCGTTGTAAAAAAGACTGGAATCACCATAAGAAAGAATAGATCTTGCAAACTGACATGCTTGTAAGAAAATTCCAGCTTGGATGTCAATAAAAACTCCGAAAAGAACTCTCCAATTCCCCCAATCCAGAAATAATATGTAGTTACACATGCTAAGGGAAGGAAATATCCTACCATAGCTAAAATCAATTGGGAAAAGTTGTAACCCCCAATAGCTACACCAACCACTAGTAAGTAAGGGAAAAATGCAATCAAAGGAAAATGAAAACAACACGCAATCCCTAAATAAAGACCTACAAGAAGTGCACTACTTGTATTTTCTTTTTGCAAAACTGTTTGTGAAAAAAACTGTCCAACGGCTAAAATAAGAAATGAACTACCCATAAGCATAGGTGTCAATCTAATGAAATCAAACGAACTATGGAACAAAACTCCCATAATCAGTGCTGGAACATAGGAGTTTTCTTCGAAGGTGCGAAAGTTAAAAAAGAGATTATTCACATAAATGATCTGAAAACAAATCAAGAAATAAGCGAGTAGCTGATGGGCCAGTAAACTTTTGCCAAATAATACATGCATCATCCAAAATACCCCCGCTGAAAGAGGGGCTGTGTTGTCAATCACATCTTTATACATGTGTCCACCCTCCGCCAAACGTTCTCCCAATAACATCCAGATCATCTCGGGTTGAGTCATTGGAGCTTTAAGCACCCAGCCATAAATGAGGCTCATCAATAGCATGAGACCCAATACTGCGACAAGACGGAAGGGATCGTTGACTTTAAAAAAACTTAACAAGGTCTTTGAATATTCGGTTTAAGTTGGAATGATAACCCACGAAATTAAAGGTTACGCTTTTAATTCACTAAATTTGTACCAATTAAAATCTATCATGGAAAGTAAGCGACAGCAAAAATACAGCAAACTTATTCAAAAAGAGATCGGTGAAATCTTCCAAAAAGAAGCTAAGCATCTCTTAGGCAGCACCTTTGTGACCATCTCCGGGGTTTCAATGAGTCCTGATCTGGGAGTAGCTAAAATTTACTTAAGCTTTTTGTTGGACAAGGATAAGGTGATGTTTGAGAAAATCAATGAAAAGAAAAGCGAAATCAGAAAACACTTGGGTAACCGCATTGGAAAATCCGTAAGGATTGTACCGGAGCTTGCCTTGTTTTTAGATGACTCTGCTTCCTATGCGCAACACATGGACAAGGTGATTTCCTCACTTGATATCCCCGAGGCTCCAGAAGAAGACGAAGAAACCGAAGATTAACTCCTTAACTGCATTTCTTGAACACTTCATTTTTTATAGCAGCCCGATACTTCCGAAGCAAAAAGAAGAAAAACTTTATCACCATTCTATCCATCATTACAATGGTTGGCGTGGCTGTGGGTGCTATGGCATTGGTTATTGTCCTATCGGTGTTTAATGGTCTGGAAGATTTGGTCCGTGGACTTTATGCTTCTTTTGATGCCGACCTGAAAATTGAGGCCAGCCAGGGCAAATCTTTCCGAATGGACGAAAGTACCCTTCGAAGTATTGAGGAAGTGGAAGGGGTGTATTTGGTAACCGAAGTAATCGAGGATAATGCGCTTTTCAACTACAGAAGCTATCAGCATTTAGCAAGAATCAAGGGGGTTTCTGATAATTACTTAGCCCAGCCCCGCTTTGAACAAGGGTATGTATGGGGCAAATTGGACTTGGGAACCCAGGAACGCCCACAGGCAATCATTGGAAGAGGTGTAGGGTTCTTCTTGTCGATTGATTTAAAAAATGAATTTGACCTCTTGCAGGCATATTATCCAAAAGCTCCAAGAAATGCAGCTACCATTGACCCTAGACAGCTTTACAATCAAGGCACACTAATCCCCAGTGCTTTTTTTAGTGTAGAAAAAGAGTTTGACGATAATTACATCATTGCCCCCCTATCCTTTGTCAGCCGACTCTTAAATTACGGGGATAAGCGAACAGCCATCGAAGTGAGTGTTCAAGAAGGATACTCCATTCGAAAAGTAAAAGCAGCACTGAAACAACTCTTAGGTGAGGAATTTACAGTGAAAGATACGGATGAACAGCATGCCGGATTGCTGCGTACCATCAAAATCGAAAAGTTATTTGTGTTTATTACGCTCACCTTCATTTTGGCAGTAGCTTCTTTCAACATCTTTTTTTCCTTATCCATGATGGCAATCGAGAAGAAAAAAGATATTGCAATTCTTTATGCCATGGGAGCGAAAGCATCCACTGTCAAAAATATCTTCATCAAA
Source organism: Mongoliitalea lutea (assembly GCF_014652135.1). Lineage (GTDB taxonomy): Bacteria > Bacteroidota > Bacteroidia > Cytophagales > Cyclobacteriaceae > Mongoliitalea > Mongoliitalea lutea. The sequence goes on from NZ_BMYF01000004.1 coordinate 71,879, forward strand.
CAAGGGAGTATCATCGCATTTTCTGGGGCGGCAATTGGGCTTGTACTGGGTTTTGTTATCGTATGGCTTCAGGATACAGTAGGATTAGTTTCTATGGGAATTGATTCATCCATCATTGAAAACTATCCGGTAAAGATTGTTTGGACTGACTTTTTATGGACCAGTGTATCGGTAATTTTGATAACACTTTTGGCTTCTTACAGACCTGCATTGCTAGCTTCAAAAGTAAAATCCACAGATTTGTAACATAAAAAAAGCCGTGAAACAATATCTCACAGCTTTAGTCAATTAACAATAAACCCAAAATAACCAGCTGTAGGAGAAGGATTCGAACCTCCACGAGGCAGTTAGGCAAAACACGAGCTCCATGTTTGCTTTATGCTGTACTCCTCACCCCCGAGACAGGAGGGCTTGTCTGCCAGTTTCAACACCCTACAGTATAATGCTTGGGAACCTTGTGTTCCCGTTTTACTTATCATAACCTTTGCTGTAGGAGAAGGACTCGAACCTCCACGAAGCGGTTAGGCAAAACACGAGCTCCATGTTTGCTTTGTGCCGAACTCTCCACCCCCGAGACAGGAGGGCTTGTCTGCCAATTTCAACACCCTACAGGATAACTCAACGGGACCTTTTGTCTTTGTTGATGATCCAAAGTTAATAAAGCGAATCATATTTTAAAATTATTTCAACAAAAAAACTGATTTTTTACAGTATTTTTATTTTTGTAGATTATTTGTTAGATATTCAGCAAATGCAGTCATTCAATCTACCTTACTATTGAAAAATCCGAAATGAGGAATAAATCCTGTAATCTTTCCTAACTTTACGGTGTGAAAAAGATGGTAATAATAGGCTTAATCGGGCTGTTTTTTGCTTGTACTAATGAAAGTGCCCGTAATCAAGCATTGATCAATGTGTTTTTGGTCGATGCACCGGGGGACTTTGATGCTGCTCTGATAGAAATTCTAGGAGTAGAGGTCAGCATATCAGGAGGGAGAACCGGTGAAAGTGTTCAGACATTTTTCTTACCAAATCTAGCAGGTAACCGACAAATCAATGTTTCTGCTTTGATTGGAGGGGAGCAGTTCTTAATCGGACGAGATGAAGTTCCTGTAGGTCAAATTATAGAAATGAAACTAATACTAGGAGAAAACAATCGTGTTCGAATTGATGGCGCCACTGAACCCTTGAGATTTGTATCGGCAGCATCTCAAGAACCAAGTATTCAAACCAACTTCTTATTGAGCGCTGGAATTTCTCATGATTTAATCATTGATTTTGATGTGCAGCGCTCCGTTACTGGGCAAAGAGGAAATGATTATTTCTTAGAACCAGTTATTAGGGCATTTTCTACCAGCAATACAGGAATCATCTCCGGCACCATAAGACCAGCTGGTCAACAGGCAGTATTATATGCTATCCAAAATAGAGACACCGTTACCAGTACCATTTCCAATTTAAGCAGTGGGCAGTTTCAATTAAGAGGCTTATCCGGCACGTACACTGTGGGTATTCTACCTTTTAACAATGAACTACGAAGAGACAGTTTGGTCAATATTGTAGTCACTCCCCAAACAGCCACCCAAGCAGGCAATATCAATCTTCAGCCAAGACAGTAAATGATGGAAAAAGACTTCGTGTACATGCAACGGGCTTTGGAACTTGCCGAACTTGGACGCGCAAGCGTAAGTCCTAATCCTATGGTAGGTTGCGTGATTGTGCATGAGGACCAAGTTATTGGTGAAGGATTTCATGAATACTATGGAGGGCCACATGCCGAACCAAATGCTGTGTTGCAAGTAAGTAATGCAGCTCTATTAAAGGAATCCACTGTTTACGTAACCCTTGAGCCTTGTGCACATTGGGGAAAAACACCGCCTTGTGCTAATCTTTTGATACAGCATCAGGTAAAAAAAGTGGTCATCGGAGCAGTTGACAGCAATCCTTTAGTAGGAGGAAAAGGCATTCAATTATTACGAGAAGCAGGAATAGAGGTCATCACCGGGGTTTTGGAATCAAAAGTTCGGGAGCAAAATAGGCGCTTCTTTACCTATATGGAGAAAAAAAGACCCTACATACTTCTTAAATGGGCCGAAACTGCTGATGGATTTATTGCCCGTACAAATTATGATTCCAAATGGATCAGTAATCCTTATAGCCGGCAGCTTGTCCATCAATGGCGCTCTGAAGAAGATGCGATCCTAGTCGGCAAAAACACTGTTATCTTTGACAACCCTTCACTAAATGTGCGGGATTGGGTTGGGAAAAATCCTACAAGAATCATCTTAGCATCTTCACTGGACTGGAATCACCCCTACCATGTTTTGGATGGTAGCATTCCCACTATCATCTTCAATCAAGAAAAAAATGGAGAAGAAGCCAATACTACATTTATAAAGGTTAAGGATTGCAAAGACATCTCTGACATCCTTCGACGACTACAAGAAAAGAAAATAGGATCCATCTTGATAGAAGGAGGAAGTCAGCTGCTTCATTCATTTATAGCACTTGATTTATGGGATGAAGCAAGAATCTTTCAAAGCACCCAAACTTTCGGCGACGGAATTCATGCACCGAAGCTTTCAGGAACCATCGCTCAGAAAATTGATGTTATGGGGGACAAACTTTCGATTTATTACAATCATTAATTTATGGCAGAGTCAATATACCTACCAACCAATGCAAGTAAGGCTGAAATCTATCAGGTAATCTTACCTCAAATTGAAGCCCTGATCACAGATGAATCAGACCTATATGCCAATCTTGCTAATGTAAGCGCAGTGCTTAGAGAAGCTTTTGGATTCTTTTGGGTAGGGTTTTATTTGGTAAAAAACGACCAATTGGTATTAGGGCCATTTCAGGGACCTTTAGCCTGCACTCGGATTAATTTTGGAAAAGGCGTTTGTGGTACAGCCTGGAAAGAAAAAAAGACGCAGCTTGTCCCTGATGTGGATGCTTTTCCTGGACATATTGCCTGTAGCAGTGCTTCCAAGTCCGAAATTGTAGTTCCCGGTCTCCACGGAGAAGATGTTTGGTGTGTCCTCGATGTAGATAGTGACCGATTGGATGATTTCGATGAAGTTGATCAACAATACCTCGAGCAATTGATGCAGCTATTGGACAAACAAACCATGAATTAAGATTCTGCTAAAAACCCCGAATAAAACAGATTGTTCATAACTTGTGCAAAAAACCTAAATATTTGTTGGTAAATTGTTGAAAAATTAGATGCTTATTTTTTGTTTTCTGACTAAAATTGTTCGAAATTTGATAACATCAAGTAAGAGATAATAAGGAGCTTAAAAACTCCGGTAGATTTGAAAAACTGGTGTAGATCAAGAAGGAATAAATTTCTTAGGAAGTTAAATCTGACAGGTAATGCTGAAATTCTGGAATCTATGATCGCTTTGAAAAAACAAGCCTTGCGGCCATCTAATGGACCGTTTCAGCCAGTGAAAATTTACCTCCGATTGGGTAACTGAAAGGACTTATGAACTGTAGCTTGACGTAGTTTGGCAAATTACGGTTTACCAGGTTACGAAACGGGAACATTTCGACTAGATTTGTTCCCGTTTTTGTTTTTTATAGAATTCAGATTAATGGCTCAATCTCAAACATAGCCTCAATCTCCACAGGAATATTATCGGGTAAGGAACCCATTCCTACGGCACTTCTTACGCCAATTCCATTCTCCTCCCCCCAAATAGTTGCAAATAACTCACTGCATCCATTAATTACATAAGGATGTCGTTCAAAGCCTTTCACGCAATTGACCATTCCTAATACTTTGATCACTCTCTTGACTTTATTTAATGAACCAATATTGGCCTTGATAGTAGACAGCATTGCCAAGCCAACTTGCCTGGCCGCTAACTTCCCCGCATCTATACTCATATCCTCTCCAATTCTTCCTACAATCAGAGAACCGTCTTCCTTCCAAGTCCCATGACCAGAGAGATACAAATGGTTACCAACAATTAAACAGGGCTTATATACTCCAATGGGTTTGGGAGGTGGTGGTAAAATCAAGCCTAATGATTCAAAATTCTCTTCTGCTGTACGCATAAACATTGGTTTTTAAGGAAATTTGGGTTTTAAGATTCACACTATGGATAACGCAAGAAGCAACTGATGGTTTTTTACCAAGTAACAAGCTATTGAATTAATCGAGGTGACTGCAGGCAATTTAATCAGTTTTTTAAAAGTTTAAAGCTTTTCACAGAATTATCAGGCCCCTGCAACCAGAAAAAATAGACTCCTTGCATCAGGTTTTTAAAAACTATAGACGCGTCAAAATCTCTCAAATACCCCTCATATAAAACTTTCCCTGTAACTTCTGAAACTTTCATGAAAATTCCACTTCTGTCCCAACCGGGTGGAACTTCAATCACCAATAATCCTTCCTTGTAGGGGTTTGGATAGTATACAATTGTAGATTCTTGAAAAGCCGCAGGAACCCCTTCAAGCCTAAATACATTTGAGAAGGTACTTACTCCATCAAGGTCCACTTGCTCCATTTGAAAAAATATTCTTTCATGGGGCAGCCTAAGTGAGTAGTTCCATTCGTATTCATTCACTGATAAGCCTTTGGCCTGTACCGTTCCAATACGTTCAAAAGCATTCACTCCACCAATGGATTTCCTAATATTGAAGTGCGAAGTATTTTTTTCATCCAAAGTCTCCCAAGTAAGCGTGACAACACCATCAGCCCAACGAGCGGATTGAGATTGCCAACGGAGAGGCAAGATGGAAAGCACACGGTAGCTGCCAATAGTAAATGTCTGATTATTCAACAGGCTGAAAGGCAACTCCCTCCTAGCCCAAAGCGTATCATTATCAATAGCAATTAAATTATTTCCAGGGGCCGCCTGCCCATTGCTGACTATCCTTAAGTCTTCCACTTGATCTACAATCAGATTTTCAGCCGACATACTGACGACCACACTCCCAGTACCACTCGAAAGCCCCGAAAGAGCAACATAGGAATTTAATTGATAAAGTATGGGTGTCCCGTCAGTGTCATTGAATCCAGGATCCCAATTTGCACCAGGGATCTCTAGGTATTGTAACTCCAAATTTCCACCAGGAGATTCTCCTACCAAACGAAATCGCCTAATTCCTCCTTGAAAAATATCCTTCAAAGGAAACGTGGCATTAGTTGGAGTGAGAATCGGAGGTAAATTCAGGTAAAACAAGCGGTGCAAATTTGCCCATATGCCTTCAAACTGCCGTAAGCCACCCGAAGCAGATTCATTTAGATATAAATCAGCTCCCTCAAAATCCATTACCCCTTCACGCATATATAAAAAGCGCTCGACGTAAAGATCACCTGAAAAACGCAGGCTTCCAGCTGTTTTGCTAAGTTCCAAGTCGAACAAACGCAGTTCTGTCCCTACCAATTGTTGCTGAGCATCTCCATAAAACTGAATATACCCAGCTCCATGCTGAGGAAAATCACCAGTCAACACTGCTAAATCCCCATCTAGGAAGATTGAGTCCTGTAGAATCTTTTGTGCTCCATTTTCAAATAATAGATTATGATAGTGCTTAGGAACCGTCGCATTACTCATGGTGTTGCGAAGCATGCGTTGCACCCCCGTACCAGCCGAATAGTACACATTCCCCTCCAATTGAAAAGTAACTACATCAATTAAAGGCTCATTGCCCAACAAAAACATGGAAGCCCCTGCCTTTAGGTGAAATAATGCCCCAGGAACAGAAGCTGAGCGTTGAATTATAGAAGCTAATGGGTCGGAACACTCAGAAACAAAGGTGGCACCTGACTCTACAATAAAATCTCCATAAGGACCCGCTCCATTAAAAATTGCTTGATTATTATAAGAAAAAGTGGAGCATGCAGGAATTCCTGCCGTGTTGACTGTTTGGAGGACTGTCCCCGATTGAATAATAAACTGATTGGCTTTAAATGCTGAATTGACTGTAAGCGTTTGACCTGGATCTGGGTCAAACACCACGGTATAGCGACTATTGGTGGTATTGGCAGACCAAGAAGCGCGATCCACCACAATCCTAGAAGCACCTTTGAACACCAACCTACCCGTCTCTGGATAAATCCAGTCCAGGGTAGCATTGGAAACTGTATTGATCGCAAAAAACTCTCCTATCTTCTGCATTCCCCGTAAAGACCCGTAAATATGCAATTCAAAAGATTGAAGGTTCAACTTTCGCCCAGGAGATGCAGCGCTGAACAAATAGACATGATGGGCTTCCTCTTGTTGCACCAGCCGCACTTCATGTCCTTGATCAATAAAAATGGAATTCCCCGCACCCGGTTTGACACTTGCCGCTATCCACGAAACCCCATCCCAAACCTCCCAGATGGCTATATCTTGATAGTCTCCTGAAGTAATCGTGCGGTAATCTCCAATAACTAAAGGAATCTGCGCATAGAGGCTTTGCAAATCAAGACCAAGGAGGACATAAAAAAATCCAAGAATCCTGTAAATTCGCAGGAAACATTTTCTCCGCACCTGATATGTCCTCTTTTGAAAAACCATTTTGCACCAGTAGAAAAGCGAATACTAAAGTTAAATCTTGCTTTTCCCTCTTGAAAAAAATGGTATTAACTTATTCGTTTATTTATTCGACTATTTTTAGCCTCCAAGCTCAGGATTACCAAGTCAGCTTACTGACTTGTGATCCGGGAGAGGAGATTTACACCACCTTTGGGCATAGTGCGATACGAGTGAAGGATACTATTTCGGGCGTGGACTTGGTGTACAATTACGGCACCTTCGATTTCGGAGCTCCTTATTTCTTGTTCAATTTTACCCGTCGAACTTTGGATTACATGCTCAGTGTAAGCACCTATGATCGGTTTTTATTTGAGTACAATTATTTTCAACGAAATGTACGGGAGCAGATTTTGGATTTGAATCCGGAGCAAACTGCCAAAATGGTGCAATTCTTGGAAATCAATCGGTTGCCAGAAAATAAATTTTACCGATACGATTTCTTTTATGACAATTGTGCTACACGGGTGAGGGATGTTTTGGAAACTGTTTTGGGAAATCAATTAGACTGGAATGAACCCAGCGAACCAGAGCGAAAAACATTCAGAAACCTGATTGACGAGTACGTGTATCCTCTTCCTTGGGCAGATTTTGGAATTGACCTTGCCTTGGGTGCAGTAATCGATGTGAATGCAACGGAGCGAGAAAAACAATTTTTACCAGACTATATGGAAGCTGCCTTCGCCCGCGCGCAAATCGTTGGTGATGGGCCAACCAGACCCTTGGTAAAAGAACAATTTGACGTACTTACCTTTGAACCGCAACCCTCTTCGCTCAACTTCTTTCAACCGTTTGTTCTTTGGTGGGTGTTGGCAATTTTCTTTATAGCCATCACCTTTATAGGATTCAAGAAAAAACGTCTTTTCAAAGGATTTGACATTGCTTATTTTGGAATATTGGGAATCCTTGGGATCGTGATTACACTCCTATGGTTTTTCACTTTCCATTCCCAAACTAAGTGGAACTGGAATATTCTATGGGCCTTCCCTGGACACCTTGTATTGGCTATTGCCATGCTCAAACAAACCTGGAAACCATGGGTGAAGAAATACTTATTGGTTATGTTGATCAGTACAAATCTAGCGTTGGTTTTCTGGGTATTGGGTTTTCAATCGTTCCACCCAAGCATTGTGCCTTTGCTCTTAATCAGTCTCCTGAGAAGCAATTACCTCTACTACAATCAGGAGAAATTTGCAATTCGGGGATAAATACAGGAAGTTCCCAAACTTTGACAGGGGGATTTGGTGTTATACACAATCTACCACTTATCTATGGAGTTCAACTTACAATCTGAATTTAAACCTACAGGGGACCAACCACAAGCTATCCGCCAATTAGCGGAAGGCGTGGACAATGGAGAGCCTGCGCAAGTACTTTTGGGAGTTACCGGTTCAGGTAAAACCTTTACGGTAGCCAACCTTATCCAGGAAACACAGCGCCCTACCCTAGTTTTGTGCCATAACAAAACCTTGGCTGCACAATTGTACGGGGAATTCAAGCAATTTTTCCCAGAAAACGCTGTGGAGTACTTCATTTCCTACTACGATTATTACCAACCTGAAGCATTTATCCCTACTTCAGGCACTTATATTGAAAAAGACCTTTCTATCAACGAAGAAATTGAAAAACTGCGTCTGAGTGCTACTTCAGCCTTGCTTTCCGGTAGAAGGGATGTGATTGTGGTAGCCTCCGTTTCCTGTATTTATGGTATTGGAAATCCTGATGAGTTTGGAAAAAATGTGATCCGACTACAAGAAGGAGACCGTATCCCGAGAAATCAGTTGTTGTTCAAATTAGTAGATATCCTCTACAGCCGAACCAATCAAGAGCTTACCCACGGAACTTTCCGGGTAAAGGGAGACACCGTAGATGTATTTGTTGCTTATGCTGATTTCGCCTACCGGATTTTCTTTTGGGGGGATGAGATTGAGGCAATTCAACGAATAGAACCCTCCACAGGGAAAAAAATTTCGGATGAAAAAATCATCTCGATCTTCCCAGCAAATCTATTTGTAACGGGGCGAGATACCATTGATCAAGCCATCAAAGAAATTCAGGATGATTTGGTCGCCCAAGTCTCATTTTTTGAAAGAGACCTGAAGTTTATCGAAGCCAAGCGTTTGAAAGAACGTACCGAGTTTGACTTAGAAATGATCCGGGAATTAGGCTACTGCTCGGGAGTAGAAAACTATTCACGCTACTTTGATAGAAGACAGCCGGGAACACGTCCATTCTGTTTGTTGGATTATTTCCCAGATGATTACTTATTGGTAATCGATGAAAGCCACGTGACTTTGCCACAGGTACGGGGTATGTGGGGTGGAGATAGAGCTAGAAAGGTAAATTTGGTGGATTATGGTTTCCGTTTACCTTCTGCTTTGGATAACCGACCACTGAATTTTGATGAATTTGAAAGTTTGACTAATCAGGTCATTTATGTGAGCGCAACCCCTGCTGATTACGAATTATCCAAAACAGAGGGAATTGTGGTAGAGCAGATTATCCGCCCAACGGGTTTGTTGGATCCAATTATAGAAGTTCGTCCAAGTGGAAATCAGATAGATGATTTGCTGGAAGAAATCGACCAAACCATCAAGGAAGGTGACCGCGTCTTGGTTACCACACTGACTAAACGCATGGCAGAAGAATTGCAAAAATTCTTGGAGCGGGCAGGAGTAAAATCCAGGTACATTCACTCTGAAGTGAAGCCTTTAGACAGGGTAGAAATCTTGAGAGAATTGAGGTTGGGAGTTTTCGATGTCTTGGTAGGAGTAAACTTGCTTAGGGAAGGACTTGACCTACCGGAAGTTTCTCTTGTAGCGATATTGGATGCGGATAAGGAAGGTTTTCTACGGAATGAACGAAGCTTGGTACAGACCATCGGCCGTGCCGCTCGAAATGAAAATGGCCGTGTAATCATGTATGCCGACAAAACCACGGATTCCATGCAAATGGCCATCGATGAAACCAAGCGTCGTAGGGGAATTCAGATGGCCTACAATGAAGAGCATGGCATCACTCCAACAACTGTTCGGAAGTCCAAAGAAAAAATCCTTGGCCAAACCAAAGTTGCCGATAGCAAGAAAAATGCAAAAGTCTACGAGGACCAAGTTGATGTGGAAGCCATGGTTGCCGCTGATCCGGTAGTGCAATATTTGAGTAAGGATAAGCTCGAGAAACTCATCACACAGACACAAAAGCAAATGGAAAAAGCTGCCAAGGAGTTGAACTTTATGGAAGCTGCCCGCTTGAGAGACGAGTGGCAAGGCCTCAAAAACAGGCTTGCAACGCTCGAAAGGAGTGTTTAATTGCTAAAAAACGCATAATGGTCATCAAAGCCATCACCTATGACCCTACAGGAAATCTACAAACTCGCCCAACAGGGAGAGGGTATCCGAACCGAGTTCAAAAAAAAGGCAGCTTTTCCCGAGAAGATTGCACGGGAAATTATTGCCTTAGCGAATACACAAGGGGGCTATTTGTTGATTGGAGTAGATGATGATGGCACCGTCAGCGGTCAGCGATTTATAGAAGAGGAAGTTTTTGTGATGGAAAAAGCCATTCGGGAATATATTTTCCCTGAATTGACCTACGAAGTCAGTATCCAAAAACTCAATCCCAAGAAGGGCATCGCTGTATTTTCCATTCCCATATCCGAAAACCGCCCTCATTACATGAAGGATGGAGAGCGAAAAAAGGCCTATGTACGGGTAAAGGATAGAAGCATACAGGCTAGCCGTGAAATGTGGGAAATTATCAAGCGTGGCAAAACCCCCAAAGACACCGTATTTACTTATGGAGAAAAGGAGACATTGCTGATGAAAGCCCTCGGCGAGCAAGAAAAAATCACCCTCCGCGAGTTCCAACGCATAGCCAAACTCCCCAAATTCCTAGCCTCCAAAACCCTCGTACGGTTAGTACTTGCTAACGTTCTTAAAATTCAACCCCAGGAAAGGGAGGATTATTTTGTATTGAATGAGGGGTGAATTTGTTCAAGAAAAAACTCAACAATCCCCTTCTCCCTCACCCCAAACTCACCCCTATCCGATCCTCAAATCCCTTCACTCCCTGCAATCCACCTGTTTGAACCGCTAAAATTTTGGAACCTGTTGGGATAGTACCTTTTTTAACTTCTCCCAAAACAGCTGCCATCATTTTCCCGGTATACACAGGGTCAAGCGGTAAACCATAGCTTTTCTTAAATTCCCGGATCAAGTCCAATAATTCATGATTCCATTTGGCGTATCCCCCGAAATGATAGTCCAACAGTATATCACAGCTTCCTTGAAACTTGATTTTATGCTTTTGAATGAGCTCATCTATTTCTTTAACCATAAAATCCCCTTTCAATGCGGATACCCCAAGTAACTTTTGATGACTTTGCAGGCTGGAGACCAACCCAGCAAATGTTCCACCAGTGCCAATGGCTGTAAAAATATGGGAGAATTGCTTGTCTTCAGAGGTTAGTATTTCAGCCGTTCCTTTGATCGCCAAAGCATTGGTTCCTCCTTCGGGAACTATGTAAACATCTCCAAAGGCATCTAGAAGCTCTTGGAGCATTTCGGGCCGTTGTTTGTTTCTATACTTACTTCTATCCCAGTAATGCAGCTGCATTCCTTTTTCTTGAGCAAAACGAAGAGTTGGATTAAGGGGACTTGATTGTTCTCCCCTGATGATGCCAATACTTTCCAGCCCTACCAAATGACAAGCTGCGGCAGTGGCATGAATATGATTGGAATAAGCGCCTCCAAACGTTAAGATACGGGAATAGCCTTGAGCAATCGCTTCTTGGAGGTTGTATTGCAATTTAAAAAACTTATTGCCCGACACATCCCCATGCACCAAATCGAGACGTTTAACTGTAAGTTCAATTCCTTTTTCCTGGAATAAAGGATGTTGGATAGACTGGTAAGGAATGTGTTGAGGGATTAACATGGATGCTTATTTCTTACAAATATCCAAAAACTTGGGAAATGCCCCTATTTTTGCAAGATGGAAGAAATTTTTGACGGAGAAAACCAGGAAGAAGAGGAGTTAGAGCTATTTGAGCACTATACATTTGTAGTGGATAAAGGGCAACAAGCCACTCGAATCGATAAGTTCTTAACCGAAAAGGTAGCGAATGCTACCAGAAACAAGGTTCAAACAGCCATTGACAATGAAAATATTTTAGTCAACGGGCAACCCACCAAAGCCAATTACAAGATCAAACCCTTGGATGAAATCAAGGTATTGTTTGAAAAGCCACCCAGAGATACTACGGTCATTCCAGAAAATATCGCGCTTGATATTTTATTCGAAGACGACCACTTATTAGTCGTCAACAAACCTGCGGGTATGGTAGCCCACCCAGCTCAAGGAAATTGGACAGGTACCTTGGTCAATGCGTTGGTCTATCATTTCAATCAACTCCCTACTATGCCAGGTAATTCCGGTAGGCCGGGATTGGTACATAGAATAGACAAGGACACATCGGGCTTGTTGGTAATTGCCAAATCAGAAGTTGCCATGACAGACTTGGCCCATCAGTTTTTTCACCACACCATTGAGCGAACGTATTTGGCTCTTGTGTGGGGGGAACCCGCTGAGGATGAAGGAACGGTTGATGCACATGTGGGCCGAAGTGCCAAAGACCGGAAAATAATGGATGCGTATCCCGATGGTAGTCAGGGCAAAAATGCCATCACTCATTGGAAGGTATTGAAGCGGTTGAGGTATGTTTCTTTGCTGCAATGCAATCTCGAAACAGGGCGAACCCATCAAATCCGTGCACATATGCGCTACTTAGGGCATCCCCTTTTTAATGATGCCATGTATGGGGGTGATAAAATCCGAAAAGGCACCCAGTTCTCCAAATACAAATCCTTTGTACAAAATTGCTTCGACGCCCTGCCGAGACAAGCGCTTCATGCCATGTCTCTAGGATTTATCCATCCCATCACCAAAGAAAAACTATATTTTGAAAGCCGTTTACCCGCAGATTTTCAGACAGTTTTGGAAAAATGGGAGCAATACGTGCATCATAATGATTAAAAACCCAATTAGGAAACTGAAAACCCGTTACCAAGTTTTCAAAATTGAAGTATCCGCAATCGATTACAGATACTAAACACTAAAAATAAACGCCCTAAAAATAAAAATACTGTAAATTTTCAGCTATTATTTTTCAATATTCCCAAAATATTGGATTCAGCATTATCTTTGTAACATCAAAAGCATGATACTGTGGAATGATGGCAGGTAAACCGAAGGATCGTTTCCTTCTTCCATAGCAGGTTATTTTGGGTTTATTGTTAATTGACTAAAGCTGTGAAATTCTATTTCACGGCTTTTTTTATGTCTTGATTTTTCTCATGATTCACAAACTCTCGCGTGTTCATCATTTTTCAAGCAAAAATTGCTGAAAAAATATGTACTTTTCACTGCTAATCTGACAGACCCCATGAAGCCAACCATCATTATCGGAGGAGGAATAATAGGCTTATTTACAGCTTACTACTTACAAAAATCAGGAATTCCGTCCATTATCATTGATAAGGGCGATATGCAGGACACTACCTCCACAGGAAATGCAGGCATGATTGTGCCAAGTCATATTATCCCTTTAGCAGCACCTGGCATGATTAGCAAAGGAATAGCCTGGATGTTTTCTTCTAAAAGCCCCTTTTATATTCATCCCAAATTGGACCGGAAGCTCCTCGAGTGGTCATGGCTTTTTTACCGCTCTGCCAATCAAAGACATGTAGAACGCTCCATCCCTTTCTTAAAAAACATCAGTTTGCTCAGTAAATCCCTTTATCAGGATTTCAGGCTGGAGCATCAAGCTTCAGCAGATTTACAACTGGAAGAAAAAGGACTAATGATGCTCTATCAAACAGCAGGGGTGGAAAAAGAAGAAATCGAGTTTGCACATCTAGCGCGTAAACATGGGCTGGAAGCGGAAATCTTATCCACTGCTGACATTGCATCTATAGAACCTAATCTGGAGGTCAATGCCAGGGGAGCAGTCTTATTCCCTGGAGATGCCCATCTATCACCAGCGGCGCTCTTTCACTATTTAAAAAACTACCTGAAAACAAAAGGAGTCACTTTTTATGCCAATCAAGAAGTATTGGGGTTTGAGAAAAAAGGAGGAAAAATCAGTTCAGTCATCACCGCCCATGGACCAATTGAAGGGGAGAAATTTATGTTTTGTGCGGGTGCTTGGTCTGCTTCCTTGGCCCAAATGCTTGGTTTCAACTTGCCGATGATGGGCGGAAAGGGTTATAGTTTCCTGCAGGAAAACAATCCTGAAATCAAGCAGGCTTCTATTTTAACAGAAATGAAGGTTGCCGTGAGTCCTTATGGAAATCAGGTGCGATTTGGCGGAACAATGGAAATTGCAGGCACCGATGAGCGGATCAACCTGAACCGAGTCAAAGGTATTTTTGAGTCCATCAATCGTTTTTACCCATCATTTCAGGCAAAATTCCCTGAAAAAGAACAAATCTGGAAAGGCTTACGTCCTTGTTCCCCTGATGGTGTTCCCTACATCGGGCAGGCACCAGGCTATGAAAATGCATGGTTTGGTACCGGACACGGGATGATGGGTATCAGCATGGCTCCAGCTACCGGAAAGATTTTGAGTGATTTACATCAAGGTGACCTTAGCTCGATGGATTTGAAAGCTTTTGAGGTGGGGAGGTTTTAAATGTGCTTAAATACTTTTTACTGTAGTTAATTTTACTGTAATTTGTATTACAGTAGTGAAAATTACAGTAAAATAACTTTATGCATCCTTTATGAGGTTTTACGATAGACAAAATGAACTTGCATATCTTTTAAAGCAGGAAAAGCGATCAATCACCAATGCTCAAATGACGCTTGTCATAGGTAGGAGAAGAATTGGAAAAACTTCATTGATTAAAAAAAGTATTGAAGGGAAAAAAGCCCTTTATTTTTTCATTGCAAAAAAGTCAGAAACATTATTGGTTCAGGAGTTTTCAGAACTAATCCGATCAAGTTTCGCTATTTCTTGGTATGGGGAATTAAAGTCGTTTAAAGACATATTCGCTTTACTGATGGACCATGCTGAAAAAGAAAATTTCACTTTAGTATTGGATGAATTTCAGGAATTCATGTCGATCAATCCGTCAATTTTTAGTGATATGCAGCATATTTGGGATAGCAAAAAAGATTCGGCAAAAATCAATTTATTGATCTGTGGTTCTATCTATTCTATCATGAAGAAGATTTTTGAGGATAAAAGAGAGCCCTTATTTGGAAGAATTACAGGCAAAATTCATTTAAAGCCATTTGGAACAGAAACAATCAAAGAGATTTTAAGGGAACACTACCCAAACTTCACCCAACAGGATCTTTTGGCATTTTTTACACTTACAGGAGGAGTAGCAAAGTATATAGAGACCTTTGTCGTGAACAATTCACTCAAGCAGGAGGAGATGCTTCAGGAAATTTTTAACTCTAATTCCACCTTGTTGGACGAGGGGAGAAACGTGCTTATTGAAGAATTTGGAAGGGACCACCATACTTATTTCTCCATTTTAAGTTTAATAGCATCATCCAAAACCTCAAGACCAGAAATCGAATCAATTTTAGAAAGCAGTGTAGGGGTATATTTAGAAAGACTTGAAAAAGAGTTCGGTATCATTAAGAGGATTACTCCGATATTTTCCAAATCAGGAAATAGAAGAATAAAATATAGAATTGAGGATAATTTTTTGAACTTTTGGTTTCGATTTATCTACAAATACAGGAGCATCGTCGAACTCGAGAATTATCAAATGATGCTTGATATAGTTACCAGAGATTTCGCAACCTTTTCTGGGTCTGCTTTAGAGAAGTATTTTTTACAACAGCTTAAAGAAAATCAGTTATTTACAGCTATTGGCACATACTGGGAAAAAACCAATGAAAATGAAATTGATTTCGTAGCCATCAATGAATTTGAAAAAAAACTGCTTATTGGAGAAGTCAAATTAAATAAGGCAAAATACAACGAAGCGGTATTAATTAGAAAAGCAAGTAAACTGACTCGTCAATACACTGACTATACGATAACATACAGATGCTTTTCTCCAGAAGATATGTGAAAAAACTATTTCTAAAAATTGATCTCCTCTCGGTCAATAATCCCCCGGATGAAAATAATCATCTCATCTATTTCTTCCCAAGAAAAGCCTAAATGAGCTTGGGAATGGGCCAATGCATCCCGAAGCCTCCCAAGTGCATTGAGCATATCCACCCAACGATCTCTACTATAATCCGGGAAAAACACCTTAAATCGTTGTTGCTTACTGAATACAGTGCCCAAATCTCCAAACTGCAAGCACTGCACCAAATCAATTTCTTCTTTTCGAGCTTTCTTCCAATCGTACAAGCTTTTGGCCTGATTCAACCTGTTTTCAGAAATAGCCTCTTCCCAGTTGAGAATGTGTTTTCGAATAAGATCCTTCATGTGTGTTTCAAACAAACTAATCAGCCCGAATAAGCCAATGCGCATGGCTATTTTATCCAAATCAGTCCGGGTAACAATGTAGGCCGGCTCCCCATCTTCATTTTTTATAAAATATCTTCGCTGTAATAGAATCATGCGAAAAGCTGTCAATAAAGGCGTATTCAGATCCATCCAATCATGTTCTTCCACAGGGGATAAACCTTCATCTCCATCATCGTACTTCCAATACTTTCCATCATCAATGACAAATGCTGCATGGAAATTCATCTGCTCCATTTGTTCCTTATAATGCTCTTTGGAAAAAACCCACAAGTTCTCAGCTATGGTCAAAACAGTCACTTGCTCTTCAAACAATAATCGAAGTCTATCAAAGGCGCTTGTCTTCGGTTTCATTTCAAAGTGGAAAGTTTTTTCCATAGGTCTATCAACTTTTGGTCGGTTTGCGTATTTTTCTCAAATTAAACGAAAATTTTTACCAATGCTAACTTTCAGTCTTCCACCAAAAACCTCTTTACTATTTCTTGTAGCAATTGTACTTTTTTCATGTAGTCAACCTACTTGGGAAGCATCAGGATATGATACCAGTACTATTCAGATCGTGCGGGACACCTATGGGGTGCCACATATTTTTGGCGAGACGGATGCTGATGTAGTCTATGGACTTGCCTGGGCACATGCGGAGGATGATTTTGAAACTATACAACAAACATTGCTTGCGGGTAAAGGAATGGTTGGAAGAGTCTTTGGAGAAAAAGGTGCGGCTGTAGATTTTTTTGTGCATCTATTGGACACACGCGGCATTGCTGAAAGAAAGTATATGGAAGATTTTTCTCCTGAATTTCAAAAACTTGTAAGGGCCTATCTGGCTGGAATGAATGATTTTGCACTAGCTAATCCCAAACGGGTTTTATTGCCAGCTGCATTTCCTGTAACCGAAATTGATATCATTTCTGCCTATATTCTTTCCCTTGCTCAGATGTCAGGAGCTGATGAAGCAGTTAAAAAAATAATCGACGGAACTATCGATAAACCAATTGTCAAAGACCCTGCGGCAGGTTCAAACGCGATAGCTATACATCCTACCAAAACTGATACTGGCGAAGCTTTTCTAGCTATCAATTCACACCAACCATTGACAGGTCCAGTCGCTTGGTATGAGGCTCATTTATGCTCTGAAGAAGGTTGGAATGTCCTCGGTGGACTATTTCCCGGTGGGCTTACGATTTTTCATGGCATCAATGAACATGTCGGTTGGGCCCATACGGTCAATTATCCTGATAAATTGGATGTCTTCCAATTACAAATGCATCCAAAAAATAAGCTGCAATACCTTGTCGATGGAGCTTACCTCGAACTTGAAGAAAAAAGGGTGTGGCTCAAGGTAAAACTTTGGGAATTGATTACGGTGCCTATTCCAAAGAAGGTTTGGAAAAGTATTTTTGGCCCAACCATGCTGACAGAACATGGTGCTTTCAGTATTCGAACAGGCTCACTCGAAGTGATTACCGCTCCCGAACAATGGTATCACATGAACAAGGCGAAAAACTTCACAGAATTCAAAGCCGCTATGGAACGGATGGCTTTACCTGGATTCAATACTGTTTACGCAGATAAATATGATACCATTTATTATGTCAGCAATGCGTTATTGCCCGTAAGAAATCCTGAATTTGATTACCGAAAAACATTGCTAGGAGACAGCAAACGCAAGTTATGGAATACTTATTACCCCTTCAATGCTCTGCCTCAACAGCTCAATCCTCCTTCCGGTTATCTATTCAATACCAATCATAGCCCATTCAAAGCCACAGCAGAAAAAGATCAGCTTGATCCATCAGCCTATGACTCGCAGATGAATTATCTTTTAACTGACAATAACCGATCGGTACGGTTGGCAATCTTACTTCAAGAGGAAGAAATCTTTACTTACGAAGCTTTCAAACGGATCAAGTTTGATAAAACTCTCCCCGATAGTCTTCTCTACGAACTCAATGTTAATCCACTATTTAGGCTCGATGCTGAAAAATACCCACATATTTCTCAAAGTATACGAGCCATTCAGCAATGGGACCGAACAGCACAGGCAAACAGTATAGGAGCTGCCTATTTTGCCTATATTTATTATTTCTTGCGAGATAGGACAAATCCAGAAGGACTTGACCCTAAACGAACATTAACAGAGGAAGAGGCTGTCCTTGCAATAGAAGCTGCACAAGATTTCTTTTTGACTTCCTTCGAACAGTTTCCTGTCAGCTTGGGTGAATACCAAAAATTAATCCGAGGAGACAAGCAAATGCCGCTTTTTGGCTTACCGGATGTGCTTGCAGCCATGCGGTCGGAACCATTAGATGAAAACATCCGAAAAGGAGAACAAGGAGAATCTTATATCATGATGGTTCGATTTGGTGAAGGACTTCCCCAAGTTGAAACCGTAAATGTATACGGTGCGTCCAATCGAAAGGAAAGCCAACACTATGATGACCAAATGGGTCTTTTCACGCGACAAAAATTAAAACCAATGAGTCTGGACAAATCAGTAGTACTTAAAGAGGCCATTCAGATTTACAGACCAAATCAAAAATAACCATTTAAAAAATCAGGATATGTCAGCAATGGAACTAGGAATCGGAAGCCAAATCAGGCACCCGAAATTTGGAAAAGGAGTAGTAGTGGAATCAGATGCCTCCTACTATAAAATCTATTTTAACTATACAGGGGAAGTAAAAACAATTGCCAGAGACTTCCCAAATTTTGAATTGATTGAGAAAAAAGAGGCAGAATTCCAGCCCATCACCTTGAGCGATATTGAAAAAGCGGTGGAAAATATCATCAAAAAAAACCAGCCTAAAGAAGAAGCTCCCAAAGTTGCCCTAGCTCAAAAATGGATAAATGGAACCATCACAATCAATCCATTCAACCCGGAGATGAGCAATAAAGAAATCCCCATCAAAACCTTCTTTCATAAAATTGTCATGGTCCGGGAGCGCTTGCGGGTTTTGGAGCAAAATATCAACAATCATCCCAAGCTAGATGATGAAGATCGGGTGCAAATGCAGCAATACATTACCCGCTCCTATGGGTCTTTAACTACGTTTAACGTACTTTTTGCAGACAAAGACGACCATTTCAAGGGTACAGGAAAGGATGATTAAAGGAAAAAAGTTGAATTTTACCCAAAAAATACCCTGATCAGGGTATTTTTTTGCGTTACTTTCTTCTGTAAGTTTGTAACGGGTGATTAAGCAACTTTTTGAAATACAGTTTTTACAAAATTAGTAGAGGGGCTTATTTAACTTACATTTTTTAACCCCTCTATTTTTATTTTTTGCTTGCCATGAGTTAAAAACAATCTTAAATTACAGCTTGTTAGTCTGAAAATAAACCCAAATGGAACTTTACGCCAAAGCTTTATCCTATGCAGTACCTTTCTTCTTGATACTAATCATCATTGAGGAGTTTGCTGCACGCCGCATGAAAAAACAAGTGAACATAGGAATGGATACCATCTCCAGCCTTAGTTCGGGAATGACCAATACACTCAAAAATTTAATGGGCCTATCTGTAGTCATCGTCTCCTATGCTTGGATGGTAGACAAGGTTGCACTTTTTCAGATTGAAAGTACTTGGTGGGTTTATCTGATTGCTTTTATAGGAATTGATTTTGCCGGATATTGGACACATCGATTCGATCATACGGTCAATGCCTTTTGGAACCGTCACATCGTGCACCACAGCAGTGAGGAATTCAATTTAAGTTGTGCCCTGCGTCAATCAGTTTCTGCCATTTTTGGAATTTACTTCTTCTTGTATATTCCTATGGCGTTCATCGGTGTTCCCGCAGAAGTGGTCGCCATTATTGCACCTATTCATTTGTTTGCACAGTTTTGGTATCATACCCGATTAATAGACAGAATGGGGTTTTTGGAACACATCATCGTCACTCCCAGTCATCATCGAGTACATCATGCCATCAACGATATTTACTTGGACAAAAACCTCGCCCAGATTTTTATCATTTGGGACAAGTTGTTTGGCACGTTTCAGGAAGAACTGGAGGAAGAACCACCCGTTTATGGTGTGAAAAAACCAGTAAATACCTGGAACCCTCTTATCATCAACTATGTGCATCTTTGGGCACTGATTCAGGATGCTTGGAGAACCAAAAGCTATTGGGACAAACTTAGAATCTGGTTTATGCCAACAGGCTGGAGACCTGCCGACGTCGCAGAAAAATACCCTTGGGATTACTGGAAAAATGCTTTTGATCAAGTTAAGTATGACAGCAAACCTTCCAAGGCCTTACAAACCTGGTCTTGGGTACAGTTGGTGGTAAGCTTTGCTATGGTCTTTCACGTCTTGATTGCTTTTGTAAGTTTCCAATACTTGGAAGTGATGCTCTATTCCATCTTCATGATGGTGTCTATTTTTGCTTATACCAGTTTAATGGATAAATCCAAAATTGCCATTCCTGCGGAAATTGTCCGCTTTGCTATGGGGATTGGGTTGATTTTCTGGAATGGGGGTTGGTTTGGATTGCAAGAATTAATCCCTGGAGCTACTGCCCTTATTGGTATTTATTTAGCAGCTTCTTTAGCCATGACACTGTGGTTGATTTCCGTAGAGTCTAAAGAAAAGGCAGTAACGAAAAATCCAACACTCGTTTCGAGTAACTAACCTTTACTCTCAAAAATACCAAGGGCTGACGCTATCAACCTAGATCATCAAAGTTGGTAGCGTCAGCTCTTTTTAATCAGAATTTGGCAGTAAATCGTCCAAAGAAATGTCTAGGTGCTTGCGCAAATACAGATAGTTCATTCCCAACAGGAGCACCATCTGTAAAATACAATTCATTGAACAGGTTATTAACCTCCACTTCAAAGCTGTAATGCTTTCCGATTTTAGTGGATAGTCTTAAATTATTTACCCAATAAGCCGGAAGCACAAAATCAGGATTATTGGTCAACTCAGTGAATGAATCCCCAACATACCGTGTATGGAATTCCACTTGTAAACGCTTCAATGGACTGTATTGCAACCGGGCATTTACAAACACATCAGGGCTGAAAGGTGTTCGGATATTGTTGAAAACCTCAGCACTACCTTCTGGCTGATAGCGGCTTATCACACTTCGCATATAAGTCGCATTCCCTAGCAAGCGCCATTTATCAGAAAGCTTAGATGACCAATCAAACTCTACCCCTCTTCGATAACTATCCTCTTGATTGGCAAATAATTGAATGAAAAACTGATCTACGAATGCACCGATTGGAGCAATTTCATTCTCAAAGTCCATATAGAAGAAATTCACCTGTGCATTCGTCCGCGCTGTAGCAATCCGATATCCAAACTCATAATTGTTTACAAACTCTGCGCGAACATTATTTTGGTCCTGGAGAAAGTCAATATTTCCTGCATTGATTTGAACGCCTCCCAAGAAGTCAGAGCGGTTTGGTTCTCTACCGGTTCTACCAAACGATCCATAAACATTTTGCAAAGGATTGATCTGATAGGTAAGACCTACTTTGGGATTCAAAAACTGCCAGCTGTATAATGGAATGGTGCGCTCTTCTCCTAGAAACTGGGTATCAGGGGTCAACTGAAGATTGACAAAGCGGGCTTGAAGATCTCCAAAGAACATCCAGTTGGAATGCGTATAGGATGCTTTTGCAAAGGCAGAAAACTCATCTTTCACTGAGCTGTCTTCATAGTAAGGAGTGGCAAAATTAGGCACCAATTGCTCAATATTTCTTCTTCGGAAAGTATAGGCATGTATGCCTGTACTTACATCCCAAGTATTATTGGCATGCTGCAAATAACTCATCACGCCGTAATGATTGTTGAATAGTGGATAATTGATCTGCACAAACTGCTCCCCATCCACAAAGCCAAAGGGAAAATCTCCTCCTGCCCCACCGTAATAGATACTGCTGGTCAATGTCGTGTTTTTCGAAACTGTACGAATATGCTCCACCTGTGCAAAAGACTGCCCAAAATCATCCCGATCATCTCTAAAATTCAAGTTCGTTCGGGGGTTTTCTCTCGCTAGAGAGATCGGTACTGGAACATAGCTGAGTTGATTTTTAGTACGTCCATTGAATCCTGTAAATCGGATGATGTCCTTATCGCCAAAATAACCCCCACTGAAGAAAAAGGAATAGGAATCTGTCCCGCTATGATCCCTAAATCCATCCGAAGTAGTCATACTTACCCGGGAATAAAAAGCCATTTTGTTTGGCAAAAGTCCTGTTTTCACTTCAGCGCTTCCCTGCCATGTATTGAAACTTCCCCCGAGCAAAGACACTGTGGTCTCTGGAGCATCTACATTTAAACGCACAGATTCATAACTGATGCTACCGGCATAAGAGGCTGTACCATTGGTACTCGTGCCTACCCCCCTTTGCACTTGGATAGATTCCACACTATTGGTAAAATCGGTGAAATTGCTGAAAAAGACCCCTTGATCAATCATGTCGTTCAGTGGAACACCATTGAGGGTGATGTTAATCCTCCGCTGATCTATTCCACGCATACGCATGGTACCGTAATTGGTGAAGCGTGTGCCCGATTCTGAGTTAGCTTGAATACTTGGGGCGAGGGTTTCCAGTACAAAGGCTCCGTCCTGACCATTAAAAACCTCATTCAGCTCCTGATTTTCAATTGTTTTTTGCGTGATTGGGGCCAACTTATCAGCCCGGATTGCTCTCACCATGACGGCCTCAGATAGCATGGCACTTTCAACCAAGGTGAAATTGAGTTGGAGGTTTTCACTTAATTCGATAGTCTTTCGCTGTGTTTGATAGCCTATAAAACTTACCTCGAGTATCAGAGAGCCTTTCGGCACACTTGGCAGTTGGAAGGTCCCGTCGGTAGAGGCTACAGCACCCAGTTCGAGGGATGAAATGAATACGTTTGCCCCAGGGAGAGGCTCTTTTTGTTCATTGATAACTTTTCCTGAAATGGAAAATTGGGCTTGGGCACTTGATACAAGTGCCCAAAGGCAAATCATGAGTAGTTTTTTCATGGATGACAAAATTGTTAGGTTTTAGAAGCAGGGGCTTCTTTCCTGTACAGTTCCTACGGCCGCATTATCGGCATCAGGTCATACGGGTCTGTTCTCAGCCTTTCCTTTAGAGAAAAGCACCCCTTTTGTCTGAATTAGTTAGATAAATAGAAATTGGTAAATATCGGTTCTTTCATAAGGTTTGTAAGTTCTTCTGCTGTTATCAGTTCCTTACTTTTCAACCAGTGAATAAATTCGGTCCAGCGTTCTTCCTGCATCAGCCCCCAATCTCCCGCTTCATCAAAATAGTAGGGATTAATAGCTTCTTGGCTATTAATCAAGAAATCTTTGTCGGCTAATTCCGCAAGATCCTCCTGCTTGTAAAGTGCATCTACTGCCAATTGAGGGTTTTCTTTGAGTAACTGAAAACCTTTCTTACTTGCTCGAAGGAATTTTTTATAAGCCTCTGGATCTTCGGCTAAAAGCTCAGGGTGAGCCAGTAAAACAGGGGAATATCCATAAGGGATATCAAAATCCTTGAGGTAAAATGCGTTTAATTCCACTTGCTTTTCGTTAGCCATCACACCTTCCCAAGGCATAAAAACCCAAGTAGCGACAGCCTTTCCTTCCAAAAGGGTATTCCAAATACCCAGTTTTTCAGGGACAATCTTGATATGCTCTCCTTTTCCGCCATCAGTCTTGATCATTTCTGCGACGATATGATCCTCAAAGCGAGCATTATAACTCGCATATTCCTTGCCGTCTAATTGACTGATACGATCCAAACCCGAAGATTTCAGACTTACGATGGCACTGGCATCACGTTGCAAAACTGCAGCAATGGCCATCAAAGCGGGTTTTTCGGGATTAGCACGATAGGCGATCACACTTTCAGAAGGAGCCATGGCCAAATGCACTTCTTTAGCTGCCAGCAAACTAGCTGGTGTACGTGCATAATTGTCCTCCGAGGTAGACCGCAAGTGCACGTCCAGACCTTCTTGGGCATAAAATCCCTGTTGTGCCGCTACAAAGAAGCCACTGTGGTTGGTATTGGCAGTCCAATCCAACGCTAGGATAAATTTTTTCATGAGGTACTAAGTTGTGAATTCAATAAATGAACTGGAACAAAAGCTGTCAACGGACATCAACTTTTGTCTCGAAACTCATCGATTGATTCGGTTAAATGAATAATTCCTACGCCCGCATTACCGGGTTCAGGTCAAAGGGTATGATCTCAGCCCGTTGTATTAAGGCACCCCTATCACTTGATGCAAAGAACGTAAGTTTTGTGAAACTCTCCAATTATACGTACCTAAAACTGAGCTAAAAAGGATGTATATAAGAGAGGATTAAGGGAATACGTTCAAATACATTCAATTTGGAAATAGAAAGCATGAGTTATATTTCAAGTTTTATGACTTAGAATTTTGTGTATTATTGAGTTATAAGTTTGAAAAATTATCTTTCTATCAATCCAACAAGTCGAGCCACAGCCACAAGTGATTTACAGGAATTAGTGGCCTTAAATGTTTTACAAAAGCAGGGAGAATTTAAGAGCACACGATAGTATCTTAAAATAGGAATTAATTTTTGAATTATACCCTAAAGGGTATAGAGATGTTTTTTCAATAATTTTTATACCCGATATGGTATAAAAATAAAATAATCGCTAAATTTACACCCGATAAGGTATAATCTATGGATTTAGCGAAGTTTGTGAAAGAAAAACGACAGGCTGTACAATTAACACAAATTGAACTAGCTCAGAAAACGGGTGTAGGCCTGAGGTTTCTTAGGGAGTTAGAACAAGGAAAAGAAACATTACGAATGGACAAAGTGAATCAAGTTCTTTCGATGTTCGGTCATAAACTAGGTCCTATTCAAAAAACACCAAATGAGTAATAGAAGTGCTAAGATATGGATGCATGGATACTTTGCAGGAATCTATGTACAAGATGAAATAGGCTATCATTTCACCTATAATCCCACTTATCTTAGTATAGAGGGGGTACAACCCATAAGTTTGACTTTACCACTTCAAGAGACAAGTTTTCATTCATTAACGATGATCCCATTTTTTGACGGATTGATTCCGGAAGGTTGGTTATTGGATATAGCAGTAAACAATTGGAAACTCGATCCACGTGACCGAATGGGACTATTATTACTTTGCTGTAAGGATACGATTGGCGCAGTCAGCATCGAACCACTTAGTAAATAGTATATGGAAAATAAGTGTCTATATTGTTATCAGTCTTTATTAGATACCGAAAAAGACTACCATGTCAAGTGTAGCAAAAAGATATTCGGATTTTCTCAAGCGCCAGAATTACCTTATTCAGAATCACAGCTAAATGATTTAGCAAAAATTACCATTGCAAATCAAACAGGTCTGACTGGAGTGCAAGCTAAACTATCTTTACACATTTCGTCTGAGAGAAATACACCTAAGAAGTTTACTATCGTTGGCTTATGGGGAGGGTATATTTTGAAACCTGCTTCTTTACATTATCCACAACTTCCAGTAGTAGAAGATTTAACCATGCATTTGGCTGAGCTTGCTAAAATAAAAGTGGTTCCTCATGCACTTATCCGGTTAAAATCAGGCAATCTAGCTTATATCACCAAAAGAATAGATCGATTGAAAAAATCGAAGATTCATATGGAAGATTTGTGCCAGCTTTCTCAACGGCTAACGGAGGATAAATACAGGGCTTCCTATGAACAAATCGCCAAAATCATCAAGTTATATTCCAAAACCCCTGGATTAGATCTAATCAATTTCTATGAACAGGTATTGTTTAGCTTCTTGACGGGTAATGCAGATATGCATCTTAAGAACTTCTCCTTGATTTATCAACCTGATTTGGGCCCGGTATTGAGTCCAGCCTATGATTTAGTGAATACAGCTATTGTAAACCCTGCCGATCCCGAACAGTTGGCATTAACCCTTAACGGGAAAAAGAATCGAATAAAAAAAGCTGATTTTATAAAAGCATTTGATGGAGCGGGAATATTAGCCAAACAGCAAGAATATTTGTTTGACAACATGATCAAATCAAAATCCTCCTGGTTTGAAAGAATCGATATCAGTTTCCTTTCAGATGATTTTAAAGCATCTTATAAGGAGTTGATTCATGAAAGGTTTGAGATTTTAAAATAGTAGATGGTTCCACAGCTATTTCAGCCTATCTTCATCTTAAGTTTAATCAACTACCAAAACTGAGTGCATTATTAAATCTGATTCTCAAAAATCAATATTTAAAGCATCCACCATCTCCACCCAACGCTTCATCTTTTTTTGGATGACTTTCCAGTGATGCTGATCTTCTTCGGTAATCAGTGAAATCGCCTCTCCCTGCATGCCTGCCCTACCGGTTCTACCAATCCTGTGGATATAATCTTTGGGTGAGCGGGGTAATTCAAAATTGACCACATAAGGCAAGGCCTGAATGTCAATTCCTCGTGCCGCCAAGTCAGTGGCTACAAGTACCCGAACTTTCCCTCCCTTGAACTGTTTCAGGGCTTCCATACGCGCCCCCTGACTCTTATCCCCATGAAATGCCATGGCTTGGATGCCATGTTTGTTGAGTTTGGTGGTCAAGTTATCGGCAGTACGAATCGATGAAGCAAAAACCAACACTTGTTGCCAATTACCTTCTGAAATCAAATGTCTTAATAGGGGCCCTTTTTTCTCTTGCGTGATCAAATAAGCCGTCTGATTAATTAAATCCGGCGTGACCTCTTCTGCTTGTATCTCAATCTTCAAAGGATTTTTTAACAACTTCCCGATCAAACCTTCGACTGTTTCATCCATCGTGGCTGAAAACAAGATGTTTTGACGCTTCTTAGGCAGGCGAGCAAGGATTTCATCCAACTCCAGCTTGAAACCCAAACTCAAGACCTTATCTGCTTCATCCAAAACCAAGGTTCGTAAGCGATCAAGGGTAATGGCATTTTTAGCAAGCAGATCCAACAAACGCCCCGGAGTCGCCACCAAGATATCCGTTCCATTCAAATTCATCATCTGAGGATTGATGGAAACCCCTCCGAAGACTGCCATACTTTTTACTTTACGGGGCAGATGTTTTCCAAAAAATCGAACAACCTCTTCTACCTGCGCAGCAAGCTCCCGAGTGGGGACAATCACCAATATCGGGATAGACCGTGTCCGATGATTTTCGATCCCTTGCAAGTCCTCCAAAATCGGAAGTATGTAAGAAGCTGTTTTCCCAGAACCAGTTTGTGCCAACCCCAACAAATCCCGCTTTTGAAGAATAGCCGGAATTGCCTCTACCTGTATAGGATATGGGGCTTCATAATTGGCTTGATTGATGGCTTGTACTAGAGATGGGGATAAACCGAGATCGGAAAAATTCATACGTTGACTGACTTTTATGCAAAGGTAGTCAATTTACAATGAAGGTTTGCATAAAGAAGCTTCCCACGAAGATACTAAGGCATCAAGAGATTTCTTATTTTGTACCTCAGAGCCTTCGTAGGGAAATTTTAATAACTTTTCTATGCAAATGCTTGATCAATCGCTGGGCTTGGTTGAGTAAAATACTGGGGCCCATTTTCGGTCATGTAAAAGCAATCTTCCAAGCGTACGCCAAACTCCCCGACAATATAGATGCCTGGTTCATTGCTGAAACACATCCCTGCCTGAAGAGGGGTATCATTTCCCCTCACCAAATTGGTCCACTCATGCCCATCCATACCAATTCCATGGCCTAAGCGATGGGAAAAATATCGGTAATCCGGACCGAAGCCTGCGCTATCGATAACCGCTCGTGCTGCTGCATCTAGTTGCTCGCAGGTAGTACCAGGTTGTTTGGCCAATTCAAAAGCCGCTGTCTGTGCCTCTTTTACTACGTCCCACACTTCCTTCTGCCTGTCATTGTGCTCTCCAAAAACAATGGTTCTGCTGATATCGGATTTATAGCCCTCCACGGTGCAACCACCATCCGCAAGGATAATAGCTCCCGGTTTGAGCACCTGCGTTTTGCTACTGCCATGAGGGAAGGCAGACCACTCTCCAAAATTAGCCCCTATAGAACCGTTGAAGCCTAATTTCTTATGGGCATCTGCTGCAATATCCCGGAAGTCATACTGATTCATCCCCTCTTCCAAAGAATCAAACAAGATTTTGTAGGCTTCAATAGTAGCGGTATTTGCAGCTTGCATCAAGGCAATTTCCGCTAGAGACTTGTACATGCGACAGCCTGCCGTCACTCCATCCCCATTGACAAAATTGAGTCGGGCTGTTTCGTTTTTGATCCCTTCATACAGGAAAAAGCGGCAGCGTTCCTCCATGGCAATTTTTTGATTGGGGGTACCTAAATCCTTTAACAATTTGGCAGTCAGCGCATAGGGACTTTCATGCTCCTCCCATGTCAAGACCTGATTCCCAAACTTCACCAACTCCTCCACTTTATCTCTCTCAAAACCTGGACAGATGTAGGAAATGTCCCCTTTTGCAGGAATAACCGCAGCAACCATGCGCTCGGAAAGGAAGAAATCAAAATCCAAGAAGTACTTCATGCTAGTTCCTGGTTCTAGGAAAAGTGCATCGATTTTTTGCTCTTGCATCAACTGCTGAGCCTTGGCTATTCTGGACAAGCGCTCCTCTCTGCTGATGGGCTGAATCGCCAAATTCAAGGGTTGAATGGCACTGGATGGTGGGGATGAGTCCTGATTTTCAGAAGTGGAGCAAGCAAAAGCAGGCAAGGCTAATGCTGGAGTGAGGGATGCCCATTTGACAAATGATCTTCGGTTAAGTTTCATGGTTGTGTGGTTTTTCAGAAAAATAAAAAATTCCAGCTGACTTTACTTCCTCATTCCTATTCATTTACTCCTGAATTACACCAAAGGTCAAAAACCCTAGTCAAAAAGTTTTTGCAAATGTTCTCCGCTTTACCGTATTTAGGGGCAGTAAAGGAACTTTAGCTCAGTTGGTTTAGAGCGCTGCCTTGACAGGGCAGAGGTCGTGGGTTCGAATCCCTCAAGTTCCACTTTTTTTGAAGCGAGAAGCGAGAGTTTAGAAATTAGACATGAATTTGATACTCTTAAAGATTTTTTGGAAAAGAAAGAAGATACAAGACCCATATGAATTGGGCAACTTTTCCAAAGGAGTTGGAAGAGTTTGAAAAAACATTCAGGCCAGGTCAAAACCTGTACTCCGAATTCGCTAAACAATACGCTATAGACGCTGACGATAACCCCATTTTGTTTATATATTCATTCAAAAAGTAGCGTTGATTTGAAGATTTGCCACCTAATTAAAATTCATATTTTTAGCTAAATTTATGAAGTTGACTTCAGGTATTTAGCTAAATTCTTTAAGATATTTCAGGAAACCTATCCGGAGTCAGCGTTTAAAGTCATAAGTCCAGAGATTTTTTATGAATTGGCGGGTTTGGGATAATTATCATATGATGAATAACTATCTATTAGCCAGTTGGAAAACCTTCATGTTAAGATTTTCGATGTGAACAATTTTGATTAAATTTAACTATGGAAAAGGATATCGAAAAATCATTGCTAAAAGAACCTGATCTTAGCTATGGGCATTACACGTATGCAGATTACTTGACCTGGGAGATGGAGGAAATGGTTGAATTGATCAAAGGGAAAATTTTCAAGAAAGCGGCCGCTCCCAAAAGGATTCATCAATGGTTAACTGGAAATCTTCACACAGAGCTAAATATGTTTTTGAAAGGCAAAAAATGCCAAACATATATAGCTCCATTTGACGTCAGGCTTCCTGTGAACTCTAAAAATGACGATAAAATTTTTACAGTCGTCCAACCAGATATCTGCGTCGTATGTGATTTAGGGAAATTAGATGAACGAGGATGTATAGGAGCCCCGGATTTGGTTGTGGAAGTTTTATCTCCTAGCAACAATCAAGTAGAACTTCGTCACAAATATGAAGTGTATGAAGAATCGGGCGTAAAAGAGTACTGGTTGGTAATCCCTGACAGCCAAACCCTCTTGATTTATTCCTTGGTCAATGAAAAATTCAAGGCCTCCCGATTAATGACCACCGGAGACCTCGCGCAGTCTTCAGTAATCCAAGGCTTTGAGCTAAATCTAGAGGAGTTTTTTGGGGGTTTTAAATAAAAAATACCAATTTTTTTCCTCAGCTTCAGTCTCATCGTGAGAAAATTTTCTTTACATCCAAAAATATCTACTGTCGCCTCCAATTATTTCACAAAGTATATTTCAATCTCTAGATTGAAGCAAATCTATCGGTCAATTCCAATATCTTATTATCCATCAATATCAATCAATATCTCACCAATTATTTCAATCTTCCGATCCAGTTAATCATATCTGTCATTCCTACTATCTATCAATATCAACCAATATCCGATATCCACCCCCAATTTCCCCCATCCTCAAAAATCATTTTGCCCCCTTCTCCAAATAGCCTTATCTTACCGATTCAAATATTTCATCTATGAAGAAACTATATACCCTTCTGTTAGTACTACTCATCAGCATACAGGTGATGGCGCAAAAAAGCCCGGAAGAATTCCTTGGTTATGCTTTAGGAGAACGATTCACTCCCCATCATCGAGTGGTGGCTTATTTTGAGCACCTAGCCTCCACACTTCCAAATGTGCAATTGGTGCATTATGGAGAAACTTACGAACACAGACCCTTGTTTGTAGCAATTATCTCCAGCCCAGAGAATATGTCCAACTTGGAAAATATCCGCTTGGACAACCTGCGTCGTACAGGCATGCTTGAGGGAACACCTTCCACAGCGGTGGCCATGAACTGGATGCAGTACAATGTACACGGAAATGAGGCGGTGGCTACAGAAGCTGCCATGAAAACATTCTGGCAAGTGGCCAATCCTGCCAATGCAGAGGCTAAGGAATGGTTGAAAAATCAAGTATTGATCTTAGATCCTTGCGCCAATCCTGATGGAAAGGACCGCTACACGGTTTGGTATAACCAAAAACAAAACAAACGCCTACAACCAGACCCACAATCCATGGAGCACTTCGAGCCTTGGCCAGGTGGCAGACCTAATCACTACCTGATGGACTTGAATAGAGACTGGGCTTGGCAAACACAAAAAGAAACGGAGCAACGCATCCAATTATATCATCAGTGGATGCCTCATCTATTTGTAGATTTTCACGAGCAAGGGATCAACGAGCCTTTCTACTTTGCTCCTGCTGCTCAGCCCCTACATGAGCAAATCAGCCCATTCCAATTCGAATTCCAGACAATTTACGGTCAGCATACTGCTTCTAAATTTGACGAAAATGGCTGGTTTTACTTTACTAAAGAACGTTTTGACTTGCTTTATCCTGCCTATGGAGATACTTGGCCGACTTACAATGGTGCTATCGGTATGACCATTGAAAAAGGCGGATCGGGTCGCGCGGGACTGGGCATGTTGAATGCTTTGGGAGACACCGTTACCCTTACCGAGCGCATTGCCCATACACATGTAGCAGGTATTTCGGCTGTGGAAGTAGCTTCCAAAAACGCACAAAAACTGGCAGATGAGTTTGCCAAGTATTTCAAATCCAACAGCAGCAACCCAAGAGCCAAATACAAAAGTTTTGTTATCAAGGGCGACCAAAATCCTGAGCGCGTCAATGCTTTACTCAAGTTATTGGATAAAAATGGCATTCAGTACGGCTTTGCAGGTAACCGAACTGGTCTGAGAGGTTTGGATTATAACAGTGGGAAATCCGCAACATTCTCTACATCAGAAAAAGACATTGTGGTCAATGCTTATCAGCCAAAATCTGTCCTAACACAAATTCTTTTTGAGCCGGAAGCAGTCTTGCAGGATAGCATCACCTATGACATCACTAGCTGGGCTTTGCCATATGCCTATGGTGTACAAGCCTATGCCATGGAAACCCGCTTAGATGCGGCTAAAAAATTCGAAAAACCAACATTCAATCCCAATTCAGTAAACGGCAAACCATTGGCATATCTTGCTCCATGGCATGCGACTGTGCATGCGAAGTTTTTGGCAGCCTTGATCAATGAAGGTATCCGTGTACGTTTTGCAGAATATCCATTTGAGATTGGAGGTCAATCCTACGCGGCAGGTACCTTGATTATCCACCGCAACGGCAATCAATACCTAGCCGATTACGATCAAAAAGTAGTGGACTTGGCCAATCAATTCCAAATCAACTTGACCGCTACCAACTCTGCCTATGTAGACAAGGGCAAGGACTTTGGATCTTCAGATGTACGACCAATTGTACAGCCTAAAGTTGCTTTGCTAGGCGGCACAGGGATTTCTTCCTTGAATTTCGGTGAAATCTGGTACTTCTTTGAGCAGGAGTTAGACTATCCACTGAGCATTTTGGAAGCCGATAATTTGGGCAGATTCGACCTGTCTACGTACAATGTACTCATCATGCCTTCGAGCTGGGGTTCCTATTTGTCTGAAAATAACCTTAAGAAAGTCATGGACTGGGTTCGTGCAGGTGGAAAAATAATCGCTATCGAAAATGCTGTCAGCGCCTTTGCGGACAAAGCTGGTTTCTCACTCAGCCAATACGATACCGACGAAGAGAAAAAAACCGCTGAGAAGGAAGCAAAAGCCATTCAGACTGTTGAACGCTTGGAACCTTATCAGGAACGAGAGCGCATGGGCATCTCCACCACTGCTGCCGGCGCTATCTATCAATTACGCATAGACCAAACACACCCTTTAGGTTTCGGTTTGGGTGAAAATTTCTACACGCTTAAAAACAATGGTTCCCGTTATGCCTACTTGAATAATGGAGTCAACGTGGGAATTATCCCGAACTTAGATGCCTACAGATTTGGGTACATTGGCCACAAAATCAAACCAAAAATGGCTCAATCCATGGTATATGGTGTGGAAAATATGGGCAGAGGCCAAGTCGTTTACATGGTGGATAACCCTATGTTCCGTTCCTTCTGG
Source organism: Mongoliitalea lutea (assembly GCF_014652135.1). Classification (GTDB taxonomy): domain Bacteria; phylum Bacteroidota; class Bacteroidia; order Cytophagales; family Cyclobacteriaceae; genus Mongoliitalea; species Mongoliitalea lutea. The sequence goes on from NZ_BMYF01000004.1 coordinate 104,809, forward strand.
GAAAATGGCAAGCTGTTGATGGCGAATGCGGTGTTTTTGGTAGGACAATGATAGAGACGAGAGATTAGAAGCGAGAGACTAGAAACAAAGATGAATAATGAGTAAAAACCATTAAGGGATTAAGGAAATTAAGGAGGGTCTTAATGACCCTTAATCCCTTAATGGTAAAAAATATACGATATTTTTACTGCAGGACTAGTAAAATTATCCGATAATTTACCTACCGTACTAGTAAAATTATCTGATTTTCCTCTACGCGTAATTAGCTCCTATAGCCTGATAGTACTTAAGGGCAAAAAAATCAACCCTTGCTTTTCACATTAAATTTTTGATTTTTTAAGGTCAGGTGTGTTTTTCGACCTTAAAAGTGATGTGGGAAAATCCATCTGGCATTAGAATTTAAAAATTTTAAGGTAACCGCGTTTCTAAAACAATTTTTTGTTTCTCAATTATTTCATTAACTTTTTAGTATCAAAACTGAAGCTTTATGAAATATACTCCTGCACTTTTCCTGCTCCTTTCTCTTTTCCTTGCCTGCAATCCTTCGAAGGAATCCAAAATAGATTTTAATCAAATCACCCTTACCATGGATACAGTGATGGTAGATCCTGGGGAAGATATTATCAATCTCAGAACAGGACTTTGGAACAGTGTCATCAATGAAGACCTATCCAAACTTTACCTATATGATCAACAGTCATCTGAATTGGCAATTGTAGATTTGAACCGGTTAGTCCTGGAAAAGAAAACCCCTTTCGAACAAGATGGTCCAAACGGCACAGGTCCCTATGTCACTTGGATTAATCTTGTGAATAATGAACGGATTTTACTTGCGAATTTTTCGGAAGTTGCACTCTTTGACCTACAAGCCAACAAACTGAGAACTTATAATCTCAACAAAGAACCTTTTGAAGGCTTGGAACTATCCGAAGGCTCCAATTTCTATCAAAAAGCCATCAGCACGCATGATGGAAATATACTTTGGGGAAGGTTGGGAAGTTTCCAAGGAGTAGAAGAACCATTCATAAAGGCTGATTTTGACAGCAAACGAATCAAAGAAATCAAACTCCCTGGTAAAGAATTGCTTCAAGACTATCCTTTGACCTTGAAAATGGAAAATATGAATGGTGTGATGCCTTCGGTGAAAAGTATCCATAAAGCCAAGGACAAATTAATCCTAGCAAATTCTGCCTATGCTAATTTATTTGTCGTTGATGCCCAGTCGGACAGTGCTTATCAAATAGATTACACGCCCAAACTCACAGCTAAAGGAAAAAAGGGGGGCTACCCGTCTGAGGTGGATTCCGAACAACGCTTCAGAGAAGTAGCAGAGCAAATCCATGCTGAAATCAATTTTATTGCACCTATTTGGGATAATCAAAACAGACGGTTTTACAGGTTTTCTTTTGAAACCAGTCCAACAGGTATATATGATGGCCCACTTTTCAAAATGCCTGAGAATAGACCCATATCAGCAGTATATCTCAGCATATTTGACGAAAACTTGAATCTAATCGGAGAAACATTGACCGACCTGACAGTTGCCCCAACCTATGCCTTCGTGAAAGATGGTGTCATTTGGATTTATATAAATATAGATGATGAACTGGGTTTCGTGAGATTTAGCGTAAATTAATAGCAGTTATATAACCTCCACATCGAAAGCCCCATTAATGATTTCCCCATTGATTTTCACCTGTATCCAGATGCGGTAATCTCCCGGTTGGGGAAAAGCATAGGGAAATCTGACCATGCTATGGTCTTCATGTTCTGCATCAATATAAGGCAAATGCTGCATATCGCCCATCAATAAACTATCTCTAGTCGCATCGGGCAACGCATCCAAATACGCAACCACTCGATCTACGCTATCCAAAAAAGTCAGCTTACCCGGCAAATTACCGAAGCCCGTTTTCCCTGTTTCGAATCGTTCCAAGAGCATTTGCTGGGAACCCATGGAATAGGTGCCTGTGGGGTGCAAATGAATAAAAACCGATCCATCGTGCTTCAACACAACTGCATGCCCCATCATTCCCAGATAGGATTCCAGCTGTGCTGCTTGACCATAGGCATCAAAGAGTGCAAAATCTAAGCTATACAAACGCCCCGCTTCAAACTTACCCGTCTCTGTCTCCCAAATAGCAGAATAGCCCCCCGGCAAATCCGTTTTTATCCCCGGTTTTCCACACACCATAATATCTCCATCCAATAATAATGGTTTGTTGCCAACAGGATTGGAAAAGGTGTAGGTGTCATCCCTTCCTAATTGTACTATCCGATTACTGGCTAATTGAAAATTGGTACTTTCAGGAATAATCAATTCAGAAACAATCGTCTCTGCAAAGCCTGTATAGCGGGTGATGTCTGCAAACACATGATATGCTCCCGCAGGTAATGGAGGCAGTTGTACCTTATAATTCAAGGAATCTATCCTCTTAGGATGTAGGTGGGCAAATACATCCAATTCATTTTTTCGAATCAAAAATAAATGCATCAACTTTCCATGGTCAGGCACCATATAACTCAGTTGCCTAGTAATAGCACCGTATGTTAACTCTGTAGAATCCACTTTCAAATGAAGGTAATTACCATCCGTCTTTTCTACCCAAGTACTTGTTCCACTAAATGGTTGGTATAGCCTTTCATTATACAAGCGAGCTTCCGCATCCCACCAAGCCTTTCCTCCCCATAAAAGTAAGCCAACCACTACCGCACCTACAGCTGTTCCCATCACTCTTTTACGTTGGCCTTTAGGATTTCGTGCTTCTCCTGGCTGCCGAATACTATCGCCCATCGCTGAAGCAAAAATCGTGACTAGTAAAATAACTAGAAACACTCCCAAACCTGTCAACACCATTCCCAACTCCTTGGGCATATCTTTTTGAGCAGTAGGCATAGCCATGATAGGAACTACTGCTTCAAATCTATCAGGACCTTTCGTTAAGATTAGCTGAACACTTGAGGCTCCCATTTGCATAAACCACAGCTCACCCTCATACTTTCCCGGTTCACCGAGAACAGGCTTTAAAACATCTGCTGTAGGCGTGCCCTGTAACCCGGCACTCCAATAGACTGGCCTCGCTTCTAATTGAATACCCTCAGGATTGTCAGGAAGAATTACAGATACTATAGCAATACCAGGGATTACATCAGGAGGGGCAACATTGGCCAAAACCCTGTATTCCCCCATCATCCCTTCGAAGATGACACCGGGACTTCCCACATGACTCATACTTAGGTATGCCAGCGCGAGGATACCGAATAAGAAGTTGATGTTATTCCGAATCATCTTTTTACCTGTTTCATCCAATTGCCCCATGATAAACCAATTCTTGACGAAAGCACTGCAATCGGTAAAGTAATCAAAAGCCCTTTCACTAAAGACCATCCTGTATCTACATATTCAGGATGGAAATTATAACGTATGAAAGAATCCGGTGGAGTCATATATGCCCAGGATGACCTTCCAAAAAACCAGCCTCGGGCAGCTTCTGTCTGTAAGAATTCAGCGAAATACCACTGGGCTGGAACAAAAAGAAGTAAGAAAACAACAGCCAACAAACCCGCTAGCAACCATTTATTCATTTTCTTGGATCTCATAAGTACCAAATCTATTCCGATGGCAGGCACTATCAACAGAACAGGAAAATGATAGGGCTGCATATGCGTAATGAAGTTGTAAATAGGACTCAACAAAGGCTCAGCAGGAAATAATGGCAAAACCGCTGTTAGTGAGTATGTTTTCATAGGGAAAAGATTTATCGAATTATAATCAATTGTTTTAAAGGAAGAAAATGGAAGATACTCGGGATTAATGATCAGAAATCTTTTCTGAGCCTTTGGATAACAGGTAACTTGAACTATTTACCATGAAATTCGAAACTCAAATCTTCATTTTTCATGGTAAAAATTAAAACTACACAAAATCACCTGTAGAATCACTACTAGGCCTTTTAATCTAAAATAATAGCACATTCAAGCATCTTTTGAAGTTTTGTAGTAGTCAAAAGAAAGAATTGATGTATTGTCTTCTTTTGATTTTTTAGCCATATTCGACTATTTACACTTCCATTCTGGAGATTATTGTTTGCAGTTTCACGAGGAAGCTGCATGTTTTTATATTTTCTGTTATGAAGTACCTAAACCCATTAGCATTTTGCATGCTCTTTTTACTAGCATGTGTGAGTGCTCAAAATAACCAAATTACCGTCATCCACGATGACTCCGGCATGCGGCTGCAAGTCGATGGCAAGGATTTTATGGTCAATGGTATGAACTGGGATTACTTCCCCATCGGCACCAATTACAATTACAATCTTTGGAAAAAATCTGATGCATTCATCCAAAAAGCCTTGGATGATGAAATGTCACTGTTGCAAACAATGGGCGTCAATGCCATTCGAGTGTACACAGGCATACCTGCCAAGTGGATTACCTACATCTATGAAAATTATGGAATTTACACCATGCTCAACCATTCCTTTGGGAGATATGGGGTAGAAGTAGACGCAACTTGGATGGCAAACACGGAATATGCGGACCCTAGAGTTCAAAAAATTCTTCTGGATGAAGTGCGCCAAATGACTCAGGATTATAAAAATACTCCGGGTTTATTGTTATACTTATTGGGCAATGAAAACAATTACGGACTTTTTTGGGGAGGAGCTGAAACAGAGGATATTCCTGTTCAGGACAAGGAATCTACCAAGCGGGCAAGGGCCATGTACCGCTTATTCAATGAGGCTACGCTGGAAATGAAAAAAATCTCCACCAATCACCCGGTTTCGATTTGTAATGGAGACTTGTTGTTCTTAGAAATCATCGCAGAGGAATGCAAAGACATTGACATTTTTGGCATCAACATTTACAGGGGTGTCTCTTTCGGAGATACTTATGATAGAGTACTGAAGGAATTAAACAAACCCGTGCTGTTGACAGAATTGGGGGCGGATGCCTATCACTCTATCAAAAATGAGGAAGACCAAGAATCCCAAGCTATGTACTTGGTGGCCAATTGGAAAGAAATGTATGAGCAGGCTGCAGGAATGGGGAAAGCGGGGAATTCACTGGGAGGATTCACCTTTCAATTCAGCGACGGTTGGTGGAAAGTCGGACAAACCAGAGACCTCTCTAAACACAACACAGAATCAACTTGGTCCAATGGAGGGTACTTCCATGATTTTATCGAGGGGCAAAATAACATGAATGAGGAGTGGTTTGGTATCTGCGCCAAAGGACCTACAGATAATCAAGGGCACTACAGTCTTCATCCGCGTGCCGCTTACTTTGCCCTTCAGCAAGTTCATCAATTAGATCCTTATGCAAAAGGAATGACTCCGGAGCGTATTCAGCAACATTTTGATACGATAAATCTGCAAGAGTCTGTTGCTAAGGCTAAATCTTTTCAGGAGGGGCCCGATACATGAATACATTCAAACGCATACAGACGAATGGAAGAACAAATTGAAGCTTTACTTTCCCAAATGACCTTGGAGGAGAAAATTGGGCAAATGACCCAAGTCCGTCATTTTGATGATATCAGCGAAGCGGACATCCAAACCAAGTTCATTGGCTCGGTTATACATACGCAGGGTCCACTACCTGGAGAAAACGCTATTGAGTGGCAGGAAAAATTTACTGCTTTACAAAAGCAGGCACTTGCTACCCGCTTAGGAATTCCTTTGATCTTTGGAGTAGATGCAGTCCATGGACAAAACACCTATGAAGGAGCAACCATCTTTCCTCACAATATTGGTTTGGGAGCGGCAAATAATGCAGAATTGGTCGAAAAAGCTGCCACCATCACCGCAATCGAATCCAAAGCTACCGGCTTCAATTGGGTTTTTTCTCCGTGCGTAGCCATTCCTTACAATGAAAAATGGGGACGTGTATATGAAGCATTTTCTGAAAGCACAGAAATAACCACTAAACTCACCAAAGCATCCGTGAAAGGTCATCAAGGACCTGATGGAAATTCGGGAGTAATGGCCACTGCCAAGCATTTCATTGGAGATGGTTCTACAGACAATGGCGTGGAAGGCGGAAATACAACATTAAGCGAGGATGAAGTCATGAAAAGACTGCTCCCACCCTACCAAATAGCAATTGAGGCTGGCATTGCATCCATCATGGCCTCATTCAACACCTTACATGAAGTCCCCATGCATGCGCATAAAGAATTGCTAACAGGGCTAATAAAAGAGACACTGGGCTTCCAAGGAATCTTAGTTTCAGACTGGAAAGCCTATTCCCGCTTTGGGCAAAATGCCATCATCAATGCAGGAGTCGATGTGGTCATGGCTGTGGATGGGGATTTGGACATGTTCCAGGAAGGTGTAAAAAAAGGTGTGTTGGAGGGAGAAATACCCGAGGAGCGCATCAATGATGCAGTCCGAAGAATTCTCAGACAAAAATTCAGATTCGGCGTTTTTGACAACCCCTTCCCAGACAAAAGTTTAATACAGAAAATCGGAATTCCAGAACACCGGGCTGTGGCCAAGCAAGCCGTTAGAGAATCTTTGGTGTTATTGAAAAATAAAAATAATATCCTCCCACTCAAAAAATCATCAAAAATTGTGGTAGTGGGAGCGTTTGCCCATAATTCCGGCCTTCAATCAGGAGGTTGGACTATAAACTGGCAGGGAACAGAAGAAAACTATGCGGGTGCTACGACTATTTTGGAAGGAATCCAACGCTTCGCAGGTGAAGAGGTCATCTACGATAAGGATGGTACAGCTGCGGTAGAAGATGTAGATGTCGCTATTATTGTAGTCGGGGAAAAACCTTATGCAGAGTTTTTTGGAGATATTGGGGGACACATGGATTTATTCCAGCATACCTTAACAGAAGCACACCAACAACTGATTCAAACCTATGCTGACAAAGGAATCCCAACCGTAGTCGTACTGATTTCCGGTAGAGCCTTGGTTGTAACCGAGCAAGTGGAGCAAAGTGATGCTTTTGTAGCGGCTTGGCTTCCCGGATCTGAAGGAGATGGGATTGCAGAAGTACTCTTTGGGCAATTTGACTTCAAAGGAAAACTTCCTCATTCTTGGCCCAAATCAGTAGCGGATTTCGATGGGAAATATGGTCCAAATTATTGGGACACATCCATCACGCCTCTTTTTCCCATTGGTTTTGGATTAACTTATTTGTAGCACCTAAACAATAATCCCATGAAATCTAACTTCATTAAGTCTCTTTGCATATGGGTATCATTAGCAGCTGGCTTTTCATGCAGTAGTAATCAATCAACAGAACAATCAGATAAATCTATAAAAGAAGTGACAGCACAAGATATTTTAGGTAATCCGGCCTACAGGGCTATTTCGTACGAAGGGTATAGAGAGAAATCACGAGAGATTCAACCCACAGTAGCACAATTGAAAGAAGATGTGAGGATTTTACACGCGATGGGTATCCGACTCCTTCGGACCTACAATGTACAGTTTGCACATGCATCCAATTTGCTCCAAGCAATCTCCGAAATTAAGGCAGAAGACCCCAGCTTCGAAATGTACCTGATGTTAGGCGCATGGATAGACTGTAAAAATGCATGGACCGGCATGGAGCCAGACCATAACATTGAGAGTGAACAAAACGAAGAAGAAATCAACCGAGCCGTAGCGCTTGTCAATCAATATCCCGATATCGTTAAAATCCTTGCCATTGGTAATGAAGCAATGGTCAAATGGGCAACAAGCTATTATGTGCAGCCAGATGTCATCCTCAAGTGGGTGAAACATACCCAGGCTTTAAAAGCAGAAGGAAAACTTCCAAAAGATTTATGGATCACGAGTTCCGATGACTTCTCCTCTTGGGGTGGTGGTGGCCCGGAATATCATATAGAAGACCTGAATGAATTGATTCGCTCCGTGGACTTTATTTCCATGCATACCTATCCTTACCATAACTCCCACTACAATCCAGATTTCTGGAGAGTTCCTGTGGAGGATTCTAAATTGACTGAAATCGAAAAAGTTGACAGAGCCATGATCCGCTCTTTAGAATTTGCCAAAGCACAGTACGATTCGGTGACCAATTACATGAAAAGCATTGGCGTAAATAAGCCTGTCCACATTGGTGAAACCGGTTGGGCATCTACTTCAGATGGATTATATGGACCGGAAGGCTCTAGAGCTACCGATGAGTACAAGCAGGCTAAATTTCACCAACTGATGCGTGAATGGACCGATGCGGCAGGTATTTCCTGCTTCTATTTTGAAGGATTCAATGAACCTTGGAAAGACGCCACCAATCCAATCGGTTCAGAAAACCATTTTGGATTATTCACAGAAAAAGGAGAAGCTAAATACGCCTTATGGGATTTAGTAGATCAAGGTGTTTTTGATGGGCTTACCAGAGATGGCAATCCAATCACTAAGACTTTTGGAGGGGACAAAGAAAAAATGCTTCAGACAGTGATGGCTCCGCCTGCGAAATAACATACACTTTAACCACTGACATACCATTACAATTAACCACACAACCCAAAATTATGTCAACAACCGCTCGTACAGTCCCTATGGGGCAAAAGATTGCCTTCGGGATGGGCATGCTTGCCAACCAAATGTTTCCCGCTTCACTAGGAATATTTATGGTCGTGCTGGTACAAAATCTGGGATTCCCCGGATGGATGTGGGGGGTAGTCTATTTCCTCCCACGGGTACTTGACGCTGTAACTGACCCTATCATGGGCTTCATCTCTGACAACACAAAGTCCGTTTGGGGTAGAAGGCGTCAATATGTATTTCTTGGAGCCATCATCATGGGAGTTGCTTTCACAGGAATGTGGCAACTATACGGAGAAAATAGTGTAAGCTATAATTTCACCTATTTCTTACTAGGTTCATTTGGCTTTTACATAGGCTTGACCATTTTCAGTGTGCCATATGTCGCTATGGGATACGAAATGAGTGAAGACTTTCACGAGCGTACCCAGATTATGGCGATTGCCCAGTGGATAGGGCAATGGGCATGGGTAATAGCCCCCTGGTTTTGGGTGATCATGTACGATCCTAGCTGGTTTCCAAGCCCAGAAGCTGCTACGCGCCAATTGTCCATCTGGGTAGCTGTCGTCTTTTCTGTCTGTGCGATGATTCCAGCGATTTTCATCTCCAGTAAATCTACCAAAAATGAAAATTTTTCCCCACTTACATTTAATGCTATTGGGGATAGTGTTGCGCAGATTATCAAAGGATTTAGAGAAGCTTTTGCTTCAAGGCCATTCCGCAAGTTGTGCATTTCTACATTTTTTATCTTCAATGCATTCAATACCGTAGCCGGTTTTGTATTCTTCATCGTCGTATGGCATTTGTTTAATGGAGATGCTGGAGCAGCAGGTTATTGGACTCCGATTTTTGGTAGTGTAGGCGCATTGGTGACCACCTTTATTGTGATCCCGATTGTAGCAGCTATGTCAAGAAAAATTGGAAAGAAAAACGCTTTCATGGTATCTCAGGGAATTGCCTTGATAGGCTATGCTTCTTTATGGTTTCTTTTTGTACCCGGAAAACCTTGGATGTTTATTTTCTCCCTACCCTTCCACTCATTTGGCATAGGAAGTCTTTTTGTGCTGATGATGTCCATGACTGCGGATGTCATTGACTTGGACGAATTGAATTACGGAGTCCGAAGAGAAGGCGTGTTTGGAGCAATCTATTGGTATATGGTGAAGTTTGGTTTCGCCATTGCCGGTGGCTTGAGCGGGGTGATTTTGACAGTGGTAGGATTTGATGGCAATGCTGCGGTACAGCCAGAAGGTGCTGTGGATGGGCTAAGGATCTTCTTCTCTGGATTACCCATGCTTGGAACCATGGCAGCTATGTACCTCATGCATGATTACGATGTAGATGAAGAACGAGCCAATCAGATCCGTGCGGAATTGAATGCCAGAAAAACAGGAAAAACTGAAGTAACCATCCCACTTTACCGATCCGAAACATCCTTGGTAGTCGCACAACGGGAAGCCTTGAAAACAGATATAGACCTAACTGCACATTCACCTGCGGAAGTGAAAAGCCTTTTCAATGGAATCTTAGGAAGTGGTCTCCATGGTATCTGTTTCAGCCCATACTTAGAAGGACAACAAATTGGCGACCCATTGAGCGAAGAACAGATTTACCGAAGAATGGAAATCATCGCTCCACATACGGAGTGGATACGTTCTTTTTCTTGCACCGGTGGCAACGAACTGATTCCTAAAGCTGCTCGAAAGTTTGGTTTGAAAACCATGACCGGAGCTTGGGTTGATGCGAATAAAGAGATGAATTTACAAGAAATCAACTCTTTGGTGGCGCTCGCTAAAGAAGGCTTGGTGGATATTGCTGTGATTGGCAATGAAGTACTGATGAGAGGTGACCTGACCTTAGAAGAACTCATTGCCTATATCCATCATGTGAAAAAGGAAATCCCCCATGTACCAGTCGCTTATGTAGATACCTACAATCAATTCCTTTCCCATCCTCAACTCATGGAAGCCTGCGATGTGATTTTGGTTAACTGCTATCCGTTCTGGGAAGGAATTCATATTTCCCATGCGAGCAGCCATTTAAGCAACATGTATGAATTGGTTAAAAATGCATCCAACGGAAAGAAAGTGATCATCACCGAAACAGGCTGGCCGGATAAAGGCACAGCCCTGCACGCAGCCGAACCATCGGCAGAGAATGCTGTACACTACTTTATCAATGCCCAACGCTGGGCTAAGGAATCCCAGGTGGAACTCTTCTACTTCTCCTCATTTGACGAATCTTGGAAAGTAAGACAGGAAGGAGATGTAGGCCAATCTTGGGGTTTATGGAATAAACACGAACAACTAAAATACTGATTACTATGTCATTTAATGCTGACAAAGTCCTGGCGCTGACGGGACGTAATTTTGAAGGACTATCCAAAGAAGAACTTTCAGCACTTTACAATGAAGTACTGGAGTCCGGAATGCACGGATTATGCTTTAGCCCTTATGTAGAGGGTCAACAACCGGGTGATCAACTGACGGAAGAGCAAGTTCGCCGAAGACTGGAAATCATTCGCCCTTACACGAAATGGGTGCGCTCATTTTCTTGTACGGAGGGAAATGAATTGATTCCTATCATCGCCAAAGAGCTTGGGATGAAAACACTTGTAGGAGCTTGGCTGGGGAAAGATGATGCTATCAACCAAGCAGAAGTGGCCGGATTAATTAAGTTGGCTAAGGAGGGTTATGTAGATATCGCAGCTGTCGGCAATGAGGTAATGTACCGTAAAGACCTAACGGAAGATGAGTTACTAGGCTTTATTGAGCATGTGAAACAAGCCATTCCGAAAGTGCCGGTAGGCTATGTAGATGCCTATTATGAGTTTGAACTGAAACCTCGCATTACTGACGCTTGCGATGTGATTTTGGCCAATTGCTACCCATACTGGGAAGGCTGTATGCAGGAGTACTCCTTGGTGTATATCAAAGATATGTATCAGAGAGCGCTAAGAGCTGGCAAAGGCAAAAAGGTAATCATCACCGAAACAGGATGGCCAAGCCAAGGCACTCCCCTGTATGGAGCTGTCCCTTCCGATGAAAACTTTATGAAGTACTTTATCAATATGCAAACCTGGTCCAAAGTGGACAACATAGACATGCACTACTTCTCTTCCTTTGATGAGTCGTGGAAAGTCGGAGCAGAAGGTGATGTAGGTGCCTATTGGGGTATCTGGACCAAAGACGAGGAGCTGAAGTACTGAGTAGGAGAGCTTTTAAAAAAATTGCCCTCAATCGGATTTGATTGAGGGCAATGATCAACAGATTTTAATAACGCTCTCATGGTTATTGACAATGAAATAATTTATCAATCTACTATTCAAGGCATTTAGTATATTTGATGTATGAATTGGAAAGAACGGATTGTTTCTGACAAAAATGTGCTAATGGGCAAACCTATTATCAAAGGTACGCGCATTTCAATCGAGTTTATTTTGGATAGACTAGCTAATGGCTGGTCAGAAGAAATGATTTTACAATCTTACCCTTTATTGACAAAAGAAGATCTACTTGCTGTTTATTCTTATTTGAATGACCTTGAGAAGGATGGGCTGGTCTATGAAATCAGAGCGAAAGCTTTATGAAATTTTAGCCCTATTTCTATTGGCGAAATTTTATTTGACCTTATAACTAGAGGTATTGATTTTTCTAATAGCTTTACAGTTGTCGATAAAAACTCCATACGGATAAGAAAATATTGAAAACTTTATGAAATCCTTCTTCAAAAGGCAAACTTGGTCCAAAGTGGACAACATAGACATGCACTACTTCTCTTCCTTTGATGAGTCGTGGAAAGTGGGGGCAGAAGGTGATGTAGGTGCCTACTGGGGCATTTGGACCAAAGACGAGGAGCTGATGTACTGAGGAGTAAAGATTTTTAAAAAGAAAACACCCTTTATCAAAATTGATAAAGGGTGTTTTCTAACCATTAAAACAATTAATATATTGAAAGCATAACCTACCAAACTCTACACATTGCAACATAAATCCTAGATGTTTGGCATCATCTAAGAGATTCAACACTAAATTCTATAACCGGTAATTCAAACCTAAAAAATTTCTAATTATTCCATCTCCAAAATAAGAAGGTTCAAACATAAGGTAAACAGGTTTTTGATTATTTAAGGTCAAGATAGGAATTAAAACTTTGAAATACGCTCCAAAACCAGGCATATTATATTGTCTTTGATGAAAGTTAAACACTCCCTGAATTCCTCCTCCTAGCTGAACTTTATGTTGATTAACTTCCATTCCAGTAGTCCAAATCCTTCCAATTTGCAAATTAGAAGACCAACCCCTAAAGCTATTGATTTCTTCCCCTAATGGCCTTGTTGAAAATTTTGTAGCTAAGACATTAACATGCCATCGATTTAAATCTTCATTCAGATCAAACCCCGCTCCAATAAAACCTCCAAATACAGTTAAATCTTTTGAAATAATGGTCTGCAATCCCGGACCCGCACTAAAGGAAAATTTAGAAGATGATTGACAATATACAGATTGTAGTGATAGTATAAATACCAATACATATAAATACGATTTACCTAACATTATAATGTGATTTCTGGGACCAAAATAAATTCAAACAATTCCTTTCTTGCCTCATAATCTTTTAAGACTTCTCCCATAAACAAACTTAACTCTTTTAACTTGCTTTCATACTCACTTAACTCTTTGCCTTTATTGATCTCCAATAACTCTTGGACTAAAAAATCATCCTGTCCAGCATCTTGACAGGAACTAATCACTACTACTCCTAAAAGTAAAATAGATAGATAGATAGATAGATAAATAGATTCTTTTTCATACTTTTTAATTTGGTTTATGAATTTCAAATCTATGAAATAAATTTGTTAAATCTTTAGTTTAATATCCTAATTTTTTTATTTTTTTTTGTTTTATTATAATTCTATCAATTATTTTATTTTTTTTGAATATGTAAACTATTAATGACCGAATTATCTTCAATTTGAAAACATTTTAAAACATATTAACCATAATTATCAATAAATTATCTCGAGGACGAAAAACGGGTTAGTGCGCATTTGGTTTTATCTTACCTTAAGGATTTAGAGCAGTTTCCTAGGTTCGTAAGACAACACTTGAACTCAATTGAATCGAGCTGTACCTGTCATTGAAATATTTATGAAATCCTTCATCAAAAGGCAAACCTAGTCTAAATTGGACAACATAGACATGCACTACTTCTCTTCCTTTGATGAGTCGTGGAAAGTGGGGGCAGAAGGTGATGTGGGGGCCTACTGGGGCATCTGGACCAAAGATGAGGAGCTGAAGTACTGAGAGTAGGAGAGCTTTTAAAAAAATCGCCCTCAATCGGATTTGATTGAGGGCGATTTTTTTACAAATTTCCCTTACCTTCATTTTCCTATGGTAGAATCATTTATCAATTACTTGGAATACGAAAAGCGGGCGAGTGCGCATACGGTTTTAGCTTATCGTAAGGATTTGGAGCAGTTTGCGGAGTTTTGTAAGACATCCTTTGAAAAGGAGGATATCAGCTTGGCCGAACATGCCGAAATCCGAGCTTGGGTGATTGATTTAGTGGATACCAAGTTGAGTCCAACATCTATCAATAGAAAAATAGCCACCCTCCGCTCATTTTATAAGTTTCTCCTCCGCTCAGGTGAAATCTCCAAAGACCCAACCTATAAAATCAAAGCGCTGAAAACGCCCAAGCGACTACCTGAATTTGTCCAAGAGGAGGCCATCGATAAAATCCTAGAAGAAATCAATTATCCTATCGACTTTGAGGGACAGCGAGACCGCATGGTCATGGATTTTTTGTATTTGACAGGAGTACGTCTTTCAGAACTTACTCAGCTCCAATGGAAAGATATAGACCTAGCCCAGCAGCAAGTCAAGGTATTCGGAAAACGCAAAAAAGAAAGAATAATTCCCATCATTTCGAGGCTTCAGGAAAATATAATTTCATACAAAAAAGTATTTGAAGAAACATTTCCGAATACAAAAGAAAGTGACTATTTTATCGTTACTAAAGAGAAGGAGCAAGCATACCCTATGATGATATATCGAATTGTCAGACATTATTTAGATCTCTTTGCTCAAACGACCAAGCGAAGTCCGCATTTGTTGAGACATACCTTTGCCACCCACTTGCTTAACAAAGGGGCAGATCTCAATGCAGTGAAAGACCTTTTGGGACATGCTAACCTCGCTGCAACGCAGGTGTACACGCATAATTCTATGGAAAAACTCAAGGCTGTGTATAACCAAGCACATCCGAAAGCTTAATATACGTTTAACTTTAAACCAGTAATGTTATGAAACTTCAAATGCATTCCATCCATTTCGACGCAGACCAAAAGCTGATCGACTTTATCCAGAAAAAAGCGGATAAATTGGATACGTTTTACGACCGCATTGTCGATGGTGAAGTTTTTATGAGACTTGACAAAAACGAAAAGAATGAAAATAAAATTGTAGAAATCAAACTCAATGTGCCCGGCAAAATACTCTTTGCCAAGCAACAAGCGGACTCCTTCGAAGCTGCTACGGACGAAGCCGTCGAAGCACTCCGGAGACAATTGAAGAAGTTTAAAGAAAAAGTGGTTCTCGCCCACCAATAACAACAAGCCTCGCATAAGCGGGGCTTTTTTTGTTAGAAAAACCCTGAAATATGATTCCTTCGGAAAAGAGTAACCATTAAGCAATTAAGGAACATGAAGAAAAACATTAATACCCTTAATACCTTAATGGCAACAAAACCATAGACCGAGATTTTTGAAGGAAAAACGAACCATTAAGGAGTTAAGGGACATGAAGAAAAACATTAATACCCTTAATTCCTTCATGGTAAAAAAACCATGGAACAAGATTCCTTCGGAAAAGAGTAACCATTAAGGAGTTAAGGAATATGAAGAAAAACCTTAATCCCATTAATTCCTTCATGGTAAAAAATCCACAGAACAAGATTTCTTCGAAAAAGAGAAACCATTAAGGAGTTAAGGAACATGAAGAAAAACATTAATACCCTTAATTCCTTCATGGTAAAAACCATTCTCTAAATTTTTTTCGCAACACCTGATTTCCACCCAAAATAGGTAAACAATAAGCTACAAACTAGCAGCAAATAAATCAACAAATTCCAATCCTGCCAGATATCAAAAGCAATTCCAAATAGTAAAGGACCCAATGCGGCCAGATAATATCCCGTCGATTGAGACATGCCTGAAAGAGAGGCAGTGGTTTGTTCGGCATCAGTTCTCAGACCAATCAAGGTATAGGCTAAAGAAATACTAGAACCCAAACCAATTCCAACTAAGGTCAAACCAGCGTAATTGATCCAAAGACTTCCACTAAACAAGGTCATGAATCCAATCACATACATCCCACCCAAAACCAAAACCATCCCCACCTGATCTTTGAACTTCACCGCAATAATCGGCGCCAAAAAAGATCCTACTAATCCCACCAATTGCATCACCGAAATTAACACACCCGCCTCCACAGGACTCAATCCCCGATCAATCATCATATCCGGCAACCACGCTACGATGGTAAAAAATAATAAAGACTGAACTCCCATAAACAGACTCACCTGCCAAGCCAAGCGGGATTTCCATACATTGACCTTGGGAATATCTGATTGTTGCTGCTTTCCTTGAATCTTGACAGCTGCTTGAGGAGCCCAAACCAAAATTCCGATAAGGAGTAACACAGCCCAAAACAACAAAGAACCTCGCCAGCCCCAATCCAAGTCCAACGCCAAAGGAGCCGAAATCCCCGATGCAATCGCCGCAAATAAAGTCATCCCGGTAGTGTAGGAGGCCGTGGCAACACCGATTTTGTGAGGCAAACGGTTTTTAATCAATGGGATCAAAAGCACATTACAAATGACAATCCCTACCCCTGTGATGCCAGTCCCCACAAACAGAAGCCATGAACCTCCCTGAACTCGTAGAATTGTACCTGCTAAAATGAGTATCAAGGCCCAAAAAATCGCTTGCGAATTCCCCAAGCGCTTGCCTATTGCTGCCGAAAACAAGGAAAAGGTCGCAAATGTCAACAAAGGTAAGGTAGTCAGAAAACCAGCCCAGCCATTGCTCAAACCCAAATCCTCCCGAATCATTGGAATCAAAGGCCCTACAGCTGTGATCGAAGGCCGCAAATTAAAAGCAACCAACAAAATCCCAAAAAACAAAAACCCATTACTCTGGGCCAACTTTTTTATTTCCACCTTTTTTGTTCTAAACCGCAAAGATGCAAAGGCAACACAAAGAACCCAAAGAATATTTCTCTCTCCCAGCACCCTCTGCGCAAAACTTTGAGATCTCCGCGGTTACAATTTCCTGGAAACGAATCGCCCTTTACAACCCACCACCCCTATTTCAATCCTTATTTCCACTTTATTTCAACCTTATTTCAATCCACTAAGAATATCACTCTCAAGCTTTCCAAAACACCTCTCCGCGCCCTCTGCGCAAAACTTTGAGATCTCCGCGGTTACAATTTCCTGGAAACGAATCGTCTTCATTAACCCACCGCCCTTATTTCCACTTTATTTCAACCTTATTTCATTTCAGGACTGCATATAATATCAATCAATATCTAATATCAACCAATATCCCTCAAATCAACTATTCTCCTCCACCAATTCCTTCACACACTCCACCCAAGTATCATTGGAATTTAAGCTTGGTACCAGATCCCATTGTTCCCCACCCAATTCGATAAATTCTTCTTTATATTCCTGTCCAACTTCCACGGTAGTTTCCAAGCAATCCGCTACGAATGCTGGAGAGAACACCAACACTTTTTTGATACCATCTTTTGCCAATTCCTCGATCACATCTTCAGTATACGGCTGAATCCAGGTATCCTTGCCTAGTCGTGACTGAAAACAGGTGATGGTTTTTTCCATAGGAATTCCCAATTTCTCCGCAATCAGGCGGGTCGTGTAGAAACACTGCCCTCTGTAGCAAAACTGGTTTTTCTTGGTATAATTTCCACAGCATTTATCACTCAACTGACAATAATTATCTACTGAGCCTTTCTTTATCTGTCTTGCAGGCAAGCCGTGGTAAGAAAACAGGTATTTATCATATTCCTGTTTAGCCATCCACTCACGCCCCAATTCAGCCCAAGCTTCCAAGAATAAAGGATGATCCACGAAATTATTTACAAAGGAGATATTAGGAATGATCTGCCAGGTACGGGCAATTTCCATCACTTTGTCTACTACAGAACCATTGGTTGCAGAAGCATACTGAGGGAATAAAGAAATCACAATGATCTTTCTGACATTGGCTTTATTCAGCTTTTTCAAACCCTCCTCAATGCTTGGGGATTGATAGCGCATGGCCATTTCGACCACATACTTATCCTTATCCAGTTTTTCGGCCACCTTATCTCTCAGGTCCACTGTATGGAACATCAAAGGAGAACCTCTTTCTTCCCAGACTTTTCTATATTCAGCCGCAGATTTAAAAGATCGGAATGGTGCAATAATCAAATTCACCAACATCCATCTCGGAATGAAGGGAAAGTCAATCACTCGCCCATCCATTAAAAACTCTCTCAAATATTTTCTAACATCCCCTGTAGCCGTGCTATCCGGAGTACCCAAGTTGACGAGCAATACGCCAATTTTAGCTTTATTTTTACTCATGATATATCTTTAGTAACGTCTTATTCCAAATAGAAACCAAAAGTACTGCCTTTGGTTGCAATTTACCAATTGAATCTTTGTATC
Organism: Mongoliitalea lutea; assembly: GCF_014652135.1. Classification (GTDB taxonomy): domain Bacteria; phylum Bacteroidota; class Bacteroidia; order Cytophagales; family Cyclobacteriaceae; genus Mongoliitalea; species Mongoliitalea lutea. The sequence goes on from NZ_BMYF01000004.1 coordinate 123,057, forward strand.
ATTGATTGATCGAATTAGGTGGCCGCAGCTTGTTCTTCCTTCGCAGCCTTCAATGACCATTTCATCAACGGACCACTACTCATGCTGGTTACAATGGCCATGATCACAAGGGCCACAAAGAGCTTCTCCCCGATCAATCCATTTTCCAACGCAATCAAACCCAAAATAATTTCCATCGCACCACGGGCATTCATTCCAAAACCAACCGCTAATGATTCTTTGACATTGAAGCCTCCCTTGTAAGCGCCAAATCCACTACCGACAATTTTTCCTGCAAAAGAAATCACTAGGATGGCAAGTGTAAGCAGTAAATCAAAATTGGTAAAGAAGTTAATCTTTAAGCCGATAGATACGAAGAAAAGCGGCGCAAAGATGTTATTGATAAATTGATGCACAATTTCTTTGGCACGCTCAGACATATGTTCGGAATCTCCTAAGGCAACACCCAATAAAAAGGCTCCAAAAATCGCATGGATTCCCAACCATTCCGTAAACGCAGCAGCCATAAAACAAAACGCCATGGAAAGGGATAGTACCCCACCTGGCCATGCTAACTTTTTATTGATCCAAGGCAATGCTTTGTTGATGATAAACTTCCCGATGGTCAACATAAAAAAGGTAAACAGCAGTGTGATGCCAATCGTCTGCATCAAAGACAGGTTTCCTGCTTTGCCCATAAAGGATAGAATCACGGAGAAAATCAACCATCCAATGATATCGTTGACCATGGCAGAAGCTACTATCAGCATCCCCATTTTAGTTTTGAATAAATCCAAATCCATCAAAATCCGAACCACGACCGGCAGTGCAGTAATCGACATGGCTGTTCCCATGAAGAGTGAAAACAGCAATCGATCCCCCTCCGCCAAGCCAAAGAACTCAGGAAAATAGTACGGGAATACAAAGCCCAAAACAAATGGCACTACCAATCCAAGCAAACTGATACTCAAAGCAGATTTTCCCTGAGACCAAACCAAATGCAACTCGACTTCTAGTCCTGCAATGAACAGCAACAATACAACCGCTATTTGCACAAAACCATCCAGAGCCAAGTTTGCGTTAGGATTGCTCATAAAGAGTGTTTCGTGAAACTCCGGAAAAAATGTACCCAATATCGTCGGACCCAATAAAATCCCTGCAAGTAATTCACCTACTACCGCAGGCTGCTTAAACTTCTGTGCAATTTCCGCAAAGACTCTCGCCAACAGCAACATGGCTGCAAGCATCAGAAATAGATTGACTACATCTTGATGTGATAAATGTTCCATGCTACGGTTACTTTTTGACGATTAATAAATTACAAGGAAGATCACTGAGAATCTCCTCCAAATCATGGGGAAACAATCGGTCCAATAACCCAAGTTTTCCCTCATCCCCTACTATTAATAAGTCAGCCTTCACGTCGGTTGCAAATCTCGCCAATTCCACTGCCCATTTACCACAGGTAATTTTGATATGTACTTTCAAATTCCCTTTATCCAATCCTTTCAAAATATTTTCCACATAAGCCACTTCTTCCGCTACCAGCTTCCTTCGGGTATTGGCTATTTCACTTTCTCCTCCTTCTCCAGCTGTGGCCATTTGCATTCCGTACATTTTAATTTCATTCACGATAAATACCTGCTTGGCCTGATCAACCTTACACCAGTCTAATCCCCTCGCAATAACACGGGGCGTTTGCTCTTGTTGCGTCCCATTGATTACCACCTTATCAAAAGGGGTTGGCTTTTCCAATGGTTCAATCAGTATGAGAACAGAACATTTAGACTTACGAATAATCTTCCGGGCTATAGACCCAATGTAGTATTGTAGTAAGCCCTCCTGTTTTAAAGCGCCCGCAACTAGTAAGTCCACCCCTTGTTTTTCACATACTTCCATGATTTTATTGGCAGGCTTTCCTTGTTCCCAAAAAACTTTTGTCTTTTGATGAATTCCCATATCCTTCAGGATTTGAGTCAACATATTCATTTGGGACTCATCTTGTTCCCCAACATGAATCAGGACCAGTTCAGCATCAAAAACCTCTGAAAGACGTTTGGCTTCAGCTATCAAAGCTGAAAAACGAGGAGAAAAAGCAATGGCAAGGGCAATCTTTTTAAACATAACGGCAAAGTTTCATGGGGTAAAATACCAATTTTATTTGCTTTTGGGTAAGAAAAATCAAAGAGTTTGAGGAATGGCAAATACTTCCTCCCATTTATCCAACACTTTTACCACTTAGCAAAGCTTTAGTCGTGCTAGACGAAGGGCATTCCCAAGAGCGATAATTTTTTCGTAACATAGGGCTCGATTAGCTATTCATGCTGATCCAAATCAATCGGAATATAACCTGATAATTTATGAAGAAAAACCTACTATCATGGGTTGCCGGTGCTGGAATGCTGTTTGCGATTCAGGCCGAATCCTTGGCTCAGCGGGATTATCCTACCCTTAGCCAAATGACCCAACGGCTGCAAGCCATCTCGGGTAGCGGCAGCACAGCCAAACTCAGTTCCTTAACCAAGACTGAAGGCGGAAAAGACATTTGGGTACTCAAAGTCGGAAAAGGCGACCTTGACAACAAACCTGCCATTGCCGTGGTCGGCGGAGTGGAAGGCTTCCACGTATTGAGCGTAGAACTAGCACTTCAATTTGCCGAGTCATTGGTAAAAGACAACAGTGCGACACTGGATAGAAATACCTTTTACATATTTCCCAACATGTCACCAGATGCTTATGAGCAATACCATGCATCTTTAAAATACGAGCGAAGAGGAAATGCCGCAAAAGTAGACCACGATAGAGACGGGCAAGTTTCTGAGGATGGCTATGTTGACCTCAATAAAGATGGATTGATCACGATGATGCGTGTAGAAAGCCCGATGGGTGACTATTATGTACATGAAAAAGATCCCCGCGTAATGGTCAAAGCAGACAGAAGTAAGGGAGAAAGAGGTACACACCTCTTGATGACCGAATCCCGTGACAATGACAAAGATGGCAAATTTGGTGAGGACTTAGAAGAAGGAATTGCCTTCAACCGTTCCTTAACCTACAAATTCCCGATTTTCACTCCACTAGCAGGTGACTTTGCTGTTTCCCAAGTAGAAGGAAGAGCCATGTTGGATTATTTGTTTGATCAGTGGAATATCTTCGCAATTTTCACCTTCTCTCCTGCGAATAACTTATCTTCTCCATTGAAATACAATGCGGCGGATGCACGCAAGAGAATCGTAACTTCTATGTTGGAAAAAGATGTGGCCATCAACAGCATGGTTTCTGGAATTTACAACAAAACAGTAACCCCAAAAGCATACAATCAGACTAACCAAGGTACTGACGGAGATTTCTTCCAGTGGGCATATTTCCACTTTGGAAGATTAAGTTTCTCTACACCAGGATGGTGGGCACCTGAGTTTAAGGATGCCGATGGCAAATCAAATCCAAATGCAGAAGCAAATTTCCTTGCTTGGGCAGACAGTGAGGGCATAGATGCATTTGTGGACTGGCAGTCCGTTTCCCATCCGGACCTTCCCGGTCAAAAAGTGGAAGTTGGAGGTATCAAGCCATTTGTCATGTACAATCCTCCATTTGAAAAAGTAGCTGACATTGCAAAAGAACACAATGAGTTCATCTTGAAACTCGCGGAGATGAGTCCAAAATTGGAGTTTCATAACCTGCAAACGGAAAAATTAAGCAATGGCCTGACACGCATCACCGTCGATCTGTTCAATAACTCCCCACTGCCAACACACTCTGACATGGGTGTGCGATCCAGATGGTTGAGAAGAGTTCGGGTAGATATCAACCGCGATGCGAAAGACTTAATTGCCGGTGATAAAATCAAGTTGATCAATAAAATCGACGCTTTTGACAAGACCACGTTGACTTGGGTAGTAAAAGGCTCGGGAAGTGTTGACATCAAAGCAGGTGCAGCACATACAGGATTTGCTACGTTAAACGTGAAACTTTAATCCATCAAGCCATGAAATTTAAAAATTTAGTATATACAGGCCTGATCGGAGCAGCATTGTGCTTCACGGGCATACAGGAATCCACTGCACAGGTAGCTGACGGAAGATATTTCCGTGCACTTGGAACCCCTCATAATCCCAAAGTTCCCGTATCATGGAACCGCTACCACACCAACTTGGCTTTGGAAGAAATCATGAAGGATATGGCCAAAAAGCACCCCAATATCGTCAAGCTCCAAAGCATTGGAAAATCTTACCAAGGCAATGACATTTGGGTCTTAACCATAACTGACTTCAGCACAGGAAAAGCTGAGGATAAACCCGCCATGTGGATTGATGGAAACATCCACTCCAATGAGATCCAAGGCACCGAGTTTACCCTCTACACCGCTTGGTATTTGGCAGAGATGTATGGGGATTTAGATTTTATTACTCAATTATTGAAAGATAAAACCTTCTACATTGCTCCTACGATCAACCCAGATGCACATGATTACTTCATCAAAGAAGCTAACAATCAAAACTCCCCACGTTCGGGAATGATGATTTTTGATAATGACCGTGATGGAGAATTTGGAGAAGATCCTTTTGATGATTTGAATAAGGATGGTCATATCACCATGATGATCCGTAAATCCCCTACCGGTAGATTTATCAAAGATAAAATGGATCCGCGCAAACTTGTAATGGTCGGTCCTGACCAACAGGGTGAATACGAAATGCTGGGCTATGAAGGTATCGACCGAGATGGAGACGGGGTTGTGAACGATGATGGTATCGGATACTATGACCCTAACAGAGACTGGGGTTGGAACTGGCAACCTGACTACATTCAATCAGGAGCTTTACGCTATCCATTCTCCGTGCCTGAAAATAGAGCAGTAGTGGATTTCGTCATGAAGCATCCAAACATTGCAGCAGCTCAATCTTACCACAATTATGGAGGGATGATTCTTAGAGGCCCTGGTGCTGAAGAGGATTTGGGTACATACAATGCTACAGATGTACGCGTATATGATGCCATCGCTAAAAAAGGAGAAGAGTTTATGCCGGGCTACAGATATTTGGTTGTGTACAAAGATCTTTACTCAGTATTTGGTGGACAGCTAGATTGGTTCTATGGAGGTAGAGGTATTTTCACCTATTCGAATGAGTTGATGACTTCTTACTTGTATTTCCATACAAATGCTGGAAGAAACAATCAGGATGAACAGTTCAAAGCTGACGACTACTTACTATTCGGTGATGCATTCGTCAATTGGGAGGAGTATGACCATCCTCAATATGGCAAAATCGAAATCGGAGGTTTCAAAAAGAACTTTGGTAGATTACATCCAGGTTTCTTGATGGAAACAGATGCCCACAGAAATGCCGCATTTACGATTCTTCATGCTTACCATACTCCCAAGCTTTCTGTTTCTGATGTGAAAGAAAAAGATTTGGACGGGGGCTTACGTGAGATCACAGCGACGATCTACAATGAGCGCATGATTCCAACACACTCTTCTCAAGATTTGAAATACAAAATTGAGCGTCCGGATTATATCAGCATTTCCGGTGCCAGAGTTGTGGCAGGTTTTGTGGTAGAAAACGAGGATTTCAACAAACTTGCAGAGCAAAAAGTCAATCCTGAAAAAATCTCGGTTGACAATATCCCCGGCATGGGTGCTGTAAAAGTTCGTTGGATCGTCAGCGGTAACAGCAATTACAGCATTACGGTGGATTCCGCCAAAGGTGGCAAAGCCAGCTGGAAAAAATAAAAAAGAAAGGCTGAAATTAACGCCATTAATTACATTTAAAAGCCTGAGAGCGCTAGTTCTCGGGCTTTTCTAGTTAAAGTTTCACAGAAAAATGTTCAATTGTCATTACGAAACAAAAGCCTTCATGGCCTGCAACAAATCCCGCTTGGTCATATAGCCACCTTTTCTCCACAAGATTTTTCCCCGCTTAAACAAGATGTAATGCGGAATCGAGCGCACGCCAAATTGCAAACTTACCTGAGGATTACGATCCACATTGAGTTTAAAAAGTTTGACTTTGCCTCCCAACTCTGCAATAACCTGTTCCAACAAAGGGTTCATCGTTTGGCAGGGCGCGCACCAATCCGCATAAAAATCCACCAATACCAATTCATCGGATTGATTGACCACATCTTTAAATTTCTTCTTTGCCATCTACCGCTAATTTTTCACAAAAATACAAGCTAGCGATTAATTCTCAATTTCATCTGACTACCTTACTATTTCTTAAATGAAAGAAGAATTTGATGATTTAAAAATCTTTTACACATAAATCCCTCACCATGCTTGGGGAACTTTCATTTTTTACCTAATTTGAAAACAAAGAAAAAATCTATGAAAAAGCTAGTGATCATCTGCTTGATTTTTGGTGTAGTTGCGATTGCGCAAGCACAGGAACAAGGAGACTTTCGAGTACAATTGGGTGGTGAGTATAAACTCCAAATTCAGGATTTTGGAGCCAATGCAGGTGTAGAGTATTTCTTTGCAGATAAATTTGCTCTTGCCCCCAATTTCACCTATTGGTTTCCACAGGTCGGACGGAGTATGAACTTCAATATGGACCTGCGCTATTACCTGACCGAAGGAGTATCTCAAGTCTATGTATTGGGTGGTTATAGCAACTATTGGATCAATCTACAACCGGGTATCCCAGGCTTGAACCAAACTAGACCGGGTGGAAATTTTGGCCTAGGAGCCATGATTGCACTCGTTGACGGAATTGGCTTAAATACAGAATTTAAAGTTCAAAGCCAAAACACCAGACAACCAGTCTTACGGGTAGGATTGGTTTTTGGGTTGTAAAGATTACTTCTTCGAAAACTCGAATAATTTTCGCTTCTCTTCCTTGCTCAACGCTTCATAGCCCTTATCAGCAATTTTATCCAGAATTGCATCGATCTCCTCTTGCGTAGCTTCTTTTCCTCCACTTCGGAGCGGATTACTTCCTTTGTTGGTAGTAAATCCTTCAAATTTAGAACTACTGCTAGAGCTGCTACTGGCTGTTGATGAGGAAGACGTAGGCGTTTTCTGCTTTCTATAGGAAACACGGACTTTTGGGCGTTTTTTCAATAGGTTTTCGAAAAACAAACCAATGGCCTGAATGGGGATACCCCAGTCTTTTCCCTTTCTCAATTGATTGATATAAAGGAAACCAAGAAGCGCACCTCCCAAATGGGATAGTTCGCCGCCCGCATTGGAACCAATTGAATTGGCAAAAGCGATCAGTACGTAAAAAATAGCGATGTATTTGATTTTGACCGGGCCGAGCAATAACAAATGGAAAGTGGTATTCGGAGCTAAGGTAGCTGCACCTACCACGATTGCATAAACACCAGCACTAGCACCCAGCATTCGGGCTACATCTACAGTGTTAGAAAAATAAGGAGATAGGTTGTACATGACGATATACAACATAGCACCCGTCAAGCCACCTAGAATGTATAGGTTGGCTAACTTTCTACTTCCAAGATACTCGTGTACCAACAAGCCAAACCAATACAGGAAGAGCATGTTGAAAAGGATATGAAAGACACCTTCATGGAAAAACATATAGGTCAATAAAGACCAAGGCTGAATAATCAAGTTTTCCAAAGAAGCCGGCACCATCAAAACCGAACGGAAGGATTGATAAACATCTCCCAAACCAGCCAAGGTTAGGACCACCCGCAACACCAACATCACTGCAAACACCATCAAGTTGATCGCAATAATTTTGAACAAACTATTATTGCTTTCCTTGAATGCGTTTTTCAAATTATGCCAAAATCCTCCGTACATCATATCAGTAGAAACTATCTCGTTTTTTTCTCCAGTAAGTTACTAAAATCGCTCCAATCACCAATCCGCTTAGGTGAGCAAAATGCGCCACATTATCTAACGGATTATTATTGATGACGTTGTAAACGGTATACAAACCATATACCAAAACCAAGTACTTTGCCTTTACCGGCATGGGTGGAAACAGCAGGAATAGCTGCGTATTAGGAAACAGCATTCCAAATGCTATCAATACCCCAAACAATGCACCCGAAGCACCCACCATCGGAATATTCGCTTGAATATTTCTGACTTGGCTCATATTTTCCCGAGCACGTTGCTTCAACTCTTTGCTTTCAGGGTTTCTGCTAAAGTTATCAATAAAATCAAATACTCCCGTTCGGAATAAATGCCTATTTTCTTTGACAAAATCATTGAAACGCTCCGGCGTAGGATCATTGTTGAATGCAGCTATCTCTTGATCCAATGAATTCATTCTATAGGCGGTATAGCCCGAGTACAGCAAGCCGGAACCCACTCCACAGACAAGCCATAAGGTCAGGAGTTTTTTAGGACCCAAATACTGCTCCAATAAAGGTCCAAAGATGAACAGCCCAAGCATATTCGAAAACAAATGCCATCCATCAGCGTGCAAAAACATATACGTCAGAAACTGAAAAGGCAAAAACTTGCTGCTATGAATATAATAAAGCGCACCAATGGCTTTCAATTGGGGCATGATCATGGCTGAAACAAAATAAATCAGCACCGTAATCAAGAGCAGGTTTTTTACTACAGGAGTTAAGTTTCTGAACATAGCTTATTTAAGAAAAAAGGCTTGTATCTTATGTAAATCTAATTTGACGAAGGTTTTGTTCCCGGAAAGTCCATAATTCGGATTTTGACAGGCAAATAACTGCCCGACCATAGACTCCATTTCCGCAGGATTGAGTTTTGCTCCACGCTTAATAGATGAGCGCTTAGCCATAGAGCGGGCCAGATTTTCACGGGTATCCAAGGATAATTCAGACTTAAAATGCTTGAACTGCTCCAACAATGCTTCAAACAATGCTTTTTCATTTGTCATAGGCGTATCTGCTGGAATCCCCTGAATCAACACCGTATCTTTTCCGAATTCTTCGATTTGAAATCCCAAGCTGTGCAACTCATCCTTGATATCCATCACCAATACGAAGTCAGATGGGCTTAATTGTACATGTTGCGGGAACAGACATTGCTGAGACGAACCGGCTGCTTTGGACAGTTGGCGTTGGTAGCGCTCATATAAGACTCGCTCATGGGCCGTTTGCTGATCGATAATGATCAGCCCGGAAGACATCTGTGCAACGATATAATTGCCATCCACCTGAAAAACTGTCCCCGTTTCCGTCTCTCTTGGATCAGGAAAATTAAGTGGACTCTTTGCGGGCTCTTCGTTAGCCTTAGAGGAAAAGGTCAATACGTCCAAATCATCTAGGGCACTGCTAGCAGTAGAAATTTCTTTACTAGGAGCATTGAATTTTTCAGCTCCTTCAAATAACTTTTCCCAACCGGAAACAGATGGTCTTTGAAAGGAAGGCGACTGAAAATTCTTATACTTGACTTCCGCTCCACGCTCATCTTCCCCCTTGTATCGGTGTTCATCGCGAAGGGCATCCCTTTTGTCAGCATCCCTGCCAATATTCTCTGAAAAGTTAACATCCAAAGAAAAATCCAAGGTAGGCATCACATGATGGGCCCCCAAAGCCTGTTTGACAGCAGACCGGATGACTCCATACACCGTACGCTCATCATCAAATTTGATTTCAGTCTTCGTCGGATGCACATTGATATCGATGTGTGAAGGATCAATCTCCACAAACAGCACATAGAAAGGATGAGCATCGCCCGGAATCAAGCCTTCATAGGCATTGGCCACCGCATGATGTAGGTAATTATTGCGGATGTATCGGTTGTTGACAAAGAAAAACTGCTCTCCCCTGCTTTTTTTGGCAGAAGCCGGCTTGCCAATATATCCTTTGATTTTGAGATGTGGAGTATCTTCTGCACAGGATACCAAATTTCCCTGATAGGTTTTTCCAAAAATACCGACAATCCTATGACTGAGTTTTCCACTGCTCAAGTTGAAAAACTCCATGTCATTTTGATGGAAAGTAAATGCTACCTCAGGATAGGATAAAGCCACTCGCTGAAACTCATCTACCAAATGGCGCATTTCTACTGGGTTTGACTTGAGAAAATTTCTTCGAGCGGGAACATTGAAAAATAAATTTTTGACAGCAATACTGGTCCCCTCTGGCACTGCGACAGGTTCTTGCTTCTTGACCTCGGAACCTTCGATCTGTAACAAAGTTCCCAATTCTGCACCCTGCTGCTTGGTCTTCATCTCCACTTGGGCTACTGCCGCAATTGAGGCCAAAGCTTCTCCCCTAAATCCAAAGGTCCGAATCGCAAATAAATCATCTGAAGTCCTGATTTTGGAAGTTGCATGGCGCTCAAAGGACATCCGGGCATCTGTCATAGACATACCTTTGCCATTGTCAATTACCTGAATCAGTGCCTTTCCTGCATCTTTGACCACCACCTTAACCACAGTAGCACCAGCATCGATAGCATTTTCCATCAATTCCTTCAAAGCAGACGCTGGACGCTGCACCACTTCCCCTGCCGCTATCTGATTGGCAATGGCATCTGGCAACAGATGGATAATATCACTCATTAATTACGTTTTCTTCTTAATTTCAACAAAAGGGTAAAACCGAATATTCCCATGACCGCGTACAAAAGGATGTAAAAAACTTCTGGCCCATAATAAATATAGCCAAACAAACCCCCGATCAATAAAATAAAGATCACCATCCGGATAAGTCCGGCACTATGCAAAGAGCTTGTTTTTCTTCCTTTCAGTTGGGAACCGGATGAAAATGCTCCCCGAAGCGACCCTCCGTAATTTCTGCGCAAATTGTCTTCGTCCTCATCCTCAATAGGTAAGGCCCCCTCCGCTTGTAATTCTCTTTTGATTTGGGCAGTTCGTTGCTCAATCTCTTCCTTTACGGGGTCGTAATAGCGAGGCTTGATTTCAAACCGCATCGGCTGGGATGTCCTGAAGATGGAAGGAAATTTCATGCGTACTCGGATTTAATCTGTTTGGGACGGAAAAAATAAAACTGGCTCTACTTATCAAATATACAACCATTGTTTACGTTTTTTCCGTGTATGTTTGTACAAAACGATGTATATTCATACAAAGTTATTTTAAAATCTAAGCAATAAAAATTAAATACTTGGATGAGAGGTAAAGTTTGGATAATCCTGTTGGCTGCAGTTGTAATTTTTCAGTCTGATGCGGTCTTGGGCCTTGAAAAAAGCCATGAGGACCGTAAGCGGGAAGAGCGTGACCCTTTGGCCTCCAAAGATCAGCGTAAGCAAACTTCCTGGGTAGACTCAGTCTTCCATGCTATGAGCTTTGAGGAGCGACTGGGTCAGTTATTTATGGTGGCAGCTTACTCTAACAAAGATGAGCGGCACAAACAGGAAATCGCCAAACTCATCCAAGACCAACAGTTAGGAGGATTGATTTTCTTCCAAGGTGGACCTGTGCGGCAGGCCAACCTGACCAATTATTACCAATCCATTTCTAAAGTACCTCTTTTCATCGCCATGGATGCAGAGTGGGGTATCAGTATGCGCTTGGATTCTGTATTAAGCTTTCCTAAAGCGATGACACTTGGAGCTGTTTCTGATGAAAAACTGATCTACAACATGGGCGCAGAAATGGCGCGACAGTTCAAATTAATGGGTATGCATATCAACTTTGCACCAGTGGTGGATGTCAATTCAAATCCGAACAATCCTGTAATCGGGTACAGGGCTTTTGGAGAAGAAAAGCGCTTGGTAGCCAAAAAGTCCCTTGCGTACATGAAAGGTCTTCAAGACCATGGAGTGATTGCCAACGCGAAGCATTTCCCTGGCCATGGAGACACAGAATCAGACTCACACTACACGCTTCCTGTCATCAGACATTCCGAAAACAGAATCAAGGACATTGATCTATATCCCTATCGGGAGCTCATTGACAATGACTTGATGAGTGTTATGGTAGCCCATCTTCACATCCCCAGCTTGGATTCGGAGCGGAATAAAGCCACCACTTTGTCCAAGTACGTAGTCACCGACCTACTCAAAACGCAAATGAATTTCAATGGGCTGGTGTTTACAGATGCCTTGAATATGAAAGGAGTGGCAAGTTTTCATAAGCCGGGAGAAGTGGATCTACTCGCTTTGTTGGCTGGAAATGATATTCTACTCTATTCCCAAGATGTAGCCAAAGCTAAAGCGCTGATCATCCAAGCAGTGGCTGATGGTAAAATCACCCAAAAAGAAATCGATGAGCGGGTGCGCAAAGTGCTCAAAGCAAAATACTGGGCCGGATTGCGAGCAACACCCACCATAGACACCAAAGCCCTGGTAGACCGACTCAACCAACCTTCTACAGAACTGATTGCCGAAAAACTTTATGCAGAAGCAATCACCGTCACTTCCAACAAAGGCAACTTTTTACCCATCAGAAACCTGGACTTGCAATCCTTTGCCTCTGTTAGCTTGGGAGGGGATGGCAAACTCTTTCAGGAATATTTAGGTAAATACGCTCCATTTCAGCATTTCAGCCTTTCTAAAGGGGCAGATGCAAGTAGCCAACAAGCACTAGAGCGAAAACTGGAACATGTCAATACTGTAGTGATTGGAATTTTTGGAGTGACCAATAGTCCTTCCCGTGCTTTTGGTATCCAACAATCTGATATGGCATTTATCCGAAAATTAAGTCAGACCAAAAATGTGGTGACTGTACTTTTTGGCAATGCCTATGCAGCCAAGCAAATGCAGGATTTCCCACATCACCTCATTGCCTTTGAAAATAATGAGTTTACCCAAAAACTGGCACCTGAAATAATTTTTGGAGCTAGGAATGCGCATGGGATTTTACCGGTATCCGTCAGCAATGAAATACGCATGGGATCCGGAGGATTTATGAGAGGCTTAGACCGCTTATCTTATTCTCTGCCTGAAGAGGTCGGACTAAACACTGCCAAATTGAATCAAATCGATGAGGTCATGCAGCGCAGCATCGCCAAACGTGCCTTTCCGGGCGGAGTAGTCTTAGTAGCCAAGGATGGAAAAGTGGTATTTGAACGGGCATATGGGTTCTATGACTATCAAAAAACCAAAGCAGTCAGTACAGAAACTGTCTACGACCTAGCCTCCATTACAAAGGTTTTGGCCACTACACAGGCGGTCATGTTTTTGGCAAGCCGGAAGATGATTGATATGGATCAGCTTATTTCCAAGTATGTACCCGAATTAAAAAACACTAACAAGGGCAATCTGATCCTCAAAGATATCTTGGCGCATGAAGCTGGTTTGGTAGCCTATATTCCCCACCAAGCCAAAACAGTTGACGGCAGAACATGGAAAGCAGAATACTATAGTGAACAGCCCTTACCTACCTACAGTCTTCCCGTATCCAACAATATGTATGGTATCAATAGTCTCAGGGACAGTTTATGGGTATGGACGGTAAAATCAGATTTGCGCAAATTAGAACCTGGCCGAAGAAGGCATACCTACGTATATTCCGACTTAACCATGTATTTACTTCAAGCCTTGGTAGAAAGTGTCACCAATCAAACTTTAGATGCATTTTTGACGCAGAATTTTTATGAGCCCTTGGGGCTTTACACCATGACATTTAATCCTACCAGGAAATATCCTCAAGAGTGGATTGCACCCACAGAAGACGATGTTGCTTTCAGAAAAAGGCTCATTCAAGGCTTCGTGCATGATCCCGGCGCGGCCATGTATGGAGGAGTGGCAGGGCATGCAGGCCTTTTTGGCAAAGCCAATGACCTCGCTGTCATGATGCAGCTGATGCTGAATGGAGGTACTTATGGAGGTTTAACCTTGATGGACCCCGAAACAATCAAAGACTTCACCAAACGCCAATCCTCTCAAAGCAGAAGAGGGTGGGGTTGGGATAAGCCCGAACCTGAAAAAGGCAAGGGAGGCAGTGCTGGCAGCTTAGCTCCTAAATCCACCTTCGGACATACCGGATTTACCGGTACATGTGTTTGGGCAGACCCCGAAAACGATTTGATTTATGTGTTTCTTTCCAACCGGGTGCATCCCGATGCTAACAATAACACCTTGCTAAAAGATGGCATACGGACCGAAATTCATGATATCATTTATAAAGCACTCGGAAAATGAACAAAAACATAGTGATAAGATGTTTATATAGTTGTCATAAAAAACGTAAATAGATTCTATGAAAATCGGTATAGTCTGCTATCCTACTTTCGGAGGTAGCGGAGTGGTTGCTACAGAATTGGGTAAAGCCTTGGCCAAAGAGGGCCATCAAATCCATTTTATCACCTACAGTCAGCCAACCCGATTGGACTTTTTCAGTGAGAATTTATTTTACCACGAAGTAGATATCAAAAGCTACCCCCTTTTCGAGCATGCCCCTTACGAATTGGCACTTGCCAGTAAAATGGTCAATGTGGTAAAATATGAGCATTTGGACCTTCTTCATGTACACTACGCTATTCCTCATGCATCTGCTGCCTACATGGCCAAGCAAATCCTGAAGCAAGAAGGTATTGACATCCCTGTAGTGACTACCCTACATGGAACAGATATCACCCTTGTGGGCAAAGATCCCAGCTATGAACCTGTGGTGACTTTCAGTATCAATCAATCTGACGGTGTAACGGCTGTCTCGGAAGACCTTAAAAAAGCTACCTACGAACACTTCCCTGTCAAGAATGAAATTGAGGTAATCCCAAATTTTATTGATTTGGACAGGTTTAAAAAACAGAAAAAAGAGCATTTCAAACGTGCAATTTGTCCCAATGGGGAGAAATTAATTGTGCATACCTCTAACTTTCGTAAGGTAAAACGAGTTGAAGATGTCATAATGGTTTTCTTTGAATTAAGAAAACAGATACCGGTCAAACTCTTACTTGTAGGCGATGGTCCGGAGAGGGATCGTATGGAACGACTCTGCCGAGATTTGGGCACCTGTGATGATATCCGCTTCTTAGGAAAATTGGAAGCTGTGGAAGAGGTGCTTTCAGTGGCTGATTTATTTATCATGCCATCCGAAAAGGAGAGTTTCGGTTTGGCAGCATTGGAGGCCTTAGCATGTGAAGTCCCCATTTTGACTTCCAATGCAGGGGGAATTCCAGAATTGAATGTAAATGGGGTAACGGGATTTGTTTGTAATGTAGGAGATGTTTATGGGATGACTGAAAAAGCAAAAGAAATCTTAGATGATGCCAATCTCCCACGATTCAAACAACATGCCCTGCAACGAGCCAAAGAATTTGATGTAACCAATATTCTACCTAAATACGTTTCATTCTACGAAAAGACCATTGAACGCTCGAAAACTTTATTCTTACAAAACTCTTAATCGCAGAAACTTAGGCAAAGTTTTTGAACAGTTTTGTGAGAATCTAGTTTAATTTTGCACGAAATTACTGACCAACGGAAATAATCTTGTTTAAACAGGAGAATTAGACAAAAACTACTAAGAATGGCTACCTTAAAAAAGATTGGAAGATTGGACCGTCCGGATAATAACGGCTCAGCGCAGATGTTTAAAAACCCTGTGTTAGAAAAATTATCCAGAACACACATCAGCATCCCAATTACCATGTTTTTATTGATTTCGGCAGTTTCTTTTTACTACGCCGTTACCACTACAAACATCAAATTAGGTATGGGTTTGTTGGTTTTATTGACCGGTTTGTTAGCTTTTACATTTGTGGAATACATGATGCACAAGCATTTCTTCCACATGGAACCGGATACACCGGCCAAAGACAAATTACAGTACACCGTTCACGGTGTTCACCATGATTATCCTAAAGACAAGGATAGATTGGCTATGCCTCCATTTATCAGTGCAGCTTATGCATTGATTTTTTATGGTGCATTTACCCTGCTCATGGGTGATTTTGCCTTGTTCTTTTTACCTGGGTTTTTGTTGGGATATGCTGCTTATCTTGGGGTGCACTACGCCGTCCATGCCTATCAGCCTCCCAAAAATTTCTTAAAAATCCTGTGGGTAAACCATGCGGTACATCATTACAAAGATCCTGATGCAGCATTCGGGGTAAGTTCCCCATTATGGGACTTCCTGTTGGGAACCATGCCTAAAAAAGACAAATAAGATGAGGGGATTGAATCCCCTTTTTTTATAAAGAAAGTTACAAGAGTTTACAAAAATGCAAAACAAAAGAATTTCGATCATTGGCTTTGGCTGGCTTGGACTTCCCCTTGCTAAGCAGCTTCAAGTTCTGGGATACACCGTTAAAGGAAGTGCTACCAGTCAAGAAAAAGTTGATAAACTTAGCCAAGAGGGCCTTACTACTTATCTATTCAACCTTAATCCACATCCTACCGGTGAAGGGTTCAACGAGCTGTTTCAAACCGATATTCTTTTTATCAACATCCCTCCACGAACGAGACATCTACCGGCTACTTTTCATCCCGAGCAGATAAAATACCTACGGGCTTTGATCGATCACTATGGAGTCAAACAGGTAGTGTATGTATCGGCTACCTCTGTATATCCAGATACCAATCAGGTATGGCAAGAGTACGACCTAATCAACTCCACCAATACCGGCAATTTAAGCCTTTACCAAGCAGAGCAACTCTTGCTGGACAATAAGCATTACGACTTGACTATCATCCGCTACGGAGGTTTATTGGGTGTCAACAGGATTCCTGGCAGGTATTTTTCAGGAAAAGAACAGGTACAAGGTAACAGCCCTGTCAATTATATCCATCAGGAGGATGCAGTAGGTCTTGCAGCTTTTGTCTTAGAGAAAGGTATTTGGAATGAACTTATCAACGGCGTATGTCCAATCCATCCTCTTCGAAAAGAAGTATATGAAAAAAATGCAGCCGACCTAGATTTTCCTCCTCCAGCATCTTATGCACAGGTTCAGGAACCTTGGAAAGAAATTTCGGCAGCAAAGATTGTCAGCTTAGGATATCAGTTTAAAACCCCTAATCCTTTGGATTTTTGGTATGAGGGATAAAGCCTTAATAATCTAAATGGTGTACACGTATACAAAAAAAAGACGCTTTTCCCAAAGCGCCTTTTTTTTTACGTCGGTAATTCTTACTGCTGAGGTCTCTCAGGTAGGGTAATACCTAATTTGGCAATAACCAATTCCGTGAATTTGTCTTCGTCTCTTGTATACAACAATACAGGAGCATTACCTGCTGTCTCAGAGAAAATATGCGTGTAATTATGCTCAGCAGCTACTGCGTTGATGGCATTGAATACCTTCTGCTGTACTGGCTCTAGCAATTCCTGCAATTTTCTTTGGTAAGATACCTGAGCATCTTGCTCAAATTTCTGCAATTCCTGCTCTTGTCTCTGAAGTTCATTTCTTCGCTGATTCAACGCATCCTCTGCCATGGTTGGCGCTGCTTGTTGGAAAGCCTGAACTTTTCTCTGGAAATCAGCGATTTTTGTCTGAATATTCGTCTGCAACTGTGCCTGATAATCCTGCAAATCAGCGCCGATCTGTTCCATTTCCGGCATTAAATCAATCAGTAACTCTACATTGGTATAACCAATCTTCAAGTCCTGAGCCTGAGCTACAAATCCTACGCAAAACAAAGCGATTGCGGAAAGGATAACTTTAACTTTCATCATTTTTGCTTCTATTTTAATTAATTTTTAATTCCTAATTCTTCCAATACAAACTCCGAGTAATCATGTCTCGGATCTGAATAAATCATCTGCAAGGGACCGGAAGCTTTATCAAATAAAACTGCCAACCCATAGCGCTTACATACCCGATCAATGGCATCGAATATTTTGGACTGTAAGGGCTGCATAAGCTCCAATTGCTTCTGATAGTATTGCCCGTTGAGTCCAAAGATCCGATTGTTGAAGGTCTGGGATTCCTTCTCCTTCTCCCGAATCGCCTTCATACGCTCATTGTACATCTCCTCAGTAAGCAGGACTTCTTCCGCTTTGAGGCTGGCATACATTTCTTTGATCCCCTGTTCCAAAGATTGTGCCTGTTTTGTCCACTCAGTTCTTAAAGATTCTAACTCTGTCTGAATCAGCTTGTAATCCGGATGCTTGTTCAACAAATATTCCGTATCTACATAGCCAAACTTCTGCGCATAGCTCCCATTTGCTAATAAGAGCCCAAGGCAGCACAAAATTAACAATTTAACTGAGCTTTTCATGGTTATCTAAATTGCTGACCAATAGTAAAGTGGAACTGTGGTCCTGACCTTCCTCTTAAGGCAGGATTAATATCTTCTAAGCTATCAAATCCATATCCCCAATCCAGACCTAGCAAGCCAAAGGCCGGCATAAAGATCCTTGCACCAAAACCCGCAGAGCGCTTCAGATTGAAGGGATTGAAGTCGGCATATTGTCCCCAGTTGTTACCCGCCTCAGCAAAACCTAACAAGAAGATTGTTGCAGAAGGATTAGGAGACACTAAGAATCGTAGCTCCATCACATGTTTGTTATACACAATCCCCCCAAATGCTCCACCTTGTCCTCGGGCAGCACCACCTCCTGGAGTAATTGCTTGGTTTTCATAACCTCTCAAACCAATGATTTCCTGACCTAAGGCGAAGTTATTGAAGTTCATACCGTCACCACCCATCACAAATCGTTCCAAAGGAATTATCCCAATTCTGTTTCCATAGGAACCCAAGAAACCCATATGCGTTCTTCCCGAAATCACAAACTTGGAAGAACCAAAAACAGGCGTGTAGAAAGAAGCATCAAACATCCACTTATGGTATTCCAACCAACGGAAACGTTCCTCATCCGGTGACTCTCTGTCAATATTCGGATTGAGGGATGAATACGGAGGAGTAAACGAAGTTGTCAGATTTATGTTGGAACCAAACCTTGGATAAATCGGGTTATCTACGTTATTTCTGGCCACTGTTGTATTCAAGGCCAAGCTATTTGCTTTTCCTGTGTTATAACTCAATCCAAAGAAGTTACCAAAATTCAAGAAGTCATAGATCTGGAAGGCCAAGGCTGTACTGAACATAAAGTAATCATCCGGCCAGGTAACCCGCTTGGAAAGACCAACAGTAGCACCCGTGATTTTGAAGAAACCAATCTCCTGTCCAGGATTTTGTTGGTTAAAGAAATCCACTTGACGCTGAACAGAGTGATTAAAGCTCACGCTCAAGGCATTCGGTTTTTTACCTCCAAACCAAGGCTCAGTCAAAGAGACAGAATAGTTTTGAAACTGACGACCGTTCGCCTGTACTCTCAATGATAATCGCTGACCATCCCCTACAGGAAGTGGTCTCCATTTTTCAAAATTCCCGATATTTCTGATCGAAAAGTTATTAAATACTAGACCAACAGTACCTACGAATCCAAAGAATCCACCCCAACCACCGGAAAGCTCGATTTGGTCATTGGGACGCTCTTCCAATTTGAAGATAATATCCACCGTGGCATCCTCAAAGTTTGGACGCATATCCGGTTCAATATTCTCAGGATCAAAGTATCCTAATTGAGATAATTCACGGATGGTACGAACCAATGCACTTCTGTTGAATTTTTGTCCTGGAAGAATTCGGATTTCACGCATCACCACGTGGTCTGAAGTACGCTCATTCCCTTGGATAGTTACAGAATTCACCGTCACCTGAGGTCCTTCAAAGACCCTCATCTCAATATCAATGGAATCTGCCTCGACCATCACCTCAACCGGATCGATCTGGAAAAACAAGTATCCGTTATCCTGATACAGGGAACTCACATCATCCCCTTTCTGTGGATCATAATTCAGGCGCTTCTCCAGTCTTTCTTTGTTATAGACATCTCCTTTTTGAATACCCAAGCGATCCAATAATTCTTTATCAGAGTGTAAGTAATTTCCTACAAAAGAGATATTTCTATAGTAGTATTTTACCCCTTCCTCTAATGTCAAATCAACATTAATGGTATTTTCGGAGAATCGGTAGGTAGAATCTGACAAAATAGCGGCATCTCTGTATCCTCGGGAATTGTAAAAAGCAATTACTTTCTCTTTATCCTCTTTAAATTCCTTAGCCACATACTTGGATGAATTAAAGAAGTTCAATTTCATGGTACGGTTGATATACAGTTTCACTTCCTCATCTGAGGCTACATTTCTGTACACAATCGCTTCTTTTGCTGACTTAGGGGTAGTATTGGTAATACGAGACCAAATATCACGCACCAAGTGCATACGTGCATGTTCCTTGGTATTCTTTAACTTTCCTTTGATTCTTTTATCGCTGATTTCTTCATTCCCGTAAACATTGACCTGATTGATTCTAACTTTCGTTTTCGGATCTACATCAAATCGGAGTTTAACAGAATTAGGAAGTGTGGTATCCCGCTCCTGAACAACTTTCACTTCTGCATTTAAAAAACCTTTATCCACAAAATATTGACGGATGTTACGTTGAGAAGTACTCAACACATCATCACGCACAACTCGACCACGGATTTTAATCTTGTCTTTCAATTCTGACTCCTGGGTTTTTGTAACCCCGGTAAATTCTACCCTACTAAAACGTGGACGCTCGGTCAACTCTAACAAAAGAAAAATATCATCTCCTTCAATTTTGGTCACCAACAACTTTACATCTCCGATGATCCCCTGACCCCAAAGCTTTTTCAAAGCATTGGCTGTAGCGTCTCCCGGTACAGAAATCACGTCATCAACCCGAAGCCCCGCAAGTGAAATGATCGCCGTTTCATCCAGCGTTGTTAATCCAACTGCTTTGATCTCCGCAATCCTGAACTTTTGTGGCTTGGAATAATTTAATTCCAAGATATTCACTGGACGCGACGGGGTATAGCGACTCTGTCCAAGCCTTACTTGGGCCTCGGCTATTCCTACCACTAGCAGCAGAAAAATCAGTACTGTAATCTTTTTCATCAACCTTTTCCTTTTATCTGAGCTCCGGTTTTCCCGAACCTTCTTTCTCTTTTTTGATAATCCAAGATGGCTTCCCATAAGTGTTCCTTTCGAAAGTCAGGCCATAGGGTATCTGTAAAATACAGCTCCGTATAGGCCATCTGCCATAAAAGAAAATTACTTATGCGCAATTCCCCACTTGTTCTGACCAACAACTCCGGATCAGGCACATTTGCCGTATTCATATGTGCTGATATGAGTTCCTGTGTAATTTCCTCTAGGTTTATTTCTTGATTGACTAATTTTTTGGCAATGTCTTGGACCGCTTGCTGTATTTCCCAACGCCCACTGTAACTCAGGGCTAGAAATACCGTTAATCCAGTATTGGACTTGGTAAGCTCGTATGCTTCTTGGAGTTTTCTCTGTGCACTATCAGGAAGGGATTGAATATTCCCTATGGAAGATAGGGTAATATTATTTTCCATCATGGTAGGCACCTCGTTAGTGATGGAATTGATTAGTATTTCCATCAGGGCATTTACTTCGTCTTGAGGCCTTGACCAGTTCTCCGTAGAAAACGCATACAAGGTTAAGTATTTCACGCCTAAGTCTACACAGCTTTCTATAGTTTCCCTCACTGCTGTAAGAGCATTTCTATGTCCAAAAATCCTCATGGCACCTTTTTTTTGAGCCCAACGCCCATTTCCGTCCATGATGACTGCTATATGTTGTGGGATGTTTTGCCTATCTATTTGTTCCTTCATTCCTAATGCCGAAATCGCATGTTGTTTTTTGGAGGTACAAAAATGCTATTTCTTTTTCAATAATCTACGTGAATAGCTAATTAATTAATAAGCATAGCACTTAACCGAACTCAGGCTGTAACTAATGGTCAACCCAAAAAAATAATACCAATCCCGATCACTGTAATTAGCTGCATTATAGCCAAATGCCTGTGGTTGTCCGTTAGCAGGCGGCTCAAAACGCGGTATCACATTCAGATTCCCTTCTATTTTATCCAAGTTATCGGTAAATGTAGCTCTAAAACCCAATTCAGCAGCCAATATCCATCGATCATTCAATCGATACTTGATACCTAATCCAAAAGGAATCACAGGAGTAGTCGTCCTATAACGCTCCGGCTGTTCCAAGAGAAAAGATCTCCCTTCTCCCGAATAATAGGTAAATCCAAGACCAAAAAAGCCATATGGAGAAAACCTAAACTGTGCCTGAGGATGCATAAAATCCAAGAAATGGTACTCCATCACAGCACTTGCCTCCCAGATATTACCTTTGAAGAAGGCATCCCGATAGACAGCTGCCGGATCTAGGCGGGTAATACTATCCGCCGCACTGATTCGTGCAAAAGATAGCCCTCCTCTCAAAGACCATACATTGTCAAAATTTCGTCTGCCAAAAAACGTCCCTTGAAGCCCCACCCTTCCCTGATCTAACCTTCTGACAATTTCTCCGGAATAAGCTGCTACACCCAATCCACCACCTAAATCATATTTCTGTGCCCGAGTTTCCAGAGCAGTCAACGAAATAATCATAGTCAAAATGCCAGTACTTACTAGCCTAAGAAGAGCTTTTACGTTCAAGACAGTGCAATTTATGAAGTACTCAACGATATAAAAACCCTTTCTATTGCTCGTAGGGTTAATTTTTGTTAAGAACAAGTGTTAAGAAAACTTAATTTGTCCGCCGAATTTACTATTTTATCTCCATCTTCTCCCAAAAGAAAAAGGAAAGTTTTTTTAGTTCCGCATATCAAAACCCCAGTTGAGCTTTTGCCTCAAAGTATCAAAATACGAATAGGATTGAAACTTGACCAATTTCGCTACAAAATCTGCTTTCCTGAGTTTAAGCTGATAGCTCGCATCAATTGCAGTAGAACGTGAATCCAAGGAAACCAAAAACTTTTCAGACCTTCCCTCAATGCTGAAGGTGATTTCGGAATCATCCGGTACTATAATTGGCCTGACATTCAAGTTATGCGGACTCACCGGTGTAATGACAAAATTCTTTGCTCCAGGTGTAATCAATGGCCCACCACAGCTCAGAGAATAACCTGTAGAACCCGTAGGAGTAGCCACAATCAGGCCATCTGCCCAGTAACTATTCAGATACTGACCATTGATATAGGTATGGACCGTAATCATAGAGGAAGTATCACGTTTGTGAATCGTAAACTCATTCAAACCAAAATTCAGCCCATTTAGCAATGGACGATTGGACTCTATGCATACCAAAGTCCTGCTCTCGATGGTATATTGTTGGTGTGCCAAATCATCGATGGCCTGCTCGAGATTTTCCTTGGCTACGGTGGCTAAAAAGCCCAGTCTTCCCGTGTTTATACCAATAATCGGGATTTCCAATGCCCCCACCATACTGACTGCATCAAGCAAAGTCCCATCGCCACCCACAGAAACCACAAAATCAGCTTCTGAGATCTCTGAAGAAGATACTATGCTATGAGAAGATTGAAATTTACTTGTGTGCTTTTTGAGTGATTTGGAAAAACTTTCAGTAAAAAATACTGTAAACTGATGTGATTCCAAAATGGCAATCAGCTGCTCGACGTAAGGAAGAAACTCCTTACTGAATCCAATCCCGTGAAGGAAAATTTTCATGAAGGAAGGGTTTAGATATCCAAAAATCGGAATAAGTTATCGATACGTTCTTGATCTTCACTTACACCTGCCTGCTCTTGATAGTGATCCAACACATGGTAGCCAAATCGCTCCAATGTGGCTTTCACATGCCTCAACTCGGTCTTATCCAATTTTAGGGTCAATTTTATTTTACTGTCATCCAAAGGATCACTTGCTATAAAGCTACTAAGAATTTTAGCATTTTCTGACTCAATCACCCGGGCGATTTCAGACATACTATAATCGGTCATAAACATGGAAAGTACGATTACAGCACCGTTTGACTGAATACTCAAACTATCCGCAAAGGCTGTAATGGCATCCTCCATGGTAATCACACCCAGATATTCGTTATTTTTATCCAATACAGCCACCATGTTGGTATGAAACTCTGCCGCAGTCCGAATCACATCATAAATATGCTTATCCAAGTACACGAAACAAGCCTGATTTTCTAACTCCACAGCATCCATGGTCAGCTTGGGTTGATTAAGCGTGTAGATTTGCTCATCAGTGACTAATCCTTTGAAAAATTTATCCTGTACGACAGGTAGGCAATTGGTACGAATCTCTTCCATCCAAAGAAGTGCTTTACCGGTCTGATCGGTAATTTTGAGTGGTGGAATAAGATTGTTGATGTATTCGAATGCCTGCATGACCTAAATATATGGATTGATATCGAATATAAAAACGATGGCAAGACCATCCTTGTTCAAAATGCGTGTTTTTTTTAAAGTCCAAACCTACACAAGGTCTTTTTCCATGGAAAGTAATCCCGCCATTTGCAGGAAATTCTCGATAAGCTCTTCACCATATTCTGTTAGGACTGCTTCAGGATGGTATTGTATACCGATAATCGGCAAGGATTGGTGAGCTATCCCCATGATTTCCCCAATTGTTGTTTCGAGCAAGACTTGCAAACAAGCCGGCAAATCTACCAACTCCAAGGAATGGTAACGGGTAACAGCAAACTGTTGTGGGATATTGGTCAGCACAGGGTGCACCATTTGTTTAACTACCTCGTGCACCTTTCCATGTATGGGCTTTCTCCCCTTTTGTAAGGTAGCTCCGAAAAACTCTCCTATGGCCTGATGTCCCAAGCAAATCCCTAAAACCGGCAATTTATCATGGTAATACCCCAAAATCTTCATCAGGTTTCCTGCTTTTTGGGGAGTTTCAGGACCAGGCGATAAAATCAATGCCTCCCATGTATACTGCTGCAACTCCTCTAAGGAAACATCGTTGCGGTAAATCTTAATTTCCACCCCGAAGCGCAGGAAATAATCCGCCAGCATATGGGAAAAGGAATCAAAATTATCAATTAATAATACCATCAGTGGCAGCGTTGACTAGTTCTTGGATAAGATTAATGGTCTCTTGAATAAAAGGGATATAGGCATCAATCCAGCGAATGAATACGGGAGCGATGGGTTCAATGTATGCATAAACGGTTGACTTTTCTTGCCAGTCTTGAAGAAAACTGAATTCAAAGGAAACTGTTACCCAGATAAACAGACTGATGGTAAAGGCAGTTTTGATTACACCTAGCACGGCCCCTGCAATATTATCAAATGATCCCAATAAGGTGAGATCCAATGTCTTTTTCACCAAAAAACCAAGCCCTCTGATAATCAGAATCACTCCCAAAAAAATCATGATAAAGGCTACAAATGGCAACATGAACGTCAAGTTTTCCACCCGTTGGGATAAGATCGTCGCTCCCCAGCCCATCAACTGAAAAGCCATCACCAAGGCAAAAACAAAGGCTACAATGGACAGGATGCTGATAAAGAACCCCTGTTTGTAGCCCGTGAATGCGCCAATCCCTAACAAAAGGAAGACTATGAGATCGAGTGTTGCCAATGAATCAGCTCAATAATTCCTTTACTTTCTGTGAAATAGCTTTTCCATCCGCCTTGCCTGCCAAGGATTTGGTAGCTACTCCCATCACTTTACCCATATCTTTGGGGCCTGCTGCACCTACCTCTGCAATGATTGCTTTCAACTCGGCCTCCAATTCCTCCGCAGATAGCTGCTTGGGCAAAAACTCAGAAATGATTTCCAATTCGGCCATTTCTACCGCATATAAATCTTCCCTGTTTTGCTCTTTATAGATATCCGCCGAATCCTTGCGCTGCTTAGCCGCTTTGGTCAACAACTTTAATTCTTCATCAGCCGAAATACCATCACCACCACCTGCTTTGGTCTCTTCCAACAAAATCAAAGACTTGATAGCTCTCAATGCTCTCAAACGGTCTTTGTCTTTAGCCAACATGGCCTTTTTTATTTCACTTTCTACACTTGCCTTTAAACTCATTGTCTTGTTGTTTGTATTATAGGTGTAAATTTGTAACACAAAAATATCTGATTATTCACGAAATGACTAAGCTAAGCGTAAATATTAACAAAATCGCCACTATCAGGAATGCCAGAGGGGCCAATAACCCCAATGTAGTGCAGGTTGCCAAAGATGCCGAACGGTTTGGAGCGGAAGGTATAACGGTACACCCTAGACCTGATGAACGACATATCCGCTACCAAGATGTGTTGGACCTAGCTCCAGTCGTGACCACTGAATTCAACATTGAAGGCTATCCGGATGAGCGCTTTATGGAAATCATCCGTACGGTAAAACCCACCCAAGCTACCTTGGTACCAGACCCTCCTCATGTCTTGACATCCAACAGTGGTTGGGATACCATTACGCATTTGGAGCTTTTGAAAGACATTGTTGCAGAACTGAAAAGTTACGGTACCCGTGTTTCCATTTTTATCAATCCGGAGGTAAAGTATTTTGAACCGGCCAAACTGACCGGTACCGATCGGGTAGAATTGTACACAGAACCGTATGCAGCGCATTTCCACGCCAATAAAGAATTGGCCGTCAAACCTTACGCTGAAGTAGCTACTATCGCCAAAGACCTAGGTTTGGGTTTAAATGCTGGACATGATTTGGACCTTCAAAACCTGAGGTACTTGAAAGAATGTATCCCTTTCCTTGATGAGGTTTCTATCGGTCATGCCCTGATCTGCGATGCCCTGTACTATGGACTGGAAAACACCATTCAACTCTATAGAAGACAATTGGAGATTTGATTAATTTCAAGGCTAGTTTTAGGTTGAACAAAGATTAGCCTCTATATTAGAGCCTTACAAAGCCCATAACCAATGTCCCCACAGATTAAGCGAACATTCAAAATTTCAGCTTGGACTCTGGGGATCGTGTTTTTTATTACCACCCTACTGATTACACGGGTAGACAGAAGTGATTACAGGGAATCTGACTATTATAAGCAGACCATGACCATAATTGATACCATGGATATTCCCCAAAGTAAAGGCAGTATTTGGCTGGCATCTTGGGCAAAATCCAATGTAACTCCCGATAAACCACTGGGCTTATTGGGCTACAAACCTAGAGGCCCTTATGAATTTGTCCAAGATAGCAGTTTTGTCAAAGCGCTGGTAGTGAGCAACGGAATCAGTACAGTCTTATTCCTCAATTATGAGTTCATGATTATCCATCCTACCCTGGAAGCAGCTATCCTGAACAGCATCGCCGAAGCCCAACTCCCGATTCAACATACCTTTTTCACAGCTACCCATACACATTCGGGTTTAGGAGGGCATATTCCTGGGCTCTTGGGGAAGGTCGCCTTTGGGGGGTATGACAAGTCTTTTGTAAAAAATCTTCAGCAGCGAACGATTGAATCCATTGAAACGGCTGTTGCTTCTTTGGATACTGCTGATTTATTTTTTCAAAAATCTCTGACAACAGACTTGGTGGCTAATCGCTTGATAGAAGGAGACAGCATTGACCCTTACGTGCGTCAACTGATCATCCGTAGAAAAGACGGGAAAAATGCGACCTTTCTGAGCTACAGTGCCCACCCTACGATTATGGATAGAAAATTTATGGGTCTTTCGGGTGATTATCCCTCTGCCCTATCCAAATTCCTGGAAGAAAAACACTACGATTTCACCCTATTTGCCGCAGGTACAGTAGGTTCTCACAAACCCTTAGCTGACGGCAAGGACACAAGCGCTGTAGAACAGTATGCGCTAACCCTCAGCCAACAAATCATGGGAAACATGAAATCCTTTAGCACCAACAAAGAGCCTAGTATCTTAGCCGGACGCATCCCTATTCACTTACGAAAAGCTCATTATCGGATCAGTGAAAAGGTTCGACTCCGACCCTGGGTATTCAACAGCTTATTTGGCAGTACTAACCCGCATATGGATGTGGTCAAATTGGGAAATACGCTATTCTTAAGCTCCAGTGGAGAATTATCCGGCGTATTTATGAAAGCTTGGGAAGACTACGCAAAAGCCAAGAAACTCAATCTGATTGTGACCTGCTTCAATGGAGGATACATTGGATACATCACGCCCGATGAATACTATGATTTGCCCAAATACGAAGTGCGGGATATGAATTGGTTTGGTCCGCAAAATGGAGCCTACTTCAACGAAATTACCTACAAACTGATAGATAAAGCTTCAAAATAAACAAAGTAACCATGGCAAAGAAAAGGATATTTCCATCACAGCTCTTGCATGATTTTTTTCTTTTGAAGCGCTGAATTGCCTAAAATGAATGACCGCAATCAACAGTAGAATCCCAAAAAAGAGCCTATAATAAGAGAAGACAACCATCATTGCCACTATCAGTCCTCCTATTATCACATAGAGCAGACCAAAACAAAGATTTTTATGCTGCGCTTCGCTCAATCGGGCACCTATAGATCCAAAGGCATGCACGTCATCATAACTTCGATCGAAATAGCTTAAGATTACCAAATTGGCAAAAGCAATCAAAAAGTAGCCTAGGATTAGGCTGATGTGCACCAGTTGTATATCCTCCAAAGCCAATACGCAAGGAGCTAAAGCAATCCCGAGAGTATATACAAAGGCAGTAATAAATTCCTTGAAATGGGCAACCTGATCTTTCTTAAAGGTTAGCAAAAGATACCATATTCCAATCAACAAACCCAATCCCAGTCCATAGGGGATAATGAAATGCGTCTTGGGAACACTTATCAAAATACCCAAAGCAACAATGACTCCCACAATCATGAGCAGCACTAAGACCTTCCAATACTTACGATGAAATTCATGTCGGGAAACAAAACCCATAGGTGAGGCATGTCGGACATCCAGTAAATGATCTCCTGTATACACACTCCAAACAGCCAATCCCAACAATAGATAAATTTCCGGAGCTAGTACTACATCCCAAACATTCCCAAAAAAATACATACCCGCAAGCGCACCCACTACCACATCCAAGGATAAAATGGAAAAAAGGGACCAGAGTCTATGGAATATTCCTTGATTCATGCCTGACAATCTACAGAACTTTTTTGGCTATCAACAAAAAAACCACTCGAAAGTGGTTTTGATGTTTGGGTTGTATTGTTGGTATGCTTAATTACCTTCCAAGGCATTGGCACCAGCAACGATCTCAAGGATCTCATTGGTGATTGCTGCCTGACGGCTTCTATTATACATCAATTTCAAATCTTTCAGGAGCTCTCCTGCATTTTCCGTCGCTTTGTCCATAGAGGTCATACGCGCACCATGTTCAGAAGCATTGCTATCCAAAACTGCCTTGTAGAATTGTGTTTTGAGAGCTACTGGCACAAGTTCTTCAATCACATATTCTTTGGTAGGCTCTAAGATATAATCGATGGACATCGTATCATTTCCACCTACAGAAGCACCTTCCATTGGTAAAAATTGTTCCACCTGAATCTCTTGGGTAGCAACGTTACGGAAGTGGTTATATACCAACACTACACGGTCATACTCACCTGCAATAAACGCATCCATAGCATAGGTAGCAATCTCACGGACTCTGTCATAGCTTAGATCCATGAATACTTCGTAATGATCGGCAATAGTTTTGTAGCCTCTTTTAGAGAAAAACTCATACGCTTTTTTACCCAACGGCAATACGGTCACCTCGGCATTGGCATAAGTCTCATGGATAGCAGTAGAAGTACTTTTCAATACGTTAGAATTGAAAGCTCCACAAAGACCCTTATCTGAAGTCATAGGAACGATCAAGACGCGCTCTACCGGTCTTTGCTCTGCATAGGCAATTTGCAATTCACCTCCCATAGCAGCTACCACATCATTGAGGATTGCTGTCAATTTTTGAGAGTATGGACGCATTTTTAGGATTCTGTCTTGTGCTCTTCTCAACTTGGCCGCGGCCACCATTTTCATGGCTTTAGTGATTTGCTGAGTAGAGGTTACAGAAGTGATCCTTTGTTTTACTTCCTTTAAGTTAGCCATAAGATGCTATTGTCAGAAATATAAAATTGAAAGGGAGGGGCTTAGACCTCCCTTGAGAAATTTATTTTTTAGCAAATTTTGTAGCCAAATCCTTCGCTGCTGCTTCAAGGATTTTACCAGCTTCATCGATTTTACCCTTCAAAACTAGCTCCAATGCCTCTGGGTGGCTACTCTTCAACAAGTTGTAGAATTCCTTCTCAAATTGACGAGCGCTTTCTACAGGAACGTTATCGATGTAACCTTTGGTAGATACATAGATGATCGCCACCTGCAATTCAACAGCTACAGGAGAATACTGTGCTTGCTTCAAGATCTCCTGGTTTCTTCTACCTCTTTCGATTGTTCTTTTGGTAGATGCATCCAAGTCAGAACCGAATTTAGCAAACGCCTCCAATTCACGGAACTGCGCCTGATCCAATTTCAAGGTACCGGCAACTTTTTTCATGGATTTGATCTGCGCATTACCACCTACACGGGATACAGAGATACCTACGTTGATCGCAGGACGGATACCAGAGTTAAACAAGTTGGTCTCCAAGAAGATCTGACCGTCTGTAATGGAAATTACGTTAGTCGGAATATAGGCAGAAACGTCACCAGCTTGAGTTTCGATAATCGGTAGAGCGGTCAAAGAACCACCACCTTTTACCAAAGGCTTCAAAGACTCAGGCAAGTCATTCATTTGCTTAGCAATCTCATCAGATGCATTGATTTTAGCAGCTCTTTCCAATAGTCTGGAGTGCAAGTAGAATACGTCACCTGGATACGCTTCACGTCCCGGAGGTCTTCTCAATAGCAAAGAAACTTCACGGTAAGCAACTGCCTGCTTGGAAAGGTCATCATAGATCACCAATGCAGGACGTCCTGTATCACGGAAAAATTCACCAATACAAGCACCTGTAAATGGAGCAAAGAACTGCATTGGAGCTGGATCAGAAGCAGCAGCAGATACAACCACAGAGTAAGGAAGTGCGCCGCCTTTTTCCAAAGCGGAAACAATACCCGCTACTGTAGATGCCTTCTGACCTACGGCAACGTAGATACAGAATACCGGCTCTCCTTTTTCGTAGTATTCTTTTTGGTTCAAGATAGTATCGATAGCTACAGCTGTCTTACCAGTCTGACGGTCACCGATGATCAATTCACGCTGACCTCTTCCGATTGGAATCATGGAGTCAATCGCTTTGATACCTGTTTGAAGCGGTTCAGTAACTGGCTGTCTGTAGATTACCCCAGGAGCTTTTCTTTCTAGAGGCATTTCATACAATTCACCCTGAAGAGGACCTTTACCATCGATAGGATTACCCAATGTATCAACAACACGACCCAGCATACCCTCACCTACCTTGATAGATGCAATCTGCTTGGTTCTCTTTACGTTGTCACCTTCTTTTACCAATTTGGAATCACCAAAAAGTACGGCTCCCACATTGTCTTCTTCAAGGTTAAGAACCATCGCTCTTAAACCATTGTCAAACTCAAGCAATTCACCTGCCTGAGCTTTGGAAAGTCCATAGATACGGGCAACACCGTCACCTACCTGGAGTACGGTACCCACTTCTTCAAGTTCAGCCTCAGTTTTGACATTGGAGAGCTGCTCTCTCAAAATCGCTGAAACCTCATCAGGTCTAACTTGTGCCATTATATGTTCAATTATTTGTTAACGAATGATTAATATGTTTTGACAAAGTAACGTTGAGCAAGTCTAGTTCTTAACGTTCTCAATTTACCGCTTACGGAATCATCGAGTAATTTGTCATTTACTTTCAATACAAAACCCCCGATCAAATCTGGGTTGATTTTTTCTACCAATTCAATATTTTTCATGCCTGAAATATCAGTCACTATAGATTGGAAAGATTTTCTCAACTCGTCTGTCAAAGGTATGGTAGTAGTCACATAAGCCACCTGAATGCCTTTATGTACATTGTATTGTCTTACAAACTCCTTTGCTGTACTTACCAATACATTGGATCTGTTTTTGCGCGTTACGATGTCGTAAAAACTTAAGGTAATCGCATTGGCATGCTTACCAAATAGTGCATGAATCACGTTCTTCTTTTTGTCAGCATTGACAATCGGACTATGAAGAAGTAGTTGAAATTCACGATTGGCTTCAGCAACAGCAAGAAGTTCTTTGATATCCGCCGTCACTTCTTCCAGCTGCTTTTTTTCAATCGCAAGCTCGAGAAGGGCTTTGGCATATCTGGATGCTACCTTAATATCTGACATATCAGTTTACCTTAATATCTTTCACAAACTCTTCTACCAATGCTTTCTGAGCAGCATCAGTGGTGTAGTTTTTCTTGATCAATTTCTCTGCTACGTCCAATGACAACGTAGCTACTAAAACTTTCACTTCCTCAACAGCTGCCTTCTTCTCTGTTTGGATAGCATGTCTGGCATTTTCTAAAAGGATAGCTCCTTCTTGCTGTGCTTTTTCTTTTGCTTCCTCGATGATTTGCTTGGCATGCTCAGTTGCTTTATGAAGCATTTCATCACGCTGGATTTTAGCCTCATGTAGAATCCGCTCGTTTTCAGCCTTTAGATTCGCCATTTCGTTTCTGGCAATCTCTGCTGATTTTAGGGCATCTTCAATTGATTTTTCACGCTCATCCAAAGCAGCCAAGATTGGCTTCCAAGCGAACTTTGTTAGAAGAAACAATAAGGCAAGAAATCCTATTAATTGCCAAATGATTAAGCCAGAGCCAGGTAATATAAGATCCATGTATTTCTAGTGTTTAGATACAATGATATTTGTTCAATTAAAAGCAGGGATCAGCCTAGCGCTGACCCCTTTTCTTTTGTTCTTAGAAGGTAAGACCACCTGCGTTCAATGCAATAAGTAGACACACTACTACTGCGAACAGGGATACCACCTCAATAAGAGCCGCGATGATTAGCATGGCAGTCTGAACTTTACCAGCAGCCTCAGGCTGACGAGCAATAGATTCCATAGCCTGACCACCGATTCTACCGATACCAAGACCTGCACCAATTGCAACGATTCCAGCACCGATTCCAGCACCCATTAGTGCTAATCCAGCAGACAACAAGATTGAAGTTAACATACGTGTTTGTGATTTATAAATTGAACAAAGAAATTTCTAATTAATGATGGTCATCATGTGCATGTTCTGCAACGGCTCCACCGATGTACATCGCAGAGAATAGCGTGAACACATACGCCTGAATGGTAGCAACCAACAATTCGATGACATTTAGGAAGGTTACCATCAAGGTACTAACTACCCCAATTGCATAAGATTCAAAAATGAATACAAGTGCAATGAAGGCCAAGATCACAATGTGACCTGCAGTAATCGCCACAAACAAACGGACCATCAAAGCAAAAGGCTTTGTGAATAATCCAATGATTTCTACAGGAACAATTACCAACAACAATGGAACAGGAACTCCCGGAGTCATGAATACGTGCTTCCAGTAGTCTTTATTTCCATTGGTATTTACTACAATAAATGTCAATACAGCAAGGGTCATAGTGACCGCAATATTTCCGGTAAGGTTAGCAGCACCCGGCATCAAGCCCATCAAGTTACCTATCCAGATAAAAAAGAATAAGGTTAATAAGTAGGGTAAAAACTTTTTGTACTTAGGTCCAATCGCTTTGTAGGCAATCTCGTCTCTTACAAAGACTACAATTGGTTCTAATAGTGCAGCGGCACCTTTTGGAGCAGCAACTCCATTCTTTTTGTAGTTAGATGCAGCAGATAGTACAAAAGATATCATTACAATCAAAACCAAAAACATCATCGCTACGTTTTTGGTGATGGAAAGGTCAACAAAGGAACTGCCATCTACACTAAATAAGTGTTCATGCTCGTCAATAAAATATCCTTCATGAGCAAAAGCCTCACCAAATTTATGTGTAACTGGATCTTGGAAATTAGAAGAAGAAAAAAATTGCAATCCTTTATCAGAAGAATAGATGATTACAGGCAAAGGAAGTGTTAAATGTGTGTCTCCAAATGTTGCGAAATGCCATTCATATGAATCTTTGATGTGATGCATGATAAAGCCTGTCTTATCACTATCATCACCTCCGGCCATCGCGGTAACTGGATTCATCAGCCAAATAGCTGATAATAAAACGCTTAAACAAAGGAACCTGCGTAACATTAATAGATTTTTTTTGGAACTACCTTGAAATCGGGCGCAAATTAGTTATTAACCCGTACATATCAAATAATAAGTAAAACAAATAAATCACAAAGAAATTGGCGACAAACAAAATTATATTTTCAACCCCCAAAAATAGCATTATTCCAATGTAACCAAGGCTTCCCAAAAATCGGATACCCAAAGCACCGAGCATAATGTTGACAGAATTTTCCTGATTGATGCCGATCAAATAATGACTAAAAGCACTCGTCAACCATGTCAAAATCAAAAAGAATGAAATGGTAGTCCAAACAGTTTCGTGCACCCAGGTTGGCTTGATATATTCCTGTAGAAGGTAAACCAGTCCACCAATGATCAATGAATAAATCAATAAGCGAACGGTAAGAACTTTAATAGATTGCATAATTTCAAATTATGCCGCAAAGGTAGGCCTTTTTCTACGGATTATCTTCACTATCATCATTTTTGATAGAGACGAATAAATGATAAAATGCCGCAATAGTAGATAGGAATACAAATACCAACAACCACAAAGGAAAAGCCATCTGCGTTTTTTGGTCTAAAAACCATCCGAACCAAGTTCCGACACCAATTACAGCAAAAATCTGAAAAGACAACCCCGAGTATTTGAGGATTTTATTGAAATTATCCCGCTGCTGATTCTTGGAGTTTGGCTTCATGTTGCTTGGAAACTTTCATAGCCCCACTTTTCATTTGACACTTACCATTGAATACTGCCCCATTTTCCACCACCAATTTGGCAGTAATGATGTCGCCTTCAATCACAGCAGAACTTTTGAGATACAACAAATCCAAGCAGCTAACCGAACCGGCTACTTTACCGGCTATTTCCGCCTCAGCTGAATTCAAATCACCTTTGATGAAGGCAGAGTCCCCAATCACAATTTTACTTTTGGAGGCAACAGTGCCTTCGATCGTGCCTTCGATACGGATATTTCCTTGCGCTACAATGTCACCGGTAATCTTTGTCTCTTTAGAGATCACATTACTGCTGCTGACAATTTCTTTGATTGATTTTTCTTCTGACTTTCCAAACATACTTAATCGAAGGTTATAAATTCTTGAGGATTGAGTGCTGATCCTTTGTGCCACAGCTCAAAGTGCAAGTGTGAACCTGTGCTCAGGTCGCCGGTATTGCCTACGATGGAAACGATATCTCCACCACGTACGACATCTCCGACATCCTTCAAAAGTACCGAATTGTGTTTATAAAATGAAAGAAATTCTCCTCTATGCTGAATTCCGATCACATGACCGGTATTGATTGTCCATGTACTCAGGATAACTGTTCCGTCGGCAATAGCAAGTACAGGTTCATTTCCCTTAGCAATGACATCGACTCCAAAGTGGTCATTGACAGGATCAAAGCGAGCTGAAACGAATCCTTTGATAGGTGTGAAGAAAAAAACAGCTCCCGCATCAGATGAGGCTGCTGAATTCCGGTTGGCCAGTACAGGTTCAGCGCTTGGGGATTGAAATTCCTGCATGATTTTCTTTGTCCCTTCACTCCACTGCTGATTGACGATTCCATCTGTTCGATTTGCTTGAGGCACTGAGGTAGGAATCTCTTCTCCCACTTCCAGTGGTTCTCCTTTGATGATGAGTTGAATGTTATCGATAAACTGTTCCTTTTTGCGCACCTCTATCAACAAAGAGTCTACTTGATCGGATAATGCAAGAATTCTTTCAGTATTGGCCATTTGTGCAGAAGAAGCATCAAACCAGCGCTTGAAGATTGTCTTGGTACTGAGAACTGCGAGTCCAAAAATTACCAAAAAGACAAAGGCGCTGAGTACTAGAATACGGAGCGCCGACAAGCTGAATGAAGAGAGTACAGAGAAATCCTGCTCTTTCCGAATGACAAAAAGGTACTTGAGTTGGGTGATTTTTTTGAGATCGAATCGCTTCATGCTCAAATTTGGTTATTTTTTTGGATTGAAAATATTATATTTAGCTAGAGCGTTAAATAAATTAGATCAAAAGCAGTAATTTGGAAGCTTGCTGCGTCAAAGCTCAAAATGGACTATATTCACATACGCGTACTTGTATTTGTTCTGCTTTTTGCATCCGCCTGTTCTTCGACTAAGGATACATTTATTAATAGAACCTATCATAATACCACTTCTCGGTATAATGCAATGTTTTATTCTAAGTTACTAATCAACGAACTCGAGGAGGAAATTGCACAAGCTCATAATGAAGATTTTAGTCAGGTTTTGCCTATTTTTTATCCAATCGATAGTGCCCAAATTGATTCTAACAAGGAATTGCTTAAGGATGTGCGCTATTTTTCCTCTAGAGCGATTGATTGGCATCGTATTTCCAAATGGGTAGATGATAACTACCTCCTTCTCGGAATGGCTGATTACTACGAGGCCAAATTTGACGATGCTTCCAATACCTTCCGATACTTAAACGTCAACAGTAAAAAACAACATATCCGTCACCGCTCACTTATTCAATTGATGAGGCAGTTTATAGACTTGGGCAGCTTTGATGATGCAGCCTATGTCATTGACTACTTATCCAAAGAATCAGGCATCAACCGGGAAAACCGATTCCTGCTTTACAAAACATTAGCCTATTATTACGACAAGCGGGAGGATGTCAATGGTAAGATTGGGGCTCTTGATAAAGCTTTGGATTACTGCAAAGATAGACATGAACGTTCCCGCATCAACTTTATCCTTGCCCAGCTTTACCAACGGGAAGACTTAGATGCTTTAGCTTACTCCTATTATCAACAAGCTCAAAAAGGCAACCCCCCCTATGAGCGGAGTTTCTTTGCGCAGTTGTACATGCAGCAAGTGGCTGAACTTAATAAAAGCAAAGATCTGCAACGAGTACGTGCCTACTTCGACGATTTGTATAATGATAGCAAAAACAGAGAGCTAAAGGATGTGATTTTGTATGAAAAAGCCATTTTTGAACTCCGACAGAATGAGGTTGAGACAGCAAAAGAATTATTGATAAAAGCAGCCAAAGAAGAAGGGAAAAATCCTGTACAAAAAGGCTATATCTATCAAAAATTGGCAGAAATAAGTTTTGATATTGACCGGGATTTTCGAGCGACCAAGTATTACTTGGATAGTGCCATGGCTAACTTTCGTCCTGTAGATGCTTCTTACAGACAAATCGAACGGGAAAAAATACGCTTAGATAACTATGTGCTTCACTACGAAACAATCCTACGAAATGACAGTCTATTGCGGGTTGCACAGCTTTCTCCGGAAGCCCAAGAACGCTTAGCGGATGAGTTCATAGCCAAAGAAGAACAGCGGTTACTAAGGGAAGCAGAAGAAAAAGCTAGGCCTAAGAGCACAGGAATCTTTGACAACTTATTAGCTTTTAGTGGACGTGGATCGAGTAGTGGCCGAAGTTTCTATTTTGAAAATACCCTAGCTGTACAGCAGGGAGCGATAGAATTTGTACGGGTATGGGGAAATAGAAATTTAGATGATAACTGGAGAAGAAGTGTACAAAGCTTCCAATCAACTATCCGAAGGGATCCAGTATCAGAAGAGGCAACAGTAACTGAATTAGAAGAATCTAAAGAAGAAAAAGATGAAGAAGAATCCAATGATATTCTTTCCCAGATTCCAGACAAAGCTTCCCTTTTGGCACAAATTCCAAGGGATGAATCCCAACTTGAAACTATAAGGACAGGTCTGGAATTAGCATACTTTGAATTGGGAAAATTACTATTCTTTGATTTTCGGGAGTATGAGTTGAGCAAGGAAAACTTAGAAATACTGATAACGGTCTTTCCTAATACCATCAAGAAGGCCGAAGCGTATTACATTTTATTCTTGGCTAACAGGGAACTAGGGGAAAACACAACGCTATATAGAGAGCGTCTCAACCGAGAATTTCCTTATTCCCCATATACATATGCTGTAAACAATCCAGATGCATTGACAGGAGGAGCAGCCTTAGTGGAATCTTCCAAAATGTACCGTACTGCTTATGAGTTATATGAAAACAAGCAATATGAGGAAGCCCGAGGAGTCATTCGTAGGACTATGGAACTATTCCCCTTAACCAAAAATACAGATCGTTTACTTTTGTTAGACATCATGATTTCCGGCAAAATTGACAGCATGGACTTCTACAAATATCGCTTGGAAATCTACACCCTTCAAACAGAAAATCCAGAGTTGAAAGAACTGGCAAGAAATATGCTAAGAGTTGTCAAAGGTGATGAAGAAGAGTTTATCGCTGAAAACAATGAAGAAACTACAGAAGAGGAGGAAGATGGAGACACCGATAATCTGGCAGATGCAGAGGATTTGGAGGAAGATGAAAGCCCGTATAAAGAAAGTGCCAGTCAAACACATATATTTGTGCTCGCATTGAGTCAAGAGCGAGCAAGAGAAACAAAAGCGCTATTAGGAGATCTAGAAAATTTCCATTCTTCACAGTTTAGCAATGCACGATTGCGTACAGGTAACATGAATATGACCCGTGAGCAAGTCATATTCATCGTCAGTCCGTTCAACAATGCGGAACGAGCATTGGCATACCGAGAAAAGTTCTTAGAAACCTTTGAGTCCAGTTCTTTAGGACCTGATGATAAGGAGTCCAGTTTTGTGATTTCCATTGGAAACTTCCAAGAGCTGAACAAACGGAAAGATTTAGATGAGTACCGTCGATTCTTCCGGAAAAATTATTGATAAAAGATTAGTACTTTATACATGACACAAAAAATCATAAAACTTCTATGGGCGTCTTTTGTCATAGGAGTGGTAGGATTCATCTTATTTATTTGGGCAGTTAGCAGTAACTTCTTGGGTTTATTTGGCCCTTTACCAGATTTTAAGGCCTTAGAAAACCCTCAATCAGAATTAGCCTCTGAGCTCTATTCTGCGGATGGGGTATTGTTAGGAAATTACTTCAGAGAAAATCGGAGTCCTGTCACCTACAATGAACTTGCCCCTAATTTGGTTAATGCCTTGATTGCAACAGAAGATGTTCGATTTGAAAGTCATTCCGGTATTGATTTCAAAAGTATGGGAAGGGTATTTTTCAAATCCCTGATTTTACGACAGGGTGCGGGAGGGGGAAGCACGCTATCTCAGCAAACTGCAAAAAACCTGTTTAAAACTAGAAATCTGGAATCTCAAGGCACCTTAAGTAAAGTCCCTGGATTGAAAATGCTTATAATCAAAACTAAAGAATGGATTGTTGCCGCTAAATTAGAAAGATCCTATACCAAAGATGAGATATTGACACTTTACCTTAATACCTCAGAGTTTGGAAGTAATGCTTATGGAATAAAAACTGCTGCTAAAACCTTCTTCAACAAAGAACCACATGAATTAGAAATCCAAGAGTCAGCAGTATTAGTTGGACTTTTCAAGGCTCCAACATATTACAGCCCGGTATTCAACCCTGAAAACTCTCTGAGAAGAAGAAATACGGTTCTATTTCAAATGGAAAGGTATGGATATATTAATAAAATTGAACGTGATTCTTTAATAAAAATGCCAATTGAGTTGGACTATCGGGTTTCCAACCAAAATCAAGGTTTAGCAACACATCTTAGAGAAGTAATCAAGGCAGATCTCTTACGTTGGGCAAAAGAAACGTTAAAACCTGATGGAACACCATATGATATTTTTGGAGATGGACTCAAAATTTATGCTACCATTGATAGTCGGATGCAGCGATATGCCGAAGAAGCAGTGGATGAACACATGCGGGAATTGCAGAAGAAGTTTGAGCGTGAAATGGGTAATAGAGATCCTTGGATAGATAATAACGGGCAAGTTATACCCAATTTTATAGAAAATGCAATTAAGCGAACGGATGTATATAGAAATCTAGTAAAACGATATGGTGCAAATAGTGATTCTATTGAAATCAAATTAAATGAGAAAAAACGTATGCGAGTCTTCTCGTGGGAACGGGGAGAGATTGATACGTTATTTAGCACGATGGATTCACTGCGTTATTACAAAAAATTTTTAAGAACTGGCTTTGTATCCTTGGCAGCAGAAACCGGACATGTCAAGGCTTGGGTTGGAGGGCTAGATCATAAATACTTTAAATTTGACCATGTTAAGCAAGGAAAAAGACAACCAGGATCGACCTTTAAAGCATTTGTATATGCAGCAGCCATTGAAAATGGATACAGTCCTTGCTATCGTGTGATTGATCAGCCGGTTGAAATCAATATACCAGGTCAACCGTCATGGGTCCCAAAAAATGCTGATAATAAG
Organism: Mongoliitalea lutea; assembly: GCF_014652135.1. Taxonomy (GTDB): domain Bacteria; phylum Bacteroidota; class Bacteroidia; order Cytophagales; family Cyclobacteriaceae; genus Mongoliitalea; species Mongoliitalea lutea. The sequence goes on from NZ_BMYF01000004.1 coordinate 163,096, forward strand.
TTTTCTTACGAGAGCATGACTATTCGTAGAGCTATGGCACAGTCCATCAATTCAATTACTGCGTTTATGATGAAAAAATTAAGCCCAAAAATAATTGTGGAAACAGCTCATCGCCTAGGGATTACTTCTGATCTAGAAGAAGTCCCTGCATTGGCACTAGGAACATCTGATGTATCTATTTATGAAATGGTAGGAGCTTTTGGAACTTTTGTTAACCAAGGAGAGCACATCACACCTTTTTACATAGAGCGAATAGAGGATAAAAATGGAAATTTAATCCAACAATTTACTCCAAAAAAACGTCCTGCAATGAGTGAAGAACATGCTTATCTCATGTTGTACATGCTAAGAGGAGGGTTTGAAGAATCACGAGGAACCTCTCAAGGAGTACCATGGACTCTACGCGACGAGGGTAACGAATTGGGCGGTAAAACAGGTACCACCCAAAATGCTTCCGATGGTTGGTACATTGGGGTAAGCAAGGATCTGGTTTCTGGTGCTTGGGTAGGTGGGGATGACCGCGCCATCCACTTCAGAAGTTGGACTAACGGCCAAGGTGGTCAAACTGCTAGACCAATTTGGGTAAAATACATGGCTAAAGTGTATGCTGACCCTAGTTTGGGTTACACCAAGGGTCCGTTCAGAAGACCGGAAAGACCGCTAAGTATAGAAATCGACTGCGACCGCTACGAAATGGAAAGCAATAAATTCAGCAACTTTGATTTTGATCCTAAAAAATCTGACTTCTAAAACCAATAGTAGAGTGGCCAGTTGTAGTAACTGACCACTTTTCATTTCTTATGGAAGCAATCTCATACGCAGTTACCGATTACTTACAATTGCCCGACTTACCAGGTGTCTATAAATATTACAATGCGGATCAAGAACTGATTTATGTAGGAAAGGCAAAAAGTCTTAAGAAAAGAGTGGCATCTTATTTTTCCAAAGCCACCGGCATCAATCATAAAACCAAGCGCATGGTGCGGGAAATCCAACGCATCGAAATTACCATTGTCAATACGGAGTTTGATGCCCTTCTCCTTGAAAATAATCTGATTAAAAAAAGTCAGCCAAAGTACAACATCCTGCTCAAGGATGATAAAACCTACCCTTACTTATTACTGACCAAAGAAAATTACCCAAGGATTTTCCCTACCCGTAAACTAATTCCACATAGAGGAACTTACTATGGCCCATTTGCAAGTGTCAAAGCAATGAACAATGTATTGGAACTGATACGGAGTTTGTTCACTATCCGAACTTGCAAATTGGACCTTAGCCCGTATAAAATAGTGGAACAGAAATACAAAGTTTGCCTAGAATACCATATTGGCAATTGCTTGGGCCCTTGTGAGGGCTTGCAGAAAGAAAGTGATTATCTAGAAGACTTAGAGCATGCAAAGCATATCCTAAAGGGAAACCTTGGACTTGCCAAGGGCTTCTTCAGAAAGCGCATGCAAGAAGCTGCGGAAGATTTAGCCTTTGAGCGTGCCCACTATTTCAAAGAAAAGTTGGATTTATTGGAAAAATACCAAGCCAAGTCCCTAGTAGTAAATCCTTCCATTGCAGATTGCGATGTATTCACTTTGGAGTCTGACGAAAAGCTAGCCTATGTCAATTATCTCAAGGTAAAAAACGGTTCCATCATCATCACTAAAACGGTAGAGCTTAAGAAAAAATTGGATGAATCTGAAACAGACCTTTTGCTGATCGCAATCGTACGTCTTCGGGATCAATTCAATTCAGACTCTGTAGAAATTCTTACGAATATTGAATTGGAAGAAACGTATGAGGGACTCAACATCCATACCCCTAAAATAGGAGACAAAAAGCGATTAGTAGAGCTATCTCTCAAAAACACAAAATTCTACAAAAAAGAAAAGCTTTTGGCTTCCGGAGAAGTGGTGGACAAAAAGAACAGAGTTTTAAAACAACTTCAAGCAGATTTGTCCCTAAAAGAGCTTCCTGACCACATCGAATGCTTTGATAACTCCAATATTCAAGGAACCAATCCGGTTGCCTCCATGGTCTATTTCAAAAATGGCAAACCCTCTACAAAGGACTATAGGCATTACCATATCAAAACTGTAGAAGGACCCAATGACTTTGCTTCCATGACAGAGGTGGTTGGAAGACGTTACAAGCGGGTATTAGAGGAAGGGCTTCCTCTACCTAAGCTAATTGTCATCGACGGTGGTAAAGGGCAGCTATCTTCCGCTATGGAAGCTTTGAAAGCATTAGGTATCTATGGACAAATTCCCATCATAGGAATAGCCAAACGGTTAGAGGAAATCTACTTTCCCGAAGATCAATATCCTTTACATATTGATAAAAAGTCAGAGTCTCTCCGACTCCTTCAGCGCATAAGGGATGAAGCTCACAGATTTGCCATCACTTTTCATAGAGATATAAGAAGCAAAAAAGCATTCAACACTTCTTTGACAGATATTCCAGGCATAGGAAAAACGATAGCAGAGAAGCTTTTGAAACACTTCAAATCAACCAAAAAATTAGAAGCAGCGAGCTTGGAGGAAATTGAAGCAGTAGTAGGCAAGAGCAAGGCATCCTTGGTTTTTGAAGCCATACAAACAAAAAAAGCGGGAGATTAACCCGCTTTTATAATTTTTTTACCACTCCCAAAGCCCATTTTCATACTCTAAGAGTTTATATTCAAACTCAAGAGCATTTAAGAACGCTTGCAGTTCTGCATTTGGATTTGACCCAGGAACCATATCAATCAACAACTCATCCTCTGAATTAGTAAACTTTCTAACAACAGCTTTGAATAATCTTAAATCAAATGCTTGATCGTAAGTGAGGTTCTTAGAAGTATTTTGAAAATTATACCATTTAGCATCTGGATGATCTTTAAAATGATTATAGAAGTCTTTAAATCGAATGTAACCAATAGTTTTTTGACCTGCATTGGCATTAGCAACTGACGGCATTACAAGTTCTAAGTACTTAATATCAAATTTGACTTGAGAATGATGTTTATCAAAAATAAAATCCTCTCTAAAATCCAAGTAATATAACTGCTTAACAAATATAGAATCCCCAAGAGCATTAATCCAAAATTCTGTTTGGAATTCAGAAATTGACATAGGGCGAGTAAAATTTTCATCCGAAAAGATTTCGAATGCATTCTCATCAACTATAGCCTTATAAATGTTGTTGATGATCCCATTATTTTTAGTATCTCCATAACCGTAAAGAGGTACATTGTATTTTTCACGAAGATCTATCCTTCTCCACACACCCACCTGATACATCTTATCATCCTCTCTCATTGGCTTAGAAGAGAAGATTGTATCCATTTGAAAGGTTCTGTCGCCAAATCCTGAAGGTCTTACACTCGTAGCTCCTTGACTAAAACCCTCAAAACCAAGTGCAAAGAGTAAGAGGAAGGTGAAAATTTTACTTATATTCTTCATGACAGTAGAATTTAGATCAAACTGATTGATACCAGATTATTTAATTCTGATAATTCTTATCTCATTTTGATTTGATTTGATTTTATTACCACGGAAGTTTGTACGAGTAACTTCTGTAACTCGAATAACTAGGGCATCTCCGCTTCTAGCAGAAGCTAAAAGGTTACGAATAGCAACGTTCTCACCACTAATAGCAACTTTTTCCCTAGGAACTTCATTCCTAAGAAGCGTAACATCGCCTCCACTAACTTCAAAATTAGAGTCTTTTGCCATAGTCCTAGCAAAGGTTGGCTCGGGAACAGCTCTAACCAATAGCGTTGAAGGACCTGGAGCAGGATAGGCAACACTCATGTCAATTTCCCCTCTACTATCAAACAACCTAATTGAGGGAGCAGGCACTGGTTTAATTTCATAATCAACATTACCAATTTTATTACCTCCCGAACTAACACCTATAACAACTTTACCTGAATTACCAGGAATAATCGTTACTTGTCCTGGTTTACTACCTTTAATTGCTGTTCCATTAGTTACAGTGAAATCAGGTGCATAGGCATTACCCAAAGCAGGAACGTCAATCGACAAATCATTAGCACAATCTGCATACAACTGATTAACCACATCAGAAGTTACTTTAATAATTGGTTGCGCTACAAAGTATTCATAATCAACTTTTAATGTAGAATCTTTTCCAGCAATATTTACTGTAATCTCACCTTTTAAAGTTTGTCTTGCTAAACCACGGTCATCATACTGGCTAGCTGGAGGAACTGTAAAACTAATTTCACCAAAACCATTCACAACGGGAACATCTCTTCCACCAACAGTCATTTTTGGTGTAGCCGAGGAAGAAGATGAAGCGATAAACATAGTTCCTTCAAACTTAGTACCCGCAGCCACAACATTTGAATTTGCAGCAACTTTGGCTTCAAAAACATCAGATTTAAAATAAAATGTACCAATAGCCGAAGTAATATTGGATAATGCTTCTGATTCAATGTTCAAAACCTCATTTTGATATTGAGAAATTAAAGCCATCACAGCTCCAACTGGTGACTTTACAAAATTCAAAAAGACAAAGCTTTTATCTTTTACCTCTCTATCGTTTTTAAAGATCTCGATATCTTTTGCATCCTTGGCAATATCTCCAAAAGAAGCATCAATACCCAAGTCCTGTAAAATTTTATTAATCTGTTGAGGATAATTATTTAAACGTACCTTCATTTCCTCGCCTTTCCCTTGATTATTGAAAATGTTACCAGGAACCTCAACATTTTTTAGTGAAGAATTTTTAAACTGCCCATTTTCATTCTTAGCGTTTGAAACCTCAATCAACTCTTGCTTTAATTCTTCAAGGTAAGAGAAAACTTCTGCTGTAAGTGTCCTAACTTCTCTTGCAGCAGCAACTTTTGGTAAATCTTTTTCATTATTACCTTGTTGCTCTACCGTTGCTGCAATGGAAGAAACTGTAAACTCATTTTTTGAAATAAAGTTTTTAGATGTTCTTTCAAGACCATCATTTAATAATACGAATTTTTGGAGTATTTGATTGCTTACTTGGAGAGCCAATAAGGCTGTCAATACCAAGTACATCATTCCAATCATCCGTTGTCTAGGTGTCTCTTTAGCTCCTGCCATTTTTCCTGCTCTAAATATTTAAGTAGATTGAACTATCGATTAACCTTTCATGGCAGTAAGCATTCCACCATAAATTTTATTCAATGAACTTACATTTTGATTTAATTTAGCCAACTCATTTTTGAAAGCTTCAGTCTCTTTCCCAGCCTCAGATAAGCCCTCCATAGCAGAAGCAACATTAGAATAGAATTTATTCAATGTTTTTAAATGACTTTGAGCATCTAACAATTCCATTTCATAAACATTGTTCAAAGATGACAGGTTTTTAGTAACCTCTACAACTTGAGCATGATAAGCTTTTGCGTCAGCAGATGCCGAAGAAAGTTCTGTTAATGCACTAGCCGTTTTTCCATAAGAAGCATTAATATCAACTAATGTTTTAGATGCACTCTTTACGTTTTCAGCATATTCATTAGTTGCAGCAGCAGCATCAGAAATTTTCCCCATTTTTTCGGCTGAGGTTGCTAAATTTTGGATTCCCTTTCCTAAACTATCAAATAATTCAGGCCCAATCTTAGCGTTTGCCAACATTTCATCAAATTTTTGGGTGAGTCCATCATTTGATGAAGCAGTAACTTTAGCTCTCCTTTGGGTTGGTTCTTCACCCGCCAGTTCAGGATATACTTTCGTCCAATCAACTTCTTCTTGCTTGGGTTCAAAAGCTGAAAGAAAAAATATGATAGCCTCTGTAGTAAGACCTATACCGATCATCCAATTAGCTCCTTGCCAATCTAAGATTTTGAACATAGCTCCTAAAATTACTACTGCTGCACCGATACCATAGATTTTTGGCATGATATCACCATAAAATTTGTGCTTGAATGAATTATTCTTTGCCATTGCTGCTTAAATGTGTATTTGTTTGTTTTCGTTATTTTCTTCTTCTTCTGTTGTTGTTGACATCCATAGAACCAGATCTTCCTAAGAAAGTCATAGCTGTTCTGAAGCCAATATGGGCAGTTTTTACATCTTGATATTCATATGTCCTGGTACTTGTCTCCAAATAATGTGCAACATCCTTCCAAGACCCTCCTCTTACAACTTTTCTAGATTCGTTTAGATTATCGTAAACTGGATCTAAGTCCCAAGTTAAAGAGCTTGCTACTGGATTGTATGCATCTAGTACCCATTCTGCAACATTACCAGACATATTGTACAAACCAAATCCATTGGGAGCAAAAACATCAACTGGTGCTGTGTAAGGAAAACCATCATCTATATAGTTACCTCTACCTGGTTTAAAATTAGCCATTAAACAACCTCTTTTGTTTTTTAAGTAAGGCCCTCCCCATGGATATTTAGCAACCTCTTTTCCTCCTTTAGCTGCATACTCCCATTCCGCTTCAGATGGAAGCCTAAAACTTGGGAAATCAAAATCAGATCTGTCATTAGCATTTTGATGATAAGTTCTCCACCTTGTATACATTTGTGCTTGTTCCCAACTTACACCAACAACAGGATAGTTATCAAATGCTGGATGATCAAAATAAAACTCCATTAAAGGGTCTCCGTAATGATAAGAAAAACTAGTTGACCAAACCGTTGTATCTGGTAACACTTCATTTAAGTTAAATGTTGGTGGATCCTTTAATGTTGTTGGTGTTCCATAAGCATAATTACCTTCTCTAACAGCCTCTATAAATTGTCTATATTTATTATTTGAGACTTCATATTTATCTAAATAAAATTCTGAAATCGTAATTTGTTTATTAAAAGCTGATTGTGTAAAAGCAATATCTTCATCTGCTTGACCCATCCAAAAAGTTCCTGCTTTTATTGCAACCATATCCATTGGAAGATTTTGTTGCCAGTTACCTCTTTTTGGAACGCCAGTTACCTCACCTCTTCTATTATCTTTTTCGCTTGCTGTGCCTTTTTTTCCAAAAAGACCACACCCCTGAAGTAAGAAAACAATTACCAAACCTACCAACAAAGGGACTACATGTGATTTACGTTTCATATACATAAGTAACAAATATTAAGTTACGTTAATTACTACTGAAAATTATTCTTTTACGAAATCGAAATTTACAGGAATTTCAGACAATTAAACAAATTTAAGGTCAAAATTCCTGATATAATTTAAAATCTAAACCTAGGAGTCCTTTGAATAGCCTTTTGATATTCTCTAACCAAAGGTTGAAGATTATAAGTCAGCATAAATTCATGACTCGTTGGAGCTTTCGCTTGAACATTACTTACAACCAAATCAAATGCATAACCAATTTTAAGTGAATTATCATTTAACACACTGTAACCTAGCAATAATGATACCGATTCTTGTCCTCTGAATGTTATACCTCCACTTATTTTATTATTCTGTGTGGCTATAACGCCAAATTCATATGAAAAATTATTAAAAGAAACAGTTTTTATCAAAAAACTTGGCTCAAATGTCCATAAAGCAAAAGTCTTCAGGCGATAACCAAAGTTAAGATATGAATGATTCCGCAACTGATTATTAATTGCACCATCACCAAAGTCAAAGCCAGGCTCATTTATGTGACGGGTACTTAGCCCAACAAAATAATTACCCCTATCATAAATCGCCCCTAATCCAAAATTAAAATTCATTTGTGTTTCATCTCCGGAAGTGGGAAAAATCATTTCTGGATCTACGAAATCTAACAGGTCATATTTCAATGTGCTTGAAAATAACCCACCGGAAACACCAAGAGAGAGTACACCTCTACGCAACCGCTTATGATAACCAATAGAGAAATTAACTTCTTGATTGCTCGTAGCCCCAATATTGTCATTAAGAAATGTAACTCCATACCCCAAATTAAAATTATCAAGCCGACCTGTTGCAGTTAATAATTGAGTAAGTGGTGCAGGCCCATTAAGTCCTGTATAATTTAACCATTGAGAACGATGTAATGCTGAAAACTTATAACCTGACTCCTTACCTGCAAATGCAGGGTTAAAAAAAAGACCATTATACATATACTGAGAAAACTGAGCGTCTTGTTGCGCCTTAGAGGGTAGTACAACAATAACCGCTAGCACAAAAACGCATGCTAAGAGCTTTTCAATAGTTGGTTTTCGTAGTCCCATGCAAGTTCAAAACATCTAACAATCTCCTATTCTAAACATTTAAACTGAAAAAGACCACAAAAGATTAAAAAGATCACAAATTATTTGCCTTTTTAATATATAACTCCAAGGCCCCCGTCATGCTAGGAGCATTTGGCATCGGTGCTTCAATGTCCAAAATCAGCCCTTGGTCAAGCACTTCCTTTGCTGTTGTAGGTCCAAATGCAGCTATTCTCGTAAAGCCCTGCTCAAAGTCCGGGAAATTCTGTTTCAAAGATTTGATGCCGGATGGACTAAAAAAAGCAAGTACATCATACTTAATATTAGCTAAGTCAGATAGATCAGATGCAACCGTATGATAAATAATCGCTTCAGTAAATGTTATATTCATTTTTGAAAGATATTCAGGGATTTCATCCTTGCGAATATCAGAACAAGGGAATAAATATTTTTCTGACTTATGCTTTTTGAAATAGTCAAACAAATCTGATGCAGTCTTTTGACCTACAAACAATTTTCTTTTTCTAATGACAATGTACTTCTGTAAGTAATGCGCTGTCTGCTCTGATATACAAAAGTATTTCATATCAGCAGGCATTTCTATTTTCAACTCTTTACAAATAGTGAAAAAATGATCAATCGCATTTCTGCTGGTGAAAATTACCGCCGTATGCTTTAAAATGTCAATCTTCTGCTTCCTGAATTCTTTGACAGGAACAGGCTCTACTTGAATAAAAGGTCTAAAATCAATTTTCAACTTATACTTTTCAGCCAACTGAAAATAAGGGGATTTTTCATCCACTGGTTTTGGCTGGGATACCAAGATACTTCTTACCGGATTAAATCTGTCTTTGGTTGACTTAGTCATGGTTTACTTTACTTTCGTGGATTGATGAATCGGTTATTACTACCAAATCAAATGCTTTGTGATTATCAGAAATGGTAATAATTCTGCGGTGCAAAGGTAAGCAATTAAATGATAAAATTTAAAATCCACCTGATTTGTCATGGCTATAAAAAGCAATACAGTTGCAATCAAGTAAACTCCAAAGAAAATATTCTTGGCGACCAGCTCCCAATCCTTCAACACAATCAAATCATTTGTAAGTATGAGCAATTGAAATAAAATCAAACCAAAAGCCATTAACGAAATAATCCTGAGCAGATAAAAGAAGTGAATGATTTCAAACTTCTTTATATTGAAAACGAAAGTCATAAAATTCAGATACAAGTATTTCAGTATCGATAGCCCAACAAATGCTAATGAGCCAATAATCCATTTAAAAAAAAGATCATTCATGTTTGCAGGGTTGAAAAAATAAGTGAGCTCATCATTAAAGTAATACATAAAAAACATGACAGACTGCACGATCGCAAGGCCTGTCAAAAAAAGGAAGAACAACACATCCAAAGAGAAAAACTTGGGGTTTCCCTCCAAATTGTCTCCAAAGGTAATCACTCCTAAAGGTGATAGCATATAATTCAATTCTACTGGAAAAACGGATTTGACAATTCCAAATAGAATAAACAATATGCAAATACTCAAGTAGTAGAAATCTTTAAATGAGGAGCGAATTCTTTTGTTTGAATCCTCCAAATCCACAAAACCCATCTGATTTGGAATATTCTCAAAGTAACCTTTCTCCAAAAATATATCATCTTTAGATATTCCATGTCCATAAATCACCATTGGAACTGTCTGTTGACTTCCAAAATCAAAGCGCTCATGTAAGTCCTTCAAGGGTACTAAAATGGTTGTGTCTTGTTGGGAAAAAAACCAAATCTTATTATTAAGAAAAACGGTGCTTTGAGCAGGCACTTGAAATTTAAGCTTACTGGCTGGAAAACTACTCACATCCACATCTGTGGTGATGACATCACTTTTATAATTCCAAGAGCGATTGGTTTGATGCTTGAAGGTACCCGAATAATTCTCCAAGGTCTGTGCAGACAAGCCAAGTCCTGCCAAAAAAATGAAACTGATAATCAACCAAAACTTACCCATTATTTAAAATCTACCTGTATATCCAAAATGAATCTTTGATTGATTGAATGCAAAATCCTGCGTGTTGCTCCCACCTAAAGCATATACAAAATTGAAAAATCCTGATTGAGTTTCCAAACGAAAGCCTAAACCCGCTGCGTATGGAAAATCTGTAGGACTGTTCTGCACTTGATTACTGAACCTACCAACATCGGCAAAAATCATAAAATATGAGTAGCGATCAAAATAAAATCTTGGCTCCAAATTCAAATAGATGTAATCATTGGCAAAAAAGAAGTTTTCATTGAAGCCTCGAAAAGATTGCAAACCTCCCAATCGGAACAGATCATTCAAAAATAAATTGGGGTTTTCTACGGTCCCGAACGCAAGCCGTTGAAAAAAGGTGATTTTATTTCCAATGGGAAGAAAATGATTTACCTGTCCTTGCAGCTCATACTGCAAGGTCCTAAGCTCGATTCCTTCATAAACCTCTTGGGGAATAGCCGTATTTTGGATGATTTGCTTGTTACCGATCGTAAATGACACATCCGTGGTCAAGCCTCTCCTCGGGTCAAAGCGATCATCCACTTTAAAAAAACGATGCCCCAATCCATAATTAGTAAACCTAAAATCCCCCACTTCCGGCAAAGTTGTCAATTCCGATAAGCCCCCAATTGCTAACAGGTCACTCGCCTGTCTATTCCCAAAAAACCGAAGTTGGCTTTCAGGATTGAGATTTACAGAAAACCCCAAGTTAAAAGATCGATTGAGAAAAGTGGTGTCCTCCTTCAGCAAGGAAAACCCAAGGGTTAAATTGAGCTTGGAGCCCAATAGATGAGATTTTTGCGCTCTCAGTTCTAATAATTGGGAGAATTGATTAAAGCGCTGCCATTGTAGCGCAAAATCTCTACCCCTTCCACCAATGTTGAATAATTTTAGATCAAATTGCCCTGTCAATAACAATCTCCCTCCTTCCAATTCATTCGGCAGGACACCGATAATCCCATCCAATGAATTTAGATTCCGGTCTTGCAAAGGGAGATATAAGGTAGCTTCGGAGTTTTGAAAACTCAATTCTGGTGCACCTGTCAAGCGTGCATAAGGTATGGTGCGCAGGATAGCGATGGCTTGGTTTACCTTTTTTTGGGAAAAATTTTCCCCAACCTTAACATCCAACAACTGATGCAAGTATGCTGGCTTCATTTTGGAATTGCCTACAACTTTGATCGTGTCAAAGGTGATCTTAGGACCCAAATCCATCCATAAGCGGGCGCTCAACTCTCGCCCATTCCGCATTAAACTATCCAACTGCACGCTTGCAAAAGGAAAGCCGGAATCTTCAGCCGCAGCAAGGACCGTGGAACGGAGCTCTTGAAACGCCTGCAAGGAAAATTTATCCTGGATAACGGGATCTGCCTTCTTCCCTAAAACCAAGGGAAACAACTGCTGTACAGGACTGACATCTAAAGCCACCCACTGAAAAGCCTCCCCAGTATGGATACTAAGCTCAAGTGAATCTCCTCTGTATTTTTTGCTCCACTCAAAAGAAAAATATCCTCGATTATAAAGATCATCGCTGAATGTCTGCACGAAAAACTCCCGCTCCAATGAATCCTGAAAAACAGCACTGCCTTTATTAGAAATCTCTCCCTCCACCGTAAACAGCAGCAAAAAATCCCTTTGCGCCAGCAATTGCATGGACAGCAGAAAGAAAAGCACACTCAAACGGAAACTATTTTTTTTAAACACAATCTTGAATTTCAAGTACCTTTGAAGGGGATTTAAAATTAAGCAATTTGTCTGGCATATATATTCATATTCCTTTTTGTAAGCAAGCATGTCATTATTGTGACTTTCATTTCAGTACCAATCATCGTACAATGGAGGCCATGACGGAGGCCTTGATTGCTGAGATTGTACACAGAAAAGATGCTTTGCAAAAGGATCCATTGATACGCACCATCTATTTTGGAGGGGGAACACCTTCTTTATTATCCACCAAGGCAATTGAGCGAATCCTCAATACCATTCATCAGCACTATCCAGTTTCTTTGGAAGAATGTACCTTGGAAGCCAATCCTGATGATATTACCCTAGACAAATTGCAGGAATTCAAAAGTCTGGGAATTGATCGCTTGAGCATTGGAATCCAAAGTTTTCAGGAGCATGTATTGAAATTCTATAACCGGGCTCACAGTGCTCAGGAATCTTTGCTCGCTGTAAAAAAAAGCCAGGATGCAGGCTTTGAAAAACTATCGATTGATTTAATGTACGGTTTTCCCCATAGCGATCATAACATTTGGCATCAGGACTTGGCTAGCGCTTTGGAAATAAATCCCGGCCATATCAGCAGTTATTGCCTAACCATCGAGCCAAAAACTGCATTGGCCAAATGGACCCAAACCGGAAAATTTGAAGAAGCGGAGGAAGGCTTTGTACAAGAACAGATGCAACACCTAATAGAAGCCACTGAAAAAGCAGGCTATGAACAATATGAGATCTCCAACTTTGCGATTCCGGGAAAAGAAGCAATTCATAACAGTAACTATTGGAGAGGGCATAGCTATCTTGGCATAGGGCCAAGTGCTCATTCTTTTGATGGAAATAAGCGTTGGTCAACAGTTTCAAATAATAATAAGTATATCCGCTCTATTCAAGCCGGGGATTTTTCTGTCCAAGAAGAAAACTTGGAACCCGTAGATATTCTTAATGAGTATGTATTGACTTCGTTGCGTACCAGCTGGGGTACTGACTTGCAAAAAATCCAATCTGAATTTGGCATCCATCTAGTGGAAGAAAAAAAATCCTTAATCGCTCAGCTTCAAGGAGAGGGAATGATTTTTGTGGACTCAGAACATTTGCGCTTAAGCAAAAAAGGAAAATTTCTTGCTGACAGCATCGCGAGTGCACTATTTATAGACTACCTTTGAGCTATGAGTTCAGATAAATACAGAGACTTTTCAACCAGAAAAAAGGAAGCAATGCCTCTGAGCACTGCATTCGAAGATTTACTGCGCGCATATAAAATCAAAGATCGATTTGATGAGCGTGCATTGATTCAAGCCTGGCCGGAAATCATGGGGAAAACTGTAGCCAGCCGGACCACTTCCGTATTTATCAAAGACAAAAAGCTTTTTGCAACTATAAGCTCTGGACCGGTCAAACAAGAACTTCGAATGAATCAAAGCAAGCTGATCCAACTTATTCAAGAACGATTCGGCACAGAGCTTATTAAGGAAGTGGTAATTCTTTAATAGTAGATCAATCTTGTGACCCAAATACCCTTCGCATCAAGGCGGTGGTTCGCTGCATAGGATCCTGACGGATTTTAGCCTCCTCCTGAGCTACCAGAGTAAATAGCCCATTGAGTGCTTGCTGGGTTACATAAGCATTCAAATCCGGATCAATTCTACGATTCACCAAAGGGATAGCATTATACGTATTGGCGATATCCGTATAAAAACGGGTAGCCCCTACTTCATTCAGAGATTTTTGGATTTCAGGCTGGAATAACTCAACCAATTGAGCTTCAGTAGTTCTTCTTAAAAACTGTGTAGCTGCATCTTGCTGTCCACTCAACAAAGCAAAAGCATCTTGAATGGTCAGCTGACGAATTGCACTTGTAAATATCGGGATTGCCTGTCTTGCTGCATTTTCAGCACCACGGTTGATGGACAACAAAGCTCTATCAACTTCAGAACCTAAACCAATTTGTCTGAGCGTATTTTCCACCCTTCGTGCGTCTTCCGGTAACATAATCCGGATCAGCTCATTGCCCCAAAAGCCATCCTGACGGGAAGCCATCGTAGCACCATTGGTAATTCCCTGCACCAAGGCCTCTTTCAATCCGCCTGATACTTCCTGTTGGGTCAATGGTCCGCCGCCGCCCATGCCTTGTAAAATTTTATTCAGATCACTGGCATTGCATCCTACAAGGAACAAGCATAGCACTGAAATTTTCAATATGGTTAACTTTTTCATGCTACAAATTTATTCATCATTTTTGTACCATTGCAATCAACGAAACCATTCAATTAAAGTTTAATCAGTATTATTGTAGCGACATAATGTAAAAATGATAAAACTGCCTAAAATACATACGGGAAAACTAAGCTTGATTAGTGCTGTGTTGATATGGTTGGCACTTTTATTTGTGGATATCACCAGAATTTTTGGAGAGCTCAACCAACTAGGTAGCGGTATTAGTCCAGAATATTCCTATGCGTTGGAGATTTTGTTCTTCATCACGGTTTATATTTTTTATGATTACACCATCAACTCCAATAAGAATACAGAATTTTTGGAGTTGATCTGGAGAGGTGCTTCTACAGGGCTCCTGGCTTTAACCGTTTCCTTGATCATCCGGGGGCTCTATTTCCTTTTGGGAGATGGGAAGTTAGCAATGGACCCACTGCTTAGAAACTTTTTCTACCATGTGAATTTTGCACTGATCACCATATTTTTAATATCCACCTTGATTCTTTGGAGAAGATTGATTCTCTACCAAAAAACCAAAAGAATTGTACAGCAGTGGCAGGCATTTGAGGTTATCTTGCTCATGAGCATGTTTTTTGTATTTTTAAACAACAACTCTCTGGACTATAGCTTTTTGTTCGGAATGGTTTTCATGTTTATTTTTTCAATATCACTATCGGTTAACCTTAAATGGATTCCTTATTTGACATTCAAAGAAAAGTGGAAGTCCATTCTTTTCTTCTTGATTATATTGATTTGTACGATTTACCTGTTTACGCAGCTTCTCTCCTACAGTGATACTGAATTGGTCTTTGTTAACCTGACCGACAATCTTTTTTTAATTGCGCTGTTTGGATTCATTTTTATTTACTCGTTATTCAGCTTACTCGTTACCTTATTTAACCTTCCCACATCTTCTGTTTTTGAGCAAAAATTAACAGAAGCCATCAATTTTCAACGGCTGAGTCAGTCCATCAAGCCTGGACAAAGTGAAAATCAGGTGTTGGACATATTGATAGATTCCTGCATGAGTGCATCCTATGCAGATGCTGGATGGATAGAGGTAATAGATGATAACTTAGGTCTACAGATTGTCCACCGAAGAAACATCAAGGAAACAGAAAGAGCCAAAATACAAACCCATGTAGAAAGCACAAGCCCATTTAATGCTTTCAAATGGGATAACCCCAAAAATGAATTCGAATTATATCAGGGGAGAATATCTCAGGGAGGATTTTTATCGGCTTTGATGCTTCCTTTGGTAACCAACAATCAAACCTTCGGAAGAATTTTTTTATTGAAAGAAGTTAAGGAAGGATTTAATAAGGAAATGCTCAACATCATTAGCACATTTGTTGGACAGGCATGTATTTCCGTGGAAAATCACCGACTCTTAAACGAGGCCATTCAAAATGAGCGCTATAAAGAGGAACTGCAAATCGCCCAACGGGTACAAAGAAGTTTATTGCCTGAAAAATTACACCACGACGAATACTTCGAAATCTGTGGGTTCTCTGAAGCTGCGGATGAAGTAGGAGGAGACTATTACGAAACCCAACAGTTAAAAGAGCACGAGTTTGCTGTCATTATCGGTGATGTATCAGGAAAAGGTACCTCTGCTGCATTTAATATGTCCCAAATGAAAGGAGTTTTCCAAAGTTTGGTTCAGCTACATCCAAGTCCCCGGGATTTTATGATTAAAGCCAACAAGGCCTTGAGCTTTTGTTTGGAGCGGCAATTGTTTATCACGACAACCTATCTCATCATCAATACGTTGAAGAAAACCATCAAATTTAGTCGGGCAGGTCATTGTCCTACCTTGTATTATGATGCTAAACTGAAGCGGTGGGATTATTTGAGCATTGATGGAATGGGATTAGGAATCATCCGCACGGACTTGTATGAAGATTTTGTCCATGAAAAAACCATTAATTTCAATCCGCAAGATCTAATGGTTCTTTACACCGATGGACTTGTGGAAGCAAGCAATGAACACCGGGAAGAATTTGGTTATGAACGGCTCAAAAAACTTGTAGATAAGCACCATAACAAACAGCCTGAAGAAATTCAAAAGCTGATCATTGAGGGGGTTTTTGAGTTTATTGGTAAAAATCAACGACTGGACGATGACTATTCTTTGATGGTCATAAAATTTCTTTAACTTAAATCAAATAATCACGTTAAATAGAGCATGTTAAAAATTGATATTCAGATAGAGCAACAAATGCACCTATTAATCCTCAAGGGAGAGATAGATGCCAGTAACTCGGTGGACTTGGATTCTGCAATCCAGTCTATCTTTGCGCAGGATTGCTCCGTTATATTGGTGGATGGCAGAGAGTTGGATTACATTTCTTCTGCAGGGCTTGGCGTTTTTATGTCTTATCTTGACGATTTTCAAGAAAAAGGTATACAAATTTTCATTTTTGGCTTAGCTCCAAAAGTTTTACAGGTATTTGAAATATTAGGCTTAGATAAACTGATCAGCATCCGCCCTAACAAAGAGGATGCGATGGCACTTGTGGGATGAGTCAGAGTTTGAAGTTATATTGTGATACCGGTCAGTTGACCCTTCTGAGGCAGTTTTTAGAAGACTTCCTGATGACTACAAGCATGGATGAGCTTGAGAGGCATCAGGTATTGCTTTCTGTGGAAGAAGTGACAGCAAACTTGATTATCCATTCGCATGCCTGTAATTCCAGTGAATTTATACAGGTCAATGCCAATTTGGAAGATGACCTGCTCAAAATTGAAATCCATGACCAAGGTGCCGGTTTCAACATTTTGGATTACGAAGAGCCAGAAATAGATCAACTCATTACCACCAAGCGTAAAGGTGGATTGGGCATCATGTTGGTAAGAAAATTCATGGATAAAATCGAATTTGAAACCAATGGCAGAAAAAACACCTGCCGACTCTTTAAGCTTGTGAATTCCAAATAATTGTTAATTCCTAGCGTAAATACGCTTCTACTCCCCTAAGTATTGATATAAATTCGTAACATTGCATTCTATTCGCTGCATTGAATTCAATTATGAATAAACGGAATTTATTAATCGGAATACTTATTCTATTTTTTGGCTGTAGCCCTAAAACTGGTTTAATCCAGACGGAAAACACAACGGTGGAAAATATTCCCCTACTTGTCATAGAAGGGGAGGAAACTAACTCCGAGGAGTTTTTGTACCTCTTTTCCAAAAACAAACAATTTGATAACAAAGAAGAACTCCTGACACAAGAAGAGTTTGACCAAAACCTGGAGTTGTTCATCAATTACAAGTTGAAAGTCAAAGAAGCAGAGCGTCAAGGATTGGATAAAAACGAGGAGTTTGATCGGGAGTTTGAGATGTTCAAACAAGATCTAATCAAACCTTACCTGATCAAAAACTCTTTGCAAGAAGGAGAATTGCTTAAGGCATATAACCGCATGCAGGAAGTGATCAAGGCTAGCCATATTTTGCTACAATTCCCAAGTAATGCCTCAAGGGAAGATTCCATCGCTGTGTTTAAAATGGCTCAAAAGCTGAAAACTGAAGCTGATGCCGGAGCTAATTTCAATGAACTAGCTAAAGAGTATTCTGATGACCCTTCTGCACAAACCAATGATGGAAGCTTAGGCTATTTTACTGCCATGCAAATGGTCTATCAGTTTGAAGATGCTGCATACAATTTAAAAATCAATGAAATTTCCGAGCCTGTATTGACAGACTTTGGATACCATATCATCAAGCTGGAAGACCGAAAACCAAATCCAGGGGAAATCAGAGTTTCACACATCCTCGTACGTTCTCAGATGGGTGATCCCGTATCCGAGGAAAGGGCCTTACGAAAAGTAGGCGAAATCTACAATGAATTACAAAAGCCAGAAAGTGAGTGGGAACAAATTTGTCAACAATTCTCAGAAGATGTAGGCACCAGAAATACAGGAGGAAGACTCCCTTGGATAAGCTTGGGTTCTGTTATTCCTGAATTCGAAGCAGTGGCATTTGCCCTGCAAGAAGAAGGTGAGATTTCTCCACCGGTGAAAACGCCTTACGGTTATCATATTATTCGATTGGAAGAGCGAAAACCACTTGCTCCTTTTGAAGAAATGGAACCTATGATCAAATCCAGAATCATGAGAGATTCCCGATCCACCTTGATCGGTTCACAAGTGGTGGCCATTCAAAAATCCAGATATGGCTTTGTCGAAAACGAGGAAGTTTTTGACCGAGTGATCGCATTTGCCAAGGATAAAAACATGAAAGAGGCCTTGGCATCTTTGGAGGAAGAGGAACTCAATCAGCAGGAGCTATTCCGTGTGCGAGAGCAATCATATTTGGTGAAGGACTTTCTTGTGCATGTCAAAAAAAGAGAAAATCAAGTGATCACCGGAAGGCCACAAATAGCCTTTGAAAGTCAATTGAATGCCTATGTTGCAGCTACTTTGGATAAGGTGGAGGAGCAAGATTTGGAACAAAACAATGAGGAGTATCGGATGCTTCTCAAGGAATACAGAGATGGTATCTTACTCTTCTCCCTGATGAATGAGCAAGTTTGGCAAAAAGCATTAGAGGACAGTGTAGGATTGGAGCACTTCTTCCAACAAAATCAAGAGCGCTACTATTGGAATGAGCGTGTGAATGCAATTTTCGTTAACATGGCGAAAACTGAATCCATTCCGTCAGTTAGGAGATTTTTGAGCGATAAGGTATATAAAACAGACTTAACGGATCGTTTAGAGAATACCTTCTTACTTAATGATCCGTTGATATTCACCATGGAAGAAGGCTTATACGAATGGGCCAATCATCCCATTTTGAAAGATATCAATCTGGACAAACCATTCCATGAACTGACTCAAAATGGAAAAACCCAGTTTATCATTGTAGGACCGAAGATCGCTGCTGCTCCCAAGCTGCTAAGCGAGACAAGAGGAAAGGTGATTCAGGACTATCAGGAATACTTAGACAATATGCTGATTACCAATTTGAAGGAAAAATTTAACTTCAGCATTGATGAGAATGAAAAAAATAAGATCTACGAAAAAATCGTTCATAATTAATTCAAGCTTCATTCTCAGCTTACTCTTGATTTCGTCCTGTGACTTCTTCAAAGTAAAATCAACCCAAAATGAAGAAGAAGACCGGATACTAGCGACAGTTGCCAATAACAACTTGCTACTTTCGGATATACAGTTTTTGCTCAACGCTCAACTTTCAGATGAAGACAGTGCGGCTACCGTTTCCCGCTTTGTTCAATCCTGGGTACGGCAGCAATTGATGATTGCAGAAGCCTCCAAGGCCATCAACTTCAATACGCCTGAATTCAATCAGCGGATCAAAGAATACCGGGAGTCATTGATGATTCATGAATTTGAAAAAAATTACATCAATAGTCAGATTGATGAAGCAATAAAAGATCAAGAAATTCTCGAGTACTATAAGTCTCACAAGGAGAATTTCACCTTAAAAGAAACCATCGTAAGAGGAAATTTCATCAAGTTGGAAAAGAGCAGTCCTCAAAAAAATGCATTTGAGCGGGCTATTCGCCAAAAAGAGCAGGAGCGCTTAGCCGAACTTAGCTTAAAGTTTGCAAGCAATTATTACTTGGAGGCTGATAATTGGATTCGCTTGAGTGAACTGACAGCAAATACGCCACTTAGAAACGAAGCCAATACAACCCAACTCTTACGAAGTGGGGCTTTTATTAAAGTAGATGGTGAAAATTATTCCTACTACTTTGATATTTTGGAATACAAATTGCAAAATCAAGTTCCACCCCTGGAGTTTGTAAGGGAAGAAATAACTAAAATCCTCCTAAACAAGCGGGTCAACATGTTGAGAGAACAACTGCATAAGGATATATTTACGCGCGCATTAGAAAATAAAGAATTCAGTATTTATGAATAAATTAAAATTAACCGTTGGTTGGCTATTTTTCATAGGGATTATTGGCTTGGCACATAGCCAAGAGCAAGAAGAGAAAAAAGAGAGCCCAAGTACTCCTCCAACTGGACAGATCATTGATAAGATTGTAGCCAAAGTCAACAACTATATCCTGTTGGAATCCGAGGTGCAACAAGCATTTATTGAAGCTGTTGCTTCTCAAAGTCAGCAAGGTTTTGAGGCACCTACCCGCTGCGAGGTATTTGAATCTTTATTGATCAATAAGTTGATGGTAGCCAAAGCAGAACTTGATTCTGTTATGGTATCAGATGCAGAGGTCATATTTGAAGCAGACCAGCGTTTCTCGATGATGATGCAACAGTTTGGTGGTGATGAAAATATTCTCATCGAAGCTTATGGAAAGACTGCTGACCAAATGAAAAGTGAAATTGAGTCCGCCTTGCGGGAACAAAAAGTCATAGGAAAGATGCAGCAAAAAATCATTGCTGATTTAACTGTATCACCTGCTGAGGTCCGTAGATTTTTCAATGCTATTCCCCGTGACTCTCTTCCTTTTTTCTCAGCAGAGGTTACAGTTGGTCAAATTGTTCGGAAACCTATCGTTAACGAAAAAGCAAAAGAAGAGGTACGGAAACGTATGCTTAATTTTAAGCGGATGATTGAAGATGGATTGACGGATTTTCAATCTTTAGCACGGGAATACTCTGAGGATCCTATGTCAGCCATACAAGGAGGCGAACTTGGTTTCTTTAGGAGGGGAGAATTGGCGCCAGAATTTGAAGCTACGGCACTTGGTCTTAGACCAGGAGAAATCAGCGATCCAGTAGAAACCATGTTTGGAATTCATATGATTCAGCTATTGGAAAGAAGGGGTAATTCTTATAACTCCCGTCATATTCTGATCAAACCACAGCCGAGTGAGGATGATATCTTAAAAGCTGAACGCTTCCTTGATAGTTTGAGAACAGAAATCATGGCTGGAAAAATTGAATTTCCTAAAGCTGCCAAAGACCATTCAAACGATCGGGCAACTTCCGATAATGGTGGATTCTTTGCAGACCCTATGACACAATCTAATAGATTAACCCTACGTACCTTAGAGGATCCAATTCTTTATTTTACGTTGGATACCATGAAAGTTGGATCCATCACAAAACCTATCCGTTTTGAAGATGAGCGCGAAGGGCCTCAGGTGCGGATACTCTATTACAAGCAACGCTATCCCGCACACCGTGCCAACTTAACAGATGACTACGAAAAGCTTAAAGCCGCTACACGTAGAAAGAAAGAAGAGGAACTGTTGAGCAGATGGTTCTTATCTGCCAAAGAGGAGGTGTTTATTGATATTGATCCATCATACGATCGCTGTAATGCTTTACAAGATCGTTAATAAAGAAATAAAAAAAGGCTCAGTTTTAAATTGAGCCTTTTTTTATTTCTTTATGTTTTTTTATATAATTAGCTTTGGACATTAATGAGCGTCTCTCTTCTTCTCATCTTTCCTGCTGGCAATCCATACATCATTTTGAATCTCCTACAGAAGTATGCGGTATCTTTATAACCTACTTCTTTACCTATATCACGAATACTTTTCTTTGAAGTCCGAAGCAACTCTACCGCTGCCTCCATACGCTGGTATTCAATGTAATCTTGTGGGTTAATTCCTGTTAACATTTTAAAATATTGACCAACATAATCCTCAGATACATTTGCAACCTTTGCCAATACTTTATTTGATAGGTCTCCACCAATATTTTTCTTAATATAATTGAAGAGATCGATCAAGCGAGGATCTTTAAAATAAGTACTATTTGTCGACAACTCCTCCATAAATAATCTGTTTTTCAGAATATGTCGAACAATTTCAATCACCAACAACTCAGAATGCACTTTCAAAACTCGCTCTTTTCCTGGAGTACTTTGCTCTGACTCCTTCACTATATCCTCCACAATAGTTGCCAGACGATCATTAAAACGAATCACAAAAGGAGGAATTCCTAATGAATTGAAAAAATTAACTACATCGAACACCTTAGCCTCAAAGTTAACAATTGAAATACAATCTTCTTCCAAAGACTTAATTTCACGAAAACTGACGGTCTGTAAGAACTTTCTTTTTTGATCCAAAAAACCTTCATTATCCACTTCAGTCTTTTTGTGCCCTGAGCCAAAAGTTATCTGTGTTGCCCTTCCTGCTGGAATAAACAAAATCTCACCTTCATTGACAAGTTCCTGATCCTCCGAAAATTTAATAGATCCCTGATGAAGTAGTATGATAGAGTTTTCTGTTTCTACATAATCGGCGACAGTTATAGTCCTTTCGATTTTATAATTTGTTCCTTTCAAAAAACGAACTCCTACTGATTCGATGACTTTATTGTAATATTCCATGACGTATAGCGTAGCGGTTAGAGTTGTAAAACTAAATTATTTTTCTAAATTTAAGTCGAAAAAGTAAATAATTATTCAAAATAGCACAAAAAAAGGCATAAAAGTTAAATTTTATGCCTTTAATACCACACCGTTAATCTATTTCAAAATACCTCGGGATATTACTATTTTCTGTATTTCACTCGTTCCCTCGTAAATTTGGGTGATTTTAGCATCTCTCATCAAGCGCTCCACATGGTATTCTTTTACATAGCCATAACCACCATGCACTTGAACTGCCTCTACAGTAACATTCATCGCAACCTCAGATGCATATAATTTTGCCATAGCACTGGCATGTGCATAGTCTTGACCACTATCTTTTAACCAAGCAGATTTTAAAACAAGCAATCGCGCTGCTTCAATTTGAGTAGCCATATCCGCTAGTTTGAATTGAATAGCCTGATGCTGACTGATAGTTTTTCCAAATGCCTTTCTTTCTTTAGAGTAAGCCAAAGCCAACTCATAAGCGCCGGAAGCAATTCCTAGTGCCTGTGCAGCAATCCCAATTCTTCCACCATTTAAAGTTTCCATGGCAAAGGTAAAACCAAAGCCTTCCTCTCCTATTCTATTTTCTACAGGTACCTTTACATCTGTAAACATCAAGGAATGGGTATCAGAGCCTCTGATTCCTAATTTATCTTCCTTCTTACCAATCACAAAGCCATCCCAACCCTTTTCAACAATAAATGCAGAAATGCCTTTATGCCCTTTTTCTACATCGGTCTGGGCAATTACTAAGTAAACGGATGCCGTATTTCCATTAGTAATCCAGTTTTTAGTACCGTTGAGGATATAATAATCACCGTTGAGTTCGGCAGTTGTTTTTTGGGAAGTAGCATCAGAACCAGCTTCTGGTTCTGACAAGCAAAAAGCACCGATAATTTCCCCCGTAGCCAATGGCTTCAAGTATTTTTCTTTCTGGGCTTCTGTACCATATTTTTCAAGGCCCCAGCAAACCAAGGAATTATTAACTGACATGGAAACAGAAGCAGAAGCATCAATCTTGGAAATCTCTTCCATTGCCAATACATAGGAAATGGTATCCATACCACCACCATTATATTTCGGATCTACCATCATGCCCATAAAGCCCAATTCTCCCATTTTTTTAATTTGCTCGTAGGGAAATCTAGCTTCGGTATCTCTTTCAATAACCTCTGGCAATAACTCTGTTTGGGCAAAATCTCTCGCCGCGTCCCGCACCGCTAGGTGCTCCTCTGTGTATTCAAAATGCATATAAACGATTGATTATTTGGGTTTAACTTATTAGAATTCGAATTTAGCACCAAAAAAAATAAGGGACAATGAATTGCCCCTTATTTGTAAACTCAAATTGCGGTTTTCAGTTTCTTTTAGTCTCTATTCCCAAAGAATACCATAATATAATAGGCTAACGTCACCAAAGAAGCTAAAGCAGCTACCACATACGTCATGGCTGCCCACTTCAAAGCATCTTTTGACATAGCGTATTCATCTGCTGTGACCACATTTCTTTGCTTTACCCAGGCCAAAGCTCTGGCACTTGCATCGAATTCTACAGGGAGTGTCACCAATGTAAACAAGGTCATCACGCTATAAGAACCTACCACAATATATCCAATAAACTCATAAGGTAATCCCAATGCAAATCCACCAAACAAAGATGCTATCAATACGATATTCAATATTTTAGCACTAGCATTTTGCACTGGTACCATAGCAGAACGAAAGTTCAACCAAGTGTAGGAACGAGCGTGTTGAATGGCGTGACCACATTCGTGTGCGGAAACAGCTGCTGCTGCTGCATTTCTTCCGTAGTATACATCCGGACTCAAATTCACAGTTTTGTTCATAGGATTGTAGTGGTCCGTCAATTGACCTTCCACACTCACTACTTGAACATCATAGATGCCACTATCTGCCAACATCAATTCAGCGATTTCTTTACCTGAAAGATTGGCTTTCAAAGATGTCTGCGAGTACTTTTTGAATTTACTCTTCAATCTATTGCTGACAATAAATCCTAGAGCAGCAAAGAAGATGAAAATTAAAATAATCATAGTTTTAAATTTGTTAGCTAGTTTTATTACGAATTTACGAAGTTTTGGATGCTTTCTGAGCTGTAATTTTTAAGAAATATCCCAAACTGAATAGTCCCATAATTATTACCAATAACATCTGCAAACCATGTATAATAGCCGCAAATATTTTACCATCAGCTTCTTCCAGGCCAAATACAATCAAAATATAAGCCACAAGCGCATGAAAGGTCCCAATCCCCCCCTGCACAGGAGCAACCATGCCAATACTTCCCATTACCATAACCAGTAAAACTGAACTTAATGACAGACTGTCAGTGGCAGGGATAGCCCAAGCTACTGTAAGCATTGTTAAATAATAAGTTACCCAGATTAAAGTTGAGCTACCCCAAAAGCCCCATTGATTTTTCACATTTCTAAGACTAATAATACCACGGACAATATCTCTTAAGAAATGACGGATTTTTTTAAACGCTGAAGAATGCTGATATTTTTTGAAAATTAAAAAAAGAAACAGTAATGCTATTCCTAATCCCCCAATCACTAGTGGGAGCGCACCTGAAATTTTTCCAAATAGGACGTCGAAGGAGACCAATTCATTGAAAAGGGTCAAAAATAGTTTTCGCTCAATAACAAAGGCAAGCAAAATAGTCACTAGCATAAAAAATAAATCTATTGTTCGCTCTAAAACGACTGTCCCAATAAGTCCACCAAGTTGTTTTTCATCAGTTTTGACCAATACTCCGCAGCGAGCAATCTCTCCAGCGCGAGGAACTACAAGATTAGCCAAGTAACCCACCATCAAGGCCACAAAAGCTCGAATAGTTTTAGTTTGATGTTGGGTATCTGCATCAATTAACAGTGCCCACCTCCAGGCACGCAACCAAAATCCAATAATTGACACGATCAATGAGATGGTCAACCAAAAGAAAGAAGACTCCAAAAACATTGCAATTAAGCTATTCCAAGAGATATCTTTGTATAAAAACCAAAATATCCAACTTGCCAGTGCAAGAGATATAACTACCTGAAAAAATTGCTTTCCTGAGACTTTCAATTTAAATTAACTTGTTATGGTCATCGGGGAAGATGACTTTTGGTTGATATTTTTTTGCATCCTCAAAATCCATTGAACAGTAAGAAATGATAATGACAACATCCCCAACTTGGGCCTTTCTAGCTGCCGGACCATTTAAACAAACCATTCCTGAACCTCGCACACCTTTAATTAGGTAGGTCTCCAATCGCTCACCATTGTTGATATTGACAATCTGAACTTTTTCATTTTCGATCATATTGGCCGCCTCCATCAAATCCTCATCGACGGTAATGCTTCCTACATAATGTAACTCTGCTTGGGTAATTTTAACTCGGTGAATTTTCGATTTTAAAATCTGGATTTGCATAACTTTAATTTTGCCGCAATACTACAAATTAACTGGAAGGTTATCAATCAATCGCACCTCACCGATAAAACAAGCTATAACCAATGATAATGTTTTGGTTGCATCGTAAGCAGATTGTGATTCGAGTGTGTAAGTATCCACCAATTCCAAATATTCCATCCTTGCTAAAGGTTCTTGCTTGATTAGTGTTAGAGCGTCTTGACGGGTTTGTAACCAATCGTTTCCCGCAATTAGTTCAATCTTACAAAAATTTAATATTCGATACAGCAGCCTTGCAGAAACTCTTTCATCAGAAGTTAACCGGAGATTGCGAGACGACATGGCCAATCCATCATCTTCCCGCATTGTCGGCACGACCTCAATTTTGACATCTATAGAAAGATCCTGAACAAGCATTTTTATAACTGCCACTTGCTGCAAATCCTTTTGACCAAAGAAAGCAACCTCAGGCTTAACAATATTTAACAACTTGGAAACCACAATTCCCACCCCACTAAAATGCCCAGGTCTGAATGCTCCCTCCAACACTTGTTCAAGAGATCCAAAATTCATGGTCATCACTGGCTTTGTAGGATACAAATCTTCCTTAGAGGGTAAAAAAACAACATCTACTCCCTCCTCTTGAAGTAAAGACAAGTCAGCTTCGATAGTTTGTGGGTAGGTAGAAAAATCAACTATATTATTAAATTGAAGAGGATTTACGAAGATAGAAACGACAGTGATGTCCGAAACAGACTTGGAAGCAATTACAAGTGACAAATGCCCTTGATGCAATGCCCCCATAGTAGGTACAAAGCCTATTATCTGATTATCAATTCGGTAAGAATCAAGAGTGGTTTTTAACTCCCGAATAGTTCTAGCAATTTTCAATGATTGTGTTTTTCAAATGTAAAATAGAGGCAAAACTAGTTTATTCCCCAGAATAACAATGGTTTTGCCAGTTTTTTTTTGTACCTTTGTACATTATTATTTACTACACAAACAAAAAGGTATGTCAAAACTTCGTATCCTCTACGTAGCAAGTGAAATCAACCCATTCTTACAAACATCAGAAGTAGCAAATTTCGTCAGAGCTTTACCGCAGGCCATGCAGGAAAAAGGTATGGAAATTCGTATTCTAGTTCCTAGATTTGGTTTGATTAATGAAAGAAAAAACAGATTACATGAGGTTGTTAGACTTTCTGGAATTAACATTGCGGTGGGAGAAGAAGAAAAGCCTTTGATTATCAAGGTTGCATCAATCCCAAATGCGAAGCTTCAAGTTTATTTTATCGATAATGAAGACTATTTTCAAAGAAAGAGCGTTTTCCATGATAAACAGGAAAAATTTTATGAAGATAACGATGAACGGGCAATTTTCTTCTGTAAAGGAGTAATCGAGACGGTAAAGAAGTTGGGCTGGGCTCCTGACATTGTACATTGCAATGATTGGATGACAAGCTTAGTTCCCATGTACTTGAAGACCACATACAAAAATGAGCCATTATTTAAGGAAACAAAATCAGTATTCGCTATTTATAATAACGGATTTACCCATAAATTTGGTGACGATTTATTTGATAAAGTTAAGATGGTCGATATTGATGATAACATCTTGGCTCCGCTAAAATCTAAAGACTTCGAAGGTTTCCTCAAAATCGGTATGGAATATGCCGACGTTGTCATTAAGGCAGAGGATATTTCCGAAAATTTAAACCAACTAATTGAAGAGCACTCAAAAAATAAACAGTGTGAAATTAACAGCGAAGAAGAAGAACTATTTGAAAGTTACTACAATATTTACACGGAGCTTGCCAACTAAGCTCGCTTCAGGAATACTATTATTTTCAATCATTGCTATCTCATGTTCAGATCCCTCCAGTATTGGGTTGGATCTTGACCCTAACAATAATCAGATAGGGGTAAGTTACATTGAAATACCCCTATCTGCTAAAGTTGTTCGATTGGATACGGTTCCAAGCACCAATAATGGTCATTTGGTCTTTGGTCATGATTCGGGAGATTTCTTTGGTGAAAGCGAAGCGATTGCATACTCTAGGTTAATCTACAATAGGGATATCAATTTCCCAAATGCAAATGCCGTACTCGATTCTGTTCGGTTCAATTTCAATGTCCGATTTGTATTAGCGGATAACCTAAGTAGCCCTCGAACCATTCGCATGCATCAATTGAAAGAGCAAATACGCGATATCACCTACTATACAAACGATGGATTGAAATTTGAAGAAGAACCAGTTATCACCGCTAGTTTCAACTTTCAAAATAGACAAGACACCCTTGTGAGTGCAAAGGTGGATAATGAATTTGTCAGAAATTTATTTGACGAAATCAAATCAGGCAAAAACTTCACCGATATCTTTACCTTCCGGGAGTTTCTTCCAGGATTTGCATTTACAGGGGATAAAAATGAGCAAACGGCTTTTACTGTAAGACCGGGTAGTAATACAGGCATGGTGTTCTTTTACAGAAATGAAGGTGACACTGTATCTCGGACCTATCCTATAGCTACCGGACTCAATTTCAATGTAGCAAGACACTTTTCCCAATATAAAGCAAATACCACAGGTGCAGCAGTTGAAAATGTGACACAAGCACATGTGGCATACGATGTAGGAGATAAGGTGGGTATGAAAGGACTATCCAATTTGGTTGTAAAGATTGAAACAGAAGCATTGTCAAGATTTTTGGATACTTTACAAAACGTAACTTTCAATCGAGTGATTCTAGAGATGGGGCCTTTACAAAAAAATAGGCCGACACATCGTCCATTCGACACAAGTATCATGTATTTTACCAATGAAACGAATAGAATTCTAAGAAGATCAGATGGAAGACAATTATTTGTTCAGCCAGATAATAGACCTCAATTTGACCCCGAAACAGGAGAGCCAGCTTCAGAGACCCCATCCCTATTATTTCATGATCGGGAAGAAAACATCATGTTGCAGTCTTTAACAGCACATGTAAATGCAATATATAGAGGAAGACTACAAAGAAGAGACTTTCTCTTATATCCTGGACAAGCAGGGGCGGACGACTTTACCTTCTCCATGAAAGAAAACGTTTGGGATAAAAATACAATAAAACTAAAAATTTTCTATTCAAGAACGCGGGTACTTTAACCTGCGTTTTTTTTTAAGTCCATAGGAATGGCATGATTTTTTAATGAAAGAGAAAAAACTGATTGATAAAATTCACATTAATTTGAAAAAGCGTACTTTTGGGATTATAAATTTTTAACTATGTGCGGAATTGTAGCTTATGTTGGTCAGCAAGAAGCGCTGCCAATAATTATCAAAGGATTAAAAAGACTAGAATACAGAGGGTATGACAGTGCAGGTGTTGCATTGTTGACCAAAGATGGATTGGGAGTCTACAAGAAAAAAGGGAAAGTATCCGAATTGGAAAACCATTTGGTGGAATTCGCTGATTTGAGTTCTAAAATCGGTATCGGTCATACCCGTTGGGCAACTCACGGTGAACCAAATGACGTAAACGCCCACCCTCACTACTCAGCAAGTGAAAAGTTTGCCATGATTCACAATGGCATCATCGAAAATTACGATGTGTTGAAAAAAGACCTCCTAAACAAGGGCTATGTGTTCCATTCGGAAACAGACTCTGAGGTGTTTATCAAATTTA
Source organism: Mongoliitalea lutea (assembly GCF_014652135.1). Taxonomy (GTDB): domain Bacteria; phylum Bacteroidota; class Bacteroidia; order Cytophagales; family Cyclobacteriaceae; genus Mongoliitalea; species Mongoliitalea lutea. The sequence goes on from NZ_BMYF01000004.1 coordinate 192,551, forward strand.
TCGAGGACATTTTTGTCAATAACCATTGTAGTTTGGAAGAGGCTGTTCGTTTGGCTTTGCATAAAATTGTGGGCGCTTATGCGATCGTGATCGTCAACAAAGAAGAGCCAGATACCTTAATTGCTGCGAGAAAAGGGTCTCCTTTGGTAATTGGTGTTGGGCAAGATGAATATTTCTTAGCTTCCGATGCCACCCCTATTATCGAATATACCAATCAGGTCGTATACTTGGATGATTATGAGATTGCAGTGATTCGTGACAATCAGTTGCAGATCAAAACTATCGAAAACGTAGAGACTAATCCATATATTAATCAGTTGGAGCTTGAATTGGAAGCCATCGAAAAAGGTGGGTACGATCACTTCATGCTGAAAGAAATCAACGAGCAGCCAAGATCTATTGCAGATTGTATGCGTGGTCGCTTGGATGCCAAAAATGGACGTTTGGTTTTGGGTGGTCTGAGAGACTACATGAACAAATTCCAAAATGCCAAGCGTATCATCATTACTGCATGTGGTACTTCTTGGCATGCAGGTCTTGTAGCAGAATACTTATTTGAGGAGTTTGCCAGAATCCCTGTGGAAGTAGAATACGCTTCTGAATTTCGCTACAGAAACCCTGTGGTAGGTCCAGAAGATTTTATCATCGCTATTTCGCAATCAGGTGAAACAGCAGATACCTTGGCTGCGATCGAATTGGCTAAATCTAAAGGAGCTACCATTTTCGGTGTTTGTAATGTGGTGGGTTCTTCCATTGCAAGAGCAACGCATGCAGGGTCCTATACCCACGCAGGCCCAGAAATAGGAGTGGCTTCCACCAAAGCCTTTACAGCACAGATTTCTGTGTTGACCATGATGGCCTTGAAATTGGGTTATCAGCGAGGTACACTTTCAGAAAGTCGATACATGCAATTATTGAGCGAGTTGGAAACCATCCCTTCAAAAGTAGAACGCGCCCTTAAACTCAACGATAAGATTCAGGTAATTGCTGAAAAGTATAAAGATTCCAGAAACTTCCTATACCTAGGCCGCGGATATAATTTCCCTGTTGCCTTGGAGGGAGCGTTGAAATTGAAAGAGATTTCTTATATCCACGCAGAGGGCTATCCAGCTGCAGAAATGAAGCATGGACCAATTGCCCTAATCGATGAAGAAATGCCGGTAGTATTTATCGCTACGAAGGATTCTTCTTACGAAAAGGTCGTAAGCAACATTCAAGAGGTAAAAGCAAGAAAAGGAAAAATCATTGCAGTGGTTACGGAAGGTGATGATACAGTGAAGCACATGGCAGACTATATCATTGAAATTCCAGATACGGAAGAAGCTTTTGTACCTTTGATTTCTGTGATTCCCTTGCAGCAGCTATCCTACCATATAGCTGTGATGAGAGGCTGTAACGTCGATCAACCAAGAAACTTGGCGAAATCAGTAACAGTTGAATAGTCGAAAAAATTGAAAAAAGTTTACAAGTCCTGAATCCGTTCAGGACTTTTTTATTCCTGAGCGTATGATCAACTATACAAAAAGCGGAAATGGCCCAGCACTCTTATTGATTCATGGATTTTGTGAATCTTTGGAAATGTGGACTCATTGGATTCCTACATTGGCTCAGACCCAAACTGTATTTGCCATTGATTTGCCAGGTTTTGGGAAAAGTCCCCTGATAGAACCATCTGTTAGCTTGGAATCTACAGCTGTAATCCTTCAGGACTGGCTTGAACAAGAAGGCATAACAGACCCTATCATCATCGGACATTCCCTAGGTGGGTATGTGACGCTTGCTCTTGCTGAACTCATGGGTATTACCATCAAAGGGATAGGATTATTCCATTCCACTGCATTTGCAGATACAGAAGAGAAGAAGCATACACGCAATAAAACCTATCAATTCATTGAGAAATTTGGGGTAGAAAAATTCATTGATTCTTTTGTGCCTCCGCTCTTTTCAGAGGAGAATAGAAAGAAAAATGCCCAAGAAATAGAACTTTTGATTCAAGAAGGCAGGAAAAGCAGCAAGGAAGGTGTTCTAGCGTACATTTTGGCCATGCGGGATAGAAAAGACCGGATGGATGTATGGCGGAACTTTCCTAATCCAAAACTCATGATAGCAGGGTATAACGACATGGCTGTCAGTATCGAACATAGTCGTATGCATGAGGCACATGCTCAATTTTACCATGAATTACCCCATGCAGGCCACATGGGAATGTTTGAGGAAAGTGAAACTACGTTACAGTTTTTACAAAATTTCTTAAAACAAGTATAGCATAAAAAAAGCCTTTCAGTCAATAGCTGAAGGCTTTCATTTTTACCACAGGGTGAGGATAGTTTCCTCCTAAACTTACCTGATATTTTCGCAAATCTGAGGCATGCAGCGTGTGTGGCTGATGGATATCAAAACCAGGAATTCGAGCTAACTCTGGGATCCAATGCCTGATATAATCTCCTTTTCTGTCGTAGTTCTGCGCTTGCTTGAGGATATTGAAATACCTATTTTCCCTAGGGTCATTCCCTACGCCTGCTACATACATCCAGTTTCCCCAATTACTACAGACATCATAATCTATCAACATGGATTCAAAATAAGAAGCTCCCCAACGCCAGTCAATCCCCAAATCATTCACCAAAAATGAGGCAACGTTTTGCCTTCCTCTGTTGGACATAAAACCCGTATGATTCAGTTCACGCATATTTGCATCAACAAAAGGGATTCCGGTTTGCCCCTCAGCCCAGCGCCAAAACATGGATTCATTTCTACTCCATTGCTCCTCTACATTACGAATGCCTTTCAGTTGAAAGACCTTGTTTCCATGCTTTTTACAAATAAACCGGAAATAATCCCTCCATATTAATTCAAAAATCAACCAATAGGTAGATTGATTTTTTTTCCGCTCTTTTTCGTAGCGTAGTACTTCCCAATATATATATTTTGGGGAAATACAACCTAGAGCCAACCAAGGAGAAAACTTACTACTGTAATCAGCTCCCAATAATCCGTTTCGGGTTTCTTTATATACCTTCAACAGATCTTGTTCCCAAAAGTAGGCTTGAAGTCGCCCAAGAGCCGCCGATTCACCACCTTCAAATCTCAACACACCGCTCGACGGTATCTCAGGCTCATTCAAACCTAGAACTTTCAAGGAAACTTCGTTGGTCTCCGCATCCGTAAATGCAGGAGTATTTATTGCATCAGGTGTTGAAAACACCTTTTGAATTCGTACAAATTTTTCACATTCCTTTCGAAACTGCGTGAATACCTCAGGAGTTTGGTTCACGGGGAATGGAAGGTCTTGTAAGTGAAAGAGTGTACTCTGCCAGAAGACTTCTGTTTTGATTCCTTTGGCCCATGCGTTTTGTTCCAATGCTACCTCTACTCTTTTCTCTTCGTCTGTCACTTCTTCCGAAAAGAAAATAGCACTTGCTTGGTACTTTTCCGCAACTGTAACTACTAGCTCTTCTGGTTTGCCTTTAAGTACTAACAAATTTGATCCTTTTCCCTGCAGGGAATGCTTCAGATTCTCTACCGACTCTATGAGAAATTTAGCTCTGTGTGCCCCAGTTTTCGGTAGGCCCAATCTGATTGTTTCAAACTGTCGCTCATCATAGCAGTACACTGGTATGACTTCCTCATATTTCTTGACAGCGGAAAATAAGGATGCATTATCATGCACCCTTAAATCATTTCTAAACCAAACTACAACTCTATTTTTGTTCATTTGAAGTTCTAACAGCTTATTTAATGAAAGTGTTTAAGGCTTTTTCGAAATATTATGTACCTTCATAGATTCATGAAATAAGTACACCAAATTCATAAATCAACTACAATCATTCTATGAGAATCTTTACTTTAATTTTCTTCCTTTTTGCAACAACCGTGTGGGCTCAGGATAAACCTGCCAATGAAAAATTCCTTGATCACCTTCGTAAACATTGTGGAAAATCATTTGAAGGCGAACTAGTTACGCCAGTAGGACCTAATGATCAGTTTGCAGGTAAGCGATTGGTTATGCATGTAGTGGACTGTGGAGATGACTTTGTACATATCCCGTTTTTTGTAGGGGACGATAAATCCCGGACATGGGTGATCACCAAAGAAGGGGATCGATTGAAACTCAAGCATGATCACCGTCATGAAGATGGTAGTGAAGACGAGGTAACACAATATGGAGGTTTGACCTCAAATACAGGCATGGAGAACATTCAATTTTTCCCAGCTGATCAAGAAACCACCGATTTGATTCCTTACGCAGCAAATAATGTGTGGTGGATTACCATTGATGACAACTTTTTTACGTATAATCTTCGTAGAATAGGATCAGAAAGATTTTTTTCTGTAAAATTTGATCTGACGAAAGAGGTAGAAAGTCCTGGTCCGGCTTGGGGTTGGGAATAATTCTCGCAAAATCTGATACAACTTTAACGACCGTATGCAAGAAATTAAAAATTTATCGTTTTTTCTAGTGGTATTGGCTTTAATTACTGCTTGCCAACCCCATGATTCACCACCACTCAGCACACTTGTACAAGATTGGCTGAGTAAGGAAGGAAAAGAAGAATTTCTAGACAGCCCTTTCTTTGCAGCTGGAGATAGAGTGTACCTCGTAGGTCATCAAGACGGAAGTTTTCCCGATTTGGGCTGGCATGTGGAAGGAGAGATGGGGGGTATTTGGAATCATCCCATTAAATTACTGGATGGATTCAGTGCAGCCATCAATTTGGACAATACCCTTTTTTGCTTAAATCAGGCAGACAGATTTGTCAATTATCCCATAGGCAACAAACACCTTTTTGAATCTACAGTGCCGGGCTTGAAAGTCGAGCGATTTCAATTTGTCCCCGAAGGAAAAGAAGGCGTAGTTATTGAATTCACCTTTCATAATACTGGGAAAAGCACTCAAAATTTTGAGTTTACATGGGTAGGACATACAGATTTACAGCCTGTTTGGCTAGGGGAACGTACCGGAATGATCGACCATCCTGATGAAATCAGTTACGATGCTGATCGCGAGGCTTGGCTAGGGAAAGACCAAGGGAATGATTGGTATGTACTCTTCGGTGCCAATAAATCTCCAAATTCCTACCAGGGAGGAACAGAAGACCCTTGTAACTATCAACCTCAAGGGATGGGAACCAGAGGAAGGCTCAACTATTCATTTTCTTTGAAGAAGGGGACGCAGGAAACCATCCGCTTTGTGGTGGCAGGATCTTATACTTCTCAAATCGACACTGAGAACTCCTTTGATGATTTGATGAAGCATGCAGAAACCTATCTCAAAGAAAAACTTCAGCATTACCAGGATATCGCAGCGCTTGCAAAAATAAGTATCCCGAATAAAGATATCCAAGAAGCTTTTACATGGGTTAAGTTCAATACTGAATGGTTGGTGCGGGATGTACCTGAGATTGGAAGAGGCCTAGGGGCAGGTATGCCTGATTATCCTTGGTGGTTTGGTGTGGACAATGAATACACTCTAAAAGGAGCAATTGCAACCGGGAGAAAGGATTTGGTGTATGCTACCATCGATCTGATCCACAAACTTTCGGAAGCGAATGGCAATGGACGCATCATCCATGAAGTCAGTACCAATGGAGCGGTATTCAACCCCGGAAATATCAACGAGACACCTCAATTTGCTTCACTTATCTGGTGGGTGTACCGTTGGACAGGCGATCGGGAGTTTTTGGAGAAATATTATCCAACGATCCAAAAAGGTCTTGCTTGGCTCATGGAAACCAATGACCTAGATGGAAACCTTTTTCCTGATGGTTATGGTATGATGGAAATCCATGGGTTGGAATCAGAAATGATTGATGTAGCGGTATACACTCAGCAAGCATTTGCAGACGCTTACAAAATGGCCAAAGAACTTGGTAAAGAAAATGATGCTAACTATTACCAAACATTAGCCGAAAAGCTCCGCGTCAAAATCAATGAGGAATTTTGGGTTCCGGAATTCAACAGTTTTGCTGACTTCATAGGTACAACTACTGAAGCCCTTCATTTGATAGATGCAGCGATTGTGCGAGCAGATACGCTAAATAAACCTTGGGCAGTTGAAGAACTAGAGGAAACAAAGCGCAGAATCTCCAAGTATCCAAAAGACAAAAAGCAAGGTTTTGTGGTGTTTCACAATTGGGTGGTCAATACACCTATGGAAATGGGGATAGCTGATCCAGAAAAAGCTATAATTGCGCTAGATAAAGGCGCAAGGTTTGTCAATCCTTTTGGGGTTTTTGTGACAGGTATTGATCGAGATGAGGCGGCTGATAATGAGGATGGTTCATTTACAGGCAGTAAGGTTTTTTCATACACAGGGGCCGTCATGACACTTCCTACGGGAGTATCCATCATTGCAGAAAACAATTACAACCGTCCTGACCGGGCTTTAGAATACATGCAGCGTATGACACGCTCATTCAGTTTTGCGCTGCCAGGCTCAATTTACGAGGTATCGCCTGACTATGGCATGATGAGTCAAGCGTGGAATCTCTACAGTTACGGAGTCCCAATTGTCACCCAGTTTTTTGGCATAGAACCAGAGGCACATCGACAGAAAGTACACCTGAATCCAAAACTTCCGAGTGATTGGAATGATGTAAGTATCGAGCGGGTGCGCGTGGGATCAAATAAATTGTCTGTAGCCTATCAACGGACTTCCAACACATTTGAAGCACTCATTCAACAAACGGAAAAAGATTGGGACTTGGTATTCCATATTCCTTTAGGAGAATGGGAATCACTTGAGGTAAATGGCACAAGTTTACCACTCGAAAAAACCATTGAAGCTCGGGGAAATGAAATCCTAATTCGTCTCCGGAAATGATAAAATTTCGTTAATTCCTGTATTTTGTGAAAAAAGTACAGGAATTTTCTAAATATCAGTATAGATTTGCTTTCAGGAAAGTATTTTCAAGTCCCAACAATGAAAGCAACGGAGCAATTAGCACCTATACCCCTGTCCTTTGCGGACAAACTTATTGAAGTTTTAGGAATTGTAGCCTTGGTTTGGTTATGGCTAGAGACAGCCTATTTTCAACAGTTAGGTCAAGAACAAGTACCTGCAAATTATAACTTTTTTGAAACTCCCAGTGATTACTGGGCCAGTAAAATGACTTTTGCAGTTCCTTTGGTTGCGACTTTTTTTTACATCGGAATCAGCTGGTTCAATTATTACAACCGAGATATTGATCACTTAGTAGATGCGTCTACAGATAAGAAGAGAGCATTGATTGCTATCAATCGTAGGCTTTGGCGTTGGGTGAAATTAAACCTGATCATCATATTTTTGATGATTGAGTATTTTTCCTTTCACACTGGTTCCAATTATGGAACAGGCGTCCCTATATGGATGATTTTGTTTTTCCCCCTGATTTTATTTAGTCCTCTGATTTATTTCTTTATCGAATATTCCAAAAGTCAGCTCAAATAAAGTCACTTAAATATTGAACCAGTAATTGAGTTTCATCACAAGTGCTCGCTGCTTTGCTGCAAAATTACTTGGGAAGTAATTATCGGTGTACACTAAGAAGAAATCGGATACAGGCGCATACCGCCACTGCAATCGGGTGTTAATGTTAAGATTATCAATTTGATTGTTGTACTGCACAAAGGTGGTCCAAAACAGGTCTTTTGTAAAAGTCAAATCTATCCTTGGGCCAATGAGGAAGAGGTCAGCACTATTCTGAGGCTCAGGCAGACGAATATTATTGTAGCTAAAATTCATAGAGATATTGGCCAAATAACCCATTCTCCAGTTCATAGTGCCTGCCAATGTTTTGATATTGCCAGTAAAATACTCCCCTATTTCTGCCCTCCCCACTACTGAAAAGACATTTCTTGGATTACTAAAATACCTCAATCCAACAAAATTATTCCGATAGGCTGTTCCTGTTGCTAAGGGTTCTCCTCCCGTGCGGGTTGGATCAAAAGGAGCAAACAAATATGTAAAACGATTATTTGCAGATAGCGTCAACACTGATAATGATTGAAATTGAACCCTGTATTGTAACGAATGAAATTCATCCGTTACACCCAAAGTCTCATTCCACAATACTTCAGATTCAAAACCTGGTCCATGACGGTTGATCCAATTGGATTGAGGGAAAAATTGATATCCTGCGGTAGCATATCCACGCTTGTAATCTCTTCTAGGAGTAAAACCAACCTCAGGATTGAAATTCTCCGCAATATCCGAGTACCCAAGTCCCAAGGTCCAATTCAAATCATTATAGGTTACTTGACCATGAGCTGCATAACTTTTCTCAATTTTTTCAGCACCAAAAGTCTTATGATAGAAAAACTTTCCGTTCCAGCGATTATCCTTGGAGGCCAAATTGTAGTCTAGCCCTGCAAGTCGGTTTTTTTGAGTAGGATCAAACAAGGTGTTTTCCTGACCTAGATCGATTGTTTCCCGATTGATGAAAATAGCCCCGATATTGGAGCGAGAGAAGACTTTTTTCTGAACTGCTGCTACGGTAAAGTTTTTTCCTGCAATCCCTCGCTCTTCATCGGACGCGGTCTGCATATTCATGGCACCAATTCTCCAATCATCATTTAACTTTCCACTCAAGCGTGCTCCAAAAAGAATCTGATTCTGCACATTTTGACCCGTCCGTTCATCTCTGTCCACACCAATTCTTCTGGAGAAGAATGGACGCACATTTTGTGTCCCAAAGTCTGCAAACAAATCCGCATTTTCTAAGAAGAACTGTCTTCTCTCGGGAAAGAAGATTTCAAAACGGTCCAAATTTGTCACTTGCTCATCTACCTCAACCTGGGAAAAATCCGGATTGACAGTCAAATCTAAGTTTAATGCCGGCCCTACAGCTACTTTGGCATCTGCACCTACAGCTGGCTTGAGAGGGTTGCCGGTGCCTTCCAGAAAATTGCGGTCAGTACCAGCGGCCACATAAGGGATAAATGAGAGATTGGCTCCCTCTTTTTTTAGGGGTTCTATGAAAATCAACTTTCTGGAAAATGCCAAGGAAATGATGGAGAAGTTACGAGGAATTGGTGTCCAAGTACTCCTTTCGGCATTTTCACTGTCAATTCTATAAAAATTTACGTTCCAATTGATCGCTCCGTCATTATACCGTAAAGTAGAAAAGGGGATGGCTGCTTCCACCACCCAATAATCCTCATGAATTTTGGCGGCAGAATACCATTTATTATCCCAAGCTAGATTTAAATCCGAACCTTGGGCACCACCATTCGCTATCAAAGATTCCCGCTGCACTCCATAGGGGTTTACACCAAACTGGAAAGCGTTGGTATTGTCATTGAAGGTGTCAAAAACAAAACTAATCCCATCATTTTGCTCTCCTCTGAAATCTCTTCGAAGCGAGGTGCTTACATATTTATTTCGTGGACCTTTATTGTACATGATAGCAGCTATGTACAGGAATTTATCATCATAGACGATTTTGACCTTGGATTGGGAAGAGGCAAGGGAAGTATCGGAAGGGAAAAATTGATAAAAATTGCTGGCCCAATCCTGACTTGACCATACCTCCTCATCCAATTCCCCATCGATTTGAATAGGAACAGCAATCTTCTCTGCTATCAGAGGTGGAAGTGTTTGGGTATAGGCAGTGATTGTACTTAACCAAACACCAACTACTAGGAAAATAAGCAATCTCATACGCTGGGTCTAACACTGCAAATTACATGGAAATCAAACCAGCAGTAAAAAATTTATACCGAAGGCAAGAATATGCTTTAAATTTGAAGCAATTAGAAATAAAAGCTTGGAGAAGTCTTATTCTTGTTAGAAAAAACTTATTTTAGTTATCAATTTGCCAATTAAAGCAAATCATTGATCTTAGGCTCCAAACGATTGATCAACTTATATATGGTTTCAAGCTTTAATGGCTTCACTTCAAAATATTCTACGGAAGGATAGCCAGCGGCTTTATCCATATCCAATGGGTCAATTGAACTTGTCAATACCACGACTTTAAAGGCTTTTTTAACTTCATCATCGAAATTTTGAAAAATATCCAAGAAACCCCAACCGTTTAAGCGAGGCATATTCAAGTCCAACAACACCAATGAGGGACGCTTTGTCTCCCTAAACTCCTCCATTTGGGAAGGTTGCTGAATATATTTCAATGCCTCATTGGCATCCGTAAAAGGTATAATTTGACCAGGGAAACCAATAAGTTTCAAAAACTTCTCGTTCATCAAATTATAAACAAAATCATCATCTATAAGAATGATTTTTTGCCAAGCTTGATCCAGTTTCATAAATAAAAGCGCTTTTAGTTTTTAAGTAAATCCAGAATAATTAAATATACTACTTTATCAAAAAGATATTCTTATACATATCATCCAATTTGACAATCGGTATAATATTTATTCCAAACTTGGATAAATCTATTCCTTTCAATCCATACTTGGAAACCATGATACTTTTGAAACCTAATTTCTCAGCCTCCGAAATCCTACTTTCCACTTTATGAACAGCCCTGATTTCTCCTCCTAAACCGACTTCTCCCGCAAAACACAAGCTACTCGGAATCGCAGTATCTTCATAGGAGGAAATTAAAGAGGCACAGACCGCTAAATCTAAAGCAGGGTCATCTACCTTTAGTCCACCAGCGACATTCAAAAATACATCTTGTTGCCCAAGCCGCATCCCACCTCTTTTTTCTAAAACAGCTAAAAGCATATTCAACCGCTTAGAATCAAACCCCGTACTGCTTCGCTGGGGAGTCCCATATGTTGCAGGACTGACTAAAGATTGTATTTCAATCAACAAGGGTCTATTCCCTTCCATCATGGCACCAATAGAAACACCGTTAAGAATTTCCTCCCGTTGGGTAAGTAATATCTCTGAAGGATTGGCTACTTGTCGCAGTCCTTCTGCACGCATCTCATAAATTCCCAATTCATGGGTGGAACCGAAGCGGTTTTTGGAAGTACGCAGTATCCTATACGTCAAATGCCGATCTCCTTCAAACTGCAAAACTGTATCCACCATGTGTTCGAGCACTTTAGGACCTGCAATCGTCCCTTCTTTGGTGATATGACCAATCAAAAATACAGGGGTGCCGGTCTCCTTGGCAAACTTCATCAATTCTGCTGTACACTCACGTACTTGGGAAACAGAACCGGCTGCCGATTCAACCAACTGACTATGCAAGGTCTGAATAGAGTCGATAATTAGTAAATCTGGCTTCAAAAGTTCTACTTGCGTAAATATCTGCTGGGTATTCGTTTCAGCTAAGACATAGCAATTAGCTGATTTGAATGCCATACGGTCTGCGCGCATTTTGATTTGCTGCTCACTTTCTTCACCCGATACATAGAGCACTTTCAATTGGGATAACTCCAAGGCTATCTGCAAAAGCAAGGTAGATTTACCAATCCCTGGCTCCCCTCCAATCAAAATCAAGGAACCTGGCACAATACCTCCACCCAAAACCCGGTTCAACTCCGCATCTCCTGTGACTACTCTTGGTTGCTCCTCAAAATTGACTTGATGAAGTAATTTCGGTACCTGTGCTTTCCGCTCTTTGGTGGAACTTGGCTTCCAACTTCCCAAACCTGTCTCCTCTTTTTGAATCAATTCTTCTACATAGGTATTCCATTCCCCACAAGCTGGACATTTACCCAACCATTTGGCGGAATTGGCTCCACAATTTTGACAGAAATAACTGGTTTTTACTTTTGCCATATGGATTAATGCGCTTCTAGCCAATCTTTTCCTACACCTGTTTCCACTACTACAGGAACGGCCAACTTCACTGCATCTGCCATCAAGCGGGGAATTTCTTTTTGAAGTAGCTCAAGCTCATCTTTATACGCATCAAAAACCAATTCATCATGCACCTGCAAAATCATTTTCGACTTAAGTTTTTCCTGCTTCATCCATTGATACACATGGATCATGGCTACTTTGATCATATCAGCCGCCGAACCTTGGATGGGTGCATTGATGGCGTTTCGCTCCGCAAAGCCACGCATGGTCATATTACGACTATTGATATCTCTCAAATAGCGCCGACGTCCTAAGATCGTCTCTACAAATTCATCTTTTCGGGCCTTTTCAATGCAGGAGTCCATATAGGACTTGACAGCTGGAAACTCCTTAAAATAAGCGTCGATTATCTCCTTGGCCTCTCCTCTTGGAATACCTAAGCGCTGAGACAAACCAAACGCGGAGATGCCGTAAATGATACCAAAGTTGGCGGTCTTAGCTTTTCTTCGCATATCAGAAGTTACTTCCTCTAAGGGCACCTGAAAAATCTTGGCCGCAGTTGCCGCATGGATGTCCCTACCATTTTTAAACGCCTCCAACATGGATTCATCTTTAGAAAACTCCGCCATGATACGCAACTCAATCTGAGAATAATCCGCTGCCATCAATACATGATTTTCATCACGAGGTACGAACGCTTTTCGGATTTCCCTGCCTCTATCGGTGCGGATTGGAATATTTTGCAAATTGGGATTGGTAGAGGATAAGCGACCTGTAGCTGCTACAAACTGATTGTAGGTAGTATGCACACGCCCTGTTTTAGGATTGATCAGGTTAGGAAGTGCATCTACATACGTGGACTTCAACTTAACCATCTGACGGTACTCCAAAATCGCCCGGGCAATTTCATGGTCTGCCGCCAATTTACTCAATACCTCTTCACCCGTGGCATATTGCCCTGTTTTGGTCTTTTTAGCTTTTGGGTCCAAATTCAATTTTTCAAACAATACATCTCCCAACTGCTTGGGAGAAGCTAGGTTAAAGGTCACTCCTGCCAATTCAAATACCCGCTTTTCTATGGCTTTGCTCTCTTCTTCTAAGGTCTCGGATAACTCTGCCAAGCTTTCGGTATCAATTTTCACTCCCTCAAACTCCATCTCTGTCAAAACCTGAATGAGTGGATTTTCTACCTCCTGCAATAGTTTTTCCAACCCATTTGCTTTGACAATTGGATCTAGTTTGGCCTTCAACTGCAAAGTAATATCTGCATCTTCCGATGCATAAGCTACAGCTTCCTCTATAGCCACATCCCGCATATTTCCTTGATTTTTCCCCTTCTTACCGATCAGGGACTCGATGGACACGGGTCTGTAATTCAGATACTGCTGTGCTAGCCAATCCATGGAATGCTTGCCTTCTGGCTCAATCAGATAATGGGCCAACATGGTATCGTACAACTTGCCTTTGACATCCAAACCATAATTCTTCAATACCAATAAGTCGTACTTTACATTTTGACCGATTTTAGTAATGGCTTCATTTTCAAATACTCCTCGGAACCTTTCCAAAATAGCCTTAGCCTGGGTTTGATCCTCGGGGACAGGCACATAAAACGCTTCACCTGCTACATAGGCAAAGGATAAACCTACTAACTCCGCCTCATTGGGATTAAGTGAGGTTGTCTCCGTATCAAAACAAATTTCCTGTTGTATTTCTAAGTAAGCGAGCAGGTCAGCTATTGCCTCATCTCCTTCGATTCTATGGTAATCATGTGCTTTGGTCAGGATGTTATCAAAAAATTCAGGCACAGCAACCGGACTCTCATCGACAGTTGCCACTTCTCCTTCTTTTTCTTCCTCTACAGCACCTGTAAACAATCCCAACTGCTCACTGACTTTTGCTTGAGGCTTTTTAATCTTCTCACCAAAAACCCGCTGTGTAAGGGTTCGAAACTCCAATTCTGCAAATAATGCCTTCAATTTTTCTTCATCAGGCCCTTCGTAGCGTAGCTCCACCTCATTGAACTCCACCGGCACTTCAATATTGATGGTGGCCAATTCTTTGGATAAAAGTCCCTGTTGTGCAAAATTTTCTACGTTTTCCTTTTGCTTGCCTTTGAGCTTGTCAGTATTTTCTAGCAGCTTTTCAATAGTTCCGTATTCTTTCAAAAGCTTGACGGCTGTTTTTTCACCAATGCCGGGGATACCTGGAATATTATCCACTGCATCACCCATTAAGCCTAAAATATCACGGACTTGATCTACATGTTCAATATCCCATTTGGCGCATACCTCCTTTGGGCCCATCACATCTACCGCATTTCCCATAAATGCTGGTTTGTACAGAAAAATATGTTCCTCCACCAATTGACCATAGTCCTTATCAGGAGTCATCATATACACTTCAAAGCTTGTTCGCTCTGCTTTTTTGGCGATAGTACCAATAATATCATCGGCCTCATAGCCATCCAGTTCCAATACCGGAATATTAAAGGCTTTGACCAACTCTTTAACCCAAGGAATACCGATGGAGATATCCTCAGGCTGCTCTTGGCGGTTGGCTTTGTACGCTTCAAACTGCACATGCCTGAAAGTTGGCGCAGAAGTATCAAAAGCTACAGCTAAGTGGGTAGGTTTTTCTTTTTCAATCACTTCCAACAAGGTATTGGTAAAGCCCAACATGATGCCTGTATTTAGACCTTTGGAGTTGATACGGGGGTTTTTGCTGAAAGCAAAATGCGCTCGGTAGATGAGCGCCATGGCATCTAATAGAAATAATTTCTTGTCACCTTTTTGAGACATGTATGTAAAATTCCTGAGTGAATAATCGATTATGAGTGCTTCAATACCATGAAACGGAGAGCTAAATTACAAATAATAATCCGAGGGGAAGGGCTTCTTCGAATACAAAAACTTAAATTTGCATCCAAGTGTCAGAAATCGTCACAATTTTATCCACCACCCCAATCGTATGCCGATGAAAATCTGTTTTGCTACCAACAATGCCAAGAAAATCCAAGAAGTGAAGGCTGCATTAGGCGAAAGTTTTGAAATTGTATCCTTGGAAGCGATTGGATGTACCGAAGAACTACCTGAAACGGGCGATACCTTGGACCACAATGCCTTTCAGAAAGCACGCTATGTGCACGAAAAATATGGAGTGGACTGCTTTGCAGATGATACGGGCCTGGAAGTGGATGCCTTGGATGGGGCTCCCGGGGTCTATTCGGGAAGATTTGCCGGTGAACCTAGAAGCGATGAGCGGAACATTCATTTGTTACTGGAAAAATTAGCAGGTAAAACTGAAAGAGCGGCCTGTTTCCGTACGGTGATTGCCCTGATTTTGGATGGGAAAGAATATAGCTTCGAGGGTGTAGCGGAGGGAGAAATAATTGCGGAGAGATCAGGCTCTGGAGGTTTTGGCTATGACCCTGTTTTCAAACCAGTTGGCTATGAGCGTACCTTTGCAGAATTGAGTATGGAAGAAAAAAATGCCATCAGCCATCGGGGAAAGGCAGTACAGGCATTGATTGAGTTTTTAAAATAATGCTTACTTTTGTACCCCATGAAGAAACCATTCATTGTAGGCATCACAGGCGGCAGCGCATCCGGTAAAACGCTCTTTTTGGATAAACTCTTACATTCCTTCGAACCTGGGGAAGTTTGTCTGATCTCCCAAGACAACTATTACAAGCCAAGACATTTACAGCCCATAGACGATAAGGGAGTGCATAATTTTGACACTCCCCAATCCATAGATTTCGAACAATACGCCATTGATATTCAGAAATTAGGCAATGGGGAAACTGTATTCAGACAGGAGTACACCTTTAATAATCCCAACAAGAAGCCGAAAATGTTGGAATTTGCTCCAGCCCCGGTAGTTGTGGTAGAAGGAATTTTTGTCTTGTATTATCCTGAACTAGCAAAATTATTGGATTTGAAAATTTTTATTGATGCCAAGGAATACATCAAATTGAAGCGGAGAATTGTGCGTGATAAAGTGGAGCGTGGATACGATTTGGATGATGTTTTGTACCGGTATGAAAACCACGTGATGCCGACTTATGAAAAATTCATCGAGCCATTTAAGAACGATGCGGACTTAATTGTACCAAATAACAAGAATTTCGAACGGGCTCTTGATGTCATTCGCGCCTACATGCGCTCCAAAGTCAAGTGATGAAAGACATGTTTATCAAGGAATTACCTTAAAAATGGAATAAAAACTACCCATCTCAGACATTTTTTGAGATCAGAGGTATGGGTTTTTCCAAATATTCCTATATTTGCCGACCATGAAGCAAAACAGAAAAAATATGTACACCCTCAAGCAGAGAATTTCATTTCTCTTGGTGCTACTATTTTGTATGCTTACTTCTGGAGTGGAGTACCTGCCACAGCTTCAACAAAGCAGTACTACGAGCACTGAGGTATCGCAAAATGATTCAGACAAAGATGGAGAACAAACATTTTTATCTGTTTCGGTAAATGCAGTAGTACCTTTTGCGGTCGCGATATCCCAACATGTGCTGCATGTCATTTTTGAGTTTGTCTTTACAGAAAAATCCAAGGTATCTACTGTAGTCAGTACGATAGCTCAAAATTTTCATTTCCGAGAAATACTTTTAGAACGGATCATTTCCACTAATGCGCCCTGAGCGCTATTCTCCTTTCGTAGCTATCATCGATTGATAGCATAGTAATCTTACATTCAATCCATTAGAAACAATTTAAAATCAAACTATAGTTATGCGTAACCAAGGTGTTATTGTGTTTTTGACGGTAGTCATTACAGCACTCTGTCTGTATTACCTGTCATTCACATTTGTATCCAACAATATACAGCAAAGAGCTGTAGAATACGCCACAGATGCCCAAGGCAATGTGGACTTTGCTAGACAGCAAGCGTACTTGGACTCTATTTACCGTGAGCCGGTATACAATTTCCTAGGTGCTAAATTCACCTACAAAGAGATTAAAGAAACCGAACTTGGACTAGGCTTGGACCTACAAG
Organism: Mongoliitalea lutea; assembly: GCF_014652135.1. Lineage (GTDB taxonomy): Bacteria > Bacteroidota > Bacteroidia > Cytophagales > Cyclobacteriaceae > Mongoliitalea > Mongoliitalea lutea. The sequence continues at coordinate 209,268 of NZ_BMYF01000004.1, forward strand.
GAGGTATGCACGTTACGTTGGAGGTTTCTCCGGTGGAAATCGTGAGAGGTCTTTCAGGAAATAGCAAAGATGTTAATTTCAATGCTGCATTGGAGCAAGCTACTGAAGCTGCCAAAACTAGCAATGAGAAGTTTGTCAATTTATTTTATAGCGCTTGGAATCAGCGTGCTGGCAACCAAAAGTTAAGCAGCATCTTTGCAACTGCCGCTAATAGAGGTAGAATTTCATTGGAAAGTAGTGATTCCGATATTCTTTCTTTGATTGATACAGAGATTGAAAATGCTATCGAGCGTTCCTTCAATATCTTAAGAACACGTGTAGATAGATTTGGTACGTCTCAACCGAATATTCAACGCATCCAAGGTACCGGTAGAATTCAGATTGAATTGCCAGGTGTGAGCAATGCTGAGCGTGTAAGAAACTTGTTGCAGGGAGTTGCTAAGTTACAGTTTTGGCAAGTAGCCGAGTTGAATGAATTCCTTCCTGAGCTAGAGGCAGTAAACAGCTTCTTGGTAGCGGAAGCTCAACAACAAAAAGCAGGCGAGACTGCATCCACTGAGGAAGTAGAGGGCGAAGAAGGAGAAGATGGACTTACAGATTTGGAAAGACAATTGGCAGGTGAAGATGTAGACGATTTGTCCACGCAGGTATCTCCACTATTTAGCTTGACTAGATCTAATCAAGGCTTGGTGTACGAAATGAGAGACACCGTGACTATCAATAGAATCCTTGCAAGAGAAGATGTGAAAACACTTCTTCCAAGAAACGTGAAATTCTTATGGTCTGTGAAGCCACAAGTGGCTGAAGGGATGGAATTATTGGAATTGTTTGCTATCAGCTACAACAGAAGCAGCGACCAAGCTTTGATGGATGGTGATGTAATTACTGATGCTAGACAGACCCTAGACCAATCCTCTAGACCAGCTGTAAGCATGCAGATGAACGCTGACGGTGCCAGAAGATGGAGAAAAGTGACTTCTGAAAGCATTGGAAAAAGAATTGCTGTAGTATTGGATGATTATGTATATACAGCACCAGTAGTGCAAAGTGAAATTCCTTCCGGACAGTCTGAGATCACCGGTAACTTTACCTTAGAAGAAGCTAAGGATTTGGCGAATATCTTGAAGTCAGGTTCCCTTCCTGCTCCTACCAAAATTGTAGAAGAAGCCATCATTGGTCCAACCTTGGGTAAAGAAGCCCAGAAACAAGGGGTCGTTTCCATGGTAGCTGGTTTGGTATTAGTAGTGTTGTTTATGGTCGCTTACTATGCGAAAGGCGGTTTGGTTGCGATTGCTGCATTGGTGTTTAACATCTTCTTCATCTTGGGTATCCTTGCCCAGTTGGGTGCAGCGTTGACTTTACCGGGTATTGCAGGTATTGTGTTAACCATTGGTATGTCAATCGATGCTAACGTCTTGATTTTTGAGCGTATCAAAGAGGAACTTCGCAATGGCGCAGGCTTATTGGCGGCTATTAACGAAGGTTATAACAAAGCATTCTCTGCTATCTTAGACTCCAACGTAACCACCTTCTTGACCGGTGCTATTTTATATGCCTTGGGTCAGGGTCCAGTAAAAGGATTTGCCATCGTATTGATGATCGGTATTGCTTCTTCCTTCTTCTCTGCTGTATTTATCACACGCGTGATTGTACACTGGATGACTAAAAAAGGTGATAAGAGTAATGTATCTTTTGTAACCCCATTAGCAGGTGACCGCTTAAGCAAACTAAACATCGACTTCTTAAGCAAGAGAAGAGTTGCTTACTTGATTTCTACCGGTATCATCATTGTTGGTTTGGCTTTAGCAGCTATCAACGGGTTGAAATTTGGGGTTGACTTTACTGGTGGTCGCTCGTACATCGTAGAGTTTACAGGTCCTGTGGTATCTTCCGAATTGAAAGTTGGTTTGGATGAGCAGTTTGAGGGTTCTGTAGAGGTGAAATCCTATGGTGCCAACAATATCATGAAAGTGACTACTTCCTACTTGGTCAATGAGGATGATGATGCTTCCAATGCTGAGGTTGAAAAACGCGTAATCGAAGGATTAGCAACTGTAACAGGATATACCTTCACTACGGATGCTACCCGTATGGCAGATAATCAATTTGCTATCACCGGATCTTCCAAAGTAGGTGCTACCGTAGCTGATGATATTAAGAAATCATCTGCGGAGGCTATGTTCTTTGCTTTGGTGGCTATCTTCTTATACATCTTGTTGAGGTTCCGCAAGTGGCAGTTCTCTCTTGGTTCTATCGTGGCCTTGGTGCATGACGTATTGTTCGTAATTGCAGCATTCTCCATTGCTTCTACTTTAGGTGCTACCTTTGAAATCGACCAGGTATTTATTGCGGCGGTATTGACAGTAGTCGGTTATTCCATTAACGATACTGTGATTGTATTTGATAGAATCCGTGAAAATATCGAGAACAGAGGTACTTCCAAATTGGTGAAAATGTTCAATGATGCCATCAACCAAACTATGGCGAGAACGTTGATTACCTCTTTCACTACGTTGATCGTAGTATTGGTACTCTTGATCTTTGGTGGTGAGGTATTGAGAGGATTCTCCTTTGCCTTGTTGATCGGTGTTTTGGTAGGAACATACTCTTCAATCTACATTGCAACTCCTGTGGTAGTTGATTTGATGAAGCGTGAATTGGCAGCGGAAGCAAATGCATCTACCGAGCCTAGTCCCGCAAAAAAAACAGTTTAATTTCTATCAATCTTCTTACATATAGGTATATCAACTCCATTTTATTTAACCCATCTGAATAATCAGATGGGTTTTTTTCATATTATAAATTAGAAAATTAAGTATTTTTACTGACCCTAATTCACCAAAAATTTAAAGCATATGAATAAGAAAGAATTTGACCAATTTATAAAGACCTATGAAGAAGGTTTGAAAAAAGGAATAATAGCCAATGATATTCATGGACGACCTATAAAAGAACAGTCCAGCTATGTCTATTTTGATAAGAAAAGTTTGGAAAAATTCCTTGAACAAGTAGATGATAACGGAGGTATTCGTATTTACTTTGGACAATATGATGAGCTAACTATAAAATCCTTGCCTGCATCCATAAAAGATCCTACGCAATATTTTGGAAGATTATCTGTAGTCTTAGCCACAGATGATAAGTTTAAAAAAGACTCGTTAAAATCTTCTGATAATGACGATGATGATTACTACAATGGTGGGGATTTATGTCCTCCCACGTGCCGATAAAAAGTCTGATGCTAACTTCGCTTAATTATTACCATTACACAATATTGATAGCTGCTTGTATTTGTGCACTTCATTTTTTGAAAATTGAGCGGCCTAGAGAACACCTTCTAATATTCAGCTTCATTTTGTTTGGGCTGATTGTTGAGGTGTTTGGGAAATTATTAGGTTCTCACGGTTTCAATAACTCTTGGTTGTACAATGCACTGTTTGTTCATGTGCAAACGGGATTGGTGTTGGCATTTGTTAGTATCACAAGTCAATCAATTCGTATGAAAAAATATTTAAATTTATTTTTTGGTTTTTTAGTCATTTTTTCAATTTTCAATTCATTTTTATACCAAAACCCCTTGAAAGTATTTCAGCTATACAGCTTTCGTCTTGGCGCCTTCTCAATTATCATTGCGACATTATTCTATTTCTATAAGATAAACTTCAAAAACCTACATGAAAATGAAAATCTATTGAGAATCCCTTCATTCTGGGCCAACTCATTATTCCTTTTTTTTTATTCAGGGTCTTTTCTTTACTTTTCCTCCATTTATTTCTTTTACAATATGGATCCTTCATTGGTAAAGCAGTTAAACAACATTCTCAAACTTCTTGGACTAATCATGTATATTGGATTATCTCTATCTTTTTTTGCACCCTCATTTGACAAGAAAAAACCAATCGATCAACACATTAATGAAATTTAATGGAAACTTCTGACCAGAACATCTACTTTTTTGTTTTACTGGGCTTCCTTTTAATGGTCCTAATGTCTTCATTTATCATATTTATGGTTTTTGCACACAGGCAACGACAACAGCGAGCAAAAGAAAAAATGATTGCTATCCAGACGGAATTTGAAAAAACCTTACTTGATGTGGAAAAAGAAATCAGGGAAGAAACTCTTTCGTTTGTAGGAAAAGAATTGCATGACAATGTAGGTCAACTCCTTTCCCTAGCCAAACTTAACCTTGCGAGTTCACGGCCTGAGAAAATACAGGAAGGGAAAATACTAATAAACACAATCATTCAGGAAGTAAGAGGTCTTTCCAAAGTATTAAACTTAGAATGGTTGGAAGGATATTCCTTGGAAACTTTCATCCAAAAGGAATTGGATAAGCTTACACATGCGGAGTTTTGTTCGACCTCATTTGAATCAAGTGTTCCAGAACTGCTATTGACCAAGGATGAGAAATTGATCCTGATCCGTATCATTCAAGAATGCATCAATAATGCAATCAAGCATGCTCGTCCTAAACACATCTCCATAACTATCCATCAGCAGGATCAGCATACTTGCATCCATCTGCGAGATGATGGAGTAGGTTTTGATATGCAGGCGAGAGGGGATGGTTCAGGACTGATTAATCTGAAAAAACGGATGGAAACCATTGGAGGTACTTTGAGAATTACCAGTAGCATAGGAAATGGCACTTCTATTGAACTATTTTTGCCTAATTCGGATACATAGGCTATATTCGTTCACAATCACCTCAGTACACCCCTAATGATCCGTATAGCAATAGCTGATGACCACAAACTTTTTGCGAAAGGTATAGAATCCTTATTGGAGGAGGAAGAAGATTTTAGCATCAAAGGTATATTTCTAAATGGTAATGATCTGGTAGATTTTGTGACAAAAAAAAATGTAGACATCGTCATTACGGACATGAATATGCCAGGTTTGGATGGTGTGGGAGTAATCAAGGGTGTAAAAAATATCAGTACAAAAATCAAAGTCATTGTCCTGTCCATGTACGACGATCAGCATATCTATGAGAAATGCATCAAGTCAGGAGCAAGTGCTTACATGCTGAAAGACTCCGATCCAAACGAACTGATTTATACCATACGCGAAGTCTTCGAGGGCTCTTATATTGCCGATTATAGAAAAGTGCTCAACGAAATCAAGAACAGTAAATTTCCTGACTATTTCAGTGAAAAAATCAAACTCTCCAAGCGCGAAATCCAGATCATCAAAAAAATCTGCGATGGGGGCACCAATCGGGAAATAGCCGATCAATTGGCCCTATCCCAACATACAGTAGAAACCCACAGAAAAAAGATCCATCAAAAGTTAGGTGTTTCCTCTGTTGCGGAACTCGTTTCCAAAGCCAAAGAAATGCGCCTGGACTAAGCTCCAGGCAAGGCTATTCCTTTCACCCTTCTGTAGAGTGCTAAGGCATGCTTGTCCGTCATACCCGAGATAAAATCAATTAGGGTTCTTAATAATGCGTACGTATTGGTATGATTATCCCAGTCTCCAGTAGAAAGCTCTTTGGGAAGTAGGCGTAGAATACTACGGTCTTTACCGGAAAAAAGCTCTGTCTGATAGAACTTGTGATTGATAGCGGTAGAAAAAACTTCCAACAAGCCTTCTATCACCTGAAAACCTGCGGCTTCTTTTTCCAATACTGGCTTTGACCGGTAAATCTGATGGATAGAAATATCCACTATCTTAGCTAAGGCGGGTGCAGAGGGAATGATATCGGTCAATGCTTGATCAAAATCGCCTTGAAGAATGGCTTCTTCGTGCGTAATAAATGCTTGTACGACTTCTTCTACTAAGATGCTGATAGCCATAGCCCGTAAAACTGCCAGCTGTTGGGCTTCTTTTTGATATTTGAGCAATTTTTCTGGCTGGTATTTATCCTTTAGGATTCCTGCAAGTAGTGAGATCCCTTCCTCCCAAGTAACCAATCCCAACGTACAACCATCTTCCAAATCGATGATGGAGTAGCAAATATCATCCGCTGCCTCTACTAAAAAGGCCAAAGGATGACGCAACCAACATTCGCGATTCAGCTTGCTAATTCCAAGCTTCTCTGCTAGATAAGCATAGTCTCCAATCTGATCTGCATAAAAGCCATATTTCTTTTGAGATCTTCTGCCTTTACTTTTTTCAAAAATCTGTGAAGGACGGGGATACTTTGTAAAGGCAGCCAATGTAGCCAAGGAAAGTTTTAACCCATTTTCTTTAGACACCAACATCCGGAATCCCTGCGCATTTCCTTCAAACTTGATTAAATCCTCCCATTCTGTAGGTTTGACATGGGACTGCCATACAATGCCATAGGGGTGGAACTTAAAAAAGTCCGAAATTGCATCTTCTCCAGCATGTCCGAATGGGGGATTGCCAATATCATGGGTTAAGGCGGCAGCTGCTACGATAGCACCTACATCAGAGGAAGTAATTCCCTCTTCCTGTAAATTGGGGTATTTCTGTAACAAATACTCTCCTACTGATTTTCCCAAAGAACGTCCTACACTCGATACTTCCAAACTGTGCGTAAGTCTCGTATGCACAAAGTCGTGCTCAGGCAAAGGAAATACTTGCGTTTTGTCTTGTAGATTTCGGAAGGGGGCTGAAAAGATAATGCGGTCATAATCCCGCTCAAATTCGGTACGAAAGCGCTCATTGGAAGGGATTGCCCGATTTTCAGGATCAAACCTTCCAGCTACCAGTAATTTTTCCCATTGCATCATGCCCAAAAATACTTCAGAATGCGGAGATTCCATAAAGAATCTAAATACGCTTCATGATATCATGATAATTAATTCCCATATGGGAAGTATCGTACACGGCTTTGCCTTCCTTAATAAGGATGATTTGGGGAGACTCATGGTACACCTCAAATTCTCTGGCAATGGTATTTGAAATCTCCCGATAGCTGATTAGGTCCAAAAAGTAAGGAGAAATCCTTTCTGAATCCTCAGATTTCCAGTTTCTTTTCAGTCTATCCCAAGCAATGCTACTGATAGAACATCGGCTGCTGTGTTTGAATATCAGCACAGGTTTTTCTTGACTTTCTTGTTTGATTTGAGCTAGCTGTTCGAGTGATTCCAATCTTTTCCAATCCATGACTTCAAGTATTACTCCAAACCAATCATTTTGCATGGAAAATAGTTCCTTTTGCATGGTTTTTGGAACAATCCACGTTATACCCATATCTTTACAGGGGTATTTTCGTATCCACACCTGATTACACTAATTTGAATCCTATGCATTTCCGACCGTATTGGTTTTTGGTCTTATTGATAGCGCAAGCCTGTTCCTCCATTAAGCCCCATAAGGCTCCAAGTATGGACGCTGTAGAGCTACCCTCCACTACTTCCTACATCAATGTTCCCATTGTTTTTCCACTTTCTTACTTAGAAGACAATCTCAATAAAGATTGGAGCAGCCAACTATTTTCAGATAAGGGGCTGCCGGTAGGCAATGGCATGAAAGCTGATTTGGATGTCAAAAGAACTGGCAAAATCCAACTCAGTGCCGGACCAAACAATACCTTGAAAGTTAAAGCCCCCATGAATCTCAAGGGAGATTTTCAAATTGAGCGTAAGATTTTTGGACAAAACCTCTCTACCAATTTTCCCTTTAATGAAAATCTAATACCTGAAATCAGTTTTATTCCTGAAATCGGCAGAAACTGGGACATTCAAGTAAAAAACCTTCAGATTGAAAGTTGGGGAAAATCCTTGAAATACAATTTTCTAGGTTTTGAAATTGACTTGGATAAAGTCGTGAAATCCCAGCTGCAAAAAGTCTTGGATAATCAGTTATCTGCTTCTGGTTTGACCCGCTTTGATTTCAAAAGTATGGCTCAGGAAACTTGGGATGCCTTTTCTGAACCCTATAGTGTAGATCAGGAAGGAATGCTCGTGCATTTTTATGGTGTGCCTTCCAAAATCCGAGTGAAGGAAGAAATCACAATGGACCAAAAGCTCAGCTTGTATTTGGGAATCGAAGGCAATATGTATTCAGTCATCGGCCAAAAGCCCAATCCTCCCAAAGTTCCTCTACCCAATATATACTACAACGAAGATAAATCTAACATTTTAGACCTCACCCTTCCTTTGGCCTTACCATTCAAAGAATTAGATAGCTATCTAAATCAAGCCATGGGTGGAAAGCAAATTCGTACAGATAAGAATACCGTGGTTATTCCCTCCAATCTTCGTACGCAGCAATACGGGGAAAAAATTCTATTGACCATGGATTTCAAGGCTATCCGAAAAGGAAAGAATGAAATCAAGGGTCAATTTTTATTTGCAGGAAAACCCGTATTTGATGAATCATCGGAAAGTTTGATCTTGGAAAGCCCACAGTTTGACGTCAAAACTTCCAACGTCCCTGCGAGGCTAGCCATCAACTCCAAAAAGCCAAGCATCTTACGTCAAGTGAAGAAAATGGCAGCTTATCCATTATCCGATTTCCTTCGCGATACCCGTCGGGAGATGCAACAACAAGGTTATTTTGACACTGACTTTGCCAGCTTCCGTGTCCGTAATCCCAATTTGGATATTGAAGGGATTTATGTGACAGCAGAGGATGTGAAAGTATTTTTGAGAACGAAGGGAGAGATGGAAGTGAGGTTGAAATAGTCTAGGATATTGATCGATATTAGATATTAGGATATTGGATGGGTTGGAGAAATCTATACGTTAGAGAAAGTGAATTAGGGTTGAAATATTGTTAAAATAAATCCCTTGGCACTCGTAGCGTAAAATCATGGCAGTAGTGGCTTGAAATCCATTTTTTACTTCAATTGATTATCGAAGAGAGCAAGTAGTTGTTGGATGTCTTTTTCTATAGCTTTCTTATGGAATCGTCCTCGGGGATGGGAGGCGGTGGTGATGAGTTCGGCCACTTGACGGTCCATTTTGGAGTCGTAGAGTGTGTATTTGAGGGTAATCCAATACTGCTTTTCCAGGCCTAAATCTCCTTGCACAATATAGGTTTTGTCTTCCTCCGGATTATAGGCATACTGCATTACCGGAAACTCCCAATCATAATGCCTCCTGTCCCATGTTTCTACGCGCAAAAGATAGCGAATCCCTGCTTCGGAAAACAATCGCTGATGATTACGCTTGGTCGAAAAATCATGTATCCCAGCCATGGTCAATCGTGAGCGATCATACCTGCTACACAGTACTTCATGAAAATCCCGCTCTTCCAATGTAGTTAGTACGATTGAGCTGATCGTGGTCAATTCCTTCTCAGTCATCTCTCTAGCAAACTCCACATACACCCGCTCCGAAGTATCTACCACCTTAAAGGGCATCACCTGATAACTCTGCACACGGTATTCACGGGTGCCTACACATGAGGTGAAGAGGAGAAGGGTAAGGATTACGGAAATTTTCATAGATATACTTATTTGTAGTATGTAATGATACAACCGATAGAAATCCAACTAGACACTTATTTCAACTAACAGACCTCATCTTTAAAGTAATATCTCCAATGTTGAAGGCATACAGGGATGCTGGTACAAATGTTAGTAAGAGGTTATCTACTTCTTTTACTCCTTGTTGATCTATAGAGGTTACGAGTGCTTTATCCAGTTTATTAGAATTACAGAAATGAATAAGACTTTTCAATTCTCTAGGTTTATCAAAATACCGATTACTCCATTTGATTTCAACCCCCCAAACTGGCTTATATCTTTTGTCATCTACCAATACTAAATCTACTTCTCCTTCAGTTCTTCCTTCTTTCCATCTAGCATAGGTTAAATCAAGTTTCTCTCGATGCATCCACTGAGATAGCACGGCAGTCTCAACCATATTTCCCATTTCATCATCTGATTCTATTATAGGAGAAAATAAAGCTGTTCGGAGTGATGGGTTAGTTAGATACACTTTAAAACTTGTAACCCTCTTTAACCTCTTGGCATTAATATCTACTTTATTTAAAACCTTAATCAAAAACGCTGCTTCAAGATATTCTAAATACTTTTTTAAAGTATCTTTTTGAATTCCGCTTTCCTTTGACATCGTTTCGTATGAAAACTCATTACCTGTATTGTACGCGATATAGGTGAAGAATCGATTCAATTCCTGAACATCTTTGATCCCATATAAACTGGGCAAATCCCGTAAAAGTACTTTATCTACGATATCATTTTTAACATACCTTCCCATATCGCTTTGAATTTTTTCGGAAAGTACGACTTCAGGATATCCTCCAAAGTTCAAATAATTCACAAACTCCTTATTCAAAGCTTTCACGTCATAGGTCAAACAATAAGGAATTGACTGAGCCCCATAAGTAATACTACTCTCAAAAATTAAGTGATCCATTTTTTTTAAATGAATGTATTCTTGAAATGTTAATGGAGGCAACATAAAATCCGTAAATCTTCCAGCTCCACTTTCAGTGCTATGCCATTTTAAAGTCGCAGCGGCAGAACCCGATACTATGAACTTGATTTCTGGGTAAGTATCTACAAGAACTTTCAAGTGACGTTCCCAATCCTTCAAATATTGAATCTCGTCAAAAAAAACATAACAGTCTTTCAGATCTTCAAGGTTAAGTGACTTTTTGCATAATGCCAAAAGGTCTTCAAGATCCAAATGAACATAGATTGGATTATCGATGCCAATAAAAAAAATTTTATGTGGATGGATATTTTCCTCTAATAACTGCTGAATACTATGAAATAACATCACCGTCTTCCCAACACGTCTTGGGCCCATCAAAACCAAAGCCCTTCTGATAGATTTTTCCTTCACAAAAGGAAAAAACAAATCAAAATAAAGGCGTTTAGACATTATTTTGTAGATATCTGGTATTTGTTTGGTGAGCCACCATGGATTTTCATACCGAAGGCGCTCAATAATTTTCTCTGTAGGAATAAGATTAAATCCAGGCATAAATTCTCTTATTTTGACAAAAATAACAAAATAAATAGATTACAATCTATCTAAATTTACAAAAATGTATCCAATAGACGATTGTTGATGAATATTTTCCCTTGATTATGCATACCTTCTACAGGCCAGCAGGCTAGGCATAGCATAGGAAGAAATCTTTTATATGACCTGTAATCAAGCACATTGAATATATAGTATCAGCGTTTGGCTTTCTTGTATCATTTACACTCTTATAAAATTAACGCATATTCCACATGTTCCGCAAGAAAATCCTCTTCTGAGAAACCCCTTACCGAATCAACTCACCATAACTACTAATCCCCTTCTTATCAGCTAATTTCAACAGTTTCATCAACAACTGAGCAGTCAAAAAGGCATCACCGGAAGCAGTGTGTCGATCGTCAAGGCAGATCTGATACCTTTCGCAAAGACTGTCCAAAGAATATTCTCCTGGTTTACCCATACTGCTATCATAGTGGGGACCTTTTTCCAATCTTACAGCCAAACTGTGGGTATCCAAAACCGGGTTTAAAAATTTGCGAAAACCAAAAGGCTTAAGGGCTTTAGTCAGCATTTCCAAATCAAAACCAACATGATGGCCTACGATGATGCTGCTACCAATGTAGGATAAAAATCGTTCGGCAAAGTCTTCCAAAGTTATCAACTCCTCAGGCCTCAAAATCTCGTGCACTTCTATGGCCTCTCTGCTTCTCCTAGGGGTTTGAAGATAACATTCCATAGCATCTTCCATGCTCAACTGAAAACCTTTCAGCTTGACCGCTCCAAAAGAAAGAATGTAGTCGCTTTTAGGTGACAGGCCTGTAGTCTCTGTATCCAAAATTACAAAAGGTAATAAACCCAATCCACGAGAAGCAGGAATCTTGTTGCCAAAGGCAGCTTCATAGGCCAACACAAATTCAGCTTTTTTACCTGGTGGTGAAAATAAAAAATCAAAGAACCCCATAATTATCCTGTAAAAAAGTCTGTTTGAAACCTCACCCGAATAACTTTCTGTAACTCATCGATAGGTGAAAAGGTGTTTTTCAATAATTGACGTTGCAATTTGCCTAAGGCATCGGGACTGATGTAACGGCCTGAACTATTATTTTTCAATCCCTCAATGGCCCGCATGCGCATCAGTATCTCATAAGCCTTCCCCGCTTCCTGCATCAACTCCGTGTGGTTAGGTTCTAACTCTATGAGTTTTTCAAATCGCTTATAGGTATTATTCACCCCTATCACCCGATGGCTCAAAACTAAGAGTCGAGCAATATCTGTCAAGGGCATCATCGCCCGCAACTTGATATCAAACTTATCCTTTTGTTCCCCTGATTTCTCCACGATAAAGTTGCGAAAGAATCCCAGAGGGGGTGGATTCAATAAGGCATTTTTAGCTAGAAAATTTAGGAATATCTTTTTGTCACCGATTTCCTGGTAGATGTGCTGACTCATTTCTTCGGCCAAAGCTTTCGTTCCGTAGATAGGCCGAAAATCAAAAAAGATTGTCGCATGCAATACGGCTTTTTGACTTGGTGTAAGTATCCAATCTGAGAAATACTTTTTCCATTGGGTCAATGGCTGACACCATTGGATATTATTGGCCATCATTTCCGCAGGGCAGGCGTGAAAGCCACAATTAAGTAATCCTTCGACTACCTCTTCACCTAGACGCAGGAAATAGGCTTGCGTATGGGCCAATTTTTCCTGAGGAACGTCTTCAAATACAATAGCATTATCCAAATCTGTTCGCAGCAATTGCTCCTCCCTACCCTCACTACCTAAGGAAAGAAAACAAAATTTCACTTGATCCATCCCTGGATATTCATCTGAAAGTTTACGCTGTGTTAGCTGAATGATGCGTTGAATGATGATATCGTTGATCTCTGTGATGATATTGGCCACAAAGTCCATGGAAACCTCATTTTCCAAGTAATAGAATAGCAACTTTTCTGCTCGGTCTCTCAGTTTCCCCATTTCGGCAATCTCCCAAGTATTCATCAGGGCATGAATCAGGACTGCCGGACTATTTCCTTGTGACAATAAAATATCATGATCCGACAAGATCCCGACCACTGGACTCTTATCCGACCCATCTTCTGTAAAGATCAAATGATGCAAGCGGAATTTGATCATGGTCAGATACAGTTCCGAGAATAGGGCATCCTGCTTTTTGGTCAATACTGGAGAAGTCATCAATTCCGTAACAGGTGTATCATAACTTTTACCTGTAGCGATTAGACGGTTTCTCAGATCTTTATCTGTGATGATTCCCAAAGGATGCTTGGATTCATTGGCTATCACAATTGAACCTACTCCAGCGTCGGCCATTTTTCTTGCTGCTTGCTGAATGGTTAATTCCGGTCCACAGGTCAGTACATCTTTGGAGAAATTTAAGTCTGATTGCCCCGTGAAGATCAGCAAACCATTATCCTTAGAAAGTTCCGAAAATTCCGTTCGTGCTTTTTGGGACTGCGAAAGATCTGTTCGCACGACTACCTGTCCTGAAGCAAAGCCTGCTGCAAAATAAAGAGCCACACGATTATTTTCATTCAGGATTTTCTCAAAAACTGCCACAGGAATCGCATAAAGTAGCGAATCCTCTAAGGTTTTGGCAGTCAATCGGTAGGGTCTTTTACCGAGTAATGCCAATACTCCAAAAACATCTCCTTCATCACATACCTCAACAACCTTTTCCTCCTGATCAACATAATCGATCAAGGAAATCGAGCCTTCTTTTAGAATAAAGAAATAAGGCTGTGCAGGATCTCCTTTGGAAAACAATAACTCATCTTTCCCAAAATACCGAATCACCACCCCCTGCGAAACCTCCGCCAAAGCCTCCTCCGTCAAAAACGAAAATGGCGGAAATCGCTTCAGAAACTCTTTAACCCGATTGACAATGACGTTGCTCATTGGTAATGAATACTTGTGATTAGTGATTGGTTGATTGAGTTTTAAGTGGCTCAGCAAAGTAGAAGCTAGCACTGGGAGGTCAACGGTCAACTGTCGACTGTCAACGGCTCGATTGTGGTTGAAATACGATTATTCTATTTTTTATCTAAATTAAGAGTTAGGGTTAGTCGAAAGTTCATCATTCGGCATTCGATATTCATCATTCGAAATTTTCCCTCTCATTAATTCGATCCCCCTAGAGGATTACAAATCCTCCTTATCTCTTGTCCGAGATTGTAAATCTCGAACAGCTCTCCAAATAAACAATGAACAGTCATTCTATTTTATGTAGGAAAATCGATTGTTCCCTATACGCCTCGAGTCTATAGTCTAATGCCTAGCATCTCACTTCTTTCAACAGCATCCCTACTTGGTTCTTAGTACTTGGTACTTGGTACACTTTAGTGATTAGTGTGGAAAGCCCACAAGAAGTTTGAAATAGAGATGGACAGGGGCCCATATTCGCCCCTGTCTTGATTCTTGCTTCAGGTTTCTCTTGTCTCGTCCTGAAAATACTTGACATTTTTTTAGAATAATTGACTCTTTACACGCCACAAATATATCGCTGCTAGGCATATATCAACTTATATCGCGTCAGAATATATCAATCTCTACCCCACAAAATCTCTCATTGTCTTCATCCCTCATCCTTCCTCCTTTCGACTACTTTTTCCCAGCAATAATCTGATTTACTACTTCAGGATCTAATAGTGTTGAGGTATCTCCCAGATTACTCGTGTCACCTTCTGCTACTTTCCGTAGGATTCTACGCATAATCTTGCCTGAGCGGGTTTTTGGTAGTCCTGGGACGATTTGTAACTTATCTGGCTTGGCAATAGGACCGATGATTTTGGCAACCATATCTTTGATCTCGCTGATCAAATTATCTTCTGTACGGTTAGTAGTATCACAAATGACGTAAGCATAGATTCCTTGACCTTTGATTTCGTGTGGGTAACCCACTACTGCAGATTCGATGACCAATGGGTGTTCGTTGATAGCATTTTCCACCTCAGCAGTACCCATTCGGTGACCGGATACGTTGATAACATCGTCCACACGACCCAATATTCTGTAATAACCATCGTGGTCCCGCTTCACTCCATCACCTGTAAAGTACATGCCTTTATACGTAGAGAAATAGGTTTGCTTGCATCGCTCATGATCACCCCAAGTAGTACGGATCATGGATGGCCAAGGGAATTTCACGCATAGATTCCCCTCCACAGAATTACCCGTCAGTTCATTTCCCTCGGGATCTAAAATTGCTAACTGGATTCCAGGAAGTGGTAAGGTCGCAAAAGCTGGCTTCGTAGGCGTGATCCCCGCAATTGGAGAAACCAAAATACCACCTGTTTCTGTCTGCCACCAAGTATCTACAATTGGGCAATGGGACTTTCCAACGTGTGTGTAGTACCATTTCCAAGCTTCCTCATTGATTGGCTCACCCACAGAACCCAATACTTTTAATGAATCCAATTTGTATGGTTCCAAAGGCTCTGTACCATAGGCTTGTAACGCACGGATCGCCGTAGGGGCTGTGTAGAATTGGTTGACCTGATGCTTATCAATTACGGCCCAGAATCTTCCTGGATCAGGGTAGGTTGGCACTCCCTCAAACATCAAAGTAGTAGCTCCTGCCAATAATGGTCCGTACACAATGTACGAGTGACCTGTAATCCATCCAATATCCGCTGTACACCAGTAAACATCTCCAGGAGAATACTGGAAAACATTTTCAAAGGAATATTTGGTATAAACCATATATCCACCTGTGGTATGTACTACTCCTTTTGGTTTGCCAGTCGAGCCTGAGGTGTAAAGGATAAACAACGGGTCTTCAGAATCCATAGTTTCCGCTTTATTGCTCGTAGATACACCCTCAGTAACCTCATGCCACCAAAAATCCCTACCCTCTTGCATTTGAATATCTTGACCTGTTCGCTTGTACACGATCACAGATTCCACAGAAGACTTTTCCAGAGCTTCATCTACTAAAGCTTTCACGGCGATTTTTTTATTGCCTCTAAAATTACCATCTGTGGTCAGAATCGCCTTTGCTTGGCAGTCATTAATTCTATCTGCCAAAGCAGTAGCCGAAAATCCAGCAAATACGATGGAGTGAATCGCCCCAATTCGCGCACAAGCCAACATAGCGACAGCTGCCTCAGGAATCATCGGCATATAAATAATGACACGGTCTCCCTTCTGAATACCTTTGGAAAGTAATACGTTTGCAAACTGACAAACCTGCTCATAGAGTTCTTGATAGCTGATGCTTCGACTATCTTCTCCTGGCTCACTTGGCTCCCAAATGATGGCAGTACGGTCCCCGTATGCAAAGAGATTTTTTTCGAAAATATTTTCTGTGATATTTAGCTTGGCGTTGACAAACCACTGCACATTAGGTTCTTCAAAGTTCCACTTGACAACTTTGTCCCATCTCTTTTTCCAATGGAAGGAATCTGCGATCCTCGCCCAGAAGTTTTCAGGCTCGGTAACTGATTTTTGATACTCGTAAAAATATCCGCTCAGCGTGTGGATTCTATCGCTCATAATAGTCTTGTATTTTGGTTATTGAAATTGTTTAATTCAGAAGTGTTTTGACCTTTGTTACCAAATCTTTGGTAGAAAAGGGTTTGGTGAGATACATGTCTGCACCGAGATTTAAGCCTTTTTGCACGTCTTGCTGCTTACTTTTGGCAGTCAGGAAGATCACCTTCATATTCGGATATTCAGATTTGACATGCTTACAAACCTCATATCCATCCACCTTAGGCATCATAATGTCTAGGATAATCAGGGCTGGAACTTTATCTTCAATTATTCCCAATGCCTCTTCCCCATCTCGGGCTATAAATACCTTGTAGCCTTCCTTTTTGAAGAGAAACTCCAAGGAAAGTAAGATATTTGGCTCATCGTCTACAATCAGTATATTACTCATACATTTGTTGGGTTTCGGGTTGTACCTGTGTTACTTGGAGTATTGGTAAAGAAAAATGGAAACATGTCAAACCATTCCTTCTTTCCACACCAATAATGCCTCCGTGATATTCTATTATTTTTTTGGAAATGGCCAATCCTAGTCCACTACCAATCGGTTTTTTCGATGTCTGATTTTTTGCTTGGAAAAACTTATCAAAGATGTAAGGAACTTCCTCAACGGGTACCCCCTTACCATCATCGAGCACTTCTACCAATAAGTTGCCTTCTTCGACTTTTGCTGTAATCATCGTGACACTCTTTGCAAATTTGCTGGCATTGGAAAGTAAGTTCAAGACTACCTGTTTGATGCGATCTTCATCTACGGTAAGCTCCAAAGTATCAAATTGTAAGCCCATTTTGAACTCAATGTTTTTCTCTTTAAAAACTTGAAGCAAACTATCGCAGGCTTGAAGCAGGAGAATTTTGATATCTGTTGGTTCTAAATTCAGCTTTTGTCTGCCAGAATCAAAACGTTCTAAATCCAATACTTGATCAATCAACCGCGTCATACGACCAGTCTCCTGAATGATGATGTCCAAAAACTTCTTTTTATCTTCTTCTGGAAGATCTTCGTCCAATAAGATTTCAGAAAAAGCCCTGATAGAGGTCAATGGGGTTTTCATCTCATGAGTGACCGTGGAAATAAATTCATCCTTCAGCATGTCATTTAAGCGTAGTGTTTCATTTAACTTTTGCAGTTTATTGGAGGCTTTGGTAAGCTCCTTACTTTTCTGCTTTAGCTGCAAATTCAAAAACTTCAACTCTTGGGTTTCTCTCAAGATCCCCAACACCTCTTCCATGCTGATTTCTTCTTCTTTCACCACAGAGGCCACCATTATTCTCGCCGAAGCTGTACCGATTACTCCTGAAAGTAACCGTTCCGAATAATTGACCAATTCTGAATTAACCGTTCCTTTGATCTCTAGGGAGCTACCAGTTAATTCTTCAAATTCTTGTAAGGCTTCATCTGTCTTAGCTTGACCTAAAAAGTTCACGAGTAATGCCTTCAAATCCGGCAAATATGCTTGCCCTTTCCAAATAATAGAACTATCCAAAGTAGTACTGTATTTGAAAATATCTACAAACACCACTGCCTGATTATGTTCTTTGGAGGACTGTGGGAGTAAGAGGGATAAAAAGACATACGCAAAACTATTGACTGTCAAACTAAAGAAAAGTCCATGTGAAATGGGTGACATCCCTTCCATTCCCAAAAGTGAATAAGGCTTCAGCGCACTGATTCCCCATAGACCCTCTGTCAAAAATGTAGGCGTTAAATACCCCGCAGTAACCATTGTCGGTGTGACCAAAGTGAAAAACCAAACAAGAAAACCAGAAATAATTCCAACAGTTGCGCCGATTTTAGAGCCCCTTTTCCAAAACAAGCCTCCAATAATTGCTGGGGAAAACTGCGCTGTGGCAACAAATGAAATCAATCCAATGGACACAATAGAGAACCTACCCGAAACTTCTTTATAATACCAATAGGCAGCCAGTACAATCAGAAAAATCGTGATTCTTCGTATCCAAATAACCGTATCACCAAGGCGCTGTTGGTAGTTGGTTTTCAATTTTTCGTTAGATAAAATAACCGGAAGCACAAGATTATTGCTGACCATCATACTTAATGCAATGGTGGAAACGATGATCATACCTGTTGCAGCCGAAAAACCTCCTAAATATACCCCAAGGGCCAACCAACCCTGATCGTAGGTAATGGGCAAAGCCAATACAAATGTATCCGCATCAACTGCTTCACCCTCAAAATGCACCAAGCCACCCAAAGCTATGGGCAATACAAAGATATTGATAATCAACAGGTACAATGGAAAGAGCCACATGGCTTTATCTAGATGTTTTTCATCGTGATTTTCCACCACAGACACCTGAAACTGTCTCGGCAAAAACAGCACAGCCATCATAGATAAAATACTCATCCAAAACCAATCGGTAGAGGCTACTTCGTCACTAAAGACAAACAAATGATCTAAGCCTCTCAGAGAAGCCTGATTGAAAATATCCTCAAATCCATCATATACCAAATAGGTAACAAATACCCCAACTACTAAAAATGCCAGTAACTTGAAAATAGATTCAAAGGCAATAGCCGTCACTAATCCGTCGTGACGGGCCGTTGCTTCCACATCACGAGTACCAAATAAAATGGTAAACAAGGCTAAGCCTAAGGCTAGATAAAAGGCGGTATCTGCATAAAAAGGAAGCAAATTGGCATTCATCCGGAAGTCTCCGGTTGCCAAAATTTCAAATGAAGATGCGATAGCTTTGATTTGAATGGAAATGTAGGGGAGAATTCCCAACAGACAGAAAACAGTCACAATACCACCAAGGCTAACGCTTTTCCCGTAGCGGGAAGAAATAAAATCAGCGATCGAAGAGATTCGCTGTACTTTGCTGACACGGATCATTTTCCGCATGACGAGCCACCATAAAGGAGCAATTAAACTAGGGCCAATGTAAATTGTCAAAAACTCCAATCCATTGGTTGCTGCATATCCAACCGATCCATAATAAGTCCATGCAGTACAATAAACCGCTAAGGATAAGGCATAGACATAAGGATTAGAGGCATAGCTTTTCCCTCGTTCGGAAGAGCGCTCCGAAAACCAAGCTATGGCAAACAATAATGCCAAATAGCCAAAGGTAAACGCTATGATAATTCCATTACTGAGCACCTTTATCTTCCTTGGTTGATTTACGGATTACAACATAGGTTAAAAAGATTAGAAACAACCAAATACCAAACACCATGGCGTATAAAAGCGGAACACCACCCATGCTTGACTGAATGTTATAAAGCTTCATCACCGGGTAATTCAACAAGAAAATCCCGAGGATAAATACGCTCCAAAGTAATTGTACTTTATTGGTTGACTTCATATAGTTTTCTCAAACCTTTAAGATACACTTTTTGCCATCAGATTAAAAGAAAAGATTCACAGTCTGCTAATCTGATACCTATTGAAATTCTTTGTGCCTTGGCTTCCTTGGAGCAGTTTTGCCACAAAGACGCGAAGGCACAAAGGTTAATTTACCGAAATGAACCCAACTTTAATGCCTTACTTTAAGAAGGAATAAATCTGAGTACTTTCATTAGCTTTAATGATCATGAGCGGCGCCAGCACCTCTCGGAATTCTGATTTCCTGGATCATATCCTGAACTTTTTGAGGTGGAGCAGGCGTAACTTTAGACACGACAAAAGTGACCACAAAATTCACCACCATACCCAATGAACCAATTCCTTCTGGGGAAATACCAAACCACCAATTTTCAACTGAATTTAACTCAGGGCTGATAAATTTGAAGTAGCTGATATAGGCAATCGTAAACACCAATCCAGAAATCATACCTGCAATCGCACCTTCTTTATTCATTCTACTAGAGAAAATTCCCATAATAATTACAGGGAAGAAGGAAGCTGCTGCCAATCCAAAGGCAAAGGCTACCACTTCGGCCACAAAACCTGGAGGGTTTACACCGAAATAACCTGCCATCAATACTGCACCAGCCGCTGAAAATCTAGCGATCAACAATTCTCTTTTCTCTGTCATATCAGGCTTGAATGTTCTGAACAGGTCTCTTGAAACAGATGTAGAAATAACCAATAATAGACCAGCAGCAGTAGAAAGCGCCGCAGCCATACCACCGGCGGCAACTAGACCAATCACCCAGTTTGGCAGATTAGCAATTTCGGAGCTCGCCAATACCATGATATCTTTATCAATTTTCAATTCATTGGTTGCTGCATTTGCTGAATACTGCACAATTCCATCTCCATTTTTATCATCTACTGAAATCAAATTGGTTTTTTGCCAATTTCCTACCCAAGCTGGTAAATCATCCACAGGCTTATCTGCAACTGTTTCAATTGCATTGTAGATACCAAAGGCAGCTACAGCAGGTGCAGTTGTATACAGGATAGCAATGAAAATCAAGGCGTAACCTGCTGACAAACGTGCATCTTTCACGCGAGGCACAGTAAAGAATCGAACGATAACGTGAGGAAGACCAGCAGTACCGACCATTAATGCCAAGGTAATTGCGAATATATCGATCATTCCTTTTCTACCGGAAGTATAGGCTGCAAAACCAAGATCGGTCAATACACCATCCAATTTATCCAATAGTGGAGTTCCATCAGCAACTACACCACCCAAGCCCAATTGTGGAATGGGAGTGCCTGTCAATTGCATGGATATAAAAATTGCAGGAACCATGTAAGCAAAGATCAGCACACAATATTGAGCTACTTGCGTGTAGGTTATTCCTTTCATCCCACCTAATACAGCGTAGAAAAACACGATACACATCCCGATGATTACACCTGTATTGATGTCTACTTCCAGGTATCTAGAGAAGACAATACCAACACCTCTCATTTGTCCAGCCACGTACGTGAAAGAAATGAACAAGGCACAAATCACGGCAACAACACGAGCTTTATTGGAGTAATAGCGATCACCAACGAAATCGGGAACGGTAAATTTTCCAAATTTCCGAAGATAGGGGGCAAGTAAGAGTGCCAATAACACATAGCCTCCTGTCCATCCCATCAGGTAAACTGATCCATCATAACCAGAGAAAGCAATGATCCCTGCCATGGAAATAAAAGAGGCTGCCGACATCCAATCTGCCGCTGTAGCCATTCCGTTAGCAAGGGGAGAAACGCCTCCACCAGCTGTGTAAAATTCTTTTGTAGAGCCTGCTCTTGTGTAGATGGCGATTCCTATATAGAGGGCAAATGATGCACCTACCAGTATATATGTCCAAGTTAAAATATCCATTTGTTTGGTTGATTTTTGGGTTATTCTTCGTTTACGTCAAATTCTTTATCCAATTGATTCATTCTATAGACATAGACAAAAATCAATACTACGAAGGCATAAATGGAGCCTTGCTGCGCAAACCAGAAGCCTAATTTAAAACCTCCCAACCTGATGGTGTTGAGCTGATCAACCAAGAGAATTCCGAATCCAAAAGAAACGGTGAACCAAACGACCAAAAGGATAAGAAGCGTCCGTAGATTCTTCTTCCAGTAGTCCTGCATTTTTTGTTTGTTGTCTGACATAGTAATGAGTATTATAGAAAGATGTGGGTTTGTAAGATAAATTCACCGGCACCACCAGCTCTTCTGTAATTTTCAAAGAGTGGACGGTGTCCGTATTGCAAGGTGATTTTCGCGTGATGACCATTGAGTAGGTAATTGACTCCCAGGTCATATTGCCAAGAACTTTCTTCGAAGAACTCAAAGTTCTTATGAGTTACAGCTCCAAAAGGCTGTAAACGTCCTTTCCCATTGAGTAGGTCTCTAGGAAGTAATATACCTGTTTGGGAGTAAAATATTTGACCTGTACCGATGGTTGGCTGGGCATTTCCGGGTCCATTTTGGGTGGTTCCCGCACCAAAGCCTACATTCATGATCCCAACGTTTCTCATGTAATTTGGCCCGAAATCGTAGTTATAGAAAACATTGTAATTCGTAATTGCTGTGCCTTTTGCCTTGTTTAAAGGAAGGTCCAAAAAGGTATCAAACCCTAACAACAACATGTCATGAGTTTCTACAGCTCCATTTGCATTTCTGGAATTGGTAGCACCTTTATGATGATGCCATCCCGCTCCTACGTTAAATACTGATTTTGTCCCTAAATAAGACCCAACAAAGAAAGGGAGCTTGTTATTCTCAGTTTCCAAAAACTGATAGGCAAGATAGCCTTGGGTAGCCCAATTATCATTCACCACATTAGCGGCAATTGGTCTTTGGGTACTTTCATCGAATCTACCTCCTGCGCCGACAGAGAATGGCTTATTCAGTGCAGCTCGGTAATCCCACTTACCAACTTGTCCTTTGGCATAAAAACCAAACTGACGGGCAAATTGATCAGTCAATTCGATGAGCGGCCAGTTGAAAATTGGTGCATCTACTGCTAAAAAGTTTAACGTACTGTGACTGGTCATTCGGGAAATACCATTCCAGTAATGAAGTCCCATACCAACATAGAGTTCATTGGTAACTTTAAATTCCGTCCATATATCATGGAAGAATAATTGAGGTTTTTTGGCAGACATTCCTGCAGCAGCTCCAACGCCAGTTTCTGGATTAACAGTTACTGGAATGTTGCCTGGATTACCAGTAGCTCCTCCTCCCGGAACGCCCCCATTCGTAAAGGTTTGATTGTTGATCCCCCAATGGGTCAAAACCATGAATCTTGGGGAAATCTGCGCATAGGCCAAAAAACGTGCTCGTCTGATGCCTATATCAGCAGTACTTCTTCTAGGAGCTCCATCTACTCCGAGAGTTCCTGGGTTATTTTCAGTAACCCTTGCCCACATTTGATTCCATACGATGAACCGAATGTACTTCGATCCATCATCCGTTAAATTGAGCGTCAGTGGTTTATAAGAGTGATCTGTGATATCATCTTTTGCAGCACGGAAGTTGGCAAGAGAGTCCTGCGCTACTGCTGGTTGAAGAAAGATGATTCCCATGAATACACCCAGCAACCATTTGATAGAGGTGTGCATAGTATTTTGGGTTTTGTTGATGTTGACTGATTGCAGCCGGGCCCGACCAACAAGTGAATCCTAAATTGATAAGATGCTACCCAAAATGAAAAATGGTGATAGTTTTTTGTAAATTTACTATAGCGAACAAAAGATTATTTGGATTATCGGTTTTTAAATCGCTCCCATTTGATAATCATAAACTTATCCCCCAACTCGGTGATCAACATACCCGTATCAGTCAAATTCTCTTTCTGAGCCATATATTTTACCAATTCGGTGTGATTGAGTACCCGATAGGTAGGACGATAATCGTAACTTTCAGGGGCTTTGATTTTGTATTGTTTCACCCAATTCATGACCGAAACATGGCTGACACCTAATATTCTTTCGATTTCACGATAAGAAATACCTTCGATATATAGCTGCAAAGCTTTGACTACATAGTACTTATCGATGGCTTTTCCGAGCTTGTTGACTGTAAAATGGTAACCGCATTTTTTACATTTGAAACGCTGTCTTCCACCAACAACGCCACTTTTGACAACTTTTTCCTGCTCACATTTGGGACAAGTAGGCTTTTCCATAGGACTATTTTGGGTTTGATATACTAAATTAGCGAAACTATAATTTATTAGCAAGATATAGATTTTCGCTGAAATTCAAAAAGTAAAATCAAAATTATCTATGGATATGTGAACTGAAATCGGAATTTAAATCTACAAAAACAATTCGAGAATTACTGCCAAGGTAAAGGCTAAAATGCTCACCAAAACCTTGTTTAAGTAGAACTTATGGTCAGGGCTGCTTTCAAAGAAGATCGTGGTGGAGATATGTAAAAAGCCACCAGCAACTATTCCATAGAATATATTCAGGCCATTTCTACCTAAGATATCTGCCTCATATAAGAAGTTGCTAAGCATCATCCCTGCTGGAGAAGCTAGGGCAAATATCGTGAGCAATACAAATACCCATCTTTTTTTCATAGCTGTGGTCAATACAGCCACCAAAGCGAAGGCTTCAGGTCCTTTATGTAACAAAATCCCCAACAACAAATTGTTATGGCCATGATGATGGTGATGCCCATGACTATGATCGTGACCATCATGGCTATGATCGTGCAAATGCTCCACTAGCACCCCTTCATGTGAAAGTAAGGTGCCTTCTAAGAAAGCGTGTACGAATAAGCCTATCATCAACGTCCATACACCCATCTGCACCCCATGTTGATGGGCATGACTTGGATGATGAATATGGCCATGCTCCACACCTGTAGAAAATAAAGCCAATACTTGCTGCAGTAAGAACCCGATCAAAATATAAAAGCCCATCCAACTCGGATTGGGAGCATCTAAAAACAGATCAGGTAAAATATGTAATACGGTAATAGCAAATAGATAAGAGCCTGCAAAAACCAAGACCAACTTGAAATATCGCTCCTCCCAACTTGGTATAAAATAAGCCAATCCCCCAGCCACCATGGCCGTAAAGAACAATAGAAGAAAGTTAGTCAGCATGTGTAGTTGGTTTTTGTACAATAAAAATGATGCGCTCACTCAGATGCTTGACATAAGGCCTTAAAGAGTAATCACCAAAAACATCTTTTTGTATAAAGCCTGCTTTTTCAAAGAAATACTCAAACATCTCTCTGGTAATCAACTGCACCGATTCTTGAAAATGGAATGATTTCCCCTGATCTTCAAAGTGTATATCCTTGATAATATGTCCTTTTTTTACTGCTCTGTTGATATGAAAACTGATCCCATCCACAATCTTATGTTCCTGTGGTATGAAATTATCCAAGATAAAATCAGCATTGAGATAATCTAGTAAGAATATCCCATTAGCCTTTAGGTTCTTATAAACACAATCTATCACTTGCTGATTTTGCATATTATCGCCAAAGAAGCCAAAGCTTGTAAACATATTGAAGATGTAATCATAGCTTTCTTCTTCTAAGTAGGTTCTCATGTCAGCTTCTATAAAGCGAAGACCGGGTTTTTCAAATTGCTTTGCTTCAGAGATACTCAAAGGTGAAAAATCTATACCTGTCACATCAAGTCCTTTTTGATGCAAAGAAACACTGTGTCTCCCCCGACCACAGGCCAAGTCCATTGCTTTGGTATCTTTTGGAAATTGGAGGTAATCATCCAATCTATTGATAAAATACCGAGCTTCTGTAGTATCTCTGTTTTTGTATAAGATCTGAAAGTAAGGAGAAGAAAACCAATCCTTCATCAATCCACCCGAAGTGGCTACCAACGAAACACAATTACTCATGAATAAATGACAAATATGGTTTGAGGCCCTCGCTTGAAAATGAATTTAACTCGCCTGACGCGTCATTGAAGATTAAAAAAATTTCAAAACTTCTCAGGGATTCTTGCAAAGCAATCGCTTTTTCTGTACCCATGACCATCAAGGCAGTTGCTATTGCATCAGCTGTCATGCAATCTTCTGCCAATACTGTCGCACTCAGTAACCCATGACGTACAGGTCTTCCTGTTTTTGGGTCAATAGTATGGGAGATTTTCAGTCCATCCACCTCATAGTAGTTTCGGTAATTTCCGGATGTAGCCATACCTTTATTATCTAAAGCAACCACTGAATATAATTCACTGGCACTACCCATTTCTTCAGGCTTATTGATTCCCACTTTCCATAATTCCCCTTTATCATTCAATCCACGAGCAACCAATTCTCCACCAATCTCCACTAGGAAGTTTTCAATTCCCTTAGACTCCAAATACTCTGCTACTACGTCCACACCATAGCCCTTTGCAATAGCTGAAAAATCCAAATACATTCCAGGAACTTGTTTCCGCACCTGCTGTTGGTCAAATGTGATTTTTTCGAAACCAATGCGTGGAAGTATAGCATTGATATTCACAGAATCCTTCAATTGTGGACCCCCCGGGCCAAAACCCCATAAATTGACCACAGGACCTACAGTTGGATCAAATGCACCATTGGTCAATTCAAAAACTTCCTTACTAGATTCCAATACAGGTAAAAAAAATGGAAGTTCAAAAACCAAGGAATCCGACTGATTGAATCGGCTGATTTCTGAATCTGAAATATACGTAGACAGGGATTGATTGAATACAAGCAATAAAGAGTCCACTGCCGGCTTAAAGTTTCTACCTTCTGGATCCAAATATACCACCCGGTAAGAAGTCCCCATAGTCTGACCATCAATGACCATCCTCCCCACAGCATCGGTAGTGATTGCTCCGAGATCTTCCGAACCTTCTTTATTTTGTCTATATAAATAGACGATAACGACTAAAAGCAAGAGAATAATCGAATAAATGATATTCTTTTGGGCGTTGTTATTCATAACTGAGGTGATTTTTCCGAAAGTTAAAGCTTATTTTCCAATTTAATTTCCTCGCTGCCTTACAAATGCAACAAAACTGCTTTGTAGATGCAATAAATGAAAGCCACCTACACTCACGTTAATTTTGTATCTTTGTTTGACTCAATGGCAAGATATGAGAGAAGATTACCTAAGCGGAGATAAAAGCAACCTGAGTTCTCAGGAAAAAGAGTATGAAAAAGCCTTAAGGCCTTTGAGCTTTGATGACTTTACAGGGCAGTTTAAGATTGTGGAAAATTTGAAAATTTTTGTTACCGCTGCGAAAAAGCGTAATGAGCCCCTTGACCATGTACTTCTGCATGGACCTCCAGGTTTAGGTAAAACCACCCTGAGTAATATCATAGCCAATGAATTGGATGCAGGCATTAAGATCACCTCCGGTCCTGTATTGGATAAGCCATCAGATTTAGCAGGTTTGCTCACCAACTTAGAGCCTGGAGATGTATTGTTTATCGATGAAATACATAGGCTTAACCCCATTGTGGAGGAATATCTCTACTCTGCAATGGAGGATTACCGGATTGACATCATGCTGGATTCGGGACCAAATGCGCGTTCGGTTCAGATTTCTCTCAATCCATTTACGCTCATCGGTGCTACCACTCGCTCAGGTCTATTGACTTCTCCCCTACGTGCCCGCTTTGGGATCAATTCACGCTTGGAATACTATGATGCAAAATTACTGACCGATATCGTAGGGCGTTCGGCAGGGATTTTGGGAACACCTATTGATGATGTAGCTGCTTATGAAATTGCCCGGAGAAGCCGCGGTACACCCCGTATTGCCAATATGTTGCTTAGGAGAACGCGTGATTTTGCAGAAGTCAAAGGCAATGGAAAAATAACCATAGACATCTCTAAAATGGCTTTGGATGCCTTGGATGTGGATGAAAATGGCTTGGACGAAATGGACAACCGCATACTCCTGACGATTATCGAAAAATTCAAAGGAGGTCCAGTAGGTTTAAGCACTATTGCTACCGCATGCGGGGAAGAAGCCGAAACGATCGAAGAAGTCTACGAACCCTTCTTAATTCAAGAAGGCTACATGAAACGTACCTCCCGGGGAAGAATGGCTACGGAGAAAGCCTACAATCATCTGAAACTAAAGCCTGACTTTGGTGGGCAGACAGGAACCTTGTTTGGGTAGGAGATTTATGATTTTAGAAGGTAGATTTTAGATTTAAATTCTTGTGATTCTGATATCTATTAGGGCATTTTGTTTAGAAGGACACGTAAGCAGTGGCTTCAAATTCCACTTAAAATTCTATATCAACTAGGATACTCAGGGCTTAAAATAAACAACTATTAAGTTTTTAAAACTGGAAGGAATTAGATATATTTAGAAAGCTATCCAAAGGTGCTGTTTTACTTGAACTATAGTAAAACAAGACATCGTGTAAACTGGACTTGAGTGAGGGTAGATGGAAAGATAATTCCGAAATATCCGCCATTAATAGCGGATATCATTCCAAATTGGAATGCTTTGCTCTATAAAGGAAAGCAAAACGTTAGCGAAAATTAAAAAAAACCATGGAGAGCAACAATTTATATAACAAAACTTTGAAATACTTGTTTCTAGGCTTAGGAATAATAATGTTAATAACGTCCATTTTGTCTTGGTTCTTTCCGGAGTTATTCTGGGTAAATGGTGAGAAAATGGAACAAAGCATCGTTACCACGTTAGTTTTTGGAATGATAGGAATAGTTTGCTTTCTAATATTTATTGCTATTAAGGATAAATTTTTGATAGTAAAATTAGGAGGTCAAAGTGTAACAATAAAAAATGGTGACAACGAAAGAAAAATAAATTGGATGGAAGTGGAATCCCTTTCTCTCATACAGTTTGTTTACCCTCCTTTGTATAAATTGAAAGTTAAAGGAGATAATAAAGTCTATTGGTTCAATACTGAAAATCAATTTATAAATGCAGGTGGATTTACTAGTGATACAAGTGAAATGGGGTACTTAATAAAGAAAAAGAAAAGAGAGTTAGGAATTTAATTTTACAAATCATTTGACTAACAATCCATTAATTCCGTAAATTGAAGAAAAAAAACATGGCAAACCTTACTTTAAATAATAAGACTTTGGAAAAGTATTTTGGTATGTTGCGAGGTCTAGATAATCTTTCCAAGAAAAAGCTGATCATAAAATTGACTGAATCTCTTGAAATAAAGGAAGAGAAAGTTGACTTGAAAACTCTTTTTGGAGCATGGGAAGACAACAAAGACTCTGATGAAATCATCAAAGAAATTAGAGAATCAAGAGTTGAAAAAGCAGAAGATCTTGGTTTCGAATGAAATATCTTTTAGACACAAATATCTGCATCCATTTTTTAAGAGGGAAGTTTGGGATGATAGAAAAGTTTCAGCAATTAGGAACGGAAAATTTTGCTATTTCTGAAGTTACGTTTGCTGAACTGGTATTTGGAGCCGAGAACAGCACTAATCCCAAGAAGAATCTTGAGTTAATAGAAGTTTTTACCGATCAAGTTCTGATCCTCCCTATTTTCAGTGCCATTTACCTTTATGGAAAAGAGAAAGCCCGATTAAGGTCAATAGGACTGATGATAAGCGATTTTGATCTATTAATCGGTTGTACTGCAGTGGATAAAGATCTGATCATGGTGACCGAAAATCAAAAGGAATTTGAAAGAATATCTGGAATCCAACTAGAAAACTGGGTAAAGAGATAAGATAAACTTTCGCTAATCGAGTAGACGGCCCCGCCAACTGTTAAGTTAGCGAGGTGCGCCTCTCACACCACCGTACGTACGGGTCTCGTATACGGCGGTTCACTGGATTGTAGGTTGC